>CAJWBH010000034.1 GCA_913019975.1 Thalassolituus maritimus | reverse complement strand
TGCGGTGAAGAAAGATGCAGAATCAGAAAAAGCCCGCTTCATGCGGGCTTTTTTGTGTCTGCTATTTGACTTTCTTAATTACTCTTCAGGTAGGTCTTTGTGGTTTCCAGAGGCCGGTTTTTTCAGAAGTCCTGGGCTACAATGCTGTTTTGATCAGTATCGAAGTACCATGCCGTTAAGAACAAAGTACGATTATCGAATTGCAGATATACGCGTGGGCCGCATCATCATTGGTGTTCTCGTTGCTATTATTCAGTTGGTTGCCTACCAGGTTTTACAGCAGTACAACGCTGCGAGAATGGACTCTATAGATTCATGGGAGGTGGGTTTGCCTCTTGATGATGCGATTCCATTGATTCCAGAATTTGCGTTTATCTACTTTCTTTATATTCCGGGCCTGATCATTCCCGCCCTGCTCGATATGCCTTTTACTCTGTATCTTCGTTATGCGCTGTCGCTGGTGCTGTCCGTAGTGATTGCCTGCCTTTGTTTCGCATTTGTACCATTGAAGATCACCCATGAGGCGTTTATCTGTACTGACTGGACTTGCAGCGGACTGATGATGCTGCGTAGTCTTGATGCCGGGGTCAATCTCTTGCCGAGTTTGCATGCGTCTCAGACTTTATTGGCGGCGACGGTCATGGTTGTCGCCAGTCATATGCATGGTGTGCGAACTTTCTGGTGGGTGTGGAGCCTGTTTTTGTATTTGCCAATTATTGCCTCTACGCTGTTAGCTAAGCAGCATTACGTGGTCGATCTGTTGGCAGGGTTTTTAGTGGGCGTGATTACCTGGAAACTCGCACTTCTTTTTGTCGGTGAAGAGCCTGATCCCGATGCAGCTTAACTTTTTCAGAGCGCTGGCCAATGTGCTGGGGCTAACCTGGGCACGGGTGCGTTCTGATTTTCTGTCGCACTCATGGGTGACAATTACGCTCGGGATTACGGTAACGGCACTGATGTTCGTTCCTGAGGCGGATAACTATCTGAGGTTTGATCGCGCTGCCATTATTGAAGAGGGAGAGTGGTGGCGTACCTTTACGGCTGTGTTTGTCCACAGTTCCTGGGATCATTACCTCTGGAACATCATTGTGCTTCTGGCCAGTAGCCTTGTGTGTGAGCAGATAAACCGGCGGGCGTTTGTTATTTATCTTATCGCTGTGATTACGATAACGGCCGCTTATAAGCTGATATTGACTGCACCCGGCCACATATCCCTTGGCTTTAGTGGTGTGGCCTCAGGTACGTTTGTGCTCTTGCTGGTGTTGATTATTGCGGAGGGGTATCGAACCCGTGACTTCTGGATGATGATGGTTACCGCTGTTATTTTCGCTCTGTTTTCTGCCCATGAGCTTGGGTTTTTCGGTAGCGAGAGTGGCTGGGAAATGCTCACTGGCCACTCAATTGACGCGATGCCAGGAAAGAAAACCAAGCCAGCCCACATCCTAGGAATGATCACTGGCCTGGTGGTTGGCCTAGCTTACCTGATTACGTCTGCGATAAAGGCCAAAGCTGATAAGAGCTAACAGTGCGGCGAAGATTCCCAGGGAGTCTTTGTCTTCTTCAAAGTCGATGGTGTAGTCAGCGTAATAGGCGACAGCACTGTCGATCTCATCATACTTACTTATTGTCAGTACAGACGCGGTAGCTGTCCCTTCGCTATCTGTCGTGGTGAAATCAACATCGATCCGAGCGAGGCCATCTTCAAAATCCGCCTGATTTTCTACTGCCATATCTACTGGGAACGCTATATGTACATGGTCTGGTGTACAGGTGACGATAAGGCTTTCTTCGTTCAGAGTCGACGACGTGGATATTTGTATGCAGTCAAATTCGGCAGGGTAGATTTCTGATGAATCTGGGTCCAGTAATAAGTCCACGGTCAGATTGGTGGCTTTTTCAACACCGTCTGGAAGCTTGAGTCGGAGTGCAGCATATGGGTTGGACGGATATTCCAGAATAAGAATGGGCTCTACACCTGCACCTACGGGGGCCTGTGCTGCTGCTTCCAGGCTAATGCTGCTGGCGTCACTGAAGGATATGCTTCCGCCGGCAACAAGGCTTGTTGACTCTTCGCTGGTGAACATCAAAGGGAGGGTCAGCGGTGCTTCTGCCGATACACTTGCATCGGTGTTGCTGGCTGTCACGACGCCATCTGAGCAACTAGCGGTTGCCGTTCCGTTACCATTGAGTAGGCCATTATCAGATAGGGTCTCCGAATCTGAGCAGGTGAGGCTTCCTGTTTCCGCGGAGACACTTGTTTCAAGTGTAACGAAGTCTTCTTCTTGTGTTGCTGGGGGCCAGGCAGCAAGGGTTGCACCTGAGTCGCTGCGCGCCACTTCGAGGTAATACTTAGCAGATTGAGCAGGTGGAATTTCGACCGTTGCATTAGTCGCTTCAAGACCCTCACTGTCCAGGCGTTCGATAAGTAGTACTGTGGGCTCGTCACTCTCTGAAGCAATTACTTTGAAGACCACATGTGCAGCCGGTGTGGAAGTTTCGTCTCCGCTACGTGGGCTTATGCGAAGAATGCGATCCTCTGCCCGGTAGAAGCTGCCCAGTATCTCAGTACGGAACGCCATATTGCTGCTGGCGTCTGCCGGTAGATCTGCAGAGAGCGTCTCAACGTATTCCATATGCTCTGGAATATCACGGATGACAATGGCTTCACCTTCGGCCAGTTGCTGGGTGTCCATCCAGACAGTTACAAACTCTCCTTCGTTGAATACTCCGTTGCGAGATAACGTGTCGTGGGTAGTCACACCAGCATTGAGGCTAACTTCGGTCTCTTCCTGTGTCACGCCTGTGACCGTGACAGTGATGATCGCATAAGCGGTATCGGTACCGGTTGTGTATACCTCGAATGTCACCTCTTCAGTGACGCCTTCTTCAAGCGTGCTGAATTCACCGTTGGTATCAAAGGTCACCGATGCGCCTTGATTGTCGGTGGCGATCCCTTTGACTGGGCTACCTTCGACGTAGATCTGACCGTCGGCGGTGATGTCGGTACTGAGGATGGTCACTGTACTGTCGGACGCGACACTGACCGCGTAATTCGGTGTTTCTCCCGACCCATCTCCAGGGTCTTCACAGCTTTGCGGGTCCTGGCATTCGTCGATAGGAGGGCAGTCTGGTCCATCGCAGGCGGGCGCTTCATTTTCGGGTGGAAGTTCACAGCTCTGATCGAAACATCCGTCGGCTATGGGTTCCTGCGGGCAATCGATGTCGTCACAGTTGTTCGCGTGGGCCGACAGACCATAAAGGCTAAGTGCCAGTACAGCGGCATGGAGACGTCTTGATATCATTATTAACTTCCTCTGTGATTTGGCGAAATAATAATCAATCTGGCGCTATCTGTCTTCCCCCATCAGGGTGAAATGTCAGCCAATAAAAAACCCCGCGCGGCGAACCGGACGGGGTTTCAGCGTTAAGGCAACTTACTTGTTAGCTTTACGCTCTTTCGCTTCTTCCATTACCTTGTCAGCAATCTGCTGTGGGCAAGGCATGTAGTGGCTGAACTCCATAGAGAACTGACCACGACCAGAAGTGATGGTGCGCAGGTGGCCGATGTAGCCAAACATTTCAGACAGTGGAACGTCTGCTTTGATGCGCACGCCGCTTGAGCCTGGCTCCTGATCTTTGATCATGCCACGACGACGGTTAAGGTCACCAATTACGTCACCAACGTTGTCTTCTGGAGAGAAGACGTCAACCTTCATGATTGGCTCGAGCAGCTGAGCGCCGGCTTTAGGCATAGACTGGCGGAATGCACCTTTTGCAGCGATTTCGAACGCAACTGCAGAGGAGTCAACCGCGTGGTAGCCACCGTCGTACACGTCAATTTCAACGTCCAGTACCGGGAAGCCAGCCAGAGGACCTTCGTCCATCATTGCCTTGAAGCCTTTCTCGATGGCTGGGAAGAATTCCTTAGGAACGTTACCACCCACGACAGAGGTCTTGAAGACGAAACCAGTACCTGGTTCACCTGGCTTCATGCGGTAATCGATCTTACCGTACTGACCAGAACCACCAGACTGCTTCTTGTGCGTGTAGCTGTCTTCGATCGAAGAAGTGATGGTCTCACGGTAAGATACCTGTGGAGCACCTACTTCCAGCTCAACGCCGTAAGTACGCTTCAGAATGTCGACTTTAATGTCCAGGTGCAGTTCGCCCATACCTTTCAGGATGGTCTCACCAGAATCTTCGTCAGTTTCAACCTGGAATGATGGATCTTCAGCAACCAGTTTACCGATCGCGATACCCATTTTATCAACAGCGCCTTTGTCTTTCGGCTTAACCGCGATAGAGATAACCGGATCCGGGAACACCATGGCTTCCAGAGTACATTCGTGCTTAGGATCACACAGAGTGTGACCAGTCTGAACGTTCTTCATACCTACTACAGCGATGATGTCACCGGCCTGTGCAGAGGTCAGCTCGCTCTTATCGTCTGCCTGCATCTCAACCATACGACCGATACGCTCAGTCTTGCCGGTTGCAGAGTTCAGTACGGTGTCACCTTTATTGATCTTACCCGAGTAGATACGGATAAAGGTCAGAGCGCCAAAGCGGTCGTCCATGATCTTGAACGCCAGAGCACGGAATGGCTCGTCAGCAGATACAATGGCTTTTTCGCCAGTTGGGTTACCTTCTTCGTCGGTCAGATCCTGCGGATCAACTTCCGTTGGGTCTGGCAGGTAATCAACAACCGCGTCCAGAACCAGCTGTACACCTTTATTCTTAAAGGCAGAACCACAGTAG
The DNA here is from genome assembly GCA_913019975.1 of Thalassolituus maritimus. Classification (GTDB taxonomy): domain Bacteria; phylum Pseudomonadota; class Gammaproteobacteria; order Pseudomonadales; family Oceanobacteraceae; genus Thalassolituus. Next base: position 1,101 of record CAJWBH010000034.1, on the reverse strand, counting down.
GTTGGGAAGAACTGCAGAGTACGGGTACCTTCACGGATGCAACGCTTCAGATCTTCGATGGATGGTTCTGTACCTTCTTCCAGGTATTCCATCAGCAGGTCTTCGTCTGCTTCCAGGGCGGTTTCGATCAGCTGTTCACGGTACATCTCAACGTCGTCAGCCATGTCAGCTGGAACGTCCTGAATTTCGTAGTTTTCTGGCAGGCCAGAGTCATCCCATACGTAAGCTTTTTTGCTCAGCAGGTCGACAACACCAACGAACTCGTCTTCGGTACCGATTGGCAGAACCATAACCAGTGGCTTGGCGCCCAGTACTTTCTTCACCTGCTCAACAACGCGGTAGAAGTCTGCACCCAGACGGTCCAGCTTGTTCACGAAGATGATACGCGAAACTTCTGAGTCGTTCGCGTAACGCCAGTTGGTTTCAGACTGTGGCTCAACGCCGCCTGAACCACAGAATACGCCGATGCCGCCATCAAGTACTTTCAGGGAACGATAAACTTCAACGGTGAAGTCAACGTGTCCAGGGGTGTCAATAACGTTCAGGCGGTGGCCTGCCCATTCACAGGTAACAGCAGCAGACTGAATGGTAATACCACGCTCAGCTTCCTGTTCCATGAAGTCAGTAGTGGATTCGCCGTCGTGTACTTCACCGGTTTTGTGAATTTTACCGGTCAGCTTCAGGATACGTTCCGTGGTGGTAGTTTTACCCGCGTCAACGTGGGCAAAGATACCTATGTTTCTGTATTTAGAGAGGTCTGTCATAACGTTACTCGGTTAGCAGAGTGAAATTTCGCGCGATAATGTACACGTTTTCGGCGGCGATTTCCTCACACTTTTGACTGTAAGTCCAATTAAAGCGAAAAAACCTTCGCCTGACGCCATTCTGACGCCCAGCCGGTCTTGAGGTGACGGCCTTTGTTGACAGGATTCCGCGCGCGCGTATGATGTCGGCTCTCATATATAGTCGGCACGCCGGCGAAGCTTTAGCATAAACCTTACAACCTGAGGGCCAAGACGGTGGCAAAGGAAACGTTTGAACGCTCAAAACCCCACGTAAACGTGGGTACTATCGGTCACGTTGACCACGGTAAAACTACAC
>CAJWBH010000033.1 GCA_913019975.1 Thalassolituus maritimus | reverse complement strand
GTATCAGATTGATGGGGTGAAGGTGCCCCATCAACCATTAAATCCGTATACCCAATAAAGCAAAGACAGCAATAACAGTCACAACGAAAAAGGGCGCTCATTGAGCGCCCTTTGACTGGCTGATCTTGCGATCAGTTTTCCTGTGCCGGTGGTCAGTTCCAACCCACGCGGTCAAAGATTTTAACTGCCGTCACCTGATGCTCGCCCAAGGCGCTTGCATTAATGGTGTCTTCTTTGAAGTCTCCCATCGCCTCAAGTACGGAGTCTGTTTCCGCGCCCTCAACCACAGAATATTCGTGGTTTGCTTCGACAAAATACTTCTGTGCCTCAGGCTCCGTCAGGTACTCTAGAAATGCAATTGCATTAGCACGGTTAGGTGCATGCTTTAATACACCCGCACCACTGATGTTAACGTGTGCTCCGTATCCGCCTTCTTCCTGATTCGGGAACAATACACCCACCGCTTTCACGCTTTCATCGCCTTCAGCCTGCAAACGCGCAACATAATAGGTATTTACGATACTGATCCGACACTCACCCGACGCCACTGCACGAATATTAGAAACGTCATTGCCTTGTGGTTTCTTCAGCAGGTTATCCATCACCCCTTGTGCCCACGCCTCTGCGGCTTCTTCACCATCGTGTTCAACCAATGATGCCAGCAATGAAATATTGTAAATGTTAGATGATGAACGAACGCAGATCTGCTTGCTGAACTTTGGGTCAGCCATATCTTCATAGGAATTCAGGCCTTCAGGCAGACCGCGCTCTTTGTTGTAAATAATAATTCGCGCACGCTTCGACAAGCCGTACCACAAGCCATCCGGATGACGGAGGTGAGCGGGAATACGAGCATCCAGCACGTCTGATTCTACCGGACTGAAAATGCCACGCTGCTCCGCGCGAAATAGGCGCCCCGCATCGACCGTTACCAGAATATCGGCTGGAGAGTATTTGCCTTCGTTAACGATTCGTTCAATCAGAGTATCACTTGGTGCTTCGATCAGATTGACCTTCACGCCTGTGCGCTTTTCGAAGTTTTCATACAAAGCGATGTCTGTGTCGTAGTGACGCGCGCTGTAAATATTCACCACGTCAGCAGCAAACACAGGTAGGCTCAGTGCTACAGCCATCGTGCTGGCTAGCAGTTTTCTGCTAAAAGAAATCATACGTTCTCCAGATTTATTTAAATAGAAAGACGCCGGTCTGGTTCGCGATCAAATCCACGCGATCCCCCAGCTGATACTGACTCACATCATCGATCAGTACTCTCAATGGCTCAGTTGCAGATGGCGTATTGTTGTTAGTAAGAAAAGCCAGCCAATCGTGGCCAATATATCTGAGACCGGAAATAACGACGTCCGACTTTTCATTTTTTTTCAAACTTAATCCTTTTGGCCTGACCACAAGGGTGTGTGCGTCGCGATAGCTACTCAATCGCTCAGCCTCTGCCTGAATTCTGCCGAACGCAGTATCAAACCCATGTTCATCTGCTGCAGTAATAGCCAGTCGTTGAGACCCGCCGAACAGTGTCGCCACGGCCACGGTCGCGGGTGACTCAAACACTTCTTGCGGAGTCCCGACCTGCGCAATCACACCCTGATCGAGCACGGCAATGCTGTCTGCCATTTCCATTGCTTCGTCAGGATCATGAGTAACCAGAAGGGCCGTCGTACCTTTTTCTTTGATAGTACGGCGAGCCGCTTCCCGTAATGTCCGGCGCAGCGTGATGTCGATACTCGCGTAGGGTTCGTCCATCAGCAGAATTTTTGGTTCCGGTGCCAATGAACGCACCAGTGCAATTCGCTGTTGCTGTCCACCAGACAATTGATGCGGATAGCGCTGTCCATATTCGTCCAAGCCAACCAGCTCGAGAAGCTCTTTCACTTTTTCCTGCTGCTCGCGTCGGCTCAGATCCCGAATACCGAAGGCAATGTTTTCTGCCACTGTCATATTCGGAAACAGTGCATTCTCCTGAAACATCAGCCCCACCGGGCGAGCTTCCGGGGGCGGGTGCAGACCATCATTCGCCAGCACTTCATTATCCACGTGGATCTCACCACGCTGAACTTTCTCCAACCCAGCGGCAAGGCGGAGCAGGGTGCTTTTGCCACCGCCCGATGGCCCCAATAAACAAGTAATCTGACCAGGCTCGACGGCAAAATCCAGCTCGTGAAGTACGGGAGTAGCACCGTAACTGTGGCTTATCTGAGAAAAAACTAACGGCATACAGGCGGGCTCGAATAACAGGTGTCACATATGCGAATGGTTCTTTATACTACACCAACCTCACGCGTAATATTAGAGCCGGCATGCAAAACCAACAGACGCAATGGCGTTGGCTAATCAGCAGTTTTCTTATTTCTGTTTTTACGCTTGTTCCCGTTATTGTCATTCTGACCTCCCTGTTCGCTCCAACGACATCAACATGGTCACATATCAGCAGTAGCGTTCTGCCCGGATACGTAGGTAACACTCTGCTCCTGATGGTTCAGGTCGCGCTCTATACCACTGTAATTGGCGTGGGAACGGCGTGGCTCACCGCTGCAACCGAGTTCCCCGGACGTCGAATTCTGACCTGGGCGTTAATGCTGCCACTCGCCGCCCCTGCTTATATCGTCGCCTATGTTTATACCGATCTGCTGGATTACAGTGGCCCGGTGCAGACCCTGATCAGAAGCCTGACTGGCTTGTATGCTGGTGAGTATTACTTTCCTGAAATACGCTCGTTGAGTGGTGCGGCCTTCATTATCAGTCTGGTGCTGTACCCCTATGTGTACCTACTGGTTCGTGTGGCCTTTATCCAACGCTCGGCGACACTTTATGATGCAGCGCGCACCTTGGGGGCCAGTCCGTTTTATGCATTCTGGCGCATCGCCTTACCAGCAGCCCGACCCGCCTTAGTGGGTGGCCTAGCATTGGTCTTGATGGAAACGCTGGCGGATTACGGCACGGTTGATTACTTCGCCGTACCCACCTTCTCGACGGGCATATTCCGAACCTGGTTTTCAATGGGGGATAAGGCTGCGGCACTGAAGTTAGCGGCGGTCATGTTCAGCTTTGTTGTTCTGCTCATCGTGATCGAAAAGTACAACCGGCGCCCGTCTCAGGCTCAAGCCATCGCCCGCGACGGTAACCTTCAGCGCACCCAGCTGACAGGCCTAGTAGCAGCAGGCGCGACATTACTGTGCGTTCTGCCTGTCGTATTGGGCAGCTTGATCCCTGGTGGCACCCTCGCGTATTTCGCACTGACCACAGGTGATCCACTGCTAGGACATGGCTTTACCGGGTTTATCGGCAATAGCCTGCAAGTGGCTTTGTCAGCGACACTGGCCGCTGTCATCATCGCGCTTGTCCTGACGTACGCTAAGCGTCTGACTGACAGCAAAGCCGTGAACCTTTCTATCCAACTATCAACACTGGGTTATGCGCTACCCGGTGCCTTGCTGGCAGTAGGCTTGTTCGCCCCGGTATCGCAATTCGATCGCGCCATCGCTACCTTCTTTGACGAGCAGTTTGATATTCAGACTGGGCTACTACTGACCGGTACGGTTGCCATCGTTGTATATGCTTATGTCGTGCGCTTTCTCACCGTGGCGTTCAACTCGACCAACAGTGGCATGGAAGCTATTCCTCCGATATACGATCAAGCCGCTCGCAGCCTGGGAGCGACTCCATGGCGCGTATTGAAAAGTATCCACCTGCCATTGATGAGCCGCTCAATACTGGCAGCGGGCATCCTTGTCTTCGTCGACAGTATGCGCGAGCTACCCGCTACCTTGCTGTTGCGCCCGTTCGATTTTGAAACGCTGGCGACCCGCGTCTATAAGCTGGCCAGCGATGAGCGCATCGCCGAGGCCTCCACCGCATCTTTACTCATTGTCGTTATCGGCCTCGTGCCTGTCCTGCTGCTCAACAAGCTATCCGATAAGCGCTGACGAGACTGCCGTTCTGATAGCCGAGTCTCGTCCTGATTGTCAGGAGACACACATAGTATCGAATTGAATATTGGCCTCTTTGAACTAAACCTTGAGAACAGGCCAACGTTCACGAGAGGCAGCCCCATGTTTCTGAGGCACACGAGCAAACAGCAGCAAGCTGCCTATATACGACCACAAACCATGGTACTCGGCCTGCTTCTCTTGCTCACACTCGTGACAGTCGGCCAATACTACTTGTCTGAACAGCGCGTGTTTGATCAGTATCAGCAGGCTTCAGGCGAGCAGCAGAGCGCCATCATCGATGAACTCGCCAAGCAGTTCGAAAGGGACTATCACCAGCTACGCTTCCTTTATGCGACTCCACCCATACATGGCATAGTGCGGTCCTCAGGCAACGGCGGTATCGATCCGCTCGACAATACCCGGCAGGCACAATGGAAAGCCCGTCTGGAAACCATCTTTCAAGCTTACATTGAAAATAACGCTCACGCGTTGCAGGCGCGCTATCTGATCAATGACGGCAACTGGTCGGAAATTATTCGTGTGCAGCGCACCGGCAGCAGCACCCGGGTTGCAAACAGTACCGAACTTCAGGAGAAGCGGGGCCGCGATTACGTTGAAATACTGCCCTATATCCGAGCCAACGACTTCTACCTATCCGATATTGAACTGAATAAAGAATACGGGCGCGTTTCCTATCCACATCAATCAGTTTACCGACTCGTCATGCCGATATATGCGCAAGATGGCCATCTTTTCGGCGCACTGGTTCTTAACTTTGACGCCTATTTCCTGCTGTCTCGTCTCAGTAACCTGGCAGCCAATACAAGCAAAGTGTACCTGTACGATCACGATGGCCATATCCTTGTGTCACCCACATCGGGAGAGGCCTTCAGCTTTGAATTCGCAAACGCCACGCTCTGGAGCGACCTGTACAGCGCAGAGCAAAACTCTATTCACCGCGGTACCGCACTCGTATCAGCAAACAGCGACGGAGCGCACTACTACCTGACGCAGCGCCAGCTGAACATGCCCGGCTCCAATGGTGATCGGTTTATCAAGGTTGCCATAGCGACCCCAACGCGGCTTATCCAGCAACAAACGATCTCAGACACGTTGCGGTTCAGCGCCGCCGCCTTAGTTGTTTCTTTCGTACTGAGTGTGCTGTTCCTGTTCTACCAGCGGCAGGTACGTAAAACCTTAAATCTGAGTGATACCGAAGCACGCTTCCGTGCCATTGTGGATGACTCAACGGATGCCATCATAGGGATGCGCACGGACGGAACCATAACAAGCTGGAACAGCGCTGCAACCAGCATCCTGGGTTATAGCAGCCGCCAGATTGAAAACAGTGACTTTACCGAGACCTTTGCCACTGGCGAGCATCAGGAATGGGTCAAAGAAGTGATCGCCAGCGTTGCTGAAGGTGGTCAACCTGAGACATTACGCGTACCTCTTGTCTCAAAAAATCAGCACACTCTGACCACCCAACTCAGCGTATCACCCATCAAAACGGCCAAGGGAGCGGCCATCGGTGTTTCTGCAATCATTCGGGACATCAGCGAACAGGAACGAGCAGAACAACGAATCCGCGATTTAAACACTAACCTCGAAGCCGTCGTCGAACAGAGAACCGAAGAACTCGAGCAGGCACGAAATATGGCACTGTCCGCAAGCCGCGCCAAGAGCCAGTTTATTGCTAATGTCAGCCATGAAATCCGGACACCTCTTAATGGCATTATTGGTATGCTTCAGTTGATTCGCCGCGGCGAACTCAGAGTTCAGGAAAAGCGGTATCTTGATCTTGCAGATACCAGCTCACAATTATTGGCAGCGATCGTTAATGATGTCCTCGATTTTTCAAAGATCGAAGCAGGAAAACTCGATATTGATAATATCCCCTACGACCTCAATCGCTTGATCTCAGATCTGGTGCTATCCATGTCAGTCCCGGCGTCAGAAAAAGGTCTGGAGATCATTCTCGATGTTTCAGAAGTACAGTCACCTTCGCTTTCCGGTGATGCAAACCGTATCCGCCAAATACTCACCAACCTGATTAATAACGCGATCAAGTTTACGCTGAAAGGGCATATTCTTGTACGGCTGACTACGCAGAATACAAACGCAGAAAGCACCACATTGAGCATCGAAGTAGAGGATACCGGTGTCGGTATAAGCAAAGAAAAACTGCCAACCATTTTCGACGCCTTTGTTCAGGAGGATGCGGCGGTAACAAGAGAATTTGGTGGTACAGGCTTGGGACTCACTATTACCAATAAACTCTGTAAGTTAATGGGTGGCAGACTGGATGTTCAGAGCGAAAAAGGATCAGGCACTAAATTCACAGCCACTTTTGTTCAGAAATTGGCAGTAGGTTCAGAAGCTGAAAAACAAAACCCCGATTTTTCCGGGCTCAACTTCCATGTCATTGACCGCTCCGATGATTCAGCGGCAAACCTGGTAAAACTTCTCAAAAGCTGGGGTGCTCAAGCAATCAGCTCACGTCACCCACGGCCTGATGCGCATATCCGGAAAGGTAGCTACATAATCATTGATGCCACTCTGGCCGAAAACTTCGTACCTCATGAAAACGTCGCTGGAGTCATCATCACCGTGCCTCACGTAAAGCGCACAGAGATCGAACTTCCCGACTTGCATGGAGCCTTCCGTTTATCGAAACCCATTACTCCGGTGCAACTGGAGTATGCGGTTCGCCGATTAAAAACAGGATCTGCTGACGAAAAAAGTTCCAATCTGGAGAGCAGCGGTAAAACTGCCGCCCTGGCAGGGCGAAGAATTCTCGCGGTTGACGACAACCAGATTAACCTGGCGGTAATAGAGGGAATGGTGCGTCACCTTGGCGCTGAAGTCGTTTCCGCCGGAAATGGCGTAGAAGCCATCGATATGCTGCGTCGCTCCGGCCACCTGATTGATCTTATCCTTATGGATTGTCAGATGCCTTCCATGGACGGCTATGAGTGTACTCGCCAGATTCGCGGGGGATATGCCGGCGATAGTGCCTGCAGAATCCCTGTCATCGCAATGACTGCAAGTGCTATGGCAGGAGATCGTGAGAAATGCCTGCTCTCCGGTATGGACGATTATTTAGCCAAACCGATTGATAACGAAGAGCTGCGGAAAGCACTGACTCAATGGATGTCAGCCGTCACCTCTGCCGAATATCAGCCTGTAGAGCAGCTGGTGGTTGAAAAAAGCACTGACCTGGATATATACCCCGTGTGGGATAAGCCAACCGTCATGAAGCTGGTAAGTAATCAGGAAGAGCGACTAGGAAGATTAATTGATGTATTTCATGAGGCCAGTGAAGAAAAAGTCGCTAAATTGAAGAGCGCGCTGGCGCGGACTGATACCGCAGAGGTCGTGTCGCTCGCTAAGTTCCTGCAAGGCTCGTCGGCCAGTGTTGCGGCGACGCGGTTGCAACATATCTGCAAAACCCTGGAAGCCGAAGCCCGCGAGGGGCACATGGATACGCTGAAGAAATATAAGCACATGTTTGAGGATGAATACGACAAGCTGGAAGAAGCGTTCAGCGAGTTTCTGAGCAAGCGCAATCAGGCGTGAAACAGACAATGGTCGAGAAATGATTGGTAGTAAACTAAAAGACCACCAAAAAGCCCCGCCGTTACCACTGCTGTCCCACAGTTTTGGGATCATATAACGAGCCTCATCTGAGGCTCGTT
>CAJWBH010000032.1 GCA_913019975.1 Thalassolituus maritimus | reverse complement strand
AATCTCAATCTGAAACGTCGAAATGGCTTGCAACAACGGGACGGGTCCATATAAGTGAATCAGCCGGAGGCTATTCCCGATAAACTCGCCAAGAATACCTCACACCTGCTCACCGGGTTGCAGATACCGAAGCAGATCCTGCTCATCTATCGAGCCAGTGATTTCCTCATCAGCAATTTCGCCGTCCTCGAAGTACTCTCCTACCGTGTGCCAGATATTAGAAGCTATTTGTTCAGCCCTACCCAATGGAACGCCGTGCGCATAAGCAACAGGCTGGGGAATACATCGCCACCACCGCTCACCTAAAACATCCATATCCTTTGACAGCCCCTGCATGCTTCCGGTTGCCGCCCTGATCGTAGAGGTCTTACCTATTTTAGCGTTATCAATCCCTTCCCGTATGGAGAACAGAATACCTTTGAAGTTCGGCAGCGCGCGATCTCTCCAGGCCTCCGGTTTCTCGGCGGGCTGCCAGGTGCTCATATCGATGTGTTGGCAATGTTGATCAAAGTAATCCAGTGCATCGATTAATCCCTGTATCGCTTGCTCCATGTAATGCTCCAGCTCCTGCATATACTCAATACTGGAGAATTTTCGGGTTAGCAGCTTTTTTTTCATCTCTGGGGTCATGCTATTTATCCGGCCAGTTCGTTAGATTCGCAGGGGCGGTATCTATTTCACCGGGCATTGCAAAGAGCTGACTAAAATTTATACATTTATACCTTCCACTAGGTTTGCAAACCTCCCATAGCATTCAAAAAGATCTTTATCGTCACTAAGATCTGTTTCCATGAATAGCCTGACCAATCTTACTTTGCCTATTGGTTCGTAATGATCCATCGATTCAATTTTTGAAAAGTATGGTTTTAATGACTCATATGCTTCTGGTGCAAATCTACTCTTACTTGCCAAAAGCATACTTTCCAATGTTTTAGCTTCTAACTTAATTCTCTTTAAATCTGACATTCTATTTTACCAATGAAGGGCTTGTGAATTTATCCCGGTTCAAAACGAGAGTTTGGGTTTTTCCACCATGTCTTATAAATTCTGAGTTATTGACTTCAAACGGTGCAATAGTGCTTTCATATACAGTGAAGTCTTCTTTTGCTTTGATAGTATATACATCAAATTCTTTTGGTACTTGCGGTAATCCTAGAGCATCACCCGCTAAAGACGCATTTTCTGGTAAAGAATCGAAAGTTTCTTTAGTGACGAAGTATGGCGAATTTCTTCCAGGTGGACCGCCATTTTTAGGGACCACCTTATACAGCGTGGAGCCTTTAGGTAACATACGGGGGATTGGTTCAGCGGAGCCCGACTCGAGTAATTCTCGTGTAATAGTAAGTGCTAAGTCTGGACTTTTCCCGCTTGCTAGTAGGTCTTCATACATGAGCTTGCCAACTTGAAAGTCTCTTGGGTCTTCTACTTGCAACCCATCGGGGCCGGACTCATCCCAGTTCACGTTTTCTGGTGTCACAGGAGATCTTCGAGAAAACTGTCCAGTCTCCGCACCATGCGCATCGGTTTTCTTGACACTTCCCTCTACCGACTCTAGCTTGCCGGGACCCTTACCCTTCCCACTAAACCGCTTCTGCTGTCGGGCTATTCTTTGCGTTACTCGGGCGTATTCAACCAGCAACTCACCCAGTACTTTAAACTTACGCACAGCGTTAATACCCACAGCAGGTAAGGCGGCCCCTGCTGTTAACGCCACCAGAATAACCGACAACAGAATGCCCAATGCTTCGGCGCCGAGGGCCTCCGTCATTTCGATGCTATGTTGGGCAGAAACGTAGTCTTTGATGAACTTTGTCAGTTGCATCTTGAGGTTGGGGTCATCCCAAATCAGGCTGGCCATGGCCATCGCTTCATCTAGCTGTTCGAGCGTGATTGTGGTTGGATCAAACCCCAGTGCTTCGACCAGCTCGCGTTTTTCGCCCTCTACGCAAGTTTGGGCGTAGACGTTCGCGGCGTCTGCAAGATTGTCCTGAAGCCAGGCAGCTTGTGCCGCTTTAAAGCGATGCTCCATTCGAACCACCGGGTTCACCAGGTCACTGACTTTTTTTAACCAAAGTACAAGCTCCTTTCCTGAGCGATAGGCGTGATACGCAAAGCCTCCCAGATAAATCAATGCAACATTACCGAAGCTCTCTTTCGATAACTGACGCTCGTGCATAGCAGCTTCACGGCGCTCTTCAGCGATGATTTTGTCGAGAGCGGCCTGAATCTGCGCTTTTAAGAATGGTCGCTCGTCGGGTACGTAGTCATCTATAGCTGAGGCGGTATTTATCTGCTCAAGCGTAAGGTAATTCCCTGCCAATGCATCTGCCAGAGCCTTTCGAGGGTTAGAGGTCTTGGCAGACAACTGCGCAAGAACGTCGAAGTAGAAATGATTAAAACCACCGTCAACGGCCTGACTGTCAACTCCATCCAGCAGCAGTTCGGCGCGAAGCGTGCTCCCGGAGCAGATATTTTCAGGATAAAAAAACGCGGGGCCAGCGCCCTTGCTCAAGCGATAGCGGTTACCAGCGTTGTCTTGAAACTCGTAAGCGGACATTATCCTTTATCCTGTGGTGAAGCGTCCTTTGAGAATTAGCAGATGATACCTGATGGCGATGTAAATCCAAGTGGCCCTGCACGTATCAAGTACGACAACTGCTGGACTCTAAATGCCTTGAATTCGTGGCTTTTGAGGCGAAAAAGCCATATTTCAGGCGTGCCAGAATCTCAGATTGCTTTGATGGAAGGTTTCGGTGGGTAGGAGCCTTAAGAAAGGCGCAGCTTACAAGCCGCGATGCCTGCCGCTCGCCTTCGTTCTCGTTGGCCGTCCCAAAACTTGATGATTTTTTATTTCACTTCGTGAGCAAAAGAGAAAATGGATCGTAGAGATTACTATCCATAGACCACATCAAAAACTGTTTGTTTTTTTAATTTTTTTCTTCGCTTTTTGCATTGCCAAAAACACTTTTGTCTTTGCATCTTTAGGATCGACTTCACCAGCAAGTGGCTTCAGCTGCTTATCCTGCTCAGACACTAGGCTTGCTCCTTTTGTATTACTCATCTTTATCATCCTTTTCATATTCATCAGGGTTATTCAGAAATTTCTTCATATCCCCTGAGGCAAGACCTTCCGGCTCTTCAAGATTTTCTGCGTTATTGTTGCGGATAAGCTGTTTTGCCCGCTTGATAGCATCCTGAATCGTCTCAGTTTGCTTCTCATTCCGCTTTTCCGCCAGACTCTTGACTTTATCATTACTCATAGTCTGTGCCTCACAACGTTATATAAAGATAATCTGCTTTGGATACATAGGAAAAACCATAGCGTTCATAGTATTTTTTAACATCCTGATTTATCGGATGCATAACCCGTAGCTCTGTAGCTCCTAGTACCTGAGCATACGCCACCATCGCTAAAACAGTTGGTTCGAAAACTTTGATATCTTTTGGTTTATCCGGGTTTCCTTCTATAAAATCCAGACGTAGCCTTGAACCATTGTATGTTGGCCGCCCAAGACTAAGACTTACAAGCATTTCATCATGCCATAAGGCCATTTCAAAACGTTTTGGGTATCTGAACTTAAAAGCGGAATAGCCTTCCCGCCAATCCCAATCCACCTGTCTGTTGGGTGATTGGCTCCATAATCTAGATTGACTTAGCGCCATTTGATCAATCAGCCTGGCTGACATACCGACCTGATTACTTAAGCTAAATTCTTTATTGATTTCATCCAGAACGACTCTGCGTAGTATCGTATAGCGTTCTTCTGCTTCCTTATGAGTAGCTAGCATTTTCGATTCCATTCTCATTGATCTAATGATGGATGTTACTCTGATCAACATTACATGGACACCCTGCCAACACTTTCGTCGACTGGCACCAACCTACGCCCCTGACTCTCCCGGCTCACCCAACAACCTTTCATGAGCCGCAAAACTTGTCTTTACGGCTCATTTAACCAACAATAATGAGCCGCAAATCTGAAATTTGTGGCTCACGGCACTATATATTGCGCATCACAACCGCCCGGACAGACCATGAACTACATCTGGCAACACCAGCACTGGCCCCAGTTTAGCTACGACAGCACCAAGCTGTCGGCTCTTGCTTACCAGTATGCCAAGCAAGCCTCACAGCTTTCCGGCCGCTTGTCGCAGACGGATGATGGCGATTCTATTGCCGCTCAGTTAGACCTAATGGTGGATGAGGCGATCAACACCAGCCTGATTGAGGGTGAGAACCTGGATCCGGCCAGTGTGCGTTCGTCATTACAGAACTATCTGAATCTGTCCCCTACCCCCATCAACGTCGCTGATGTTAAGGCAGAGGGTATGGCTGCACTGCTTGTGGATGTGCGAAAGCACTTCAATAAGCCTCTTAGCAAAGAGATGCTGTTCAACTGGCACCGTATGGTGCTCGCCGGCTTTGAAGACAATATCCTGCATAGCGAACTCACTGTTGGCCAATGGCGTGATAGCCCCGAACCCATGCAGATCGTCTCTGGGCCAGTAGGTTATGAGCGAGTGCATTATGAGGCACCGGCTGCTCAGGATGTTGATGCTTTAATGGCTGAGTTTCTGAGCTGGTTCAATCAGCACGAGTACCAGCAAATACCTGGCGTGATCCGCGCTGGTATCGCTCACCTGTGGTTTGAGGTTGTCCACCCGTTTGATGACGGTAATGGCCGTATCGGCCGTGCCATCATCGAGTACGCACTGGCACAAGACCTGGGCATGCCGGTAGTGCTCAGCATGTCGACGCATATCGAAAAGAACAAAAAGGAATACTATCGCCAGCTGAATACCGCCAGTTGCTGTGACTCGTCAGAACTCGAAGACCCTACCGTGCTCGATATCACTGAGTGGCTCAGCTGGTTTATCGAAACACTGATCGCAGCACAGCAAGAAGCCGCCGATAAGGTAGCGACCATCTTTGAGAAAACCGCATTCTGGCAGCGACATAAAAATACTGAGTTATCAGAGCGGCAGAAGACGGTGTTAAACAAGGTTTTCAAAGCCGGGAAGGATGGCTTTCCGAATGGCATCAGTGCGCAAAAGTACGCGGCCCTTGGCAAGTGCTCCAAGGCTACTGCGACCCGTGACTTAGGCGATTTACTCGCCAAGAACTGCCTACGGTCGGAAGGTACTGGCCGCGGGCTGCGATATTTTATTGCTCTGGCACCCGCGACCTGACACTCAGCCTGCAGGAGCAAACGCTCGTATTTCCCAAAGTTGTATACAATCCCGCCCAAACGGCGGCTGTTAACCTTGATTTAGCCCCTCTTGCCGTTAAAATTGCGGACAATCTACAGACATCAGCTCATCCTGCTCCAACTAGGTATCCAGCATGACTTCATTTGACCCATCCAGCTCAATCAAAACGCTGCCAGGCACGTCTCATCGTTACCACAGCCTGCCAGACACCGCCGCACGTTTAGGTATCAATCTGGATGAACTGCCCTTCTCTCTGCGCCCTATCCTTGAGGGTATTGCCCGTAATGTCGGTAAAAACGGCATCACCGTCGAGCAGTTGCAGGCACTGGGTAACTGGCCAGCGCATCAGGGGCAAGAGCCGGTAGAGATTCCGTTCACTGCGGGCCGTGTGATCATGCACGATCTCAGTGGTACGCCTGCGATCGTTGATTTCGCGGCGATGCGCTCTGCGGTTGAGCGTATGGGCCTGAACCCTTCCATTATTGAGCCGCTGGTGCGTGCTGATCTGGTGATCGACCACACGGTGACGATGGACAACACCGGCAGCCCGGCGTCGCTGCGTATTAACAGTGAGCTGGAGGCTGCCCGTAACACTGAGCGTTATGCCTTCCTTAAGTGGGGTGCGCAGGCGTTCGATACGATTCGTATTATTCCGCCTCAGACTGGCATCGTGCATCAGGTGAACCTGGAGTATCTGGCGCAAGGCTACTTAAACCAAGACGACCTGATGATCCCGGATACTCTGATCGGTATGGACAGCCACACGCCTATGGCCAACGCGCTGGGTATCGTTGGTTGGGGTGTCGGTGGTATTGAAGCGGGCGCGTCTATGCTGGGTCAGCCGATGGAAATGCTGGCACCTGAAGTAATCGGTGTTGAGCTGACGGGCGCGCTGAAAGAAGGTGTGACCGCAACCGACCTGGTACTGACCATCACCGAAATGCTGCGCAAATACCCACGCGGTGTGGTTGGCAAATTCGTGGAATACGTGGGTGAAGGCAGTGCGAACCTGTCTCTGCCAGACCGCGCGACCATCGCGAACATGTCGCCAGAATACGGCGCGACTATGGGCTTCTTCCCGTTTGATGAAATCGCCGCTGATTATATGAAGGCGACCGGCCGTGATGGCGACCTGCCGCTGGCGTATTACCAGGCGCAGAACATGGCATGGAAAGCGGGCCAGAAGCTGCCACGCTACACCGACCTGCTGCATCTTGATCTGTCTACCGTTGAGCCGTCTGTTGCTGGGCCAAAACGCCCACAAGACCGTCTGCCACTGGGGGATATCGGTAAGGTATTCCAGCAGGCTGCGAGTGCTGGCGATCGTACCCCTGAAGAAGTGACCGTTACGCCGGTTAAGGCCGACGAGAACGGTATCTTCCAGTCTCTGCCAGAGCGCACTTTAAAAGACGGCGACATCGTGATCGCGGCGATTACTGCCTGTACCAACACCTCAAACCCAGGCCTGCTGATTGCCGCTGGCCTGCTGGCGAAGAAAGCCAACGAGCTGGGCCTGAAAGTGCCAGACGGCGTTAAGACGTCAATGGCACCGGGCTCACCAGTAGCAACTGATTTCCTCACCAAAGCTGGGCTGCAGGAGCATCTGGATGCGCTGGGCTTTAACACCGCAGGCTACGGCTGTACTACCTGTGTGGGTAACTCTGGCCCGCTGGCGCCGAGCATTGAAACAGCACTGCGCGACCATGACATTATTGTGTCTTCTGTGTTGTCGGGTAACCGTAACTTCGAAGGCCGTGTGCACCCGGATGTCGACACTAACTTCCTGATGTCGCCGCCGCTGGTGATTGCCATGGCGATTGCGGGCAACGTGAACATCGACGTGACCAAAGAGCCACTGGGCCAAGACGCTCAGGGCAATGATGTATTCCTGAAAGACATCTGGCCAAGCAACGCCGAAATCACGCAAACCATGCACGAGTGCATGGACCCGACCGCCTTCCGCGAAACCTATGAAAACTCCATGGGTGGCCCGGAAACCTGGCAGAAGCTGGAGTCACCGACTGGCCCTGTGTATCAGTGGGATGAGAAGTCGAGCTACATTCAGGAAATCTCGTTCTTTGATGGCTTCGCTCTGGAAACCCCAGCAGATTCACTGAACAACATCAGCGACGCACGTATGCTGGTGATGTGTGATGACAACACCACCACCGACCATATCTCACCGGTGAGCCGTATCCGCCCTGACTCTCCTCCGGGCGAGTACCTGATGTCGATCGGTGTGGATGCCAACGACCTGACCTCTCTGGGCGCTCGTCGTGGTAACCACCACGTCATGCTGCGCAGTATCTTCGGCAACGTAAAGGCCCGAAACCTGATGCTGCCGGGCACGACGGGTGCGGTAACTAACTACTACAACGCCAATGGCGATGCGGAGAAGATGTCGATCTACGATGCAGCCTCGCGCTACCAGCAGGAAGGCACCCCATCGGTGGTATTCGGCGGTAAGCTATACGGTACTGGTTCATCACGTGACTGGGCGGCCAAAGGCCCTGCTCTGCTGGGTGTGAAAGCCATCATCGCTGAAAGCTTCGAGCGTATTCACAAGTCCAACCTGGTGGGCATGGGTGTACTGCCAATGCAATTGCCAGAAGGCGTGACGCTGGGTTCACTGAACCTGGATGGCTCTGAGACCTTTGATCTGGCGGGTATTGATTCTCTGCAGCCACGCGGCTCTGTGACGCTGACGATTAAGCGCAAAGACGGTTCGACCGAGCAGCATGAACTGCGGTCTCGTGTTGATACCTCGTCTGAGCTTGAGCAGATCCGCCACAAGGGCATTCTGCCGATGGTGCTGCGCGATATCATTGCAGCTAATAGCTGAGCTGACTTTTCATCTGAAAGCTGAAAGCTGACACATAAAAAAACCCGGCAATTGCCGTAATGCTGTTCACTTAAGCATTTGAAGCATCACGAGGCTTCTAAGAAAA
>CAJWBH010000031.1 GCA_913019975.1 Thalassolituus maritimus | reverse complement strand
CGAAATGGCTTGCAACAACGGGACGGGTCCATATAAGGGGATCATATCCCCGACATCCCCCGAGGCTGCAACGCTGCCGGGAAGAAGCTCCCCTCCTAAACCAGCACCACACTCCCCTTATTGATATTTGGCCTGTCTAATATGTATACCGCACTAACCGAGTCAGATTTACTGCCTACACTGTAAAAAGCAGTGGGAGGTGTGCGTGTTTCTCGTAATTGAAGATAGTTCAATCGTCCAGAAAATATTGAAACATACGTTCAAACAGCAGCGTGTTGAGCCTGCACTGTTTGCCTCCACCATGGCTGAGGGTAAAAAGTTGTATGAGGACCACAAAAGTTCTCTTGTCGCAGCCCTTGTCGATATCTCGCTCCCCGATGCGCCCCGTGGTGAGATGGCTGAATATCTCCTCGATAAAGAAGTTCCGATCGTTGTATTAACAGGAAGTGATGATCTTGAGCAGCGACAGTCGTTACTCAAATCTGGTGTTGCTGATTATGTAATTAAAGAGAACCGCTTTTCATATCAATATGCGGTACGGATGCTGAATCGCCTGGATCGCAATCGGCGCATGAAAGCTCTGGTCGTTGATGATTCCTCGACTATGCGTCAGATGGTGTCGGGCTATCTTAAGTTACAGTGCTTCTCTGTTGTTGAGGCTGGAGATGGTCAAGAGGGGCTCAGGTTGCTTGATCAGGATTCTGATATATCACTTGTCATTACTGATTTTCATATGCCGGTGATGGATGGCTTCCACTTTGTGCAGGAAATACGACACCGTTTCGATAAAAGGCCCCTGGCTATTATTGGTCTCTCCAGTCAGGACGATTCGGATATCTCAGTACAGTTTATAAAGAAGGGGGCGAACGATTTCTTGCAGAAGCCCTTTCAGCAGGAAGAATTCAGCTGTCGTGTTACTAATAATATCGAAGCACTTGAGCAGTTGTTAGCACTCAGGCAGCAAGCTGACAAAGATTATCTGACGGGGCTCAACAACCGGCGTTTTTTTGTGGAAGAAGGTCAGAACCTTGTGGGGAGGCTGCTCTCTGAGGGAGCGCCTTTCTCTGTAGCGCTCATGGACATTGATCACTTTAAGGGAATTAATGATGAATATGGCCATGATGCTGGCGATGCAGTGCTAAAGCAGTTGGCAGACCATCTTGGAAACACCTTTTCAAGATTCCATCTGGCAAGGTATGGCGGGGAGGAGTTTGCTTTAGTCCTTCCGGGTCTTGATGTAGATAAGGCTTATGGGCTGTTGGATCATTTCAGACGCTATGTCGGTGAGCAATTGTTTATTCTACCGGATGACGATTATATACGCGTATCAGTGAGTACTGGCTTGACGTCGGTTGTGTCTGCTGGGGATGAGACACTTGACCGCCTTTTGTTAAAAGCTGACGAAGCCCTTTATTCGGCTAAAGAAGGCGGCCGTAATCTTGTCGTTGTATACGAGCCGCCTGCTTCTTAGAATGGAGCCCTATACTCCAGCTGCATCAAAAGTAGCACTGACTATCGCTTGAGCTTCTTCAATAATCTGAGCGAGATGCTCTTCATTTTTGAAACTCTCGGCGTAGATCTTGTAGATCTCTTCGGTTCCGGACGGGCGTGCAGCAAACCAGCCGTTTTCTGTGGTGACTTTCAGACCGCCAATCGCCGCACCATTGCCTGAGGCATGGGTCAGCTTTTCTTTGATCTCTTCACCAGCCAGTTTTTCAGCCGTTACGTCATCGGCACTCAGTTTTTTCAGAACTGATTTCTGTGGGCCAGTCGCTGCAGCATCAATGCGCTTGTAGACTGGAGCTGAGAATTTTTCGGTCAGGGCGATGTAGTGTTCGCCCGGATCTTTGCCGGTGACGGCTTTAATTTCAGCGGCTAATAAAGCGAGGATGATACCGTCTTTATCCGTTGACCATACCGTGCCGTCTTTACGCAGGAAGGAGGCGCCTGCGCTCTCTTCTCCGCCGAAACCGAACTTACCGGTGTACAGACCATCCACGAACCATTTAAAGCCCACAGGGACTTCTGAGAGGGTGCGACCGAGATCGGCGGCGACGCGGTCGATCATGCTGGAAGACACCAGTGTTTTACCGATGGCGAGATCCTGTGACCACTGCGGGCGGTGGGTGTACAGGTAGTTTATTGCAACCGCGAGGTAGTGGTTTGGATTCATCAGGCCGACGGAGGGCGTGACAATACCGTGGCGGTCGTAATCCGGATCATTGCCCAGCGCGATGTCGAAATTGTCTTTTAAGTCGATGAGGCCCGCCATGGCGTATGGGCTGGAGCAGTCCATACGGATCTTGCCATCTTTATCCAGCGTCATAAATGAGAAGGTCGGATCAACGCTTTCATTCACAACGGTGATGTCCAGGCCGTAGGTCTCGGCTATCACGTCCCAGTAGGCGATACCTGAGCCACCTAATGGATCGACGCCAATCTTAACGCCCGCTTTGGCGATGGCGTCCATATCAATCACGCTGGCGAGATCATCAACGTAAGGTTTGATGTAGTCGTACTCAGTTACCAGATCAGAGGCCCACGCCTGAGCAAAGTCCATACGCACAACGTCTTTACTGCCGCTGTTAATAATCTCGTTGGCGCGATTCTGAATCTGAGAAGTCACGTCCGTATCGGCAGGGCCACCATTCGGTGGATTATATTTAAAGCCACCGTCCTGAGGAGGGTTGTGCGACGGGGTAATCACTACGCCATCGGCCAGCTCTGAGGTTTTACCTTGGTTGTAGGTCAGGATTGCATGAGAGATTACTGGCGTTGGCGTATAGCCTCGGCCTTGCTGAACTCGAACGCTGATGCCGTTGGCAACCAGCACTTCCACGGCAGTGATAAATGCACACTCAGACAGGGCGTGGGTATCCATACCGATGTAGAGCGGGCCGGTTATGTCATTTTGTTGGCGATATTCAAATAACGCCTGGCAGATCGCGGCGATATGCGTTTCGTTAAAAGAGCCGTTTGCGGCACTGCCACGATGACCAGATGTTCCGAAGCTTACCAATGTGTCATCAGAGGGCTTGCGGACATAGTAGTCAGCGATCAGTCGGGGTATATTGGCAAGATCAGAAGCGAGGGCTTTCTGCCCCGCTCTTTCATGGTGACTCATGCAGAGAGTTTCCTTACAGAATGTCTAATAATGATAGGTATTGTGCCTTCTGCGTGTGACAGCTTCCAGACACTTTCGGAAGAATGGCGGATGCATCGGTACTGTTGAACCGGACAGTGGTGATCACTGGGGCATTCGGTTACTCTCAGGCTAACGTTCATTAACGAGACTCTGATATGTCAGAAGATACTATTTTCGGAAAAATCGCCCGCGGTGAAGCGGATGCTAAGATCGTTTATGAGGACGATCAGTGTCTGGCGTTCCGCGATATGTTTCCTGCGGCGCCGATGCATATTCTGGTGATCCCGCGTAAGCCGATTCCGCGTTTATGTGACGCCGAAGAAACGGATGCTGCTTTACTGGGGCATATGATGCTGGTAGCGAATAAAGTTGCCGAGCAGGAAGGCCTTGGGGATAAATTCCGTCTGGTGATTAATAATGGTGCTGGAGCGGGGCAGTCGGTGTTCCACTTGCATATGCATATAATTGGCGGCCGTGATCTGTCCTGGCCTCCAGGCTGACGCTGGTTGCGCTGCTGTGGCGGTGTGAAAATTCGCGATTGATATGACTGCCATGGACGGCAGGAATGCAGATTTTGCAGGAGCAAAAATCTGCCTCACTTACAATCAGTAGGCTCCGCCTTCTCGCGAACTTTTGCCTTGCCACACCTTCCTCGCTGACGCTTTTTCAAAACCCCCTTCGTTAATTTAAGCTCCTTAAGTTTCGCTATGAAAACTGAATTTAAAGAACTCCGTGCGCGTCTGCATGACGGGCGAAATCTTGTTGTTGACTGGTCGGTGTCGGCGGATCAGACCTGGGGCATTATCGGGACGAATGGCAGCGGTAAGACGGTGCTGTCGCGCTTGTTTGCCGGTGATGTGCGTCTCAGCCACGGTGAGGTGTCTGGTCTGCCTGAGTGCGTCGCCTTTGTGTCGCTTGAGACGCAGGCAGCGTTGATTGAGCAGGAGCGCCGGGAAGATGAATCTGATCTGATGGATCAACAGGACATCGGAACGCTGGTCAGTGAATTGCTGGCACCGGTCGAGGAAGTCGCCGACTGGATTCAGTTGTTGGGAATGGAGCACATTCTGTCGCAAGGTTTCCGCTCATTATCGACGGGCGAGAGCCGTAAGGTGATGCTGGTGAATGCGGTGCGGCAGAAGCCCGACTTACTGATTCTGGATGAACCGCTCGAAGGTCTGGATGCAAACAGTCGCGAGGCGCTTGCAGAGGCGCTGTTTAAGCTTCATGAAAGTGGCCAGCGTCTGCTGTGGGTAGCGAACCGTTTGGATGAACTGCCAGACTGGCTGACGCATCTGGCGTTTGTTCACGATGCCCGCTTAATAGTTCAGGGCGAACGTGAGTCGGTACTTACTTCGCCAGAGGTTCACTCGTTACTGCACTTTGATAAGCCGTTATCGGATTTCCCGGAAGCGCCGGTGAAATATGGCTTGAACGCTGATGATCCGCTGGTGCATCTGGTGAATGGCTCAATCGTCTATGGCGAGCGCACACTATTTTCTGATCTCAACTGGCAGGTTGAGCCGGGGGCGCACTGGGCGATCACAGGTCCTAATGGCTGCGGTAAGACCAGTCTGCTGCAGATGATCACAGGCGATAACCCACAGTGCTACCGCAACGAGCTGTATCTGTTTGGTATGAAGCGCGGTAGCGGCGAAACCATCTGGGACATCAAAAAGCATATAGGTCTGGTGTCGTCGTCACTACAGTGGGAATACCGGGCGACCACTAATGTGCTGACCACCGTGATTTCTGGTTTATACGACAGTATTGGTCTGTATCAGGCGGCGGGGGATGACGACCGACGTCTCGCGGAGCAGTGGCTGGAAGTCATCGGCCTGCGTCACAAAGCTAATCAGAGCCTGCATCATCTGTCGTATGGTGAGCAACGCCTGGTGTTGATTGCCCGCGCTCTGATCAAACAACCACCGCTGTTAATTCTCGACGAGCCCTGTCAGGGGCTGGATGACCCAAGCCGCGAAATGGTGCTGGCGTTTATCCGTCGTTTATCAGAACAGAAAACCATTACGCTTCTGTATGTGACCCACCACGCGGACGAGATTCCGGCGGGTGTAAGTCATCACTTACGGTTGGGGGTTGATACTACTTGCGGCTTTGAGATTTAAGCGTGGTGCTTCTGTTTCCGTGAGGCGGGTATCTGTGCCATGGATGGCACAGCTAAGCATACAGGGATGTACTTGCTGCGTCCCGACGATGGAAACAGAAGTACGAGGCAATAAAAAAGCACCCGAGGGTGCTTTTTTATTTTCGCTAGCATTAACTGCATAGCGCTGTGTCGGGAGCGTTGCCGAGGCGGTCAGAGCGAGGCAAAAACTTCTGAGGAAACGGAGCCTACTGGATGTAAGTGAGGCAGATTTTTGCTCCTGCAAAATCTGCATTTCCGCCATCCATGGCGGTCATATTCTTCAGAAGTTTTTAACAAAGCTCTGGCAACGCAGGTAGCTCCGATCTTAGTAAAGGACGCGGGCGCGAATGGTACCCTCAACCTCTTTGATTTTCTCCAGAGCCAGATCTGACGCATCAGCCGCAACATCGATCACAACGTAGCCAACTTCTTCAACGGTCTGCAGGTACTGACCACAGATGTTGATGTTGTTGTCGGCGAGAATGCTGTTTATGGCATTCATAACGCCAGGTACGTTTTTGTGGATGTGCAGAATACGGTGAACGTTCGGGTTGGATGGCAGAGCCACCTCAGGGAAGTTCACTGAAGAAGTGGTGGTGCCGTTGTCGCTGTACTGAGCCAGCTTCTCACCTACTTCTTTACCGATGTTTTCCTGAGCTTCCATGGTAGAACCACCGACGTGCGGGGTCAGGATCACGTTGTCGAATTCGCGCAGTGGTGAGACAAACTCTTCGCTGTTAGAGCGTGGTTCAACCGGGAATACGTCGATGGCCGCACCCAGGAGTTTGCCGCTGCGTACGGTATCTGCCAACGCATCGATATCAACCACAGTGCCGCGTGACGCGTTCAACAGGATAGAACCCTGTTTCATTTGCTCAAACTGCTCTGGGCCCATCATCCATTTAGTGGAAGGTGTTTCCGGAACGTGCAGAGATACAACGTCAGCAATGTTCAGCAGTTCGTTCAGAGTCCCGACCTGCTTAGCATTACCGATTGGCAGTTTCGTTACGACGTCGTAGAAGAATACTTCCATACCCATGCTTTCGGCCATGACCGACAGCTGAGTACCGATCGAACCGTAACCCACGATACCCAGCTTCTTGCCACGGATCTCGTAAGAGTTAACCGCAGACTTGCTCCAGCCGCCGCGATGACATTCGGCGTTTTTCGCAGGGACACCGCGCATCAGCATGATTATTTCTGCCAGTGACAGTTCTGCTACAGAGCGGGTGTTGGAGTAGGGAGCGTTAAATACCGCGATACCACGCTTGGTTGCTGCTTTCAGGTCAACCTGGTTGGTGCCAATACAGAAGCAACCGACGGCAATCAGCTTCTCAGCAGCGTCGAAGATCTCTTCGGTGAGCTGAGTGCGTGAACGAATGCCCACAAAATGAGCGTCTTTGATGGCGGCTTTCAGCTCGTCATCCGGCAGCGAAGTCTTTAGATACTCGATGTTGGTGTAGCCAGCAGCCTGCAGTGTATCGAGAGCAGACTGGTGTACGCCTTCCAACAAGAGGAACTTGATCTTGCTTTTATCCAGGGACGTTTGTGCCATGGTGGTACCTATAGTCAGTAAGTAATAGCTGTCATGTCCCGGCATGCCTGACGGCAGACGGGATGAGGCGGTTCAAAACCGCTCCGAAAAATAAGGCGCGTATGCTAGCATATACCTTTATTAAAGTGAGCCTCAGAGCATGAATTCAACGCGAATATTGCTCAACTCGAGGTGAATATGATTCAAACATCGGGTAACTCCATGACCACGTTGACACAAGACGCTCTGGTTGAGCAGCTTTCAGCCATCGTTGGCGCAGACAAAGTGCGCACTGATGCCGATTCTCTTGAGACCTTTGGTAAGGACTGGACCAAGATCTATCCACCGAAGCCATCCGCAATTGTCTTCCCGAAGACAACGCAGCAAGTCGCTGACATTGTAAAATTTGCAAACGCTCAGAACGTTGGCCTGGTGCCATCAGGTGGACGTACAGGTCTGAGTGCCGGTGCTGTTGCTGCTAACGGCGAGGTGGTGGTTGCCTTTGATTACATGAATCAGATTTCTGATTTCAATGCGACTGACCGTACGGTTAAGTGTGGTGCGGGTGTCATTACAGAGCAGCTGCAGACCTTCGCTGAAGATAATGATTTGTTCTATCCGGTTGATTTTGCCTCTGCGGGCTCCAGTCAGATTGGTGGAAACATCTCAACGAATGCCGGCGGTATTAAAGTGATCCGATGGGGTATGACCCGGGACTGGGTTGCTGGTATGACGGTCGTGACGGGGGAGGGCGAGATCCTCGAACTGAATAAAGACCTGATGAAAAACAACACCGGTTACGATATGCGCCAGCTTTTCATCGGTGGTGAAGGTACGCTCGGCTTTGTGACTGAAGCGACCATGCGCCTGACTCGCACACCGAAAAACCTGACCGTGCTGGTGCTTGGTATCCCAGAACTCGACGACGTAATGAAAGTACTGAGCCAGTTCCAGTCGACTATGGACCTGACCGCATTTGAGTTCTTCTCTGACAAAGCGATGCAGAAAGTACTGGCACGAGGCGATGTGCCTGCTCCGTTTGAAACCAGCACGGATTTCTACGCTCTGATCGAATTTGAAGCTGTGACGGATGCCGACATGGATCAGGCGATGGTGCAGTTTGAGAAGTGCATGGAAGAAGGCTGGGTCGTCGATGGTGTTATTAGCCAGAGCGAAACTCAGGCGGCGAACCTGTGGCGTCTGCGTGAAGACATTTCTGAAACAATTTCTGAATGGACGCCGTACAAAAACGACATCTCGGTTGTGGTCTCTAAAGTACCGCCGTTCCTGCGCGACATTGATGAGATCGTAACCCGTGAATACCCAGACTTTGAGATCATCTGGTTTGGTCACATTGGTGACGGTAACCTGCACCTGAATATCCTCAAGCCTGATGACCTGGCGAAAGAAGAATTCTTCGAACGTTGCGGTAAGGTATCGACCTGGGTATTCGAGATCGTGGAAAAATATCAGGGCTCTGTGTCTGCGGAACACGGCGTAGGTATGACTAAAAAACCGTATCTGGAATACACGCGCTCTGCGGCAGAAATCGCTTATATGCGTGCAGTTAAAAAGGTGTTCGACCCGAATAACATCATGAACCCAGGTAAGTTGATCGACGCCTGAGTAGACGACTGAATAGACACTCAGACGGTAAAAAGCCCGGCAACTGCCGTAATGCTGTTCACTTAAGCGGAGCAGCATTTCTATCCACCGGATAGCGGG
>CAJWBH010000030.1 GCA_913019975.1 Thalassolituus maritimus | reverse complement strand
AACGAGCCTCAGATGAGGCTCGTTATATGATCCCAAAACTGTGGGACAGCAGTGGGCGAAAGCCGGCTTTTTTGCGTCTGAAGGAAATTCGGATTTCTAAAAGATCACCGCTTCTTTTTTGCTTTCTTCTTGCGTAAAAAATCTTTCACGGGCGTTTTCTTCGTAGGCAGAGCCCCTTCAAAACGCTTGCGCATCTCTTCGACCTTTTCTTCTTTGTCTTTGTGTGAGCGCTCCGCACGGTGCTTCTCACCCGCTTTTGCGAAATCTACTACTTTCGAGTCTGCCAACCTTGCCTCCACTGAGCCAATATCGATCATTCACCTTCATGCTATCATCACGACCTGTCAGTTCCAGTAGCAAAAGAGTGCAATGTCCACAGTTTTACCGATTGATGCCGTTCTTGACGATCTGAGAGCAGCCTTAGAGAGCCATGATAATGCACTGCTGATCGCTCAGCCCGGCGCCGGTAAAACGACTCGTGTTCCTCTGGCTCTTCTTGAGGAAGCATGGCTTGCTGGGAAAAAAATCCTCATGCTGGAGCCACGGCGTGTGGCTGCGCGTAACGCTGCAACTTTTATGGCCCGCCAGTTAAATGAACAGGCCGGTGAGACCGTCGGCTACCGCATGCGGCTGGAGAACAGAGTCTCTGCGCAAACCCGCATTGAAGTGGTTACCGAAGGTATTCTTAACCGCGTGCTCTTGGACGATCCGGAACTGACGGATGTCGGCCTGATTATTTTTGATGAATTCCACGAACGGAATCTGGCCTCAGATCAGGGGCTGGCGCTGTGTCTTCAGGCGCAACAGGTGTTTAATCCCGAGTTAAAACTGCTGGTGATGTCGGCCACGCTGGATGCTCTCGAGCTGGCAAAGCTGCTGAACGCTCCTGTCATCGAATCCGATGGCCGCAGCTTCGCTGTCGAAACGCACTACCGCCCTGCCCGCGACGCCAATGAGCGTTTGGTGCCTCACGTTTGTCGAGTCATCGGTGAAGCCCTGCGCGATACGGAGGGCGATATTCTCGTGTTTCTGCCCGGTGCAGGCGAGATAACCCGGGTACAGAATTCGTTAATTGAATCTACCCGAAATATTCTGATTACCCCACTGCACGGCCAGCTCAATGACAAAGAGCAGAAGCAGGCACTCAACCCCGATGATAATGGCCAGCGCAAAGTCATTCTGGCGACCAATATCGCCGAAAGCTCCGTCACTATTGATGGCGTGCGTGTTGTCATTGACTGTGGGCTGGAAAAACGCGTGCGCTTTCGCGCAGCACTCGGTATGCAGGAGCTGGTAACACAGGATATTTCTGTGGCCAGTGCGGTACAGCGTGCTGGTCGTGCCGGAAGACAGGCTCCCGGAGTGTGTTATCGCCTCTATACCGAAACCAGTATGCAACAGCGTCCGGCGCATATCCGCCCAGAAATTAACGACGCAGATCTGGCACCTCTACTGCTGGATCTGGTGCAGTGGGGAGCGTCTGCGGATGAACTGGACTGGCTCACGCCCCCGCCCAAAGGCCACCTCAGTCAGGCACAGGATCTGCTTTGCATGCTAGATATTCTCGAAAATCAGCAGCTCACCGATCACGGGCAGCGTTGCCTGACTACAGGCCTTGAGCCCCGTCTCGCCAATATGCTGATCCGTGGCGAGGCTGCTGGCTTCGGTAAAAATGCCTCTGAGCTGGCGGCACTGTTGCAGGAACCGGCCTTGCTGCGTCAGGGCGATGATATTGAGCGCATACTGCTACAGGCTCGCGGGACTTCTCGCTGGAAAAGCCGCGTTGCGCCCATGGCCCAGCGCCTGATGCAGAAGCTCAATATTGAGAAAGACACCTCCCCCGCCGATACCGGCTTTCTGCTCGGCTGTGCTTTTCCGGATCGTATCGGTCAGAAACGCGGAGCGGATACTCAATATCTGCTAGCCTCCGGTGCCGGTGCCACGCTGGCCGATGACAGTGCGTTACTTGGTCAGCCGCTGCTTGCATGTGCCGATATTGCCGCCGGACAACCGAACCGTGTCCGCACCGCGGCGACACTTTCTGAACAAGCAATGTCGCAACTCACTGAACTCCACCCGCACATGCTCAGCCGCCATATCGACGTGCGCTGGCTCGATAACGGCCAGCTTCAGGCGCAGGAACAACAGCGACTGGGGAAACTGATTCTATCGGCGAAGAAACTCGACACAATGACCGCCGATGACTGGCAACAGGCCTGGCGCGATCTGATTCTGGCCAAGGGTCTGAAAGTACTGAACTGGGATGACTCTGCAACGAACCTGTTAAGCCGGCTGCGACTTGCTCATGAATTCCAGCCAGAGCGCTGGCCGGATGTCTCTGACGAGGCCCTGCTGAATACGCTCGATGACTGGCTGATGCCCTTCTTAACCAGCGCCCGCCACCAGCGCGACCTGAAGAAACTGAATCTGTGCGGCGCACTGCTTTCTCAGCTCGAATGGGATCAGCAACAGGGGCTGGCCTCCCTGGTGCCAACTCATATCACAGTGCCGAGCGGCACGAATATCCGTATCGATTACCGCCAGAACCCGCCGGTACTGGCCGTGAAACTGCAGGAAATGTTCGGTTTCGAAGGGCAGCCTGCGATTCTTAATGGCCAGCTACCTCTGATGATTCACCTGCTGTCACCGGCGCAGCGGCCGTTACAGGTCACCCAGGATCTGCCGCACTTCTGGCGTCATACCTACGCTGATGTAAGAAAAGACATGCGCGGTCGCTATCCAAAGCATCCATGGCCAGAAGACCCTCTGTCCGCTGAGGCAACCAGATTTACAAAACGCCGACCGGAACCGTGAACCATCGTAAAGTATTCCATTAATTATTCGGATATAATGCGACACAAATAATATAAGAAAACGATGGAGGGACCCCATGCGACAGCTCATACTGGCCGCTGCGATCATCATTGCCGTTCTTTCTGCCGTTTGGTTTACCCAGCCAAGGCTCACCGAAGATCTGAATAACCCATCGGATGCTGTAACAACTGAAGACAGAACAGTTGATGAAGCCAACAGTACCGCTGCTGCTCCAGATTCAGCCTCACCGAACGCACACAGTGATCATGACCACGATCATGATCACGACGGCGAACTTCCCGCTGAGCTCGAAGAGTACATCGAAAGCCAGCGCATACCTGCCAGTGAAATCCCGATTACCGTACATGGGGATGGAACTGCAACCGCCCATACCGGAAAGCAATACTCAACCGTGATGATGATGATCATCGATGAAGATGGCACACGTCGAATGGTCGAGCGGCAAATTACCCCTGAAGGAACCGTGGTAGTACCCAATGAATAAGTTTTTGAGCCTTTTATTCTTGATTGCCTGTAGTGCACAAGCTGACATTATCATCGTGAATCAAAATGACCCTGATGAGGGGCTGAACGATCCCTCTGAAAGAACTCCAATAGGTGGAAACACGGGTGAGACTCTGGGTGAACAGCGACTCAATGTTTTATTTGAAGCTGCCCGTATTTTAAATGAGAGCCTGGATATAAAATACGATGTCCACGTCGGTTCGCAATTTACAGTTCTACCTTGCTCAGGCGATGGTACGGTACTGGGTCAAGCTGGAGCTTCTGACTATTACCTGGATTATTCAAATGGGAGCGTAGTTCCATATGCGCTGGCAAATCACATACTCGACAGAGACCTGAATGGCTCTGGGCTAGAAATTGACACCCAGTTTAACAGCGCGCTCGACAATCAAAATGGCTGTACGGCCGGTTTGAGTTGGTATTATGGTTTTGATTCAGCGCCAGATGGCGGCACATCATTTTTAAGTGTTGTCTTACATGAAATAGTTCATGGAATGGGATTCATCGGGTTAATGGGATCGTCTGCGCATGCTCCTTTCAGCTGGCCTGATGGCAAAGAAGGCTTCAGCCTGTTATCTAAAAATCTCGGACGCGCAGGTTTATCAGCTACGTTAGACGAGATGACTCGCGGCCAGCGTATTATCGCAATGACATCTGGCGACAGACTGACGTGGAAAGGCGATTCAGCCAATAACAAAACCAGCAATTATTCTAGCGGCGTCAATCAGAATGAAATTCAGTTTTACGCACCTTCCAGTTTCGATTCTGGCTCTTCCCTGTCCCACTTTGATGTTGACTTAGCACCAGACGAGCTCATGGAGCCGATATACACTGATACTTTCTCTGATATCGGACTGTCGCTTGAAGTATTGATCGACATAGGCTGGTCGCCAAATCCGGACAACCTTCCGAACTACCCGCCCGAGTTCACAGAAGTACCCACACAGTCGACAATTGAAGACACCTCTTTCGATGTCGAACTCAGTGCTACAGACATCAACGATGATGAGCTGACCTATAATGTTTCAAGCGTTTCTGCGGGCTTATCAGCAAGTGTCAGCGGAGCAACTTTAACTGTCTCACCCGACGAGAATTTCTTTGGTGAAGGCTCTGTTACTGCTTCCGTTTACGATGGTGAAAACACTGTGACAACCAGCTTTAGCGTGACTGTCACACCAGTGAACGATGAGCCAGCAATTTCTGAAGTTGCGGATGTCACATTCCCTGAAGGGGATACTGCTTCCTTAACGATCTCAGTGTCTGACGTCGATAATGCCATGAATGAATTGAGCGTCACGGCGACAACGACTAACACAGAGCTTGGTATGACCTTGAGCGATAAAGAAATCTCGTTTACTCCAGACGAGAATTACTTCGGCCAAGGTGTCGTAACCGTGACTGTAAGTGACGGGGATAAACAAAGTAGCCTTAGCTTTAATGTCACGATCACCAACGTTAATGACGAACCGGTGCTTTTGACAGAGCCACACCAAACATTAACAGAGGACACCCCGCTTACACTGACACTGACTGCAGTTGATTTGGATGGTGATGCTCTGACCTACTCAATACTGGGAACTCGTCAAGGTGTCAGCGCTACCATCACCGGCGCAGAACTTACAATCACTCCTGACGAAAACTTCAATGGTAGCTCAACAGTGACTGTGATCGTCAGTGACGGACTCGCAGACAGTGGAACTGCGATCAGTCTGACTGTTATGCCAGAAAATGATGAGCCGGTGCTCGACGATATAACAAATCTCTCTTTCGAACAGGCATCGGGGGCTACGATTACCCTCAGTGGTAGTGACGTCGACGGCGACGCTCTGAGTTTCAGTGCGCAAAGTCTTAACCCGGAACTAGTAACCGCTACAGTCGAAGGCACCACACTGACACTGGCTGCTGCCGATGAATTCAACGGCAGTGGAACAGTATCGGTAACGATCTCTGATGGTGAGTTGACTGATACCAAAACCTTCATTGCGACGGTTACCGACGGGACTGAGCCATCTCCTCTCTCCATCAAGGTTAACGATCAGCTCATCGCATCTGGCGCTAGCGTTGCACTGGATTCCCTGGCAGCAGTACAACTCGACGCATCTGGAGGCAATGGCCAGTATAGTTTTGAGGTGTTCTATCAGGGCGACCGTCCTGACCTTCTGGAAGGAGAAAATAGCAGTCGTGAACTGACCCTACCAACAATTGGTGCTTTTGCTGGTGATTACCTCATTACTATCGACGACGGTTTAGCAAGCGTTGACGAGGCAACGGTTACCCTAAGCCGACCTCTACTGCTTACTCCTTCAGTTACCCCTGTGATGGCAGGATCAACTCAAGCCAAGCTGGTTGCAGCAGGCGGTACTGTTGGCTCGGACGTGATCTTCTCCATAAACGGTGATGAACTACCGGAAGGCAGCATTGCCCCAGGATTCGCTGACAATGAGGGCGACACGATCACTACTGCAACTGCAGCGGATAACTCTGCAGCTAATAACCCGGCTTCTGTATTTATCAATGCAATGGGAGCGACGCCTGGCACTTACTCAGTTGAAGCTGCTCTGAGTTCTGCACCAACCGCATCGCTTGACCTGCAAGTCGTTGCGGGAAATCAGGTAATGTTTAATGTCGTAGATAGTACAGATACTGGACTCGAAGCTCTGATTACGGTCGATGACGAGCGCACTAGTGCCTGGGGAATCCAACAAACGATGACGACGGCTAATGATGGCTCAGCAGTGCTGACTCTCCCGGATACCAGCCTCAACCTGATTGTGAGTAAACCGGGATATAAGTCAAAGGTAATCGAATATCAGGGATCTTCTGACGTGACGGTGTCCCTGGAAGTATCGGATGGCTACTACCGGTTGACTGGCCTTGTTACCGCAGAGGGTTTCGATTTCCGCTTTATACGCCCTGAACTCAAACTAACCATGTCGGATGAATCAGTACAATCGATCCGTCCGACAACGGTCGCGGATAATCAGGTACAGTTTGAGTGGATCGGTGACGTTCAGGACGTATCTCCACAGACACTGACGGTTACCCACCGAAGTGCAGATGCTGTGGAGTTGGCCTTGCGACCTGACCTCGGAGAGGAGGAGGTTTCCATCTCTCTGATCGGGCCCGATGTGGCCCCTGCACCGGGCAACGCAGACAATGAGTCAGGTCAAACAGATTCAGGCAATAGCGACTCCGGCAGCTCTGGCGGCGGTAACGCAGCCTGGTTGCTTGTAACGGCACTGGCATTGATTGGTCGCCGTCGTCTGAAAACTTCCTGAACGCGTCTGAGAACAGTGTCCCGGTAACACAGAGACACTAACAACGCTTACATGGATTAACGGAAACGCACTGGTGTGCGTTTCCGTCAGAGCTACTCTGTAATGACAGAACTCTGCAGGTAGCTCCCGTGACATATCTCGTCCGCCTATTCGCATCACTGGTGTTGGCAGCCCCATCACTCGCTCAGGCGAACATCGTCATCGTCAATAATGATTCCGCCGGTGAAGGATTCAATGATGCTACCTCGGTCTCTGCCGTAGGCGGAAACCCGGCGACTGCGCTAGGCCAGCAGCGCCTCAATGTTTTCCAGCGCGCGGCGGATATTCTCAACAATACCTTTGATATTGCGGTAACTGTCAGAGTAGGCTCAAGCTTCGATCCGCTCACTTGCTCTTCCGGCTCCGCCGTGTTGGGTCAGGCTGGTCCAGCCGCATTTGATTACAATTTCAGCACACGAACCATCACCCCACATGCGCTCTATAACCAGCAGGTCGGCTACGACGCAGACACTGGCACTGTAGAGATCAATGCACAGTTCAATTCATCCATAGATAACAACGATAACTGCCTGTTCAATACCAACTGGTACTACGGCTACGATGCTCCCAGCGGAAACGATAACTCCTTATTATCAGTTGTTCTCCATGAAATTCTCCACGGCATGGGCTTTCTCAGCACTCTACAATCTGATGGGAACAGTGGTGGCGGCTGGAGCACATTGGAAGGATTTGTTGAAGGTTTCGATCCCTACACCTACAAGCTCAAAGACGCGTCTACCGGCCAGATGCTGACAGATCAGGCTGCTGGTACACGCTCAAATGTCATGCGCAGTGGTACAAATCTGGTCTGGAGCGGAACTGAAGCCAATGCAGAATCAGGCAATTACTCATCAGGCATCAACTCAGGCGAGGTACAGATGTACGCGCCGGGTTCGTATAAGCCTGGCTCATCGGTTTCTCACTTCGATACCGCAATGACTCCAAATGAATTGATGGAGCCACAATATACCGAGTTCCTTGATACCGCCGGGCTCGCAGAGCAACTGCTCGTTGATATTGGCTGGAGCTACAATGCAGCGAATGCTCCGAACAGCCCTCCGTCTCTGAGTGTCATAGGTAATCGCTCGCTCAGCGAAGACGGCAGCCTGAATGTCGCTCTTTCGGCGACGGACGCGGATGCTGACTCCCTCACTTACTCTCTGGGTGCCAACAGTGCCGCACTCGGTGCCAGCATTAGTGGTACCACGCTTAACATCAATCCAACTGCTGATTTCAACGGTTCAGGAACCCTCACAGTTAACGTCACAGATGGCGAAGACACTGACTCAGAAACCATCACGGTGACGGTCACCCCAGTCAACGACACGCCAGTATTGGCCAGTATCGGAACCCAGACGGTTAACGAAGAATCGAGCACCTCTGTCACGCTGAGTGCGAGTGACGTCGACGGAGACTCCCTGACCTACCAGCTGGATAGCGCAACAGCGGCACTGGGAGCGTCTGTGAGTGGCAACACTCTCAGTATCAACCCGACGACAGACTTCACAGGCTCCGGCAGCGTAACGGTCAGCGTGTCAGATGGGAGTCTGAGCGACTCTGAAACCTTCACGGTGACGGTCAACAACATCAATGATGCGCCTGTACTGTCGGCGGTATCAGATCTGACAATCCCAGAAGACACTTCAACCACAATCACGCTGACTGCAACCGACATCGACGGCGACAGCCTGACCTTCAGTGCCGTATCAGCCGATACGGGCGTCGCGACCGTTGCGGTAAGCGGCTCAACCCTGACAGTCACTGCAGCGACCGCAAACTCCGCGACCACGACGATTACAGTCACAGTGTCTGACGGCACCCTCAGCGCCGATACCAGCTTTTCAGTCGAGCTGACAGACCCATCAGCCGTTCCGCCGATTACAATGACGCTTGGCGGCGTATCAATCAATGACGGAGCAACCTATGAAGCCCCACTCGGAGCGCTCACAGTCACTCCGGCTGGCGGCACCGGAAATTACACGATCAGCGCCTTCTTCAACGGTGAGGATGGTAGTGAGCTGATCAGTAATGGATCTCTACTCATGCCGGATTCGGGTGCCTTCGCGGGAGTCTATACGCTCGACGTCAGTGACGGCAGTGGCAACACAGCGACCTTCTACGTTGAGCGTCCGCTTCGCCTGACCGCCTCCGTCGACCCTCTACTGCAAAGCACCGACTCTGCATCGCTCTATATCGAAGGTGCCAGTGCAGCAGCCACCATCAGCCTGTCAGCCACGGGAGGAATCTCATTCACCGATACGACGGGAGCTGCGCTGACCTCTATCGATGCACCGGACTCCACCGCAGACTTCAATCGAGCCAGCGTTGGCCTGTCCCTGAGTGCCATCCTCAACGGTACAGTAACCGCAACGGCAAGCAATATTCCAGACAGCGAACTCAACCTCAGTATCGTCGCAAGTCGCACAGTGACTATTACGGTGAGGGACGACAGTGGCCGCCCGGTTGCTGGCGCGGACATCACCATCACAGACGAAAGAGTTGAAGGATGGGGCCTGGACGCAGACAGTGAAACAGATGCCAATGGACGAGCAACCATCACACTACCAGCGACTGCGGTAGACATTGAAATAGACGGGGATGAGTTCAGTTCAGAAGAACTGCAGGTGCCGGCCAATACCAACGCAGTTTCTGTGACACTTGAACCGGCAGCAGTGTCATACACGCTCACCGGTCTGATTCAGGCGCAGGGCTTCAACTTTGACTCTGAACTGCCCGAAGTCCGGATTAATCTCAGCGACGGTAGCCAGTCATTGGCGGACCTGAACGAATTGAGCAATACCCGAGTTGAGTATGAGTGGATGTCAACTCTGGCGAGCGCACTGCCGGAGAGCATGACCGTTGACCACAGCGCCCTACCACCGGTCACCGTGAACCTCAACCCAGCTGCCAGCTCTGAAATTGTCGATATCACCCTGATCACAGAAGCCGATGACGACTCAGCAACCGGCGCCGGCGCTGTCGGGATTTGGGCAACACTGATACTGCTGGGCCTTAGACGTCGTTTACTCAGCCCCAGAGCAGCTTAAGGCCTACCAGCAATGTAATGACCTCATACAGTCGCTTAATCAGCAGATTACCCGACTGTATAGAGGTATGCGCACCAAGGTAGCCGCCCACCAGCGAACCGGCAATCAAAGCAGGAATCCAGTCCCACTTCACTTCAGCGACCGCCCCCATAGTTACAGCTCCCGTGCCATTCCACCCCAGCCCCACCGCGACCAGTGTCTGAGCGACCGCGAGTTTGTACTCAAGACCGAACCAGTACACGAGCCAGAGTGTAACGAACAGGCCGGACCCTGCGGATAAGGCGCCATTGGCAAAGCCGATGATAAACAAACCCACTGCGCCGATGGCCAGCCCGGTAACGTCACGATGTTTTTCTGAGGTAGATAACCCCAGCTCAGGACGAAACCAGGAATACAAAGACAGCATCAGCGTCAGGATACCGAGCGCGATTTCCGCATGGCGCCCGTTCACGTCCAGAATAAAGAGCGCGCCCAGAACAACACCCGGTGCACCCGCAAGAAAGATAACCAGCAGAATCAGTTTATCGAGATGCCCTTCTCTCAGGTGCCGCATTGTCGCCCCAAGACCAAGAGCAACTGTCGCGATTTTATGTGTCGCCAGCGCCAGCGAGAAAGGCAGCCCCATGAAAATCAGAATAGGCAGTTGAATCAAGCCGGCTCCGCCACCAGCCAATGCTGAAAACCAGTTGGCAACAACGGCAATAAGAAACAAGACCAAATGTTCTGTATACTCGACCATAGAACTCTCAGTTAAAGGGATACCCCTGCATGACTTACGCTCTCTACTATCACGACTATTGCCCATTCTGTCAGCGCGTTCTTATGGCATTGCCGAGCTTCAGTGTTGAAGTAGAAAAGCGCAACGTAATGCAAAATAGCGCATATCGAAAGCAACAGCAGGAAGCAACCGGGCGTACCACGGTGCCGTGCCTGCTGATTGACGACGGTGAAACACAGGAATGGATGTACGAATCAGGCGATATTATCCGTTATCTGAAGTCGCTTTGATTGTCTCCAGCAGCGAACCTAACGCCTCAGATGACCCAAGCAGACGCTGAACGGTATCTACAACCGCCTGTGTCTGAGGGTCGACCTCTACATTGATCTTATCCCCCACAGTCACCAGGCCAAAGGTGGTTACATCACGAGTCTCAGGGATCAGATGCACTGCAAAACGGTCGCCAGCCACTTCCGCGATGGTCAGGCTGCAACCGTTGAGCGCAACATAGCCTTTATCTAACAGATAAGGAGCGAGATTGTCTGGTCGCTCCATCCATACCACCAGGTTATTCGCGGTCTCAATAACCTCAACAACCCTGACCTGCTGCATCACGTGACCCGATAGCAGATGACCGCCAATCTCATCACCAAACTTAGCTGCACGTTCAATATTCACGATACTTCCAGCCTTCAGGTCGCCAAGGTTGGTGACCTTAAGGGTTTGACCAATAGCGTCAAAACTCACACGGCTACCAGTGCTACTACCAGCACCACTCCCAGAGCTGGCCGGAATAATTTCCCGTGCCGTCAGACAGGTGCCGTTGATAGCAACAGAAGCTCCAATCACAAGCCCATCAACAAGCTCATCAGAGAAATCAAAAATAAAGGTCGCGAAATCCTCCTTCTTGAGAACATCAGCAACAGCAAGTCGGGTCTGCACAATTCCAGTGAACATTTCGGGCCTCGGGTCATCACAGTTGTGGCCATTATGCACTATACTCGGGGCTTATTCATAAAAGTCGAACGACCCTCTGGAAGGTGATTTTGGACGTTAAAAAATCAGGGCTGATTCTGTCTGGTGGTGGTGCCCGAGCTGCGTACCAGGTCGGTGTATTAAAAGCTATCCATAAAATTCTCCCCAAAGGCCACTACAATCCGTTCGATGTTATCTCAGGAACATCTGCAGGTGCGATTAACGGCGTAGCACTTGCCAGTTATGCAGAAAATTACCGGATTGGTATTAAGCACCTCGAACGAATATGGATGCACTTCACCCCTGATCATATTTACCGCACCGATTTTCTCGGAGTTTCACACGGCATATTGAGAATGGCGCGCTCAATGGTCATGGGAAAACGATTTAAAAATGATCCAGTGTCGCTGCTCAATAATCAGCCATTACGGGAACTACTCGGCGAAGCCATTAAATTCGACCAGATTCAGGGCGCTATTGATAACGGCGCACTTCATGCGATCGCGGTTAACTGCTCGGGCCTTGAAACTGGAGAGTCAGTCGCTTTTTTCCAAGGGCATTACAGTATTACCAACTGGAACCGTCACCGTCGGATTGGAAAACGTACGCGAATAACGCTTGACCACCTCATGGCGTCTTCAGCGATTCCAATGATATTTCCTGCGGTTAAATTACACGGCGAATATTTTGCCGATGGCGCAGTTCGCCAGCTTGCGCCGATCAGCCCTGCACTTCATCTGGGTGCAGAGAAAGTTATGGTGATTGGTGTTTCGGGTATCGCCCATAAGCGTAAAGATCACGTGAAACCTCCGGCGGCTTATCCAAGCCCGGCGAAGGTCATGGGTCATATGTTAAATGCCGCTTTCCTCGACAGTATGGAAACCGATGTCGAGCGCCTGCGCCGTATTAACCGGACTCTGACCAGTATTCCTGAAGATGTTCGAAAGGAAGCAGGAATGGAGCTCAAACCCATTGAGTTACTGGAAATCAATCCAAGCCGTTCCATTGATCAGATTGCTGGCGAGCATGCTGCTGAAATTCCTAAAGCCCTGAAAATGACCTTGGGTGGCAGTGGTAACGCAGGCCAGAACGGATCAGGTATTCTCAGTTACTTGCTGTTTTCTAAAGGCTTCTGTAAAGCACTGATTGACCTCGGTTATAGCGATGCCATGCAACGCGCCGATGAAATTCGCGGATTTTTCTCAGATCATTTTGAGGAAGAAAAGTAATGAGCACTCCGAAACGAATTGTCGTACTGACTGGCGCGGGCATTTCAGCCGAATCAGGCATTAATACGTTCCGGGATAATGGCGGCCTGTGGGAAAACCACCGCCTCGAAGATGTAGCAACGCCAGAGGCCTTCGAGCGTGACCCCGCGCTGGTTCAGCGCTTCTACAACGGTCGCCGGGCGCAACTTGCTGACGTCAAACCCAACCCTGCTCACATTGCTCTTGCTGAATTCGAAAAGGAATTTGCCGGTGACTTTTTACTGGTGACACAGAATGTTGACCATCTGCATCATGAGGCTGGCTCACAGAACCTCATACATATGCATGGTGAACTGAAAAAATCGCGTTGCCTCACCACCGGGAAAATCCATAGTCAGCAGGCAGATATTGAAGCAACCAGCCTATGTGAATGCTGTGGTACCGCCAGCTTGAGACCACATATCGTCTGGTTCGGCGAAATGCCGTTATACATGGATGAAATCTATCAAGCGTTAGAGAAATGCGACCTGTTCATCAGTATCGGTACTTCTGGCAACGTCTACCCAGCAGCCGGATTTGTAGAGGTAGCTAACAGCGTTAATGCCAGAACGGTAGAAATAAACCTGGAGCCTTCACGTGGCGCCGATGCGTTTCAGGAAGCCTTACACGGCCCGGCCTCAGTTAAGGTCGCTGAGTTTCTATCTACAATCAGCTGAGGCTCTATCTACAACCAGCTGAGGCTCCTGCTTACCCACCTCAAAGAATACAGGCATAAAAAAACCCGCCGAAGCGCACTGCTGTCCCACAGTTTTGGGATCATATAACGAGCCTCATCTGAGGCTCGTT
>CAJWBH010000029.1 GCA_913019975.1 Thalassolituus maritimus | reverse complement strand
CAGGTGACAACGTGACACTGGAAGTGACTCTGATCGCTCCAATCGCGATGGACGAGGGCCTGCGTTTTGCGATCCGTGAAGGCGGTCGTACTGTAGGTGCTGGTGTTGTAGCCAAGATTATTGAGTAATTCGCTGGGAGCGAATTATGACAGCCGGAGGCTGGCTCCCTTTGTTTTGTGAGGGGGTGAAGGGCAGGACGCCCGAAACAATAATCTGTCTGTGTAGTGTAGGGGGGATCTTATCCCCGAGCCTGTATCGGCTGATACGGTGTCCGCGAAGATGCTTCGCTCCTGCAATTAAAAACGCCCGCGTTGGGTGGGCGTTTTTTAGTCGGTTTTCCGGCTGCTGTCTTTTGATAGCAAATAAATCCAATTTATCAATGTGTTAGGGGTTGATTAGTTGGTGGGGTTGCTGTAACTTACGCCGCCCTGATTGAGAGTCATAGGCCAGTAGTTCAATTGGTAGAGCGTCGGTCTCCAAAACCGAAAGTTGGGGGTTCGAGTCCCTCCTGGCCTGCCAAAATTTCAAGATGGCAGCTTCGGCTGCCATTTTTGGCTTTTAGGGAATGGTATGAGTACCGAAAGTAAAGCAAGCGGTTCGATGTTTGATGCAGTTAAGTGGTTGGTTGCTCTTGTTCTGTTTGCCGGTGCGGTAGCAGGTGCGAGTGACGCCTTTTATCAGAGCGTCGGTGTGGAAATGGGTACGCTCTATCGCGTACTGATCGTTGTGGCCTTTATGTTGCTGGCTGCAGGTGCTGCACTTACGACGACCCAGGGTTCAAACTTCCTGGTGCTGCTGAAAGAAGCAAACAAAGAGCGTCGCAAAGTAGTCTGGCCAACGCCAGTTGAGACTCGTCAGACCACGATGATTGTGGTGGCGGTTGTTTTCCTCGTTGGTCTGTTTCTGTATTTGCTCGATATGGGTTTGAGCTCAATCGTTAAACTGATCGTAGGTTGAGGAACAGAATATGACTATGCGTTGGTACGTTGTGCATGCTTACTCTGGTTACGAGAAGCGCGTTCAGACTCAGCTGAAAGAGCGCATCGAGCTGCACAATATGCAGGATAAGTTCGGTGAGGTTCTTGTTCCTACCGAAGAGGTCGTCGAAGTTCGCGACGGCAAAAAGCGTAAAAGCGAGCGCAAGTTCTATCCGGGTTATGTGTTGGTTGAGATGGATATGGATGACGATTCATGGCATCTGGTTAATCAGACTCCTCGGGTAATGGGTTTTATCGGCGGTACCGCAGATAAGCCAGCACCGATCAGTAAGAAAGAAGCTGATGCAATCCTGCAGCGTGTTCAGGATGGTGCTGACAAGCCTACACATAAAACCATCTACGAAGCTGGTGAAGTGGTTCGTGTTATTGATGGTCCGTTTGCAGACTTTAACGGTGTGGTTGAAACCGTTGATTACGAGAAGTCTCGTCTGCAGGTGGCGGTAACAATTTTTGGTCGCTCTACGCCGGTTGAGCTTGAGTTTACTCAGGTCGAAAAATCCGCGTAAGCGAAAATTAATGCCCTCAGGGGCGGGGAGCCAGTGGCCGATGCGTAAGCGTCTGCCACTTTTTGGCGTTAATACCCACTAGGAGAAAAGCACATGGCTAAGAAAGTAGAAGGCTATATCAAGCTGCAGGTTGGCGCTGGTAAAGCTAACCCAAGTCCACCGGTTGGTCCTGCACTGGGTCAGATGGGTCTGAACATCATGGAATTCTGTAAAGCGTTCAATGCACAGACTCAACACCTGGAAGCTGGCGCACCGGTTCCAGTAGTTATTACTGCGTACAACGACCGTAGCTTCACCTTTGAAATGAAGACGCCACCTGCGTCTTACCTGCTGAAGAAAGCGGCTGGCATTACCAGTGGTTCTTCACGTCCAAACACAGAAAAAGTGGGTACCGTTACCCGTGCGCAGCTGGAAGAAATCGCCACTGCAAAAGCACCGGATCTGACTGCAGCCGATATGGATGCAGCGG
Source organism: Thalassolituus maritimus (assembly GCA_913019975.1). GTDB lineage: Bacteria > Pseudomonadota > Gammaproteobacteria > Pseudomonadales > Oceanobacteraceae > Thalassolituus. The sequence continues at coordinate 13,918 of CAJWBH010000029.1, read as the reverse complement.
TACGTACGATCGCTGGCTCTGCCCGCGCTATGGGTCTGAACGTGGAAGGAGTTGAGTAATGGCTAAGCTGACTAAGCGCCAGAAGGCGATCGCTGAGAAAGTAGAACTCGGCAAAGTTTACTCAGTAGAAGAAGCGGTTGAACTGTTGGCTTCTCTGCCGGGTGCAAAGTTTAAAGAGTCTGTTGATGTTGCCGTTAACCTCGGCATCGACGCTCGTAAATCAGATCAGAACGTACGTAGCTCTACTGTACTGCCAAACGGCACTGGTAAGACTATGCGTGTTGCTGTGTTCACTCAGGGTGCTAACGCTGACGTTGCTAAAGAAGCAGGCGCTGATGAAGTGGGTATGGAAGATCTGGCAGAGAAAATGAAAGGCGGCGACCTGGCATTTGACGTTGTTATTGCTTCTCCGGATGCAATGCGCGTTGTTGGTCAGCTGGGTCAGGTTCTGGGTCCACGTGGTCTGATGCCAAACCCTAAGGTTGGTACTGTGACTCCAGACGTTGCTACCGCTGTTAAAAACGCTAAAGCGGGTCAGGTTCGTTACCGTAACGATAAGAACGGTATCATCCACACGACCATCGGTAAGGCAGATTTCACTGCAGAAGCACTGAAAGAAAACCTGACCTCTCTGCTGGCGGATCTGAAGAAAGCTAAGCCAAGCCAGGCGAAAGGTGTCTATATGAAGAAAGTGACACTGAGCACTACCATGGGTCCTGGCCTGGTGGTTGATCATTCCTCACTGGAATTCTGATCAGCACAACCATCTTTGGGGTTGTCGCTGTGATCCTGTATTGCAGCGGCAGCTGTCAAAGACCGCAGGCGCGGTGGTTTGCTTTGCACTCCGCCGCTTAATTGTACCTGCGTAGATAGTGTGTGACCCCGTTCAGAATACTGAATTGTCACACGGGATGGCTCAATAGAGCCTAACTCAACTTTTAGGAGTTAATCGTGGCCTTAGGACTCGAAGATAAGAAGGCGATTGTCGCCGAAGTCCAGGAAGCAGCTGATGGTGCTCTGTCGGCAGTTGTTGCGGATTCCCGCGGCGTTACTGTGGCAGCCATGACCGCTCTCCGTAAAGAAGCACGTGAAGCCGGTGTATGGATGAAAGTCGTCCGTAACACTCTGGCACGCCGTGCAGTTGAAGGTACTGAATACGAGTGTCTGACCGAATCTCTGGTTGGCCCAAGCCTGATCGCGTTCTCTAAAGAACACCCAGGTGCTGCAGCTCGTATCTTCAAAAACTTCGCTAAAGAAAACGAAGCTTTTGAACTGAAGACCGGTGCCTTTGGCGGTGACGTGGTTTCCGTTGATATGCTGGCAACTCTGCCGACATACGACGAAGCAATCGCGAAACTGATGAGCGTCATGAAAGAAGCCTCTGCTGGCAAGCTGGTACGTACCCTTGCTGCGCTTCGTGAGCAAAAAGAACAGGATGCTGCCTGATTTAATCAGCGCGGTTTCAAATGATTTTACGGGCGTAGAGCCCAATACAATTTAGGATCAATCTCATGTCACTGACAAAAGAAGATATCATCAATGCAGTAGCTGAAATGTCTGTAATGGACGTTGTTGAGCTGGTTGAAGCGATGGAAGAGAAATTCGGCGTTTCTGCAGCAGCAGTTGCAGCAGCTCCTGCTGCTGGCGATGCTGGCGGTGCAGCTGAAGCTCAGACTGAATTCGACGTAATTCTGTCTGCTGCTGGCGACAAGAAAGTTAACGTAATTAAAGCAGTACGTGAACTGACTGGCCTGGGTCTGAAAGACGCTAAAGGTATGGTTGACGGCGCTCCAGCAACTGTTAAAGAAGGTGTTTCTAAAGAAGACGCGGAAGCGGCTAAAGAAACTCTGGAAGCAGCTGGCGCAGTTGTTGAAATCAAGTAATCGCAGTTTCTGCGATTCGCTTGGCATCATGCCAGACCCGGCATGATGATCGGCTGACGGGTTTGTTCCCGTCAGCCTTTTTCACGTTATGGAATACGTGAGTAAAACCGGCCCATTGGTCGGGTTTTTTAGCAAGGCAACTCTTCGAGCCACGGGTACTTCTGCCCAATCGAGGAAACAGTCCGGGGATCACTGATGGCTTACTCATACACTGAGAAAAAACGTATCCGTAAGGATTTCGGTAAATTACCGAGCGTGATGGATGTGCCCTACCTTCTGGCAATCCAGATTGACTCATATCGCAAGTTTCTGCAGGAAGGCCTCGACGCAGATACGCGTCACGACGTCGGCCTTCATGCGGCATTTAAATCTGTTTTCCCGATCGTCAGCTACTCAGGGAACGCAGCGCTCGAGTACGTGAGCTACCGCCTGGGTACACCTACGTTTGACGAGAAAGAATGTATGCTCCGTGGTGTTACGTATGCGGCACCACTGCGCGTTAAGGTTCGTCTGATCATTTATGATAAAGAATCAGCGACCAAAGCAATTAAAGACATCAAAGAGCAAGAAGTTTACATGGGCGAAATGCCCCTGATGACCGATAACGGTACCTTTATTGTCAACGGTACCGAGCGTGTAATCGTGTCTCAGCTGCACCGTTCTCCGGGTGTGTTCTTTGATCACGACAAGGGTAAAACCCACTCCTCAGGTAAGCTGCTGTATAACGCACGTGTGATTCCTTACCGTGGTTCATGGCTCGACTTTGAATTCGATCCGAAGGACCTGGTATACGTGCGTATCGACCGTCGCCGTAAGCTGCCAGCAACTATTCTGCTGCGCGCGCTTGGCTACAATACTCAGGATATCCTGGAAGCCTTCTACGACAACGACGAATACCGTATCACCAAAGATGGCGTGATGCTGAAGCTGATCCCGTCGCGTCTGCGTGGTGAAACCGCTGCATTCGATATCATGGATAACGACGGTAACGTCATCGTTGAGGCAACCCGCCGTATTACTGCGCGTCATATCCGTCAGCTCGAGAAAGCAGGCGTTGAAGAACTGGTTGTTCCGGTTGAATTCCTTGCAGGTAAATCTCTGGCGAAAGACCTTGTCGATGCTAGCAGCGGTGAAGTTGTTGCTGCGGCGAACGACGAAATCACTGTCGAAATGCTCGAGAAAATGGGCGAAGCCAAAATCACAGAGTTCGAGACGATTTACACCAACGAACTCGATTGCGGTCCATTTATTTCTGACACTCTGCGTACTGATCCAACCAGCAATGCTCTGGAAGCACTGGTAGAAATCTATCGCATGATGCGTCCTGGCGAGCCGCCAACCAAAGAAAGCGCAGAAGCTCTGTTTGAGAACCTGTTCTTCACCGATGAGCGTTATGACCTGTCTGCGGTAGGTCGTATGAAGTTCAACCGTCGTATCGGCCGTGAAGACATTCTGGGCGCTGGCACTCTGGATAAAGAAGATATTGTTGAGGTGCTGAAGACCCTGATCAATATCCGTAACGGTCTGGGCGTTGTCGATGACATTGACCACCTGGGTAACCGTCGTATCCGTTCAGTGGGTGAAATGGCAGAAAACCAGTTCCGCGTGGGTCTTGTTCGTGTTGAACGTGCCGTGCGTGAGCGTCTGTCTATGGCTGAATCTGAAGGCCTGATGCCACAGGATCTGATCAACGCTAAGCCAGTTGGCGCAGCGGTGAAAGAATTCTTCGGGTCATCTCAACTGTCTCAGTTTATGGACCAGAACAACCCGCTGTCTGAAGTAACTCACAAGCGTCGTATCTCGGCTCTCGGCCCTGGCGGTCTGACCCGTGAACGTGCAGGCTTCGAAGTGCGTGACGTTCACGCGACCCACTACGGTCGCGTATGTCCGATTGAAACGCCTGAAGGTCCAAACATCGGTCTGATTAACTCGCTGTCTTCTTATGCGCGTACCAACGAGTACGGCTTCCTGGAGACGCCTTATCGTAAGGTGAATGGTGGTGTCGTTACTGACGAAATCATCTATGTGTCTGCGATTGAAGAGTCAGACTACGTGATTGCACAGGCATCAGTCCCAACTGACGAAGAAGGTCGTCTGCAGGGTGATCTGATTTCTGTACGTCACAAAAACGAATTCACCATGATGTCACCGGATAACGTGACGCTGATGGATGTGTCGCCACAGCAGGTTGTATCGATTGCTGCGTCACTTATCCCGTTCCTTGAGCACGATGATGCTAACCGTGCATTGATGGGTTCGAACATGCAGCGTCAGGCGGTTCCGACACTCAAATCCGAGAAGCCTCTGGTAGGTACCGGTATTGAGCGTGCGGTAGCGCAGGACTCCGGTGTATGTGTGGTTGCTAAGCGCGGCGGTGTGATCGACTCTGTTGATGCATCTCGTGTGGTTGTAAAAGTTAATGACGAAGAAACCGTTGCTGGTGAAGCAGGTGTAGATATCTACAACCTGACTAAGTACACCCGCTCGAACCAGAACACCTGTATTAACCAGCGTCCGCTGGTACGCGCTGGTGATACTGTTCAGCGTGGCGACGTGATGGCTGATGGTCCTTCTGTGGATCTGGGTGAGCTGGCTCTGGGTCAGAACTTCCGTATCGCCTTCATGCCTTGGAACGGTTACAACTTCGAGGACTCGATCCTCCTGTCTGAGCGTGTTGCTCAGGAAGACCGTCTGACAACTATCCACATTCAGGAACTGACCTGTGTGGCGCGTGACACCAAGCTGGGTTCTGAAGAAATTACTTCGGATATTCCAAACGTCGGTGAAGCGGCTCTCGGTAAGCTGGATGAAAGCGGTATTGTCTACATCGGTGCTGAAGTTAAGCCGGGCGACATTCTGGTTGGTAAGGTAACACCTAAGGGTGAAACTCAGCTGACTCCAGAAGAAAAACTGCTGCGTGCAATCTTCGGTGAAAAAGCGTCTGACGTTAAAGACACGTCTCTGCGCGTTAAGACCGGCACCACAGGTACCGTAATTGACGTACAGGTCTTCACCCGTGACGGTGTTGAAAAAGACCAGCGTGCGAAAGACATTGAAGAAGAGCAGCTCAGCGAAGTCCGCAAAGACCTCAAAGAAGAAATGCGCATCGTTAAGGGCGCTACCTTTGAGCGTCTGACCCGTGCTCTGGAAGGTCAGAAAGTTAATGCAGCTCCAGGTCTGAAGAAGGGTGATACCCTGACCGCAGACTATCTGGCTGAACTGACTGAAGATCAGTGGTTCAAGATTCTTCCTCAGGATGAATCTCTGGCTGAAACCATTGAGCGTGCTGAGCAGTACATTGTTGATCGTCAGAAAGCACTGGATGAGCGCTTCGAAGATAAGAAACGCAAACTGCAGACTGGCGACGATCTGGCTCCGGGCGTACTGAAGATTGTTAAGGTGTACCTTGCAATCAAACGTAAGATCCAGCCAGGCGATAAGATGGCAGGTCGTCACGGTAACAAAGGTGTTATCTCAGCGATCAAACCAATCGAGGATATGCCTTACGATGGCACCGGTACTCCGGTTGATATCGTACTGAACCCTCTGGGTGTACCGTCTCGTATGAACGTCGGTCAGATCATGGAAATCCACCTTGGCCTTGCCGCTAAAGGTCTGGGTGAAAAGATCGATCGTATGATCAAAGAACAGCAGGAAATCGCCAAGCTGCGTGGCCTGCTGGGTGAAATCTACAACGGTGGCGACGGCCGTATTGAAGACCTCGACAGCTTCTCCGATGCTGAGGTTCTCCATCTGGCTGATAACCTGCGTGCTGGTGTACCAATGGCAACACCTGCATTCGACGGTGCGAAAGAAAGCGAAATCAAGCGTCTGCTGCGTCTGGCAGATCTGCCGGATTCAGGTCAGATGACTCTGTACGATGGCCGTACAGGTGATGCTTTCGATCGTCCAGTGACCGTCGGTTACATGTACATGCTGAAACTGAACCACTTGGTAGACGACAAGATGCACGCTCGTTCGACCGGTTCTTACAGCCTCGTTACTCAGCAGCCTCTGGGCGGTAAGGCTCAGTTCGGTGGTCAGCGCTTCGGTGAGATGGAAGTGTGGGCACTGGAAGCTTACGGTGCAGCATACACCCTGCAGGAAATGCTCACTGTTAAGTCGGATGACGTGGCGGGTCGTACCAAGATGTATAAAAACATCGTCGACGGCGATCACCGTATGGAAGCCGGTATGCCGGAATCCTTTAACGTACTCGTTAAAGAGATCCGCTCACTGGGTATCGACATCGAACTGGAAAACGAATAAGCGGAGCGGAGCTAGAGTACTATGAAAGACTTAGTCAATTTTCTGCGTAACCAGAACAACGCTGATGAGTTCGATGCGATCCGTATTGGCCTCGCCTCTCCAGCAATGATTCGTTCATGGTCTTTTGGTGAAGTTAAAAAGCCAGAGACCATTAACTACCGTACGTTCAAGCCTGAACGTGACGGTCTGTTCTGTGCGCGCATCTTTGGTCCTATTAAGGACTACGAATGTCTGTGCGGTAAGTACAAGCGTCTCAAGCACCGTGGTGTGATCTGTGAGAAGTGTGGCGTTGAGGTAACTCAGGCTAAAGTTCGTCGTGAGCGTATGGGTCACATCGAACTGGCTTCTCCGGTTGCACACATCTGGTTCCTGAAGTCGCTGCCATCCCGTATCGGTCTGATGCTGGATATGACGCTGCGCGACATCGAACGTATTCTTTACTATGAATCATTCGTAGTGACCGAGCCTGGCATGACCACGCTCGACGTAGGTCAGCTGCTGACCGACGAGCAATACTACGAAGCGATTGAAGAATTTGGCGACGAATTCGACGCGAAAATGGGTGCGGAAGCCATCCAGACTCTGCTGGGTCAGATCGAACTGGGCGAAGAAGTTCAGCGCCTGCGTGATGAGATCCCTGGCACGACGTCTGAGACCAAGATCAAGAAGCTGTCTAAGCGTCTGAAGATCCTTGAGGCGTTCCACAACTCAGGTAACGATCCTCAGTGGATGATCATGGAAGTTCTGCCGGTTCTGCCGCCAGATCTGCGTCCACTGGTACCACTGGACGGTGGACGCTTTGCGACCTCTGACCTGAACGATCTATACCGTCGTGTGATCAACCGTAACAACCGTCTGAAGCGCCTGCTCGAGCTGAGCGCACCAGACATCATTGTACGCAACGAGAAACGTATGCTGCAGGAGTCTGTTGACGCCCTGCTGGATAACGGTCGTCGCGGTCGTGCGATCACTGGTTCTAACAAGCGTCCACTGAAGTCGCTTGCTGACATGATTAAAGGTAAGCAGGGTCGTTTCCGTCAGAACCTGCTCGGTAAGCGTGTTGACTACTCTGGCCGTTCGGTAATTACCGTAGGTCCTCAGCTGCGTCTGCACGAGTGTGGTCTGCCGAAGAAGATGGCTCTGGAACTGTTCAAGCCGTTCATCTTCTCCAAGCTGGAGCACCGTGGTCTGGCGACAACCATTAAAGCTGCGAAGAAAATGGTTGAGCGCGAAACCCCAGAAGTATGGGACATCCTTGCGGAAGTTATCCGTGAGCACCCAGTGATGCTGAACCGTGCACCAACACTTCACCGTCTTGGTATCCAGGCGTTCGAGCCACAGCTGATTGAAGGTAAAGCGATTCAACTGCACCCTCTGGTATGTGCGGCATACAACGCTGACTTCGATGGTGACCAGATGGCGGTACACGTACCGCTGACCCTGGAAGCACAGCTTGAAGCCCGTGCCCTGATGATGGCCACCAACAACGTACTGTCTCCAGCGAACGGTGAGCCAATCATCGTACCGTCGCAGGACGTTGTACTCGGTCTGTACTGGATGACCCGTGAGCGTGTAAACGCACTGGGTGAAGGTATGGTGTTCGCTGATCTCGACGAAGTCAGCCGTGCTTACTACGGTGGTAACGTACATCTTCAGGCGAAGGTGAAAGTACGTATCACTGAAACCAGCATCGACCTCGAAGGCAACAGCGAAACTCGCACCAGCCTGATCGACACCACGATCGGCCGAGCGCTGCTGTTCCGCATCGTACCGAAAGGTCTGCCATTCGAGCTGGTTAACCAGCCGATGAAGAAGAAAGCGATTTCTAACCTGATCAACACGGCATACCGTCGCGTGGGTCTGAAAGATACCGTTATCTTTGCTGACCAGATCATGTACACCGGCTTCCAGTTCGCAACCCGTTCTGGCTCATCTATCGGTGTGAATGACTTCGTGATTCCGGACGAAAAAGCCGAAATCATTGAAAACGCTGATGCAGAAGTAAAAGAAATCGAAAGCCAGTTTGCTTCCGGTCTCGTGACGCACGGTGAGAAATACAACAAGGTGATCGACATCTGGTCCCGCGCTAACGAACTGGTAGCGAAGGCGATGATGGATAACCTGGGTAAAGAAGGCGTGATCGACCGCGAAGGTAACGAGGTTGAGCAGGAATCCTTCAACTCAGTCTACATGATGGCCGACTCAGGGGCTCGTGGTAGCCCGGCTCAGATCCGTCAGCTGGCGGGTATGCGTGGTCTGATGGCGAAGCCGGATGGCTCCATCATCGAGACGCCGATTGTGGCGAATTTCCGTGAAGGTCTGAACGTACTTCAGTACTTCACCTCGACTCACGGTGCTCGTAAAGGTCTGGCGGATACCGCACTTAAAACAGCGAACTCCGGTTACCTGACCCGTCGTCTGGTAGACGTCGCGCAGGATCTGGTTGTGACGGAGCGTGACTGTGGCACCGAAGAAGGTCTGGTCATGACTCCGCTGATTGAAGGCGGTGACGTTGTGGTTGGTCTGGGTGATCGTATCCTTGGTCGTGTTGTCGCGACCGACGTATACAAGCCTGGCTCTGAAGGCGACGTAGTAGTACCAGCTGGTACTCTGATCGACGAAGCCTGGGTTCACAAGATCGAAGGCGAAGGTATCGACGAAGTGATCGTTCGCTCCGCGATTACCTGTGACAGCCGTGTAGGTATCTGTTCTGCCTGTTACGGTCGTGACCTTGGTCGCGGTCACCAGGTGAACGTGGGTGAAGCAGTGGGTGTTATTGCTGCACAGTCCATCGGTGAGCCAGGTACACAGCTGACGATGCGTACGTTCCACATTGGTGGTGCGGCATCACGTTCATCTGCAGCCGACAGCGTACAGGTTAAGAACGCTGGTAAGGTTCGCCTGCACAACATGAAGACTGTAACGCGTGAAAACGGCGATCTGGTTGCTGTTTCCCGTTCTGGTTCGATTGCTCTGGCAGACGACCATGGTCGTGAGCGTGAGCTGTACAAGCTTCCTTACGGTGCTGTGATCAGTGTGAAAGACGGCGAGCTGGTAGAAGCTGGCCAGAAGGTCGCTAGCTGGGATCCACACACTCACCCAATCGTGACTGAAGTGGCCGGTAAGATCGAATTCGTCGGTATGGAAGAAGGTATTACCATCAACCGTACAACTGACGAACTGACTGGTCTGTCCAGCATCGAAGTGATCGATCCTAAGGATCGTCCAGCGGCCGGTAAAGACATCCGTCCAATGGTTAAGCTGGTTGACGAAAAAGGTAACGACGTTCACCTGCCAGGTACCAATGCTCCGGCTCAGTACCTGCTGCCAGCCAACGCTCTGGTTTCTCAGGAGAACGGTGCCATCGTAACTGTGGGTGACGTTATCGCACGTATCCCGCAGGAGACGTCAGGCAACAAAGACATTACCGGTGGTCTGCCACGAGTTGCTGACCTGTTCGAAGCACGTAAGCCAAAAGAGCCTGCCATCCTTGCAGAAATCTCTGGTACCGTGAGCTTCGGTAAAGAGACTAAAGGTAAGAAGCGTCTGGTTATTACGCCGAACGACGGCGGTGATCACTATGAAGAGCTGATTCCTAAGTGGCGTCACCTCAACGTGTTCGAAGGTGAACAGGTTGAGAAAGGTGAAGTTATCTCTGATGGTCCGTTCAACCCGCATGACATTCTGCGTCTGAAAGGTGTTGGCCATCTGGCGATGTACATCACCAACGAAGTGCAGGAAGTTTACCGTCTGCAGGGTGTAGGCATCGATGATAAGCACATCGAAGTAATCGTTCGTCAGATGCTGCGTAAAGTCATCATTGGTGAAAACGGCGACAGTAACTTCATTCCAGGTGATCAGGTTGAATACACCAACTTCCTGGAAGAGAACGAGAAGCTGGATGCGGCAGGTAAGATTGCTGCGAAAGGTGAGCGCGTTCTGCTGGGTATTACCAAAGCGTCTCTGGCAACCGAGTCGTTCATTTCTGCGGCTTCCTTCCAGGAAACCACGCGTGTACTCACCGAAGGTGCAGTTACCGGTAAGATGGACACCCTGCGCGGCCTGAAAGAGAACGTGGTTGTTGGTCGTCTGATCCCGGCGGGTACTGGTCTTACGTATCACGAAGAACGTAAGCGTAAGCGTCAGAGCCGTGAAGATGATCGTATGAAGGCGATGCCAGAATCGTTGACCGTATCTGCTGAAGATATGGAAGCGAAACTGAGCGAAGCATTCAGCGATAAGTAAGACTAACGTCAGCATCAGCGCTTGACGAAAGGGGCTGGGGGGAGTATCCTTCCGGCCCCTTTTATTGTGTGCGGATGTCTGCACACGTGAAATGTAATAACTGGAGTTTGCTTAATGGCTACAATCAATCAGCTGGTTCGTAAGCCTCGTAAGCGTAAGGTCGCTAAGAGCGACGTACCTGCTCTGCAGGCATGTCCTCAGCGTCGTGGTGTTTGTACTCGTGTGTACACAACTACCCCGAAAAAGCCTAACTCGGCACTGCGTAAAGTTTGCCGTGTACGCCTGACGAATGGTTTCGAAGTTACCTCATACATCGGCGGTGAAGGTCACAACCTTCAGGAGCACAGCGTTGTTCTGATCCGTGGCGGTCGTGTAAAAGACTTGCCGGGTGTTCGTTATCACACTGTTCGCGGTTCACTGGATACTTCTGGTGTTGCTAACCGTAAACAGGGCCGTTCTAAGTACGGTGCTAAGCGTCCTAAGGGTTAATACCTTTAAGACATTGGATAAGAGTAAGGCTGTGCCATTTTTCGATAACGTTAAGTGCACAGGCTGACCTGAAGACCTAAAGAGGGCTTATCATGCCAAGAAGACGCGTCGCTGCGAAACGCGAGATTCTGCCAGATCCTAAGTTTGGAAATACTATTCTGGCGAAGTTTATGAACCACGTAATGATCAGTGGTAAGAAGTCTGTAGCCGAGAAAATCGTCTACGGTGCACTGGACACTGTTGCTTCTAAAAGCGGCAATGATCCAATCGAAATGTTCGAACAGTCTCTGGAAGCTATCCAGCCTATGGTTGAGGTTAAGAGCCGCCGTGTAGGTGGTGCTACTTACCAGGTGCCTGTTGAAGTTCGTCCTGCACGTCGTCAGGCACTGGCTATGCGCTGGTTGGTTGACGCTGCGCGTGGTCGTGGTGAAAAATCCATGGCTCAGCGTCTGGCGAACGAAATGATCGAAGCCTGTGAAGGTAAAGGTGCTGCGGTTAAGAAACGTGAAGACGTTCACCGTATGGCCGAAGCGAACAAAGCGTTCTCTCATTACCGCTTCTGATCGCTCAAAGGCTGTGTTCGTCCGAACGCAGCCTTTATCTCCTCCCTCTTTGGTTCTCCTCTTTTTCAGAAATCTAACAGATTAATTTCCTTTGTATTGCCAGTTCGTTGCTGGCTCGCATCGGCGCGATCTCCGGGTATACGAATGCGCTCCCTAATGCCCATGAAAGCAGGGCTGGGCAGGGCCGGGTCATTGACTGCCACTGTTTACTTATATTACGATTCGCGCCCTTAATATCTCATGTCAGGCGTTAATCTAATGTCTGACATCACTGTTCCAGACTGAGGTGTAGCTGTGGCACGTACAACGCCGATTGATCGCTATCGTAATATTGGTATCTGTGCGCACGTAGATGCGGGCAAAACTACCACCACTGAGCGAGTGCTGTTCTATACGGGTGTGTCTCACAAAATTGGTGAGGTGCATGACGGTGCAGCTACTATGGACTGGATGGAGCAGGAGCAGGAGCGTGGTATCACCATTACTTCTGCGGCCACGACCTGTTTCTGGGCCGGTATGGCTCAGCAATTCGATCAGCATCGTATTAACATCATTGATACCCCGGGGCACGTGGACTTCACCATTGAGGTGGAGCGTTCACTCCGTGTTCTGGATGGTGCTGTCGTAGTTTTGTGCGGATCGTCAGGTGTGCAGCCTCAGACTGAAACCGTATGGCGTCAGGCAAATAAGTACGAAGTGCCGCGTATGGTATTCGTCAATAAGATGGACCGTGCCGGTGCTGACTACTTCATGGTAGTTAACCAGTTGAAGGCCCGTCTTGGTGCGACGCCTGTGCCATTGCAGATCAATATTGGCGCTGAAGATGACTTCAAAGGTGTCGTCGACCTGATCAAAATGAAGGCCGTGATGTGGAATGAAGCCGATCAGGGGCTGACTTTCACCTATGAAGACATTCCAGCTGATCTGGTTGATACAGCCGAAGAGTGGCGCGAGAAACTGATTGAAGCAGCCGCAGAAGCCTCTGAAGAGTTGATGGACAAATACCTCGAAGGTGAAACGCTTTCCGAGGAAGAGATTAAAGCGGCTCTGCGTCAGCGCACACTGGCAAACGAGATTGTTCTCGTTACCTGTGGTTCTGCTTTCAAAAATAAAGGCGTACAGGCGGTTCTGGATGCGGTTATTGAATATCTGCCTTCGCCAACCGAAGTGAAAGCGATTGAAGGTATTCTTGACGATAAAGACGAGTCTGTCGGCGTTCGTCACTCCTCTGATGATGAGCCGTTTGCGGCGCTTGCTTTTAAAATCGCGACCGACCCATTTGTGGGAACGCTGACCTTCGTGCGTGTGTATTCTGGCGTACTCAATTCTGGCGACGCTGTGATGAACTCGGTTAAGAGTAAGCGCGAACGTGTTGGCCGTATGGTACAGATGCACGCCAACTCCCGAGAGGAACTGAAAGAAGTTCGTGCGGGCGATATCGTCGCATTGATCGGCCTGAAGGATGTCACAACAGGTGACACGCTCTGCGATCAGAAAGACGTCATTACGCTTGAGCGTATGGAGTTCCCTGATCCGGTTATTTCGGTAGCTGTTGAGCCTAAGTCTCAAGCTGATCAGGAGAAGATGGGTGTAGCTCTGGGTAAGCTTGCGCAGGAAGATCCGTCGTTCCGGGTTGAGACTGACGAAGAGTCTGGTCAGACTATTATTTCGGGTATGGGTGAGTTGCACCTCGACATCATTGTCGATCGCATGAAGCGTGAATTCAAAGTCGAGTGTAATGTAGGTAAGCCTCAGGTGGCTTATCGCGAGAAAATTACCCGTACTGTTGAGATTAACAATAAGTTTGCGAAGCAGTCTGGCGGGCGTGGTCAGTATGGTCACGTTGTGATCCGCTTTGAGCCGAGCGAAGAAGAAGGTCTCGAGTTTGTGAATGAGATCACTGGTGGTGTGATTCCGCGTGAATACATTCCATCGGTTGAAAAAGGTATTGAAGAGCAGATGAAAAACGGTGTTCTTGCTGGTTACCCGTTGCTGGGTCTCAAGGCGACACTGTATGACGGCTCTTTCCATGACGTTGACTCGAATGAGATGGCGTTTAAAATTGCCGCGTCACAAGCAACCAAACAGCTTTCACAGGAAGGCGATGCAGTACTGCTCGAGCCGATGATGAAGGTTGAAGTTGTTACCCCTGAAGACTACATGGGTGACGTTGTTGGCGACCTTAACCGTCGCCGCGGCATGATTTCAGGAATGGAAGATACACCGTCCGGTAAGGTGGTGAATGCGTCCGTACCGCTGGCAGAGATGTTCGGTTATGCCACCGATCTGCGCTCTGCAAGCCAGGGGCGGGCGACCTATTCCATGGAATTTGAGAAATATGCGGAAGCGCCATCAAACGTGGCCGATGCAATTATTAACAGATTTTAATTACTGACATTTGATGAGGTATTCTCATGGCTAAGGAAACGTTTGAACGTTCCAAACCCCACGTAAACGTGGGTACTATCG
>CAJWBH010000028.1 GCA_913019975.1 Thalassolituus maritimus | reverse complement strand
CTCGGAGTCAGGCTTTTTCATTTGCTGTCCCAAAACTGTGGGACAGCAGTGCCGCACTGCGGGGTTTTTTATTGCTGAATTTAAGAGACGTCAGCTTACTTCCATGCGGAAATGCTTTAGTTGCCCAGCCAGGTCCTCAGCGAGACGTTCGACATTTTCAGATGTGCCTCGGAGCATGTCTGAAACATGTTTATGACCGTCTGCCGACTCCGCTACGCGTGAGAGGTTACTGTCCATTTCTGCTGCAACCTGTTCCTGCTGGGTGACACTCGCGGCCACCTGATGATTAATATCTTTTACCAGTGTCATGTTGCTTGAGATACCAGCCAACTGTTCTTCCGTTGTATTTACCTCATCCGCACAGGCTTTTGTCTCTTCAGCACTCAACTGCATTGCTCTGACAGAATCATTGGCCACCTGTGTAATGGTCTCAATTACGTCTTTAATTTCACTGGTGGCGACACCTGTGCGCTGAGCCAGGGTCCGGACTTCATCAGCAACGACAGCGAACCCGCGCCCTGACTCCCCCGCTCGAGCTGCTTCAATAGCTGCGTTCAAGGCGAGAAGATTGGTCTGTTCAGAAATACTCGCAATCACTTCTGCCACATTCGAAATCTGCTCGGCAGACGCATGCATTTGGGTAATGGCAACCGATGCCCCTTCCAACTGATTTAACACGGTGTACACCCGCTTTCTTACCGCAGAAACAGAGTTGGCACCACTGGAAGCAGCGTCCGTTACTTCAGTCATACGCTGTGCGGCGTCGCGTGCGTTACCGGCAAGCACCTGCGTCGTCTGAACCATTTCAGTCATCGCGACTGATAGCTGATCAAGCTCCCGGTATTGTGAATCAGAGCCTGCGCTCACCTCTGACGTTGATCGGGCAACGATGTCGGCCTCGCGGTTTAGTCGGTCGCTATCATCCCGAATACGGCTTAACAATTCGGCCAGCCGCGATCGCATTTTATTGATAGCTACAGAAATACGATCAAATTCAGGAACACCCGACCGTTCACATTCAAATGACAGATCACCTTCTGCCAGGTTAGCCATGGTCTCTTCAATTCTGCGGATAGGTTTTGATATTGCGGCGGTAATGTATCGTGAGCAGATCAACATAAACCCGCCCCAGATGAGAAGACATAAAAGAGTCCAACTTCCCCGGCTCCAGATGACCGCCTGAATATCATCAATATATTCACCGGTGCCAATATAGAGATCTGATCCGGCAACAGGTGTAATTGCACTGAGTTTACTGACCGGTTCATCACTACCCGGACGCGGCCATTTATAATTAACAAATCCTGTACCGCCCTTCTCAACCGCTTTCTTCATCTCACGAAACAGATAAACACCATCAGGGTCGCGAACTTTGGACACCGACGTCTCATTCAGTACGGGCTTGAAGGGGTGCATTTTCATAATTAGCTGCTCGTTAATTACAAAGAAGTACTCCTCACCGTGGTAGCGAGAACCGTTAATCGCGGAGAGCCCCTCCTGTAGGTCACCACCGTTGCTCAGTAACTGACTGAGCAGACTTGCCTGCGACTCGACTAACGCCGATAGCTGCTGTTTTTTCTCTTCCACCAGCTGATTCTGATACTGATGAAAATCGACAGCCATGGAAATAACACCCATGAGAAATACTGCCGATAGCATTATCCATAAACGCTGACGAATACTCAGGCGCTCAAACTCCATAGTTACACCACTATTGATCGTTATGTCATCAGCTTTGACTATAGGAGGGTAACCGCGAGCTTCCAGATTAATTATCCCCGCGGGCCTAATTACCTGAAGGGCGGGAACGCCGGTAAAAACAAGTAAACAGAGCACGCATAGATAACGGTATAACTAAAGTACTTTACGACGCCACTCTGCGACCAGTTTCCGATCAGGAATCAGGTCCGCTAAGGCGATGGCTAGCTCTCGCAGGTGGTCAGTTGAGGCTGAGATTTCCAATGATCGTAACACTGCTCGCCAATCGCCGCTTTCCGCCTGCTCAAAAAAGCTGTCCCTGACATCAGACTCCGGCGGTGGAAGCTTAAGGTCACGCATGGATAGCCACGAACGTGCGCGCTGCACTTCTGGCGTACGGGACTCTTCGTCCGTCAGCAGCCCAAGGACTGAGCGCAACTGATCGAGCTTACCCTCGCTCAGTAAACTTCCGACCTGATGAGCAGGGTCGACCGCAAACGGTAAATGTTTGTTGAGAAAATGCCGGATTCCGACCATTGAGAGATTGTTCTGTTCGCGCGCAGCTACTTCTCCCCGATGGTAAATCAGCAGTAGAGGAACAGTTCGGATCTGAAGTTCAGCCACCCACTCGGGCGACTCCTCGGCACGAAGCTGAACGATCGGGCAGCGAGGGTCAAGCGTCGGTGCCAGTAGCGCTAGCAACTGCTCAACTGCACGACAGGGTGCACAGTGCTCACCAACTACCTCCACGAGAAACCATTGGTCGCATGCAAGTGACTCGGCCGTCAGTTGTTCTGCGGTCAACACCCTGAAAGACACGGGTACACTCCAGATTCGTTTACAATTAGAAAGCTATGTATGATAACGCCAGCCACCCGGGAAGCGGTAGCTGAGAAAGTAACCCATATTCAGAGCCATTCAGACCATGTCAGTATCTAACGCGTCCGATGCCCCAGGTCGTAAAAAAACACTCCTTGTTTCCGTACTGATCTTCGTCTGGCTAACAGGTTCACTGTTTGGCTTGTGGTGGTTTCAGCAGCAGTCACTGCGTCCATTTGTCGAAGCAGGCGCCCCTGCTGAATCGCGCAGCCCCGACATTGTTGAGCAAGGCCTGGCAGCGCTACTGAAGAGAGTGTCGGCTGAATATCCTGAAAGTTCCGATGCACTGGTGACTGTGGTACATCTCTGGAAACCAGACTGTCTGTGCAACAACGTCAGTGCTCGTCACACCCGAGCCATTATTGAGCAATGGCCAGAAGGCGATGAGGTTAGATTTATTATCTTAGCGCCAGAAACACTTCCAGAAAATCGACTGGCGGAAGCACGTGAACTCAATCCTAATGCTCTGGTCATGAAGGCGTCTGCCAATGACAGGCTACCCCTGACCGCCAGTCCGGGGCTGGCGGTACTCAACCAGAATGCCAGCCTGGCTTATTTTGGCGCGTATGGCTTTGGTGCCCTCTGCAGTCTCTCGGACGAAGCGTTATTCACCAACATGATTGAGCGTCTGCTCGCGGGCGAATCATACGGGCCTTTTCTGAATATTGCCGGAAGTGGTTGCTTCTGCGCCTGGCCGGACCCGACGCAGCTGCCGGTTGAGTAGCTGCAGTTGTCGAGCAAGGTTTTTCTCAGCACGCTCCAACATTTCCTCTGCCTCTGATTTGTATACCTGTATAAGAGCGCAACGTGCAGTGTGACACTGGGCTGCAAGAGACGGATATATAATTTCGATTTCCGCCAGCAACGATAAGGGTGCCGTCCCCTCCCCGACCGTAATTTCTTTTTTTAGCGCAGTACGACGCAACTCTGACCAGATAAGAATCAGCCGCTTTCTTTTCTCCGGGCGCTGCTGCCACCATTGCCACAGAGCACCAATTACAAACAAACCCGCGATTGAGCCGGCGATAATATACAAACCGTCAACCAACGCATCGATGCCAAACCAGCGGGACAACAGGCCTTTCTGCCTTTCACCGTCATATGCCAGCACCCACCGGCTCCACTGGTAATTGATAGTATCCAGCTGCAAGCGCAGACTGTTTACCCATCCAATATCGGTATAACGGTGCGGAGACAGAGGACTCTTCTCAAGAAAGGAATCTTCCTCTAGAAGGGCTCCTTGCAGGCCATATTCAATCCGATCTGGCGCCACTGCTGAGGTAGGATCAACCCGGAACCATTGCTGGCCATCCCAGAGTTCAACCCATGCATGTGCATCATATTGTCTTACGGTCAGATAGCCATCCGGATGCCACTCCCCCCCCTGGTATCCAGCAACCACTCTGGATGGAATGCCAGCCGCCCGGGCAGCGAAGGCCATTGCCGAGGCATAATGTTCGCAAAAACCTCTGCGACCAGAGAACAAAAACTGATCAATATCATCTTCGCCGTAACGAGGTGGTTTAAGCGTGTAATAAAATGGCTGCTCACGTACGAATTGTAGGAACGCTTTAGCAAATTGCCCGGCCTCAGAGGGCAGCTCCCTCGCCCATTCCCGGATCATGGGGTTAGCGCCAGAAGGAAGTGCGAGATACAAATCAGGAGCGGTTCTCAATCCAGAGTCAAAGGCAGGACCAATAACCGGCTCTATTGGCGCACTGACGTCATATCTGATGCGCTGATAAACAGGACGGCCGTATCTCAATAAACGGGTTGCTGTCAGTTCGATATCCCTGTCTCGGCTTACCGAGCCCGCCAACGCAAAAAGATACGCCTGCCCCGTTGCTTCCTGTATTACTTCGTAGTCGTAAGTGGCCTCTTCAATAATTGCAGGCATGGGTAGCTGAGCCGCATCCAATACTGACTTATCCCAACCGTCCCCGTCATGTTTATCCAGCGTCATGGCTCTCCAGTAGAGGTCACTGCGAGAAGGTTTGACGCCATTAAAGGTCACCCTGAATGCAACTTCAGATGACTGACTAAGCTCCGAAATATCCCCCGGCTGCAGGCGCTCAGACAAACCGGTCAAGGCTGAGTCGGATTGCAGCGCTACGCTCCAGAGCGGACCAAGACGAGGAAATAAGAAATAGACGATGAGCATAAACGGCAAAGCCGTCAGTAATAGCTTTGCAGTCACACCAAATACAGGAACCTGCGAAGATAGTCCCGTTCGGGTGGCAGCCTGCGTGGCGACCATCGCCGCACAGGCCAGAATCAGCGTCCCAATCCCCTGAAGGCTATACAGAATGCTTTGATTAAAAAGAAAACCTGAGGCCTGAATAAATAAAGCAATAAAGACAACGACTACGCCATCTCTTCTGGTGGCCAGCTCCAGAAGCTTAAGAACCCCTGCCGATATAAGGAAGGCGCTGCTTCCCTCAAGCGAAATCCGGCCACCGCTGAGCGCATACACCCCCACACAAGCCAGAACAACCGCAACCAACTTTGCGAAACGTCCCGGGAAGGACAGATGACCGGTATATACGAGCCATCGCCAGCCGAGAACAAATGCCACCATCAGATAGAGCCATACCGGCAGGTACCCCAGATGCGGCACGAGTGAACTCAGTACCGCCAACACCTGAAGCAACAATGCTTTTCTTGGGAGAGCAACACCGGTCATTCGCCTGCTCCCCATAATGCCAGAGCCTTAAGGCAACGATGGCGATGCTCGATTCCGGTATCGGCAGGTATCTCTACACCAGGTACCGAAAGACCATACTGCCACCCCAGCGCCTCAGCCTGATCAACCCATGAGGCCAACCTCGATAAACGAACTTCCGGCTCCAGGCCTTTGAGGCTCTCCCAGTCGAGCAAACACATAACGCCCTGCTCCTGCTCACGCTCGAACGACTTAGGAGACCCGGTCCGTGCGGTATGCTTCCAGGAGATCTGATTCATACTGTCGCCGCGCCCGTACTCACGGATACCCGACACGTCATCTCGCCCAATCAACGCCACGGCTACGCCCTCAACCTCATCACCGTCACCGGCTGACAGATGCACGGGTGTAAACTCTGGCTTAGGGTAAACAACCACATCAAAGTCGAGCGCGACCCAGCTCCAGGCACGAAACAAACCAAATGGGTACTCAGTTTCTACCCGGATCCGCTTCAATGGCAGACGCCCCCGTTTAAGAGTACGCCGCGTAAGGGAGGCCTCGAGCGACTCGCCCGGAGCCAGAGTAAAGTCCTGTTGGGTTTCCCCTGGGTACCCCACAGCAACTGCGACGGCCCAATTCCGGGCAGAAGAAATTCTGACCGGCAACTGAAGACTTTCGCCGGCATAACACGGCTCTACCTTACCTGCGGACATCTCAAGCCCTGAGAGATTACGAAAAGTTAACCAGATGGTGCCATGCCCCAGACTGACCAACCAGAAGGTTAAGCCGTAGATAAGTGAATTCTGATAATTAATAGCGGTCAGCAACATGGCCACAAGCAGACCCGCAAAGGCCCACCCCGTTCGCGACGGGAGAATGAAAACATTCCTGTGAGAGAGAGCCAGCCGCGACACGGGGGGAATCCTGCGATTCAACCACGACTGAAACAGTCGCCTGCCCCATCCTCTCTTATCTGACTGCGCTCGTTTGACCATATCAGGCTAAGGCAGCAACATTTTCTAGTATATGCCGCGCAGCACCAGACTTGAGACGGTGATCGACGACAGGTTCTAACACCGCCTGTACATCCTCGGGAATCAGAAATGTGCGCCCCTCGATAACGGCCCATGCTTTAGCTGCACGCAGTAAAGCAAGCCCGGCTCGCGGCGAGAGACCATGAGTAAAGCGCATGTCATTACGACTGAAGGCCAGGATACGCTGCAGGTAATCCAGAACCGCAGAAGACGCCTTAACGCCCGCAACGGCCTGACGTAGCCGCACGAGTGTTTCCGGACTGATCACCGTCTGCAAGTCCTCGACCAGATGGCGGCGACTTACTCCTTCAAGCAGTTCCCGCTCGGCACGCTCATCTGGATATCCAAGACTGAGGCACATGAGAAACCGGTCGAGTTGAGATTCAGGCAGTGGAAATGTGCCACCCTGAGAAGACGGGTTCTGAGTAGCAATCACAAAAAATGGCTGTGGCAGAGGTCGGGTTTGGCCCTCAACGGTGACCTGCCGTTCCTCCATGGCTTCAAGAAGCGCACTCTGCGACTTCGCCGTGGCTCGATTAATTTCGTCGGCCAGAACCACCTGAGCAAAGACAGGGCCTTGATGAAAACGGAAGGCGCCTTCGCCAGAATCCGGATCTTTCTCAAAAATACTGACACCAATAATGTCAGCAGGCAAAAGGTCGCTGGTAAATTGGATCCGGCTGTATTTCAAACCAAAAACCTGTGCCAGAGCATGCGACAGTGTCGTTTTCCCCATCCCCGGTAAGTCTTCGATCAACAGGTGCCCGTCTGCCAGCAGGCAGCACATGGAGAGTTTTAACTGTTGATTTTTACCGAGTATGACGGTCGAAAGACTGGATAACGCCCTTTCAATGGCAGACATGCAGAAACCTCAGAAAATTTGACACATAAGAGTATCTGACCCGATGACAGTTTTTAAGTGCTCAGCTAACGACAATGTGCGGAAATAATCCGAAAAACAGACATCGCGCACATAAAATCCTACTAAGAAATCATTCGCTGAAGGATCACTCTTGCCAGCTACACCTTTGTTCAGGCAGGCTATGGGCCATCTCGCGCCAGACACATAAAGGACGAATACAGACAGGTGTCTGAGTCGGTATAATTGGACCCGATTCTGAGCCACCAGGGTTAAACAAAAAGGATCTTTAATGAAGAACCCTCTACTACTTCCGGCGTTCTGCCTCCTGATGTTATTGACCGCCTTACCAGGCATAGCAGAAACGACCACTAAGGTCAGAAGCCATCAGACTCTTGAGGCCGCCGTTCTGAATCCGAACCTCCCTCTGGAGAAAAGGATCAGGGCACTGAAAACACTTCTCAGTGATGAAATGACCGATGGCAGACTGCACCGCACTTTCTGTATCTGGGACCCAATCAGCAAGGCCGGTCCAATTGCGAGCGCCGCCAAAGATCAGGTACTTCGCTCACTGCATTATGGCATGCAGCTGACGATTGAAGTTTTCCAGAATGAACAGGAGATGGTCGACACTTTCGTCAACAAGAAAACGTGCGACGCCATTCTTGTTCGCGGTGCAACCGCACAACGTTTTAATCGTTTTCTGGCGACGACAGAAGCGCCTGGCGCATTGCCTGACCGTCAGCATTTACAGCTACTGGCACAGGTTCTGGCAAAACCCGAGATCGCCGATCACATGACCAACGGTCAATACACGGCGCTCGGCCTGGTCAGTATTGGCTATAGCCGCCTTTACGCCGACTCTGCAGACAAAGCGTCCCTCAATTCTCTTGATGGTAAATCCGTATCCGTTGCAGATACCGATACCGGCTTTATTCGCTTAGTAGACGCACTCCGCGGCCGGACACGCACAGGCAGTATGCCCGCGACTGTGCAGACATTTACCAATGAACTGACCGAACTGATGGTCGCACCTGACATCGGCTACCTGGCAATGGCCAGCGGCCGAACTGGAGATCAGACCCGTGGACTTGCTATGCCTCTGGGTCAGTCGACACTGCAATTAATTGGACATGCCGATCGTTTTCCGCCCGGCCTGGCTCAGATTTTACGTGAAGACTTTTTATTCAAATTTAATAGCTACGCACGCATGCTGGATAAGGAGCTGAGTAACATCCCTGAAAGCTTCTGGATTAACCCATCCCCTGCTGACCTGACAACACTGAACAAAAGTGCTCAGAAAGTCCGCCTGGATCTACGAGGCGAAGGTTATTACGATCCGGTGATGCTGAGACTGGCTCGCAAAATCCGCTGTCGATTCTCTCCGGGTGAGAGTGAGTGTAAAAATCCCGTCGAGTAAGCGAAGCCCTATCGAATAATCGGAGCTTCAATCAAAAAAAAGGCTGCATAAAGCAGCCTTTGATATCAGATGGTAAGCGATTCTGGCAGCTACAGAGCATCAAGTCCGCGCGCAAGGTCACGCTTAATATCTTCAACACTCTCGAGCCCAACTGAAATACGTAACAGCGCCTGAGATATTCCTGCTTCGTCTCGCTGCTCATCTGACAAGCGACCATGAGTCGTAGTGCCTGGATGAGTAATCGTCGTTTTCGTATCACCAAGATTAGCGGTAATTGAAATCATGCGGGTCGCATCAACAACCTTCCAGGCTTCTTCCTGTCCGCCTTCCACCTCAAACGACAGCACGCCTCCAAACAAACGCTGCTGACTCTTAGCCAACTCATACTGTGGATGGTTAGGTAAGCCACAGTAATTGACTTTCGCGACTTTCGGGTGCTCTTCCAGCCACTGTGCCAATGCCAGAGCATTCTCACTGTGCGCTTTCATACGCAGCGAGAGCGTTTCCAGCCCTTTCAGGAAGACCCACGCGTTAAACGGACTCATTGTCGGACCGGCGGAGCGTAGAACCCCAATAACGGGCTCAATCAGCTCATGCGAACCGATGACCGCACCGCCAAGGCAGCGGCCCTGACCATCGATGTATTTGGTCGCAGAATGCACAACAAGGTCTGCACCTAAAGCCAGAGGCAATTGAGCCGCCGGTGTACAGAAGCAGTTATCTACGGCAAACAAAGCACCTGCAGACCGCGCAATTTCAGAAATAGCTCGCAGGTCTGCCACCTCAGTCAGCGGATTAGACGGCGACTCAAGGAACAATAGCTTCGTATTTTCCTGTACGGCACCTTGCCATGCACCCAGATCCAACAGGTCAACATAGGTAATTTCCACATTGAATTTACGCAGAAATTTTTCCAGAAGAACAGTCGTCGAACCAAACACGGCTCGAGAGCAGATCATGTGATCGCCCGCCTGCAGATGTGCGATGCACAAGGCATAGATAGCGGACATACCTGAGGCTGTCGCTGCGCAGGCTTCGCCACCCTCAAGAGCGGCAAGGCGCTCTTCAAAAGTTCTGACCGTCGGGTTGGTGTAACGGGAATAGACATTGCCATCCCGATCGCCACCAAAAGTCGCTGCAGCTTCTGCCGCTGAAGAGAACACATAACTGCTGGTCGGGAAAATAGCTTCCCCGTGCTCACCTTCCGGCGTGCGCATCTGACCGGCACGAACAGCGAGAGTATCAAACTCTGCATCCGTCAGATCAGATTGGTAGCGCTCTGGCCAATCAGGTAAGTCTGCCATTTTCCTCAGGCCTCTTTCTGGTTATGCAGATCAATCGCTTCATTATCGATCACCTGCAGGGTTTTGTTAGCGTCATTCCGAAGTTCATACAAACGACGGAAATATTCGTCGTTAATATCTTTAGTGACATATTCGCCATTAAATACTGAACAATCGAATGCTTTAGCATCTGTTGTCGCACCTTCAAGGCAAGCGTCTACCAGATCTTCAATATCCTGATAAACAAGCCAGTCAGCACCGATGGCTTTTGCAATTTCTTCGGTCGAGCGATCGTGCGCGATAAATTCTTCTTTCGCTGGCATATCGATTCCGTACACATTCGGGAATCGAACGGCCGGTGCCGCAGAGGCAAAATACACATTTTTCGCGCCCGCTTCGCGTGCCATTTCAATGATCTGTTCGCACGTTGTTCCACGTACGATAGAGTCATCAACAAGGAGAACATTCTTACCGCGGAATTCCAGGTCGAGTGCATTCAGCTTCTGTTTTACGGACTTCTTGCGTAGCTGCTGCCCCGGCATGATGAAGGTCCGGCCAATATAGCGGTTCTTCATAAAGCCTTCGCGGTATTTCACACCCAGATGATTCGCCAATTCCAGTGCTGAAGATCGGCTGGTATCCGGAATCGGTATAACTACATCGATATCATGGTCCGGGTGCTCACGCATGATCTTATCGGCGAGTTTTTCACCCATACGCAGGCGGGCTTTATACACAGCGATGCCATCAATGATGGAATCAGGACGGGCAAAATAAACATGCTCAAAAATGCACGGTGTCAGTTCCGTCTGCTCAGCACACTGCTCTGTGAAGAGCTGACCATCTTCGGTAAAGATAACGCACTCACCCGGCGCGATGTCACGGTCGAGTTTGAAATCCTGTGCATCCAGGGCAACTGACTCAGAGGCAACCATGTACTCAGGGCCGTTCGCAGTATCACGGTGACCAAATACAGCGGGGCGGATGCCGTGGGGATCGCGGAAAGCAACGATACCGTAGCCAGTGATCATAGCGACCACAGCATACCCACCACGGATACGCTCATGCACTCTCCGCACCGCCTTGAAGATAACCTCTGGAGATGGCTTGAGCTGACGCTGCTCCTGAAGCTCGTGCGCGAAAATATTCAGTAGAACTTCGGAGTCAGAGGTGGTGTTGATGTGACGCAGGTCTTCGCGGTAGATGTCTTCCGCAAGTTGCTCTGTATTCGTCAGGTTACCGTTGTGCGCCAAGGTAATACCGTACGGCGAGTTCACATAGAACGGCTGAGCCTCAGCAGAACTTGAGCTGCCAGCTGTTGGGTAGCGCACATGACCGATGCCAATATTGCCAAGCAGTCGCTGCATGTGGCGGGTTCTGAATACGTCACGAACAAGGCCATTATCCTTTCGCAGACAAAGCTTGTTACCGTAGCTGGT
The DNA here is from genome assembly GCA_913019975.1 of Thalassolituus maritimus. Taxonomy (GTDB): domain Bacteria; phylum Pseudomonadota; class Gammaproteobacteria; order Pseudomonadales; family Oceanobacteraceae; genus Thalassolituus. Next base: position 7,693 of record CAJWBH010000028.1, on the reverse strand, counting down.
CACAATTCCTGCGGCATCCTGACCACGATGCTGCAGCACCGTCAGAGCGTCATAGATTGCCTGGTTAACATGGGACTTACCAACTACACCCACTATTCCGCACATGCGCGTATTACCTCAAACAAGCGAAGTTTATTAAGCTGCCAACACCTGGCTCACGGCGGAGGGAAGCGTTTTACGCGCCCAATCCGCCAGCGTTTCCAGGTATGGAATAATTGTCGATTCCTGCCACCAAAGATCCTGCTGAGGAATCCCGGTCAACTGAGCTCCGTACACCAGAGCAACCAAGATGATAACACCCCGCAGGATGCCAAAAACCATGCCGAATACCCGGTCAGTACCGCTTAAACCAGTGGCTTTAACCAGTTGAGCTACCAGAAAATTCACCATAGCTAAAACAACCAGAGTCGCAACAAACAAGATACCAAAAGCGACCATCCAACGAACACTGTTTGTCGAAATACTGTCTTCAAGGAGAGTGGCGAGGTTACCGCTGAAATAACGGGCGACAAGAAAGGCAACCAACCAGGATATGAGAGACAGGGCTTCTTTCACAAAGCCACGCACCAGGCTGATCAGGCCAGAGACGCCGATGATACCCAGGATCACCCAGTCGATAATGGTCATTCGCTGCCCCGGCAGAAAAAGAAAGCGCGCAGTATACCAGAGCCTGCGCGCTATAAAAGAATTGACAATAGCGCTGCGTCAGCTCTCTGCTTTGTAGCGACGCAGATAGGCCTCAGTGATATCACCACGTTGCTTTAACTGGCGCTGTATTTTCTCTGCATCCGCCCGGCGCAGCTCGGGTCCGACATAAACCCGGGTAATTTTTTCCTGCTGAAACTCCTGAACATAGGCCTTGTAGCCATCGTGACGCAGAAGGTCCCGGAAACGATAGGCATTTTCCCGCTGACCGAAGGCGCCAACCTGCAGAGTCCATGCATATGGAATTTTGTCCTGATCAAGCTTTGTCTGATCGGCCGGTACACCGGGCACCGGGGGCTCATCGCGGTCGACGACATCAACCGCAGGCATGGCCACATCAGCGGTTGCTTCACCCGAAGCTAGCGCCTCGACGTCTTTTCTTACCTGGCGCTCGTATTCTTCTGTTGCCCAGCGTTCGGTATCGGGCATTGCCGGGGCGTCTGATTCAAGAAGAATATGGGTACGCGAGCCATCCAATACAATAGGTGCTACAACCAGAATCGCTGTTACTGTCAGCCAGGCACCTAAAATTCGTTTTTTTAAATGGAGCTCCATTTACCCTCTCCGGCGTGAAGCCATTCAGCTGCAGCCTCTACTGTGTGAAATGATCCAGCGACCAGCGTGGTCCCCGTTGCTGGAATAGACTCCAGAGCAGCGCCCATAGTTTCAAAGCTTTGATCCACTGTAAATCCTGCTGCGCTACTTTTTGCCGCCAGCTCGTCACACGTCAGGCCTCGCCAACCTGTGAGAGTCACTACGCAAAAGCGCTTAAACGGAGGCAACGCCTCAAGGACACCCGAAACATCTTTATCACTCAGCATCCCCAGAACAAGACAGTCCAGCTCTTCTATATGATGACGCAGATAGGCAGCCGCCTGAGGGTTGTGTGCAACATCAAGTACCACGGTCGCTGAACCGTTTTTCCAACTCTGCCACCTTCCCGGAACCCGAAGGCCTGCCACAACCTCTGAAACCATCTCGGGAGAGGGCAACAGATCAATAAGCGCGAGCGACTGTATCGCCGTCGCGACGTTGTGATGAGGAATATGGTAACCGGTCAGAGTGACTGTGCGAGGCTCACTGTTCGTCTTATAGCTCACAATAAGCTGCTGCTCAGACTCAATGACATCAAACATCTCACCTCGCGCCGCAAAAAGTCCGCCAATATTTTCCACGGTTTCCGAAGCTTGTGCAGGGGCATCGGGTTGACCACAAACAAGCCATTTCCCTTTGCGCGCTATGCTGCACTTCTCATAGGCGATATCATCGAGCGTATCACCAAGCCAGTCCTGGTGATCGAGACCAATACTCGTCACTACTGAAATATCAGGATCAACAACATTTACGGCATCAAGCCGCCCACCCAGGCCGATCTCCAGAACAACGGCATCAAGCATCTGTTGCTTGAAGTGCCAGAGGGCTGCCAACGTACCAAATTCGAAATACGTCAGTGTGATATCACCGCGCGCCTGTTCAACCGCGTCGAAAGAGAGGCATAAATCGGAATCTGAAATATCAGAACCATCCACTGACACTCGTTCGTTGTAACGGTGGATATGAGGAGAATTATACATCCCGACCTTCATACCCTGCTTTCGGAGCAGCGCAGCAATTAATGCCGAGGTCGTACCTTTTCCGTTGGTACCGCCGACCAGAATAACCAGCGGCGCGGGTTTCACACAGTCGAGCGTTCCTGCAACACGAGCAACACGTTCAAGACCAAGATCTATACCAGAAGGGTGAATGGCTTCAAGATAGCGAAGCCATTCATCAGGGGAGCTATAGAGCATCAAACAGTTCCAGAGGGGTCAGGCTTCCGCCGCAGCATTTGCATCCATCGCTTCGCGCATACTGCCAGCAAGGCCAGTAACGTCTTTGATTGCCTGGACCGGGTTATCTGCCTGATCAGCGATACGACTCACCAACGCACTGCCAACAATAACACCGTCACAGACCTCAGATACGCGTGCAGCAGCCTCAGCATTCTGAATACCGAAACCAACGCAAAGAGGCGCTTTCACATGTTGACGAATATGATCCAGATTACGCTCAACATCTTCAACATCAATGGCTGCTGATCCAGTTACACCCCGCAAAGACACGTAGTAGACGTAACCGCGACCAACTTCACCAATAGTTTTAATGCGTCGCTCTGTACTCGTCGGAGCAAGCAGATATATCAAATCGAGACCTGCTTCTTCAAACATGGAATCGACGCTGCGCGCTTCCTCTGGCGGCATATCTACCACCAGTACACCATCAACACCGGCCGCTGATGCTTGCTCAACAAACTCCGGATACCCCATTGCTTCCACCGGGTTCAGGTACCCCATCAGCACAACCGCCGTACGTTTATCGGTCTTGCGGAATTCAGCAACCATACCCAAGACATCGCGCAGGGACGTACCGTGTTTAAGAGATCGTTCACAGGCCAGCTGGATGGTTGGGCCATCCGCCATCGGGTCAGAAAAAGGAACACCCAGTTCAATAACATCCGCACCTGCTTCAACCAAGGCGTGCATCATTGGTACTGTGGTGGCTTTATCCGGGTCACCCGCAGTTATATAAGGGATCAGCGCCTTCTTGCCCTCTTCGGCCAGACGCTCAAACGTTTTTGTAATTCGGCTCATGTCTTTCACTCTACTTTTAGCCGGCACCCGTCTCCAGATACCGTCAATCCGTGGATAAGCTGAAACATCCATTCAGGCCGTTGCGACGAATACAACATCACTTCGGTCATGTCTGCTCCTGCTGCTCTACGCTCCTTGCGGGCCACTGATGGCCTGACAACTTCAACAAGAAATTGCCGCGCAATAGGTAGATAGCAAAAAGCAGGCACAAATGGATGACATGGAACTGGCAAATGGATCTAAAACGGCCAAAGCCTACAAACAGTCACCACTCGCCAAACTCCAGCTTATGCAGTAACACCGTCCAATTCTGCGATGGTGTGTATGTCTTTATCGCCGCGACCAGACAGGTTTACAACAATAACTTTGTCTTTATCCATCGTTGCCGCCAATTTCATGGCATATGCGATCGCGTGCGAACTCTCAAGTGCTGGCATAATGCCTTCAAGTCGCGTTAGCTTGTGGAAGGCATCGATCGCTTCGTCATCAGTCGCAGCTACGTACTTTGCACGCCCTACATCTTTCAACCAGCTATGTTCTGGCCCCACTCCCGGATAATCGAGACCCGCAGAAACGGAATGCGTGCCCATAATCTGGCCGTTCTCATCTTCCATCAGGTAGGTGCGGTTACCGTGCAGAACTCCCGGTTTACCTTTACTCAGAGGCGCAGCGTGGTCATCACCCTCAAGGCCCAGACCACCGGCTTCAACTCCGTACATCTCAACCTCAGGGTATTTAATGTACGGATGGAACATACCAATGGCATTTGAACCGCCGCCAACACAGGCAACAACCGCATCAGGCTGACGACCAATCTGCTCATCACACTGACGCTGTGTTTCACGACCAATAATGCTCTGAAAATCACGTACCAGCATTGGATATGGGTGCGGCCCAGCTGCCGTACCGATGATGTAGAAGGTGTCATCGACATTGGTAACCCAATGGCGCATAGCCTCATTCATGGCGTCCTTCAGTGTTTTGGTGCCACAGGTCACCGATTCAACTTCAGCGCCAAGCAGCTTCATGCGGTACACATTCAGTTTCTGACGTTCAACGTCAGTGGAGCCCATGAATACCTTACACTCAAGACCAAAACGCGCAGCAACGGTTGCAGACGCGACGCCGTGCTGACCAGCGCCAGTTTCAGCAATCACTTTTTTCTTGCCCATAAACTTGGCGAGCAAGGCCTGACCGATGGTGTTATTAACCTTGTGAGCGCCTGTGTGGTTCAGATCTTCACGCTTCAGATAGATTTTTGCGCCACCGCATTCCTCCGTCAGGCGCTCGGCAAAATAGAGCGGTGATGGGCGGCCAACGTAGTGCGCCAGCTCTTTATCAAATTCAGCCTGAAAGTCTGGATCGTTACGCAGTTTTTCGTAGGTTTCCTGAAGCTCGTCCAATGCTGCTGTCAGGGTTTCGGAGACAAAGCGCCCCCCAAAGATACCGAAATGGCCATCGGCATCTGGCATTTCAACATTAAAGTCAGTCGCTTGCTTCTCGGTAGTGTTGATCGACACGATACACCTCGTTCACAAATTCTTCGATTTTGCAGTGATCCTTGATGCCTTTCGAGGCTTCAACGCCTCCGCTGATATCGACAGCGAAAGGACGAATCTGAATAATCGCAGATGCGACATTCTCAGGCTCAAGGCCACCGGCAAGAATAATGGGCTTTGGTGGAGTTTCGGGTATCAGTGACCAGTCGAAGGTCTCTCCTGTACCACCCGGAACTCCGGGCTTATAACTGTCTAGGAGAATTGCCAGTGCGCCAGGGAAGCGCAGGCACGACGCCACCACATCCGACGCTTGCCGGACACGGAGGGCTTTGATGTAGGGGCGTTTGAACTGTCGACAAAAGTCGTCATCTTCATCACCATGGAATTGGATAAGATCAATTCTAACGCTATCAAGTACTCTTTGCACCTCTTCGACCGTCGGATTTACAAAGAGAGCAGTTACACTGACAAAAGCAGGCACATTGCCTACCGCGTCCACCGCCTGGCCGACATTCACTGCCCGGGGGCTCGGTGGATAGAAAACCAGGCCCAGCGCGTCAGCTCCAGCCTCGACAGCGGCGTCTGCATCTTCGGCGCGTGTAATTCCACAAATCTTGATTCGGGTGCGGCGCATAACAATTCGTTCAGTCTGTTAAAATACCTGATAATACCAGAACAGCGATGTTGCTCTCAGCAGAAAACGCTTAACATTCCGTGTAAGCCACTTCTTCAGACAGTACGACCGGCAGCTGAGTTTCGAGCCGTAAGAAAAGATAGGGAGTCGTCTCAGCATCTATCACTGAGCAATCCGCCTCGGGATAGGTGTATCGCAACTCTACAGTGACAACATCCTCTTCTTCATAAACATCACTCACGGCAATGGCATAACCGCCTGTGCTCCGGGTACCCATATCGATCAGCAGAAGCTGAAATTCTTCAAAGTCGACGTCCTGCGCTGAACTATCGTCGGACGAGTAGTTAAGCAGCGCGTCCTCATAACTCACCTGGTCACGCAGAAAGCGCACCTGACGCTCGTGGGTAGCACCGGTTCCGTTATTGGTTCCCTGATGCAATGCAAGCCTTGCAACGTCAGTCTGTACTGGTTCTTCACGGTCACCAAAGCCGTCGCCGTCATCCTCAGGCCCCCAATCTCCGCCACAGGATACAAGGCCTGCCGAAAACAACGTCACTGTTAAAAATTGTCTTAACGCCGCTCGCATGCGTGATTCACTCCAGAATTCTATTTTTCTAAAAGAGGCTGCAACAGTGCAGGCCCCCACGGCTCGCATGGAACGGTGAACTGCTCAGGGTATTTCACTCCAACAAAATACAACCCACCACCCGGTGCCGTGATGCCTGCTTTTGAGCGATCCCGGAATTCAAGAACGTCTTTCATCCAGTCCGGAGATTTGTGCCCTTCTCCGATTGGCAAGAGCACGCCTACGATGTTACGAACCATGTGATACAGGAACGCGCTACATTCCAGTTCTATGACCAGAATACGATCAAAACGTTGCACTGATATGGCATGCATCTCTTTCACTGGAGATTTAGCCTGACAGTCCTTCGCCCGGAACGATGTAAAGTCATGAGTGCCAATAAGGTGCTGAGCCGCCTCATGCATGCGCTCAGCATCCAGAGGGTATTTCCACCAGGTCAGCTGGTCATGCATCAGCGCCATACGAGACGGGCTATCATAAATCACATACCGATAACGGCGGGCCTGTGCTTTATAACGAGCATGAAAGTCACCTCCGACCTCACCAACCCACTGTAAAGCAACACCCGCCGGGAGATGAGTATTAACACCCATCATCCAGCCATAGTCTTTACGCTGAGCTTTTGTATCGAAGTGGATAACCTGCCTTGTGGCATGGACACCAGCATCCGTGCGACCAGCACAGGCAACGGTCACAGGGTGGTTGGCTACAACTGAAATGGCCGCTTCGAGAGCGGCCTGTACGGTAGGTTCGTCGTGGTGTTTCTGACGTTGCCAGCCATGAAAGCAAGCACCGTTATACTCGACCACCGCCGCATAGCGGCGGTAGCCATCTTCTAAATCAGTCATGCGTTCAGGCGAGTTTATCCATCAGGTCTTTAGCTTCCTGCTTCTGAGCATCATTACCTTCCTGAACAACTTCCTGCAGAAGTTCTTTCGCACCGTCTACATCTTCCATATCGACATACGCACGCGCCAGATCAAGTTTGGTAGCACACTCATCAGTGCCCGCCAGGAAGTCGAACTCGTCATCGGCTGCTGCGAGCTCATCGAGATCGATACCGCCGATCAGGTCACTGCCATCCGCCAGGTCATCATCACCAGACATCAGGGCTTCGAGATCGTCCGATACGTTTTCGTCCTCGGAGTCTGACGCTGCTACCAACTCGTCTTCGTCAGCAGAGCTTTCGTCAACAGAGTCAGCAGAGGTGTCGGATTCAGGCGCTTCGTGCGCGACCTCTTCTCCAGCTTCCTCACCCGCCTCTTCAACAGAAACGTCGTCTGCAGACTCAGCAAGTTCAGAATCAGAGCTATCTTCCACATCGAACGTCAGCTCTGGAAGCTCTTCTTCAGACGAACCAGCAACGTCCAGATCACCGTCCATATCAAGAAGGTCGTCCAGTTCTTCGTTAGAAGATGCCGTGGCTTCATCTAGTTCGAAATCGAGCGACAGGTCGTCTTCGGCATCGGTCAATTCGCCAGTAACCGGAGACTCTGCTGGCCCTTCCAGTGTCTCTGTAGAATCAACAAGATCGTCAGATTCTGAATCCAGATCGAAATCATCGACACTGAAATCGATTGATGACTCAGTCTCAGTCTCAGTCTCAGTCTCAGTCTCAGTCTCAGTCTCAGTCTCAGTC
>CAJWBH010000027.1 GCA_913019975.1 Thalassolituus maritimus | reverse complement strand
GTCGAAATGGCTTGCAACAACGGGACGGGTCCATATAAGGGGATCATATCCCCGAACATATATCGGGTAATAACGATGTCGGGAAGAAGCTTCCCTCCTACAGAATCGCTCAAGCTTCGCGTTGAGCTCCTACAGGTCGGCAGGTTAACTCGTAGGAGCGCTTCAGGCAGCTTGCCTGGCTATGCGCGATTGTCGGGGAGATACTCCCCTCCTACAGAATCGCTCAAGCTTCGCGTTGAGCTCCTACAGGTCGGCAGGTTAACTCGTAGGAGCGCTTCAGGCAGCTTGCCTGGCTATGCGCGATTGTCGGGGAGATACTCCCCTCCTACAGAATCGCTCAAGCTTCGCGTTGAGCTCCTACAGGTCCGCTGGTCAACTCGTAGGAGCGCTTCAGGCAGCTTGACTGGCTATGCGCGATTGTCGGGGAGAAGCTCCCCTCTTACAGAATCGCTCAAGCTTCGCGTTGAGCTCCTACAACAGGTCGAAGACCAATAAATCTCAGGCACAAAAAATGCAGCCCGTAGGCCGCTTCTTTAAGAACAACTAATCAGATCTTAAGAGAACTGGTTAGAAGTGTTGTTACACCTCGGCTCTCAGCGTTCTCACCAGCAACGCTTTTCTTAAATGGCTTTGTGGTCGTCGACCGCAAAGACATTCTTTGCATCTCAAAAAGAGACAGGCACAAAAAAAGCGGCCCGTAGGCCGCTTCTTCAAGAACAACTAATCAGATCTTAAGAGAACTGGTTAGAAGTGTTCTTAGCACCACCGGCTTTCAGAGCGTTCTCACCAGCAAAGTATTCTTTGTGGTCGTCGCCCATGTCAGAGCCAGCCATGTTCTGGTGCTTAACGCAAGCGATGCCTTGACGGATCTCTTTACGCTGTACGCCTTCAACATAACCCAGCATGCCCTGCTCACCGAAGTACTCTTTAGCCAGGTTGTCCACAGACAGTGCAGTCGTGTGGTAAGTAGGCAGAGTGATCAGGTGGTGGAATACGTTCGCTTCGCGAGAAGTATCCGCCTGGAAGGTCTTAACGCGAGCGTCAGCAGCAGCAGACAGCTCAGAATCGTCGTATTCAGCAGACATCAGATTGTTACGATCGTATGCAGAAACGTCTTTACCTTCAGCTTCCCATGCATCGTAGGTCTGCTGACGGAAGTTCAGAGTCCAGTTGAATGATGGAGAGTTGTTGTAAACCAGTTTCGCATCTGGGTGTACTTTACGTACTTCGTCCATCATGCCTTTGATTTCGTGTACTGTAGGTACTGCAGTTTCGATCCACAGCAGGTCAGCACCAGCGTTGATAGCTTCGATACAGTCGAATACGCAACGCTCGTGGCCAGTGCCCTGACGGAACTGGTACAGACCAGAAGGCAGACGCTTAGGACGAACCAGCTTGCCGTCACGGTTCAGCAGTACGTCGCCGTTCTTAACGTCTTCAACGTTAACTTCTTCAACGTCCAGGAATGAGTTGTAAACGTCACCCTGATCGCCTTTCTCACGAACAACAGCGATTTCTTTAGTCAGGCCAGCACCTTCAGAGTCAGTACGTGCAACGATAACACCGTCGTCAACGCCCAGCTCAAGGAATGCGTAACGCAGAGCGCGCAGCTTAGCGTGGAAGTCAGCGTGTGGAACGGTCACTTTACCGTCCTGGTGACCGCACTGCTTCTCGTCAGCAACCTGGTTTTCGATCTGCAGGCAGCAAGCACCCGCTTCGATCATCTGCTTAGCCATCAGGTAAGTCGCTTCAGCGTTACCGAAACCAGCGTCGATGTCAGCAATGATTGGTACGATGTGAGTCTCGTAGTTGTCAATCTGACCCTGGATTTCTGCTTCTTTAGCAGAATCACCAGCTTCGCGAGCTGCGTCCAGGGCACGGAACAGACCACCCAGTTCACGAGCGTCAGCCTGACGCAGGAAGGTGTACAGTTCGTTAACCAGTGACGCTACAGCAGTTTTCTCGTGCATAGACTGGTCAGGCAGAGGACCGAACTCAGAACGCAGAGCTGCAACCATCCAACCAGACAGGTAGAGGTAACGACGCTTAGTAGAACCGAAGTGCTTCTTGATAGAGATCAGCTTCTGCTGACCTACAAAACCGTGCCAGCAACCCAGAGACTGAGTGTACTTAGTCTTGTCTTTGTCGAACTCTGCCATGTCTTCGCGCATGATCTTGGCAGTGTAACGAGCGATGTCCAGACCAGTTTGGAATTTGTTCTGAGCGCGCATGCGTGCTGCTGATTCTGGGTCGATAGCATCCCATGGGCTACCAGCTGCTTCTTTCAGCGCTGCTACCGCTTTGATGTCTTCTTGATAAGTTGACATAAGTCAGTCCTTAAAAGAGTGGGTTGAAAAGTTTCACGGAGCAGCGAAATTGCTGATCCGCGACTTCTGACAGAGCGAATAGTAGTGCTTTAGATCCCATAATTAAAATCAATAGTATCTATATGTACTATTTCCTCAATGAATGGGCATAAAAGGGAGTTCAGTCGTCTGCGGGAGGCAGGAAAATCGTGAAAGTTGTGCCTTCTCCGATCTCACTTTCAACGGTAATGCGTCCGTTATGTTCCTCAATGAATCCGTGGGAAAGTGACAGCCCGAGCCCTGTACCCTCTCCGACAGGTTTCGTGGTGAAGAAAGGCGTAAAGAGCAGATTGAGATGCTCTTTACTGATGCCGTGGCCGTTGTCCTGGAAACGGATCTCAATGTAACCGTTGTTGTAGGTTGTGGATATGTGAATGTCGCCGTTCTCGTCAACAGCCTGATTCGCATTAGCGATCATGTTGGTGAACACCTGGTTTAACTTTCCGAAATAGCCCTTCACTTTGGGTAGCTCGCCGTAGTCGACGTGTACCTGCGCATGGTATTTGGTCTGGTTGCTGAGTATGTTTACAGCGCCGCGCACACACTCATTGATGTCGACCAGGTCCATCTCACCGCTGTCTTCCCGGGTGAAGGATTTAAGATCCGCGACGATCTGCTTGACGCGTTCAAGGCCTTCGATGGTTTCGGAGGTAAGACTCTCGAAGTCCATCAGCAGATACTCTACGTCGTACCGCGTCAGGCCTTCCCGCCACGCCTCGCGTATCTTTTCTCCATCGGCGTCGCTGTTAACCAGCTTGTCCATGGTGAATACAAACGTCTGAATATCTGACATTCCTTCCGACATGGTGCAGAAGTTACTGTAGATAAAGCCGATCGGGTTGTTGATTTCATGCGCAACGCCAGCAGAGAGAACACCCAGAGACGCCATTTTTTCATTATGCAGAAGTGCTTTCTGGTTCTCCTGCATACTGTCATGAGCTTGCTGTAACTTACGGAATGAGTCGTAGAGCTCCCGGGATTTATCCTCGAGCATCTGCTCTGCCTGCTTCCGCAACGTTTTCTCCCTCAGGTAAGCCGCACGATAGTCTTCAGTCATCTGGCCCCCCAACAGTTATCACAATATGGCAGGTTTCATCTCCGTGGTGCATACATTGTGGTTGCTGGACACTCACCTGCTCTTTGAAATGCTTAGCAGAACCACTGATCAGGCCTTCAGCAAGATGACATAACTTGCGTTGCGACTTATAGATCATCGTCAGCGTATGCCCCCCCTCCTCTTCGTAAGAAAAAGACGGCAGGTTTGCATCCGGATAAAACTTAAGTACTTCACCATGTACGATCTGGTCGACAGACTTCAGAAAATCGATCAGGCCGTCACTGTTCTCGAAAAAAACCGGGAAGCGACCATAGAATTCGGTAACCATGAATTCACCAAACGTCCGAAGCAAGGTGGGGATATCGTGGCCCGTCATTTCAGAAGCTGCACCCAACAAAGCAACCATTTCACTGTCGTCGTAGCTTTCCGACGACAGGTACATGCCGTGTGACCCCGCTTTCTCGAGGAGCTGGTTCCAGCCTTCAAGGCCGAATTTTTCTTCAATCATGTCTCTGAGGATGTCGAACACTACCCCTTTCATATCACCCTCCTATCTCTTTGGTTATATCGGTTTGCTTTTCAACCGCCACATCCAGTGTTCTTCCCGACCAGTTCTGCAAGTGACTCAAACGACTGATCAGCTCACTGGTGAGAGCGTGCCCTTTACGTAACAGAATCATGCCTTTCTCACTATAAAGGTCCTGAGCTAACACCATTCCCGCTTCCAGTTCATCTGTCCCCAGATAAGAGGCGTCCTCAGAAAGGTTTTCGGTGTCGAAGGCACCGCATTCCTCACAAAAGATATTCAGTATGGCCGGGTCGTATCTCATATTGCTCTGGCGAACCAACTCAGCTTTTGCTTGCTGTGGCTCTATTTCTTCGCCGGTGAAACGCCCACGGATAAGATCAGTGTAGTCTCTTACTATCGCTATAATGCGTGCACCCGCAGGTATGGAAGACCCGGAAAGATGATCGGGGTATCCGGAACCGTCAAACCGCTCAAACTGACTTCTCAACATAGCGGCGCTATGACGCATCCCCGGAATACCCATTAAAGCGGCTTCAGCGAGTACCGGCACCTGCGCGTACTGCTGCATATCGGCACCGTCGAACTCCACCAGCGGCTTATTCAACAACTCATCCGGCAAACCTATATTGCCAAGATCCGCAAGTAAGGATGCGTCACGGATTTCACGGATGTCTGAATCTGCAAAACCTAGTGCTTCTGCGAGTGACTCGGCCATGGAAGAGCGCAACTCTGCTGCTGCAGCGGCGCCGGGCTCACGCAAGGCACCGAGGCTGGAAGCAAGACGAAGCACATGGCCGTAGCTTTTCTGAAGATCGTCGAAAGCGTGCTCGAGTAGTCTGGCGTTGAGGCGAAGCTCCTCTGTTCGTTCCGTTACTCGCTTCTCGAGCGAACTGTTAAGTTCTTCCAGCTCCTGATTTTTGCTCACAAGTTCTGTCTGGAGACGCTGATTTCTTGCCTCAAGCAGGCGAGTGTGCAGGCTTTCTTCGATCAAAGCCCGAAGCTTGTTATCGTCCCAGGGTTTGGTCAGGTACTGATGAATCTGCCCTTCGTTGATTGCGCGTATCGTAGACTCCATGTCGGAATGACCAGTGAGCAGGAATCGCAGCGTATCCGGGGACCGATCAGCAACGGTTTTAAGCAACTCAGCGCCATCGGCACCGGGCATACGCATGTCGCTGATGACGAGATCGACATCGGTATTTTCGAGTATGTAGAGTGCATCACTGACAGATGACGCCGTAGTGATATCGACATCCAGCCGACCCAGAGAGCGTGTCAGGGATTTGAGAATATTTTCCTCGTCATCAACCAGAAGAATAACGGGTTTCACGGGCTTCTCATTGTCCTGGTCTGCTGCATCTGCAAACGCCATGAAATCACTCCGAGCAAGGGGAACTGATTTCAGTCTAGACAAAGCTGTGATGCATGCCTGAACCTTACGTAATATTCCCGTAAGGCCATATCCAGAATGTCACATTAGGCAGGTTGGCATTCTGGTCTACCCGGCAGCCAGAGCCTCCGCTGCGGCTGCAGCGCTGGCCCAGGCCCACTGAAAGTTAAAACCACCAAGGTGACCGGTTACGTCAACAACCTCACCGATAAAGAACAAGCCCGGCACCTTACGGGACTCCATCGTCTGCGACGAAAGCTCGGTCGTGTCGACGCCACCAATCGCAACTTCTGCGGTCCGGTAACCCTCAGTGCCCGCCGGTCTGACACGCCACTGATGCAGGGACTCAGCCAGCGCCTTGATGGTCTTCTTACCCGTTTCAGCGAGAAAGCGGTCTTCAAACTGGTGATGGGCAAGCCATTGTTCGGCAAACTTCTGTGTTGTCAGGCTCGCCAGCCAGGTCTTGAGATGGGTTTTACCTTTCTGTTGCTGAGCCTCTTTGAAGGCTTCAGTCAGGTCGATCCCCGGCAGAAGGTTGATTTCAACCGTGTCTCCCTGAGTCCAGTATGAAGAAATCTGCAGGATCGCCGGGCCACTCAAGCCCCGGTGTGTAAAGAGTAAGTCGTCATTAAACACCTGATCACCACAGGTTACAGACGCTGGTAAGGCGGTACCCGAGAGCGCTTTACACAAAGTGCTCAACTGATCTGTAATGGTAAATGGCACCAGTGCGGCGCGCGGCGCAAACACCTGATGTCCGAATTGACGGGCAAGATCATAACCAAAGCCCGTGGCCCCCAGAGTCGGTATCGACGGCCCCCCTGTTGCAACCACCAGCGAACGACACGAATAATCACCGGCCGAGGTTTTCAGGGTGAAGCCTGTATCACGCTTACTGACTTCCTCTACCGAGGTATTCAGCTGTACTTCAGCCCCTGCCCGACGGCACTCTTCAAGCAACATTTCAAGAATGTCCGAGGATTTGTTATCACAAAACAACTGCCCGTCTTTCTTCTCATGGAACGGAATACCGTACTGACTGACCAGATCGATAAAGTCCCACTGTGTATACCGGGAGAGTGCTGACTTACAGAAATGTGGATTCTGGCTGAGATAACAGGCGGGTTCGATGTAGTAGTTAGTGAAGTTGCAACGCCCCCCACCCGACATCAGAATTTTCTTACCCGCCTTGTTGGCGTGGTCCAGTACTGTGACCGTGCGCCCTTCGGCGGCGGTGCGTGCAGCACAGAATAAACCTGCTGCTCCGGCACCAATAATGATGACATCTGTGGTCGTCGACATTCTTATTCCTGCTATTGCCCTGCTGTTTGCGGCTGTTATTATGCCAGCGTTTCGTGACTGACTGGACTGCTGATATGCCCCTGATTGATCGGGAAGGATTGATAAAGGCGTCAGGCCTCGCTGAATGGCAGGCTGACATTGTACTCAGATTATTAAAAATTCCTCAGCTGACGAAAATCTATGACCGTGTTGATCGCCAGCATGGCATTGATCTTATTGAAGACGCACTGAAAGATCAGAACATCCAGTTAGATTACGATGTCGAACGATTAGCTCAGGTTATTCCCAAAAGCGGCCCTTTTATTACGGTGTCGAATCATCCCTTCGGATTCCTGGACGGCATCATTCTGCTTTTGATTATCGGCCGTATACGCCCCGAGTACCGGGTCATTGCGAACTTCCTGCTGGCCTACTTTGAGCCCTTCTCCGATCTGTTTATCACAGTGAATCCATTCGAGAACAGTGGCCCAAAGGCGATGGGGGGTACACAGAAGTCATTAGATCAGTTGAGCAAAGGGCTGGGCCTGGGGTTATTCCCGGCTGGAGAAGTATCCACCTGGTACAAAGGTCAGTCGGGTATCAAAGACAAAAGCTGGTCACTCTCCAGTATGCGGCTTATTAAGCGCGCGGATGTTCCGGTCATCCCCATCTATTTTGATAGCCAGAACAGCCTGAGCTTTCACCTGCTCGGCAAGGTACATCCGCTGATCCGTACGTTGCGGATTCCTGCTGAGTTTCTTAAGAAGCAGAATAAAACCATCCGGATGGTGATTGGTGACCCCATTCTGCCTGAACAGGTTACGCCATTATCAGATGAAGAACTCGCAGACTGGCTCAAAAACACAACTTACGGCCTTAAGGGCCTGTCCTGAGCGCCCTTCGTTGATCTCCCCTTGAGAGGAGATCAGAATAACTCGGCGTCACTACCGGCAAATGAACTGGCCAATTGAGAAAGAGTCGAGACCTCATTTTCCAGCCTCTGAATCGCTTCAGCGACTTCAGAGGTTGAGGAGAACGCCTTTTCTATGGCAGTACGAATAGAATCAAATCGCTCAGCCACTGTTTTATTCAGTGCATTCTGGCTCTCACTCGATTCCGATAACCCCGACAAATACGCATTAATCTCGTTGGAAGTGTTCAGTAACACACCGACTGCTTCATTGAATTTATTAGAGCTGTCTCGCCCGCGCGATGCCAGCTCGCTGACCTGTCGCATGGATTCCTGAGCCTGATGAGTAATGCTGAGAATGCCGCTAACTTTTTCACTTATCTCGCCACTGGAGCGATGCGTGCGCTCTGCTAACTGGCGTACTTCGTCAGCAACCACAGCGAATCCGCGACCATGCTCACCAGCCCGCGCAGCCTCAATAGCAGCATTTAACGCTAACAGGTTCGTTTGCTCTGCAACCGCCTGAATCACGGTGACAATCTCTGAAATCTCACTGCTCCGCCGGTTGAGCTCATCGATGCGAAGCCCGGTTCCGTCACCTGATCTGATACCGCAGCATTCAGATCTTCCCTCGGGAGTTGGTTGTTACTTCCAGACTAGTACCGGGGAAAGACTTTGCATGAAACTGGCAGGTGGTTTACATAACCCCTCAAAATCTGAAGGTCAGTCTTTCAGGAGACGTTTTACCGGAGCGTAAGTCCGACGATGGATAGGACACGGACCCAAAGCTTCGAGAGCCTCAAGATGCGCTTTGGTACCGTAGCCTTTGTGCTTCGCGAAGCCATAACCCGGGTACTGTTCTTCCATGTCGACCATATCACGGTCACGTTGAACTTTGGCCAACACAGAAGCTGCTGAGATTGCTGCAACTCTGGCATCCCCCTTGATCAGGGCGGTAGCAGGTATGTTTAAATCAGGCAGCTTATTACCATCGATCAGAGCGTGGTCGCACGGAACACGCAACCCTTCGACAGCGCGCGTCATAGCCAGCATCCGGGCATTGAGGATGTTGATGCTATCAATCTCTTCGACCGATGCGCTGGCAATACAGAAGTCGACGGCTTTTTCACGAATTTCGTCGAACAGTCGCTCGCGCTTTTTCTCGGTCAGTTTTTTCGAGTCTGTGAGTTCAGGAATCGGCTTATCGGGATCAAGGATCACAGCGGCAGCTACGACGTCACCGCAAAGCGGACCAGCACCCGCCTCATCAACGCCACAGTAGATCAGCCCCCCGCGAATAAGACCGGCTTCTTCTTCGGTTATTTCTGGCTCGGTTATTTCTGGCTCGATCATCTCTGAATCAGCCACTTCTGGCTTGCTGATGTCAGTCATCTGGCTTTCAACAGCTGGCTGATGGCTTCAGCAGCTTCTTCATCTGCGTTTCGCTGAAGCTGACGATGGATAAACTGGAAGGTTTCCTGCAGTTGATGCACGGTGTCGTTATCTTCAAGTCGCTCTGCAAGCGCCGCCGCCAGCTTTTCTGGCTGAGCATCATGCTGCAGCAATTCAGGGACAACCTCCCGGCCCGCAAGCAGGTTTGGGAGAGAGATAAACTCCTGTGTCACCATACGCTTGAGAATCCAGTAAGTCAGCGGTGCCAGACGGTAGCTGACTACCATAGGCCGCTTCATCAGCATGGCTTCTAAGGTCGCGGTTCCTGAGGCCAGAAGGATCACGTCGGCAGCCGCCATACAGGTTTGCGACTGACCAAGAATAATTTTTACCGGCAACACTTCCGGGTATTCATTCACCAGCTGCTCGACCTGATCACGACGCTCAACACCAGGGACAGGAATAATAAACCTGAGGTCCGGATCTTTTTTCAGCATCAGGCTTGCCGTATCCAGAAACAGCTTACCCAAACGCGAGACTTCACTGCCCCGACTACCTGGCATCAGGCAGACGGTTTTCTTATTCAGTTCCAGGCCGAGATTTTCTCTGGCGGGTGTTTTGGGCGTCTCGAATGGAATTTTGTCTGCCAGATGGTGGCCAACAAAACGTACCGGTACTTTGTGGTTCTCATAAAATCGCGCCTCGAAAGGAAAAAGTGTCAACATCAGGTCGACGGCTTTTTCAATCTTGAGAACACGCTTCTGGCGCCAGGCCCAGACGGAAGGACTGACGTAATGAACGGTTTTAATCCCTGCAGCGCGAAGCTGCTGTTCGAGCCCCAGATTAAAATCAGGCGCGTCGATACCGATAAACACATCGGGCGGGTTCGCAATCCAGTCACGGACGAGTTTCTTGCGTACGTTGATCAACTCAAACAGGCGGCCGAGCACTTCGACCAGGCCCATCACAGAGAGACGCTCCATCGGCACAAAGCTGACCATACCTTCGCTTTGCATCATTGGGCCACCGATGCCTTCAAACGTCGCTTCTGGGTATTTTTCCTTCAACGAGCGGATAAGACCGGCGCCCAGCATATCTCCGGAAGTCTCTCCGGCCACCAACGCGATTCGCATATCAGCGGATAATCCCTCGACTGGCAGCTTCGATACTTTCGAGCAGCATGGCTACGCCAGCATCCTCTGCTGCCACAGGCGCAAGCGCTTCTTTGGCTTCTGCCAGAGTCAGGTTCTGACGATAGATCGTCTTATAGGCTGCACGGATACGCATGATGCTATCTTTTTCGAAGCCGCGACGCTTCAGGCCTTCACTGTTAATGCCATGAGGTTGCGCCGGATACCCCTGCGCCATCACAAACGCTGGAATGTCCTTCAGAACGACAGTCCCTGCACCGCACATGGCATGGGCGCCAATCATGCAGAACTGGTGAACCTGAGTTGAGCCACCAAGAATCGCCCAGTCACCGACATGGACATGACCCGCTACGTTAGTGTCGTTGGCCAGAATGCAGTGATCACCAATCACCGCATCGTGAGCGACGTGAACATTCACCATAAAGAGGTTGTCGCTACCAACAATGGTGGTGCCTTTATCCTGAACCGTACCACGATGGAAAGTACAGGCCTCGCGGATAACGTTGTTGTCACCGATCACCAGAGTCGTCGGCTCGCCAGCGTACTTTTTATCCTGACACTCTTCACCGATAGTTGAGAACTGGAAAATACGGTTGTTCTTACCGATCGTCGTTGGGCCTTTGATAACTACGTGAGGACCAACAACGGTTCCTTCACCGATCTCGACGTCCGGACCAACAATAGAGAAAGGACCGATTTCAACACCCTCTGCAATTTTCGCAGCAGGATCGATCACAGCTCTTGGGTCAATCATGCCACCTCCAGAGTATGTTCAGCGCAAATAATGTGAGCACAGCAGACAACCTCACCATCCACTTCAGCCTTGCAGTCAAACTTCCAGATACCTCGACGGCGGCTGACGAATGCTGCTTTCAGAATCAGCTGATCACCGGGCATAACAGGACGCTTAAAACGCACATTGTCTGAGCCGGCAAAATAGAAAATGGTATTCGGATCACGGGCTTCACCGATCATCATCATGCCCAGATAGCCTGCCGCCTGAGCAAGAGCCTCAAGCGTCAGTACACCTGGCATCACCGGGTGGCCTGGAAAGTGACCGTTAAAGAAGTTCTCATTTATGGAGACGTTCTTCAGTGCCTCAATATTGGAGTTTTCTTCTGGGTCAGTTGCGCAGGACAAAATTCTGTCCAGCAGCAGGAAGGGATACCGGTGAGGCATCACCCGCTGAATCTGTTCAATGGTTGCACCGGACATGCATCAGTCCTTCAGTTGTTTTTCTAAGTCTTTAATACGCCTTGCCATACTGTCTAACTGACGGAAGCGGGTCGCCGCTTTACGCCAGTCATTAATCGGCATCTGCGCAGTCCCGGTGGCATAGCCACCCGGAGTGTTAATCGATTTACTGATGACGGTTTTCGGGGCAACAAAAACGCCGTCGCAAAGCTCGAGATGACCTGCAACACCAGCATTTCCCGCCAGCGTGCAATGCTTGCCAAGCTTAGTGCTGCCAGCAACACCGGCCTGAGCTGCCATCGCGGTCCCATCACCCAGTTCAACGTTATGAGCGATCTGTACGTGATTATCGAGGATGACGTTATCACCGATCACCGTGTCGCCCAGCGCACCGCGGTCGACACAACTGTTGGCTCCGATTTCGACATCGTTGCCAATGCGCACGCCACCCAGCTGCATGATTTTGACCCAACGCCCTTTGTCAGGCGCAAAACCGAAACCATCAGCGCCGATCACAGTTCCGGAGTGGATTCTCACCCGCTCTCCGAGAGTAACGTCGTGATAGAGCGTGACGTTGGCATTAAGGTGGCATCCACCACCCAACATACAATGATCACCAATCACCGTACCCGCACCGATTTCACAATCGTCGCCGATAATCGCGTCTTCGCCAATTACGACATTAGCCGCAATCCGACATCCCGCACCTACTTTTGCCGACTCTGAGATCACCGCGGTCGGATGAACGCCAGAGGCAGTACGTGGGCGGTTATCGAATAACTGAGTAGCTAGGGCAAACGCCAGGTAGGGATTGTCACAGACAAGAGCACTGCCTGGGACTAGTTCTGCATCGGCATCACGAACGATAACCGCACTCGCCGCAGAATCTGCAAGCTGCTTGCGGTAACTTTCGTTGGCCAGAAAAGCAATTTCACCGGAGGATGCTTCCTTTAAGGTCGCAACTCCGGTGATCTGCTGATTACCGTCACCACGAAGCTCTGCTCCGAGGTGATCGGCCAATTCAGATAGACTGATCTGCACGGGAGGATCGTCCGTTATTATTTCTCAGCGTTAAGACGTTCCAGCAGCAGTTTGGTGATATCTGCTTTTGGAGACTTGTAGATGGCTGCCTGAGCATTCAGAACAACGTCGTAGCCCTCTTTGTCGATCAGCTCTTTCAGGGTTTTTTCCAGGCTCGGAAGCTGCTTCTGGAAAAGTTCCTGACGCCACTTCTGTTCCAGCTTCTGCAGTTTATTGCCGTAGAACTGGTATTCCTGACCCTTGGTCTCAAATTCATTTTTGATTGCACGAGCTTCTTCGTCACTCATGAAATCTTTTTCTTTTTCGATTTTTTTCTGAAGTTCAGTCAGACTTTCCTGAAGACCTTTCAGTTTATCGATATCAGCTTTGTTAGCTTTCTCGAATTCTTTCAACGCTTCCTGTGTCGCATCAGAAAGGAACAACGCTCGCTCCATGTCGACGACAGCGACTTTGGTTGCCTCGGCTGCGACCGCTACGTTGATGGTTGCTGCTGCAATGAGTGCCATTATCCAGCGCATTCTGTTCTCCTTTTATAATGATTGTCGTCAGAATACCTGACCCAGTGTAAATTCAAAGCCTTCTGTTCTATCCCCACGCTGTTCGTTCAGTGGGAATGAGTAAGTAAATGTCAGAGGTCCGATTGCCGTTATCCACGTCAAGCCAACACCTGTGCTGTAACGAAGCTCTTCAAACTGCAGGCCTTCATCACAGAATGGGTGTGAATTAAAGCTTGGCAGGTCAATATCAGAGGGCACATAACATTCACTGCTGAAGGTATTACCCGCATCCAGGAAGACAACACTACGTACGGAGCTGCGGTCCTCGATGAACGGGGTTGGGAAAATCAGTTCCAGACTACCTTCCACCAGCATGTTACCGCCTAAGGCGCGCTCGGTTTCACGGAAGAAAGGTGCCGTTACAACGGCGCCAGAGCTGTCCGTCTCGTAAGATGGAACGTAGCCAGCACTGTTAGAAATTGCTGTTGCTCCACCATCGGCGTCTTTGATGTAAATAACCTGAGGCGCACTGTCGCTGGTCAGTGGTCGGCCTAACTCGTCCGTCTCATACACGACATTGCCAGCTGCATCGGTCTCAGCCAGGCTGACGGGTACGTACTCAGGCAAGCCTTTTGGTCCGAGGCTGTTGATCTGATAGCCACGCACAGCACCAATACCACCGGAACGGAAGTTTTTGAAGAACGGCAGACGCTCGAGGTCACCGAAGCCATCGCCATATCCCAGGTCAGTTCTCAGACGCAAGCTCCACTCGGTTGCCAGCGGGAAGTAGTAGTTCGACGTATAGCTGGTCTTGTAATACGTCAGGTCACTGCCCGGCACAGATATATCGGCTTTTACCTCATGCTCCATACCATCGGTCGGGAACAGACCGCGGTTGAGGGAGCTGTAACGCCAGCTGAGGCCAAGTGTGTATTCATCGAACACATCACCTTCTGAGTCGATAAAGTCAGTAATTTCAGCAGGAACCGTCACCCCTTCAAACATTTCGGTATTCGCATAACCGACCGAGAACGACAAACGCTGGCGGCGAGAAATCGGATACCCGAAGGTTACGTTACCGCCATAAGTGTTGGTCTGGTAATCGCTTACCGTACTCAGACTTTCGAAGTCGGTTTCACGATAGAAGAAGTTAAAGCCACGGCTGACGCCATCGACGGTGTAATACGGGTTCAGGTACGAGAAGTTATAAGACTCAACCGTATCCGTCTTCTGCACACCGAGAGACATACGGTTACCACTGCCCATAAAGTTATTCTGGCTGACGCTGGCACCGAGGATCATGCCTGAACCCGCGGCATAACCGATGTTAAAGTTCAGACTGCCGCTCAATTGCTCTTCGACCGTATAGTTAACATCGATCAGGTCATCGGTTCCCGGAACCGCTGGAGTTTCCACGTTAACTGTTTTGAAGAAGCCCAGCTGATTCAGGCGATTTTTACCGGCTTCAATTTTCTCGGTAGATGCCCAGCCGCCTTCCATCTGAATCATCTCACGACGCAGCACTTCATCACGGGTTCCGTCGTTACCTGAGAACTGCACGCTACGCACGTAGGTACGCTTACCAGGCTCAACGTAGAAGGTCATGTCGACCAGGCGCTCTTCGTCATCGATTTTTGGAATACCGTTCACTTTAGCGAAGGTGTAGCCGTCGTTGCCGAGACGCTTAGTCATCAGGTCACTGGTGAACGTAACCCGTCGGCGTGAGAACACATCACCTTCTTTCACCATGTACAGGCGAGTCAGTTCGTCTTCATCAACGACCAGATCACCTGCGAGTTTTACATCGCGGATATTGTAGAGCTCACCTTCCGACACACTGACGGTGATGTAGACACCACGTTTATCGGGAGAGACCGACACCTGAGTTGATTCGATATTGAAGCGAATATAACCACGATCGAGATAGTAGGAGCGCAGTGTTTCGAGATCACCGGCCAGCTTCTCGCGGCTGTATTTATTGTCGCTGGAGTACCATGACCAGAAGTTCGTGCTCTGCAAAGCCAGCGGGCCCAGCAGTTCCTCATCCGGGAAAATTTCGTTACCGACAATATTGATGTGCTCAATAGTCGCAACGTTGCCTTCGTCGACATTAATTTTCAGTGCCACCCGGTTGCGCGGCAGAGGTTCTACGTCAGTAATAATACCGGCGTCGTAACGGCCCTGAGCAACGTACTGTCGCTCCAGCTCGAGTGAAATTCGTTCAAGGGTTGAGCGTTTGAAGACAAGGCCTTCGGCCAGCCCACTCTGCTTCAGACCATCCATCAGTGCTTCTGTCTGAATCGCTTTGTTGCCTTCAATTTCGATAGAGGTAATGGTCGGCAGCTCGACCATGCGTACAACAAGCACATTACCGTCGCGGTACAGCTCGATATCTTCAAAGAAACCTTCACGGAACAGTGCACGCGTCGCCTCAGCGATACGTGCGTCGTCCACAGTATCGCCCGTTGCAATCGGGAACGCCGAGAATACGGTACCTGCCGAGACCCGCTGAAGCCCTTCAAGGCGAATATCTTCAACGGTGAAGGAGGCAGCATGGAGTGAGGCAGACAAGAGCCAGAGGGATATAACCGACAGCAGAAAACGCATGTAAATAAAAACCCAGTCGCCACCTCCTCAGAGGCGGCTTATATCATTGTAGAAAGCGACAATCATCAGCATGAGCAACAACATCATGCCTACTTTTACCGCAGCGATCTGAACAGACTCTGGCAGTGGTTTACCACGAATCAGCTCAGCCGTATAAAACAAAATGTGACCACCGTCGAGCATGGGCACAGGTAACAGGTTAAGTACGCCCAGCGACACACTCAGCAGCGCCAGAAAGTTAACAAAAACAATAAGGCCGCCCGACGCAGAATCGCCGGCTACTTTAGCAATGGTGATGGGGCCGCTCAAGTTCTTTACGGAGACATCGCCCATCAGCATTTTCCACAAGGAGTCCAGCGTCAGTACGATCAGGCTCCAGGTTTTGTCGACACCCATCACAAATGCCTTCACAGGGCCCGGGTGAACTTCTCTCACCCAGTCATCCGGCGCAACCGGAGCAACCGGCATCACACCAATACGGCCAATGACTTCGCCGCTCTCCAGGGTGATACTCTGTGGCCAGGCTTCGACTTCAATAATCTCACCGGCGCGATCCACTTCAACACGTACCGACGTGCCCGCTGAATTACGAATCAGGGTCACCCAGTCCTGCCAGTTGGCGATCTCCTCACCATTCGCAGCAATCAAAGTATCACCGGCCTGAAGCCCCGCAGCCTCTGCTGCCGAGTCTTCCATTACCTGAGAAATTTCCAGCGGAATCTCTGGCATCCGCGGTGTAATACCCAATTTGCTCAGAGGGTCTGGCCCTTCTTCTTCACTTAACCAGCGGTTAAGCGGCAGGCTCAACTCAACCGGGCGTCCGTCACGAATGACTTCCAGGCTGACGGTGCGCGTCTCTCCCAGAAAGGACAACAGTTCCCAGCTGACGTCCTGCCACGACTGAGTACTCTCACCATCAATCGCACTCAGTTCGTCACCCGGCAGTACCCCTGCGATTGCAGCGGGCGAACCCTCAGCAATGACAGACGCTACCGGGATAAACTGCTTTGAGCCAGCCCAGAAAAGTAAGGTATAGACAAGTATTGCGAAGAGGAAATTAGCAATCGGACCCGCTGATGCAATCGCAATCCGCGCCCATGGAGACTTACTGTTAAATTCCTGATCACGTAAATGCTCAGCAACCGGAGCTTCCCGGCTATCCAGCATTTTGACATAACCGCCCAATGGGATAGGCGCCAGAGAGTACTCGGTGCCGTGGCGATCTTTCACAGAGAACAGAGGTTTACCAAAGCCAACAGAGAATCTGAGCACCTGAACCCCAGCCCGGCGAGCAACCCAGAAGTGACCATATTCATGAATAACCACCAGAATACTGATCGCTATGATGAAATATAACAGCGTCAAAGGCTCTCCTCCTGAAGAAAACTTTCAGCGGTTGCTCGCGCCCAGCTGTCCGCCGACAGCACAGCATCCAGCGAATCGGCGCTCACTACAGAGTGCTGATCCATCACCTTTTTAATCAACGCAGGAATCGTCGTAAACCGGATGTCTTCGCGCAGGAAAGCCGCTACAGCGACTTCATTCGCTGCATTCAGTACCGCAGGCATGGTACCGCCTTGCGCAAAAGCTATCCTGGCGAGAGCCAGACAAGGAAAATTCTCTTCGTCCGGCGCTTCAAAGTTGAGTCGCGCGATATCAAAAAGATTCAGTGACTCGACGCCAGCCTCAATACGCTCTGGCCAGGCCATACCATATGCAATCGGGGTGCGCATATCTGGCTGACCTAACTGCGCCAACACTGAACCATCGCAATACTGAACCATCGAGTGAATAACGCTTTCCGGGTGAACGACGACTTCTACATCGTCAGCGGCACAGTTAAACAGGAAACAAGCTTCGATTAACTCGAGGCCCTTATTCATCAGGGTGGCAGAGTCGACTGATATTTTGGCACCCATCGACCAGTTCGGGTGAGCAACGGCCTGAGAAGGCGTTACATCGTTCAGTTCAGAAGACTGACGTCCGCGGAAAGGCCCGCCGGATGCTGTCAGCAATATCTTACGAATCCCACTCGCATCCAGACGACCTGCATAGTCAGCCGGCATAGACTGGAAGATGGCGTTATGTTCACTATCGATTGGAAGTAACTCTGCGCCGCCCTTCTTCACAGCATCCAGGAATAAGGGGCCAGCCATGACCAGACTTTCTTTGTTCGCCAGCAGAACCCTCTTGCCCGCATTCGCACCAGCAAGAGTAGGCAAAAGCCCGGCAGCACCAACAATTGCTGCCATGACCTGATCAACACGCTCATCAGAAGCAACCTGAACCAGTGCATCCTCCCCATTCAGTACTTCGGTGACACAGTCCTCTGGCAACTGTTCGCGCAATTGAGCTGCCGCACTGGCATCCGCCATCACCGCATAACGCGGTGAAAACTCAGCAATCTGTCCGGCCATCTCTGCCACACGCGTCGCCGCAGTCAGAGCGTACACACGATATTTTTCAGGGTGACGACGTACCACATCTAAGGTACTGCAACCGATAGAGCCCGTAGAACCCAGCACGGTAATCCACTGCGTCATACAGCGAGGCCCCAATTGAGCAACATCATCATAAACGCAAATACGGGCACAGCCGCCGCCATGCTATCAATCCGATCCATCACACCACCGTGTCCCGGTAGCAGCGATGAGCTGTCTTTGATACCACGATGTCGCTTCATCATACTTTCAACCAGATCTCCCAACACAGAGATCACAGTGGTCGCAGCAGTAATGACAAAAATCTTCACAACATCTTCTGTCGTCAGAGGTTGCAGCCACAGATCCAGACCGACACAGGTTACTGCAGCCAGGAAGATGGTTGTGGCAAAGCCGCCCCAGAAACCAGCCCATGACTTCCCGGGGCTCACGTGTGGCGCCAGCTTGCTGTTGCCCCACTTACGACCTGCAAAGTAGGCTCCTGTATCAGCCCCCCAGACCACCAGCATGACATAGATGATCAGCAGAGAGCTGTGTGGCTCTTCTTTCAGGTGCATAAAGCCTACCCACATAGGGATAAGTACACACAAACCGAGGAAGGCTCTGATCACACGAGCATTCCAGATGTCGGTACCACCCGGGTAACGCTTCACCAGAGCAAAAGCGACCGTCCACCATAAGGTGCCGGCAGCAAGAAACCAGATTTTCCACTCTGGGTTGATGCGGAGAAATCGGGCACTGATGTAGAGGCAGACAAATACGAAGAAGGCGTAGAGAATACGGCTCCAGTTTTTTTTGTAGCCCGCGATATTCGCCCACTCCCATGCACCGATACTGCAGATCGCTGCGATGAAAAATGCGAAAGGCTTGAGCGGCAGGAAGAAGATACCCACAATCATTACCGGAGCGAGTATCAATGCCGTTATAACGCGCTGCTTAGTCACCGTTCTTGGCTTCCTTTAACTGATCATCAGTCCGCCCGAAGCGCCGCGTCCGGCTGGCAAAGGCGTCTAATGCTTTTTTATATTCTTCTTCTTTGAAATCAGGCCAGAGTACGTCTGAAAAATAGAACTCAGCATAAGCCGTCTGCCACAACATAAAGTTGCTGATACGCTGCTCTCCACCGGTACGGATCATCAGATCCGGCGCTGGGAACTCGCTTAGCCAGGTGTATTGGTGCAAACTGTGCTCAGTGATATCTTCGGGCTGCATCCGACCTGCTTTTACTTCCTCGGCCATACGACGCGCCGCCTGAGCGATGTCCCACTGCCCGCCATAGTTCGCCGCTACCACCAGCGTCATACCATCGTTAGACTGAGTCATTGCTTCAGATTCGGCCACCAGGCCCTGGATTTTTTCAGAAAAAGCGGAGAGGTCGCCCATGATTTTCAGGCGGATATTATTCTTGTGAAGCTTTTTTACTTCCCGTTGCAGGGCTGCAATAAACAGCTGCATAAGTGCACTGACCTCCTGCTCAGGGCGGCGCCAGTTCTCACTGCTGAATGCGAACAGAGTGAGCACCTCAACCCCTGCTTTCGCAGATGTCTCAACGACTGCTCTGACCGCATCCACACCCGCTTTATGCCCTGCCACACCCGGTATAAACCGCTTTTTCGCCCAGCGGTTATTGCCGTCCATGATTATGGCAACATGGCGCGGCACACTTCCCTGTGCTGCACTGGAGTCATCAATACTTGTGGACATGTCCGATCAGACCTTCATCAGGTCTTTTTCTTTCTCTGCAAGCAGGTCGTCTACCTGGCCGATGAACTTATCCGTCAGTTTCTGGATAGCATCTTCTGCGCCGCGTGACTCGTCTTCAGTAATTTCTTTCTCTTTAAGAAGGTCTTTCACACTGCCGTTTGCATCACGGCGGATATTACGCACAGAGACCCGACCTTTTTCAGCTTCAGCACGAGCCTGTTTGATGTAGTCTTTACGGGTTTCTTCTGTCAGCGCAGGCATTGGCAGACGGATAGTATCGCCGTTAGTTGCCGGGTTCAGACCCAGATCAGATTTCAGAATGGCTTTCTCAATCTGTGGTACCAGGTTCTTTTCCCAAGGGTTGATCGCAAGACTACGACCGTCTTCAACAATAACGTTTGCAACCTGATTGATCGGTGTGGGTGTACCGTAATAATCGATCATCACGCTATCAAGAATCGCTGGATTAGCACGACCAGTACGAACTTTCTTAAATGCCTCTACCAGAGCTGCAACGCTCTTGCTCATACGATCTTCAGCGTCTTTCTGGATTTCATTAATCATGCTTTTTCTCCACTTACAATCAGGGTTCCATGATCGCCACCAGTCATCAGGCGACCCAGTACTCCCGTATCATTCATATTGTACACACGCAGTGGCATGTCATGATCCTGCGCCAGAACGATTGCAGTCAGGTCCATCACACCCAGTTGTTTTTCAAGGACTTCGCTGTACGTCAGCAGGTCGTACTTCTCTGCAGTCGGGTCCTTCTTCGGATCGGCAGTATACACGCCATCGACATTCGTCGCTTTCAGAACCAGATCTGCATTGATTTCGATACCACGCAGACACGCAGCAGAGTCGGTCGTAAAGAAAGGATTACCGGTACCGGCTGAGAAGATAACAACATCGCCCTGATTCAGGGCACGGATCGCACTACGGCGATCGTAGTGATCAACGACACCACTCATCGGAATCGCCGACATAACACGGGTCGGCATATTAGAGCGTTCGAGGGCATCACGCATCGCCAGAGCGTTCATCACAGTGGCCAGCATACCCATATGGTCACCAGCGACACGATCCAGACCAGCCTCGCTGAGTGCCTTACCACGGAACAGGTTGCCACCACCAATCACAAGACCTACCTGAACTCCCAGACCACGAAGCTGAGCAATTTCCAGCGCCATACGATCGAGTACTTTAGGATCAATACCGAAATCCAGCTCGCCCATCAGGGCCTCACCGCTGAGTTTCAGCAGAATTCGCTTATATTTCGCGCTTTTTTGCTCGGCCATGAACCTTCTCCTGAAAATGTTTGGCGTATTCTACGTATATTTGCTTCAGACATATACAAATATGCCGGGCAAGCCCGGCATATTAATGGTGGTTTTCAGAATGTGAGCCCCACCGGTGCTGTTATCAACCTTTCAGCTGTGCAGCAACCTCAGCAGCGAAGTCAGTCTCTTCGACTTCGATACCTTCACCTACTTCCATACGCAGGAAACTGATGACTTCTGCACCGCCTTCTTTCGCCAGCTGACCAACAGTCAGGTCTGGGTTCTTAACAAAAGGCTGCTCGAGCAGGCTGTTTTCCTTCAGGAACTTCTTGATACGACCGCCCATCATCTTCTCAACGATCTCATCTGGCTTACCAGCCATGTCAGGCTGTGCCTTGATGATCTCTTTTTCTTTCTCGAGAACGTCAGCAGGCATATCTTCGCCACGTACAACACGTGGGTTAGATGCTGTAACGTGCATAGCGATGTCCTTCGCCAGCTCTTCGTTACCGCCATTCAGAGCAACGATACAGGCAATTTTGCCGTTTGAGTGAACGTATGCACCAACAGTGTCAGCTTCTACGATTGCTGGACGACGTACAGTGATGTTCTCACCGATTTTCTGAACCAGAGCTTCACGAGCGTCTTCCAGTTCACCAGCCATCAGTGCAGCAACGTCCACTTCTTTAGTCTCAGCCAGCTTAGCTACGACTTTGTCTGCGAACGCAGCGAAGTTAGCGTCGCCAGCAGCGAAGTCAGTTTCAGAGTTGATTTCAACAATAACAGCATTGCCTTCACCAACTACAACACGCAGCTTACCTTCAGCAGCGGTACGGTCAGCTTTCTTAGCAGCCTTGAGGCCTGAGTTCTTGCGCAGATCTTCGATTGCCTGGTCGATGTCACCGCCAGCAGCAGTCAGTGCTTTTTTGCACTCCATCATGCCTAGGCCAGTACGTTCACGCAGCTCTTTTACCTGGGCAGCAGATACAGTTGCCATGTGGAATATCCTCTTAAATCTATAAATTGACGATAAAGATTTAAAAAAAGGGGCTAAGCCCCTTTTTTCGTATTCAGCTCTGATTACTCAGCCGCTGGCGCTTCTTCAGCAACTTCAACAAACTCATCAGCAGATGCGCCGCCTTGCTTGCCTTCCAGGATCGCGTCTGCAGCTGCAGAAACGTAGATCTGGATAGCGCGGATTGCATCGTCGTTACCTGGGATAACGTAGTCGATGCCATCTGGGTTAGAGTTAGTATCAACGATACCGATCACTGGAATGCCCAGCTTGTTGGCTTCCTGAACAGCGATACGCTCGTGATCTACGTCGATAACGAACATAGCGTCTGGCAGACCGCCCATCTCTTTAATACCACCGATAGAACGCTCGAGCTTGTCCATCTCACGTGAACGCATCAGAGCTTCTTTTTTGGTCAGCTGTTCAAAAGTACCGTCTTTCTGCTGTGCTTCGAGGTCACGCAGACGCTTGATAGACTGACGGATAGTTTTGTAGTTGGTCAGCATACCGCCCAACCAACGGTGAGCAACAAACGGCATGTTCGCGCGTTCTGCCTGCTCTTTGATGATCTTACCTGCTGCGCGCTTAGTACCAACAAACAGAACCTTGTTGTTTTTCGCAGCCATACCTTCGATCAGTTTCAGCGCGTCGTTAAGTGCTGGAACAGTCTGCTCGAGGTTGATGATATGAATTTTGTTACGGGCGCCGAAGATGTACTGACCCATTTTTGGGTTCCAGTAACGAGTCTGGTGACCGAAGTGTACGCCTGCTTTCAGCAGGTCACGCATGCTAACTTGTGCCATTGTTTTACTACCTTATATGTAGGGGTTATGCCTCCACGAACCCTGAGCCCCGACCTGTCGAAACAGGCACCCCGGCACATCAGTTTCAGTCCGTGTGTGTCGTTTAAGTATTCATGTGCAACTACCTTGTAGCAGCACGGCGCTGAGCGCGGGCGCTTTATACCATTTTGCGCGCCTATATGCCAGCAGTTACACGATCCTTTTACTGACATCTTATTCAACGGTTCAACCCCAGCCACACAAGAAGTACAATACAATCATTGCTATTCAATGAAACGGAAGAACTCCTCTGATGGGTGTAACGATCAATACGGCGGAAGACATCGCCAAAATGCGGGTAGCCGGGCGTCTGGCTGCAGAAGTTCTGGAGATGATCGGCGACTACGTAAAGCCGGGTGTGTCTACAGGTGAGCTCGACCGCATATGCCACGACTATATAGTCAACGAGCAGAAAGCTATCCCTGCCCCTCTCAATTACAACGGTTTTCCGAAGTCGATATGCACCTCAGTGAATCAGGTGATCTGCCACGGCATTCCCAGCGATGAGAAGATTCTGAAGAAAGGCGATATCGTTAATATCGACATCACCGTTATCAAAGACGGTTACCACGGTGACACCAGCAAGATGTTTATGGTTGGTGATGTCCAACCCGCACTGGATCGCCTTATCCGTGTCACTCAGGAGTCGCTGTATCTCGCGATTGATATGGTCAAGCCCGGCGTTCAGCTCGGTGATATCGGCCATGCAATTCAGACCTACGCTGAATCCAACCACTATTCCGTTGTCCGGGAATACTGTGGTCATGGTATCGGTAAGGTCTTCCACGAAGATCCTCAGATCCTTCACTATGGCAAGCCGGGCACTGGTATGGCCATTCAGGAAGGTATGATTTTTACCATCGAGCCAATGATCAACCTCGGCTCCCGACACAACAAGTTACTTAAAGATGGCTGGACCGTGGTAACCAAAGACCGCAAGGCTTCAGCTCAGTGGGAACACACTCTGCTGGTGACTGCTGACGGTGTCGAAGTCTTAACGAAACGCAAAGAAGAAGAGCAGTTCTGGAAGTGACCGATCTATCTGACATGCCGGTACTACCTCAGGTAGATGAAGATGCCCTACTGGAAGAACTCAAGGAGAAATCCCTACCTCTCCCCGTCATCAAGCCTCTTCTAACCCGCATTCAGAATGAAGCTCACCATTATTTCCGGGAAACTCTCGATGCCGACCTGCTGGTACGGCATCGTGCCACTCTTATCGACCGGGTTTTACGCGCGCTCTGGCGTTTCCGCAATATAGCGACGCAGGACATCACCCTGATCGCAGTGGGCGGTTATGGCCGTGCGGAACTGCATCCTCACTCCGACATCGACCTGCTCCTGCTTGCTCGTGACGAAGACAGCATCAACCGCCACGCCAGTGACCTGCAGGACTTCATTACCCTGCTTTGGGATATCAAACTCGATATCGGCCACAGTGTCCGTACTCTGGATGAGTGTGTCACCGAAGCCGAAGGCGACCTGACTATCATCACCAACCTGCTGGAAAGCAGACCCCTGATCGGTGATGAAACACTGTATTCCGAACTTCGCGCACGAATCACCCCAGAAGCTCAGTGGCCTGCGGCGGTCTTCTTCGAAGCTAAGTCAGAAGAGCTCAATACCCGCCACGACAAGCACAACAGCGCCGATTACAACCTTGAGCCCAATGTTAAGAACTCCCCCGGCGCTCTGCGGGATATTCAGACCATCACCTGGGTGGCCATCCGACACTTTGGTAAAGGCACCTTGCAGGCACTGGAAGATAACGGCTTCCTGACTGAGTTCGAACATAAAAGATTGGCCAGCAGCGTCAGCTTTCTCTGGGAAGTACGATACGCCCTGCATATGTTGGCAGGTCGCGAGGAAGACCGGCTTCTTTTTGACCTACAGACTCAGGTTGCAGAAGTTCTGGGGTACAAAGACACAGGCCGACAACTCGGTGTCGAGCGTTTTATGTCGCAGTTCTATCGCCACCAGCTCTCCACCATGGAGCTGAGCGATATGCTGATGATGCACTTTACCGAAGACTATATGCAGTGTGACGACGACACCATCACACCTGTGAATGAGCACTTCGTGCTGTGCAATGGCTATCTGCAACTGACCACACCAGATCTGTTCGAAAAAGAACCCGCCTGGCTACTCAGGGTCTTCCCTATGCTGGCACAGATCTCAGAATCTAAAGGCATACATTCCGCGACGATCCGCGCCCTTCGCGACAATCGCAACCTGATCGATGAAGAGTACCGGCAGAACCCAGAACACAACGCCATCTTCATGACTCTGATGCGCAGCAGGTCTCGTGTTGTACGTGAGCTGTCCCGCATGATGCGCTACGGTATTCTTGGTCGTTATATTCCATCGTTCGGTCGGGTAATCGGCATGATGGAATACGACCTGCTGCACAAATACACAGTCGACGAGCATACGTTCCGCATGATCCGGCTGTTGAGGCACTTCCGCTATGGCGATGTTCGCGAGCGCTTTCCGATCGCATCGCGCCTGATCCACAAGGTTCATAAAAAAGAAGTGCTCTACCTGGCCGCGCTGCTTCACGACGTGGGTAAGAGCCGCGAAGGTGATCATGCTGCCAATGGTGGAGAGATTGCCGAAGCCTTCTGTAGTCAGCACGGACTCAAACCAGCCGATACACATATGGTGACCTGGCTGGTCAGTAACCACTTATTAATGTCGAACGCATCCCAACGCCTCGACCTGAGCAATCCTGATGATATTCATCAGTTTGCTGTGGAGGTAGGTGATCAATACCACCTAGATATGTTGTTCCTGATTTCTGTGGCAGATACTCACTCGACCAATCCTGAGCTATGGACGCCGTGGCGCGCCGAACAGATGCGCGAGCTTTACAGAAACACCCAGGCAGCGCTGCGCCGTGGTCTGGAAAATCGCCTCCACAAAGATGATGTGATTGAAGAGATCCAACAGGAAGCCATTGCACAACTTCAGGATTACGGCCTGCCGGAAGCCCGCGCCAGAGAGATCTGGGGACAGCCGGGGGAGGACTACTTTTTACGCGAAGGCGTCGACAATATCGTCTGGCAAACCCGCGAGATAGACGCGCATGGTAACAGTGCTAAGCCGCTTGTCTCGGTACGACAGACATCTGACCGTCAGTTTGAAGGCGCCACACAGATCTTTTTGTTTATGAAAGATCAGCCGAACCTGTTCGCAGTCACGACGGCAACCCTGGATCAGCTCAACCTGAACATCCAGGACGCTCGCATCATGACCTCCGAGTCAGAGAACAATGCGGTCGATACCTATATTGTCCTCGACGAGAACAATGAAGCAATTACAGACCCTGAGCGTATCCGCGTCATCCGCAATACCCTATGCGACGCACTCGATGAGCCTGAAGAGTTCGACACCATCATACGTCGCCGGACCTCGCGGGTTCTGAAACAGTTCGATGTACCTACCCAGGTGACTATCAGCAACGACCCTCTGATGCGCAGAACCGTGCTCGAGGTCACTGCCGCTGACCGCCCGGGTCTGCTGGCACGCGTCGGCAGTATCCTTATGGATTTCGGCGCTCAGCTCCAGGGGGCTAAAATTCTGACGGAAGGTGAGCAGGTATCCGATATCTTCTTCATCGTCGACGCGAACGGTGAGCCGTATTCAGATCCGGCGTCCTGCGAAGAGCTCTGCAAAGCTCTGGAAGACGGGCTGGATGAGCAGGTCGAAGAACAATCCGCAGTTTAATAAGACAATTAGAAACCTCAGCGAAACAACCAATACCAATTTATCCCCTCGTTACACTCCAGTAAGCGCGATAGACTAATCGCTAACCGGAGGTACTTATGACGCAACGCACTCTCGAAAATATCATTCGTAGTTACCCAAGCTCAGACGGTGATGGCGTAAAAATCAGACGCCTTGCCCTCTTCAATCAACGCGATGCCGATCCTTTTCTGATGCTCGACGAGCTGGTGTCCGATGACGAAGCGGATTACATGGGGGGCTTTCCGCCTCACCCTCATCGCGGAATGGAAACGCTGACCTATTTGCGCAAAGGCGCTCTGATCCACAAAGATCATATGGGCAACCGGGGCGAAATACGCAGTGGTGGCGCTCAGTGGATGTCTGCTGGGCGCGGTATTATCCACAGTGAGATGCCTGAACTCGATCAGGGTGGCCTCCATGGTTTTCAGCTATGGATCAACCTGCCAGCAAAAGACAAAATGAGCGCACCGGATTACCGGGATGTTCCGCAATCAGAGATCCCAGTGGTTGCTCTTAATGCGGGTGGCGAAGTCAGAGTTCTTGCAGGTGATTGGCAGATCGAAGGTCAGCAGGTGACGGGACCTCTGGACAAGTTAGCTGCTAACGCCTGCTATCTGGACGTCTCTCTTACTGAAAGTGAGACCCTGACACTCCCGGTCACCTCGGGCAAACGTGCCATCGTATACGTCTATAAGGGGCAGCTGGCAACAGGTCAGTCACTTCCGGAGAAGCCGTTACTGATTTACAGCACCCAAGGGGAAGAGCTTGTTTTTAAAGCCGAAAGTGATGCGAATTTTCTGGTGCTGACAGGTGATCCTATCCTTGAGCCAGTCGCACACTATGGTCCCTTTGTGATGAATACGCATGAAGAGATTGAGCAGGCGATCAAGGATTACAACAGCGGCCAGTTTGGCCGCTGAGGGAAAGATGTCAGCCTGTTTTCAGGCATCCTACTTTCTCTGATTTACTTCTTTCTCTTAATAGGAGCAAAACCTTCACTGTCCATCAGGTTACCTGCAGGACGTGAAGGGCGAGGCCCGTTTTTCTTCTTCGGGGACGGGCCTTTTTTCTCGGCAGCTTTCTTCGCGGCCGCTTTTTTAGCAGCAGGCCCACGTGGTTTTTTCTTCTTAATACCAGCAGCCTTGCCCGAGGCCTTAACCTTCTTCGGCCCTGTATACTTCGCCTTAAGCTCTTTGATCGTACGAGAATCCATCTCCTGCTGAATGTAGCGCTCAATAGCCGCTTTCAGGTTCCATTCATTCGGAGCAATCAAACTGATCGCAAGACCGCTGCGGCCTGCTCGCCCGGTTCGACCAATACGATGGATATACTCATCACCCTTGCGAGCAAGATCGTAATTGATCACCAGATCCAGCCCTTCAACATCAAGCCCCCGTGCAGCCACATCGGTGGCTACGAGTATGTTCCGTCGACCTTCACGAACATTCTGCATGACATAATTGCGTTCATCCTGCGTCATATCACCGTGGAGTACGGCAATACCCTCTCTATGGCGACGAAGGAACTCGCTCAGACGTTCAGCTTCTGTGCGCTTATTAACGAATACAATCGCCTTATCATAGGTTTCATTGGCAAGGAGCCAGGTTAACAGGCGATCTTTATGGGCATTGTCATCAGCCAGAATGCGCTGCTGAGTAATATCGTCATGACGCTCCTGGATACCTTGCGTAGTGATTTCTACCGGGTCTTTAAGCCACGACCGCGCAGCGCGACCTACGCCTTCATGGCGCAAGGTTGCCGACAACATCAGCGTCTGACGCTCGGAGCCACACTTGCCAACGATATGCTCCATGTCTTCAGAGAAGCCCATATCAAGCATCCGGTCCGCTTCGTCGAGAACTAAGAACTCGATATCTCCCAGCTCTGCCGTTTCGCGCTTCAGGTGATCAACAAGCCGCCCCGGTGTTGCAATAAGGATCTCCGGGTTCTTACGCAGCACTGCAGCCTGATACTTGAACTCTTCACCGCCGGTTAACACTCCGGCCTCAAGGTGATTCATGTCAGTCAGGCGCTTAGCATCCTTGAACACTTGTCGGGCGAGCTCGCGGGTAGGAACGATCACAAGAGCACGCGTGGCGCTGTCTGGTGCATCGACAGTCAGTAGCTTCTGCATGATCGGCAACAAGTAGGCAAAGGTCTTACCACTGCCAGTCTCTGCACATACCTGAACGTCACTCCCGCGTAATACTTCAGGGATAACCTCAAGCTGCACGTCTGTTGCTTCTGTAATGGACTGTTTTTCAAGCCCGGCAATTAGCCTTGGGTGTAATTCTGTTCCGGCAAACACGCTGAAATCCCGCTGGAGAAAAAACGCGAGTATACCAGACCTTAAAGCGCAGGACTGCGCTGTCGGCATTAGCACTACACACTCACTCAGCAACACCTTAGACTAACGATACATACCTTACTTCAGGAATACGGATATGAAGAAAGTGATCAGCCTGACGTTGATCAGCGCAGCCATAGCAGGTTGTGCAACCACTTTGACCGGCCGCAATCAACTTATGATCGTCTCGCCGGATTCGGCAATTGTTGAGTCTCAGAAAGCCTACGCGAGCACCGTCGGTGAACTCGATCAGAATGATCAGCTGGTTACGGACCCTGCATGGGTAAAACGCATTGAGACAATCACCGGGCGACTGGTCACTGAAGCGATAAAACTTGATCCCGACACCAAAAGCTGGGACTGGAGCGTCGCGATCATTGACGACCCTGATACCCTGAATGCCTGGTGCATGGCTGGCGGACGTATGGCGATCTACACCGGCATCGTTACCCAGTTAAATCTGAACGACGATGAAATCGCACAGATAATGGGTCATGAAATTTCTCATGCCCTGGCCAATCACACGGCTGAGCGTATGTCCCGCGCAGTACTCATGAATGGCGCGCTGGCAGCAACCGCCGTGGTCACTGACAACAATGGCTATGTGCTGACAGGAACCGCCATGGCAGCCAAGGTCGCACTGGAATTACCGAACAGTCGTACTGCCGAATCAGAAGCCGACGAAATAGGCATCGAACTGGCTACTCGCGCCGGATACAACCCAGATGCTGCGGTGAGCTTATGGAAGAAAATGGCAGAGGCCGGAGGTGGCGGTGGCCCGGAGTTCCTGAGTACCCACCCTTCTCCTGATAACCGGGCATCAACGCTCGATAAACTTGGAGAAAAAATGCTACCTCTGAACCCGCAACTTAAAAAGTCTCAGGTTTACCCTGTGACCATAGTGACGGATGCGGATCAGATCTGAGGAACCAGACCCGACGAGCCAGATCTGAAAAAGAAGATCCGAAAAAAGAGAGACGCCAGTATCGATCAGAGATCGATACTGGTCGCTTTGAGATACTGAGCACGGAAACCGTTTACGACAGTCTCTCCAGCAGTACGATTACCTACGGTAATTTCACCAATATAAATATCGCTCTTCGGCGCGTTAGCGTAATACTCATTGAAGAAAGCCAGCATGGCATCGCTATCCGTTGAATCAACACCACGGGAAGATGGATCGGGCTTACTTAGTTCAAGTACGAAATTACCGTCAGAAGTAGCGCTGAACTTCAGAGGCTGGATATCGCCAAACCCCAGATTCAAGCCCAAATAAAGCTGGTCAATCTGTAACAAAGATCCCGTACCGGTACATGCATCTCCGCATGTATCAATCTGAAATTCCTCGGCCAACAAAGACAGGTTCAATTGTCCCAGTAGTTCTGACTGACCCGAATCATCTGGGCGAGACCATAAAGTAAAACCAGACCCGTCGAGATATACACCCCGCATGTCGATATTCCAGACGTGGTTAGTACCATCGGCAAAATCGAGCGTGAAGCGGGAGCCGATGTCTGCTCCACTGCGTCTGATAGCAGCCCGCTGTCCGCAATCACCTGCACTCGCAAAAATACAATCCATCACATACTGTCGCGTATTCTGAGCGGCCGAAGTATAAACATCCGTCAGTATCTGCAACGCTGCGACGTCATCGCCGATTGCAGGTGCATCGCCGGTATAGAAGTCAGCCGGATCACCATCCCAATCAGAACTACCACGAACACTTCGCACGACCCAGGGGTGAAGATAGCTACCAATATCAACAGGCTTTTTAACAGCACCGTTCTGGCTGCCCTCTCCCATGATGTAGAACTGATCCCACTTGATGCCGACCTCATTACCAGTTCCGTCCTCGATGCCCGTGACTGCGAGAGAGGCATCGTCCGTACTGAAGACAAAATCCTGGAGTGCAAAGCCTAAGCCCGCCCCACTCTGAGAAGACATTTCTACATCGTCAAGCGCCTGTAACTCCGCATTCGCTGAATGAGCGATAATGGCGGCAGCGGATAGTGTTAATAATTTTTTCATCTCATTAACACCCCTTAATACGGCCAACACAGGTCGCTACCCTTTGCGTACCATTAGTCGCTTCTTCAAGCGTCAGGTATAGAGGATACTTAGTCTCATTGCCAGACTGATAGCGGGCGATGTTCATATAGGCGCCCTGGTCCGTGAGTACACGATCAGTCCCTGGCACACCAGACAGATCCTCCCATGGAACCGACTCAGTCTGCATCGAAATAAATACACCACTGGCTGAACCATCTTCAAAAGAAGCGTCTTTATCACCAATATAGATTGACTGATAAATGCTTGTACGGAAACATCCTGGGGTACCTGTCACCTCACAGTCATCCGCGGTTGTAAGCAATGGTACAAGAGAGGCAATCAAACCACCCTCGTCAGAATCAAAGCTGCGACCATTGGGGACACCAAACCAGGATGCACGCTTCAGATACGCTACGTTCAGGCTATCTGCACCGTCGCCTGTTGCACCGTCAACCAGATCTACCTGCGTATAAATCTCTGTGCCTTGAGCCAACGCAAGTGCAGCACAGTTGAAAAAGCCAGCACCAGGACAGTTCTGGTTGTATACAATCGCAGCATCACCACGAATCTCGCCTTCAACCTTACCTGTCAGAGAGATAATATCGCCCGAGAGATCACCTTGAGCCTTCTCGAAACCCACACGAAGACCAGAGATTCGTTTTTCACCATTCTCGATTTTATATGCAAGTTCGATGTAGGGGTTCTTTGCCATAAACGGCACATACTCTGCGTTCGCCGCGTCATCGTAGTTATCGACACGACCCAAGGCAAAGTTATTAATGATAATGTCGGAGTCGTATACTTGGATGCTGCCGTCCGGATTGGTAACGATATTACGATCATCATCAGTCACTGGGACAGTGCCATCCACATAAGCGTCACGATCAAAGCGGCTGACCCTGAGCTCATCAATGTTGAAAACGGTCTCGAGTTCCATACCAAGGTTAACCTTGGTGAACTCATAGTCACCGGACCAGTTTCCTGCGCCCTGATTGTATGAACTTGTGTCAATAGTGATGAATGCCTGCCCTGAAACATCAGACAGGTCACGGTCGGTCATTGGCTCAAGCGCACAAACCGACGCACTTGCAACAAGACCAGACAAGACGAAAACTGGACCTACATCCTGTAAACGCATACTTCACCTATTTTTGTATTTATTGAACAACTGTAGATTAATTTAAATCTAGTTCTCCTATCAGGTAATTTCCAATCAAGGATCGGTAAATAACCTGCATCATTACGAGCCATAATGACACGATGAGACTTATTTCAAAAGGGACATTTTTATAATTATCAATAAATATCAACAACTTAAATATTGTTACACTGACTTTCAAATAGACACACGTAATAAACACAAAACATAGGCGATTCTGCAGGAAGGAAGTGCCTTGCGACAGCGTGAAGGTGGTAGCGGTTGTCGGGGATAGAATCCCCCTCCTACATATTTCTGTCGAAGCACCGCATCGCGCTTGCGCGACGCTGTAGGAGGGAAGCGTCTTCCCGATGGCGTGTGGGTCGCAGAGATTTTCGGGGATAGGATCCCCTCCTACATATTTCTGTCGAAGCGCCGCATCGCGCATAGCCAGGCAAGCTGGCTGAAGCGCTCCTACACGGTTAACTTTCTTACGGGCAAGAAAAACCCCTAACCACGTTAGTGATCAGGGGTTTTGGATAAGAGCTTGATCGGCGAAGCCAACTGCACCATGACCTGAACCTGCGCAGCAGGTAGGTCATCGTCAAGGAGTCCAAAGCTACGCTTTGTCTGGCTTCGCCACGCCTGCGGCGCTCAAGGCTGGCACCTCCGGTGCATCGCCGAAGATTCAGACGTCCTGTCTTCACCCTGTGGGCAACCTACGGTTGTCCAAATTCATTCCTGATGAATTTGTCACATGACGCTTCGCTGCCCGATAGGTAGTAAAAGTGATTATCGTATTCTACCCAATACCCCAGCAGGCAACCTGGCATAAACCCTAGATAAGAAAAAACCCCAGCAGGTTACCCTGCTGGGGCTTTGAATAAGAGCTTGACGATGACCTACTCTCACATGGGGAGACCCCACACTACC
>CAJWBH010000026.1 GCA_913019975.1 Thalassolituus maritimus | reverse complement strand
AATCTCAATCTGAAACGTCGAAATGGCTTGCAACAACGGGACGGGTCCATATAAGCGATTCAGCCGGAGGCTATTCGCGATTCATCAATTCGATCAATCTACCGCTTGAAACGTCCAGACAAGAACTCGCGTCTGCTTCTTACCCTGTGTCATTTCAATGACCTTAACGTCTGTTGCGCCTGCTTTATTCGCAAGTTTCGACAGTGGCTTCACGCTCTCCGCTTTTGATACCAGGCTAGTAAACCAGCGTATTTGCGACGCAAACTGCTTACTTTCTTTAATCATTTTTTTAAGAAAAAGCGCTTCGCCGCCGTTGCACCAGAGTTCATTTTTCATACCGCCAAAGTTGAGCAGAGGCTCGCTCTTAGGTTCTGCTTTACCTTTGTTGAGGTTGGCGACTTTCCGTTGACTGCCGCGCAGAGCGTCTTCTGCAGACGCATGAAAAGGCGGGTTGCAAACCGATACGTTGAATTGGTCTTGTGGCAGAACGACACCTTCAAACATCTTGTGCTTGTCCTGCTGTAGTCGAAGGCTGATGCGGGGCTTCAAAGCCGGGTTGTTTTTCAAAATCTCCGCGACATTATCCAAAGAAGCCTCACTGATGTCGGTTGCAACACACTCCCAGTCATAAACACTGCTCGCCAGAAGTGGGTAGATGCCGTTGGTACCGGTACCAATATCCAGCATACGCACATTCTTATCGGGCTCTATCGAATCCAGCAAATCGGCGATGTAGTGAATGTAGTCAACCCGGCCCGGAACAGGAGGGCAGAGAGCACCGTCAGGTATGTCCCAGCCAGTTACTCCGTAATGCTGCTTAAGGAGAGCAGCGTTCAGCGCTTTTACAGCTGACGGGTTGGCGAAGTCTATCGTCTGCTGAGAAGAAGGTGTTCTCGTTATATAGTTAGCGAGATTCGGGGATGCCTTAATCAACTGATAAAAATCGTATTCCTGATTGTGAATGTTTCTGGGGTGCAGTTTTTTCATACGGGCAGTTATCTGAGGCATACTGGGTGACACCTGCGAGAGTATACAGGTAGTCAGACCTTCTGAACTAACACGGGAAAATCATGACTGTAAGTAACGGATTGGCTGCGTGGCACAAGCAAGGGCAAACGGCCGAATTCAGGGGACATCAGATCTTCTATCAGGATTCCTGTGCCGGTGAGGAGGTGATTCTCCTGATCCATGGCTTTCCAACCGCTGGGTGGGATTGGCACTACATATGGAAAGCGCTGAAGAACGACTACCGCCTTATTAGCATCGATATGTTGGGTTTTGGCTTTTCCGATAAGCCTGCTGACTTCCAATTTTCTATTCATGCCCAAGCAGATCTGATTGAGTCTGTCCTGACCGAGCGGGGGATTCAGGAAGCGCATATTCTGGCCCATGATTATGGTGATACCGTGGCGCAGGAATTAGCTGCACGACACCTCGATCCAGAGTCTGAGCGTCTCCAGATACTAACTATGACGTTGCTGAATGGAGGTCTTTTCCCTGAGCAGCATAGAGCGCGTCTGATTCAGAAGTTGCTGGTCAGCCCTGTTGGTCCTTTATTATCGAAATTCGCCTCTCGTCAAACGTTTGAGAAGAACCTGAATGCGGTGTTCGGTGAATATACAAAATTGGATTCATCGGAGGCGAACGATCTCTGGCATTTGTTCTCACGTAATGATGGGCATAGAAAATCTCATATCATGCTTCATTATATTGCCGATCGAAGGAAACACAGGGAGCGTTGGGTAGGAGCGCTTCAGAAGTTGGATGTACCTCTATTGTTAATTGACGGTACTGCCGACCCTGTATCAGGTGGGCACATGGCAGATCATTATGAATCTTTGATACCTCAGCCGAACGTAGTCCGCCTGAATGGAATAGGTCACTATCCACAGTTAGAAGCACCACAAGCTGTGCTGGAGCATTTTGTTTCCTTTATCGGTTCGAATAAAAACATATGAACACGCCACTTAAATGGTTCGCTCTGATTTCTCTGTATCTTGTTCAGGGCCTTCCCCACGGCTTCTTCGGCCAGGCAATGCCCGTGCTGTTGCGTGAGCAGGGCGTCGATCTCAGGTCTATCGGGCTGATGTCTCTGGTAGCACTGCCCTGGGCACTGAAATTCATTTGGGCGCCGGTGCTGGACCGGGTCTCCATCGTTCCCGGAGAGTATCGTCGCAGCTGGATTCTGGCAATGAATCACACCGCTGTGCTGGTTCTGATTGGCTTGTCGTTTGTCCCGTTGCCATGGCTGACGAGCGATGGCGTGTTAGCGCTGGCTCTTGTTCTGATGGCCGTGAATCTATTAACCGCCACGCAGGATATCGCCACTGATGCGGTCGCTGTAGAGAACCTTAAACCTGAAGAGCGCGGTCTCGGTAATGGTATTCAGGTGGGGGGCTATCGTGTCGGCATGGTGCTGGCCGGTGGCGTTCTGCTGTCTTTCTTTAATTACCTTGGCTGGCAGTTTTCTTTGCTGTCCGTCGCAGCGCTGATGTTTCTTGGTAGTTTACCTTTGTACTTCTGGAAGCCACGTCGGCATACCAAAGCAGAGCAGGGCGTCTGGAAGCAGTGGTCTGGTTTCTTTCGTCTCGACAGCCCCTGGTTATGGCTGGCTTTGATTGCGCTTTATAAGTTTGGTGATGCGTTCGGGACTCAGATGATCAGGCCTTATCTCTCTGACCTGGGTGTCACACTTGAGCAGATGGGAGCTTTACTCGGCATTGGTGGTTTTCTTGCGGGCCTGTCTGGTGCCTTGTTCGGAGGCTGGCTGACCGGCCGGATGCCCCGGGCCTATGCATTAGTCTTGTTCCTTCTCTTTGAAACCGTCGCGATGCTTGGTTATTCCCTGATTTCTGCAGGGGATATGTTTACGATCTGGCTGGCCGTGATTGCCGAACACGTGGCGGGTGGAATGGCCACTGCAGCCCTGTTTACGGTCATGATGGATCGCTGCCGCGAGCACTCAGAGGGCGCGGATTATGCCTTTCAGAGCTGCGTAGTCATAATCACCGGAATGGTCGCAGGTGCCTTGTCGGGGTATAGTGCCACCCATATTGGTTACGCGGGTCATTTCACCGTTGCGGCGGCACTCTGTGCAGCAGTGATTTCTATCGTGGTGATGGCTCAGCGTCGCGGTCTCTTTTTGACTCTCAGATTTTCACATTAACAGGATCACTATGACTGATATCGCCAGAACATTAGACGCCCGCGGGCTTTTCTGCCCAGAGCCGGTAATGATGCTTCACAAAGAAATTAATGAAATGGCGATCGGCGAAGTCATACAGATACTGGCAACAGACCCTTCAACCGTGCGCGATTTTACGCGCTTCTGTGCGTTTCTCAGCCATGAAATGCTGGTTAACGAAGAAGTGGATGGGGAGTATCGCTTTCTGATCGTGAAGGGCGCCGAAGAGGAAGAGTAGCTCTCGTCGCTACAAATAAAAACGGGCCTTTGAAAGGCCCGTTTTTATTCAGACAGCAGCCGGTAGACAGCTGCACCTCCATACAATGACTCACCGCTTCCTGTGCGTTAAATAATCGCTCGCAGTGCAGCAATAAATCGCTCAGTCAGCACAGTATCTGCGTCTGCTGTCAGCCATTGCTTAATGAGCGCATTACGCTCTTCTTCTTTGCTGAGATTTCTTCCCATGCCCTCTGCAAGGCGCTGAACCTGAAGCTCCATGCGCGCCGGCTTATCTTCGACCGGTGATTCAACATCAGCCAGTATTTCCATCGTGATGCAGAGTTTTCTGGCATCAGCCGTAGTGCTTTCCTGAGTGAACCAGGCAGCTTCAAT
Source organism: Thalassolituus maritimus (assembly GCA_913019975.1). Lineage (GTDB taxonomy): Bacteria > Pseudomonadota > Gammaproteobacteria > Pseudomonadales > Oceanobacteraceae > Thalassolituus. The sequence continues at coordinate 29,728 of CAJWBH010000026.1, read as the reverse complement.
GCCCGAAGGCAGAGCAGCGTCAGACTCAGGTGTCTCATTGGTCGAAATTAACCCCAGCAGAGTATCCCAGCGACCACGCTCTTCTGCGGCTTTAGCTGCGCTGCGTTCAGAGTTAATACGCTCCTCAATGTCGTTGAGCGATTTAACAAGGCGTCCGTGTGCTCCTTTTGGAAGCTCAATATCTGCAAGCTTTTCACGAGCTTCGGTTACTGCCGCAATACCTTGATTTTCTGCGTTCGCTTTTGCTTCTTCAACGATGGCTTCCGCATTGGCTACCGTTTCGTTAATTTCAGCTTTACGGGCATCGCGTGCGTCATTCAATTGAGCAAAAACAGAATCTGCATGCTTACGCAGCTGGCTCCATAGTTTCTGGTCCGGACCGCGAGGGGTCACGCCGACCAACTTCCAGTCCTGTTGGATTTTCTTCACTGTTTCTGCTGCTGCGCTCATATCGTCGCTGTTCGCAGCCGCTTCAGCAGCGCTGACCAGAGCGCGCTTCTGATCTAAATTACGATCGTATTCGGCTTTCAGGTGCGCATAGATCGCGTCGCAGACGTCGTTAAATGCTTTCTGGGTTTTCTGGTGAGACGCACGATCAACCGGCGAATAAGAGCGGAAGGTATCACGGGCGGCATTCAACGTATTCTGCACCGTTTTCCAGTCTGCGCTGTCCCAGTCCATGTTGGCTTCGTAATGGCGTAGCTCTTCGGTGAGCTGATTACGCAGTGATACCAGTTTCTCACGCTGCTGAGCCTGTTCTGCAAAATAAGCTTTGCACGGCTCAAAGGCCTTGTCAGAGGCTTCCTGGAAGCGCTGCCACAGATCCCGGTCATTCGAGTGGCCAAGAGATTTCCACTCGGTCTGAAGCTCTTTAATACGCTCGGCCAGTAAGTCCGGCGCAATATCGGCGTCGATTAAGGCTTCCATCTGCTCGCACAGGGCTTCCTTCTTCGGCGTTACAGCAAAGCCCTGCCAGTCGCGGAGTTCGTTCAGCTGATTGGTCAGCAGACGAAGGCGGCCCTGCATCTGGTTCTGTGTCTTTTGCGTCAGCTTGTCGTTCAAACGATGAATCTGCTTGAGCGCGCTGGCAGCGTCTGCAACAACTTTTGCTTCCAGTGCGCTTTCGAGCGTTTCAATAAGCGCCTCGGCTTTAGCGCGGGCTTCGCTGTCATCCTGTTTCGCCGGTGCTGGCTTTGCCGCTTTCGGCTTTTCACCGGCCGCTTTTCTCAGAGCTTTCAGCCATTCTGGAGCGCTGGCACTGTGCGGCCAGGCAAAGTGTGGAAGGTGCTCACGTGCCTGCTCTGGAGACAGTTCACCCTTAATGTCTTCATGCTCTGCGAGGTATTGCAGGGCTGACGCTGCGGTTGTGATTTCGGCAACGGCATTATCGTACTGCTTTTGCTGGCTTGCGGATGCCGAATGTTTAGCTGTGGCTTCTGCCCAGGCCCCTTCTTCGCTGAGGAGAGTTTCTTTCAGACTTTCAGCGGTGGAGTCATCACTGATGCTTTCCAGTGCATCCTGCAGGTGAGCAAGGATACGCTGTTGCTGTTCAGTCGCTTGCTGCAGTTCAGCTTCGAGTGCTGCGGCTTTTTGCTCTTCTTCTTTCTGCGCAGTCAGAATCGCTTCAAGTTTTTCCAGCAGGGCGGGGATATCCGCTGTGTCAAAGCCTTCGATGGCGTTCTGAAGGTCCTGCCAGCGTTGTTTCAGTATCTGCACTTTACCTGTGAACTCCGGGCCATAGCCCAGGCGCAGCAGGGTCTCTGCATTACTGCGGATGTAGTCAATTTTGTCCTGAATTTTCTGGCGGGCTTCCTGTTCTGCGTTGAGTGCCGCAAGGGCATCTTTGCAGTGGCGGTAAACGGCCTTGTCTTTGCCCTGAGCATGTTTCTGCAGTTCGTGCAGTGCATCGGCTGAAATAATCGTTTCTGCTGCTGCCAGACGTACGCGTGCCAGAGAATGCTCTTTGGCCAGCGCCAGGCGAGCCGGTTCGTCACCGATTGCAGCAACCGCAGACTTTGCCAGCGCGGCATCCTGAGTCAGTGATGCGATACGGGTCAGAACCTGATCATTCGCACCACTGGGTAGCGCTCCTGACGGGGCAAGACGCTCAAGCCAGACAGACTCAATCTGCTGGCGGGTCTCCTTATCTGCCTCACGGATCAGAGCTTCCAGCTCGTTCTCTTCGGTTACTTCTTTAATCAGTGTCAGACGGCGGTCGCTGTCTTTCTCGCTGAGAATTAACTGACGCCCAGTTTTCGCGGCCGGCGCTTTCTTAGTGTCGGTCGCGTTGCGGGTTTTGTCCCTGTTGAATAACTTTTTGAATAGAGCCATGAAGTTCGCTTACAACAAATGTTCTCGAAAAGGACGATCATTCTAACGTCATAGCAGCAGAGGGGAAGCGCAGAATTGAGTCAGTAGCAGATTGATGCAGAAGGCGAGACGACCCCTTAAAGCTGTGGTAAGGTAGCGAGACTAGTATTAGGGCACCTCTGATTAATGCAGTCGTGCTGCGCGTGAGTCCTGTAACGCTTTAGATCGAGGCGTTGATCGAAATTAATGGCGAGTCCTTAATAAGATCAACAACAAAGATATAAAGTGTCTACAGGCTACGCCCTTCGGGGCTTTCAGGAAAATACCATTTCGGTGTTGCTACTTTTCGACGTGACCGGCCATGCCATCTAAGTAGCGCCTTGAACTGTTACTTTCCTGAAAGCCGCAGCCTCAACTGCATTAATCAGAGTTGCCCCAGTAATATGACAACAATAATAAGATCCGGGGATCACGATGAAACTCATCAAGCTGCTGCTGGTAGCCAGTATGGTCGCAACTACCGTTGTTACTACGGGCTGTGCCTACTTTGGCCTGGGGTCGAGGCCTCTCTCTGAACTGACCGAAAAATACACCGACGAAAGCTCGAAGTTTACCGCCGTAGATGGTCTGGTGATGCATTACACCGATCAGGGCTTTGGCGATGAAGCTGTGTTGATGTTGCATGGCGAGCACTCTTCTCTGCATGTGTGGGATGCCTGGGTAGAGCGCATGGCCACCGACTTCCGCGTGATTCGTCTGGATCTTCCAGGACACGGCCTGACCGGGCCTGACCCAAAAACAGAAACATACGACGTCGAGTACATGATGGGCAAAGTCGAAGCCTTCATGGACAAGCTCGGCCTCGACAGCGTTAAGCTGGTCGGCGCCTCGTATGGCGGTTTCATTACATGGAACTTCGCCAAAGAATACCCAGAGCGCGTTGAGAGCATGGTGCTCGTTGATTCCACAGGCTTTGATCAGGAAGTCCATCCGGTATTGGGTTACAACACGATTCCTGTCCTTGCTGGCCTCAACTCCTGGACGCTGCGTCGCGGTAAAGTTCGTGATCGTATTGAGTCTATGTACTCCGACGATGAAAAGGTTACCGACGAGATTGTCCGTCGCAATCAGGACATGATGCTGCGTAAAGGCAACCGTACGGCCTTTATTGATGTTGCCCGCACCATGGAGAAACAACTTGAAGAAGGCGAGAACGAAAGTGATCGCATCAAGTACATCCAGACGCCATCACTGGTTATGTGGGGCGAGGATGACGAGTGGACACCAGAGCGCGTCATGAAGCAGTTCAAAACGCATCTGCCGAACATGACCTTTGTTTCTTACGAAGTCGTCGGCCACCTGCCGATGGAAGAGTTGCCTCGTCAGTCGGCTCGTGACGCTCATCATTACCTGTTGTACGGGGAGCTGCCTCAACTTCCGGGCAATGAAGAGCAGGGCTGGATCGTACCGGGTAACCCGCGTAAAGGCTGGTAAGTACCCGCTGAGCTGATGTTTAACAGAACCCCCGCAGGCTGTCCTCCGGGGGTTTTGTTTTATGCGTGCCATATAACCGGTAAACTAGCGTTTTGATCTGCACACAGGAGCATTGAGTGAACACCATCGTCTGGTACGACTACGAAACCTTTGGCGCTAACCCGGCCTGGGATCGTCCGGCGCAGTTTGCCGCTATCCGCACCGACGAAGACCTCAATGAAATCGAAGAGCCTGTCGAAATCTTCTGTCGTCAGACAGATGATTATTTACCGCACCCCGATGCGGTTCTGATCACAGGAATTACGCCGCAGGATTGTCAGAGCAGGGGTGTTCCAGAACGTGAGTTCATCGCTCGCATTAATGACATGTTCAGTCAGCCTGGTACCTGTGTTGCCGGCTACAACAGCATTCGTTTTGACGATGAGTTTACGCGCTACACGCTCTATCGAAACTTCTTTGACCCTTATGCGCGTGAGTGGCAGGGCGGTAACTCGCGCTGGGACCTGCTCGATGTAGTCCGTTGTGCCTATGCACTGCGTCCGGAAGGTATTGAATGGCCAAAGAACGACCTTGGCAAAACCAGCTTTAAGCTTGAGCACCTGACTGCAGCAAATGGCCTCGACCACGGTAAGGCTCACGACGCGGTGTCCGACGTGCGTGCGACCATTGCTCTGGCACGCCTGATCAAAGATAAACAACCTAAATTATACCGTTATCTATATCAGCATCGTAGTAAGCAGGCGCTGGGTGGCCTGATTGATGTCGGCACTCATAAGCCACTGATGCATGTATCAGGAATGTACCCGGTAGAGCAGGGCTGTATGGCCGTTGTTGCACCTCTGTGTTGGCACCCGACAAACAAAAACAGTTTTATTGCGTGGGATCTGTCTGCCGATCCGACCGCACTCTATGACCTGAGTGCTGAGCAGATTTCAGAGCGCGTCTTTACCCGAGCGGCGGACATGCCAGAAGGAATAACCCGCCTGCCTCTGAAAGAAATTCATATCAACAAATCTCCTGTCATTGCGCCTGCAAATACGCTGACACCGGATCAGGCAGAGCGTTGGAACATCAGCGGCGATGACCTGCGTCGCCATCTGAAGATACTGCGTGAAGCAGGACCTCTGAATGCCAAAATGGCTGAGGTCTTTGGCAATCGTCAGTTTGCCGAAATCTCCGACGTGGATGCTCGCTTATACGATGGTTTCTTCTCGAATGCTGACAAACAGGCAATGGATGAAATACAGCGAATGCAGGGTTGGGATCTGGCGGATTATCCGAACCCATTTCAGGATGAGCGCGGGGAAGAAATGCTGTTCCGCTACCGGGCACGTAATTTCTCTGACACCCTCAACGAAGACGAGCGCGAGCGCTGGGAGCAGCATCGTACACAGCGCCTTATGCAGGGCGTTCCTGGTTCGCCACTGCTGACCTTCGAGCAGTTCGCGCCAATCCTTGAGCAGGCAGCACAGCGCGTAGCGGATGACCCTCAGAAGCTACAGTGGATATATGAGCTGCAGATGTACGCTGAATCCATCTTTCCGGTTACCGATTACTGATCAACCCAACGAGAATGGGCGTTTAGTGATCTGGAGTTTCAAGTGGATTCATGTGATGCGCTTAACATCGCGATAGAAGTTTTCGTGTGATCCAAGCGCAATCAGCTCCAGAACTACAGCACCATCCTGATAGCTGTACCCCAGAAGCGTTAGTTGTTTCGTCATTTTGAATTTATAAACGCGTAGAAAGGCGAGATCGCCTTTTTTCTGATCGCCGAGAAAGGGGTCATTCATGACCTCTCTCACCGCGCCATCAAGGTCGGCTTTTTGATTGGATTTAAGTTTCTTAACTGCTTTTTTAAAACTGGGTGTCTGTACAACTCTGGTAACTTTTCCTGTCGTGTTAGCCAAAGTTGTAGTCCTCTAATTTTCCAGCTTCTTTCTCTGCTCTAGCGATGATCGCCTGTTTTACGAACTCATAGGGTAAGTCCGGATTATCTTCCATGATCTCGCCGATCTTAGCCCAGTGTTCAATTTGCTTGGGAGGGGTTCGGTTCAAGGCTTTTGCCATAATGGTGGCTTTCTCTACAAGCTCTTGATCCAGTCGGATGCTGGTAGTCGCCATAATGGTGTACTCTCATATTCAACACAACTCAAATGTAGCAATTTACCACAGGTGTGGCAATTGGCATCGAACGCATAATAGAACGAATCTGGCTGTCTCTCTGTCTGTGATCCGCGGTCACTTATCCGCCAGGTGCGGAGCCAGTACTTCTTCCAGCGTATAGCCAGTAAGGCGACGGATCGTGCGCCACAGGTAATAGAAAATCAGTAGCATCATGGCCATGGATGGAATCGCGATCATGGGATAGCTGACCAATGTCATACGGCCCAGCTCTTCGTTAAAGGCCTGAGTACCCGAAGGGCTGACGACAATCCACTTTGCCAGCACATAGTTCATGATGGATGAAAACAGGAAGGTACCGGCAAAGAAGTACGTTGCTTTCATCAGGCGGCTTTCAAATTCTTCTGTCGCTTTATTCTTTTCTAGAGCGCTCTGAATCTTATCGACGTCCAGCACATTCGGGTTATAAAGCATGGTGCGCACCAGTGGATAGCGGGTGCGGGTCGAAATAAGCACCGCCAGACCGATAATGGCGGGAATCGCAGCTTCTTTGATGGCCAGATAGCCAGCATCTAGTTCCAGCAGACCAATGCCACCGGTCAGGCCGACACTGATCATCCCCAGCAGGGCGATAAAATTCTTCTTACGGTACTTCACCAGCTCAAACAGGCCCCAACCCAGAGGGAAGGCGAGACCCAGCAGAAGCGCATTCACACTGCCGAGATGTTCGTCACCACTGAACTTCATCAGAATAATGGACGGAATCACAATACTGACCATCAGATCGACAAACGGACGCGGCTGATGATCTGGGGTGTTCGTGCTAGGGGCAGACATGAATAACAAACCTTAAAAGAAACAAATAAAACGCAGCCGAGAGTATACGACGAGAGATTCCCGACCGACACCTTTTAGCTTTCTGACGCTAAAGACCTTTTACCTTCGCGACCCTTTATCTTCGCGGACCGACAGACCAGGACAGAATCTGGCTCAGCTCAGTGAGGCTGTAACCGGTTTCGTCGCGCCAGCGCAACATGGCATCCATAAAGGCTTTCCAGCTCGCTTTTGACGTAGGTACACCATCAATCACGCCTTTGCTCGTGAGTGCCAGAATCATATCGTCGCTGAAAATCGGCGAATCCACCCCCATGCGACGGAGAAAGATCTGGCCGGTTCGCCCACCAACCCGGTTGCCGCGCTTGCGGAACACCTTAAGGTTTAAGGCGTAATCTTCTGGCTTCCAGGATGCAAACCAGGCCGCGGCACTGCCGTGCTCACGTTGCAGGTCAGTGAAGAACAGGGCGTTTTCGTACACCGAATTGATCTTCGCCATATGACGGATGATGGTGTCATCCTGCATAAACTGCTCGTATTGCTCCTGTGGCCACATGACCAACACGTCTGTGCGGAAATTGCAGAACACCTCTTCAAAACGAGGCCACTTATTCGCAACGACCTTCCAGTTAAAGCCAGACTGAAACACACACTGCGACAGGCAGGACAACCAGCGGTCATCGGGAATCGCGGCCAGCTTCTTGGCGGATACAGGCTTCATTGCATGCTTGAGCTTCAGATCGAAGTCATGATGCTGAGCAGCGGCTTGTTCGAGGTAATGGCTGAAAGAGAGCATGCGAATAGCCTATGAAGAATGAACAGAAAATAGTGTCTCGCCATGATATGGGCAACCGCTTCTGAATGTAAAGAATACATGGTTATCCATACAGTATGATTCGGACTTTTCGAGCAAAACGCGCACGCTTTGTTTTCGTGCTTGCGCGTTTTGTCAGAGCGGGGTACCGTAAACCTCAATCGAATCAAAGAGTTGCCAGCTTGGTTTATAAGTTTATAGGCAAGCACTCGCCGAAATAACAGGCGTGCGCGTTTTTCTGGAAGGGAGATTTGAGTTATGGAAGATTTTTCAATTGAGTCAAAGAGTTATCCCGGAAAGCTCGAAAGAGTGTCCCAGGATAAATGCGCACGCACACTAACAAACTGTTAGAAGGATATGATGAAGCCTTGGGTAATTGAGAAGCCATTGATGATGCTCGATGGACGGTACTCGGATTTTGAAGGTGTGCTAATCAAGCTATTCTTCACTGCGATCGCCACCGGAGTTATTGGTACTCTTCTCAGTAGTGTGCACCCGTTGTTCATGCTTCCGTGCTACGTAGTGGTTCTACTTCTAATCCCAATAGGTTTTGCTTTGAAATCTGTCGCTAGACGCTATGAGCAAGACGAGCCGCATTATCTGGCGTCGAAAAGTAAGATTCGTGCTCTAGTACATTATTTTTGGGTTATAGGTGTATACCTCTGGATAGCTTTTTGGCTAGTAATGTTTTTTAGGGCCATATTGAGAAGCTATGCCGGATAATTCTTCTAACAAGCGGCCGTTGAGGCCACTGAAAAGCGTGGCGGGACGCGCAAAGAACGCACGCCCCAAGGCCGGGCGTTAAGGTTACCTCATGAAGCTTTTGATCATTTTGCTCGCCGGATTTATCGCCGGTGTATTCGCGGGTGCGATCTATGAGAACCGGCGCCTTTTAGGGGAGCCAGATACAACGGTTGCTGTTTTTATAAGCAAGAACGCGATTGATAACGCCAGGCACGCAAAGAAGTCATTGGCAGAATATAGAAGCCTTCTAGCTAACGGTAAGCTAGAGGCTCTACAAGAAAGATGGGAGTTCCAAGAGCAGATTTTTTCTGAGATAGAGGCGAACGCCCTGGCGGTATGCGATGATCCTGATACGAAATGCAAGGAGCAGCACCTCAAAATTCTCGGTTTGACAGAAGAACTTAACAAGGCAAAGCAAGCGGGGACGCCGTAAACGGCGCCCCTGTTTGCGACGTTATTCTTCATAGGATAGATAAGAATGAACTGTTGGATTTGCGGTGACAATGCGGATAGTGGTGAACATATAATTAAGCAATCCGATTTAAAACAATATATTGGTAACGTTTCTCAGTCATTTCCTTTTCGGTGGTATAGCAATAACAATAAGAAGGATGTAGGTAGTTTTAAATCGAGTCACCTTCACTTTAAGACGAAAATATGTTCTAAATGCAATAATGAAAGAACGCAACCTTCGGATAGAGCATGGGAGAGGTTGTCCAATCATATTAGAAGTAATCTAAGTGATATTGTAGCTACGAGAAAGCTTGATTTAACCTCGCTGGCAGGTACTAAGGAGATCAACCAGTTTGTCGTTGATGTCCAGATCTATTTTACGAAATTGCTAGGCTGCATGATTCATGATGCTTCGGTGCCAATAAATACCTCCTCATTTTCTAGTTCTATAATGTCTTCTAAGCCGCATGACTCTCTATATCTGATGTTTGCTTTAACGGACGAAATTGGAGGTGGATGTAAGTCGGTATATGTTTCTGATCTCAGGGGTTATGGTTTTAAGGATAAAGTAGACTACCTTGTGTGGCAGTATTCAGTAGGAGAGTTGGTTGTTTTTGTTATATATGACCCAAGAAAGCTTGAAAGGCGAATTATTAGAAATAGTCTGCACCCAAGAAATCACAATGGTAAAATCCGTTTTCTAATGAAGAATAACAAGCAAAGGCAGGGTGGGACGACTTCGTCGCCCCTGCTTTGAGCGTTATGTGAAAATAGGATTCCGATTTTCGTCGTGATCGAATTATTTTCAAGACCAAATTAATTAATGAGTAAAGTATATGAATGATGAGCCCGAACTAGAACTATCGATCCTATCCCAGGAATTGAAGAGTGGTGGAAGGACTGTATCTGTTGAGATTTACCGTCTTGAGGGTGATGAAGAGTGGGCTCTCGAGATCGTTGATGAATTCAATAATTCGACAGTATGGGATGATACTTTTCCCACTGAGTCCGCAGCACTAACTGAAGCAAAAAAGTCTATTCTAGAAGAAAGGGTAACATCTTTCGTTGGTCCAGAAGACGGCAAGAGTGATGGTGGGAACTGGAAATAATATAGCTGATCACACAACAATGCGTATCAATCGCTCCCTGATCTTGCCCCGATAAAACGGACACCGAAGTTGAACTAGATAGCATCCGCTTCGGAAACCTCACCAAACCACCCACGCATACCCACTGATCACGACAATACAACTCAGGTTGATCCGGAATCCCGCTCGCATCATATCTTTCTGCGCCACATAGCCACTGCCATACACAATGGCATTCGGCGGTGTGGCAACTGGCAGCATAAAGGCACAAGACGCGGACACGGCGATTAACGCACTCAGGATGATTGCCGGAATCCCTAAACTTTCGGCAATGGCGGCAAATACGGGTACCAGCAAGGCGGCGCTGGCTGTGTTACTGGCGAATTCGGTTAAGAAGACCACAAAGGTCACGATGGCCATAATCACCAGAATTAACGGCGCGCCCTGCAAGAAGCCACCAATATGATCAGCCAGAAAAACGCTGGTGCCTGTGGCTTTGAGTATGGCGCTTAGGCAGATGCCGCCGCCAAACAACATCAGCACCCCCCAGTCGGTGGTTTTCTCGATCTGCTTCCAGGTGACGACGCGGCTGAGGCCTAGCGCTACGATGGCACTGACAGCGATCACTGTATCGAATTTAGGTAAGCCACCCAGTAGTTTGTTAATTGGTGAGCTGAATATCCAGAAGAGTACGGTTAATCCAAATATGCCCAGTGTCAGTAGTCGCGGCTGTGTCCATTCCAGTGGTTCATGCTCGGTGGCAAAGTGGTGATTCAGATTCGGACGTATAACCATAAAAAGAACTGCGAGCATGACGGGCAACAGAATCAGCGACAGTGGCCCGGCCAGGGTCAGCCAGTCCGCGAAGGTTATGTTGTTTTGTGCCGCAGCGATAGCATTGGGTGGGCTGCCTACTAAGGTGGCAATGCCTCCGATGTTTGCGCAGTAGGCGACACCAAGCAGTACGAAGATATAAGTAGGGCGCTGCTCTTCTTCATTAAGTTGATGTAAGACACCAAGTATCAATGGCAGCATCATGGCGGTCGTTGCTGTGTTACTGATCCACATCGACAGGCCCGCGGATACCGCAAACAGCATAAACACGGCAACGTTAAACCGACCTCGTGCCAGGGTCAGTACTTTATTAGCAATGGCGGTATCTATCTTCTGAGCATGCAGGGCTGAGGCGAGAGCAAAGCCACCGAGAAAGATAAAAATAATAGGGTTGGCAAAGCTGGCGAGCGCTTTGGTTGTATCGAGTACGCCAAAGGCCACGGCCAATACCGGAACGAGTAAGGCAGTGATACTGACGTCCAGCGCCTCTGTCAGCCAGAGAACAGCGATAAAGATCAGGATGCTAAGGCCGTCAACGATGGCTGGTTCAAACGGCAGCCAGAGTTGCAGAGCTACGAAGAGTGCAGCATTGATCAGAATAATAAGGTTTGAGCCCGGCATACGTCATCCGTTGTTTTTTATTATTTATAGAGAGTAATGAAAAATAACGGACGAGGTAAGGTGTCAGATCCGCCTGACCTTGATCTGGCGCCCCTTAATCCGGCTTTTTTCTAACAAGCGCAGTGCCTCATTGGCATACTCACGCTCTACGGCGGCGAAGGCGACAAAATCCAGTACGGTGATATTGCCAATCACTGTGCCCGGTATCTTGCCTTTCGCGGTTATCGCTCCAACGATGTCGCCCGGGCGCAGTTTGTTCTTTCGGCCTTCAGCAAAGCAGATGGTCACATACGGCGGCTTAGCGGTGTCGTGCGAATCTGTCAGGTCACTCTGATGCATGGCCGGGATGTTGTGTTTGAGCAGGTCTTCAATCGCTTCGCGCTTGTATTGCTCGCGCTCGGTAAACAGGCTCAGGGCCAGACCTTCGCTGCCGGCACGACCAGTACGGCCAATGCGATGTACATATACTTCAGGGTCGCGTGGCAGGTCGTAATTAATGACGGCTTGCAGTTCATCAACATCCAGACCGCGTGCCGCCACATCGGTGGCGACCAGGCAATGGGCGCTGCCTTGTTTAAATCGGATATAGGTCTGGTCACGATCCCGTTGGTCGAGATCGCCGTGCAGACCCAGCGATAAATATCCGGCGTGGCGCAGCGCCTGAGAAACTTCATTTACGGTCTGCTTGGTGTTGCAGAAAATTACTGCCTGCTCGATGGCAAAGTGCTGCATGGCGGCTAACAGAGCATCGGTGCGGCTTGATTTATCACAGCCAATTAACTGCTGGCGGATATGATCAGTTTTATGGACGGCCTCGACTTTAATCGTCTCAGGCTCGTGCATCAGGTCTTTGCTCAGCGCTTTGATGTTGTCTGGGTAAGTGGCAGAAAACAGCAGCGTCTGACGGTTGTGTTTAGTATGCGAGGCAATGTCACGGATGTCGTCGGCGAAGCCCATTTCCAGCATGCGGTCGGCTTCATCGAGAACCAGTGTACTCACGTGCTCTAGCGACATGGTTTTCTTGCGCAGGTGGTCTTTAATGCGGCCCGGAGTACCGACAACAATGTGTGCGCCACGCTCAAGCGAGCCGATTTGCGGTCCAATTGAGACGCCGCCCGATATAACTACGATTTTAATGTTGGGTGTAAAGCGGGCGAGCTTACGAAGCTCATCGGCGACCTGGGTTGCCAGTTCGCGGGTGGGGCAGAGCACCAAGCCCTGAATGCCAAAGAACTTAGGGTTCAGGTTTTGCAACAGCGGAATACCGAACGCTACGGTTTTACCGCTGCCGGTTTTTGCTTGAGCCAGTACGTCGTTGCCCGCAATACTGATGGGCAGTGACTGCGCCTGAATGTCAGTCGCGTCGTTGAAACCCAGCTTTTGCAGGTTGTCCTGCATGGCTGGGGCGATGCCTTTTATATCTTTAAATGAAGTACTCACGCGGTTGCCTTGCGTTTCAGAACGACGCCCGTTTCGATGTGGTGTGTATACGGGAACTGGTCGAACATAGCGAAACGCACGATGTCGTGGGTTTTGCAGAGTTCGGTCAGGTTCGCGTGAAGAGTGTCCGGGTTACAACTGATGTAAATGATGTTGTCGTAACCGGCGGTTTGTTTAACGGATTCGTCGTCCAGCCCTGCACGAGGTGGATCAACCAATACGGTACGGAAGTCGTAGCTGGTTAAGTCAACGCCTTCTAAGCGGGTGAATTTGCGCTCGCCTCTTAAGGCCTGAACAAACTCTTCAGACGATAGGCGCGCAATAATCAGGTTGTCGATTTTGTTGTCGGCAATGTTTACCTGAGCGGCATTTACTGAGGTTTTAGAAATCTCAGTGGCAAGCACGCGGTCAAACTTTTCGGCCAGCGCCACCGAGAAGTTGCCGTTGCCGCAGTACAGCTCAACGAGGTCACCGCCAATGCCTTCAGAGGCAGAACGCGCCCAGCTGAGCATCTTCTGGTTCACTTCGCCATTGGGTTGAGTGAAACCGCCTTCGATCTGGCGATAGCTGAACTCTTTACCATCGACTTTGAGCACTTCAGTCACGTAATCGCGCTCCAGCACCACCTTCTGCTTACGTGAGCGACCAATGATCGGGAAGCCAAGACGTTCCTGCAGTTCGCGCGCTTCGCTCTCCCAGGCGTCATCCAGCTTCTTGTGGTAGATGAGGGTAATCAGGGCGTCGCCGCTTAAAGTGGTCAGAAACTCGACCTGGAACAAGCGTCGACGTAACAGCTCACTGGTGTGAATTTCAGCCAGTAGCTTGTGCATCAGTTCGTTAATGAGCGGAGAGGCTATATTAAACTCACGGACTTCGTACGCTTTCTTGCGGTTGCCCGGTTCGAACATGGCGTAGAAGCAGCGGTCTCCCTCGTGCCAGAGGCGGAATTCGGCGCGCAGGCGATAGTGAGACACAGCACTGTCATAGACTTCCAGAGCGGGCGGTGCGAATTCTGCGAACAGACTGTTCAGGCGTGCCTTTTTCTCGGCAAGCTGGGTATCGTATTCCGCAGGATTGATAGGATCTGGAAAGATTTCTGACATGAGATAACCGGGGCTTAGGCGTAAGGGCCGGTATTATACGCGGCCCCGCAAAGAGTGCGAGTGTGGCGCATAATGTCATTTCGGCCAATGATTGGGTATTTCTATCGGGTATTGTTCCAATCATAGATGTAAATAATTGCTATAAATTATTCGTTGTAAATGTAAGACGAGAATAGAGAGGTGTGTATGAGTGACGTGTTACAGGGGTTAGTAGAGCTGCTGGAACCTACCGAGATCGGGGAAAACACCTTTCGTGGCGAGACTCAGGACTTAGGTTTCCGGGCTTTGTTCGGCGGCCAGGTGATGGCTCAGAGCCTTTCTTCGGCGCTTAAGACGCTGCCTGAAGGCGAGTGGCATGCGCACTCGTTCCATGTTTATTTTATGCTCGCCGGTACGGTGACAGATCATCTTGAGTTTGAGGTTGATCGATTACGTGATGGCCGTACCTTCTGCACCCGCCAGGTGAAGGCGATGCAGAATGGTCGCGCTATTCTGACCATGATCTGTTCATTCCAGCAGACCGAAGAGGGCTTTGAGCACCAGGCTGCGATGCCTGAGGTGAAAGGGCCGGATGGTATTCCTTCGCAGGTTGAGCTGGCGCGTATGTTCCGTGACTATTTCCCGGAGAAAGTACGCGATATCTATACCGCTGATAAGCCGATCGAAATGCGAGTGCTTGATCCGGTCAATATCTTTGCGCCGACTAAGAAAGATCCAGTGAAATACCTCTGGATGAAAGCCGACGGTTCGCTGCCAGAAGATACTGATCTGCACGCTAAGCTTCTGGCGTACGCATCTGATTTCAATCTTCTGCCGACGTCGCTGCATCCACACGCGCGTTCTTACGGGCAGAAGGGCATGCAGATGGCGAGCCTCGACCACAGCGTCTGGTTCCATCGTCCGTTCCGTATGGATGAGTGGCTGCTGTACGCCATTGATAGCCCGAACGCAGGTGGCGGCCGTGGCTTCTGCCGGGGGCAGGTATTTAACCAGAAAGGTGAGCTGGTCGCTTCTGTCGCTCAGGAAGGTCTGATCCGCTACCGCGAGCCGGAAGAAAAATCATGATGTTGCTTCGTTTTATCTTTATTTTCTTCCGCCAGAAGTGGAACGACAATAAAGATCCTCTGGCCATGACGACCTATAAATTCCGGGTGATGCCCTGGGATATGGATCTTAACCTGCATCTGACCAATACACGGTATCCGGCTTTCATTGATGTGGGCCGGGTTCAGTGGTTTGCAGAAATTGGTTTACTGCCACTGATCATGAGCAATGGCTGGCGCACGGTCGTCGCCAGTCAGACTGTGACCTTTGTGCGTGAAATTAAGCCGTTCACTAAGGTGGATATCGAGAGCCGGGTTCTTTATTGGGACAGAAAGTACCTGTATTCAGAGCATCGTTTTCTGGTGGAAGGCAAGTTGCATTGCAAAGCGCTGGGGCGAATTGCTCTGGTTCGTGGTGGTCGTGTGCGCAGTTTCAGTTCGCTACTGCAATCCATTGATAAGTATCATGGCCGAGAGCCGGGGGAATACATCGCCCCTGAACCAACGCCTGAAATTCAGGCCAAAATTGATCTGCTGACCTTGAAGCGTGACGCTGAACTGGCGCGAGCCCAGGCCGAGGCTGAAAAAGATTCGGAAGAAAATAAGGTTATCCCTTAGTTTCATCTTCCGGTGTATTCTCTAGTTTTGTTTGGGCCTCAGATTGAGAATCATCCTTCTCATCTGAGGCCTGATCTTCGTGTTTGTCTTCCTGCAACAGCTCACTTGCTGAAGAGAAGTCGAAGCCTTCAGAATCTTCCATTTCATCAATGTTCGGGCGTATGCCGCATCCGCTGCCTTTAACGGGCATTAATCCTGAAGTGCCGGGGGCTTTTTTCATGACAGTATCTTGTTCATTTAGGCTGGTCTTCCCTGAGCAGTAACTTAGGGTTTACGCGGGCGTTATTGAGGCTGACCGTCCAGTGCAGGTGAGGGCCGGTGGCTCTGCCGGTTTTACCGACGGCACCCAATAAGTCGCCTTGCTCGATGACATCGCCTTCTTTTACGTCGACACGACTCATATGGCACATCATGCTGATAAGCCCCTGACCATGGTCGATAAAGACGCTGTTTCCGTTAAAGAAAAAATCACCCGTTAACACAACGGTGCCACCTGCGGGAGCAACGATGTCTTTGCCTTCGGGAGCGGCTATATCAATTCCGCTGTGCGGGTTGCGCGCCTGACCGTTAAAGAAACGCTTTAAGCCAAAGGCGCTGCTGTATGGCCCTGTAGTTGGCAGGATCATCTGGTTCCAGTCGGGCGTTAATTCTGCAGAGAAGCTTTTATAGACCGGAGTCATCTGATTGTATTCGCGGCCAATGCGATCCATATCATTTTTCTGCGGATTAACTTTACGCTTATTCTTAATTTCGATGTGCTGTTCTTCGTACGCGAAGTCTTCAAGAATCTGAGATTGTTTTTTGCCATCAATTTTAAGTTGCAGGCTCTCCTCTGCCTTTAGCGGAACCCCAATAACGGCATAACGCTGGCCGTCTACCGTTGTTGTCAGAACGGGCTTGTCGTTCAAGGTTACTTTGCTGTTTTTATCTAACGGCATGGAGATGATACCGCCAGCGATTGGATGATTCGGCAGTGCTGATTCTGAGCTGTCTGATTTCTCAATAGTTTGGCTGGCAGCCGCATTGAAAATGAATGCTGAGAGCAATACAGGTGCGAGTACAAGGCCTGTCTTTTTAATCATCATTTTTTTTTGCTTCTTGTTTCATTTCTTGCTTTTGGGCTTCATTCTGAACGCCAGTCACAGTACTGGTGAGTGTGCCCGAGCGGATCAGTGTTTCTATTTCATCGCCGGCTTTCAGCTCTTTGGTATCACGTACTACGGTGCCATCGGTTTTTCGGGTAATAGAATAACCGCGGCTCAGGACTTCAAGCGGGCTGACGCTGTTAAGAAGTCGCATACCGGCACCAAGTTCCGTTTTCTTTTTTTGCAGTTGTTGCTGCATCGCGCGCTCGAGGCGTCCACGTATCTGATTCAGGGTGTTCTGGCTCTGCGTCAGTCCACGCTGTGGATGCAGGTGCGCCAATGATGTCTGGAGTCGTTGCAGGCGTTGTTGGGGTTCTTTCAGGCGCGACGTCATTGCACGTTGCAGGCGTATTTCCAGCTGATCAAGATGCTGGGCTCTGGATTGCAGTGCTTGTCTTGGGCCACGCAATCGTGACTGCAGTTGAGTCAGAGAACGCTGTGCGTGCATAAAGCGCTCTCGTTGATTACGGATCAATCGTTGCTGAAGATCATTAACGTAGCGCAGCATCTGTTGACCATCCGGGCTGATCAGTTCAGCCGCTGCTGACGGAGTCGGTGCGCGCATGTCGGCGACAAAATCTGCGATGGTAAAGTCGACTTCGTGACCCACAGCACTGATAACAGGCAATCGAGAGTTGGCAATTTCGCGGGCCAGAACCTCATTGTTAAATGCCCAGAGATCTTCGAGTGAACCGCCGCCACGACCAATAATGATAGCGTCGGCCATGTTGTCTCGGTTCGCACGATACAGAGCGTTGATTAATTGCTGTGGTGCTTCTTCTCCCTGAACTGCAGCAGGGTAGAGATCCACTTCGAGCATGGGCCAGCGCCGCTTCAGTACCGTCAGCATGTCGTGGATGGCCGCACCGGTTGGCGAGGTAATAATTGCTACCCGTTTTACGGCGGGCAGGGGTCTTTTGCGCTCTTCAGCGAACAGACCTTCTGCGGTTAATTTGCGTTTGAGTTGTTCGAACGCGAGCAATAGGGCGCCTTCGCCGGCGGGCTTCATCGCATCGACAATCAGCTGATAGTCACCGCGGTTTTCGTAAAGGCTGACCTTGGCGCGGATTTCAACTTTATCGCCTTCTTTTGGTTGAAATTTAACCATGCCAGCGCGTGAGCGGAACATGGCACAACGCACCTGCGCGCCACTGTCCTTCAATGTGAAGTACCAATGGCCTGATGACGGGCGGGCAAGGTTGGAGATTTCACCTTCAACGCGCACAGATGCGAAGGAAACTTCGAGCATTTGTTTTGCGCGGCGGTTCAGATCCGAGACGGTAAATATACCGGGATCGCGAGGGTGGTCTGTCTGATACATAAACAATCTGCTGGTTAGATAGTCAAAGGCTGACATAAGGAGGTGTTTTTGGCCAGTTTTTGTCATGATGCTAGACAGCGGCGGAAAAGCGTTCTAGGTTAGTCGGGTCGTTTTTAAAACGACCTAATTTGATCAGAACAAGGAAATGATCCATGAAAAAACTGATTGCTGCTGCAGCACTGATTTCTGCGTCTTCTTTCGCAATGGCTGACAACGGTCCTGCGGGCTGTGGTCTGGGTACTGCGGTTGTCTTCCCAGATGCTAACGAATGGCACGAGCACGTACTGGCTGCGACCACCAATGGTACTTCTGGTAACCAGACTTTTGGTATGACTTCAGGCACCCTGGGTTGTGAATCAGCAAATGGCCCACTGAAAGCGGCTGAAGCTTTTATGAACGACAATATGGATCAGCTGGCTGCTGACAGTGCACGTGGTCAGGGTGAAACTCTCGACGCACTTGCTCAGGTTATGGGTGTAGAAGCGGCTGATACTGCTGCTTTCCGCGCAACTGTTCAGTCTAACTTCGATAGCATGTTTACTACCGAAGCGACTGCTGGTGATGCGTTCCGTTCTCTGACTGAAGCAATGTCTCAGGACAAAGCTCTGCAGAAATACGTAGGCTGATACATCAGTCTGTCATACTCTGAGGCGCATTCTTTGCGTCTCAGTGTTGTTTGTTAAGGATTTTCCGTGGGTCATCAGTTAAAGCTGATTTGGTTTGCCGCTTTGTTGGCAATGTTCTCCTCCTCATTTGTTCTCGCTGATTCTGATACCAGTCCATTCAAAGCTGTTCCAGCTGATGAGCTTCGCGATCTGGCGTTGCACCAGCAATGGTTGCATCTGCTTCATTATCGACAACACCCCTATACGTTTCGCTTTATCAGTCAGAATGATTCACCAGAGTTTTTTCTTGCTGAGAAGGGGAAAACCAATGCTCACGAAGAGCTGGTAGCCGATCTCAGTGCCTTCTTGTTAACGGATCAGGCCGATAATGCGTCTGCGCAGTGTCGTTTTCCAGCGCGGTACCATTGGTTAAAACACAGACTTCCGCAGGTTGGTTTTGTTGACCAGCCATGTTCAGAGTTTGATGAGTGGCGTGATGAATTAAACGCTCACCGCCTGACGTTGATTTTCCCTGCCTCTCATATCAATTCGCCGTCATCCATGTACGGACATACGCTGGTGCGCATGGACAGAGAAGACCAGTCCAGCAGTAAGTTGCTCGCCTACAGTGTTAATTTTGCGGCCAACGCTGACCCTACCGACAATGAGCTGGTGTTCAGTTACAAGGGGCTTTCTGGTGGTTATCCCGGTGAGGTCTCGGTAATGCCGTATTACGTCAAAACCAATCAGTATCAGCATATGGAATACCGTGATACCTGGGAGTACGAGCTTGACTTCGGTAGCGCGGAAGTGGATCAGTTCGTGCGGCATGTCTGGGAGTTGCAGGACACGGCGTTCGATTATTTCTTTTTTGATGAAAACTGTTCCTACCGATTGCTGACGATGCTCGATGCGGCGTCCTCGCGATCAGATCTGGCGGCTGACTTTAAAATGAAGGCGGTGCCGGTCGACACCATTCGTGCTCTCTACAGCGCTGGTTTTGTCTCGCGAGAGGTGTACCGGCCTTCTGCTGCGTCTGTGATGGAGTCAAATGCGGCTCTGGCGTCAGAAGAAGAGGCGGACCTTGCTCGTACTCTGGTCGAAAGTGATATCCCCATTGGCGACCTGCTGGCAGGGGTACCTGAAGAATCACAAACCCGTGTCCTTGAGCTGGCGTACAGCTACGCACGTTATTTGTCGGTTAAGAAAAAGCAGGCGAACCCGGTGCTTCGTAAACGAACACTGCAGATTCTCTCTGCTCGCAGCAAGCTTCCGGCGGGCGATGTTTTTCCTGCACCAAGAAAGCCAGAGTTTCGTGATGATGAGGGGCACGGCACAGCGCGTTTAAGTGTGGGTGGTGGTTATACCGGAGAGCAATGGCACGGTGATATTAACTGGCGCATTGCTTACCACGACGTCCTTGATCCATCGAAGGGCTTTTCGCCCGGTGCGCAGATAGAGATGGGGGATTTTTATACGCGCGTCACAGAGGACGGTGATGTCCGTTTGCAGAGGCTGACTCTGGTGAATGTACTGTCACTCAGTCATAAAACGCGTTTTCAGAACCCGGTTGCATGGACGGTGAGTGCGGGTCTTGATCGGTTTAATCACGAGGGCAGTGAGCTCTATAGCCGTTTCAATCTTGGATTTGGTCGTGCGTGGCAGCTGCCACTTGGACTTCGTGATGGTAAGCGACTGGGCAGTGCTCGATTGTTTGCATTAGGCGATCTTACCGCGAGAGCGGATAATCAATTTGATGACGGTTATCAGATATCTGCGGGTGTGCGTGCCGGCTGGTTGTGGCAGGGACGCCTGAATCAGGAAATGATTCAGTTTCGCTGGCAACCCGCGGCTTTAGGGGATGATACTCCCCGGCGTGAGCTGACAGTAGAAGAGGCCTTTAACGGATTTGACAATGTCCAGCTGCGTTTCGGCTTCAGTCGTCAGTGGGCGTCGTCTGAGGCGACCAACAGCTGGAAGCTGACTTATGCCTGGTATTTCTGAAGCGTTCAGGCTGGTTCGGATTTCCGTGATGCTTGTGGTGGCTGCAACGTTAAGCGGTTGCGCCTCGCTGACGACCCTGTATTTTCACCCGCAGGAAATCTGGTTACAGACGCCGGACCGTTTTGATATCGATTATGAAGATGTCTGGCTGACTGCGGATGACGGCACAGAACTTCATGCCTGGTTACTCAAGCCTGAACCAACAATCGAGCAGGCTAAGGTGATTCTTTACTTGCACGGCAATGCTGAGAATATCTCGACGCATTCGCGCAGTGTTTTCTGGCTGGTTGAGAAGGGCTATACCGTGTTGGCCCTTGATTACCGTGGTTTTGGCGCATCACAGGGGCGGCCTATTTTGCCGGACGTTCTTATGGATGCGAAAGCCGGCGCCAGCTGGCTGCGGGATGCTTACCCGGATCACTCTCTGGTTGTTCTTGGTCAGTCGATGGGTGCAGCGCTCGCGGTCAATTTCGTTGCAGACTATGGCCGTGACTATGACGTTTCTCAACTCATACTCGAAGCGCCGTTTGCCGGATTCCGCAGCGTGGCCAGAGAGATGCTGCAGCGTACCGTGGTCGGTACCATTGTTTTACCCCTTGTTTACTTAATTCCGTCAGACTGGGACCCAAAGGATCGCGCCCCGAATATCCACATTCCGGTCATGCAGCTGCACAGTCGCATGGATGAGGTTGTGCCTGTGTCTGAAGGGCAGGCCTTGTATGACGCGCTGCCAGAGAGCATGCGGTGTTACGTCGCATCGCAGGGGCCTCATATCGCCAGTTTCCGATACAACAAGTTCAGGGAACAGGTCGCGGATTTTCTGGTCAGGGGAGTGTGCCCGCCTGTCGTGGCGGATACATCAAAACAGAATCCGTAGCGGGATTTACCGGCGAATGACCTTCCGGTATAATGCCCCGCCTTTCCTACAACCTCATTCGGAAGGCTCTTCTATGTTGCGAATCGCTCAAGATGCACTCACCTTTGATGACGTGCTGCTAGTGCCCGGTTATTCCGAGGTCCTGCCAAACCAGGTCAGTCTGAAGACACGCCTGACCAAAGGCATTGAGCTGAACGTTCCCCTTATTTCTGCCGCGATGGATACGGTTACTGAAGCGCGCCTGGCAATTGCAATTGCTCAGGAAGGTGGCTTAGGTATCGTCCATAAAAACCTGACCATCGAGGAACAGGCTGCTGAGGTTCGTAAGGTCAAGAAATACGAAAGCGGCGTCGTCAAAGATCCGATCACTGTGCCTAGCACCAGCACGATTCGTGAAATCATTGAGCTGACTCAACAGCACAACATCTCTGGAATGCCAGTTGTTGATGGTGATGAGCTGGTGGGCATCGTCACCTCACGTGACGTACGCTTTGAAAAGAACCTGGATGCACAGGTCGCCAGCGTGATGACGCCAAAAGATCAGCTGGTCACTGCAAAAGAGGGCACCAGCCCAGAAGACGTTCAGGACCTGCTGCACACGCACCGCATTGAGAAAGTTCTGGTACTGGACGACGCAGGCAAGCTGGTCGGCCTGATGACCGTGAAAGACATCGAAAAAGCCCGTGCTTACCCGAACGCTGCCAAAGATGAGCAGGGTCGTCTGCGTGTTGGCGCTGCCGTAGGCACAGGTGCTGGCACTGAAGAACGTGTCGAAGCCCTGGTTAAAGCCGGTGTTGATGTGATTGTTGTTGATACCGCACACGGCCATACATCGAACCCGGGTGGCACAGGCGTTATCGACCGCGTGCGTTGGGTGAAAGAGAACTTCCCTGAGGTTCAGGTGATCGGTGGCAACATCGCAACTGCTGAAGCGGCGATTGCGCTTGCTGAAGCCGGTGCGGATGGCGTGAAGGTCGGTATCGGCCCTGGCTCTATCTGTACTACCCGTATCGTTGCTGGTGTGGGTGTGCCTCAGATCTCAGCGGTTGCTAACGTGGCTGAAGCCATGAAGAAATACGATGTGCCTGTGATTGCTGATGGCGGTATCCGTTTTTCTGGTGACATCTCTAAAGCCATCGTTGCTGGCGCAAGCGTCGTTATGGTCGGCTCTATGCTGGCGGGTACTGATGAGTCTCCGGGCGAAGTTGAACTGTTCCAGGGACGTGCTTACAAGGCATACCGTGGCATGGGTTCTCTTGGTGCCATGGGGCAGAGCCAGGGTTCGTCTGACCGTTACTTCCAGGACAAAAAAGCCGGTGTTGATAAGCTGGTTCCGGAAGGCATCGAAGGTCGTATCGCAGTGAAAGGTCCACTGACGAACATCGTTCACCAGCTGATGGGCGGTGTGCGTGCTTCCATGGGCTACACCGGTTGCGCGACGATCGACGAGATGCGTACCAAACCTGAGTTTGTGCGTATTACGGCGGCGGGCATGTCTGAATCACACGTTCACGACGTACAGATCACCAAAGAAGCGCCAAACTATCGCTTAGGCTGATCGCTGAAAAATGCTAAGACGTGGGGATGACGAGAGTCATCCCCGCTTTTGTTTTTAAATCTTTTATCTGGAAAGCCCAATGTCACAAGACATCCACGCTCAACGTATTCTGATTCTGGATTTCGGTTCACAGTACACTCAGCTGATAGCACGTCGCGTACGTGAAATTGGTGTGTTCTCTGAAATCCGCGCCTGGGACATGGACGAAGCGGAAATCCGCGAGTACAACCCGTCCGGTATTATTCTGGCAGGTGGCCCTGAGTCTGTGACAGAGGCGGGTTCGCCGCGCGCTCCTCAGGTGGTGTTCGAGCTTGGTTTGCCAGTGCTTGGTATCTGCTACGGCATGCAGACAATGGCAGAGCAGTTGGGTGGCAGTGTGCAGGGCTCCAACATCCGTGAATTTGGCTATGCCCAGATTCAGGTTGAGACGAACAACGCACTGCTCAAAGACATCAAAGACCATGTCAGCGAAGACGGTAAAAGTCTTCTTGATGTGTGGATGAGCCACGGCGATAAAGTGGCAACCATGCCTGAAGGCTTTGAGCTGATGGCAACCACGCCGAGCTGCCCGATTGCAGGCATGTTCAATGCTGAGAAAAATTTCTTCGGTGTACAGTTTCACCCAGAAGTGACGCACACCCTGCAGGGCAAGCGCCTGCTGGAGCATTTCGTCATGGATATCTGTGGCTGTGAAGCACTGTGGACACCAGCGAAAATTATTGAAGATCAGATCGAGCGTGTTCGTGAGCAGGTCGGTAACCAGAAGGTTCTCCTGGGCCTGTCTGGCGGTGTCGATTCATCGGTTGTGGCGGCGCTGCTGCACAAAGCCATCGGTGATCAGCTGACCTGTGTGTTTGTTGATAACGGTCTGCTGCGCAAGAACGAAGGCGACATGGTGATGGACATGTTCGCCAAGAACATGGGCGTTAAAGTCATCCGTGCAGACGCGGAAGAGCTCTTCCTTGGCAAGCTGGAAGGCGTCTCTGATCCTGAGCAGAAACGTAAAGTGATCGGTAACACCTTTATCGAAGTCTTCGATGAAGAAGCCAGTAAACTGAAAGATGTTCCATTCCTGGCGCAGGGCACGATTTACCCAGACGTGATTGAGTCTGCGGCGGCTAAAACCGGTAAGGCGCACGTGATCAAGTCACACCACAATGTGGGTGGCCTGCCGGAAGACATGAAGATGGATCTGGTTGAACCGCTGCGTGAACTGTTTAAAGACGAAGTGCGTAAGATTGGTCTGGAACTCGGCCTCCCTTACGACATGGTTTACCGTCACCCATTCCCTGGGCCGGGTCTGGGCGTGCGAATTCTCGGTGAAGTGAAGAAAGAATACGCTGACGTGCTGCGTGAAGCGGATGCTATCTTCATCGAAGAACTGCATAACTTCGACTGGTACCACAAAACTTCTCAGGCGTTCGTGGTCTTCCTGCCGGTGAAATCCGTTGGCGTAGTGGGCGACCAGCGCCGTTATGAGTGGGTTGTCTCTTTGCGCGCGGTAGAAACCATTGATTTTATGACAGCACGCTGGGCTCACCTCCCTTATGAGCTGCTGGAGAAAGTCTCAAATCGTATTATTAATGAGATCGAGCACATTTCACGTGTGGCTTACGACGTATCATCTAAGCCGCCAGCGACGATTGAGTGGGAATAATTACACCGCGTCGTCACTAAAGAACACGAAAAAGCCCGGTCATTGACCGGGCTTTTTCGTAGGGCCTGCTATTATTAGAGCTGTTATCCGTTTGGGCTAAGGTCATGAAATTTAGACTAATTTCTCTCTTTTTTACTTTCATTTCTGTCAGTGTTGTTGCAGCGGAGCTGGCACCTGCACCGAGTTACGGCGCAGTGAAATTGCGTACAACCATCTGGCCACCATATCAAATGATGCTTCAGGGAGAATTGTCGGGCGAATCAACTGAGACTTTACGCTGTATCTTCCGCGATATTAATGAGTCCTTTTCCGTTCAGGTAATGCCCTGGCAGCGGGCGATTCAGGATATGAAGCACTCTGTAGCTGATGGTATTTTTACGACTGGGCCTTCACCGGAGCTTGATGAGGTGGCAACTATGTCAGCCCCTTTTGCTCTGGAGAAGTGGTACTGGTATCACGCCAGTGGCCTTGATCTCAGTGATGTGAAAACTCTGCGAATTGGTGCCGTCAGGTCAAGCAATCAGGCGACCTGGCTGGATACAGAGGGAATTCCGGTAACAGAGTTGGTCAATGAGGGGATGCAGTTAGTGCGTCTTGTTCAGGCCGGTAGGATAGATACCTTCATTGCGGATTCGCGTTATTTCGAGGAGCTGGTATCTGAGGCGTCAGCGAATTCTGACTTCAACAGTTATCTTGAGAGAACGTTTGTACGATACATGCCTTTAGGGGTGTATTTCGCCGATCAGTTTCTCGAGCAGCATCCTGAATTTATCGGACGGTTCAATAAACAGATATCTGATTGTGCCGGAGAGACCGTCGCGTTGAATGACCTTGAGAGGGAAAACCTTCTCTCCGTTGTTTCGAAAAGGATCAGAACCATCATCGATGACAACAAGCTTCTTACAGCTTTAGATGACTCCAATCAGATGCAAAAAGCGCTGGCTGCTGATGTCATTGATGCGCTTGATGTGCAATGGCGCCATGAGGTTTCTGCAGCGGAACAGCCATTGATCAGTGAGATTATCAGCAGACCGACGTCAGCCTACCTCAGATCCGTGAAGGAGCTCAGTAACGGTTTGATTACTGAGGCTATTCTTGTTGGAAGTGCCGGTCTGAATGTCGCTCAGAGTGATATAACCACCGATTACTATCAAGCCGATGAAGCAGCATGGAAAGCGCTTATCAGCAATCCATCCTCTGATTATCATATTGATGGTATTCGCTACGATGAGTCATCGAGAAAGTTTCAGGTGAAGGTGAGTTGGACAATTACAGACACCCTGGGGAGGAGAAAGGGCATCCTGATCCTTGGGATAGATGTAGAAGAAGCGCTTCGGAACAGCCACTGACAGAACTGACAATTCTCCCTTAAATTCCCGTTTAAAGGCCGCGAAGTGCGGCTTTTGTCGTTTATGCGTAAATGTCACAGTGTGACTTCTTGTTACATCTTGTGAAACAGACACATGTTCATTAGTATCGCCTCATGACACTAATTGGCCAATAACTGGCCCTTTCGGAGTGTTTTTGTGGCTCTTAGGCCGGATATCCCTCTTAAGGCGTATTGCTGGTGGGTATCACAGCCGATAGAATCCCGCAAAACTATCTGAATGGATTGTGAGCTGGTTCTCATTCTGACGAGCTGGTTCGGTATGGAGCGATCGTATGAAATTTTCTAAGGGCCTGGCTCTCGTAGCCTCATGGGCAGCTATATCTGTATCCAGTATCACTCTCGCAGCGCCAGGCGGTGTAAGTGGTTCTGCGCTCTGGTTGAAGTCAGATGATGCGGGCAACATTAACGATGCCTGGGCTGACCGCTCCGGGAATGGGCGCGATATCGACGCTGTGGGTTCCTGGTCTGTGTCAGGGGCCAATGCCGCTCATAATTTCCATCCATACACTACTGGCTACACCAGTAGCCGCCATTTCCGAAACAACCGCACCAATATTGTTCAGGGCGGAGAAAGAGAAACTCCGCTTTCAATCTTTACGGTAACTCGCACAAGCTCTTACGTCAGCGGAAATTCAGGGCGTATCACCGGCCTCGATAGCACTACGGACTATGCGGGTGAGCCCGGTTATTCGTTGCAGGGCACCGGCAATAGCGGCGCGGGTAAGTTCCTACTGCGACCAGAGCGATCTTCAGGCAGTGATATCAATGTAGAGTTCCCGACCCCGGTTCCTTTGTCGCAAAATGTCTTGGGCTCGGCGATTATTGGCGGTAGCCAGAACCGTACATTTACACTGGGGATGAATGGCGCGGATTACGTGTACAATTCAGACTTTGCCTCTGTAACCCGTGGCGACAATCTCTTGGTTGGCTATGGGCGCAAAGATAGCGGCGATGCCTTCCAGGGCGACATTATGGAGGTCATCTGGTTCACGCGTGCCATATCCTCCGCAGAAGCTCAAAGAATTAACTCCTATCTTGCTGTTAAATACGGCATCGATCTCGCGGGCAACTACGTTAACAGTACAGGCGCAACCGTCTGGAACGACTCACTGGATGCTAACTTCCAGGATGCGGTGTTTGGCCTTGGTCGTGACGACGCAGCGACTCTTAACCAGAAAGTTTCCCGTTCAGTCAAAAGCACGCGTCTGACTCTGGCAACACAGAACGATTTCACATCAGCTAACTCCGCATCTGCACGTACAGCAGGCATTGCAGCAGATCGAAGTTACTTCCTCGTGGGGCGCAATGCAGGCGCCTACAGTCTTCAGACTTCAGAAATCAGTGCACCATATTCCTATCGTATTGGACGCGAATGGTTGGTTCAGAAGAGCAGCTTTAATCAAACCGTTTCAATGCAATTCGCCATTCCATCTGGCCTGCCAGCCAGTGCGCGCCTCTACCTTGTTCGTAAAAGTACTAACTCTGACTTTACGTCAGGAGCGCTTGAGGTCGGTGAGATCAACAAGACCACAGGTATTATCAATGGCGTGGCTCTGAATTCAGGCGATTACTTTACTGTGGCGGTAACTGTCGACTCTGATGGCGATGGTGTACTGGACCCATACGATGCGTTTCCAAATGATCCGAACGAATCGGTAGATACCGATGGCGATGGTATCGGTAACAATGCCGATACTGACGACGATAATGATGGTGTGCCAGATCTCCAGGATGCATTCCCTCTTGATCCGAATGAAACTGTCGATACCGACGGTGATGGTGTAGGAAATAATGCTGATACCGACGACGATAACGATGGCCTGAGCGACGATAACGAAGGTCTGTTGGGTACTGATCCTCTTGATACCGATTCTGATAACGATGGTATCGACGACCTGACCGAAGTCGGTAGTGTTGCTTCTCCGACCGATACCGACAACGACGGTACCATTGATGCACTCGAATCCAACACCACCGACACTGATAGTGACGGTGTAATGGATCATCAGGATGCGGCGAATAATGATCCAGCCAACGACTCTGATAACGATGGCGTCAGCAATATCCAGGAGACTCAGCTAGGTACTGATCCTCTTGACCCCAACAGCACGCCAACAGATACCGACGGCGATGGCATTGCAGATGCGTTCGACACTGATGATGACAATGACGGCGTTTCTGATGCTGATGAGTCGACGAACGGCACTGATCCACTGAATGCTGACTCCGATGGCGACGGTAAAAATGATGGCGTTGAAGGCACTACAGATACTGATGGTGATGGCATCATTGATGCGCTCGAATCTGCAAACAATGACGCAGATAACGACGGCGTTTCTGATGAACTGGACGCTGCCAACAACGACCCAACCAACGACTCTGACAACGATGGTATTAACAACGAGACTGAAGTTGCGGCAGGTACAGATCCACTCGATCCGAACAGTGTTGGTACTGATACCGACGGTGACGGCACCCCTGATAACATCGATACTGACGATGATAACGACGGTGTATCGGATGCTGATGAAGCGACCAATGGCACTGATCCACTGAATGCTGACTCCGACGGCGACGGCAAAAACGACGGCGCTGAAGGCACCACGGATACTGATGGTGACGGCATCATCGATGCGCTGGAATCTGCCAATAACGATGTAGATAACGACGGC
Source organism: Thalassolituus maritimus (assembly GCA_913019975.1). Taxonomy (GTDB): domain Bacteria; phylum Pseudomonadota; class Gammaproteobacteria; order Pseudomonadales; family Oceanobacteraceae; genus Thalassolituus. Next base: position 979 of record CAJWBH010000026.1, on the reverse strand, counting down.
GTGTCGGATGAACTGGACGCTGCCAACAACGATCCGACCAACGATTCGGACAACGACGGTATCAATAACGAGACCGAAGTTGCTGCGGGTACTGATCCTCTGAATCCAAACGATGCGGGTACTGACACCGACGGTGACGGCACGCCAGATAATATCGACACCGACGATGACAATGACGGTGTATCCGATGCTGACGAAGCAACTAATGGTACCGATCCTCTGAATGCTGACTCTGACGGAGACGGCAAAAATGACGGCGCCGAAGGCACTACCGATACTGATGGTGACGGTATCATCGACGCGCTCGAATCTGCGAATAATGATGCTGATAACGACGGTGTATCTGATGAACAGGATGCAGCGAACAATGATCCGACGAACGATTCCGACAACGACGGTATCAATAATGAGACCGAAGTCGCTGCAGGCACAGATCCGCTTGATCCAAATGATGTAGGTACTGACACCGACGGTGACGGAACGCCAGATAACATCGATACCGACGACGACAACGATGGTGTATCGGATGCAGACGAAGCGACCAACGGCACAGATCCGCTGAATGCCGATTCTGACGGCGACGGCAAAAATGACGGCGCTGAAGGTACCACGGATACTGACGGTGACGGCGTCATCGACGCGCTCGAATCAGCTAACAATGATGCGGATAACGATGGCGTGTCGGATGAGCTGGACGACGCGAATAACGACCCTACCAATGACTCTGACAACGACGGTATCAACAATGAAACCGAAGTTGCAGCGGGTACTGATCCTCTGAATCCGAACGATGCCGGCACTGACACCGACGGCGATGGGGTACCTAATAATCTGGACCAGGACGATGATAATGACGGTGTGAATGATACCGACGAATCAGCTCTTGGAACTGATCCTCTGAACTCAGATTCAGATGGTGACGGTAAAGGTGACCAGGCTGAAATTGGCAATATTTATAGCGCTACCGATACCGATGGTG
>CAJWBH010000025.1 GCA_913019975.1 Thalassolituus maritimus | reverse complement strand
TGCGGTGAAGAAAGATGCAGAATCAGAAAAAGCCCGCTTCATGCGGGCTTTTTTGAACTTCAAATAAGCCCTTCTGGCTTATTTCTCTAAGCGTGTTGACACGTCGCCTGACTCCCCCTACAATTCGCGTCCCCTATTATCTGGGGAAACCGCAAGCTCAAGCACATTAACTGGAGTTTGGTATGCAAAACCAACGAATCCGTATCCGTCTGAAGGCGTTCGACCATCGCCTGATCGATACTTCGACTCAGGAAATCGTCGATACGGCTAAGCGTACGGGCGCTCAGGTACGTGGTCCTATTCCACTGCCTACTCGTAAAGAGCGTTATACCGTTCTGGTTTCACCGCACGTTAACAAAGACGCGCGTGACCAGTACGAAATCCGTACGCACAAGCGCATGCTCGACATTGTTGAGCCTACAGAAAAAACTGTAGACGCGCTGATGAAACTTGATCTGGCTGCCGGTGTGGAAGTTCAGATCAGCCTCGGCTAATCCGTAAGGATTTGTCCTAAGGCTCTGTGTAACGCCCGTAATCTCTATTGAAACAAGGGCGGCCATAGCGGGTATCAGCCCCGTACACGAGAGGAAAACAACATGGCAATTGGTATTGTCGGTAAAAAAGCGGGTATGACTCGTGTATTTACTGAAGCAGGTCAATCTGTCGCTGTAACTGTACTGCAGGTGACGCCTAACCGCGTTACTCAGGTGAAAACACCTGAAACTGATGGCTACAGTGCTGTTCAGATTGCATTTGGCGAGAAGAAAGCGTCTCGCGTATCTAAGCCTCAAGCTGGCCAGTTTGCGAAAGCAAACGTTGAAGCTGGTAAGGGTCTTATTGAGTTCCGTACTGAGGAGGGTTTTGAGCTGGGTCAGGAATTGACCGTTGAACAGTTTGAAGCCGGTCAGAAAGTCGATGTGACTGGTACGACCAAAGGTAAAGGTTTCCAGGGTGGCGTTAAGCGCTGGAACTTCTCTACCCAGGATGCAACTCACGGTAACTCATTGTCTCACCGTGCGCCTGGCTCTATTGGCCAGTGTCAGACCCCGGGTCGCGTATGGAAAGGCAAGAAAATGGCAGGCCACATGGGTGCTGAAAAGCAGACTACCCAGATGCTGGAAATTGTTCAGGTTGATGCCGAGAACAATCTGCTGTTGATCAAAGGTGCTGTGCCAGGTGCGACTGGTTCCGAAGTAATTGTTAAACCAGCTGTAAAGGCTAAGGGGTAAGCAATGGAACTGAAAACGAATACTGGTGCAGCTGTAGCAGTCTCTGACGCTACCTTTGCTCGCGAATTCAACGAATCTCTGGTTCATCAGATTGTTACTGCATACCTTGCAGGCGGTCGCCAGGGTACTAAAGCTCAGAAAACCCGTTCTGAAGTAGCCGGTGGTGGTAAGAAGCCTTGGCGTCAGAAGGGTACTGGTCGTGCACGTGCTGGTACTGCAAGCTCTCCTATCTGGCGTTCAGGTGGTGTGACCTTTGCTGCTAAGCCACGTAACTACGAGCAGAAAGTAAACAAGAAGATGTATCGCGCTGCGATGCAGTCAATTCTGTCTGAGCTGGTTCGTCAGGAACGTCTGGTTGTAGCGGACGACTTCAAAGTTGACACTCACAAAACTAAAGATTTTGTGAAAAAGCTGAACGCGCTTGAGCTGAATAACGTTCTGATCGTGTCTGATGATGTCGATGAAAAGCTCTACCTGGCTTCACGCAACGTTCCACACGTTGGTGTGACCGAAGCAAGCAGTGTTGATCCAGTCAGCCTGATCGCTTTCGACAAGATCCTGGTAACCGTGCAGGCCCTTAAGAAACTTGAGGAGGCTTACGCATGAACCGTGAACGTATCTACAAAGTACTGGTAGCTCCTCATATTTCTGAGAAAGCGACCATTCTGGCAGATAAAGCTGGTCAGTACGTGTTCCGTGTAGCACCTGACGCAACTAAGCCAGAGATCAAAAAGGCTGTTGAAGCTCTGTTCGAAGTGAAAGTTCAGTCCGTACAGACCGTCAACATTAAAGGTAAGACCAAGCGTACCGCTCGCGGTATGGGTAAGCGTAACGACATCCGCAAAGCGTATGTGCGTCTCGTGCCTGGTCAAGACATCGACTTCGCTGACGCGGAATAAGAGGAGCTTAAGTCATGGCATTGGTGAAAACTAAACCGACTTCAGCTGGCCGTCGTCATCTGGTTAAAGTCGTAAACAGCGAACTGCACAAAGGTAAGCCTTTTGCGGGTCTGCTGGAGAAGAAGTCAAAGAGCGGTGGCCGTAACAACAACGGTCGTATCACTACTCGTCACATCGGTGGTGGTCACAAGCAGCATTACCGTATCGTTGACTTCAAGCGTAACAAAGATGGTGTTCCTGCTGTTGTTGAGCGTCTGGAATACGATCCGAACCGTAGCGCAAACATCGCCCTGCTGAAGTACTCAGACGGTGAGCGTCGCTACATCCTTGCACCTAAAGGTCTGACTGCAGGTGACGAGGTTGTTTCAGGTGAACACGCGCCTATTAAACCAGGTAGCGCTATGCCACTGCGTAACATTCCAGTGGGTAGTACTGTTCACAACGTTGAGTTGAAGCCAGGTAAAGGCGGCCAGATGGCTCGTTCTGCCGGTGCATCTGCTCAGCTGGTTGCCCGTGAAGGTACCTACTGCACACTGCGTCTTCGTTCAGGCGAAATGCGTAAAGTGCTGTCAGATTGCCGCGCAACACTGGGTGAAGTTGGTAACTCTGAACACTCTCTGCGTGAGCTGGGTAAAGCTGGTGCTTCCCGCTGGCGTGGTATCCGTCCGACCGTCCGCGGTGTGGTAATGAACCCTGTCGATCACCCACACGGTGGTGGTGAGGGTCGTACCTCTGGTGGTCGTCATCCGGTTACTCCTTGGGGTGTTCCGACTAAGGGTTACAAGACTCGTAAGAATAAGCGTACCGACAAGCTGATCGTACGCCGTCGTTCTGCGAAATAAATAGAGAGGATTGAACTGTGCCACGTTCATTGAAAAAAGGTCCATTTATCGACCACCACTTGATGAAAAAGGTAGAGACCGCTCTTGAGGCTAACGACAAGCGTCCGATCAAGACATGGTCTCGCCGTTCTACGATCTTCCCGGATTTCGTAGGACTGACGATCGCCGTACATAACGGCAAACAACACGTGCCTGTTTTCGTAACTGAAGACATGGTTGGTCATAAACTCGGCGAATTCGCGTTGACCCGTACCTACAAGGGTCACATTGCGGATAAGAAAGCCAAACGTTAAGGGGTGAATAGATATGTCTGAAGTAGCCGCTGTATTACGTGGTGCTCGCTTGTCTGCACAGAAAGGTCGCCTGGTTGTTGACAGCATCCGCGGTAAAAATGTTGCCGAAGCACTGGATATCCTGAGCTTCAGCACCACTAAGGGTGCGGACCTGGTTAAGAAAGTGCTGGAGTCTGCCATCGCCAATGCTGAGCACAATAACGGTGCTGACGTCGATGAGCTGCGTGTTTCCACCGCATTCGTTGATGAAGGTATGACTATGAAGCGTATACGTCCACGTGCTAAAGGCCGTGCGGACCGTATCTTCAAACGTACCTGTCACATCACTGTGAAAGTTTCAGAATAAGGAGTTGGTCAGATGGGTCAAAAAGTTCATCCAACCGGTATCCGTTTAGGTATTACCAAAGACCATAACTCGGTCTGGTATGCCGGTAAGGATAAGTACGCCGACAACCTGCTGGCTGACATCGCTGTTCGTTCTCTGATCGAAAAGCGTCTTGAAAAAGCTTCAGTGAGCAAGGTCGTTATTGAGCGTCCAGCGCAAAACGCCAAAGTTACCATTCACACAGCCCGTCCAGGTATCGTGATTGGTAAGAAAGGTGAAGACGTAGAAGTTCTGCGTAAAGATGTCAGTGAATTGATGGGTATTCCGGTACACATCAACATTGAAGAAGTTCGTAAACCGGATCTGGATGCCAAACTGGTAGCACAGAGCGTTGCAAACCAGCTTGAGCGTCGTGTGATGTTCCGTCGTGCTATGAAGCGCGCGGTGCAGAACGCAATGCGTGGCGGTGCGCAAGGTATCAAGATCCAGGTGGGCGGTCGTTTAGGTGGTGCTGAAATCGCTCGTTCAGAGTGGTACCGCGAAGGTCGTGTTCCTCTGCACACTCTGCGTGCAGATATCGATTACGCGACTTACGAAGCACACACTACTTACGGTGTTATTGGCGTGAAAGTCTGGATCTTCAAAGGTGAGATTCTGGGCGGTATCGAAGAAGTTCGTGAGCGCGCTAAGAACCAGGGTAAGAAAAAAGGCCGTTCATAAGGGGATTGAGTAATGTTGTTACCAAAACGTACCAAGTTCCGTAAAGTCCAGACCGGCCGTAACCGTGGTCTTGCCATTCGTGGCTCCAAGGTTAGCTTTGGTGAGTACGCACTGAAAGCTACTGGCCGTGGTCGTATGACTTCACGTCAGATCGAGGCAGCGCGTCGTGCGATGACTCGTAAAATTAAACGTGGTGGTAAAATCTGGATCCGCGTTTTCCCGGACAAGCCGATCACTGCGAAGCCTCTTGAGGTTCGTCAGGGTAAAGGTAAGGGTAACGTTGAATACTGGGTTTGCCAGATCCAGCCAGGCAAAGTCCTGTATGAGATGGAAGGTGTGTCGGAAGAACTCGCACGTGAAGCCTTCGCTCTGGCTGCCGCCAAACTGCCATTTGAAACACAGTTTGTTAAACGGACGGTGCTGTGATGAAAGCAAGTGAACTGAAAGAAAAGTCAGTAGCTGAGCTGCAATCTCAGCTTGAAGAACTGTTGGGCGAGCAATTCAAATTGCGTATGAGCAAAGCGACTAACCAGCTGGGTCAAACCCACCTGCTGCGCGAAACTCGTCGTGATATTGCCCGTGTAAAAACCGTGTTGGCCAGTAAGGCAGGTGAATGACCATGACTGAGAACACAAAAACTGCCCGCACATTGAGCGGTCGCGTTGTCAGCAACAAGATGGACAAGTCCGTGACTGTGCTGGTTGAACGCTTCGTGAAGCACCCGATCTATAAAAAGTTCGTGAAGCGCTCCACGAAAGTAATGGCACACGATGCCAACAACGAGTGTCAGATTGGCGACACCGTTACTGTAAAAGAGTCGCGTCCTATGTCTAAAAACAAGACTTGGGCGCTGGTATCAATCGACGAGCGCGCCGCCAAGGTTTAATACCGGGCGCACGTAGTTAGGAGCGATAGGCATGATCCAGACACAATCCATGCTTGACGTTGCCGACAACAGCGGCGCGAAGCGTGTTCAGTGCATTAAAGTACTGGGCGGCTCTCATCGTCGTTATGCCGGCATCGGTGACCTGATCAAGGTATCCGTAAAGGAAGCAATTCCACGCGGTAAAGTTAAGAAAGGCCAGGTGATGAACGCAGTTGTTGTTCGTACCCGTAAAGGCGTACGTCGTCCGGATGGTTCAATCATCCGTTTCGACACCAACTCTGCGGTACTGCTGAATGCGTCGAACGCACCAGTTGGCACACGTATCTTCGGCCCTGTGACTCGTGAACTGCGTTCTGAGCAGTTCATGAAGATCATTTCCCTTGCGCCTGAAGTGCTTTAAGGAGCAGTGAAATGTTGAAAATTCGCAGAAATGACGAAGTAGTTGTTATCGCCGGTAAAGACAAAGGCAAGCGCGGCAAGGTACAGAAGGTACTGGCTGACGGTCGTCTGATTGTCTCTGGCATTAACATGGTGAAAAAACACCAGAAACCAAACCCGTACCTGCAGCAGCCAGGCGGCATCGTTGAAAAAGAAGCCAGCATTCAGGTTTCTAACGTTGCGATCTGGAACCCTAAGACTGAGAAAGCTGACCGTGTTGGCTTCAAAGTTGAAGGCGAGAGCAAGGTACGTATCTTCAAATCTACTGGCGATCAAGTTGACGCCTGATAGGACTGGATACTGCTATGTCACGTTTAAAAGACCTGTACAAGAATGAAGTAGTAGCCAAGCTGACTGAAGAGTTTGGTTACAAAAACCCAATGGAAGTGCCGCGCGTTTCTAAAATTACCCTGAACATGGGTGTTGGTGAAGCGCTGGGTGACAAGAAGCTGATGGACAGCGCAGTTGCTGATATGGAAGCAATTGCCGGTCAGAAAGCGATCGTTACCAAGGCACGTAAATCAGTCGCGGGCTTTAAAGTCCGTGAAGGCTGGCCGATTGGCTGTAAAGTAACCCTGCGTCGTGACCGTATGTGGGAATTCATGGATCGCTTGGTAGACATCTCTCTGCCACGTGTGCGCGACTTCCGTGGTATTAACCCTAAGTCATTCGACGGTCGTGGTAACTACAGCATGGGTGTGAAGGAACAGATCATCTTCCCGGAAATTGAATACGATAAAGTAGACAAGGTTCGCGGTATGGATGTCACCATCACCACTACGGCTAAAACAAACGATGAAGGCCGCGCTTTGCTGAAAGCGCTGCAGTTCCCGTTCCGCAACTGAGGAGTGAATCATGGCCAAAATTAGCATGAAGCAGCGTGAGCTGAAGCGTGAAAAACTGGTTGCCAAGTTCGCTGCCAAGCGCGAAGAACTGAAAGCCATCATCAAAAACCCAGCGTCTTCTGATGAAGATCGCTGGAACGCACAACAGGCTCTGCAGCAGCTGCCACGTGATTCGTCACCAAGCCGTCTGCAGCGTCGTTGTCAGATGACAGGCCGTCCGCACGGCGTTTACCGTAAGTTCAAGCTGTCACGTATTAAACTGCGTGAAGAAGGCATGAAAGGTAACGTGCCAGGTCTGAAAAAAGCTAGTTGGTAAGCAATTCCCAACTCGTGTAGAATGCGCGCCTGATTTCAGGTGCGCTTCTCTTTACTCTGCCAAATCCTTGTTCTGCAATGCAGCTTGGATCGGCGGAGTATTGTCGTCTCAGGATTTTTTCCGGATGGGCATGGGGAGAGGGGCGCTGTACAACCGAGGAATATACAAATGAGTATGCAAGATACGTTGGCGGATATGTTCACCCGCATTCGTAATGCCCAGCAAGCTGGTCACACGAATGTAAGCATGCCGTCATCAAAAATTAAGAAGTCTGTGGCTCAGGTTCTCGAATCTGAAGGCTACATCGCTGGCTTCTCTGTCGATAGTGAGGTTAAGCCTACTATGACTATCGACCTGAAATACTACGAAGGCAAGCCGGTTATTGAGCGCATTCAGCGTGTTAGCCGTCCTGGTCTGCGTCAGTACCGTGGTACTACCGAGCTGCCTAAAGTAGAGGCTGGTCTGGGCGTTGCCATCGTTTCAACTTCGAAAGGCGTAATGACTGACCGCGCTGCCCGTGCTGCGGGTGTTGGCGGCGAAGTCATCGCGACCGTATTCTAAGGAGTCTATCGATGTCTCGCGTAGCAAAAGCTCCTGTCGCAATTCCAGCTGGCGTTGAAGTCAAGCTGGCTGACGACAAGATCACAATTAAAGGTAAGCAAGGTCAGCTTGAACTCGACGTTCACGCTTCTGTGGCAATCAGCCAGGAAGAGAACGAACTGAAGTTCGCGCCTAAGTCTGCCGACAAACAGGCTAACGCCCTCGCCGGTACTTTCCGGTCACTGGTTAACAACATGGTTACCGGTGTCAGCGTTGGTTTTGAGAAGAAACTGATTCTTCAGGGTGTTGGTTACCGTGCGAAAGCATCTGGTAAGACTCTGAATCTGTCACTGGGTTTCTCTCACCCTGTTGATTATGCACTGCCTGAAGGTGTAACTGCCGAAACCCCAAGCCAGACTGAAGTCGTTATCAAAGGTATCGACAAACAGCAGGTTGGTCAGGTTGCTGCTGAGATCCGTGGCTATCGTCCACCAGAGCCTTATAAAGGTAAGGGTGTTCGTTATGCTGATGAAAATGTGCGTCGTAAAGAAGCCAAGAAAAAGTAAGGGCTAGGCCATGAATGAGAAGAAAAAAGCTCGTCTGCGCCGTGCCGCGAAAACACGGACTAACATCCGTGACAAAGGCGCGGTACGTCTGTGCGTACACCGCACACCAAGACACATCTACGCTCAGGTCATTGCTGCTAACGGCGCAACCGTACTGGCAACTGCTTCTACTGTAGAAGCTGATCTGCGTAGCGAAATCACTGGTAATGTTTCTGCAGCTACCAAAGTTGGTCAACTGATCGCAGAGCGCGCGAAAGCGGCTGGCGTGACCAAAGTAGCGTTCGATCGTTCCGGTTTCAAATACCATGGTCGTGTTAAAGCTCTGGCTGACGCGGCTCGTGAAAGCGGCCTGGAATTCTAAGGGGTAGATCATGGCGAATAACGAACGTAACAACGAACGTAACGAAAGCGAACTGCAGGAAAAGCTGGTTCAGGTGAACCGCGTAGCCAAAGTAGTTAAAGGTGGTCGTATCTTCGCATTCACAGCTCTGACTGTGGTAGGCGATGGCAACGGTCGCGTTGGCTTTGGACGTGGTAAATCCCGCGAAGTACCAACTGCAATCCAGAAAGCAATGGAACAGGCTAAGCGCAACATGATCGACGTCCAGCTGGACGGTTCGACTCTGCAGTACCCGGTTAAGGCCGTGCACTCAGGTTCGCGCATCTTCATGCAGCCTGCATCTGAAGGTACCGGTATTATTGCCGGTGGTGCGATGCGTGCCGTTCTGGAAATGGTTGGTGTTAAAAACGTACTGGCCAAGTGCTATGGCTCAACTAATCCGGTGAACGTAGTTCGCGCGACCTTTAATGGTCTGGCGCAGATGAAATCACCAGAGCAGGTTGCAGCGAAGCGTGGCAAGTCAGTTGAAGACATTCTGGGGTAATCTGACATGGCTAAGAAAACCGTAAAAGTTACCCAGACCCGCAGTACTATTGGCAAATTGCCAAAGCACCGCGAGACCATGAAAGGTCTGGGCCTGCGTCGTATTGGTCACACTGTTGAGCTGGAAGATACTCCTTCTGTGCGCGGCATGATCAATCAAGTTCAATACATGGTTAAGGTAGAAGGGGAGTAATATGCGTCTCAACGAATTGAGCCCGGCTCCTGGTTCTAAGCCTACTGCTAAGCGTGTTGGTCGTGGTATCGGTTCTGGTCTGGGTAAGACCGGCGGCCGTGGTCACAAAGGTCAGAAATCACGTTCTGGCGGTAAAGTAGCTCCAGGCTTCGAAGGCGGTCAGATGCCAATCCACCGTCGTCTGCCTAAGTTCGGCTTCACTTCACGTCAGGCACAGTACGTTGCTGAGATTCGTCTCAACGAACTGACTCTGGTTGAAGGTGAAACTGTCGATCTGGCAGCGCTGAAAGCTGCTGACGTAATTGGCGAGAAAATTAAACAGGCTCGCGTAATTCTGTCTGGCGAAATCAGCAAAGCTGTGACCGTTAAAGGTCTTAAAGTTACTAAAGGCGCTAAAGCTGCTATTGAAGCAGCGGGTGGTAAGGTCGAAGACTAATGGCTAAGCAAGGCTCACTCCCGGCAGGGATGCAGAACGGAATGGGCGAGCTTTGGGCTCGCATCCGTTTTGTGATTCTGGCAATTATTGTATATCGCATTGGTACCCATATTCCGGTACCAGGGATGAATCCAGAGGCACTCGAGAGATTGTTTGATCAGAACCAGGGCACGATCCTGGAGATGTTCAATATGTTCTCTGGTGGTGCTTTGGAGCGTATGAGTATTCTCGCGCTGGGTATCATGCCCTACATCTCTGCGTCGATTATCATGCAGTTGCTTACCGCGGTGAGCCCACAGCTTGAGCAGCTTAAGAAAGAAGGTGAGGCGGGGCGTCGTAAGATTACCCAATACACCCGTTACGGAACTGTACTCCTGGCAACTCTTCAGGCCTTCGGTGTATCCGCAGGTCTGGCGAGCCAGGGTGTAACCTTTTCAACCGGTCCAGATTTTTATATCGCAGCTATCCCGTCATTCGTGGCTGGTGCGGTATTCATGATGTGGCTGGGCGAGCAGGTAACTGAGCGCGGCATCGGTAACGGTATTTCTATTCTTATTTTTGCCGGTATTGTGGCCGGTCTGCCATCAGCATTGGCACAAGCGTTCGAATCTGCCCGTACGGGTGAGGTGAACATCGCTCTGTTGCTCGGTATTGCTGTGCTTGCAGTTGCGGTAATCGCGTTTGTCGTGTTCGTAGAACGTGGTCAGCGCCGGATTACTATAAACTATGCTAAGCGACAGCAGGGTCGTCAGGTGTTTGCTGCTCAAACCAGCCACCTGCCGCTTAAGCTGAATATGGCAGGCGTAATTCCAGCGATCTTTGCTTCATCACTGCTGCTGTTCCCGGCCTCTCTCGGTCAGTGGTTCGGTCAGGGTGAAGGTGTGATGGCTGAATATCTTCAGGACTTCAGCATGCTGCTGGCCCCTGATAAGCCGCTCTATCTGTTGCTGTTCTCTGCAGGCATCATCTTCTTCTGCTACTTCTACACCGCGTTGATGTTTAATCCGCGTGAAGTGGCTGAAAACCTGAAGAAGTCTGGTGCATTTATCCCGGGTATCCGCCCAGGTGTGCAGACTGCAAACTACATCGACACAGTACTGGGTCGCCTGACACTGTTCGGCTCTCTGTACATCACCGCTGTATGTCTGCTGCCTCAGCTGCTGGTTATTGGTGCCGACGTGCCGTTCTACTTCGGTGGCACCTCGCTGCTGATTGTGGTCGTCGTCGTGATGGATTTCATGGCTCAGGTTCAATCGCACCTGATGTCTCATCAGTATGAATCTCTGATGAAGAAGTCTAATTTACATCAATATGGTACTCGCCGATAAGGCGTGCACCGTATACAGGAGAACGTCATGAAAGTACGTGCATCTGTAAAGAAAATCTGCCGTGAATGCAAAATCATTCGCCGTAACGGCAGTGTGCGAGTGATCTGTACAGATCCTAAGCACAAACAGCGTCAGGGCTAATCCTCTGACGAGTCAGGTCAATCCTGACAAGGCCGGGTGGCTGAAATCAGGTCGCTTGCTTTTTAAGCAGGCGACCTGTAGTATTCGCCGCCCTTTCATTAAGTAAGTGTAACGGAGTTAGACATGGCCCGTATTGCCGGTGTCAACATTCCTGACAACAAGCATGCAGTTATTTCTCTGACCTATGTCTATGGCATTGGTAAGACGACTGCGAAGCAGATTTGTGCCTCTACTGGCATCGCTGAAGACACCAAAATTGGTGACCTGAGCGAAGATCAGCTCGATGTTGTTCGTAACGAAGTAGGTAAGTTCACAGTTGAAGGTGATCTGCGTCGCGAGACTCAGATGAACATCAAGCGTCTGATGGACATGGGTTGTTTCCGTGGTATCCGCCACCGTCGCAGTCTGCCACTTCGTGGTCAGCGTACTAAAACTAATGCACGTACCCGTAAGGGTCCGCGCAAGCCGATCCGTAAGTAATTTATTACCCGGATCTGCTCTTTTAGTGTAGCTGCATTCGACTTGTTGCAGTGTTGATATTAAAAGCAGGATTTAAAAATGGCTAAGCCACAAAGATCAACGAAGAAAAAAGTTAAAAAGACGGTCGTCGATGGCATCGCGCACATCCACGCCTCTTTTAACAATACTATCGTGACCATCACTGACCGCCAGGGTAACGCTCTCTCATGGGCAACCGCAGGTGGTTCAGGTTTCCGTGGTTCACGTAAGAGCACGCCGTTTGCCGCACAGGTTGCTGCAGAACGTGCAGGAGAAGCCGCTAAAGAGTACGGCCTGAAGAATCTGGATGTAGAGGTCAAAGGCCCTGGTCCAGGTCGTGAATCAGCTGTTCGTGCCCTGAATGCATGTGGATACAAGATCACTAACATCACTGATGTTACTCCGATCCCACATAACGGCTGTCGTCCACCTAAGAAACGTCGCGTATAAGGAGGCTCAATAATGGCACGTTATATTGGTCCTAAGTGTAAGCTCGCGCGTCGTGAAGGAACTGACCTGTTCCTGAAAAGTGGCGTCCGTGCTCTGGACACAAAATGTAAATTAGAAACCAAGCCTGGCGTTCATGGCGCTGGTCGTGGTCGTCTGTCTGACTACGGTCTGCAGCTTCGTGAGAAGCAGAAAGTCCGTCGTCTCTATGGCATCCTCGAGAAGCAGTTCCGTAGCTACTACAAAGAAGCTGCTCGTCGTAAAGGTGCAACCGGTGAAAACCTGCTGCAGCTGCTGGAATCACGTCTGGATAACGTTGTTTATCGTATGGGCTTTGGTTCTACCCGTGCTGAAGCACGTCAGCTGGTGTCTCACAAAGCAATCACTGTTAATGGTCAGTCCGTTAACATTCCTTCCTTCCAGGTTAAAGGCGGTGATGTGGTAGCTGTCCGTGAGAAGTCAAAGTCTCAGGATCGCATCAAGACTGCACTCGATCTGGCTGGTCAGCGTGCTGACTGCGGTTGGATTGATGTGAATGCCGGCAAGATGGAAGGAACTTTTAAAGCAGTTCCTGAGCGCGCTGATCTCCCAGCAGAGATCAACGAAAACCTCATCGTGGAACTTTACTCTAAGTAATAGAGGAACTTAAGGGGCAGCTATGCAGCGTGCAGTGAATGAATTTTTGACACCTCGTAACATCCAGGTGGACGAAGTATCCGGTACCCATGCCAAGGTAACACTTGAGCCGCTGGAGCGTGGTTTTGGTCATACTCTGGGTAACGCGTTACGTCGTATCCTGCTGTCGTCTATGCCAGGCGCAGCAATCACCGAATGTGAAATCGAAGGTGTACTCCATGAGTACAGCGCTATCGACGGCGTTCAGGAAGATGTAATTGAAATCCTGCTGAACCTCAAAGGTGTAGCGGTCAAATTACATGAACGTGACGAGGCGAACCTGACTCTGACCAAAGTTGGTCCGGGTACAGTGACAGCTGCTGATATTCAACTGGATCATGGTGTTGAAATTGCCAACCCAGATCACGTCATTGCCCACCTGGGTGAAGGCGCTGAACTGAAAATGACCCTTCGGATCGATTCAGGTCGTGGTTACGAGACTGTTGAAGCTCGCAATCAGAACGATGAAGAGACCAAGGCGATTGGCAAACTGCAGCTCGATGCAACTTACAGCCCGGTTAAACGTGTTTCTTACAGCGTCGAAAGCGCTCGTGTAGAACAGCGTACTGACCTGGATAAGCTGATCATCGATCTGGAGTCTGATGGCACTATCGATCCGGAAGAAGCAATCCGTCGTTCCGCGACCATCCTGCAGCAGCAGTTGGCTATCTTCGTTAACCTCGAGAACGACGAAGTCGTTGAACAGGTTCGTGAAGAAGAAGAGATCGATCCGATTCTCCTGCGTCCAGTGGACGATCTGGAGCTGACCGTTCGCTCTGCTAACTGTCTGAAGGCTGAAAACATCTACTACATTGGTGATCTGATCCAGCGCACAGAAGTTGAGCTGCTGAAGACACCTAACTTGGGTAAGAAGTCTTTGACCGAAATCAAAGACGTTCTCGCATCACGCGGACTGTCGTTGGGTATGCACCTTGAGAACTGGCCACCTGCCAGTCTCCGCAACGACGACAAAGTTCTTGCGTAAGTAGTGAAGGAATAAAACCATGCGTCATCGTAAAAGTGGTCGCCACTTCAATCGCACAAGCTCACACCGTCAGGCTATGTTTAAAAACATGGCTGTGAGCCTGTTCGAGCATGAAATCATCAAGACTACTGTGCCTAAGGCGAAGGAGCTGCGTCGTGTAGCTGAGCCACTGATCACCCTTGCTAAGGTTGATTCAGTTGCTAACCGTCGTCTGGCCTTTGCTCGCACTCGCAGCAAAGAAGCAGTAGGTAAACTGTTTACTGATCTTGGTCCTCGTTACCAGAACCGCCCTGGCGGCTACATTCGTATTATGAAATGTGGCTTCCGTGCCGGTGACAACGCGCCTATGGCGTTCGTTGAACTGGTTGACCGTCCTGTTGTTGAAGCAGAAGACGTAGTCACAGAAGACTAAGCTGATGTACTTCAGTTTAAAGAAACCCGCCTAGTGCGGGTTTTTTTGTAGGCGAATACCCTATCAAAACAAAAGCATAATACGAATGATTCGCCTTTACGATAAGGTCTCCAATCGTTAGAATCACTGCCGTTCTTATGGTGCAGACTGATTGCGCCTGAGTTTTAACTTCTCACTGAAGGCAGTAAATATGTTTAGTATTCGCACTCCACTTGCGGCCGCGATCCTGGCCACCACACTCTCTCAGCTCGTGTACGCCGAGGAAAGTTCTTCGGATCAGTCGGTAGAACTTGATGCTGTTTCAATTACTGCGGCTCGGGACGATCGGGTTTCTAAGGGCGCAATCGGCCTGCCACTCTCTCTCAAAGAGACACCTCAGTCGATTACGATTCTCGATGACGAAGCAATGGATCTTTACGACGCGTCTGGAACCAATGATGCGTTAAAAATGATGAACGGTATTGATGTTCAGGAATATGAAACAAATCGTACCTCATATAATGCACGAGGCTTTGAGATTCAGCTGACGCAGGTAGACGGTCTGGGTACCGGTAACGATTACGGTACCGTTCTGGGACAGCAGGACACTTTCTTGTTTGAACGTATTGAGTTGGTCAGGGGTGCGAATGGACTGTTAACCGGTGTTGGTAATTCATCCGGTACGATTAACTATGTGCGTAAGCGTCCGACTAATGAGGACGAAGCGGAAATTCTGTTTACGCTAGGTTCTTATAATCAGGTGCGTCTGGGCGTAGACGGTAACAAGGTGCTTACGAGTGATGGTCGCTGGGCTGGCCGTGTTGTCGCGGTTCAGGAAAACAAGAACTCCCACATTCGGGATCTTGAAACCCGTCGTACTTCTCTCTACTGGGTAGTTGATGGCCAGGTTGGTAGTAACGGCATTCTGACCTTCGGTTCAAGTTTCCAGAACAGCGAGCAGGATTCACCGATGTGGGGATCTCTTACGCTTAATTACGCTAATGGCGGTTATGCTGACTTTGATGTTTCGTCTTCGCCTTCTGCTGACTGGACCTACTGGAATTCGAAAAGCCGGAACATGTTCGTTGAGTACCTTCATGACCTCGGATCTGGTTGGGAAGCCAAAGCCAGCGTTCATGCAAACAGCTACGATGGTCAGAGTCGCCTTCTGTACGCTTACACCCTCGGCGGCGGCTTGAATGACGACAACACAGGGTTGGTGGGTTGGCCTTACGCTGGCTATACAGAAAAGTCGTCTCTCGTATTTGATGTGAACCTCTCTGGTGAGTTTGAAGCCTTCGGTAATTATCACAGTGTTCTCGTGGGTGTCAGCCAGATTGAAGATGAAAATACGACGTACAACCGTCCCGTACTGTCTGGCGGTTTTCTTCCATATCCAGCGTTTGACGACTATGACGGCGATGATTACCCAGAGCCGGAATTCGGCTTAAAAGAGAAACGCGGAGACGGTGAAAAATCACTGAGTCGTTTTTATGCTTCATCACGATTCGGTCTTTCCGATACGCTTAATCTAATCGCGGGTGTTAACGTTATTAAACTGAAGCGAGAGGGCAGCTCTATCTATGGTTCTACCACAGAGAGCACTTATTACCCGGACCTTGAAGAAGCCAGCCCTTATGCAGGACTGACGTGGGATGTCAGTGACGACCTTACCACTTATGTTTCTTATTCTGATATTTATCAGAATCAGGATAACGGCGACATCAACGGTGACTATCTTGATCCAATGAAGGGTGTGAACTATGAGGCTGGAGCAAAAGCCGAGTTCTTCAATGATCGTGTTCTCGCAACCTTTGCGGTATTCAAGGCAGAGCAGCAAGGGGTCGCGATTGTTGGTGGCCAACGTGAGGATACGACAACCTACTACGTACCAGCCGACGTAAATTCGAAAGGCTTTGAAGCAGAGATCGCCGGTGAGGTAACAGAGGAGTCTAATCTGGCCGTTGGTGTTACTCGTCTTCGTGTTACTGATGATAGTGGCGATAACACGTCTACCTGGATTCCTCGCACTGTATGGAAGGCGCGTTACGATTCGGTATTGCCGTTTGCACCGGCGGTACGTCTGGGCGCGAAGGCTACCTGGAAGTCTGATGCCTACAAAGAAAATGAAAACAAGCAGGACGCTTACATGGTGGTGGATACATTCGCAGCTTATACGTTCAATGATCAGGCGAAGCTGAAACTTAACGTAGATAATATTCTGAATGAGAAGTACGTGACGGGTATTCAGTCAGGTGCTATCTATGGTGCCCCGCGTAATGCGAACCTGACCTTCAATTACTCGTTCTGATTCAGTCGATGTAACAATAAAGAATGCTGTACTGGGCTAGCCTCAGTACAGCATTTTTTATGCAGGTTTACTGGCGCAAAAACTCGCCGATTCTATACACAGCTTTCTTTGACGGCTTCAGGAAGGCGGCGTGGAACTGGAATACATGCCACATACCTTCAGAAACCTGAAGTGTGACGTCGACCCCCGCCTCCTTCATTGCGCTCTCAGCACGGGTTGAGTCGGACAGCAGAATTTCATCAGATCCTACCTGAATCAGCGTACGCGGATATCCGCTCATGTCCCCAAACAGGGGAGATAACCCCGGTTCGTCTTTTGCTGTACTGGCGGCATACATTTCAGCTGATGAAGTCAGCCATAAAGGGTGCAGCATAGGATCGATTTTCCTGTTGCTGTCGATGGTCGGCCCGCTACAGGTCAGGTCGCACCAGGGGGACATCAGCACCATAGCATTGGGCTGGGCATAGTCAGTTTTGCTGATTGCTTCGGCTAATGCCATCGCCAGGCCACCGCCAGCGGAGTCACCCATGATGACGATATCCTGATGACGCGACAGGAGATCTGTATAGGCTGCTAAGGCATCATCAAGCGCTGCGGGGTAGGGAGCCTCAGGGGCAAGCCTGTAATCAAGAATAAAGGCCTCACGCTCAGTGCTACGCGCGATACGGGCAACCATTTCCCTGTGGCTGTCTGGTGAGCCAGTGCAATAAGCTCCCCCGTGCAAATACAGGATGGCACCGTGGCAGGGCGTTGGTGTCAGACGGCGTGTTGGGATACCGGCAAGCTCGGTATGGGATTCTTTTATTCCCCCTGGCATCGGCGTAAAGCGCAGCAGGTCGAGCCGTTTACGCTGAGTGGTGACCGGAACCCTGGGGTTCAGCTGCGATTTGACGGTCAGAGTGACCAGCCGACGCATAACAGACTGCATGATCGACATGTTATGTACCTCAAAAAAAGAGCGGGCAACCCTGAAACAGGGGCCCGCTTAAATTGGGTGCCGCTATGAAGTGGCGATCATGAACATGGCAGATGCCAATGACTTTTACTCTACGCCTGGCCTCGGTAAACAGGGGCAAGGCGCGGTAAAGAAGGGTCAGGCATTCATCATGAAATGTCGTCACTCCACAAGAAGCAGACTTAATCCCGGCCAGTAAGTAATGATCAGAACGGTTGCCAGCAGAATAAAGAAGAACGGCAAGGTCGCTCGATATAACGTCATTACTGGTTTATTAAAACGGAAACTCGCAATAAACAGGTTCATCCCGACCGGAGGAGTAAAGTATCCAAGCTGCATATTTGCCAGGAACAGTATGCCCAGGTGAATCGGGTGGATTCCGTACTGTACCGCAATTGGCAGAATAATCGGAATCATGATCACGATGGCAGAAAAAATATCCAGCATCATGCCGAGAATCAGCAGGAAGATGGTCAGCAACAACAGGAAAGTGAAACCGTCTGTGACGTGTGCCTGAATCGTATCAAAGACTTTTTCAGGGACGCCTGCATCAATCATGTAGTTGGTTGATGCCAGTGATACTGCCAGGATCAGGAGGATAGCACCAACCAGCTTCATTGAGTCTCGCATCACTACAGGTAGCTGAGTAAAGGTAATTTCCCGGCGGATAATCACGGTAACTATCAGTACATAGAAGGCAGTGATGGCTGCTGCTTCAGAAACGGCGAAGAAGCCGCCGTAGATGCCACCCAGAACGACAAACGGCAGGGGAATTTCCCATGCGCTGTCTTTGATAGCTGCCCAGGCTTCAGCGCGATCGAAGGTGTGATTCGACTTTGGCAGGTGACGCGATTGCCATGCGCTGTACATCGACAGTGCGGTGAGCATCAATAAGCCCGGCAGAATACCAGCAAGGAAGAGGTCATCGATGCTGACAGGCGTCTCCAGCGACATCTGTTGGGCAATCACACCGTACAGAATCAATGGCAGTGACGGCGCAAACAGCAGACCGAGAGAGCCTGACGTAGTTACCAGGCCGAGGTTGAAGTTCTCCCGATAACCGGCTTTCTTGAGCGCTGGAACGAGTAATGCACCCAGAGCGACGATGGTAACGCCCGATGCGCCGGTAAACGCCGTAAAGAGCGCACAGGCTGCCAGAGCGACAATGGCCAGCCCGCCGGGCATCCAGCCAAGAAAGGCATCTGTAATGCGCACCAGTCGTTGAGGCGCCTTGCTTTCACCCATCAGGTAACCAGCAAAGGTAAATAGCGGAATAGCAATCAGAACCGGCATTTCGGCAACCCGGTAAATCTCAACCGCCATCACCTGGAGATCGACCTCGGTCTGAAAGAACCCCCACATGGCTGATGCGGCAATCACAGCAAACAGAGGGGCACCCGCCAGTGCAAGTAACAGCAGGAGTGCCGTAACGAGAATACTCATGCAGTCAGTTCCTTACCGGTCGCAGCGGCGATGCCCTGAATGAAAAAACGCAGGCCCATTAAACCAAATGTAAACGGAATGATGAGTTGCAGCGGCCAGGCTGGGATATCGGCGAAGGCAATATCCTGAAATTCAAAAGCAAGTTGTACATACTGTCCTGAGTACCAGCCAACCAGGCCGCAGACGATAGCGGCGAACAACAGAGTGACGGTTGAAGCGATACGGTTCAGTGTCGGGCCGCCCAGCTTAGATATCAGGTCGATGCTGATATGTTCACGCGAGCGGGTGGCGAGTAACGCACCAAGCAGGCCAATCCAGAGCACCATGACGCGCAACAGGGGCGGAATCCATGAGACACCACCGCCAAAAATTGAGCGGGCCAGAATGTCGTAGCCCGCGAGAATAATCATCGCGAGCAGAAGCAAGACCAGCACGCTGTCTTCAAGACGGTGCAGCCACTGAACCAGTCGTTTCATTAAGGCTCCTGACGCATCTCTTCAAGACGTTGCTGTAAACGCTTAAAGACTTCAACAGGATAAATCTCTTTGCTTGCCAGTTCGTCGACAACGCCAGTCGCCAGTTCTTCCCAGGCTTGCTTGTCTTCTTCTGACAGTTCAACAAACTCGATACCATTCTGAGCCAGTGCATCGCGGGCGCCGGCTTCGTCTTTTTCGTTCTGAGCATCCATGGAGGCAAAGGCTTCGGCCATAATGCGTTTAACGACTGCTTGATCTTCGGTGCTGATTTTACGGAATGCTTTCTGATCAACGATGATGGTGCCGGTCAGGAACAGCAGCGGGAAGTCGGTCACGTAGTTCACTTTGGTGTGCCACTGCAGGGCGATGGCTGAGGAGGCATTTACTACGATGGTATCGATCAGGCCTGTTTGCAGGCTGGTATAAACATCAGAGAGAGGCAAGGAAATCGGTTCAACACCACCGTTCTCGAACGTAGTTTCACCGATCAGATCGCCTTCAGGTACCCATACTTTCTGTTTGCGGGCATCGTCAGACGTACGGATAGGTTCATCAGACATCATGTAAGCAAAGCCCGCTTCAGAAATCCCCAGAACAACGTAACCTTTTTTCGCCAGCTCGCTGACAATGTAGGGATCAAACTCTTCGCGGATAGCACGTACTTCTTCCAGTGTACGGAAAGTAAAGGGCAGGTTATAAAGCTGAGAGGCCGGTGAAATATTAATCAGTGAGCCGGTCGCAACGGCGCCGCCCTGAAGCTGGCCAATGCGCATTTTACGCAGAACACTTTTATCGCTGCCCTGAACGCCACCCGGGAAGTACTTAATTTTTACCCGGCCTTCAGTTTCCGTTTTGATGTCAGCAGCGGCCTGACGCATTACTTTCATCCAGCTGGTGCCGTCGGGCGCCAGCGTGGCTATTTTCAGTGTGGCGGCGTGTGCAGCTGGGGCAAGCAAGCTGCCCAGCAGCAGGAGGAATGCAAAAATTCTCATAGTCATCTCACTCAAAGTAATCGGCGGATTCTGCTAGTAAACGGTCAGCCTGACGCTGGGCCAGACGGTTAATAAGTGTCAGCCCTTCGGCATAAGGGTCTGCGTCAATGACCTGCTGAAGCAGATCATCGTGAAGTTCCTGCTCGAACATAAGGCGGGCATACTGTTTGGCATAAAGTACTTTCGCCATCAGGTGCTTACCGTCGCTCAGGGCGATGGCTTTCTCGAAATGCGCTTTACCGATCTCCGGCTTACCGCCAACCGACGGAGGTAATTGAGTCGTCAGTACGCCCAGGTATACCTGAACCGTGGCGTTGTCATAGCCCTCATCGTAGCTTTCAACCCACTCCATCAGATTCTTTACTTTGCTCACCTGGGCAATCGCGTTCCAGTCGCTGTTATTAGCCTGTATCCAGCCTGCCCAGGCGGCGCCGTAGGCGTAGAAAATATCGACATCGTCTTCGTCGTAATTCAGAGCCAGGCCTTTTTTCAGTTCGTCGGCTGGGCCATCAACGAGATCACAGGCATCGCTGTCGTACTCACACAATGCGCGCCTGGCGTATTCCAGCGCCTTGTCTGCCATCGATTGTGCCTGAACTTCGTCCTGAGCGAAGACGCCAGCGTAAGCACCGTAGAGTTGCGCGCCGGCCAGCAGGAATCGTTCGTTTTCAGGGTAAGTAAGGATCAGTGCATCCAGCATCAGCAGGTACGCTGGGGCGCCGTCTGCAACGACTTCCGGGTCGTCCTGATTAAGCATCGCACGAGACAGATTGTCAGGCAGCTGGGTCACAGAGCATGCACCCAGCAGAAGAGAAAGTGCGAGAACGGTAATTGATTTCATGGTGCCGTCGCCAAAAAAGTGTGTGGCGATTGTACACTGGCCAGTGGGTGGTTTCACCCGCTGGCGTTCAGACTTCGGCCATGTAGCGAAGCGGCGTTGCCTGTTGCACTGAACGCAAACCGAAATCGATTCCAATGCCGCGCAGAATTTCCCAGACGACGTCATTCTCACTGTGCTCGGCGATGGTCTTTTTCGCCATAAACTGGGCGATTTCCTGAATCGATTTGATCAGGGCATAGTCGGCGGAGCTTGAGTGCAGGCCGTCGATGAAGTTTCGGTCAATTTTCACAAAGTCGACCGGAAGTGCTTTCAGGAAATTGTATGACGACTGTCCCGTACCGAAGTCAGAGAGTACGAACTTACAACCGAGCTTCCGGACCTCGTGCATAAAGTCAGCAGCATCGGTCAGGTCGTGAATAGTGGCGGTTTCATTAAGCTCGAAACACAGTTTCTCAACAGGAACATCATGTTCGCGAGACTGCTCGGTCAGGAACTCGAGTAAGTTGTCATCGCTGAATGCGCGTCCGGATAAGCGGATGATGAAGCGTTCAATGGTTCTGGCTGTCTCTGCATTATCGTTAATCCAGGCAAGCACCTGATCGATGACCCAACGATCAATGTCGTACATGCGGTTGTAATTCTGAGCAGCTTGCAGAAATTCCTGTGGTGGTACGTCGAGCCCGTCATCTCCATCGACTGCAATTGTCACTTCATATTGAAGGATACCTTTAAACCGCGCCTGAATAGGGTCAACAGGTACGCAGAGTATATGCAGCGCATCGGCTTCCAGCGCTTTGCTCAGACGGTTGCCCCAGCTCATAAAGAGCTCGTGGCGCTCTCGTGATGCATCGTCGTACTGGTAACGGACAATCCTGCTGGAGCCTTTTTCTTTTGCCAGCTGGCTTGCGATTTCTGCGCGTTCGAGTAAGTCGGCGGCATCGGCGATGTCCGCGGATAAGGTCGCGAGCCCGATACTCACTGTCATATGGAGTGCATCATCGGTACCATCAATTTTCACCTTCTCGACCTGAGCAGATACCAGGCGAGCGCTTGCCTCTGCCTGCTCGAGATCATGCTTTTCCAGTAACACTGCAAACTCATTACTGCCAACGCGTGAGCAGAGCGCTTCCGGATAGGCTTCCTGTAGAATCGTCGCCAATGTCTGCAAGCAGGTATCGCCCAGTTCTACGCCATAGTTCTTATTGATCAGCTTGAACTGATCAATGTTAATCATTGCCAGCGTATGCCCAGACGCACTTTTCTGTGCATCGGCAACGGAGTTGGCCAGCAAGCTGAGGAAGTGCTGTCGGTTAATCAGACCTGTCAGTGGGTCGGTGTTCGCCTGTGCAGAGAGGTCGGAATAAATCTGTTGCACCAGTTTATCGATACTCTGATCGACCGGCGTTTCTTCCTGCTCATAAATCCGCTTGATTGTGCCGTCTTCCATGGCGCGGGCAAGCTCGTTAAACCGATAGTCGTGTACGCGCATCCCGGTATGGTTTACGCATGCATAGCGGGTCTGATCTGCGGCGATCCAGGCAACAGAGACAGACTGACCCGATGAAGTGAGAAGGAGGAGATCACCTACCTGCAGAGTCAGCACGCGACGGGCCCCTTTGCCGGTCACGGTTTCTTCTTCTTCCGGTTCATTGTATTCTGGCAGGTCGATGCCCTGTCCGAGATCGCCTTCTTCCAGGTGCAGTCGCGCGGCTTCCATGATTTCTTTGTACCACTGCTCATGCTGAGGAAGCGGACCGTTCAGCTGGTCGAGTTCAGAGCGTGCGAGATTGAGCAGGGGCGTGAATTTTTCCATCAGGTCTGAGCGGCCAGCATTTTTCTGACCGAACAGAATGATGACCTGACGATAGAGTTTTACGGCACCTTTAAAACGCGCACTGTCGGGGCCTTCTCTGAGCAGTAACAGGCATAGCATTTGTTGCCAGCCTTCCTGCAACCAACGGATTACGCATTCAGGCAGAGTTCGCCCTGAAGTGTCGTGGCCAATTAATGCATTGACGCGTTTGTGCGCCATATAGAGCCGATATTCACCCTCGGCAGCCTCGGCAACCCGGTCGGTGTTCTGGCGTACCTTGCGCTCGGCCGTGCCTACCAACACCTGAAGATTCTCGACCAGCTCTTCCATCTGGCGTGGCTCGCCGCCCGGATTCTCCAGAATCGGCGTGATCATTTCTTCGAGGGCCGCTTTGACACGTTTCTGGCCAGAGCTGGTTATTTTCCCGAGTCGCCCAAGGAGGTTAAAAATCAACCGGCCGGGGTGCTGCGGGTTAAACAGCAGCGATGGGTCTTCCAACATCAGGCGCAGCAACGGCCAACCAAGTTGTTCGACGCTTGGCTTAACGAACTCCGCCATACTTGGGTTATTGAGCAGGTTGCGTGTTACCTGTTCAACGGTATCGATGGCATGACGCGTATCTTCCGGGAGGCTTTTGTCCTGTTCGGCGAGTTGCTGTTCCAGTTGCTCAAGAATGTTCTGGTCACTCAGCGGCGTACTGGTATCGAGTGAGTCCACAACTTCGGAAACAGCTTCCGGTTTGGCGGCGGGAAGGCTGTTCGTCTGACCGTTAGCTTCCGCTTCTTTTTTCAGTCTCAGTGTCAGCAGCTGCTGGATGTTGGCGTAGGCCTGTTGCGCTTCACCCTGGTGGCGCTCGAAGTCGAACATAGAGTCGCCCCGGCGACCGGGATCAGAGCGACGGTTGTGCTGAACATCACCTTCCTGCGCAGCGGCTGTTGTCGATGCTGCATTATTCTCTGCCGCGCTCGCTACCGACTCCTCAATAACGACCGTTTTTGCTTTGCGGTAGCGGAAGGTAATAGGGATATTAATCTGACGGATACAGGCCTGATAGGTAGCCTTTAACAGACCAACAGTGGCTTTCTCAAAACTTTCAAACGCGAGTTCGCGTGCTTCGTGAGGTAATTCCAGTACATCGATGCAGTCGCGGAAGCCTTCTGTAACGGTGTTCGGACCAATCGGATTAAAGCAGTCTGATACATTCGCGGATGACAAAGTATCCAGAAGTTGTCTGAGTTCAAAGCTCTCCTGACTCAGGAATGACTGCAAGTGTGAGGCCGTTACTTTCGCCATCAGCCAGTCTTCGAAATCACTCTGCCGCACCAGTGACAAGGCGACCGCGCCCTCGTACTCGTCGCTTTCGTCAGTCAGCTTTGGTTCGCCTGCCAGCCAGCGCTGCAATTGATGCTCAAGAATCTGGCTGAAACGCTCATAAAACTCTTCGGCCTTCGAGCGGATCTTTGACTCCAGTTTCATCCACAACTGTTGCTCCGCCGTGTTGCGGGCAAAGTCTGCTTTGCCGTACGTCGCCTCAATGAACTCAGGCAGCCATTGGCGCGGTAAGCGTTCAATGAGGATGTTGGCTTCGTGGCCAAAAATATCGCGATAGCGGTTTCGCTGTTCGCTGGGCAACCCCTCGCCTGCACGGGTCTGATTGTATTCCTGCATATCAAGGAACAACTGGCCACCCGCTTGGTGAACGCGCACACCCAGAGCGCCGGGCTCCTGATGAACCAGATCGACTTCGGCTTTGACGGGGGTGCTCAGTTGCAACTCCAGCAGCATGGGTTCATGCTGCTCGGGTATAGGCTGGTGGGGCCAGTGGATACGCATGCCAGCGTGAGAGTAGTCCTGTATCAGGCACTCATAGCCACTTCCGTCGTTCAGAACCAGCCGTGCATTTACCTGGCTTGAAAAACGCGGATGCTTCCTTAATTCACTGGTCATACTGTTCCCTGATCTTTTAAATCCAGCTGTGCAACTGCTTCACAGTCTAGCGAGATATGGCCTGAAAGGTAATAGGTTGATTCTCTGTTGGCCCGCGACCTGGATCAATATCCGTTTCGGCCGCTCTGGCAGAATGATTGGCCGGGAATCATATATTCCAGTTGGGCTATATTCCATCTGCGGCATTATGACGCAGGCGGTCCAATGGTTCAGATGAAATAATACGGGCTCTAAATGCCCGGCTTACGGAGGCTGTGTGAAGCAACGTCGCCCGATATTCTCCATTCCACTGGTCAGGGAGCTGACAGCCGTTCTGATCATTAAGCTGGTATTGGTATTTCTTATTGCTCATTTCTTTTTTTCTGACCCTGTCATTGTCGGTGACGAAGGACAAGGCCTGCGGGAGCACTTTGGCCTGGATAAACCATCGGTATCTGACACTCAAGGAGATCCATCATGATCAGTGAAAGCGTGGTCGACCTATCGCGGTTACAGTTTGCGATTACGGCCTTTTACCATTTCCTCTTCGTCCCACTCACTCTCGGGCTGTCTTTTATCCTGGCCATTATGGAGTCTGCTTACGTTATGACGGGTAAGCAGGTTTACCAGGATATGGTGAAGTTCTGGGGTAAGTTGTTCGGTATTAACTTCGCTCTGGGCGTGACCACCGGCCTCACCATGGAGTTTCAGTTCGGTACCAACTGGGCTTACTACTCACATTACGTGGGTGACATTTTCGGAGCGCCGCTGGCCATTGAAGGCTTGATGGCATTCTTTCTTGAGTCGACATTTATTGGTCTGTTCTTTTTTGGCTGGGATCGTCTGACGAAAGTGCAGCATCTGATAGTGACCTGGCTCGTTGCGATCGGTTCGAATATGTCTGCACTCTGGATTCTGATTGCCAATGGTTGGATGCAGAACCCTGTTGGCGCCGAATTCAACTTCGATACCATGCGTATGGAGATGATGAGCTTTTCCGAGGTGATTTTTAATCCGGTCGCTCAGGTGAAGTTTGTACACACAGTGTCTGCCGGATACGTGACGGGCGCCATGTTTGTGTTGGCAATCTCGGCGTACTACATGCTGAAAAAACGTGATCTGCCTTTTGCCCGTCGCTCATTTGCGATTGCTTCAAGTTTCGGTCTGGCGTCCATTCTTTCTGTCATCGTACTGGGTGACGAATCAGGTTATGAGATCGGCGAAGTTCAGAAAGTGAAGCTGGCGGCCATTGAGGCGGAATGGGAAACCCACGAACCCCCGGCGGCATTTACCCTGTTTGGAATTCCCGATCAGGAAAATATGGAAACCGACTACGCGATTAAAATTCCGTACGCACTTGGGCTGATTGCTACCCGCTCCGTCACCGAGGAAGTAAAAGGCATTAAAGATCTCATCGCTGAACACGAAGTGCGTATTCGTAACGGTATGGTGGCGTATGATCTGCTAACCCAGATTAAAGCAGGCGACCGTTCAGAGGCTACGATTGCTGAGTTCCGGTCCCGGGTGGATGATCTGGGGTACGGGCTGCTCCTGAAAAAATACGTAGAAAATCCGGTCAATGCGACGGAAGAGCAGATCAAACTGGCGGCTCAGAATTCGATTCCAAGGGTGGCGCCAATGTTCTGGACCTTCCGGATTATGGTCGGCCTGGGCTTTATTATGCTGGTGCTGATCGGCCTTTCGTTCTACTACAGCGCGAAGGGGACGGCTGAGCGACAGAAGTACCTCCTGCGCGCATTAATTATTGCTCTGCCTGCGCCCTGGATTGCCTGTGAAATGGGATGGTTTGTGGCCGAGTTCGGTCGTCAGCCGTGGTCGATTGGTGGCATTTTGCCGACGCATCTCTCTGTATCGACCCGTTCGGTTGAAGACATCTATATGAGTCTTGCTGGCTTTATCGGTTTTTATACGCTGCTTCTGGTCGCAGAAATGTATCTGATGATCCGGTTTGCGCGTCTGGGCCCATCCAGCCTGCATACAGGGCGTTATCACTGGGAGCAGGACAGCAACACTGATTCTGTTTCGACCTCATCGGCTCAGGCGTAAGGAGATCACCATGGAATACGAACTGCTTAAAATTATCTGGTGGGTACTTATTGGTGTTCTGCTGATTGGTTTTGCTGTGACGGATGGTTTTGATATGGGCGTTGGCGCTCTGTTGAAAGTCATTGGTAAAACCGACAGCGAGCGCCGGGTAATGATGAACACGGTTGGCCCGCACTGGGATGGTAATCAGGTCTGGTTTATCACAGCAGGCGGCGCAATTTTTGCCGCGTGGCCTGTGGTTTACGCGGTCGCGTTTTCAGGTTTTTACTGGGCATTGTTGCTGGTTTTATTTGCCATGTTTTTCCGCCCCGTCGGATTTGAATATCGTTCGAAAGTACAGGACCCGCGCTGGCGCAATGCCTGGGACTGGGGGCTTACTGTCGGGGGCGCAGTACCGGCATTAGTGTTTGGTGTTGCCTTCGGTAACTTGTTGTTGGGCGTTCCTTTTACGTTAGATGAATTTATGCGGTCGACCTACACCGGTTCGTTCTGGGCGCTGCTCAATCCATTTGCGTTGTTGTGCGGTGTGGTCAGTCTGCTGATGCTGGCGATGCATGGCGGGACGTACCTGCAAATGCGCACAGCTGGGCCGGTACACGAACGTGCCCGCCGCATTTCAGTTCTGTTGGCCGTGGTGGTTGCTGTGGCCTTTGCTATTGGAGGGTTCTGGGTCAGCCAACTGGATGGGTACGTGATTAAAGCGGCGTCGAATCTCGGAGGCGTGACCACACCGTTGCAAAAAAGCGTTGAGCTTCAGGCCGCTGGCTGGCTGGATAATTATGGTCGATACCCGTGGATGCTGGTTGCACCCGTGGTGGCGTTCATCGGTCTGGCGCTTACCGCGTTGCTGAGCATGGCGAATCGCGGTGCACTGGCGTTTATCAGTAGCTCGTTTGCGGTTACCGGGATCATCTGCACGGCCGGCTTCAGTCTGTTTCCATTCCTGATGCCCTCAAGCACAGACCCATCCCATTCACTGACAATGTGGGACGTGACCTCCAGTCAGCTGACTCTGCACATTATGTTTTGGGTAGCGATGATCTTCGTGCCGATTATTCTCAGCTACACCGCCTGGGGCTATTACAAAATGTGGGGTCGCCTGACCACTGACTTTATTGAAGATAACCAATATTCAACCTACTGAGGAGCCTTGAAAATGTGGTATTTCGCATGGATTCTGGGCGTACTGCTCGCCTGTTCATTCGGCCTGATTAATGCCCTGTGGCTGGAAGTTAACGAAAACCTGGATCGCGAGCCTGATCCAGATGATGCGCCATGACGGCTCCGGTCGACTATCGTCGCTATGGCCCGCTGTATGCGGGCTGGGCGAGAGCTCTGTCGTTTCTGTTGGCGGTCGGACTGTCGGTTGCGTTACTGGCTATGCCTCAGCTAGTGGCAACCGATACGCGTGAGCTGGAGCATGGGCCTCTTTCACTCGGCCTTCTGGGGATCAGTGCAGGCTTTATTCATGGTGTGGGCTACGTACCTTTGATGGCTGTCTGGCGCTGGCTTTTCAGTCCTTATGTGGCATGGCCTCTGATGCTTTGGTGTGCCTGGTGGTGGTCTGAGGTCATCTGGGCCTGGTGATTCCGGCAAATGGTGATTCAACAGGAGAGGCTTGTTTTTGAGTATTCCTGTGTGGTTATATTGAAGAAGACAAAGCTCGTTAACTGGAGTGGTATTTATGAGTGTAATGACCCGCGATGATCTGCTTGCAGAAGCACGTGCATACGTAAACCCCGTCGAAGCCGATGCTGCACAGGCGATGTTAGACGCTGGCACTAAAGTGCTTGATGTTCGTGAACCCGCTGAATACATGATGGGACACCTGCCGGGGGCAGAGAATGTTCCCCGTGGTGTGCTCGAATTCAAAGTGGCCGATCATCCTTTGTTGGCTGATAAAGACGCTGAAATACTCCTCTATTGCAAAAATGGGGGGCGCAGTACCCTGGCGGCCCACACGCTGAAACGCATGGGGTTTTCTAACGTGAAAATGCTGGTGGGCGGCTACGATGGCTGGGAAGGGCATAAGGTAGAAACTGATCCTAGTGTTTATAAGTAAAAAAGCAGTCAGCAAAAATAGTATTTTCTCTTTCTGAATCAGTGGGTGTCATTATGGCTAGCAGATCGAAAAGCGCATTTAAAAAAGCATCGAAAAATGAAATTCTACTACCTTTGCTGCTGTCGGCTATCGGCCTGTTAAGCAGTGTCAGTGTGCAGTCTGATGGTCCCGCTGGTGATGTCTCAGAAGATTATATGGTGGTCGAAGCGCGGGCTCAGACAAAAGCCTTTGCACAGGGCCTGAAAGAAACCCTGATGCAAGGCATGAAGTCCGAAGGACCTCTGGCGGCAATCCAGCTCTGCAATACCGAGGCACCAGATATTGCTGCAGCACACAGCAAAGATGGTTGGGAGGTTGGCCGGACATCGGAGAAACTCCGTAACCCGAATAACGCGCCGGATGCATGGGAGTCCGCCGTGCTTAACTCCTTCGCGCAACGTGCAGCCGCCGGTGAACCGCTGGCGACCATGGAGGCCTCTTCGCGTGAGGGCGGTACCTTTCGTTATATGAAGGCCATTCCTGTCGGAGGGCCCTGCGTGGTCTGTCATGGTGAGCAGCTGGCTGAGCCGGTAGCTACCCGTCTCAGCGAGCTTTATCCAGAGGACAATGCGCGGGGTTATCAGCCTGGCGACCTGCGTGGGGCGTTCACTCTGACTTACACCTTTGAAAAGCAGTAACTCGTCCGGAGTTCTGATAGTCAGTAACAGGAGCTTAG
Source organism: Thalassolituus maritimus (assembly GCA_913019975.1). Taxonomy (GTDB): domain Bacteria; phylum Pseudomonadota; class Gammaproteobacteria; order Pseudomonadales; family Oceanobacteraceae; genus Thalassolituus. Next base: position 6,500 of record CAJWBH010000025.1, on the reverse strand, counting down.
AGAGATGGAACACAAAGTATCTGTCACCTGGAAGAAAGACGGCGAATTCAGTCACGAGGGCTTTGAACGACGACACGATATCGCTTTCAAGTCGCAAGTTCACCTGCCTGCCGGCGGCGCTGGTAATGATTTCGGTGCTGACCCGGAGCAGATGCTGGCGGCGGCTATGTCGAGCTGCCATATGCAAACCTTCCTCGCGTTGGCGGCTAAAAAGCGCTTAATTGTTGAGTCATATCACGATGATGCCGAAGCTGTGCTGGCACAAAGGGAAGATGGCAAATTCTACATTGCCACCCTGATCCTCCGGCCATGCGTGCAGTTTGGTGGTGATAAGGTGCCGGATCAGGCAGCCATCGATGCCATGCATGGTAAGGCGCATGAGCATTGTTTCGTCGCTAATTCGGTGCTCTCAGAGGTTGTTCTCGAGCCTGTTTATTAAAAGTTCGTGTAGTAGGTACAGGAGTAGGTCTGAGGTAAAAACGAACTTTTTTGAAAAAAATCACATCCAGTTTCTGAGCTGCCCCGTACAGGTAAATACACATTAAGTGTTTAACCTGAAATCGGGAGCAGTTATGAAAACGCACGCCACACTTCTGCTCGGTGCGATTACCGCGCTGACAGCTATGAATGCAAGCGCTTCGAGTCACCGAGAAGCACCAAACGTCACCCGCCTGCCGGCCATTGATTCTACGGACTTCTATGCGTTCCGCAGTTATGAAACCGGGCGTGAAAACTACGTGACTCTGGTTGCGAACTATATCCCGCTGCAGGACGCCTATGGCGGCCCTAATTACTTCGCGATGGACCCGAATGCTCTGTACGAGATTCACATCGATAATGATGGGGATGCCGTTGAAGACATTACTTTCCAGTTCCGTTTTCAGCAGATGCTGGGTGCTATGGGAAGCGGTGTCGCTCTGCCGATTGGCGAAGGCGAGAATCAGAAAAGCGTCGCCATTCCTCTGAAAAACTTCGGCAACGTTGATACCGATGGCAGCGCCAACTTCTACGAAACCTACAGCATCAAAAAAGTCAGCGGCGATCGTCGTACTGGTTCTGCAATCAGCCTGACCGATGGCTCTGGTGAAGCGACTTTTACTAAGCCACTCGACAATATTGGTGAGAAGTCATTTACCGACTATGAGGCTTACGCAGGCGGTTTTGTACACGACCTGACTATTCCTGGATGTGACGCGGGCGGTAAGGTATTTGTTGGCCAGCGTAAAGACCCGTTCGTCGTGAATCTGGGTAAAACATTCGACCTCGTGAATTACGTCCCTCTCGATGGTGATGGCAGTGCACAGGACGATGCAAACGACGATCTGGCAGATAAAAACGTCACCTCTATTGCTCTGGAAGTACCGATCTCGTGTGTCACTGGGTCTGGTAACGGTGTGATTGGTGCCTGGACCAGCGCCAGCCAGCAGCAGGCTCGTATTCTTAATCCAGAAGCATCTTTCGCTAAGCCAGAAGTCAATGGCGGTGCCTGGACTCAGGTATCACGCCTGGGTATGCCGCTGGTGAACGAAGTTGTCATTGGTCTGAGCGATAAAGACACCTTTAACGCCTCTGAGCCTAAAGACGATGGTCAGTTCGCAGATTACGTGACTCATCCAACCCTGCCTGCTTTGCTGGACATTCTGTTCCGTGACGCGCTGGGTGCATCAGACAACATTGCTCCATCGAATATTCCGCGTACCGACCTCGTTACTGCGTTCCTGACCGGCTTCCCTGGTGTGAACCAGCAGTCGACGGTTACCGCTTCTGAGATGGTACGTCTGAACACTGGTATCGCCGCGACAGCATCAGCTGATCAGAGCGCGTTTGGTGTCGTTGCCGGAGACCTGGCGGGCTTCCCGAATGGTCGTCGCCCGGGTGATGATGTTGTGGATATTGCACTACGTGTCGTGATGGGCGCTCTGTGTCATCCAGTCGACCTCGATGGTGACGGCAATGCGACAGATGATCTGGGTCTATGTGAGCCAGCTGATGCGCCAACGGGTGACCAGCCTTTCTCTGACCTGGCTCCGATCGATTCGACTTATGTCAGCGACACCTTCCCATACTTGCTGACGCCGCTTGCAGGTTCAGTAAACCCTTAAGGCCAGCAACTGTGAAGTAAGGAGTGTTATATGAAAACGCATCACTTATTAATGATTGGGAGCATCGTACTGTTAAGTGCATGCTCTGACAGCAGCAACAACAATTCGACCGTCGATCTTCCTGATCTTGATGACGGTGTTGCTGAGCAGACTGAAGTTCTGCTGACAGAACTGGTCGATGATATTTTTATGGCGTCTGAAAATTCAGAGCCAGTAAAAATTAACGACCTTGAAATTGTTGATGACGCAGACGAGTTCTCTTTCTCGTATCTCACTGGGGGTGAGTAACCTTTCGGGGCTGTTCTGCAGCCCCGTTTTTTCTCACCAGAAGGATAGATAATTAATCGGGTAAAATATTATGTTCAGTGGCTTACTAAAGAATCTTTGTTTCGGTATTTCTAAGACGGTTATTCTACTGCCTGTTCTCGCCACTCCGGCATTGGCTGATGTTTCCTGGTCTGAACCTGACGACAACATGGTCGTCGCTCGTTGGAGTAAAGAAGAACTGAAGCCACTGCCTCAAACACATGCACAACGCATGGATGAAATAAAAAAGCATTTTGAGCATGCCGACAAGCCTGGTGAATCATGGCGGTATGATCGTATTTACGTTCTGATGGATGGCCTTGAGTCTGAAAGTGGCGCAGTGTCTGACGTGCCTGCGGATGAGCTGACTTATTATCGAGCCCGGCTTTTACAACATCGCCATGAATTTTCCCGGGCTGCAAGTTTGCTTCAGAAAATCGATTCCGACTCCGCGTATTACAGCAGTGCACGCCTGATGATGGCACAGGTATATGGTGAGCAGAATCAAGAGAAAGCGGCACGAGAAGCTTGCGTTTCTCTTATGTTGGAGCAATCAGATCTCGCCGCCGTTTGTAGTATCGGCTTGCAAAGCACGGCGGGGTCAGCAGGCCACGGTATCCTGACTTCACTGCTCAAGCGACTGAGTCATGACAACTCACCACAAGGGCGTAGTCTCTCAGCCTGGGCGCTTTACCAGAAAAGCAAAAGCTATCTTAACGAAGGAAAGTACGCTGAAGTTGAAGCACTTTATGAGCAATGGTCAGACGACGAGCTCCTTAGCGTTGCTGACCTGGTACACCGCAGCGAAGCGTTGCTGCGAAATAAACAACCTGAAAAAGTCATGGCCCTCTTACGGGACTATGGTTTTGCCAATTATCCGGACGATGCATTAATTGTTCAACTTGCACGCGCAGAGCAACAGATCGGCAGCGCTGAGTTGTATTGGAGAGATTATGCCGAAGAGCGTATCAGCCAACGCATAAAACGCCGTGATCAGAATTACTCAGAGTTGATTTCTCTGTATTTCTCAACCGTTGGAAAAAACGCTGAAGAGCGTAATCTGAGCTGGTTGTCGCAAGTAAATAACGCACAGAAAAATCATTATGTTGCTGCACAGGGAGACCTGCTATGAGACGTTTTATTCTCCTGGTTCTGGCTCTGTTACCAACGATGGCTTTTGCTCATCAAAGCAGCACTGCACTACTGACACTCAAAGAAACAACGGATGGATTGCGTGGCTCGGTTCAATGGCAGTTGATTGACCTTGAGCAAAGCCTGCGGCTGGATCAGAATCGCGATGGTGAACTCCTCTGGGGAGAAGTGAAGGCCATGACACCGGAGATCCGGGCTTATGTCGGCCGACATCTCAAGGTTCAGCAGGGGGGCGAAGCGTGCACCCCACAGTTCAATGTTCCTCTGAGGTTTAATAATGCTCGCGGCGTTATGGCCTCGGCGATTGTTCCTGTGACGTATGTATGTGCCTCTGAAGGACGCGTCGAAGTGTCATATACCGGATTATTTTCACTGCTTCCTGAACACCGTTTATTGTGGGATCTCTCGTCTGGTGACCTGACTCGTCAGGGGGTGCTGGAATCCTCAGGTAGTTTTTCTATTAACCCGGAAATGACGACTGCACAGCTGAACCAGCAGACGTTTTCTGAGTTTTTCGTTCAGGGCATCATTCATATTCTGCTTGGCCCTGACCACGTAGCTTTCCTGCTCACCTTGCTGTTGGTCTCAGTTCTGGTGCAACAGAAGAAAGACTGGCAACCAGCAGCAGATGTGCGGACCTGTGTTAAAACCGCTCTGCTGTACGTAACTACCTTTACCATTGCCCATTCACTGACTCTGAGTGCCAGTGCCTTGGGGTGGTTAGCACTACCCGGTTATTGGGTTGAGCTGATCATCGCTGCGTCTGTGGTGGTTGCAGCGTTGCATAACCTTCGCCCTTACTTACCAGCCAGTGCGGTCGTCGTATTCCTGTTTGGTCTGGTACACGGTTTCGGCTTTGCCAGTGTGCTTGGTGAACTGACGACGGGGACAGGCAACATAGCCTGGGCCTTGTTTGGCTTTAACCTAGGTGTTGAGGCAGGGCAGGTTGCAATTACGCTGTTGGTTATGCCGATTTTGATTAGCCTGCGCCGCCTGAGCTGGTATCGTCAGGTGCTGGTGCGGTACCTTTCGGCGGCACTGGCTGCGCTTGGAAGTTACTGGGTGTTAGCGCGGATCTGACCAAGGTCAGAGACATCTCACGCGCACTCAATGCAGCGTGTGCTGTAAGGAACGGCGATCAGGCGAGCTTCGGTAATCTGATCGCCACACTGGTCACAGATGCCGTATTGACCAAGGGCGATGCGCTTCAGGGCATCACGTATGTGATCCGCTTCATGCAGCGCCTCGTCAGCGATAACGCTAAGGACTTCGTCATTGGCGGACTCCGTCGCTTGCTCTTTGAAGTCAGCAGACAGAGGTCCGTCTCGATGACTGGCGTGACGTGAGGCTTTATCTGAACGCGTTTCGAGTGCCTCTAGGCGGTCAAGAAGGTCGATGCGTATTTTCTCAATGTTCATACTTTCTCCCTATATTGGGTCTGTCAGAACCTATAAGTCCCTATCTCTCAGAATACACCCGGGGTAACCTGAAACCTTGATATGAATCATCATCAGGCACGGTGCGTAAATGCCATCTAATCTGAATGACGGAGCTATCCGTATATAGTCATAACTATCATCAAAGGAGTTATTCTGTATGGATCCAGAGTTTCAGCTACAGCTCATCAGAGCGGTGGCTCGCGGTGAGCGGCCAGCGTTCGAAGAACTGTACCAGGCGACCGGGCCCAAACTGTATGGCGTCGCCATGCAGTTGATGCGCTCGCCTGAGCGGGCCGAAGAAGCCCTACAGGAAGCATTTGTCAAAATCTGGCATAACGCCGCGGATTATCATCAGGGGCGTGGCAGTGTCATGACCTGGATGAGCAGTATCGTGCGTTATCGATGTATCGATCTGCTGAGGTCAAAGAGCGCAAAGGAGGACCGACAGGATTCTCTCGATGAAGAGGGTGCCCCGGAACTGATTGCCCCGGAGCAACCAGAGGATCCTGACAATCAGGCTCTGGAGCGTTGTATGCAAACGCTGGAAACCCATGATCTGCAGTATATTCACCTGGCTTATTATCGTGGCATGACGCACGCGGAAATTCAGGCCCACACGGGAACGCCATTGGGTACCGTGAAGAGTTGGATACGGCGCGGCCTTCAACGTCTGAAGAGGTGTCTTGAAGAATGAATTATTTAAACGACGAACGTATTGATGCACTCGCTGCAGATTATGTCATGGGTACCATGCAGGGCCAGGCTCGTCGCCGCTTTGTGCGTCTGATGCAGGCCTACCAGAAAGTACGTGAGCGAGTATGGCATTGGGAGCAGCTACTGGCGCCCATGAATGCCAGAGTCGAAGACCAACAGCCCCCTGAGCGTGTGTGGCAGGAAATCAGTCGTCGTATCGGCTTTATTGATACAACACAGACTGCCGCCAATGACGAGCCTCCGGGCAAAGGCGTGATGGCCTGGGCTGGTGGCTTTGCGACTGCCGCAGTGTTGTTAATCGGCGTGTTCCTGATGCGCCCAGATCCAACCGTTGTGCCTGGAGTCGTACCAGAAACTATGATCGAGCAGGTTGCTGTGTTTACGCAGGATGACCAGCCTCTGTGGTTGATGGAAGTCGCCGGTAATGAACTGACCGTACAGGCAACAGCTGCCGTGGAAACATCGGATCAGCATGATTATGAACTCTGGATTGTGCCCGAAGATGGCAGCGCGCCAGTATCGCTGGGTCTGATGCCAGAAAGCGGACGTATTACGCGGGCCCTTGCGGTGAATACCCACGACATTGCCATTAAAGCGGTCGCCGTCAGTCTTGAGGCGCCGGGCGGTTCTGTTACCGGAGCACCGGGCGAAGTTCTGTACGTGACTGGATTAACGATTCTGTAGTTTTAAGCAGAAGGCTGACTAAGGCGCAAAAAAAAGCCGGCACAAGGCGCCACTGCTGTCCCACAGTTTTGGGATCATATAACGAGCCTCATCTGAGGCTCGT
>CAJWBH010000024.1 GCA_913019975.1 Thalassolituus maritimus | reverse complement strand
ACACTCGGAGTCAGGCTTTTTCATTTGCTGTCCCAAAACTGTGGGACAGCAGTGCGCCGAAGCGGGTTTTTTCAACAGTACTGAAAATCAGTCGTTGTTAGTCGAACCAATCTTATGGATCGACAGGTCAGCACCGTTGAACTCTTCTTCTTCGCTCAGGCGAATACCCGATACAGCCTTCACCAGACCGTAAACGATAAAACCACCAATCAGAGCGACTGCGATACCAGCAACAGTACCAATCAGCTGTGACATCAGGCTGACGCCACCAAGGCCGCCCATTGCTTCTGTGCCGAAGATACCGCAGGCAATGCCGCCCCACGCGCCACACAGGCCGTGCAGAGGCCATACACCAAGTACGTCATCGAATTTAGGGAACTTGTTCTGAGCCAGAGTGAATACCCACACAAACAGCGCACCAGCAACACCACCGACCAGCAGAGCACCTATGGGATGCAGAACGTCTGAACCCGCACACACAGCAACCAGACCTGCCAGAGGACCGTTGTGGATAAAGCCCGGGTCATTGCGACCAACGATCATTGCAACAACAACACCGCCAACCATCGCCATCAGGCTGTTCACAGCGACCAGGCCCGAAATACCGTCAAGTGTTTGTGCAGACATCACGTTGAAACCGAACCAGCCAACAGTCAGGATCCATGCACCCATAGCCAACCAAGGAATGTTTGAAGGAGCAAATGCGGTGACTTTACCGTCACGGTAACGGCCACGACGAGCGCCCAGCAGGAAGACAGCTGCAAAGGCAATCCAGCCACCAACACCGTGCACAACGACTGAGCCTGCGAAATCGTGGAAGCCAGCACCGTACGTTTCTTCTAACCATGCTTGCAGGCTGAAACCAAAAACGGCATTCCCGTTCCAGATGATGCCTTCAAAAAATGGATATACGAATGCAACCGTCAGGGCAGAAGCAATCAGAATTGGGTAAAACTTCGCACGCTCAGCAATACCACCAGAAATAATGGCTGGAATTGCCGCCGCAAAGGTCAGCAGGAAGAAGAACTTCACCAGCTCATAGCCATTGTTTTCAGTCAGCTCCGCAGCACTGGCGAAGAAATCCATGCCGTAGGCTACCTGATAACCGATGAAGAAATAGGCAATGGTTGAGATACCGAAATCAGTAATGATTTTTACCAGAGCATTTACCTGGTTCTTATGACGTACTGTACCGACCTCTAGAAATGCGAAGCCCGCGTGCATCGCCAGTACCATGATGGCACCCAGCAGAATAAACATTGTGTTCGCGCTGTACATAAGAGTTTCGACAGCGGAGTTGATACCTGTGATATCCACGAGTTGTCCTCTGATAGTTCGTTAAATGTGTATTTGGCGCGGCGCACTCTAGCGGTGCCCTTTGCGCAACATCAGGGCAAAAGCCCATTAGAATCCTTCGATAGGGGAACGTTTAAGCAGAAGGCGTGCCACTTTGTCCACTTTGCGACAATCGAGCAATAGAAAACGCACAACTATAGAGCTGACGTGCGCTAGCGTGATGCAGGAATTCGTACGCGAAAAGAATGATCAACCAAACCCACCCCAATATGGCACCAACATCTAACACAGAAAATGTGATTGCACTTCAATAGTGCATTCAATCTGCAGGCCACATCCCATCCATCATCATTGGATAGGCCACGGGCCTAAAATCAGTAAACTCGATGTCTCTGACTATCTCAAAATCACTCCAGAGCATCCGTGCTCCCTTCAACCACTGGGTCGAAGCAACGCGTTTATGAATCATCTGGAGTTCTTCAGACGTGGCTGGCCGTGCCGGGCCAGCTTTGCCGTAGAGCCGGACTCCGGGTTCCGAGGCAAAACGTCCTGTTAGCAGCGACTTAAGCCAGAACCAGCGCCCCACATTTACTGCCGACACGCAGACGCTTGGGTTCGAGTCTATGTTCTCACCCAATGACACTGCGTAGTGATCGAAGAAGAACCCTGTCTGATCATCACGGAGGAATACCGTGCCGACAGGGGTAATATGCGGAGTACCGTCAGGACAGACCGTCGCAATAGAGCAGTGCACTGCTGAGGTCTGCGACTGCTCTAACGTGCGTTTGATTTGTGGCCAGTTCGATTTTAATGACATGCTTTAACCCTCCCTGGTTAAGCTAAACTTAAAGTTTAATTGCCGTGCGAAATTTCAAAACACACATGAATATTCTGGCGACGTTCGAAGTCCTTAGGGATCGACTTGCCAGTCACATCCCGGATGCTGAACTCTGACAGGGCTTCACGGTCGAGGCTGAACTTACGCAGGTTGTTAGAGAAGATCAGTGTTCCGCCCGGTGCCAGCCGGTCCATCGCCATGCGGATCAGGTCAACGTGGTCACGCTGAATATCGAGTACGCCTTCCATACGCTTCGAGTTTGAAAAAGTCGGCGGGTCCATAAAGATAAGATCGTACTCGCCGGTGTCGTCTTTCAGCCACTGCAGGCAGTCGGCCTGAATAAAACTGTGCCCGTCCGGGTTCAGATCATTAGCACGGAAATTATCACGCCCCCAGTTGAGGTAAGTCCGCGACATGTCCACACTGGTCGTCTTTGCCCCGGCTACCGCGGCATGCAGCGACGCGGTCGCCGTATAGCAGAACAGGTTAAGGAAACGCTTACCGCCCGCCTGTTTCGCGATATGCAGACGTGTCGGCCGGTGATCAAGGAACAAGCCTGTATCGAGATAGTCACGAAGATTCACCAGCACATTCACCTGCCCTTCGCGGACGCTCATGGTGCGCTTTTCATCGCTCTGCTTTTCGTACTGACGTTTACCACTCTGACGTTCACGACGCTTAAGAACAATCTGCTCCGCAGGTACGCCAGTGACTTCAGGTAAGGCTGCCAGAACATCCAGCAGACGTTTCTCGGCGACCTGAGGGTCAATCGATTTAGGCGGCACGTATTCCTGAACGTGGAGCCAGTCTTCGTAGCGATCGACCGCCACCGCGTATTCCGGAATATCCGCATCGTAAATGCGGTAACAATGAACGTTCTCGCGGTTTGCCCACTTACCGAGGTTCTTCATGTTCTTCTTCAAACGATTGGCAAACGCCTCTACCGGGCCACGAATGGCCGTTGGCTGCGGTCGAGAGGAACGTTCATCAGCGGCGCCGAAGACCAACAGCTTGGTTTCGATTTTGCCGTTCATAAACTTATATTGTTTATCAAGAGGACGACGGATAGCGCGGGCCAGGTCCGTATTGCCGGTAAAGATAGCAACACGCCACTCAGGTAATTTCATCGTGGCATCATGCAGTTGCTGATACAGAGGCGCCAGCTGAGGTAGTTCGCTCAGGCGCTCACCATAAGGCGGGTTAGAAATCACCATACCGCCCTGCTGTATCACCTCTTTCTGCACGCGCAGATCGTTAATATCGCGGCGCTCCAGATGCACCTTGCCAGCCAGACCTGAACGCTCCAGGTTCTTGTTTGCCGCATTCAGCTGCTCAGAATCAATATCAAAGCCATACAGACGGTTCTTCATAGCATTGATGCCATCGGTACGACGCTGGCGCGCTTCATCAACCAGCTTCATCCAGAGCTTACGCTCATGACTCTTCCAGCGATCGAAACCCCAACCCTGTCGGTTAAGCCCTGGTGCAACATCTGCGGCCATGAGCCCGGCTTCAATCAGCAAGGTGCCGGAGCCACACATAGGATCAACGAGGGTCTTGCCCTCTTTTGCCAACTCAGGCCAACCCGCACGGATCAGCAGGGCCGCGGCCAGGTTTTCTTTCAGCGGTGCTTTACCCGGCTGCAGGCGATAGCCCCGACGGTGGAGGCTGTCCCCGGAGACATTCAGAAACAGCGACAGACGCCCTTTGCGCAACTGGGCTTCGATACGGATATCACCCGACTTATCGACCGATGGACGCACGCCCGTCTGCTCACGGAAGACATCGACCACCGCATCTTTGATGCGCTGCGCACCAAACTGAGTGTTGTTGATAAAACGACTGCTGCCGTGAAAATCGATACGGAACGTGGCTTCAACAGGAAATAAAGAGGGCCAGTCGACCGTCTTCGCCATTTTGAACATTTCATCGGCGCTTTCTACCTGACATTCCAGTAATGGAAGCAGCAATCGGCTGGCGAGACGTGACCATAAACACACCCGGTACGCCGCTTCAAGATCACCGTGCCAATAGACGCCAATGTGGCTTTCTTTATCAACACTTCCGCCTAAGTGTCTGATTTCATCGGCCAGCAGTGCCTCGGTGCCTTTTGCACAGACAGCCAGCCAATTGGTATTTGGATCGTTATATTCTACGTCACTCATACATTCATACACTCAGGGTAATAGCGAAAAGGCGCTAAAACCTTATCACTTAGAAGAAATAATTCATTAACATTCACCGTGTTGTCACGGTACAACTATACGTGGTCCGCCGATTTTTCTGTGGCTAACCGATGTTTTAATAACAGCGAGGAAGCAACTCTATGAAAAGACAGAAACGCGACATGCAGGAAAGAGCCTTTGCACGTGGCTACCGGGCAGGCGTAGAACGCCGCTCCAAAGATCTGGCCCCAGCAGGCCCAACACACGACGACTGGATGGCTGGTTGGCGATCCGGACGCGAAGACAACTGGGATGGTTATACCGGCGTTTCTGGTATTCATCGAATGGCGGTGTAATTACCCGCCACTGAAGAATTTTACTCCACTCCTGACGAGTTTCGTCAGACTCACGCCTCCCCCACCCGGGGAGCTTGGCCCGGCTTTGCCGGGCTTTTTATCTGCTGTTATTTAATCAGTGTCGATCAGGCTTTACTGAGAGAGCGTACACACTCACCGATCAGCTCTGGACCACGATAAATAAAGCCAGAGTAAACCTGCACCAGAGATGCGCCTGCACGTACTTTATCAACCGCGTCTTCACCTTCAAGAATACCGCCAACGCCGATCACCGGCAGACGATCGCCCAGCACACCACACAGGCGCTCAATGGTCATGGTTGAAAGATCGGTCACCGGCGCGCCGGATAAACCACCAGCCTCAGCGCCATGCTTAGAACCTTCAACGCCTTCACGAGACAAGGTGGTGTTGGTCGCAATGACGCCGTCGATTTCACAATCGAGAAGCGTCTGCGCCACAGTATCAATTTCTGCGTCTTCCATATCGGGCGCAATCTTCACGAAGATTGGCTTGTAGCCATGCTCTTTTGCCAGCTCGGCCTGACGCGCTTTCAGCGGCATCAGCAGGTCACGTAGTGCATCGCCGTACTGCAAGGTGCGCAGCCCTGGTGTATTCGGTGAAGAGATATTGACCGTGATATACGTGGCGTACTGATAGACCTTCTCAAGGCAGATCAGGTAATCGGACGTCGCATCTTCAACAGCGGTGTCAAAGTTCTTGCCGATGTTGATGCCCAGCACACCTTTAAACTTCGCTTTCTTTACTTGCTCAACGAGGTGATCAACACCTTTATTGTTGAAGCCCATGCGGTTGATGATGGCGCGCTCTTCCGGCAAACGGAACAGACGCGGCTTTGGGTTACCAGGCTGTGGACGCGGTGTGATAGTACCGATCTCAATGAAACCAAAACCCAGGCGCGCAAAAGCATCAATGTAATCGCCATTTTTATCCAGCCCCGCCGCCAGTCCGACCGGATTCGGAAAGGTAATTCCAGCTACGGTTACTGGCTGATCTGGCACCTTCTTAGCCAGTAAACCCAGTACACCAAGCTTCTCAGCTCTGCCCAGCATCTTCAGCCCCAGATCATGGGATGTTTCTCCATCCATCATAAACAGGAACTGTCGGGCAAGGCTGTACCAACTCATAGCTATCTCTCAATACATCAGGGTGATAATAGATTTGCGCGCATTATAGGGACTAATGCGGCCGCTGTAGATCCCTCTCGGCTAAAAAGTCAGCCGACGCGCTCAATTCCCTCGAATTTGCCTTGCTGGTTGAACAGAATCGCAAAGCGTCCGCGCACACCATCACGGGTGACAACGCGCTGCAGCACGCCTGCCGGAAAGCGTACCTTCCTGCCATCGGTTGAATACGCCAGTACCGTCCGGGCATCGCCCTGATAGTAGCGGAGATACTCATCGCTGCTGATATTCAGGTCGACAACGATTCGTTGCATCATGGTGCGACTCCCTGCCGATCGCCCGCAACCGCGCGTTGTTCACGCTTCACATCCTGCCGGATACGCCATTTTTCCAGCCACTCCCGAACGCCTTTTATCCAGGAAATACGGCTTTCGGTCATAAGTTCAGGGTGACGCTGAGTCAGAATAACCTCGGGCTGAAGATAATCCGGTAGCACCGCAAGACCGTGTTGGTTAAAAAGCACAGGCGACAGTTCGCCATAACGCTGCCACGGCAACAGCGTTGGATTACACACAGGCCCGGTATTAAGTACCTTCTCGAGCAGGCCGAGTGTACGCATCATCGAGCAGTTAACACTCTCATTCCAGGCCGGATCAATGTACTCACGCCAGTCGAATTTTGCCGCAACGACCCACTTTTCATCCTCACAAGTAACATAAGGTGGAAGTGCCCGCTCTGACAGTGGGTCCGGGTACTCCGACAGAATACGATTCCAGAACCTGAGGCCGTTAAAATTAGCGACCAGATCAGCAAACGAATACACCCCTGTGGTTTCAGCACCAAAATAGACTGACTCAGTCCACTCCCCAAATAGGAAGGCGTGCTTCAACGGCAGAGCCATCCTCTCCGTTTCGCGAAAGTAGCTGTAACCTTCGGTGAAGAAGTGCCCAAACTTATCGGTACCAACAAAGTGCTCGCCGACACGAACGACGGACGCCACCCGCTCAGACAGAACGAGGGTCGGAGAATGCGGCCAGGTGAAGTCGCGATAGATAGAATCCGGAAGAGTGATGCGAATACGATCGAGATCAGGGTGCTGTTCAGCAAATGACTCGACCTGCCCCACGATTGGCCGGGCCAACAGCACCCGGAAAGAGTCGTACAGACGATCCACATCACAACGAGACCGTTTGGGAACGCGCTGAACTTTACGGGGTTTCAGGTGTGGAGCATTGCGGTTAGCTCGTACCAGAGCACGATCAATCCGCTGCGCAACCTCTGCATTTAGAAGCGATCGGCTATCGGCCATGTCCACGGCAGGCAATTGGCTGAAATGATCAACCTCTGCTGCTTTCGCAATAAAAGGTAGAAGTGTCGACAGCAGAAAAGGGAGAACTAGTAGTCTGATCAAAACCTGAATACACGCCGGTGAAAACCGCAGTTTTACACCGGCGCAGGCATCAGATCAAATCTCAGGCGTGGCGGCTCGCTTGCGCAAGGTCCAGAAGCTCTCTCAGAGCGACCGCAATCATCGGGAAGCTGGTCTGCTCGATACTTTTGAGATCTTCAAGCATACGCCCCCAGCGCTCAACCAGGATGTCCTGCTCTTTCTCCCAGTGCTCAATCGCCAGTTCGAGATCTGTTTCGTCAGAGTGTCCTTTAAGGATACCGACGGTTAAGGACCGCTGCTGCCAATCAAGGTCATCACGGAAACTTTCACGTGCCATCGCTTCCCAATGGTTACTGGTGGGCAGATCATTAATCTGACGCAAGAACCAGTTAAGCGACAGGTGATCGCCCACACCGAAGTAGGCCTGAGTAACACGTTCGACCGGGCAATCCGATTGAGCCGCCGCTTCGATAATACCCAGCGAAGAATAAAGTTCTCCTGCACCGGCAGTAAACGCCGCTAACGTCTTTGGTACACCCTGCTCCTGTCGTTTATCAAACTCCTTCTGCCAGCGCTTGAGTGCGTCACCCTTAAGAGTCGAACTCAGATTATGAGCTATGTGTTGAACTGCCGTGCCGAAGCGTTCAACTTCACTGGCAATATCGACCGCTACACGACGATTACGCAGGAACCAGCGAGTGGCACGTCGCACCAGACGCATCAGCTCCGCCATCATATTTTCCTGCACTTCCGTCGAGACCTTGTAGTCCAGCGCACTTATCTCCCGCCAGTGTTCATGTAGCGAGAAGGTATCACGTGCTGTCACGTACGCACGCGCAATATCAGTAATCGAAGCACCAGTGGAGTCACCCAGACGGTTCACGAATGTGATCCCCATGTGGTTAATCATGTCATTCGCTAACTGAGTCGCGATGATTTCTTTACGTAGCCGATGGTTATTAATGGCTTCAGAAAACTTCTTATTCAGCGCCTCAGGGAAAGCCGTCGACAGAATCTTCGAAATATATTCATCAGACGTAATCTTCGACGCATTCAAGCGCTCTTTCATATCCGCTTTAGTATATGAAATCAGCACAGCCAGCTCTGGTTTCGTCAGGCCCGTATTATCATTGCGGCGATCCTGTAACTCTTCTTCATCCGGTAAGAATTCGAGTGAGCGATTGAGCTTGCCCTGCTGCTCGTAGTCCTTCATCAGACGAATATATTCATCGAGACGTTCGCGGCAGTCACGATAGGCTAGTGCAATCGCCTGTGTCTGATGGTAGTTGTTATTTAATACCAGATCCGCGACAGGATCGGTCTGCTCAAGGAAAACCTGATTGCGCTGTTTACGAGTGAGATCACCATTATCCATGATCTCATTGAGCATAATCTTAATGTTTACTTCGTGGTCAGAGCAGTCTACACCACCTGCGTTATCGATAAAGTCCGTGTACGACGCACCGCCATTCAGCCCAAACTCGATACGACCTAGCTGAGTTACACCGAGGTTCCCTCCTTCGCCTATAACTTTGGCACGGACATCTCTACCGTTAATTCTGAGTGTATCATTGGCCTTATCACCGACATCGGAATCAAGCTCAGACGATGCTTTGATATAGGTTCCGATACCACCGTTCCAGATCAGATCGACTTCAGCTTTCAGCGCCGCTTTAATCAACTCATTCGGTGCCAGCTTGCTCTCTTTGATACCGAAACGTTTCTTCATTTCAGGCGTAATGTCGATACTCTTTGCTGAACGTAAAAATATACCGCCGCCCTTGGATATCAGAGACTTATCATAGTCCTCCCAGCTGGATCGCGGCAGCTCAAACAGTCTTTTTCGTTCTTTGAAGCTAGAGGCTGAATCTGGTTCAGGGTCGATAAATATATGCATGTGGTTAAATGCCGCGACCAGCTGAATGTGCTCGGACAGCAACATGCCATTACCGAACACATCACCGGCCATGTCACCGATGCCGACCACAGTGAAATCATCCGTCTGAACATTCACGCCGCGTTCACGGAAGTGACGCTGCACGGACACCCAGGCACCGCGTGCTGTAATGCCCATTTTCTTGTGGTCGTAACCCACCGAGCCACCGGAAGCAAAACCATCTCCCATCCAGAAACCGCGGTTGACTGCAATTTCATTGGCAATGTCTGAGAAAGTTGCTGTGCCCTTATCGGCTGCAACAACAAGATATGGATCAGGCTCGTCGTGACGAACCACTGACTCAGGTGGAACAATCTCACCTTCAATCAAATTATCAGTGACATCCAGGAGCGCACTAATGAACGTCTGATAACAAGCCACACCTTCAGCTATAAAAGCATCGCGTCCACCGTCAGTCGGTGGACACTTCGACACAAAGCCACCCTTAGCACCGACAGGGACAATGACCGCGTTTTTCACCTGCTGTGCTTTCACCAGGCCCAGCACTTCCGTGCGGAAGTCATCGACGCGGTCAGACCAGCGCAAACCACCACGGGCGACTTTTCCGCCTCGTAGATGCACACCTTCGATACGGGGAGAATAAACAAATATCTCAAACATGGGGCGCGGCAGAGGAATATCGGTGATCTCTGACGGCTTAATTTTGAATGAAAGATAGCTCTTTGTTTTTCCATCAGCATCTGGCTGGAAGTAGTTGGTACGCAGCGTGGCCTTGATCAGCTCTATATAGCGACGGATAGCTCGGTCTTCATTAAGCTGATCTACACCGTCAAGCGCTTCATGAATCTTACCTTCAACCTCAGCGACGGCTTTATTACGATCATCAGCAGACTGATCATTAAGGCCAAAACGTGCATGAAAAAGATTAACGATCTGAGCACTGATCGGAATATAACGGCTCAATGTGTCAGCAATGTAGTTCTCAGAAATACCGAAGCGAATCTGCTTCATATAGCGTGCGTAGGCTCTGAGCAGTGCGATGTCTTTCCAACCCAGCTTAGCACCCAGCACCAACCGGTTAAATGAGTCGTTCTCAGCCCGGCCATCCCAGATGGCACGGAATGCTTCCTGAAATACCTGTTTCACCTCGGCAATATTGATGCTGTCAGACAGGGTATATTTCAGTGAGAAATTATGAATCCAGACACGACGGCCATCACTGCAGACGATCTCATAAGGATGCTCACCCATCACCCGCAGACCGAAGTTTTCGAGCACAGGAATAATGTCAGACAGCGGTAGAATGCTATCCGGGTTAAACAGCTTGAACCTGAGTTCATTCTGGCCTCCCTCCAGCTCCCGATAGAAGGACATACCGAGTTCACCTGCAGAGGCAGACTTTAAGGTATCCATATACTGAATATCAGCTACGGCAGTGCGGGCAGAAAAGTCCTCGCGGTAGCCCGCCGGAAAGGCAGACCGATATTCGTGATAAAGAACATTACCGCGCTCTTCGCCGACCTGTTCCACCAGCGCAATATGCAGATCATCAGTCCAGGAGCGGACCACCTGACGAATCTTATTGGCGACAATATTTTCGTCATAACTCAGCTCTTTTTCTGGATTCAGGCGAACAATAAAATGGGTCCGGGCCAGAACAGATTCTGAAAAATAAGTGTTGAACTCTATGTCTAGTGGACTGAATTCCTGAGCCAGAATATCTTCCATTTTCTGACGTAGCTCTGTGTTATAAACATCACGCGGTGTGTATGCGATGCACGACAAAAACTTACTGTAGGTATCCTTGCGCAGGTACACTCTCGTCTGGCGTCGTTCCTGAATATTCAGAACACTATTGGCTGTCTTATAAAGTTGATCAACATCGGATTGGAATAATTCGTCGCGGGGATACACTTCGAGGATACGATCGAGCTCTTTCGCGCTATGGCTCGAACGCTCAAAACCCGACTTCTCACGAATCGCTGTCAGTTTACGGCGGATAATCGGAATATTGTTCGGGGTTTCGATATAAACAATCGAAGTAAACAGACCCATAAACCGCATACCACCGACGACGTTTCCATGTTTATCGAATCGCTTTACAACGACATAATCGGGATAGGCAGGACGATGTATACGGCTGCGGTTACCGGACTTCATAAAGTTGATCAATGAAGGACCGGTAATGAACTCGCGGATTTCGGGTTCGAGTTCTTTCAACTGAACACGCGAACGCGTAGTGTCTATATTGCGGAAAATCCCAAGGTCGTGATCAGGATCTCGATCTACAATTTTACCGGATTTCGCATCACTGACGGTAAACTCATCATATGCCAGAAAGGTAAAGTGATTAGATGCCATCCAGTCAACGAACTCAGCGGCCTCAGTACAGGCTTCCTTGTCATTGACTGTGCAGGCATCACGCAGCTCCTGAGCTGTACTCTTTGCCTTTCCGAGCATTTCAGGAAAGTCGCGGACGCAGCGCTGAACTTCACTAAGCACATCTTCAATTTCCTGAGCCAGATCCGTCATCAACTGCTCATCAGAATGATGATCTACTTCGATATAAATAATGGCTTCAGGCGTTTTTCCTTTTCCTGGTTTCTGCCACTGACCCGTCGCCTTGAACTGGCCGCTCTCGTCACGCCCTGCATGTAATACACAGTAATGAATGGCGTGCAGCGACATCTGACGGGCATTGAGCTGCATTCGTACAGAATCTACCAGAAACGGCATGTCGTCGAAAACGATCTCGATCACCGTATGAAGTGACTGCCATCCATGATTTTCATGGTCTGGATTAAATACACGCACCTTCGGCTCACCGGCAGATCTATGCTGAATAAACTGCCAGCAGGACAAAGTCGCCCCGTACAGATCCTCTACTGACCGGCCGAGCACCTCATCTGAGGGTGCACCAGAGTAGTAAAGATCTGCGAATCGCGTTAACTGAGACGCGAGGGAAGACTCATTCCGTTCATTGATCAGAGCGTGTAAAGGTGTAAGCATTGCAGTCACTCGCCACAAGGTTCCAGTAATAGTTATGTCTAAAGCTTAGACTATCTGTCAGCTTTGCCACTTGAGCGTACGCAAGGATTGTTTACGCTACTTTACGGACATGCAGATAACTTTATTAACAAGGCGTGATCAGAGCGTTGACCGCCACAGCGGAATCTCTAAAATCCTTGTCACTCTGGAAAAACAGAGGCCAACACACCGATAAGAATCAGGACTGGATTCAGATGAGCTTACAGAACGGGTTCCAACAACTCCGTGATAATTTACAGAAAACCATCATTGGTCAGCCTCAATTGGTAGAGCGACTGCTCCTGACACTATTAGCGGATGGGCACTTATTGGTTGAAGGCGCACCTGGCCTTGCAAAAACCAAAGCCATTAACGCGCTGGCAGACCGAATGGAAGGTGAATTCAAGCGTGTTCAGTTTACGCCCGATCTCCTGCCGGGAGACATCACAGGTACTGAAATTTACCGCCCTGAAACGCAGAGCTTTGATTTTCAGGCCGGGCCAATCTTCCATAACCTGATTCTCGCCGACGAAATTAACCGGGCACCGGCGAAGGTTCAGAGCGCTCTTCTTGAAGCCATGGCTGAACGTCAGGTAACCGTCGGCGGTGTTACTCGTGAGTTGCCTGACGTATTTATGGTCATGGCCACTCAGAACCCAATTGAGCAGGAGGGGACCTATCCTCTCCCTGAAGCTCAGCTGGACCGCTTCCTGATGCACGTAAAAATTGATTACCCCGATGCCAGCGCAGAGCAGTCGATTCTGCGCTTGGCCCGTGGCGAAGCGCTGGCTCACAAAGACTACGATGGCAGTAAACTGACCGAGAAACACCTGATTGCTGCTCGCAGCCAGGTACTGCAGATGCACATGAGCGAAGCCGTCGAAGAATATCTGGTGCAACTTATCATCGCGACGCGTGAACCCGGTAAATACGGCGATGATCTCGCACGCTGGGTCGAGTTTGGCGCCAGCCCCCGTGGTACCATTGCGCTTGATCGCTGCGCCCGCGCGTATGCCTGGCTTGAAGGGCGTGATTACGTCAGCCCCGATGACGTACGTGCCGTAGCGCACGATGTGCTGCGTCATCGTATTCTGCTCAGTTTCGAGGCCGAAGCCAGTGGCCTGACCACAGATACTGTCATCAACGAACTGCTGTCGCGGGTACCAGTAGCCTGATGATCCGCCGCGAGTTTTCTGATGGAACAGTGATCAACCCCGCTCGCCTTGCGGGTCTGAGGGTACTGGCCAACCTTCTGCCACTGCACCGGCAGAAGAAAATCCTGAACGAGCAATCGGGCACTCATGCCTCTCGTCTGCGTGGCCGGGGCATCGATTTTGCGGAAGTTCGGGGATACCAACCCGGTGACGACATCCGCTCAATGGACTGGCGTGTCACTGCACGTACCGGTGAACCTCATATCAAGGTATTCCGCGAAGAACGAGAACGCCCTGTACTGCTGGTCACTGACCTGCGCAGTTCCATGAACTTCGGTACCCGGCGTGCACTCAAGCGAGTGGTGGCAGCTGATATTTCAGCCCTGCTGGCTTGGGCAGCTGCCATGCAGGGAGACCGCGTTGGCGGCCTGATATTCAACGATACCAACGAATTCGATCTGCGCCCGCACACCGGCCGGAAAACATTGATGGCCTACCTGCATCGTTTGGCTGAAATGCCCGTCACAGAAGCCGCAGCCGCTCAACCGCGCATGCTTGATATCTGCCGTCACCTGGCCCGCGTTGCACGCCCGGGATCAGCGGTTTATATCGTCTCCGACTGGCAGGGCTTTGATAAAGAGTGTGAGCGAGCCTTGTATAGCGTCTCCCGGCACTGTGACCTGATTGCTATACGCGTCATTGATCCACTGGAAATTCAGAAGCCTGCGGGCGACTACGTTCTGACCGACGGCCGACAACGCTCGCGACTGAGCATCAGCAGCCGGGACAGCGCCCAGCAGCTCACTGCCTGGCAGGAACGTACTAACCAACTGAAGCACTCGCTGCTGCACCTGCAGGCACCATTAATTGATGTTCAGACCCACGAGGACCCTCTCGATTGTCTGCGTCAGGGGATGGGCTTCACCGCAGATCTGTCCGGAGTCACAGTATGAACCCGGGTGCCCTGCCGTTAGAAGACATCATTGAACCCGCCGCCATTGGATTATTTCCGTTGGCCTGGGGGTGGTGGGCCAGTGCAGCCGTCGCGGTTGCTGTCGTTACCGCAATGACATGGCTATTTATTCGCTGGCACCGACATCGTGCGATGCTCACGCTCACGTTGCCGCTGCTCGATCAGGCAAAAAATGATTACGCTGAGAACGAAGACTCAACACGGTATTGTCAGAGCCTGAACAAAACACTGAAGCGTTACCTGAAGGCCTGTGACGAAAACAGCCAACTATCGCTCAGCGGAGAGGAATGGACGGCCTACCTGAACCGCATCAACTCCAAAGCGACACTATCCAGTAAGACAATCAATGCACTTGCTCACGGCTCATATCGACGTGAGCCTGACCTGGCTGTTGAGTTAATCGACAGTGAGCTGCGTCAGTGGTTAAAAAGAACAACGCCAGAACGAGTGCGTAAAGCCGTCTCGAATACTGGCAGGAAGGCGCCCCATGTTTGAATTTCAGTTCCCATGGGCATTTTTACTGCTGGTGCTGCCATTCATTGCGCGCTACCTGCTACCGGCCAGAGTTCAGGAAGACGCTGCCCTTAAAGTGCCAGACCTGAGCGACTGGAACAGCACATCAGGCAGTACACCAGACAACACTGCGAGTGGTATGCGCTGGGTTGTGCCAGCGTTAGCCTGGCTGGCCCTGGTGTTTGCGCTGGCCCGCCCTGTCTGGCTCGGAGAACCAATTCGCCTGCCCGCTGAAGGTCGTGATCTTATGCTCGCGGTCGATATCTCAGGCAGTATGGATACCGCCGATATGGAGTTGAATAATCGCCCGGTGAATCGCCTCGAAATTGTTAAACACGTGCTGAACGATTTTATTAATCAGCGCGAAGGCGATCGCCTGGGATTGATTCTGTTTGGCTCGAACGCCTATCTGCAAGCACCACTGACGTTCGACCGTGAAACCGTGCGTACCTTTATGAATGAAGCCGCACTCGGACTTGCCGGGAAACAAACCGCGATAGGTGATGCCATTACCCTCGCCGCCAAGCGTATGCGCGAAAATCCGTCAGACAGCCAGGTGATTGTTCTGCTGACCGATGGAGAAAACACGGCCGGCAAAGTAGACCCCGTCAGAGCCGCAGAACTGGCTTCTGAGCTGGGCATTAAAATTTACACCATTGGTCTGGGCGCTGAGAGCATGCAAGTCCCAAGCTTCTTCGGCAGTCGTACAATCAACCCATCACGTGAATTAAACGAAGGCGAGCTGCAAAGTATCGCCGACCTGACTTCGGCACGGTTTTTCCGCGCTCGTAATACTGAAGAGCTGAGCCAGATTTACGACTTAATTGATGAGCTGGAACCGACCGAGCGGGAGAATAAAACTTACCGACCTGAGTCCGGACTGTTTCAGTGGCCGCTGCTTGCTGCCCTGTTGCTTGGCTGGGTTCAGCTAGTGCTTGTACGACGAGGTCTGTCATGAGTGAGTTTCTGAATAACATTCACTTTATGCGCCCTATCTGGCTGATCCTCCTTATTCCGGCTGTCGTTATGACCGTCTGGCTGGCACAGCGGACGCTGCGCAAAGGTCGCTGGGATCAGTTGATTGATCCCGCACTGCAAGCACACATGCTCGACCGCACACCGGGTAAATCGTCCATGCTCGGCGTGATTGCCATATTCATTGCCTCAGCCATCGCCATCGTCGCCATATCCGGCCCAAGCTGGCAGCGCAAAGCGGTGCCTGTGATCAGTAACCCGGATGCTTTGGTGCTACTGATTGATATGTCGCTTTCAATGAACGCAACCGATGTCGCGCCTGATCGCGCCACCCGGGCAATTCGTAAAGCCACCGACATCGTCCGCGGCCGTGAAGATGGCATCACTGCTGTCATCGCCTACTCAGGAGAAGCCCACACGGTCGTGCCCTTTACTGATGACAAAGCAACCGTTGAGCACCTGCTGACATCACTGTCTCCCGAGATCATGCCGAAACTCGGTAGCCGACCAGATAAAGCTCTGACTCAGGCTCAAACGCTAATGACGGATGCCGGTGTCAATGAAGCCTCCGCTCTGCTGATTACTGACGGTATCCAGAACAAAGACGTCGAGCGCATTGCTCTCGCTCTGGGTGACTCGATTGACCTTAGCCTGATTGCCGTCGGCACGGCTGAAGGGGCCCCCGTCCCTATTGGCGACCAAGGGTTCCTAAAAAAAGGGGATGGCACCATCGTCCTGCCAAAGCTGGATACCGCGCCGATGCAGGCACTGTATGAGGCTACAGGCAGCCGCTGGCGGGCCATGAGTTATAATGACAGTGACTGGCGCAGCCTCACCAACAGTCTTCCCGGGAGTAACGACGCCAACGCACAGGAAACAACATTCGAAACCTGGCAGGATGCCGGCTACTGGCTCACCTTTTTGCTGATCCCCATCGCCATTGCAGGCTTTCGCCGGGGTGTACTGTTCAGCCTTGTTTTAATCCTGCCACTGCTCCCCGAAACGGCGAGCGCGAACGCCTGGAAAACGGACAACCAGCAAGCCGCTGAACTTATGGAGAGCGACCCGGCCCGAGCTGCTGAGCTGTTCAATAACCCTGAGTGGAAAGGCACAGCGCACTACCGCGCCGGAAATTACGAAGCTGCAGAAGAGGCCTTTACGCAAAGTGATTCTGCACAAGCGAAATACAACCTGGGCAATGCCCGCGCTCAACAAGGCAAGCTGGAACAGGCGGCTGAAGCCTATCGTGATGCACTGAAAGCAGATCCTGACCTGACGCAAGCGCAGAAAAATCTCGACCTTGTCGAAGAAGCAATGAAGCAGCAGGAGCAATCGTCGTCTGACTCTGAGGGTGATTCTGAAAATTCTGACAAGAATTCTCAGAACGACCAGCAACAGGACAGCTCGCAAAATAATGGTGAGAACAGCTCACAGGGCAATTCATCAGAGTCGCAGAATTCAGACCAGAATCAGAACAACAGTAGTCAGAATAACAATAGTCAGAACAACAGCAATTCCTCGGAAAATTCAGACGGTTCTTCAGGTCAGAACTCAGATAACCAGAATTCAGACTCTGAAGAGGACTCTGAACAGGAGTCAGCTGATGATGCCTATGCTGACAACATGGCTGAAAAAATGGCAGAGAAAAAGGCCGAAGAACAAGCCCAGAAGCAGGCTGAAGAAAAAGCCGGAAAGCAAGAACAGCAGCAAGCAGGAAAAGCCCAACAGCCTGAGACCGGAAAATCCGGAGATCGCGGTCTGGAAGACCAGCAGGAATCACAGAACGGCGATGAAGGTCAGGCCCAGAAACAAACGGTCGCAGAGCAACAGAGCAATGAAGAGAATGGAGAGTTCAGCCACCTGTCCCGCGAGCAGCAAGCGGCGATGGAGTCTGTACTCAACGAGGTCGAAGATAACCCGGGTCTGCTGATGCAACGGAAGTTTTTATATCAGTACCGCCAGAATGCAGATCAGACGGAAGAGGATGTTTTATGGTAATCCGCTGGATTATTACCGCAGCGCTATTAATAACCAGCCAGCTGGTACTCGCGGCTGAATTTATCTCAAGCGTTGATCGCAAACAGATTGGCCGCTCAGACCCGGTGACTCTGCAACTGCAGCATGTCGACAGCCAGGGTGGCTTTCTGAATCTGTTATCGACCGACATGCCAGACCTGTCGCCACTGGAGCGCGACTGGAATGTCGTCGGCCGCCCACGCATCAGCAAAGAAAGTTCAAACGTTAATGGCAAAAGTACCTCAACCACTCGCTGGGAAGTTGAATTGTTGCCCCGCCGGGCGGGTGAAGTACTGATTCCGGCCTTATCATACAAAGGCGAATACAGTGATCCTATTCGAATCAATGTCGAAGACACTGCGACGACAGAACCCGAAAAGTCGGAGCATTTTTTCTTCGAAGTAGAAGTCAGCAGCGGCACTCACTACGTACAGGAACAGCTACTTTATATTGAGCGCATGTACTACACAGTGAATCACGACGACGCATCTCTGTCGGAATTTGAAGTCGCTAACGCCCGCGTTCAACCTCTCATGGACCCGAAGAAACACATTACCGTGGTTGATGGTCAGCGTATCGGTGTTTACGAACGCCGCTACGCTATTTTCCCTGAATCTTCAGGCACATTAGTAATACCGGGGCAGCGCTTCACAGCGCGTGTTACCGACCGCTATAACCGCTTCCGTGGCTCGGCCGAAACCATCGTCAGCAAACCCATCGAGTTAACCATTAATCCGATTCCTGACAGTTATCCGCAAGCGCCATGGATTCCGGCCAGCCGCTTTGTTCTGGAAGAAACATTCAGTACGCCTCCGACCGAGTGGCAGGCAGGCGAACCAGTGACCCGTACTTTTACTATCAAAGCGACCGGGCTGAATTCTGGCCAGGTTCCCCCCGTCCCGATGGCAGACGTAGAGGGTTTGCGTTACTACCCGGATCAGACTCAGGACAACAGCTCTATTTCAGAACAAGGCATTGTGACCACGATTACTCAAAGCGTCGCCCTGGTTCCGGGAGTTGCAGGTGAGCTTATTCTGCCCGAAGTACGTATTCCATGGTGGAATACACTGGAAAACCGTGTTGAATACGCGACCTTGCCCGAGCACGTAATCACGGTCACTCCAGCAGCGACTGCGCCGCCCTCTTCTCAAACTTCACCCGGCATTTCTGAGCCCCCTGTCGAACCAGTCGCTGGCGAACTACCCGCTGATTCAGGGATCTGGAAACTTGCACTGGGTGCCTCTGTCGTTATGAATGGTCTGCTATTAGCAGTGGTTGCCTGGCTGATGCTGCGCCAACCTTCGAGTAGTGCAGCATCTGCAGTTCCGGATCATCAGGCTCGTAAAGAAGCCGCCGATAAAAAACAAAAAGAAGACGAGCACTACTACTGGCGAGAGCTTAAAAAGTCTGCCCGCGAGAACAATGCTCAGGCCATCCGTGAAAACATTATTCATTGGGCTTCAGCGGCATCAGGACGCCCGATGACCTCGCTTGCTCAGGCTGAGGTCTGGTTGAGTGATGTCAGGTTAAGCGCAGCTCTGGCTGAGCTGGATGCGACTCTTTACAGCGCCGATAAAAACAGCGCTTTTAATGGAAGTAGTATTACGCTGTTAATCGAAAGAGCGATGAAAGCAAACAAATCGCAGGAAAATCAGGAATCCCTTCCCGAACTCTACTGAGCATTATCAGGCTTTGCTCAGTTTCATATGCTCGGTTTTCATGAGCGCGCTGAGCAGTCTTATTGACTGTTCAGCTCGTCCAGTAAGGCTTTAAACCCTGCCTCATCGTACACCGTCACTTCTAGTTTCTGCGCTTTAGCGAGTTTCGAGCCCGCTTTATCACCTGCAACCAGAAAGTCGGTTTTTGCCGATACGCTGCCCGTGACTTTAGCTCCCAGAGCCTCGAGAGCCGCCTTGGCGTCGTCACGTGTCATGTCCGACAGTGTGCCGGTAATGACCGCGGTTTTACCACTCAGAGGCGCGTCTTCAGCACTGCTGACGGGTTCTTTTTCTTCCCAGTGAATACCGGCTTTCTGTAACTGCTCGATTACCGTGCGGTTGTGCTCTTCAGCAAAGAAATTAACGATATGTGCAGCCACGATATCGCCAATGTCGTCAACCGCCACCAGCTGCTCATGCGTGGCAGACATAATACGCTCAAGGAAACCAAAATAACCGGCAAGATTGTTGGCCGTAACCACGCCAACCTCACGGATGCCGAGAGAATAAATAAAGCGAGCAAGCGTCGTGTGCTTCGATTTCTCAAGAGCGTTCAATACGTTCTGCGCGCTTTTTTCAGCCATACGCTCAAGCCCGGCTATCTCTTCGACGGACAGATGAAACAGATCATCAAGAGTGTCAATCAAGCCCGCTTCGACCATCTGCTCAATCAGCTTATCGCCCAGGCCTTCAACGTCCATCGCCTTGCGTGAAGCAAAGTGTTTAATCGCCTCTTTACGCTGAGCAGAACACACCAGCCCGCCGGTACAGCGAGCGACAGCCTCACCCTCTACTTTCTCCACATGTGACTCACAGACCGGACAAGCATCCGGCATCTGAATATCAGTCACAGTATCGGAACGACGTTCTTCAACAACAGAAACGACTTGAGGAATCACATCCCCTGCACGTCGGATAATAACGGTGTCACCAATTTTTACACCCAACCGGGCAATTTCATCCATATTATGGAGCGTTGCATTACTGACCGTTACGCCGGCCACATGCACAGGTTTTAAACGCGCTACAGGGGTTAAGGCACCGGTACGACCAACCTGAAAATCAACGCCCAATAATTCCGTTAATTCTTCTACCGCCGGAAATTTATAAGCAATCGCCCAACGCGGTGCTCTGGCGACAAAACCAAGCTGCTGCTGTAATGCCAGAGAGTTTACCTTGAAGACAGTTCCGTCTATTTCGTATCCCAGGCCCAGGCGCTTTTCACCAAGGCCAGCAAAAAATTTTTCAGCCTCTTCACGACCAGTTACAACTCGCATTTCTTCGTTAATGCGCAGCCCCCACTTCTGGATCTGTTCGAGCGTCGCGCTGTGAGTTTCTGGCAGCGTATATTCCTCACTGACCACTCCAAGACTGTACGCACAGAATTCCAGCGGACGCTTCGCCGTGATACTGGAATCCAGTTGTCGCAGCGAGCCCGCTGCCGCGTTTCTCGGGTTAGCGAATATTTTCTCACCCTGCTCCCGCGCACGTTCGTTGTAGGCTTCAAAGCCTCCCTTGGGCATATAGACTTCGCCGCGAATCTCAATGCGCTCGGGCACATCATCACCGATTAAACGCAGGGGAAGATTTTTAATCGTGCGAACGTTCTGGGTGACATCTTCACCTGTTTCGCCGTCGCCACGCGTCGCTGCACGCTCCAGTAAACCATCGATATACAACAGGCTGATCGCCAGACCATCCAGCTTTGGCTCACAGGCATACTCGATGTCTTCACTGCTCTTCAGGCGATCACGAACGCGCTGATCGAACGCCGCAAACTCCTCTGCATTCATGGCGTTGTCCAATGACAGCATAGGCCGCTCGTGCTGAACTTCAGTGAAACCTGATAGAGGTGCTCCACCGACCCGCTGAGTGGGCGAGTCAGAGGTGATTAGCTCAGGATGCTCACTTTCCAGCGCCTGTAGCTCACGCATCAGGCGATCATATTCAGCATCAGGGAGCGACGGCTCGTCGAGCACGTAATAGAGGTAATTATGGTGATTTATCTGGTCGCGTAATTCCTGAATTTTATCTTCAGGTGCGGAAGAAGAAGAGGCGCCGGATGAAGGCGCCTCTGAAAACATATCTTGCTGGCTCATACTCGTTTTTTCGCAGCCAGCCGTTGCTGGCGTTCATATTCCAATATCTGCTGACGCTCATGTTCCATCGTCTGAGTCGTCATCGCACTGTGTGACTCGTCGAGCACATCAGCATTGAGGTTACGGGAAACCACCATCGCCATTTCAGACATCGCTTCGTACGCTTCCAGAGGGCGTTTGGCCCCCGGCAGGCTCATGAAGAAACTCAGCCCCATAAAGCTCTGATCTGCCATATGCGAAGGATCAAACGTACCCGGATTACGTACCTGTGCAACCGAGAACTGAATGCGCCCCTGTCCATCGGCTTCTTCAAAACGGTGGAAAATATCTTTCTCGCCATAGCGCAGGTCACAGCTGTTGAACAGGAACAGCAGATCACTGCCGTTAAAACCGCCTTCTTCGCGAGCGATGGTATGTATCACCAGTACCAGTTCCGGGTCAGGTCGGTTGGCCAATACCTCTGCATTCGCACCGGCATAATTGACCGGCTGCGAGATAACCGGCTCTTCCGGCATGCTCTCGACTTCCTGATCAAGGTGCGGATCTTCAATATGTTCCGGGTCTTCGACTTCTGAGGTCTGGTAGGTCTCATTGGTATCCTGCGAAGAACCGACAGGAGATGACGCTTCAGTTTGTTCCTGAGTCTGTGAATCCTGATACGCGTCAGACATCACATCCTCTGTGGTCGGCGCACGATCAGTTTTAGCTACAGGCTCCGTTTGTAATTCCGGAGAAACGACGCGCGCTGGAGAGACGATACCTTCTTCGAAACTACGCTCATCTCCCAGTTCCTCAACGTCCAGCAGCACCGGCACCTTTTCATTCAGGTCGACAGGCTTAACCGTCGGGATAATATCCGCTCTCGGTGGGGTCGTTTGCGCTGCTGGTTCTGAATGTACTGTTGGCTGTGTCGATAAGCCCGATGGCTCAGGAGAAGCCTCAAAAGCAGACTTGTGAGAAGCCTCCTGAAGCGGGCTTTCGTCGTCACTGTCAGAAATTGCACTGCCGATTTTCAGATCGTCTGCGGCTGAAACGTCATTCTCATCATGGTTACCAAACGACGGCTCGCGGCGCTCCGCTGCCTGCAGGACTGCATCCGGAGTTGCGGCATCCGCTTTTTCCGATGAATAACCGGGCTGAAAGTGACCGTCGCCTGCTGGTGATTTCTCAGAAGCAGGCGCCTTTGCAGAGGCACTGACTACACGAACAGTACCCGGTAACTCGGGGTTGTAATCTTCATCATCCAACTCATCCATGCCCGGCTGAATGTCCAGCCGTAATGCTTCAGCACGAGCCCGCTTCATGCGGCGGAATCCATCGACCATGATAGCGGCAATAGCCAACAGGCCTATCAGGATCAATACTGTGCGCCAGCTCCACTCCATACGTTCCTCAATAATTCTTTCTGTGTTCTAACAAATGTTGTCTGTCGATGTCTCAGACAGGCCGCTGTACTGGCCTGTGTGGGGTATTACACCACGAGCAGCCATAAAGGCAAACTACCCTTTTGAGTTTCATCGCAGGTCTGTTTAATTTGTACTCAGAGCACAGAAAGGATCGTCGGTTCCCTGACGTCTGTGGTTATCTAGAAGAAGGAATACACCGATCTGTGGTTTTTCTGACGGTCCTGATGCGATAACGCAATTAAGCTCAGCCGTTTTCAACCATTACTGCGGCTTCTTCAACGTCGACAGATACGAGTCGTGATACGCCCGGTTCGTGCATGGTAACCCCCATCAGCTGATCGGCCATCTCCATCGCGATCTTATTGTGGGTGATGTAGATAAACTGAACCTTCTCAGACATAGCTTTAACCAGACGCGCGTAACGACCGACGTTGGCATCATCCAGCGGCGCATCTACCTCATCGAGCATACAGAAAGGCGCCGGATTGAGCTGAAAGATAGAAAACACCAGCGCAATGGCAGTCAGTGCTTTCTCACCACCCGACAGCAGGTGGATCGTGCTGTTCTTCTTACCCGGTGGTCTGGCCATGATGGCGACCCCCGTCGTGAGCAGATCATCCGTGGTCAGTTCGAGGCTGGCATGACCGCCACCAAAGACTTTCGGGAAGAGATCCGCGAGACCGGCATTCATGCGATCAAAAGTTTCCTGGAAACGGTTCCGGGTTTCTGCATCGATCTTACGGATTGCGCCTTCGAGAGTATCGAGCGCTTTCTCCAGGTCATCATTCTGAGAATCCAGATACACCTTACGCTCGGACTGCAGCTTGTACTCTTCAATGGCCGCCAGGTTGATCGCCCCAAGACGCTGAATACGCTCGCCAATACGCGTCAGTTCATTCGCCCACTGCTCTTCATTCGCGGCTTCCGGCAGGCTATCAAGTACATCAGCCATGCTGAGCTTGTCTTCACGCAGCTGATCCACCAGCCCGTTCCGACGAATATCGAGAGCCTGACACTCCATGCGAATCTGTTCGAGCTTGTTACGCTCAGCCAGTGCCTGCTGCTCCGCTTCTGAGCGCTCCTGCTCCAGCTGACGCAAGCGTGTGTCCGCCTGTTCGAGAGCATGGCGAGCCTCTGTCATAACCTCTTCGGCCTGCAGTTTCTCTTCCTGGAGAGCTTCCATCTCGGCCCTAAGCAGTTCGAGATCAGCACTGTGATCGCGGTTTTGGTTAACATTGATCTGATCGCGACGCTCTTTCAGTTTCTGCATGGCCTCGGCCAGGCGGCTGATTGCATGACGAGTACTCTCATCGCGACTGTTGAGCGCCTGAAGTTGCAGCTGTAACTGATGCAGGCGATCTTTCTGCTGCCCTGCCGCCATACGAGCCTGACTCAAACGCTGCTCGACCTCACTGCGCGACTGTTGCAGACGCTCACGCTCGTCGGTGTCTTCATCCACGGCACTCATGGCCTCCTGCCATTCAAGGCGCAGCTCAGCTAACGCTTCGGATTCGAGTGTTCGGGTTTCTTCGGTCTCGTTTAGCGATTGCTCAATTTTTTCGGTACGCAGACGCAACTGCTCAGCCTTCGCTTGCTGACCTGACAGCGATGCTTTCTGCTCCATCAGTTTGCGTGAAATCATCTGCCACTCTTGCTGAGCATTATCTCTTTGCTGTTCTAATGAGCGCTGACGCAAGAGCACACTTTCAAGATCGGCTTCCCACTCTTCAACGGAAATATCTAATTCATCGGCTTCAGCGTCGATAAGTTCGAGCTCCTGCTGGCGCGCAAGAATACCGCCTTCGTTATCCTGATCCCGGGCCACCCGCAACCAGGCAGGCCCCAGCCAGATACCGTCTGGGGTTATCACTGATTCGTCCTGTGCCAGCTGTGAGCGCATCGCCATCGCTTCAGGCAAGGTCTCTGCGATGCGGACTTTGCCCATCAACGAACTCAGGTTCTGATCCGTCGTCAGCTTATCGAGCAACAGGCCGGCAGCCGCAGCCCCCCCGCTGTTGACCGTGGATTCCCATAATGTCAGCGTGCCGTCGGCAAAGCCCGACAACCAGGGTTCCGCAGCGTTTACGTCATCGACAACCACCGCTTGCAGATAATCACCCAGCACGGTTTCCACGGCGGTTTCCCAGCCCTCTGCAACCGTCAGCTGCTGCGCCAGACGAGGCTTACGGGCCAACTGATGACTCTCAAGCCAATGGGTCACACCTTCACTGCTTTGACCTAACGCGGCTTTCTGCAATGCCTCCAGAGTCGCCTTACGCCCCAGCATCTGTTGCAGGCGCTGTCGTCCCTCTTCCAGTTCTTTACGTCGACGCTCGCTGTCTTCGCGAACGTCTTCCAGCTGGCCCCGAATCTCTTCAAGTCGTGCCTGTTGTTCTTCTGCCTGTAACTCAGCTTCGCTGACTTCTTCCTGCAGCAGGGCGAAGTCGCCCAGGTCGGGATCTGAGGTCAGTTGTTGGCGCTCCTGCTTCAGGCGCTCGATCTGCTGCTCTAATCTCAGTACCTGCTGTTCGGTCGCCTGAATCCGGCTCTGAGCCACATCCGCGCGTCGGGTAGGCTCACTGGCACGCTGAGTAAAAGCATCCCACTGGGATTGCCATTGGCGCTGGGCCTCTTCGGCTTCCAACAGCTCGGCCGCATGTTCTTCTTCAGCCGCCTGAAGCATCTCGACTTCGGGCTCAAGCATTAAGCGCTGTTCTGCCAGCTCTTCCTGTTGAAGCTGATCCTGCTCCAGCTGACGCTGAGTATCGAGAATGTTTTTTTCAACTTCGGCAAGATCGCTGTCGAGCTGTAATGCCAGCTGCGACTGGTGTTCTATCTTCTGCTCCTGACGGGCAATACGGTTACCGACCTCGTAGTATTTGCCCTGCGCCGTACTAAAGGCATCGGTCCGCGCCTGATGATCGAGACGCAGCTCTTCAATGCCCGCGTCTGCTGCGCGCTGCTTTGCCATATGCGCTTCGAACTGCACTTCATGCTCGCGGATTACCTTTTCACGTTGCTCGTATTCTTCGTTCAAAGCAGTCCAGCGAATCG
Organism: Thalassolituus maritimus; assembly: GCA_913019975.1. Taxonomy (GTDB): domain Bacteria; phylum Pseudomonadota; class Gammaproteobacteria; order Pseudomonadales; family Oceanobacteraceae; genus Thalassolituus. The sequence continues at coordinate 12,090 of CAJWBH010000024.1, read as the reverse complement.
CCAGAAGTTCGGCCTTTTTCTGGCGCTCTTCTGCTTTCAGTTCTTTGTACTTTTCTGCGGCCTGCGCCTGTCGCTGAAGGTGCGCCAGCTGGCGTTCTAACTCATCGCGAATATCACTGAGACGCTCAAGGTTTTCCTGCGTGCGACGCATGCGGTTTTCGGTTTCACGACGACGATCTTTATATTTGGATATACCCGCAGCTTCTTCGACGTAGACGCGCAATTCTTCAGGCTTCGCTTCGATTAAGCGCGAGATCATGCCCTGCTCAATAATCGCATATGAACGTGGCCCGAGGCCGGTACCTAAGAAAATATCGGTAATGTCTTTGCGGCGGCACTTAGTGCCATTAAGATAGTAGGTCGATTGACCGTCACGCGTCACCTGACGGCGCACACTGATTTCGCTAAATTTCGCGTGCTCACCTTTTAAGGTACCGTCGCTGTTATCAAACACCAGATCGACACTGGCTTTACTGACTGGCTTACGCTCGGCTGAGCCGTTAAAGATCACGTCCGTCATGGCATCGCCACGCAGGTACTTAGCCGAACTTTCCCCCATCACCCAGCGTACAGCATCAATCGTGTTCGATTTACCACAACCGTTCGGCCCGACGATACCCGTAAGGTTGGTATTGAACGGCACAGACGTCGGATCAACGAAGGATTTGAAACCGGATAGTCGGATGGCTTTCAGGCGCATAGCAGGGGGGGACGTCCTTTTAACTGAACCGGGGCCATGCCACCGGAAGCCGCAATAAAGAAGATGATGTTATCACAGTTCACGAGCGACAAAAGCCGGACGGCTCTGACGATGACGCAGGGGTCAATCCAGAGCCGGAACCGGATTCTCAGCCATGGCATCCAGTACCAGCTGGCGCTGATAAAGACTGAATTCACGGAAGAGCGGAGGCAGTTCGTCTGCTTTGCGGGCCAGAATCAATTCGACGACTTTGGCGAAAAAGTGAATCGTACGCTCCAGACCTTCCTGAGAAAAACGGATAGATAGCGCGTAGGTCCGCTGAATGGCTGGCTGAAGATCACTCAGCAGAGTCGACAGATACGGATTATTAATGACGTCAGAAGCAGCGCGCATCAGGTCAAAGCCGGCCAGCATAAACATGAACTTGTCTTTTTTAAGCTCTGGGGACTGGAGCTTCATGGCTTGATTTAACAGGGGCATTTTATTTTCGTCAGTCCACTGCAAGGCGACCTGAGTAGCCAACAATGTCAGAAGAGCCTCGTAGACATCGTAGAGACTATTCACCCGCTCAACAGTCAGCTCTGCCACCATAGCGCCACGGCGTGGCTGAATGGTGACCAGATGCCTGGACTCCAGCAATAACAGGGCCTCGCGAACAGAACCACGACTCACCTGCAATTCCTCGACGACGCGAGCTTCCTGGATTCGCTCACCAGAGATCAACTCTCCTTTGATGATGCGCTCCGCCAGATGGGCCGCTATTTTTTCTGCAAGACTTTCGTGGGCTACAAAACTCATAACTATACTGAAATCAGTGAGATGCGCGGCATAGTACCACATTGAGCCAATACCACATTGATATTGGAGGACTTTTGTCTTCTCCGAACCTGTAACCTATCAGAGTTAATGTTAGATTGTAGGACAATACAACAATCAAACAACAAAACTAATTCCTGTTATGGAGGCCGTATGACTCAGGCAACAGCACAGACTATCAGCGCCGATGATTGGCGCATGCAACTCAAGAAGTACGGTTATCTGATCGTTTTGATTCCGGCTGTGCTCTTTCCAATTGCTCTGTTTGGTTGGGAAGCAACCGGCAGTCAGCATGACGCTTGGTGGTATTTCCCTATTTTTGTTGTGTTCGGCATTATCCCTCTGCTCGACCACCTGATTGGTAAAGACCCCTTCAATCCAGATGAAGAGGCTGATGTGCCACGCATGTCTCTGGAGAAGTGGTACCCTTTCCTTACCATCATGACTCTGCCTGTCATGGCAATCACGATTGCTTACGGCGCAGCGCTCTTCTCGAGCGCAGAAGTTGGCCTGTTCGGTAAGATTGGTATGGTGATCTCAATGGGCGTGATCACTGGTATTGTCTGCATTAATGTTGGCCACGAGCTGATCCACAAGGACAGCACTCTGGAGCAATGGACCGGCGGTCTGCTGCTGGCTCTGGTAACCTACGCGGGCTTTAAAGTAGAGCATATCCGTGGTCACCATGTGCATGTCTCAACGCCTGAAGATGCGTCGTCTTCACGCTATAACCAGACTCTGTATCAGTTCCTGCCGCACGCGTACTTCCACAATTTCATGAATGCGTGGAAACTCGAAGCGAAAAAACTGAAGCGCAAAAATCTGCCAGCGCTGCACTGGAAAAATGAACTGATCTGGTGGTACGCCATTTCAGCGGCAACCATGATCGGTTTCGGCCTGGTATGGGGCTGGATGGGTGCCCTGTTCTTCGTCGCGCAGAGCTTCTTCGCCTTCACCCTGCTGGAAATCGTTAACTACATTGAGCACTACGGTCTGCACCGTCGTAAGCTGGAAAACGGCCGCTACGAGCGCACGACCCCAGCGCACTCATGGAACAGTAACTTCCTGCTGACCAACCTGTTCCTGGTACAACTGCAACGCCACTCAGACCACCACGCTAACCCTAAGCGTCGTTACCAGGTACTGCGTCACTTTGACGAAAGCCCACAGTTACCAAGCGGCTACGCAGGCATGGTGGTACTGGCAGTGATTCCACCACTGTGGTTCAAAGTAATGAACCCACGTGTCGAAGCCTACTACAAAGGCGAAGAACATCAGCTGACTGCTAATCAGCAGAGCTAAAACCGCTTTAACCCCCTTGGGGAGCCTCCGGGCTCCCCTTTTTTATGCCTGCCTCCTGCAAGAAGAGATCGAAGATAACGACGCGCTCAGCCAACGCCTGGCGGGCGACCAGATCAACGCATGGAGCCAGCGTTAAGCTGGCCCATTGACGTTTCAAGGTGATGATTTCTACTTCGCAGACTGAACGAGCGCGGGGACAGAATCATCACCCATCTGCCAGTCTCGATAAGGTTGGTCTACCATTGCGAGACCGAGAATCGCGCGATCCATATTGCGGGTAGCTTCGGTGATAAACTGATCCACGGGTCCCCCCTTCTCTTCGTGAGCGATGACCGCATGGACGTCATATACCTTATATAACTGGCGTTGAATTCCCATTAGTCCAAGATCAAAGAGAACCGGATCTGTCCCTACGTCCGCGAATATAAAGCCGTCTATACGACCGCTCTCGACCTTACGCAGTGAGCCTTCAATGGAATGGTCTTCAATTACCGGAAACGGAAAAAGATTAGCGTGGCCGCTATGGGTGGCAATCCGGTAACTCTTGAGGTTATCGATATCGAGCGCCACGCCACGCCGGGTGTAGAGCACAAAATTAACTGTGAAAATGGTGGCAGACGAATAACTAAACGGCAGCGCAGCATCTGTATCTTCACGGCCTCTGATCAGAGGAAAATGAAAATCAACCTCACCTTGGGCAGCCATCATTAATCCACGCTTGAAAGGAAACCGTTCAACGCTGATTTCGCGCCCGGTCTCTACACTCCATTGGCGAACCACATCAACCAGCGGGTGTTCCGGGCCCTGACCCGGAGCATCCCCCATGAATGGGACGACGACCTTCAAAGGCTTATCTGATTCAATCTGAGCTTCAGGGGTTCCCGTCTGCGCGTCCGCAAACCCTTCAGTAAAAAACGCAACGCAAAAGAGAAGAAGGAACGCTTTTTTCATAAATTGGGCCTCTTTATATGTACTCCCCCTGCACAGAAAGCTCCCTGATGTAATGACTAAATATTAGTCGCAGAATGTCTGATGCTCAATGTAAATGCGCAAAAAGTCTTAGAGTATTTCCAGCGTGTGATCGCCTTCGCAATCAGACAGATACAAAGTCAGGTACCAGAACGCCAAGTACCATCTCACGCCCCTGGGCGCTTTTAAGCTCCTTTGATTGGGTTGGGCACGTCCTGCTTCTCAACATCCTCTTCTGTAACGGCTTCCTCTGCGCGCTCCCGGTCTTCCTGATCTGCGGATTCGCCTTCCTGCTCTTTTCCTTTCTGAGGTGTGTAATTCAACGCGGTATACAGAGAAAAATGATCAGAGCCAATATGAGGTAAACGCTCAATCTGACTCAGAGTGAAGTGATGACTGTGGAAAACATGATCCAGCGGCCAGCGTAAAAACGGGAAGTCGGCATGGAAGGTGTTAAATGCTCCGCGACCGATCCTAGGGTCGAGCAGTCCACTGATATGACGAAATAAACGCGTGGTTGGCGACCAGGCAACATCGTTCAGATCACCGGTAACAATTATCGGTTCATCCGAGTCTGCAACATTACGAGCAAGCACTGCGAGTTCAGCATCGCGTGGTGATGACACCTCACTCTCTGTCGGACTTGGCGGCTCAGGGTGCATAAAATGCATACGTACCTCTACTCCTGAACGGAGGGTCACACAGGTGTGCATCGACGGAATATCATCTTTCACCAGGTACTCAATCGTACTGTCATTGAGCGGCAAGCGGGAATACAGGTGCATACCATAAAGGTTATCAAGCGGACACTTTAACGTATGGGGCATCTCATCTTCGAGCACGTCGAGCTGCTGCTCCCACCATTTGTCTGACTCTAAGGTCACCAGAATGTCTGGCTGATACTCGCGTACCAGAGAAATCAATTTTTCGGAGTCATGGTTAGGGGTCAGCACATTCGCCGTAATGATGCTGATCTGATTATCCAAATCCTGAACGGTGGTTTTACGTACTTCCGTTTTCCACAGCGGCGTGTACGGTAAAACCCATTTGAGTTGCCAACCTAAGGCAATAGCAACCATCGCGATACACGCCCAGTAGAGGCCGTGACCGGAATTGCCGACGAGCAGCAGGAGTAAGAGAACAACAATACCAAAAGCTGCGATCTGGATACGTGGAAAGTCCAGGCCTCTGACGATCCAGTGTGTGAAGCGTGTTTCCGGTAATGCAGTCGCGATTGCAATCAGAAAAGAGGCAGTAATTAAAACGGTGAACATAACGATGGCTCAGATTTACTGTACGACCACTATAGCCTGCCTTTCTGAGTGGGATAAAGCTTATAACTCCCTTTCGGCGCTAGAAGGAAAACAAGTCGCGGTGCAAACAATTGAAGCTCCTATGACAGCTCTGGTAAACCAATACGGCGGAACGCCCATCGAAGGCGGTATGATGAGAAACGTACTGGCTTACACGGATGAGCGAGTTTCCTCCATGATATCCACCGCGATCGCGTACCTTGTGATGGGCAGTGGCCAATCTGGCAACTCAACCGGCGTACTCCGCAATCCCCTCTCACAATCAACTATGCAGCTAATTGGTCGCGCCGAGCAATTTCCCGATGAACTTGCTCAGCTTCTTCGTGAGGATTTCTTATTAAAATTTAATAACTATGCGGGACGTGTAGATACCGAGATGAATCTGCTTCCTGATGAATTCTGGATCGAAATGCCAGCAGACGAGACAAACAAACTAGAAGATGCAACTCGCGAAGTACGTCTCACGATGCGGGAAAACGGATACTACGACGGCACAATGCTCCGCATTGCTCGTAAGATTCGCTGTCGGTTTAATCCAGAGAAAGCCGAATGTGTTGATCCTGTTGAGTAGATGGGCAACACAGACCACCAAGGGACAGTAATACTAAGAATAATTCCTGATTTTTCTATTGGATCAACTCGTGTAGGTTAATCAAGTTAGCCAACATCAGGAGGATGCATGCCAAAGCCAAGGAAGCAACTGGTATCACTCGAAGCAACACCCTACTACCACTGCGTTTCACGATGTGTAAGAAGAGCATTTCTCTGTGGCAGTGACAACCAAGGCCGTAGCTTTGAACATCGACGAGGCTGGATCGAAAAGCTCATTCTCGATCAGGCACAAATCTACTGCATAGACATTGCCGCATACGCCGTCATGTCGAATCACTTCCACGTAATCCTACACATCAACCAGGCACGAGCACGCTCGCTAACAAACCTCGAAGTCGTACAGCGTTGGCACCAACTGTATGCAGGTACTCTACTCTCACAAAAGTATGAACGTGGAGAAGAACTATCAGAATCGCAGCAAGCCATACTGGACGAACGCATTGAAGAATGGCGAGATCGCCTGATGAGCATCAGCTGGTTTATGCGACGCTTGAACGAGACCGTAGCAAGACTCGCCAACGAAGAGGATCAATGCAGCGGCCACTTCTGGGAAGGAAGGTTTAAGTCCCAAGCACTATTGGATGAAAAGGCTCTTGCTGCATGTATGGCCTATGTCGACTTGAATCCAGTGCGTGCCGCGATGGCCAAAACACCTGAAGCATCTGGATACACATCGGTTAAGAAACGCGTCGAGAAAGCTAAAGAAGCACGCACGCCAAACCATCCCAAACAACAAGCCTATGGCCTCATGCCCTTTGCAGGAAATCCCCGCCAGGACATGCCCGAAGGCATTCAGATGCGGCTAACTGATTACCTCGACCTCGTCGAATCATTCGTCTCATCCATGAGACTCACCCTTCGGGCAGCCTGACGGCTGTGCAAAGTGTTCCATACACTTTGTGGACGGGCCGCCAGATCCGCAACAACAAGCGCGGCTCTATATCTGAGGCTGAACCCACCATCATGGATCGACTCGGCATAGACGCAGAACACTGGCTCTACATCACCCAGAACTTCGAATCAGAATTCAAAGGCATCGTCGGTGCAGTCCACGAAGTGAAGTCTAAAATCACTCAATTCTGGGACGATCAGCGAGAACGAAAGCGAGCGGCAGGCATCGCCGCCTGCAAGTTACGCCTTTCCTGAAGCAACTACCTGCCCCATAGATACCATCAGATTAGTCTGAGGCATTCGCTCGTTATGAATACCGACTTTCGACTCGAAGATACCTAATTCGAAGCCTCTAACGAAGTTTTCGACTAACTCGCCTCAGTCGGCAATTTTGAAGGCAAAGAAATCAGGCTTTCTCTCTAACCATGACTGTCCAAGTCTCTACCGTCCAAGTCTCTACCACTGTCCAAGTAGTTCGACCCAAGTAGTTCGGTCCAAGTAGTTCGCGCCCTCTAACCATGACTGTCCAAGTAGTTCTAGCCAGCCACGACGGTGTTCGTAGCACTCGCCCGTCGATCTATCCGTTCCACATAGAAAGGCCCGACGGACACACTGGGAGACACAGTGGTAGTAGGGAGTAGCATCCAACGATATCTGCTGCTTTTCTCGGCTTTGGCATAGTGTTGATCCTTCAACAAAAACCACCAAAACGTATCAGAGCCTAAACTTTGATCAATCGGAAGAAAATACCACGGTGGGTGTCCTTTTAGTTGCTCGCTACTCCGATCAGAAGTCGGATATATGTCAGCACTACCATCGACCATCAAACGGCAACGATGGGACAAGCAAGTTAATCAGGGGGATGTAGGTGCCAGGGCCGAGTTGTACCTTGACACCGCGGGAGTGTCTATGTGAGTCTCGATAAATACCTTATCTTAAAATGAGAAAATGAAGTCTCCCGCATTCGTAGTGACTTCTATTTCTTTTACATCACTAACTGTGCAAGAAGGGCTATAACCACGGTAGCTCTCACCAAAACTAAGCTCTATTTCCCTCTCTATATCCTTAGTTGTTCCTCGTGGGAGAGCGCAACTTCCGCGATTTACCACTACATTCGATACGACCACATCATCAGCAATAGACTGAATGACGAAAACTAGGGATCCCCAGTGCTGGTTAGTTTGAATTGATACTTCAATGTTGGGTTCAGAAGAGCACCCAGTAAGTAAAACAATTGCAATTCCTATTGCTATTTTCTTTATTTTCATGAATCTTATATTCCTTTCATTCAATGTTGGTGGTTAACATATCGAGAATAATTATTTATTCGTGAGATGCACACTCTGCTTTTGATAGTCCGCTTCCCTTCGACGGCGCTATCATAACCCCGTATAAAAACTATTAAAAGTGCCTCTCTTACTATGACATCTCGATAATTATGAATTAAGGGAGAATACTATCAGTGCCAAGTATTCCATACACGTTGTAGATCGGCCGTCAGTTTGGAGTTAACAAACGAGTGGCAATCTCTGTAGCTAAACCCACCGCCATGGATCGACTCGGCATAGACGCAGAACACAGGCTCAACATCACCCCAAACGTTGAATCCGAATTCAAAGGCATCGTCGGCGCCGCCCATGAAATGAAATCAAAAACTACCAAGTTCCGAGACGGCCAACGTGAACGAAGGCGAGCGGCAGGCATCGCCGCCTGCAAGTTACGCCTGTTTTGAAGTAACTACCTACTCCACGAACAACATCACAACACTCTGAGGCATTCGCTTGCCTCGAATATCGACTTTCTACTGAGAAACGGCTGAATTAAAGCCTATAAAGTATTTTTCAACGACCTACCTCAACCCGGCAGATCCATAGGTAAAAGATTCAAATTTTCTCTTGTACTATGACTGTCTCGATTAGATCTTCGATTAAGTCTAACCATCCTGAATGCGATGATCCGGGATGGTCAGAAGTGGTCTTATGAATAATTATCTAGCTACGGTTGAACCGCAGTCGCTTGTTACATGTTTCTTCAGAACGGGACATCATCATCGAACTCAGGTTCTAGTTGCTGTTCTTGAACAGGAATTGCGTCGACTGGAGGAAATACTGGAGGTTGATGTACTCCCCTATATGATCTCAAAAAATCGTCTCTATTGTTTACTTTCATCAAAACTGGGTTTTCACAACTAGATCCTCTACCAAAGAAGACTGCATGACGCTCTTTTACTGAAGACAAAGATTGTGCATAATCTTTTCCAATATAATTACCTAGAAATTCCTTACCAGTATCATCAAATGTACGCATAGCGAATATAGTATTGCATTGATTGAGGATAGTTTTCGTAACATTTGCTGTCCTCTGTGTAATCAGCAAGCATCCTAGCCCAAACTTTCGTCCTTGGAGAATTGCTCTAGCTGTGCCGCTAGTTGCGTGTTTATCACCTTCTGCAACAACAGAGTTCCATTCTGGAACAAGCGAGTGAGCTTCTTCATAAACTAAACAAACCCTAGCATTGTCTGACATTTCTGCAGAAAGAATATCAAGAACCGTTTCAGATACAATTTTCGTAATTTCTACAGGTGTAACACTAAATAGTGGGGCTCCGCGCTGCCACTGCCCGCCAGCTTGAAAGCTACCCGGCGCCCTATCTTGCCGTGTAGCAACAAACTCTGCTGGGTTATAAATTTTTAGAAGATGCCCATCTTTATTGTCAATAAACCTATTTAAATCTTCGAAAAATGCATTCTTCAAATTAGGTAAACTACCGCCTTGCTCCGGATTTTCCTGCCATACACCTCGATCTTGATCTGTGGCCTCCCTTAGCCTCTGAATACATGCTTCTTCATACGAAGCGTTGTAATAGTCCGATAGTTCTGATGCATATTGATCCGTTAGATCTAAACATACAACTTTTATTCCTTCAGCCATCATTCTCTCTAGCAACTCTATTGCGAGCATGGACTTTCCTACGCCAAGAATCCCAAGAATCGCCGTATTATGAGTTACTAAATGATTTATATTTCCAATTTTTACTTGGTAATTGCTATCAGGAAAGTGGCCTATAGTATCTGGCTCAATAGCGTAGTTTTCTTGCGCCTCAAGATATACCGGTTCATTGATGTTAGGCAGCCAACTAAACTGAGTGAACTTTCTCTGTTGTTCGTTCCAAACGCCGACTTGCTGAGCTTGAGCCCGCAAATAACCATAAGTATTTTTTTGATATACGGTTTCTTCTCTCGTCAAACCGCCAACGATTTGATAAAGAACCTTTTGGCCCTGTATGTTTACGGTGACTAGACGTCCTTCTTCAATACTTGAATTATCGACGACCTCAAAGAACAACCTCTCGATTGAAGAGTCGGGTGCTACAATACCAACGACTCTATCCCCTAATGCCAAATCAATTCCTTCTGCTGTACAGATTTCTAGAAGATATTCATCTTCAATGACTGCAACAGAGTCACTTGAAACAACAGACTCAAGCTCTTGATATTGCCCAAATTTAAGGTTTGCAATTTCAACAGAGCGAGTCAGAACACCATTATCTCGACCGACTAAATCAAGTGTAAGAGCCAACTTAGAGTTGGAATGCTTATCTTTTACGTAGACGATTTTCTTAAGCGGCAAATCGTTATCTTTAGCTTGGCGAAGTAGAATGATATTTGGCTGCTGGTAAGCCGCAATTTCTGCGACGCTAGATACCTGCCGGCCAATCTTAGTTGTTTTTCTAATCCTGTTGAATGTCTTAACTAAAACATCGCCAGCCGACATAGCTACTGTAAGCAATATGGCTATAGATATTAGTATTAATTCATTTGGTTTCCCAATGTGATAGGAGTACATCGCAAATATAATAATTGGAGTGTAGATAACTTGAGGTTTTGCGAATAGCTCAAGAAATATCCGAATATTATTTGAGACCTCTTGTATCCTTTCACTACCCCAGTTATTCAGAATGATAGCTAACAACGAAAAGATCAAAATCAATCCAGATAATGATGACACCAAGAAAAATGCAATCTTGGTCTCAATCGACCATGTAGTCCAACTGTTCACCAGCATAAGTGACACAAATGCTGGGACTGCATATGAAATAGCATCAACAGGCTTTACATAAAATGGGGTTACAATTTTTGACCCGACAAGAACGCTGAGCAATGCGGTGTAAAACCAGAACCCACTATCACCTACTGGTGGGTATAAGCTGCCAAATGCTATGGCACAAATAATAAGAAGCAGAAGAAAATCTATCCCTAGTGATACGACCCTTTCTTTTTGTGAAAGCTTATTCATCTATGACATCCATTTTTCGGTTGATACTTTATGTGGTGACTGGCGTGTAACGCCCGGCCTTGGGGCGCGCGCTTTTTGCGCGTCCCGCCACGCTTCTCAGTGGCCTCAACGGCCGCTTGTTATGTGAATCATCGTAGATGGCAGTATTCATCTATCACCAAACATGCTTGATCTAGCTCTAGCCTGAAGAATTCACGCTTTTTGTTAACTCGATATTCCTCTAGTCTTTCATGAATAGCTTTCTCATCCCCCTGTGGGTCTTTCGAAAGGTAAGCACATTCAAGAACAAAGTCAGATGGAACACCGGTACCCTGCAACTCAGCAACCCGCTCTTCAGGAGTACGTTCTGTGTATCCGATTTTTAACAACCCTTCCATCAAAGGGTTAGAAAGGATGTAGATGTACCCCTTAATAACTTCCTGTTTAAGTATTCCTGCATCACAGTTTTCACAATGAAAGTTAAGAGATTGATCTGTAGGGCTGATCAAACGGTTAATCTCTCCACACTTCCAGCATTTAATAAACTGAATAAGTTGGTGCATCCTTTACGGCTCTCTTTGGGTCAGTCGGCCACATAACAGTTTCTTCGTGAGCGTGCTTATTTGCACACATGTCGTCCTTTTGATGTTTCGAGCATAACTCCCCGCCACCACTATGAAAAGTGCCTCAGACGACGCCTTTTGTCAGTGTGAAAGCGTGCGTGCTCGTTTGCACCCCGATGTCATCTTTACATTTGGCACATTATCACTCCACTAGTGTTTTCAACTATCTGATTTATAAAGGCTATTTCTTATTGATAGGTTTCATAGTGAGCACGCTCGTTTTCTTCTGATCATGCAAACGCGCACGATTTCCTGCGCCCAGCCAAATATACTGCTTATATATCCAGTTATTCTTCATGTAATACTAAGTATCAAAAATTCGGGGGGGGAGTTGTAGTGTTGATACCGCGAATAGTTGAAACATTATCGCGAATAGCCTCCGGCTGATTCGCTCCCACAGTGAGGCGCAGTTTCAAAGAAAGAATTGGTTTAGTGGAGAAATCTATCGCGCAAGCTTCGCGTTGCGCTCCTACGGCACAGGTGATTATGAAGATAAGCGGTTTGGCTACCGCTAACGCTGTCGGGAATATGATTCCCTTATATGGACCCGTCCCGTTGTTGCAAGCCATTTCGACGTTTCAGATTGAGA
>CAJWBH010000023.1 GCA_913019975.1 Thalassolituus maritimus | reverse complement strand
TTTTCTTAGAAGCCTCGTGATGCTTCAAATGCTTAAGTGAACAGCATTACGGCAACTGCCGGGCTTTTTTATTTCATAGTGACGGATGCAGGGTCAGAAAAGCTGCTCTGGGATGACGCTGCCTCCCCCTGAACCACCTTCGTCTTCCTGATAGGGGATGATGTCTTTCGTTCTGGCATATTCCGTTGGAGCGGACCCAGCCTTGAAGTATTCGAATATCGCGTCTTTCTGGCCCGGTGAAGCCAGTAGCCCACTGTCTGGATCAATTCGAACAGTGACAATCCCTTCAGGCTGTTCGAAATGCTCTTCCGGCGCGCCATCAAGAGCTTCTCTCATATAATCGACCCACACCGGAAGCGCGGTACCGCCACCAGATGCCCAGCGTCCCAATGTGGTTGGTTGGTCGAAACCGATCCAGACAGTGGCTACGAGGTCGGGATTGAAGCCGGAAAACCAGGCATCCTTCTGATCATTGGTTGTACCTGTTTTTCCGGCGAGATCATTTCTACCCAGCGCTAGCGCTTTTCTACCTGTGCCTCTGCGCACAACATCCCGCATCATGCTTACTGTCAGATAATGGTTCTCTGGAGACATTATGCGCTCTGCGTAAAGTGTAGGTACTTCAATGCTCTCTACTTGCTCGGACTCACCCTCAGTCGGCGAATCGTTATCGTTAAGCCCTTCGCGGATTAAGTTGCCGGTTGCACCCTCTTCTGGTGGTGCCATTGCGAGTGTTGGGTTGGCCTCGTAAAGCACTTCGCCCGTGTCGGAGATAATACTCTGCATAACGAAGGGGCTGACCTTGTAGCCACCATTGGCGAAGGCACTATAGCCCGTCGCCATGTCGAGAGGGGTAACAGCTGATGCGCCCAGTGCCAGTGAGAGATCTTTGTTCAGACGTGCTGGGTTAAAACCAAAATCCTGAATGTAGCGAACGGCTGTGGCCGGCCCCATCTGTTTCAGAATGCGGATCGACACCAGGTTCTGTGAGCGATAAAGAGCCTGCCGCAGGCGGGTCGGACCGTAAAACTTGCCGCTGTAATTTTCGGGGCGCCAGGTGCTCTCGAGGCTGGCATCTTTGAATACGACAGGTGCATCGTTAATCAGGCTGGCTGTGGTGAAGCCATTGTCCAGGGCCGCGCTGTAGATGAAGGGTTTAAAAGCAGAGCCCGGCTGGCGCTCCGCCTGAGTCGCACGGTTAAATTGGTTATCTGAGTTTGAAAAGCCGCCGACCAGGGCTTCGATCGCTCCGTTGTGAGGGTTCATAGACACCAGAGCGCCTTCTGCTTGCGGGACCTGGGCAAGTTTCAACCCTGATGAAGTTGATTCGAGCCAGATCAGGTCACCGTTACTGATAACATCGAGGGCATTCTCGGGAGCATTTCCAACCGAATTAACGCTCAGGTACGGCGCTGCCCAAGTCATTCCTGCAAAAGGTAGCCAGCGTATTTTACCGATACCGTATACCCAGGCACCCTCTTCAGTAGCGTTCATGACGACGCCTGGTTCGATAATACCGAAGTCGCCCAAGTCACGAAGCTTCTCTTCCCATGCTTCAAGGGTCTGCGGCCAGTCTACATCCTTTGCTGGGTCGGCCTGTGCTATCCACTCTTCGAGCTCCGGCGCCTCCGGAACGCTCAGGGGGATAACAGCATAGGAGGTCTGAGCACCGCGGTAACCATGGTCCCGGTCGTACTTCAGCAGGCCTTTCTGTAAGGCTGCGTTGGCAGCACGCTGTCGCGCTGAATTAATGGTGGTGTAGACGCTGTACCCAGAAGTGTAGGCCTTGTTGCCGTAACGTCTGATCATTTCCTGACGAATCATCTCGGCAACATAAGGAGCACTGATCTCGGAGGTTGCACCGTGATATCGAGCTGTTGCGGGCTGACGGATACTCTGTTGGAACTCGGCTTCGGAGATTTTTCCGAGGTTATGCATGCGAGCAAGCACGTAGTTACGACGAGAAACAGCCCGCTCCGGGCTGCGTATCGGGTTTGCTGCCGAAGGCGCCTGCGGCAAGCCGGCAATCATCGCCAGCTCTGCCAGGTTCAGCTCGGTGATTGACTTACCATAGTAGACCTGAGAGGCGGCCTCGATCCCGTATGCGCGCTTACCCAGATAGATTTTGTTTACATAGAGTTCAAGGATTTCTTCTTTGGTCAGTGCCTTCTCAATTTTGAGTGCCAGCAGGATCTCGGTGAACTTCCGGGTAAAGGTCTTTTCGCTGCTCAGGTAGTAGTTTTTGGCTACCTGCATGGTGATCGTACTGCCCCCTGATTTCTTCCGGCCGGTGGTCACCAGATCAAATACTGCCCTCGCGAGGCCTTTCAGGTCTATTCCTGAGTGCTCAAAAAAGCCGTCATCTTCAGAAGCGAGAAGTGCGTCAATGAATTGAGGGGGGATTTCCTGATATGTAATAGGGGTTCGGCGCTTCTCGCCATACTCCGTTATCAGAAGTCCGTCTGCCGTGTAAACGCGCAGAGGGGTTTGAAGATCTACATCTTTCAGGGTTTCTGCATCGGGGAGCGTCGGCGCTAAATAAAGATAAACACCGGTTATGGCCATGGTCGTTCCGGCTCCGATAGACAAAAACAGCCAGATTGTGAACTTAAGGAGCGGAGTTGCCATATTCATATAAAAAGATCGTTAAATTCCTGAAAAAGCCAGCTATCATGCGGGATGCGGCATTATAAGGGTTTTTTGTTCTTTTCGCAGGATTGTGCTTATAATGGCCGGAATTATATAGGATCTGTGTGAGCTTGCGCGCGCAAGTTCGCGAAACAGAAGGGGATTTTGTCGTGCTGGGCAGCCTGTTTAAGAAGAAAAATAAGGCGCTTCTCGGGGTGGACATAAGTTCAACGTCCGTCAAAGTGCTGGAGTTGAGTCGCCAGGGGGAACGCTATCAGGTAGAAGCCTACGCAACGGTAGCCTTGCCTCCTAATGCCGTTGTGGAACAGGGTATCAACAACGAAGAAGCCGTCGGTGATGCAATTCGTCAGGCGGTAGTTCGCTCGCGTTCTAATGCTAAAAACGTTGCTCTTGCTGTCGCGGGCTCGGCAGTTATTACGAAAACCATTGATATGAGCGCTGGTCTTAGCGACGACGATATGGATTTTCAGATCCGAACTGAAGCCGATCAATATATTCCTTACCCCCTGGAAGAGGTTGCTCTTGACTGGGAAGTGACCGGTCCGAGCGATAAATCTCCAGATATGGTCAGCGTTCTGCTGGCTGCTTGTCGTTCTGAGACTGTTGAACGCAGAAAAGATTCCGTAGAAATCGCGGGTTTTGAAGTCAGCAAAGTAGATGTTGAAGCTTTCTGTACCGAACGCGCTTTCTCCTTGCTCGATGCACAGCTGGAAGGCGAAGAAATAGAGACGGTGGCAGTAATTGATATCGGCGCCACGATGACAACCCTGAGTGTTATGCACGAAGGTAGGTCGATATATACCCGTGAGCAGCTGTTTGGTGGCAGTCAGCTGACAGAAGATATTATGCGTCGCTATGGTTTGAGTGAAGAGGATGCTAATCGAGCCAAGCTTGAGGGTGGCGTGCCTGACGATTATGAGTCTGAAGTGTTGGGTCCCTTCCGCGAGGCGGTTGTTCAGCAAGTGAGTCGCTCTCTGCAGTTTTTCTATTCCTCCAGTCAGTTTAACGACGTTGACTATATTGTTCTCGCCGGGGGTACCTCCTCCATTCCGGGGCTGGAAGAACAGGTTCAGTCTGCGCTGGGCACGCCGACAGTCGTCGCCAATCCATTTATCAGCATGACGCTCTCGCAGCGAGTGAATGCTACCTGGCTTGCGAATGATGCGCCTTCGCTCTTAATTGCAGCTGGCCTGGCAATGAGGAGCTTCGACTGATGGCGAATATTAACTTATTACCTTGGCGTGAAGAGCTACGAGAAGAACGTAATAAAAATTTCTACGTTGTTATCGGGGTTGTTGTTGCAGTAGCGGCTGCATGTGTGTTCGGCGTATATCGCTACTATGATGCAGCGGCAGCGACTCAGAACTCGCGTAATGCTTTCCTGAGAAATCAGATAACAGCAATGGATCAGAAGATTGTCGAGATTCAGGAACTGAAAGAGACCCGGGCAGAGCTGGTAGAGCGAATGGAGCTGATTCAGCGTTTGCAAGGGGATCGCCCGGTTATTGTTCGTGTATTTGATGAGATCGTGCGCTCGGTTCCCGAGGACCTTTATTTCCGGGAGCTTGAGGTCGAAGGCAATAAAGTCCGGATTTCTGGCATTGCATCGACAAATAACCGTGTTTCAGCCTTAATGCGTAATTTCGATCAGTCAGAGTGGTTCAGAGATCCGTCGTTGATCAAGGTGGAATCTAAATCTCCGGGTGTGAACGAATTCGAAATTGTGATGACGAGGATTAATCCGAGAGCAGAGGAGGATGACAATGGCGGAGTCAAATAAGCCATCAGGCTCTGTTCTGGAGCAGCTGCAAAGCTTCGATATTAATGATATCGATTGGCAAAATATGGGATCCTGGCCTCTTGTCGGTAAGGTGTCTTTTTGTATAACCGTGGTCGTGGCCTCGGGTGTGCTTGCTTACATAGGGCTTGTTCAGGGGCAGCAGGCGTCGCTGGATTCTCTTGAGAGGCAAGAGCAGCAGCTCAAGCGGGATTTTGAAACTAAAGCATTTCGCGTCGCGAATCTGGATGAATATAAGGCGCAGATGGTTGAGATGGAGGCCAGTTTTGGCTCGCTACTCAAACAGTTACCCAAAGACACTGAAGTCCCGGGGCTTATCGATGATATCAGTGCAACTGCGCTGAATTCTGGTCTTGACCTGAAACGGATTGACCCTGCAGATATGAAGAAAGAGGAGTTCTATAAAGAACTACCGATAAATATCGAAGTGACAGGGGGCTACCATGAGATGGGGGCCTTTGTTTCTGGGGTCGCTTCTCTGCCGCGAATTGTAACGTTGCACGATTTTAATATCGTGAAAACTCAGGGGCAGGATCGCCTTTCAATGGAGATCCAGGCTAAAACCTATCAATACGACGCAGATAGTAAGGGACAGTGATATGAAGACAATACGATTGCTGTTTCTGGTTGCTGCATCTTTGGCCACTGTAGCTTGTTCATCATCAGGTGATGTTGCTGATCTGCAGGTTTACGTTGATGATGTGGGCTCGAAGCCGAGAGGGCGGGTAGAGCCCATTCCTGAGTTTAAACCATACGAGGCGTTTACCTATCGCGCGTCTGCGTTGAGGTCGCCATTCAGCCTGCCAGCAGTGCCAGAAGAGTCGGAAAGACTGAACTCTAACGGTATGGATGTCCGCCCAGATAACGACCGCTCGAAAGAATATCTGGAACAGTTTGATATTGATCAGCTGGGCATGGTGGGTACGCTTCAGAAGCCGAAAGGAGATCTCTTTGCACTGATTAAAGACGGCTACGGTGGAGTTGTCCGGGTGCGGGAAGGTGAGTATATGGGTCGAAATCACGGACGTATCGTGTCGATTCAGAGCGACAGAATGAATCTAATTGAAATCGTACCTGATGGACAGGGTGGGTGGCTTGAGCGGCCCAGAACGTTGGCTCTGAATGGGGCGCCAGGAGAATAACTATGAAAATCATGAACAACATTAGCACCCTTGCCCGCGCTTTTGTGTGTGTGACTGCAATCTGGTCGGTTGAGGCTGTTTCGGCCACTCTGACCGACCTTAATTTTTCCACTGCCCCGGGTGATGTTACTCAGTTGGAGCTGGTATTTGACTCTGCACCACCAGAAGTCAGCGGCTACACCATTGAAAAACCAGCGCGGATTGCTTTGGATTTACCAGGTGTTGATAGCGCGCTTACTACTAAGCGACACAATATTGGTAACGGTAATGCGCGAAGCGCTACTGTAGTAGAGGCAAAAGACCGTTCCCGGCTAGTGATCAACCTGAATCAGCTGGTTGGCTATACCACCACAGTGCAAGGTAATCGTCTCTTTGTCCGTATCGGTGAGGCTGATGTGAATGAAGAGTTCGCAGGTAATCAGCAAACGACTCTAACAGGAGAGGTTGTTCAGCCTGGTTCCGAAGTTAAGGTTGTAAACGTTGATTTTCGCCGTGGTAATCAGGGCGAAGGTCAGGTTCAGATTACTTTGAGTGATGATAGCGCCTCGGCAAATATCCGCCGAGAGGGTGCAAAAATCATCGCTGATATCGAGGGAGCATCACTGCCAGACGCCTTAAGTCGTCGCCTTGATGTCACCGACTTCGCTACGCCTGTGAAATATGTAGACACGACGGCTACCGCTGGTCGCGCGCGAATCGTTATCGAGCCTGTTTCTTCTGAGTTTGAGTACCTGGCGTATCAAACTGATAAGTTACTCTCAATTAATGTTTCTGAGCCACCGGCTGATGAAGAGGCGGTGGCTGAGAAGCAATTTCCTTTCACTGGTGAGAAACTGTCCCTGAACTTCCAGGATATTGAAGTGCGTGCGGTACTTCAGTTGATTGCAGACTTCACCGGCCTCAACCTCGTCGCTTCAGATTCAGTCGGCGGCAACATTACACTGCGCCTGCAGAATGTGCCTTGGGACCAAGCGCTGGACCTTGTGTTGAAAACCAAGGGGCTTGGCCAGCGTCAGATGGGGTCGGTATTGCTCATCGCTCCTGCTGAAGAGATCGCAGCCCGTGAAAAAGTTGAACTCGAAGCTGTGCGCCAGGTTGAAGAGCTTGCCCCTCTAGTTACAGAGTATATGCAGCTCAAATATGCGAAAGCATCGGATCTTGCTGAGCTCCTGACATCTGAGCAGGGCTTGCTGTCTGAGCGTGGCACTGCGGTGGTTGATGGTCGTACCAACACGCTGTTGATGAAAGATACCGCTAAGAATCTTGAGAAAGTTCGTGAAGCTCTTCAAATGCTCGATGTGCCAGTGCGGCAGGTGTTAATTGAAGCCCGCATCGTGGTTGCCAGTACAAGTGTCGGTGAGGAATTAGGTGTGCAGTGGGGTGGCGCTGGTTTCCAGAATAATGGCGATAACTGGACTACCTTCGGGGGCAGCAAGACTACTCTGCGTGAAGGCAATCAGATTTTGTTTGACCGGGCGACTACCGGTTCATCAACTCAAACCATTGATCTTGAGGCTTCGGATGTTGTCGATTTCGGTGTTGAGGATGCTGCAGCATCGACCTTTGCTATTGGTTACCAGACCGCTGATTTCCTATTGGATCTGGAGCTATCTGCTATTGAAACTGAAGGGCGCGCAGAAATTGTCTCTCAGCCTCGCGTAATCACTGCTGATGGCCAGACTGCATCCATTGAGTCGGGTACTGAGATTCCTTATCTGCAGGCAAGCTCAAGTGGTGCTGCGAACGTAGCGTTTAAGTCAGCGGTACTGCGTCTTGAGGTTACTCCTCAGATTACGCCGGATGATCGTATTATCATGGATCTGGTGATTAATCAGGATTCCGTTGGAGAGTTGACTACCGCTGGTCCTGCTATTGATACCAATGCAGTTGAGACTCAGGTGCTGGTTGAAAACGGTGAGACCATTGTGCTTGGCGGTATTTTCCGCTCAGAGGAAATTCGCCAGGTATCTAAAACGCCATTCTTTGGTGATCTGCCATTAATCGGAGCTCTGTTCCGTCGTACTAGTGAGCAGGAAGAGAAGAGTGAGCTTCTCGTATTTATCACTCCTCGACTGGTTAAGGAAACGCTCTCAGCACGTTGAAGATGACACAGTCTGTATTTCTTATTGGGCCGATGGGTGCTGGAAAAAGCACCATCGGCCGTCTGCTTTCTCAGGAACTTAAATACGAGTTCTTTGACTCAGATAAAGTAATAGAGGAACGTTGCGGCGCCGATATCCCCTGGATCTTTGATAAAGAAGGTGAGGCGGGCTTTCGCGAACGTGAAGAGTCTGTCATAGATGAACTGACTCAGCAGAAGGGGATCGTACTATCTACGGGTGGTGGCGCTGTGTTACGAAGTGAGAATCGCCAGCACCTCGCCTCGAGAGGAACGGTCATCTATCTATGTACTTCTGTGGATCAGCAGCTGGCTAGAACGGCTCGAGACCGTAACCGCCCGTTACTCCAGACGGCCGACCCTGAGGCAGTATTGCGCAAGCTTTTTGCGGAGCGCGATCCGTTGTATCGCTCTGTCGCCGATATCATTATTGAAACGGATCAGCGCAATCCAAGATGGGTAATTCAGGAACTCAAAAAACGTTTAAAAGGTGAATAATGCAGACCCTTACCGTAGATCTTGGCGATCGTAGTTATCCAATTTACATCGGCCCTGGCCTCCTGCGGAACAAAGAGCTGTACTCTCCCCACATTAAAGGGCGGCAGGTGCTTATTGTCACCAATGAAACGGTCGCTCCAATCTATCTCGATGATGTGAAGTCGGCGCTGACCGATTATCAGGTCGACACCGTCATTCTGCCGGACGGTGAAAAATACAAAGATCTCGATACCTTGAATATGATCTTTGATGAGCTCCTCGACAGACGCCATAACAGAACGACTACTCTTGTTGCGTTGGGTGGAGGCGTTATCGGCGATATGACGGGTTTCGCTGCGGCCACTTATCAACGCGGTGTTAATTTTATTCAGGTACCCACGACGCTGCTTTCACAGGTTGATTCGTCAGTAGGCGGTAAGACAGCGGTCAATCACCCTTTGGGCAAGAATATGATCGGTGCTTTCCATCAGCCGCAGGCTGTGATTGCCGATACCGGCACGTTGGAAACTCTGCCGCTTCGTGAAATGGCAGCAGGGATGGCAGAGGTGATCAAATATGGCTTGATCTCTGACTCTGAGTTTTATCTCTGGCTACAGGACAATGTAGCAGGCCTGATGTCGGGGGATGATGAATCACTTGCTGAAGCTATATATCGTTCCTGTGAAAACAAAGCGGATGTCGTTGCTCAGGATGAGCGTGAGGGCGGAATTCGCGCGACACTGAATCTGGGGCACACGTTTGGCCATGCCATAGAAGCGCACCAGGGTTACGGAAAGTGGTTGCATGGTGAGGCGGTCGGTGCGGGTATGATGATGGCAGCTGATCTGAGCAAAAGACTGGGTTACCTGACTGAAAAGGACGAACACGATCTTTTACGTTTGCTGCAGGCGGCGCACCTGCCAGTGAAAGGGCCAAAGGACATGTCTTGTGATGACTACATCAGTCGTATGGCGGTGGATAAAAAAGTTCTTGATGGCGCGCTGAGGCTGGTCTTGCTTAAGGGGATTGGACAGGCCTATATTACCTCAGACGTTCCACGAGACCTGCTTGAAGAGACTCTGATGGCTTATGGCGCAACTCGCTGAATATAACAACTGGGGGAGTTATGGAAACGGATTTTGATCTGGACCTTTCAGGTGTGAATGTGGCGCCCAGTTCCGCCGGTAACGAGGCATTTTCTATGCACAGCCTTCTTGATTCTCAGAAACGTCATGTCGAGCTCCTATCCCACCTGGCGTCCTACAGCGAGCTGCTGGTTGCGGTCACCGGCTTCGAGGGGGCTGGAAAGTCCTTTATTGCCAATAACCTGGCAGCGCAAAGAGAGGCTCCTGATGAAACCTTGTTATTAACAGCAAGCGTCATGTTGGGGATGCCTGGGATACTTTCTTCAATCGCTGCTCATTGGGATATGCCGGCTATTCATGAAGATGGTGCTCAAGCACGTGAGGCTATCCGTAACGAGGCAATAGACAGAAGCGAAGCCGGTGGCAACCTGTTACTGATTATTGATCAGGCGGATCAGTTAGATGCTGAGACGCTGAATGATATCGCTCATTTTGCGTTGTTAGCGCCTCAGGCGATATCTGTGATTCTGTTCGGTGCACCAGGCTATGAAACTCACTTCAGAAATTCGCCGGCTCAGGCTCCTGTCCATGTATTGGCGGTCGAACCTTTAACCGATTCGGAAATCGCCGCTTTGATGGCCAGTGTTTTCGGTGATGGTGAGGTCTGTCCATTCGGTGATAAGGAGTTGGCAGACATTATGATGGACTCCGGGTGCTTGCCTGGTCCTGCACTACGTCAGGGTGAACGGATACTTTCTTCCTCGACGCGCCCAGCGGCGACGGCATCAGCGGCTGGTTTTCCCCTCCGCAATATCCTTGCTATTGCTGGTGTAGTTACTGCTATCGCAATGGTATTCATTTATCAGTGGGGAGCTTCCTCTCAGGATGATGAACTGTCGCCCGAGATTCAGACTCAGTTGGATTCCGTTAAGGACTTTAATTACCCCGGCTCTGACGTTGGTCATCAGGCTGAGGCAGGGAACAGCGAAGGGGTAACGCTTGCCGACAGAGTCGTCGTGGAAGCCACGGATGGAGAGGAGGCAGGTGCTGTAAATGAAGAGGCACCAAGCGCCGACTCAGGTAGTGGAATCGTCAAAGCAAATACAGAAAGTTCTTCTGAAATAGATGCAGTCTCGATGACTGAAGGCGCTGGCTCAGGCACTCCGGCTGTGAAAGCTGAAGCAGCTAAGCCTCAGGCGGCACAAGTAGAAGCCGCAACTGCTCAACCAAAGACTCCGTCTTACACTCCTGACGAACAAGCCTTGTTGGCGCCTGAGTCAGGGTATATCGTGCAACTACTGGGGTCGCACAGCTCCACGGGTGCTGAAACCTTTCGCGATCAGTGGCAGAGTCAGGTCACAGGGACTTTGTATCGATACCAGACAACCTACAAAGGTAAGGACTGGTTTGTGGTGGTGTCGGGTGTCTACTCCAGCCGTGCGGAAGCGAGAGCAGCGGTAAATGCAATGCCATCCTCGCTGCGTAAACAGTCGCCGTGGGTTCGTCCTGTGGGAGATGTACAGAAGGTTATCCGGTAAGTCCTGAGCCTGTTTATCCCGGGTGTGTCAATCCGGGCCTTTCCTCTGTTCATTTGTGGCAACCGCCTCAGATGTGTAGAATGAGCGTCCTTTTGTCTCAAGGCTGCTTATTTCTTGATCGCTTTTCGATTGTAAGCCCTTGATATTTAAACGATTTATTGGTGAGAGCTGTTCTATGAGAACTGGTCTGTATACTCCAGGCGAATTTAAGGATAACTGCGGCTTCGGTCTGCTTGCCCATCTTGAAGGTGAGCCAAGCCACAAACTGCTGCAGACATCTATTGAGTCCCTGACCTGCATGACACACCGTGGCGGTATCGCTGCGGACGGTAAAACCGGCGATGGCTGCGGTCTGCTGATTCAGAAACCAGACTCATTCCTGCGTGCCGTCGCTCAGGAACAAGGCATTGAGCTGCCTGAGCAGTATGCTGTGGGCATGCTGTTTATGGATCTGGACGATGCTGTTTACGAAGAACAGAAAGCGGCTGTTGAAGCGGCTGTTTCAGGCCAGGGCCTTAAGGTTCTGGGCTGGCGCACAGTGCCAACCAGCAATGACTGCCTCGGTCCTATGGCCATTGACTGCCTGCCACGCTTTGAGCAGATCTTCATTGCGCCAGCCGAAACGCTGGACGATACCGACCTGTCGGTAAAACTGTTTTATGCCCGTCGCTTTGCTGAAAAAGCGCTGGAGCAGTACCCTGATTTCTATATCGCCAGCTTCTCTGATCGCGTACTGTCGTACAAAGGTCTGATGATGCCGGTCGATCTGCCGAACTTCTATCTGGACCTCGGCGACGAGCGTCTGGAAACCGCTATCTGTGTTTTCCATCAGCGCTTCTCGACCAACACCATGCCGCGCTGGCCTCTGGCCCAGCCATTCCGCATGTTGGCGCACAACGGTGAGATCAACACCATTCGTGGTAACCGCAACTGGGCGAATGCCCGTGCGAGCAAGTTCGCCAGTGAGCTGCTGCCAAACCTCGAAGACATCTCTCCAGTCGTGAATACCACCGGTTCAGACTCTTCCTCCATGGATAACATGCTGGAACTGCTGGCGACTGGCGGTATGAATGTATTCCGTGCGATCCGTATGATGATTCCGCCAGCATGGCAGAATGTTGAAACTATGGATCCTGATCTGCGTGCCTTCTACGAGTACAACTCCATGCACATGGAGCCGTGGGACGGTCCTGCAGGTCTGGTAATTACAGACGGCCGCTACGCGGTATGTGGTCTGGACCGTAATGGTCTGCGTCCATCCCGTTGGGTAATCACCAAAGATAACTTTATTACTGTTGCGTCAGAAGTGGGCGTATACAACTACAAGCCTGAAGATGTTGTAGCGAAAGGCCGCGTAGGCCCAGGTGACATTCTGGCGATCGATACCAAAGAAGGTAAGCTGCTGCGTACCGACGATATCGATACCATGATGAAAACCTCTCAGCCATACAAGCAGTGGCTGAAAGAAAATGCGCTGCGCATCGAAAGCCGCCTGCACCTCGAGAAAGTCGACGGTCAGGAAGCTCTGTCAGGCGATGCATTGAACACTCATCAGAAGCTGCACCTTGTAACGCGTGAAGAGCGTGATCAGGTTCTGCGCCCTATGGCCGAAGACGGTCAGGAAGCAACTGGTTCAATGGGTGACGATACCCCAATGGCGGTGCTGTCTCAGCGTGTTCGTCACGTGGCTGACTACTTCCGTCAGATGTTTGCTCAGGTAACCAATCCACCGATCGACCCGCTGCGTGAGTCTATCGTGATGTCGCTGGAAACCTGTATCGGCGCCGAGAAAAACGTATTCGAAGAGACGCCAGACCACGCTAACCGCGTAATCCTGACTTCTCCAGTACTGTCACCACTGAAATTTGTTGGTCTGAAAGATACCGGTCGTGATGAATTCCGTCACGTGACTCTGTCGATGGCTTACGACTCAGCGCTGTCTCTGAAAGACGCGATTGTTGCGCTGGCAGACAAAGCTGAAGCGGCGATCCGTAACGGTGACGTGATCCTGATCCTGAGCGACCGTGAAGTGGCTGAAGGTCAATCTCTGATCCCCGCGCCAATGGCAACCGGTGCCGTTCACCACCGCCTGAGCCAGAAAGGCCTGCGTACCAACGGTAACATCGTGGTTGAAACCGGTTCTGCCCGTGACCCGCATCACTTTGCTGTGCTGCTGGGCTTTGGTGCGACCGCTGTTTACCCATGGCTGGCGTACGATATCCTTACTGACCTGCACCGCAGCGGTGAAGTGCTGGGCGATCCACTGAAATCTCAGGCGAACTACCGCAAGGCGATCCGCAAGGGCCTGCTGAAAGTCATGTCTAAGATGGGGATCTCGACCATCACCTCGTACCGTGGCTCTCAGCTGTTTGAAGCCATTGGTCTGAGCAAAGAAATCGTTGATCTGTGTTTCTGCGGCGTCACTAGCCGTATCGAAGGCGCGAGCTTCACTGACTTTGAAGAAGACCTGATGGTCATCAACAATGTTGCCTGGAAGCCACGCAAGCAGATCGAACAGGGTGGCCTGCTGAAGTACGTTCACGGTGGCGAATATCACGCCTACAACCCAGACGTAGTGAAGAACATTCAGGAAGCCGTTCAGACCAACTCGCAGGCGGCCTATGACCGTTTTGCTGAGCTGGTGAACAAGCGTCCGGTGGCTACCATCCGCGACATGCTGACCTTCCGCAAAGATATCCAGTCGATTGATATCTCTGAAGTAGAAGCAGCAGAGAAGATCTTCCCTCGCTTTGATACCGCGGCCATGTCTCTGGGTGCTCTGTCACCAGAAGCCCATGAAGCTCTGGCGATGGCGATGAACGAACTGGGCGGTCGCTCTAACTCGGGTGAAGGCGGCGAAGACCCACTGCGTTACGGCACTACGCGTAACTCTAAAATTAAGCAGATTGCTTCCGGCCGTTTCGGTGTAACCCCGCACTACCTGTCCAGCGCTGAAGTACTGCAGATTAAGGTAGCTCAGGGTGCGAAGCCGGGCGAAGGTGGCCAGCTGCCAGGTGGTAAAGTTAACCAGCTGATCGCGACTCTGCGTTACTCCGTACCAGGTGTGACTCTGATTTCTCCACCGCCGCATCACGATATTTATTCGATCGAAGATCTGGCGCAGCTGATTTACGACCTGAAGCAGGTGAACCCAACCGCACTGGTATCGGTGAAACTGGTATCAGAACCGGGTGTTGGTACGATCGCGGCGGGTGTGGCTAAGGCCTACGCTGACCTGATCACCATCTCTGGTTACGACGGTGGTACGGCAGCGTCTCCGCTGACGTCTATTAAGTACGCGGGTTCGCCATGGGAACTGGGCTTGTCCGAAGCGCACCAGGCGCTGCGTGGCAACGACCTGCGTGGCAACGTCCGTGTACAGACCGACGGTGGTCTTAAGTCTGGTCTTGACGTGGTGAAGGCGGCGATTCTGGGTGCTGAATCCTTCGGTTTCGGTACGCTGCCAATGGTTGCTGTGGGTTGTAAATACCTGCGTATCTGTCACCTGAACAACTGTGCGACTGGTGTTGCGACGCAGAACGATGATCTGCGTGAGAAGCACTACATCGGTACCAAAGACATGGTCGTGAACTACTTCCGCTTCGTGGCTGAAGAGGTTCGTGGCTGGATGGCGAAAGTCGGTGTTCGCACGATGGAAGAGCTGGTGGGCCGTACGGACCTGCTGGAAGTTCTGGAAGGTAACACCGAGAAGCAACGTCACCTGGACCTGTCACCGCTGTTTGGTAGTGATCTGATTCCGGCTGATAAGCCACACACAGTGAAAGTTGAGCGCAACAAGCCTTATGACGAAGGTCTGTTGGCTGAGCGTATGGTTGAAGAGACCCTGTCTGCGATTGAGAACAAAGCTGGCGGTGAATTCAGCTTCCACATCACCAACTGTGACCGTTCTGTCGGTGCTCGCCTGTCCGGTGAGATCGCCAAGCGTCACGGTAACCAGGGCATGGCTGACGCGCCAATCCGCCTGAACCTGACCGGTATTGCCGGCCAGTCGTTCGGTGTCTGGAACGCCGGCGGTCTGGAAATGGTGCTGGAAGGTGATGCTAACGACTACGTCGGTAAGGGCATGACTGGCGGTAAGCTGGTGATCCGTCCGCCTCAGGGCTCCACGTTCAAAACCAATGAAACGTCTATCGTAGGTAACACCTGTCTGTACGGTGCGACCGGCGGTAAGCTGCTGGCGGCTGGCCGTGCGGGTGAGCGTTTCGGTGTACGTAACTCTGGCGTTCATGCTGTTGTCGAAGGTGCGGGTGACCACTGCTGTGAATATATGACCGGCGGTATGATCTGCGTCCTGGGCGAAACTGGCTATAACTTCGGCGCGGGTATGACAGGCGGTTTCGCTTACGTACTTGACCGTGACAACACCTTTGTTGATAAGTACAACCACGAGCTGGTGGATATCCACCGTATCAGCAATGAAGAGACCGAAGCACACCGC
Organism: Thalassolituus maritimus; assembly: GCA_913019975.1. Taxonomy (GTDB): domain Bacteria; phylum Pseudomonadota; class Gammaproteobacteria; order Pseudomonadales; family Oceanobacteraceae; genus Thalassolituus. The sequence continues at coordinate 30,731 of CAJWBH010000023.1, read as the reverse complement.
AACCACCTGCGTAGTGTTATTCGTGAATTCGTGGAAGAAACCGGAAGCGAATGGGGTCAGCAGATTCTGAATGACTTCGATGGCTTCATCGGTAAATTCTGGCTGGTTAAGCCGAAAGCGGCTGACTTACAACAACTGCTGAACAGTACCCGTGCTCGTCCTGAGTAATTGGTCCGGGACGAGAGAGAGAGGTTCGAGATGACACAACGTCTGAACAATAATTTCCAGTTTGTGGATGTGGGCCGTCAGGACCCATCCAAAAAAGCGATCGACGTCCGTAAGGCGCAGTTCGTTGAAATTTACGAGCCCTTCCAGCAGGAAGAGGTGACCGACCAGGCACACCGTTGTCTGGCATGCGGTAACCCATACTGTGAGTGGAAGTGCCCGGTACACAACTACATTCCTAACTGGCTGAAGCTGGCCAGTGAAGGCAACATCATGGAAGCCGTTGAGCTGAGCCATGCAACCAACACGCTGCCAGAAGTGTGTGGCCGTGTGTGCCCACAGGATCGTCTGTGTGAAGGTTCATGTACGCTGAATGATGGTTTCGGTGCCGTGACCATCGGTAATGTTGAGAAATACATTACCGATACCGCCTTTGCTATGGGCTGGCGTCCGGATATGTCTCAGGTTAAACCGACTGGTAAGCGTGTTGCGATTATCGGTGCAGGCCCTGCGGGTCTGGGTGCTGCTGACATCCTGGTACGTAACGGTGTTACTCCGGTTGTCTTCGATAAGTACCCGGAAATTGGTGGTCTGCTGACCTTCGGTATCCCAGAATTCAAGCTCGAGAAGAGCGTAATGTCTAACCGTCGTGAAGTGTTCGAAGGCATGGGCGTTGAATTCCGCCTGAACACCGAAGTCGGTAAAGATGTTGAATTCCAGAGCATCATCGACGAATTCGATGCTGTGTTCCTGGGCATGGGCACCTATAACTACATGAAGGGTGGGTTCCCGGGTGAAGACCTGCCGGGCGTTCATGACGCACTGGATTTCCTGATCTCTAACGTGAATCGCAATCTGGGCTTCGAAAAAGACGCTGCAGACTTCGTTAGCATGAAGGGAAAGAAAGTGGTTGTTCTGGGTGGTGGTGACACCGCGATGGACTGTAACCGTACTTCTATCCGTCAAGGTGCAGACACTGTGACCTGTGCGTACCGTCGTGACGAAGAAAACATGCCGGGTTCTAAGCGTGAAGTAGTAAATGCGCGCGAAGAAGGCGTTAACTTCCTGTTCAACCGTCAGCCTGTTGCCATCGTAGGTGAAGACAAGGTTGAAGGTGTGAAGGTTGTCACTACTAAGATGGGTGAGCCAGACGAGAACGGTCGTCGTCGTCCTGAAGTAGTAGAAGGTTCTGAAGAAATCCTGCCAGCAGATGCTGTACTGGTTGCCTTCGGTTTCCGTCCAAGCCCTGCACCATGGTTTAAAGATTTCGGTATCGAACTGAACAGCTGGGACGGTGTGGTTGCACCGGAAGAGCAGGAGTTTAAACACCAGACCTCAAACCCGAAAGTATTCGCCGGTGGCGATATGGTTCGTGGTTCTGACCTGGTGGTGACTGCGATCTACGAGGGTCGTCAGGCGGCAGAAGGCATCCTCGATTATCTCGACGTCTGAGGCGGGATAAGTGATATTGCAGTCGGAAGTGACCGACTGCGCCAGAAAACGCGACTTCGGTCGCGTTTTCTTTTTTTGCGCTAGAGCTGAGGCTTCAAGCAAGGTATTCTTGGACGATTGTGATAAACGGGCCTGCGAAAGGCACAAATAATTATATTCAGGGAGGGGTCACCTATGCGTTTGCCCGCTTACTTAGCTACTTTATTTTTCGCGTCAGTACTTACAGCGTGTGGGGGCGGTGGTGATCCGGTTGCTAGCGGTGGTAACGACTCCAGCGACGGAGGCACTGGTAGCACAGATACTGACGATGTAACGACATCATCGTCTATTGATACCCCTTCGATCGGTAGTGGAACTGGTAATGCGTATGAAGAGGGGGTGTTGAATATCAACACGGCCTCACTGTCTGCCGGAGGGAGTACACAAATCACAGCGACTATTGTCGATACCGGTAACGGTGGCAAGAAGATCGTCTCACAGGAATACACAGTAATCTTTAACTCCAGTTGTGCGTCAGATGGACGTGCAGGTTTCAGTAAAGAGGATACGACCACCTCAAGTGGCGAGGTGACCGTTACCTACACCGCAACGGGTTGCTCAGGCGAAGATTTTGTTACTTTCAGTCTTTACGAGGCAGGTAATACTGCGGAGCGCCTCGCAGTGGCGTCCGGAACAATCACAGTGGCACCTGCAGAAGTTGGTGAGTTGGTTTTTGTCGATTATTCGAGCCCCGCGGTATCCATCAGTACTATCGGCAATAATGTGCTCCCTAAAACTTCAACGGTCACATTTAACGTGTCGGATACCTCTGGTAATCCGATTGCCAACAAATCAGTAGATTTTCGTATCGCGCCGAGCACTGGGGATGTTTCCCTCGCTCTCGATTCGTCTGTGACTAATGAGCAAGGTAACGTCAGTGTTGTGGTGCGCGCCGGCACTACTCACACTATCTTTTCTGTAATAGCAACAACCTTGGGCACAGATGGTTCCACTGAAATCAGCACCAGTTCATTGCCAATGTCTGTGACCACAGGTATTCCTGATCAGGATAGCTTCTCCATCGCGGCAGATATATTGAACCCCGGCGCATACGACTTTCTCGGAGCAGAGGTTGTTGTGACCGTCTCCGTTGCTGACCAATTTCAGAACCCGGTGGCTGATGGAACCGTCGTCAATTTCAACGCTGAAAGCGGCAATATCGAGTCTTTTTGCCTGACTGAAGGTGGTTTCTGCTCAGTGATCTGGACATCGGGTGGTGACTACCGTCCAGGAATGGAGTCGGATGCTGCGTTCGATGATCGCAATTTTGTCAACGAGAGCAATGTCAGTGCGGGTACCTCAGCGTTTGGTATCACGACCATCACCGCGTACACCCAGGGGGAAGGTGGTTACACCGACAGTAATAACAACAACCGTTTCGACGTCGGAGAGGGTTTCGAAAGTTGGCCTGAGGCGATGAGGGATGATGACCTTCTGAATGTTTATCTCACTGGGGACACAGTGGATATGGACGAGGATGGCAATGGTCCGGTTGAATTTTTTGCAGACTATGACTTCGACGGTGTGCGAGATGCGGCTCCGTCAACCTACCAGGGTGCACTTTGTAGCGATGCAGCTCGTGCACTTGGGCATTGTGCTAGCCTGATGCATGTCAGAGATTCACTGGTCCTTTCTCAGTCGAGGCAAGATACGGTGGCATATGAACTCTATACAAGAGTAGGTGATGCCTTTACTCCATTTAATGGTGATCTTGATGCTGATCTTGATGGCGATCCTACGACATTTGATTCCGGCGCTTTTTGGGTGCTTGTGACTGATGGAAACGGAGCAATCCCTGCGTCCGGAACAACCTTCTCCGTTTCTGGCTCTGGTTATAAGGTGGGTGGTACAAGTGGCGATGTCAGTAATTCTGTTGGTTTGCTGCCTACTTCTTATACTGGTTTGTCATCGAGTTTTGGTCAGTTGTATTTGGTTACTTACACACCAGAGGATTCCCCCGAGGAAGTTTCATTCACAATAGTTTCCGCTCAAGGCGGCAGCACTCTAAAGGTTACGCTAGTGCCTTGATCGCAGAATAGACTCATGTAACCCGGCCTCGCGCCGGGTTTTTTGTTATTATCCCTCACCGAAATTTTGATTACCTGCGGAAGTTTTATGTCTGAGCTGAAGAATGATCGTTTCCTGCGTGCCTTGTTGCGTGAGCCTGTGGATCGCACACCGATATGGATGATGCGTCAGGCCGGGCGCTATCTGCCAGAATACAAGGCAACACGTGCTCAGGCTGGCGACTTTATGTCTCTGTGCAAGAACGCTGAGCTGGCGTGCGAAGTGACGATTCAGCCGCTGGAGCGCTTTCCGCTCGATGCCGCGATTCTGTTTTCAGATATCCTGACTATCCCGGATGCTATGGGTCTTGGTCTCTACTTCGAAACCGGCGAAGGGCCACGCTTTAAAAAGGTGATTCGTACTGAGCAGGATGTTACTGATCTTCCGATTGCCAATACCGAAGCGGATCTGGATTACGTGTTGAAAGCGGTTTCGACCATCCGCAGCGAGCTGAATGGCCGTGTGCCTCTGATCGGCTTCTCGGGTAGCCCATGGACGTTGGCGACTTACATGGTTGAAGGCGGTTCATCTAAGGACTTCCGGCACGTTAAGGCCATGATGTACGACACGCCAGAGGTAATGCATGAGCTCTTGAATAAGCTGGCGCTGTCGGTGATTGACTATCTCAATGGTCAGATCAAAGCCGGTGCTCAGGCGGTTCAGATCTTCGATACCTGGGGTGGCAGCCTGAGTGATGTTGCTTACCGCGAGTTCTCTCTTAAGTACATGAAGCAGATTGTTGATGGCCTCATTCGTGAACACGACGGTCAGAAGATTCCAGTCATCCTGTTCACTAAAGGTGGCGGTCAGTGGCTTGAGTTGATGGCGGATACAGGTGCCGATGCTCTGGGGCTCGACTGGACGACGGACATTGGCAATGCGCGCGGCCGTGTCGGTGATCGGGTTGCCTTGCAGGGGAATATGGATCCATCGGTTCTTTATGCATCGCCAGCGACTATTCGCGCAGAAGTGAAGCGTATTCTCGATAGCTACGGCCAGGGTTCTGGGCACGTATTCAACCTTGGGCATGGGATTCATCAGTTCGTTGACCCCGAGCATGCGAAGGCCTTTGTTGAAGCTGTTGTTGAGCTGAGTCCTCAGTATCACGGCTGAAACCGCGAAGATACAAAGCCCTGTCACTCGGGGTTTTTTATCGTCTATAGTTAGTGACTCGAGCTGACAATACTTCGCAAATGGCACTTCTGTCTTAAAAGTGCGGAGCTGATACACTTATTGTACAACTGTGAGTGGAGACTCTCTGAATATGAACCTCATCTGGGTTCCTCTTCTGCCCCTACTGGGCTGCCTGGTTTCACTGTTACTCGGGCGCTACCCTCGATCGACAATGGCGCTTGGTGCAGCCATTCTGCCTGCTATTGCGCTAGGTATTGTCGTCTCTCTCGCACCAGAGGTCATGTCGGGCAATAACCCGGTCGTTACCTATGACTGGGTACCTGCGTTATCCCTGCAGATCAGCTTTATGCTCGACGGGTTGGCCTTGATGTTCACCCTGTTGATCCTCGGGATTGGCCTGCTGGTTATTCTCTACGCCCGCTATTATCTGTCTGAGGCGGATAATGCAGGGCGCTTTTATGCCAGTCTGTTGCTGTTTATGACAGCGATGCTGGGTGTTGTACTCTCAGCAAATCTGATCCAGCTCTGGTTTTTCTGGGAACTGACGAGCGTCAGTTCGTTTATGTTGATCAGTTACTGGTCGCATCGCTCCGACGCCCGCAAGGGCGCCCGTATGGCGATGACGATTACCGGCGCTGGTGGCCTGGCTTTGCTGGCGGGCCTGATTCTTATTGGCGAAGTCGTAGGGAGCTACGACTTGCGTACAGTATTAGCCAGTGGCAGTTTAATAGCAGAGCACAGCCTCTACCCGGTCATTGTCGTTCTGGTGCTTCTCGGCGCGTTTACGAAGTCAGCGCAGTTCCCATTCCACTCGTGGCTGCCTCAGGCAATGGCCGCCCCTACACCGGTGTCGTCATACCTGCATTCTGCGACCATGGTGAAGGCCGGTATCTTCCTGATGGCGCGTTTTTATCCGGTTCTGTCTGATACCCAACTCTGGTTTGCCTTGGTGAGTCTTGTCGGTCTGACGACTTTGCTGGTGGGTGCCTACACGGCCTTGTTTAAGCACGACCTGAAAGGTCTGCTTGCGTATTCGACCATTAGTCACCTCGGCCTGATCACTCTGTTACTTGGTCTGGATACAGAGCTGGCTTCCATCGCTGCCATGTTTCACGTGATTAACCACGCTGTTTTTAAGGCATCGCTGTTTATGGCCGCCGGAATTATCGATCACGAGTCCGGTTCGCGTGACATGCGAAAACTCAACGGCCTGTTCCGTTACATGCCCTATACCGCGACCCTGGCCATGGTGGCAGCGTCGTCGATGGCGGGTGTACCGCTGTTGAATGGCTTCCTTTCTAAAGAAATGTTGTTTGCTGAATCTCTGCAACAGGAAACCTTCGGTTCTCTGTCATGGTTGATTCCTTTGCTGGTAACGGTGGGCGGAGCTCTGGCCGTTGCTTACTCTCTTCGTTTCGTTCACGACGTCTTCTTTAATGGAGAGCCGATCGGGCTTGAGAAAACACCTCACGAACCGCCGCGCTACATGCGTGTGCCGGTCGAGATTCTGGTGGTTCTGTGTCTGTTAGTCGGTGTTTTGCCGGACCTGATCGTTGGCGATCTTTTAGTCGCCGTGGGTGCGTCTCTGATGCCTGCCGGGGTGCCTGAGTTCAGCATTTCTATCTGGCACGGATTTAACATCCCGCTATTGATGAGCTTTCTGGCTGTACTGGGCGGTGTTGCTCTCTATCGCCAGCGTCGGCATATGTTTAACTTTCAGGCCCGCTTTACTGAAGTTGATCCTAAACTGGCGTTTGAGCATATGATCCAGACGCTGGTGGAGCGTGCCCGCAGTGTTCAGCTTTGGCTCGATAACGGCAGCTTCCAGCGTTACGCGCTGTGGTTATTATTGATGGCGATCGCCGCGATGAGTGTCCCTATGGTGAACATTCCTCATGCGCGTGGAAGCCTCGAAGTCACTGAACTGGATATGGTTGCCTTCGGTGGTGCTCTCCTCATGATTGTTGCTTCTGTGGCGACGGCGATGCTTAGTCATCAACGCCTTCTGGCACTGGTAACGATTTCCGTGGTGGGTCTTGTGGTGTCGGTAGCGTTTGCCTGGTTCTCAGCCCCGGATCTGGCTCTGACGCAGCTGTCGGTTGAGGTTGCGACCATTATTCTTTTCCTGCTGGCACTTTACTTTCTTCCCCAGAAAGTCAGCCTCAATCACCTTTCTCCCGGGCGCATCGTCCGCGACATGGGGATAGCCACGGCCGCGGGTGCCATCGTGGGTACCCTGACCTATGCCATGCTGACACGTCCGTTTGAGAGTATCAGTAGCTTCTTCACCGCCAACGCGAAAACCGGCGGTGGTGGCACCAATGTCGTTAACGTCATTCTGGTTGATTTCCGTGGCTTCGATACCTTTGGTGAAATTACCGTTCTGGCGATTGCAGCGATTGGTATCTACAAATTGTTGGCAGGTGTACGCCTGTTCGTACCTGCTGCGGATATGGATGGCCGGCCATGGTCCAAAGACAGCCACCCACTTATGTTGATGCAGATTTCTCAGAGCCTGCTCCCACTCGCTCTGCTGGTATCCGCCTATATTTTCCTCCGTGGACATAACCTGCCCGGTGGCGGTTTCATAGCAGGCCTGATTACGGCGATTGCCCTGATCCAGCAATACGTGGCCAACGGTGTTGTTTGGATGCGCGATCGTGGCGACCTGAAATTCCAGTGGTTTATCGTCTGTGGTTTGTTTATTGCCTTCGGGTCAGGTGTCGGAAGCTGGTTATTCGAGCGTCCATTCCTGACGTCCTGGTTTGATTATTTCTATCTGCCGTTAGTCGGTAAGTTCGAGTTGGCCAGTGCCATGGCATTTGATCTTGGTGTCTATCTGACAGTAATCGGTGCAACGCTGTCGATTCTTGCCAACCTTGGCAAGCTGACGACGACAGATCGACCAACACGGCCTGGAAGGAGATCCTGATGGAATTGATTTTTGCAGTCACTGTCGGCGTGATGGTGACCTGTTCGGTGTTTCTGATGCTGCGGGGCCACACCTTTGCGGTTGTGATTGGCCTTACCCTGATGTCTTACGCCGTAAACCTGTTTCTGTTTGCCAGTGGTGGTTTGGCGCTGCACGAGCCAGCTATTCTGGCCGACGGCGCAGAATATTCCGACCCTCTGCCTCAGGCCCTGGTGCTTACTGCGATCGTTATCGGTTTTGCTATGACAGCGTTTGCTCTGATTCTTGCCATCCGGGCACGTGCAGATCTTGGTAATGATCAGGTCGATGGACGCGCTTTGCCGGGCGACTCTCTGGCGAATAAAGAGCCACAAGGGAAAGTCCGTCAAAGTACTGTCAAGAGTACCGCAAGCAATACCGCGAAGAACTCAGGAGGTAAGACAAGGTGATGCATTTGCCGGCACTTCCTGTGCTTCTGCCATTTTTCGCGGCAATTCTGATTCTGTATCCGTGGTTTAATAAGCGCCTGCACCTTCAGCGTCTGGTCGCTCAGTTCGCCTTGCTGATGTTGGTAGCGGTATCCATGCTGACACTGTTCAAAACCTTGGCAGAAGGCCCAATGGGCTACGCCATGGGCGACTGGGAAGCCCCATTCGGCATTTACCTGCTCGCGGACCCGCTAGCTGCCTTTATGCTGGTAGTTACTTCTGTTCTGGCATTGTGTACGCACCTTTTTGCGTGCGGTGGTGAAGATAAAACAGGGCGTTTTTTCCATCCCCTGTTTATGTTTCAGTTAATGGGTCTGAACGGCGCCTTTCTGACCGCAGATGCATTTAACCTCTTCGTATTTTTCGAGATTCTTCTCATCGCCTCGTACTCGTTATTGATACATGGCGGCGGTCGTGAGAGAACCCGGGCAGCTCAGCACTATGTGCTCTACAACCTCATAGGTTCTGCCTTTTTCCTTATTGCATTGGCCTTGCTTTACAGAGCTTTCGGCACGCTGAATATCCCGGATATGGCGTCGCGAGCGCCTACCTTACCAGAAGAAAGTATTCCGTTGGCTCAGGCGGGTGGGTTACTGCTGATGGTTGTTTTCGGCGTGAAGGCGGCACTGTTACCGCTGCATTTCTGGTTACCAAGAACTTACAGCACAACTTCAGTGCCGGTAGCAGCCTTGTTCGCCGTTATGACTAAGGTAGGTGTGTATAGCCTCTGGCGTATCCACAGTGTTGTGTTTGGTCACGACAGTGGCGAACTGTCTGATCTTGGGGTTGTTCCACTGGCGTGGCTGTCAGGCCTGACGGTAGTTGCCGGGGCGATTGGTGCTCTGGCGAGCCAGACGCTGCGCTGGCTCATTGCTAACCTGATTGTTATTTCCGTTGGCACGCTGCTGATGACGGTCGCCATGGGCACGACTCAATCGGTTGCGGCAGGTCTGTATTATACGTTGCATAGCACGCTGATGAGTGGGGCCTTCTTTCTGGTCGCTGGCCTGATTCTTATGCAGCGTGGCCAGGCGGAAGATAGATTCGTGCGTTCCCGCCCATTGCTGTATCCGATATTTACCGGCGTTCTGTTTGCTGTAACTGCGATGGCTATGATTGGTTTACCTCCGTTCTCGGGTTTCTTAGGTAAAGTCTTTATCCTTCAGGCTGCTGTCGACAGTGGCGATGCCATCTGGGTTTGGCCGCTCGTCCTTATCTCTGGTCTGGCTGCGCTCATTGCCTTGTCTCGCGCTGGAACTACATTGTTCTGGAGAACCCAGGGTTCCGTTGTTCCAGAAGCTAAGGAGAAGCTGAGCAATGTTCACCTTGTGGCTTCAGGACTATTGGTCGCAACGACGCTTGTTCTTGTTATTGGCGGCGGACCACTGACTGAATGGTCTCTGAGGGCTGCTCAGGACCTGCACGCTGGTGTGACGTTGAATTATCTGAACGGAGGGCAGCCATGATGAAGCGATTGCTGCCGATGCCATGGCACTCAGTGATGCTGATTGTCGTATGGCTTTTATTAAACGGTTTTTCGTACGGCCAGTTACTGCTGGCGGTGATTCTGGCCTGGCTGATTCCAATTATTACGTACCCGTATGTTCGTGGGCATGCGCCGGTTAAAAAGCCTCTGGCGATGATGGCGTATTCCCTGCGCCTCTTATATGACATCGTGGTGGCTAACGTTGACGTGGCGCGTCGTGTGGTGATGCCTAACCGATACCTGAAGCCCGGCTGGCTGGCTTATCCTTTATCTATGACGGAGCCGTTTCCGGTGACTGTGCTGGCAAGCTCAGTATCGCTGACACCAGGGACGGTAAGCGTTGAGTTTTCAGAAGACCGCACGTGTCTCTATATTCACGTACTCCACCTGGAAGACGAAAAAGAACTTCAGGCGTTTATCTTCAAACGTTACGAACAGCCGCTGAAGGAGATATTCGGATGCTGAGTAATGTCATCATGATCTGTACCGGGATGATTGGTCTGGCGATGCTTTTCTGCCTTTGGCGCTTGATAAAGGGGCCAGATATTACTGATCGTATCCTTGCTCTGGACACGCTCTATATCAACAGTATTGCTTTGATTATTCTGCTGGGCCTGTACTACGGGACCGCCCTGTATTTCGAAGGGGCTCTTCTGATCGCTATGCTTGGTTTTGTCAGCACGTCGGCAGTCGCCAAATATCTGTTGCGGGGTGACATCATTGAATAACCTGGCTGTATATAGCGATTATTTTGTTGCCGCACTCCTGATTGGTGGCGCGTTATTTATGCTCGTAGGTTCCTGGGGGTTGGCGAAGCTGCCCGACTTCTATACTCGGCTCCATGCGCCAACAAAAGCCTCGACGCTGGGTATGGGGGCTACTCTGCTTGGTTCACTTGTTTGGTTCAGCGTGCAGGAAGAGAGTCTGCACATCCATGAGCTGGTAATCAGTATTTTCCTCTTCCTGACCGCTCCTGTGTCAGCATACATGATGGGCAAAGCTGCGATTCATCGCCGCCGTCCTCTGGCTGAGGGCACTCGTAATGCGGAAGAAGTAGAGCGCGCTGCTGAAAGAAAAGGCATTAACGACCGGGACGACGACTGAACAGGTCTTCTTACAGGCGTTCGATAGCTTCCTGAAGTTTATCAACGCCGATCACTTCCATACCCTCAACGGGTTGCTTGGGTACATTCGCTTTGGGAACAATTGCCCGGGTAAAGCCATGCTTCGCCGCTTCTTTTATCCGCTCCTGACCTGAGGGTACTGGTCGGATTTCTCCGGATAAGCCTACTTCTCCAAAGACAATCAGGCCTTGTTCAAGAGGTTGATTGCGGAAGCTGGACAGTGCCGCTAACAAGAGCGCCAGGTCGGCTCCTGTTTCGTTTACCTTCACGCCACCCACCACATTGATATACACATCCTGATCGCCAAGGTGGATACCGCCATGGCGATGTAATGCTGCAAGCAACAGGTTCAGACGATTCTGATCAAGGCCAACGGCGACCCGTTTCGGATGCCCGAAATGGCTGTCGTCGACCAATGCCTGAATTTCAACAAGCAGTGGGCGTGTGCCTTCCCAGATCACCATCACAACACTGCCCGCAGCAGGTTCATCGCCGCGACTTAGAAAAATCGAGCTTGGGTTTTTAACCTCTTTCAGGCCGCGCTCGAGCATAGCGAAGACGCCCAGCTCGTTAATGGCACCGAACCGGTTTTTGATACCGCGCAGTACCCGATAGCGACTGTCGCCTGAGCCCTCGAGCATGATTGAGCAGTCGATCATATGCTCAAGGACTTTCGGCCCCGCCAGTGAACCATCTTTCGTCACATGCCCGACAAGAAACAGAACTGTTCCTGTCTGTTTCGCAAAACGGGTCAGATACGCTGCGCTTTCACGAACCTGTGAAACACTGCCCGGCGCAGACTCTATGCCATCCACATGCATAACCTGAATAGAATCGATCACGACGATACGAGGCTTATGCTGCTGCAGCACATTAGTCAGTCGCTCGACGTTGGTTTCACTCAGCATCTGTAACTGATCAGTCGGCAACCCAAGGCGGTTTGCGCGCAGCGCCACCTGTTGCAGACTTTCTTCACCAGTCACGTAGATGGCTGGCATCTGTGTCGCCAGATAACACAAAGTCTGAAGCAACAGCGTTGATTTACCTGCACCCGGGTGACCACCAATAAGAATGGCGGAGCCTGGCACAAGGCCACCACCTAACACCCGATCGAACTCCTGCATGCCGGAACTGAATCTTGGCAGTTCGGCGAGATCGACGTCGGCGAGTTTAATAACATCACTGGCACCGGCATCGCCGGCATAACCACTGAATCTGGTATCCCGCGCAGCGGTCTTCGCTGAAGACACGACAAATTCCTGCAGAGTATTCCACTGCCCGCAACCGGCACACTGGCCTTGCCATTTGCTGTGATCTGCGCCGCATTCATTGCAGACGTAGGCGGTTTTCTTTTTGGCCATGTAGCGTTCGCTGTTTCTCATACTGGATAGTGGTCAAAAGTGTACTCGTATTTGAGTGTATCTTCGACATAGTCGAATGAGATATCACGGTGTTGCGGCTTCAGCGAATGTATGAACTGCAGGGATCGTCGGCGAGGGGCGTGCACAGCATGGATGCTGTGCCCGAGCCTACAGGGATGTATCTACGGCGTGCCCAAGTCGATGACGCCTGCAGGCGAAGTTGTCGCCGTTACCGCTTAATTGCAGATGTTAAAAGTTCTACAGGGGTGTGTTGATTGATATGATGTCGCTTTATTTTTGATGGCCCAATGAAATCCGGGCTGTTCGGGAGGTTTCGTGTCGTTCGGTCAGTTTATTGCGTTAGCATCCTTCGTTCTCTCTATGGGGACGATTGCGGTCACTTACTTTGTTGGGACGTCAGCCGGTACGGCAGAATTATGTAATCCATTTTTTGATGGCTGTACTGATATTACCCATACAGGGATGAAAGGCGATGCAGGCTTTATTTTTCGTGGGGGAATGATTGCGGCCTGTGCATTTTTTGTGGTCTGGTGGCAGGTATACCGCGTCTGGTTGAGCCCGTATTCCGGGCGTATCGCGCTGAATGCAATGCAGTTTTTCGGAGTTCTGGCCGCCATTGGTCTGTTGGCTGGTACCGCGGTGTTGCTACCAGAAAAATCAGATACCCGTTGGGGTGTGCACGTACGTGGCGCCAATCTGTTTTTTCAGGGGATGTTGATTGCTCTGACCACAGCCTACGTCTTGACGTTTAAGGCAAGAAAACAGGGGTTGGCTGTCCCTAGCTTTGCGGTGAAAACAGCAGTAATGGGAATTCTGTGGTTTATGTTTATTGCCTTTGCCGGAGTCACCGTTGGAATCGAGATGAGTCACGGTAAGCGCATCATTGAATGGTGGGCGACCCTGTTTATCGGGATCTATTTCTTATCCTCATACTGGGACTGGAAAGGCATCCGCCTCGTTAGCGAAAGTCACCCCACACATACTGAAGAACGCTGAGAGCCGTCAGCGCCGCGGTCTCAGTACGCAATATACGAGGTCCCAATAAAAGACCATCAAACCCTGCCTCCTGGCATTGAGTCACTTCGATGTCAGAGAAACCACCCTCAGGGCCTACCAGAAGCGCAATGCTTTCTGGAGACTGATCGGATACGAGAGGCTTCTGGTTATGAGGGTGGAGTAGCAATTTTCTGTCGGCTTCTATTCCTGAACTCCAGTCACTAAGCGACTTTGGCGGATGAACTACCGGGACGGTGTTTCTTCCACTCTGTTCGCAGGCTGAGATGGCTACCTTCTGCCAGTGCTCGAGCTTTTTTTCCATCCGGTCGCCTTTCAGGCGTACATCACAGCGTTCACTGGTCAGAGGGGTGATGTCAGTTACGCCCAGCTCGGTCGCTTTCTGGATAGTGAAGTCCATCCGGTCGCCTTTTGAGATGACCTGACCCAGATGTATCTCCAGTTTCAGCGGAGCATCCTGCCGGATTGCATGAGTGACAGATGCCGATGCCGATTTTTTGCTCTCAATGATGAGCTGTGCCTGGTATTCAGAACCGTCGCCATTAAAGAGCCGTACATCGTCACCCTTTTTCATACGTAAAACGCGTACCAGGTGCGTCACTGCCTGATCATCCAGTGCGATGGTTGTACTGCTAGCGAGTGACTCGGAAGTATAGATGCGAGGGCCAGACATCATGCGCTCTCATTAGAGTAAAAGTGAATGAATTAAAACGCATGATAGCAGAGGGTAGGCCTTTTTTACTGCAGTAAAAAAGGCTCGGTGGAATAGGGTTCAGCAGGCAGCGTCGTTCTGAGCTTCGCGCTCAGAGCGCAGACGACGCGACTGTAGCTGGAACAGGTGGTGAATCAGGATTTCCTGTTCGGCCTCTCTCAGGCCTTCGAAGTCAACGCGTACAAGGTAGGGAGCATCAGGATCTGCTGTATGCTCCACACCAACAATCGTTCCCATAAGAGTCACGGGAATATTAGACGGTTTCAGCTGCATCTGCAGCCGCAGATTGTCGCTCTTACTAAGCGGTTCTGTGGAGTGGAACGCCATGCCGCAGGCACTCAGATTCACCCGCGTACGCACTTCGGTCTGCGAGAGTTCTGGTTTCGCATCCGGCCCCACTGGGGAGTTCAGCAGGTTGACCTTCTGGTTCAGCAGCTCAAACAAGCGAGCAACAGTGGGGTTCTGTGCCTGTACCTGATGAAGGACACCAGCGATGTCCCGCTCCAGCTCTGCCAACTCATTGATATGATCCTGATGGCGGGCCTTCCAGCGTTGTACCTCTTCTTGTGAGATGGCTTCAAAGTCCAGGATGACCTCATCATCCAGGCGGAAATAACGGCGTCTCTCTTCCATTGTTCCAGTTTCCATCGTCTCTCTCCCGATCAGAATATTTCGTTGGGATTTAATTCAAAATCTTCCGGGCGGGCTGTCGCCGCGTCATCAATCTCCTGTTGCGTCGGAGTGATTTCCGGTTGATCGTCATCATCAAATTCGTGCGTACGCAAAATGACGATCTCCACGCGTCTGTTACGTGCGCGGGATGCGTCATCAATATTAGGCACCAGTGGCTTTTTATCTGCGTGGCCCACCACCTGGAACCGATCCGAGTTCATTTCGGGAGCAATAAACAGCTCCTGTGCAAATGCAACTGCACGAGCAGTCGATAGTCCCCAGTTCGAACGGAATGGGCCGCCCGCGAGCGGAATATCATCGGTGTGCCCTTCCACAGATATCTTGCCCGGAATATCAACGAGTACTTCCCGGATTTTGTCGATCACAGGTAAGAAACGATCCTCGATATAATCTGAACCCGAGCGGAAAGCGCCTCTCTGCTGAATGCGGATAATGATTTTCTTACCCACGGTTTCAATCTCGACCTGACCCTGTGCGATTTCATTTTCAAGCTGAGCAGCCATTTCGACGGCCATTTCTTCGCTCTTTTTATTTTCGATGTCCTCGCGTGGCACGACGACTTCACGCGTTTGCATACCGCGGTCGCCCTGACGTTCTTCCTGCTGCGTCACCTCATCCTGACACAGAACCTCCAGTGAGCTTTTGGTGATGTCGCTGGTTTTTTGCCGGACTTCATTAATCGGTGTCGGTTCAGGAATCGACGGACTGAAGTGCCGGGCAATCACACTGGTCCCCTTGGGCGGATCGCTGGCATTAACAACCGTCTGCACACCAAAGGCATCTCTGAGTTCGCCGGCCAGACGTTTGAACTTGCGTGCGTCCATTTCTGAGAAAGACAGCAGGAGTACGAAAAAGCACATCAGCAGCGACATCAGGTCGGCAAAGGTCATTACCCAGCCGGGTATCCCATCGGGACAGGGTGGACATTCGTCTTCTTCTTCAGCCATGACTTACTACTCGCTCGCCGCTACGCGTTTGCCTTCCTGGATGTAGGCTTGCAACATGGATTCAATAACACGGGGGTTCTGACCGTTCTGAATTGCCAGTAAGGCGTCAATGATCATCGACTTAAGCCGATCTTCTTCGTTTTTTCTCAGATTCAGCTTATCTGCCATGGGCAGCGACAACATGGTTGCAACCATGGCGCCGTAGAGTGTAGTCAGGAGGGCTACCGCCATTGCTGGGCCGATGGCTTTCGGGTCATCCATGTTTGCCAGCATGGCGACCAGGCCAATCAGGGTGCCGATCATCCCCATGGCGGGTGCGACATCGCCAAGTGATTTGAAAATCGTAATGCCGGTATCGTGGCGCTCACTGGCGAGTTTCATTTCTTTACTGAGAAGGGTTTTCACAACGTCGGGGTCGTGACCATCCACGAGTAGCTGAATCCCTTTACTCAGAAATTCATCGCTGACCTCTTTGCCTTCCAGAGACAACAGGCCCCCCTTACGGGCAAGCCCGGCGAGCTCGACAATTTCACCAATCAGGTCTTCAGGTTTGATCAATTTGAACGCAAATGCTTTGCCCGCGACTTTTCCGGCAGCCAGAAACTGGCCCAGCTCGAATTTCATCATTACAGCAAAGAGACTTCCGACAATAACAATCAGCAGCGACGGCACGTTAACAAACATGGTGATATCGCCACCGAGAATCATGGCGAAAATTACGATACCGAACGCGCCGACAAGGCCTACTAATGACGCGAGATCCACACTCACTCCTTTCCATACTGAGGTAGCTTCTGTAACAGAGTTTAGACGCTTCCTGCAGTTCTTCCTGTGATCTGACAAAAAAAGCCTGTGTTGACCCGCTCATGCCTTGGGTTTAGTGTTCGAGCCTTACGACAGGAGTAACTATGTCTGAGAAATCCTCATCCTTTGGTTTTGAGTCGGCCTTGTCTGAACTCGAAGCTCTGGTCACCCGTATGGAAAGCGGTGAGCTGACCCTTGAAGACAGCCTGGAAGCATTCGAAAAAGGTATTGGCCTCACTCGCCAGTGCCAGCAAGCATTAACGGCAGCCGAGCAGCGAGTGCAGCTTCTTATGGAGCGCAATGGTCAGAGTGACGCCCAGCCATTCCAGGGCGGAGACGCCGGCGAATGAACCTGCAGCCTTTGCAAGCCCGCGTCGCTGAGTTGGCTGAAGCCAGACTCGCGGATCTGGGCATCGCTGATCAGCGTCTGGCTGATGCTATGCATTATGGCCTGATGAATGGTGGCAAGCGTCTGAGGCCGTATCTCGTCTACGCGACCATGGATGCGCTCAATACCGAGCAGTCACTTGCAGACTGTGCCGCCGTCGCGCTTGAAATGATCCATAGCTACAGCCTCGTCCATGATGACCTCCCAGCGATGGATGATGATGATCTGCGCCGCGGTAAGCCAACCTGTCATATAGCCTTCGATGAAGCGACTGCAATCCTTGCCGGAGACGCACTGCTCAATGGCGCCTACGAAGTATTAGCCTCTGCGAAAGAGTTGTCAGAAAAGCAGCGCCTGCAGCTGGTGCAGGTGCTCGGTCGTGCTGCTGGCAGCGCGGGTATGGTGGGCGGCCAGGCGATTGATATTAATAACGTCGGCAAGTCGATGGCCGTCGATCAACTGGAACATATGCACCTGCATAAAACCGGCGCGCTGATCAGGGCAGCCGTGCAGATGGGCGCCATCTGTGCTGATAAGAACACCGATGCATCCATCACCGAAGCCCTTGATACCTACGCGAGAGCGGTAGGGCTGGCCTTTCAGGTACAGGATGACATTCTCGATATCGAAGGCGATACCGCGGTATTGGGTAAACAGCAGGGCGCGGATGAAGCGTTGAACAAACCAACGTATCCGTCACTGCTTGGGCTTGAAGGAGCCCGTACGCGTGCGAAAGCCCTGGTCGATGAGGCGATTGAGGCACTCGCGGGCTTGCCCGGTGATACCTCCACACTCGAGTCACTGGCGCGCTACATTATTGAGCGCGATCACTGACACCGCAGGAACAACGATAGAGCTCACCTGTCCGTATTACCGGGCAGGGGAGTTTTAACTACTCATCTTGTCTCTCAGCCGGTAGAATGCCCCCCTTTAGTTTTCCGGCGCTGCCGGTGCACTTTTTCTACCGGAAGCAGTTCCTTCAGATGTTTACAGAGATTCCCAAACACAGACCAGAGACGCCACTGCTGGATCAGATTGAATCCCCAGCGGACCTGCGCGAGCTGAGCTCTGCTCAGTTACAGCCTCTGTGTCGTGAGCTGCGTGAATATCTTATTTATAGCGTTGGGCAGTCGGGTGGCCATTTTGGTGCCGGTTTGGGCGTTGTTGAACTGACGGTAGCTCTGCATCACGTTTTTGATACCCCAGATGATCGCATTGTCTGGGATGTGGGCCATCAGGCCTATCCACACAAGATCCTGACCGGTCGGCGCGAACAGTTGCCGAAGATCCGTTCTGCCGAGGGCCCGGCTGCGTTTCCGCTGCGTACAGAAAGTGAATACGACACCTTTGGCGTTGGTCACTCAAGCACGTCGATCAGTGCGGCTTTGGGGATGGCACTTGGTTTCCGTCAGCGTGGCCTACCGAACAAAAGCGTTGCCGTGATTGGTGATGGCGCCATGAGTGCCGGTATGGCCTTTGAGGCTCTCAACCATGCGGGGCACGAAAAAGCCGATATGCTGGTTATTCTTAACGACAATGACATGTCGATCTCGAATAACGTCGGTGCATTGAACAAATATTTCACCCGTATCTGGTCGAGCCAGACCTACTCTGCCATGCGTGAAGGCAGCAAGCGTGTGCTTGAGAATATTCCGGCCGCCTGGGAATTTGCAAAGCGTACTGAAGAGCACATGAAAGGCATGGTAGCTCCGGGTACTTTGTTCGAAGAGCTGGGTTTTAATTATTACGGCCCGGTCGATGGTCATGACCTGAACGAGCTGGTGGCGACACTCGGTAGCCTGAAGAAACTCAAAGGCCCACGCTTTCTGCACATCGTCACTCAGAAAGGTAAAGGCTTCACGCCCGCTGAAGAAGAGCCGATTCGCTACCACGCGCTGAAGGCCCAGAAGGGCGGCTCAGCGAAAACACCCAAACCAAGCTATTCCAACGTATTTGGTCGCTGGTTGTGTGATGTTGCAGCTCAGGACGAGCGCCTCGTGGGTATTACGCCAGCGATGCGTGAAGGTTCTGACCTGATTCGCTTTTCACAGGAATTTCCCGATCGTTATTTCGACGTTGCCATTGCTGAGCAGCACGCTGTGACTCTGGCTGCGGGGATGGCCTGTGAACAGGTGAAGCCGGTCGTCGCTATCTATTCGACCTTCCTTCAGCGTGCATATGATCAGCTGATTCATGACGTTGCGCTCCAGGATCTCGATGTCTTATTCGCCATTGACCGCGCTGGGCTGGTCGGTGAAGACGGCCCAACGCACCACGGTGCATATGACCTTAGTTACCTTCGCTGTATTCCTAAGATGGTCATTATGACGCCGTCCGATGAAAATGAATGCCGGCAGATGCTGAATACCGGTTATCTGCACGAAGGCCCAGCAGCTGTTCGTTACCCTCGAGGCTCTGGTACAGGTGCTGCCATTGATGCGCCACTTGAAGTCTTGCCTCTGGGGAAAGGCGTTATTCGTCGTGAGTCGCAAAGCAAGAAGGTCGCTATCCTGGCGTTTGGCGCCCCATTGTCTGCCGCATTAAAAGTAGCCGATGTCGTTGATGCTACGGTTGCTGATATGCGTTTTGTGAAGCCAATGGACGATGCTCTGGTGGCCGAACTGGCAGAAACGCACGACCTCTTAGTGACTGTTGAAGAGAACGCCCGAATGGGTGGCGCAGGTTCTGCTGTACTCGAGTCGCTGGCTCATCAGGGGCTCAAGTCGGTTGTTGAAGTCCTTGGCATTCCGGATACCTACATTGAGCACGATTCACCGACCCAGCAGCATGTCGTGGCCGGTATCGATGAGTCATCTATCCTGGCTGCTATTCGTCGCCACTTCCCTCAGGACTGATTATGATCAGGGTGTGCGCGCCCTAAGTGTCTGATTAGTCACTCATTATTTGCCCCTGTCGCCGAGCGCTTCACATAGAAGCTGCTTAACTGAATTAAGGTTCAGTTCCGGAGGGGCTCATGCCGCTGCGACGCCAGTTTACCGCTATTTCTGCACTGATTATCGTGACCTTGTGTGGCTACGCTGTTTCCGCATTGTTTGGTCCTTTATCTCCGATAGCGAGTGCGGCACTGGTGCTCTTCTCCGCGTTGGTTATCTGGCGAGTGTCTGCCTGGTGTCGCAAACGAGCCGAGGCGCGGATAGAAATTCAGGCCCTCTCGGCTGAGCGCCTTGCTACGTTAGGCGAGGCCGCGGCTGGTATCGGTCACGAAATCAACAATCCACTCGCCTACATCCACAGCAATCTGCATGGTCTGAATGAAGATATTGAGGCCTATAACGCTTTCATCAGTGTTCTTGATTCAGCTTCCGACCATCTTGAAATACGTAACCCGTTTTACCAGAAGGCATTGTCTGCCTATCACAATCTCGATGTTGCTGAGGTGTGTAAGGGCGCGCCGGAGCGCCTGAAAGATTGCCTTGAAGGCATCGCCCACATCGAACGTATCGTGGCTGACATGCAGACGCTGAGCCGTCGCGGTGACGCCAGTATGCAGGTTGCTGATATCAATACAGATCTGCAGGCGGTCTTTAACATTATTCGCAGCAGGCTACCTGCGAATGTAAATCTTGAGCTGGATCTGATTACCCCTCCGCTAATGTTATGCCACCCGTCGCGCTTCGCACAGGTGATCATGAATATGATGATTAATGCATTGCATGCTATTGGTGAAGAAACGGGTACCGTCAGTGTCCGTCAGTACCATCGCGGGGATATCTTCTATACTGAAATTTCAGACAGCGGGTGCGGAATGTCCCCGGAGGTGCAGGCCCATATATTTGAGCCATTTTTTACGACCCGTGCAGAAGGTAAAGGCACGGGCATCGGTCTGGCCTTGTGCTACAAATTAATAGAAGAGCATCAGGGGACTATCTCAGTAGATAGTCGCGAGGGTGAAGGCACCCGTTTCACTCTGGCGCTACCCGTTCGCAATGGAGAGAAAGACCATGTCAATTGAAACCACAGGCCGGGAGAAAAGTGGCCGGTTACTGCTGGTCGATGATGAGCAGGGGGTTCTGCAGGCGTTAAAGCGTCTGTTCTACCGTCATTACGATGTCGTGCTGGCAAATGGCGGTGAAGAAGCACTCAGCATTCTCGAAACTGATTCTTTCGATATGATTATTTCGGACATGCGCATGCCAGGTATGTCTGGCGCTGAGCTGCTGAAATCCTGCTTTGAACAATATCCGGCCATGATCCGGGTTCTGCTTACCGGGTATTCTGATCTTGATTCAGCCATTAAAGCGGTAAATGAAGGCAACATCTATCGTTATATCTCTAAGCCCTGGGACAATGATCAGCTCAGGGATATGGTCGCAGAGGCGCTCGAATCAAAAGAACTGAAGTCAGCGAACCAACGTCTGAGCGCGCACATCGTCGAGCAGAATGACGAGCTGGCGCGTCTTAATCGCGAGCTTCAAGCGAAATATGAAGCCTCTTCAGATGCGGTGGGTGAAGCGGAAGCAAAGCTGCAGGAAGCTTATAAAACACTGCGTCACGAGTTTGATGCCATGGTGCATATTCTTGTGGGCAGCATGGAAGATCGCTTGGGTATGGAAAAAGGCTCGACCGAAAGATTCGCTGAACTGGTTCGTTCATTCGCAAAAAATGCGGGTCTGGATGAAGCTCAGATTAATGACACCTACTACGCAGCATTGCTAAAAAATCTCGGTAAAATGTCATTGTCAGATTCGGTTCTGAATAAAGCCATTCCGCAGATGAGTAACGCTGAAAAGCAGGAATACGCGCGCTTTACCATCAACGGCCAGACCTCACTGATGCTGCTTGAGCCGCTGCAGAATGCCGCCAACATTATTCGCTCGCACATGGAGCTTTATAACGGTAAAGGTTTTCCCGATCGTTTGGCAGGGGATGCCATTCCCAAGTCATCACGGATTCTGCGCATCGTTTGCGACTATGCAGAGCTACAGCGCGAAAGTAACTTTTTGGGAGAACCTCTCAGCGAGAAGGATGCACGGGTATATCTTCTGAAACTTGCCGGCCAACGCTATGACCGCGAGCTGGTGGATGTCTTTGCTGAAACACTGGAAACCTACGATGGTGGCGCTATCTCCAGTATGGAGCGTCTGAATATCGCGGATGTTAAAGAAGGCATGATTCTCGCGGGCAATCTGGTCAGCCCCGGTGGTGCGGTACTGCTTTCAACAGGCACTCAGCTGACTGAGCGGCATGTTGCCAAACTTCAGGCACTGATGCGTCAGTTCGAGGGGCACGAAATATTTGTGCATGTGAGGAAACCGCCGCAGGATGAAGACTAGCCTACGGCGCAGATGATTAAGCTTCCGGCTCGTCGTCCTGATGAGTCGACAGGTAATGCCCAAGCTTGCTGGCTTTTGTGTTCAGATAGCCGTTGTTGTGGGGGTTGCGACCGACTTCGATGGCGACCCGCTCTTCGATCGTGACACCAGCATCACCCAGAGCTTTCACTTTACGCGGATTGTTGGTCATCAAGCGGATGGAAGTGATACCCAGATGCTCCAACATTGGCTGGCACATGCCGTAATTTCGCATGTCGGCGCCAAAACCAAGCTGCTCGTTTGCTTCGACAGTGTCTGCACCCTGATCCTGGAGGTTATAGGCCTTCACTTTGTTCAGAAGCCCGATACCACGACCTTCCTGTCGCAGATACAGAACAACGCCACGTCCGGCCTCAGACACGGAGCGGAGTGCTTCTTCCAGTTGGTAACCGCAGTCACAGCGCATGCTGAACAGCGCGTCACCGGTCAGACATTCGGAGTGGGCGCGTAACAGAACCGGCTCACCGTCATCCAGCGTGCCCATGGTCAGTGCGATATGTTCTTTCCCTGTTTCTGCTTCCTCAAAACCATGCATGGTAAACACACCGAAGGGTGTTGGCAGCTTACATGAGGCGACGAAATTGATGTTCAAGGGGCTTACCCTCTGAGTAAAACAGGGCGCGTATTCTATCAGCAGGTGCTCTTATTGCCTAATCTATGAGCGGAACAGGGTGTTTCTTTGCGTAACCCAGGTTGACGGCAAGGCCGTAGTAGCCGCTAATAGGCGTCAGGTGGCGTTTCCTTAGCCCGCCTGTTATTCAGGAAGAGTATGAAATTAAAAAAGACCACATTTGTTACCCTGTTGTTTGCGGCGCCTTTGAGTGCGTGGGCAGCGGTCGATCGGACTGCGGTTGTTTCTCTGCTGGAGCGAGAGTGGGGCGAGTTACAGTCGGTGATGGCAGGCGTTCTTGGGGCGTGGGCGCTGTTGCTACAGGGCATGCCCAGTGGCGAAGAAGTCAGCATCATCGCGCGCACAGGCCTTCCTCTCTTATTACTGCTGCCTCTGCGATCGCTGTCGCGCTGGTTTGCTGCCTGGCTGACTGGTTACCTTCGCGGGCTGCACAATCAACTGGTATCGGGCGACATAAAACACAAGGGGCTGCGCGCACTGACCCGGTTTGTTACCAGTATCACGCCGTTGGTACCCTGGCTGCTCCTCTTGTGGGCGTCGCTGCTTGTACCTGTGTTTCCATCATCAGAAGCGGGGCCGGGCGGTGCTCTACCACTGCTCTACGCCGTGTACGTGATTTATGTATTGGTGAATCTGTCTCTGGAGTGGTTTCTTCTCAGCGCCTGTCAGGGCGCTGGCAGCTATCTCAATAGCGAGACGACTGAGCTTCTGGAGCGTCGTTCCCATTCGGTGACGTCGCTTTTACTGCTGCCTTGGGTAGTGATTACCTTGTCCGAATATCTGCTGCAAAGTACCGCAGTAAGTCACCTGATCGGAGCACTGGTCTGGCTGTTCAGCTGGTTGATGCTGAGTTACCTGCTGAACTTCTATCGCGAACCTCTGGTGATTAATCTTAAGCGACTCACACCTGAGCGTTTCGACCCGGTTATCGAGCCGCTGGCGGCGGGGCGCATAACCGTTTTCTTGTTGCCTCTGCTGATTCCGCTAAACCTGGTGTTGTTCTTTCGTGCTTTCCTTGAGCAGTTGCTGGGGGAGTTCGCATGGTATCAGCGCCTGAGTGCACGATGGTTCCGGATGCGGAATCAGTTGCAGGAAGACGCAGAAGAAGCCGAAGTCGCAGAGTGTACCGATGAGAACTATCTGCGCTGGTTTGAGAGCTATGGTGAGGTCGAGTACCCGATCATCAACACCGGACTGAGTGATGTCTTTCAGCGGTACTACAGTGCCTGGATTGCTGATCGCGGTGATGACAATGTCCTACTGATGACGGGCGAGCCGGGTATCGGCAAAAAATCGGCGGTGAAGCGCTTCTGCAAGGAAATTGCAGCTGGCAGCCAGGAAGTTCGCATTTCGATGCTGGATATCCCGGCGCGAACGCTGGATGCAAATACTCTGTTTGGGCTGGTGGGCGAGCAGATCGGCGTCGATCTCGCGGATGGGCCCGTCGCTTTGGCTAACGCCAATGAAGCACTTGAGCCGACTGTCCTGGTTCTTAACAACGCCGAGAACTTGTTCCTTGCTGATGTCGGGGCTCTCGATGCCTGGCAGGCGCTGCTCAGCCTGACGAATGCTCGTGCTGGAAACCTGTTCTGGATGATTGTCATGAATAACCAGAGCTGGGCCTATCTCTGTAATGTATTTGGCCGCAATTATCAGATGCGCAATGTCGTTCGGGTTAAGCGCTGGACTCAGGCGGAAATCCGTTCTTTGATTTTATCGCGTAATCAGCAGAGCGGTTACCGTCTTCGGTACGACGATGTTTTAATGGATACGCGGGCGCCGGCTAATAATTCATTGCGCAATGCCGAACAGAGGTACTTCAGCCTGTTGTGGGATGCGAGTCGAGGTGTTCCTGTTACAGCGTTACGCCTTTGGCAGGAGTCTGTTACGACCCGGCGGAATGAAGTGACCGTGAGGGTACCTCGTATTCCTTCAGGTAGCCGGATTGAAAAGTCGGGCTCAAATCAGTCGTTTATTCTGGCGGCCATCGTGACACACGGCACATTGAATACAGCGGAAATTATGCGGGTGACAAATCTCTCCGAGAACGTAGTCCGTTTCTCACTCAAGGCGACGTTGGAAGATGAAATCGTCGAAAAAGGAGAGGACGGACGCTACCGCATAACCGCGCTCTGGTACCACACCGTTGTCAGTATTCTTAACAGGATGAATATGTTGCATGAATGATACCAGTGGTCTTGTCGATGGCCTGCTGAGTGTTGCAGGCATTTTTAACTTTTACGCTATTTTCCTGTTGTTTGCAGGGGGCGTTGCACTCTGGGCGTTAGCTAAAACTCTGAATAATGTCAGTAACCGGTTGATGGAGAAAATCCCTGCGCGGCGATTCTTTATTCTTCAGATTTCGACGTTATTAAGTTTTGCTCTTTATATTTTCGGTACCGTCGGTTTATTAATCGGTGTATTACAGCCTCCCAAAGAGCTGATATTTGCTGCGGCTGGCTCCGTCGCTGTTGCCCTGGGTTTTGCATTAAAAGACATCGCGGCCTCGTTGGTTGCGGGTATCTTGTTGTTGTTTGATCGCCCATTCCGGGTTGGCGACCGGGTCAGTTTTGGTGATACCTACGGTGAAATTGTATCTATCGGGCTACGCACTGTGCGTTTAGTCACGCTGGACGATAATCTGGTTACGATTCCTAATTCCCGCTTTATAACTGACGTCGTGTCGTCTGGTAACGCTGGCGAACTGGACATGATGGTGGTGACCGATTTCCATCTGGCGTTGGACGCTGATATCCCTTGGGCGCGTAAACTTCTTGAAGAGGTCGTCGTTACCAGTCGCTATGCCTATCTTAAAAAGCCGGTTTCATTCGTTGTCGAAGAACTCGAAGTCGCTCATATGCTGGCAATTCGCCTGCGTGTTAAAGCGTACGTTCTTGATGTGCGCTACGAGAAAGCATTTCAGAGTGACATTGTGCTGCGTGGTACCCAGTTATTAAACGAGCATAAAATAGCTCGTCCTAAGATCTCATCAGAGAGGACGTAATGTTGTACCTGGTTCTCGTCGTAATTGTGATGGCGATCATGTACCTGCCTGGTCTGTGGGTTAAATCTGTACTCAAAAAACACAGTCAGGAGCGTAGCGACTTTCCGGGGAATGGTGGCGATATGGCCAGGCACCTGCTCCAGAAACTCAACATCGATGACGTCAAAGTCGAGGTTACTGAACACGGCGATCATTACGACCCCCAGGACAGAGCGGTACGCCTGACCCAGGATAAGTTTGAAGGGCGTACACTGACCGGTGTTGTCGTGGCAGCTCACGAAGTAGGGCATGCGATTCAGCATCACAATAACGAGAGTTTGTTTACCCTACGCGGTGGCCTGGCCCGCTTGAGCTGGATTGTAAGCAAGGCTGCACCTCTGTTTCTGGCGGCAACGCCCCTGCTGATCTGGATTAACCCGGCGCTTTCCCGTTGGACACTCATCGCAGCGGTTGGCTCCATGCTTATTGGAGTGCTGGTAAACCTCGTGACCTTGCCCGTTGAATGGGATGCCAGTTTTGGTAAAGCACTGCCCATGCTCGAAGAAGGGCAGTATCTAAGCTCGGCGGACATGGCATCTGCGCGCCATATTCTGACGGCAGCAGCCATGACTTATGTTGCTGGTTCACTCGCTAGCTTACTTAATCTGGGCGCACTTGCCCGGATACTCAGGCGTTAAACATGCGCTTACGGACGTTGAAGCTTAAAGGTTCGGGCGGTAGTCTTACAGGTGTCTTTTATCTATGGTGGTTTTATGCAGTTGCTTCGAAACATATTGGTGGTCTCATTTGTTCTGTTCCTGGGTGTCGGTGTTCAGGCTGAAGAGCTAAAGCCCGCGGACGTTGTTCCCGTCGTGAACGGCGAGGTTTACTCCCGAATTGCGCGCGTTGAAGGAGAAGAGGGGGTTACCTCTTTGCAGTACATCAGACCGAATGAAGACTTCAAGACCTGGACCAGCACGGTTATTTACGCCAATTATCGAATAGAAGAGATTGGTGATGATCCTCAGAAAGTAGCGGTCCGCCTTGTTGAAGGACTGCAGGCTCTGAATCCCGGTGCAAAGTATCAGCTGGTGGGTGATGAGAAAGGAAAGGTCGTACTTCTGGACTTCCTTTCATGGCCGCCGAATCGCCAGTATATGGAATTGAGCGTTTACCGTATTCAGAAAGACGAAGCAGGTGAAGGTGTATTTACGGTACAGATGTCAGTACGCATGCCTTTCTACACTGAGATGACAGATGAGCTTGCTACCGAACTGAAGACTTTGCGTGGCTCGTTGCTCCAGCAGACCATTCAGTTTGATATGAAAAAAGTAATATCACTGCTGAAAGGTCAGCGCAAGACTGCTGAAAACGGATCATGACACAGCGCCTCATCATCATCTCAGATGAGCCCGACGAAGACCTGACTGAACAGCTGGTTGCGGCGGCTCATGCTCACGAGCTTAAGCCGATTATTATCGAGCCAGCGTTATTTGATCATGTTGAGCCTCCTGTACTTAATCATGGCGACCTCCTTTATCGGGTTGCCATTACTCACGAGTCTTGTGTGATAGAGCAGCAGCTTGTGCATCCGGGCGTAGCGACCTGCTACCGCGATGCTCTGGGGGCTTTTCTGATCTGGGATAACCAGACACTCTTCCTTGCTCGTAATGGCATCGAAACGCCCCGTACTTTCCATGCCATGACCACCGACCGCGAAGAACTTAAGCGCAGGGTTGAAGCGCTGGGTGGCCTTCCGGTAATTTTTAAAGTCCCGGGTAAATCATTGGGCGTTGGTGTCGTTCGTGTCGATAACTGGCCAACCTTTTATTCTGTTGCTGATGCGCTTGAAAGCGCACACGGCCAGTACGTTCACTTGATGGCATGCGTCGAACCGGCAGAACACTGGCGGATGCTTGTAGTAAATGGTGAAGTCGCTGCAGCCTATCAGAACATCCCTCAAGAGGGGGACTTCAGAACCTGCGTCGATGAAGACAAGAAAGAGTGTTTTACTACACCTCCTCCTGAGTCTGCGAAACAGCTGGCGATTGATGCCTGTGCGGTGCTGGGGCTGGAATTTGGTGGCGTTGATGTGCTGGTGCACACCTCAGGACGAGAATACGTTCTGGAAGTGAACTTTCCCTGCTACTTTGCTCATCCTAAGCACGCAATTGATCTGGATGTTGCCGACCACTTAGTTCGTCATCTGAAACAAAAAGGCCAGCGACTCAAAGAGCAGCTGGCCGGTTAAGCTCGGCAGTTTCTTACTGTACCGCTTTGCGCTTAGATTCCTGCTGAGCGCGTTTCGACTTTTTCTCCATGGCCGCTTCACGCTGCTGAGTTGCTTTGCTGCGTTTTTCAGCGGCTTGTTTAGTTGCCTGCTTTTTACGCTGCTCAACGACTTTCTGCTGGCCCGCTTTCTGATCCGGCTCCGACGCTTTGCGTTTCTCGACTACTTTATGCCGCTGCTCAGAAGCTTGCTTGCGGTGTTGCTCCTTTGGTCGCTTCAGTTCTGCGGCATGGGTGTCGACAGCTGGGTTTGTGCCCACAGAAATGTCTCTGTTCGCAAATACCTGAGGGGCGTTCATCAGTGCGGTCGCTCCTAAGGCACCCATCATCACCTTACTCATAGCTTCACGGCGATTCAGCAGTGCTGGGTGCGGCGTGGCAGACGGTGGGGCCACTCGCTCAGAAAGTGCATTCTGATCGGCCAGACGATCAAGAGCCGTCCAGCATTCTTTAACAGAAATGCCAGCATCACCGGCCAGCGTTTCAATTGATCGGCTGCCGTCTGCAAGGCGCCACACGGCGTAAGCGACTGGGTCTGACTGTTTAAGAAAATCTTGAGTGTCGTCGGCAACTACCGAAGCAACAGGAAATACGGATTGTGTCATGGGAAGCTCCTCATACCCCAGAATACGTCGCCAAAGAACATACCACTAAATGACCTCAGGATCATGACTCTGCCTGCACAATCACCCGTTAGGGTGATCAGCGTGGTACAATAGTGCCCTGAAAATAGCTAGGCGTCAGAGCAGAGCAGCCGTTAACTGCACGACCACAAGGCCGAAAATACCGGCGATTACATCGTCGATCATAATGCCAAAGCCACCGTGGACTTTGGCATCGAGCCATTTGATGGGCCACGGTTTAATAATGTCAAAGAAGCGGAACAGAGCAAACGCATAAGCCAACCACAGCAAATCGGTGCCTAAACTGCCCGACATCGGCAGCCACAACAGCGTAATCCACACCCCGATCCACTCGTCCCAAACGATACCGCCAAAGTCATGTACCCCCATATCACGGGACGTGATTTCACATATCACCACACCAAAGGCGAAACCCGCGAGCAATACGCCGATATACGGTAAGGTCGGTACACCCTGCAATAAAAACCACCACACAGGCAATGCGGCGAGAGTGCCCCAGGTACCCGGCGCCTTCTTAGCCAGACCAGAGCCCAGGCCAAAGGCCAACAGGTGAATCGGGTTTTTCATATCAGGAGGTGTCATAACATACTCAGCACAGGTCAAAACGTACCAGAGAGTATACCGACAAAACGCCTTTGTAGGAGCGCAACGCGAAGCTTGCGCGAAACAACTCAGACCAGAAGATCCAACGGACTGGAGGTCCCGGCAAAGTGCTGCCCCACAACATGCGTATAGATTTGGGTCGTTGCTACATCGCTATGCCCCAACAACTCCTGAACTGCACGAATGTCACGGCCGCTGCGTAACAGCTCAGTAGCAAAGCTATGACGGAAGGTATGGCAGGATATTCGTTTCGACGTCAGCCCGGCACTGATGACTGCCTGCTTTAACGCTTTGCGAGGCACAGAGTCGTGCAAATGATGGCGGCAAAGTACTTTGGTATAGGGATGGCTGCATACAGTCGTAGATGGGAAAACGAACATCCATGCAGGTTGCAAATGCGCAGACGGATACTTCTTACCCAGTGCGCCAGGTAGTGAAGGGCCAACCCCACGTTTGTTATCTTCCTTCTGCAAAGCGATGGCTATTTCAAAAAACTCATGACAGGCAGGCTTTAAGCTTTGCGGAAGGATAGTTACCCGATCTTTAGCCCCCTTCCCATCGAATACCGTCAGGGTACCTCTTGAAAAGTCGAAATCTTTGATCCGCAACCGTAAACACTCAGTGATACGTAGCCCTGATCCAAACAGTAGAGAAAAAATTAAGCGGTCTCGCTCATTGCACACGTCGAGTAGTTTCCCCACTTCGGCTGAGGACAGCACAGTAGGCAGGTGCCGGGGGCGGGTAGCGAACGTGAAGCCAATATCCCCCAATGGCTGGTTAAGGTATTTGTTATAAAGGAAGGCCAAGGCATTCAAGGCAACCTTTTGAGTATTGATTGCGACGTCCCGGCGGTTAGCAAGAAAGCTGAGGAACATAACGACATGCTCAGGCCCAAGGGTTGATGGGTGTTGCAACCGATGAAAGCGGATATAGAACCTGATCCAATAGATATACGTATGTTCGGTACGAATACTGTACCCATGCAGCCGCATGAACTCGCGCACTTCTGTCAGAAATTTGCTCTTAGCCATCCTGGCCTCCAAATGTAAAGGTATACTGGTTAAACATACAGTATGATTTGCGAATTTCAAGAAAATCTGGCACGCTCTATTTTCGTGCTTGCGCGTTTTGTCGGAGCGGGGTAACGTAAACTCCAATCGAATCAAAGACTTGCAAACTTGGTTTACAAGTTTATGTGCGCAGGGTTGCCGAAATAACAGGCGTGCGCGTTTTTCTTGATGGGAGATTTGAGTTATGGAAGATTCTTCATTATTTTCAATAAGTTACCAAGGGAAGCTCGAAAGAGTATCCCAGGATAAACGCGCACGCACACTAATAAGCTGTTAAATGCCAAAAGGAGATCGAATTGAAACGAATAATAGTTGGATGATCTTGCCCCGATAAAACGGACACCAAAGTCAAACTGACGAGGTGTCCAATGC
>CAJWBH010000022.1 GCA_913019975.1 Thalassolituus maritimus | reverse complement strand
TGTTGCCAGTCGAGTAGAACCGTTTCAGTCCTTTGTGACGGAATGATTTAATCATGAGGGAATAATAGCATGTTGCGCATCACGCAACAACCAAGCTTAACATCTATGGACACCCCTCATTGTGCAAGCGAAATCTGCCTTTGGTGTAGTGCAGCCATCTATTCGGATTCCAATTGGCCTAGGGCCAGATCCTTGATGAACTTCGCCAACCCGGTTCTTATCAGTTTATCGTTCCCGAAGAACGTAGTTAGGAACAGAGTTTCCGGATTGCGGTCCTACCTGTTAGACATCTGATTTCACTTACGCAACTACGGTGTCTTCATATCTTTTGTAACTCTGTTCCTTGCTCAGCAAAGCCCAGATCGTTCTTGCTAGTTTGTTCGCCAACGCCACGATGACTACATTGTGGTGACGACGCCTCATAAGATCTTCAAGCCAATCTACCGGAGCATTATTCCTGTTCATATGACGAATTACGGCTCTGGCACCATGGATCAGCATCTTACGAATATAAGCATCACCTCTCTTGCTGATGCCTTGTAAATTTTGCTTCCCGCCACTTGAATATTGTCTGGGGACCAGCCCCAACCAAGCTGCGAATTCTCGCCCTGATCGAAATTCTTTCGCATCACCGACGCTTGCTACTATCGCCGAAGCTGCCAACCGACCAACACCAGGAACTTCAATTAATCGTTTACAGCGTTCATCAGACTTATTTTGATCATTGATTTCCTTATCAAGATCACCGATCTCCGATTCAATATAATTTAACCGATCGATCATCCGAAGCATCAGGCGATTAAGTGTTGATGGCAAGTCATTTTCAACATCTCCATATGAATCTGACAACCATTGCCTCAACCGCTTCGGTCCTGCAGGAATCGCCACTCCAAATTCGGAAAAGGATGAGCGTATGCGATTAATTACTGCCGTCCGCTCCTTTATCAACCCTTCCCGCTCTCGATGCAAAAGCAGTACTGCTTGTTGCTCTGGACCTTTTATTGGCACAAACCTCATTGTTGGCCGATCAACCGCCTCACA
The DNA here is from genome assembly GCA_913019975.1 of Thalassolituus maritimus. Classification (GTDB taxonomy): domain Bacteria; phylum Pseudomonadota; class Gammaproteobacteria; order Pseudomonadales; family Oceanobacteraceae; genus Thalassolituus. The sequence goes on along the minus strand of CAJWBH010000022.1, from coordinate 54,806 downwards.
GATTGCTTCTGCATCCGCAACGTCAGTTTTATTCGTTTTTACGTAAGGCTTCACAAATTGCGGCGGTATTAATTTCACATCATGGCCAAGCTGCTTTATTTCTCTAGCCCAGTAATGAGAACCGCCACAAGCTTCCATCCCGATTAAGCAACGAGGTAACTTACCCAGAAATGGTAACAACTGATTACGTCGAAGCTTTTTACGAATTAAGCATTTTCCTCTGCTATCACTGCCATGGATCTGAATCACCGATTTTGCCAGGTCGATTCCTATCACTGTTAGCCGTTCCATAAACCATCTCCCGCGAAGAAACTGAAGTTTCAGTGTAAGGGAGGGGTGTCCATTTCATTAGTTTATTTGTGAGCGTGCGCGTTTTGACGCTCCGCTTCCTTTCGATGTTTCGAGCATAACCCCCTGTCACCACTATGAAAAGTGCCTGAGGCGACGCCTTTTGCCAGTGTGAAAGTGAGCATGCGCGTTTACACGCCTTCATAGGCTTTACATTCCGCACACTATCACCCCTACAGAATTTGCAACTAACTGATTTCAATGGGGTGTTTCTTATTGATAGGTTTCATAGTGTGTATGCTCGTTTTGTTCTGATCTTGCAAATGAGCACTGAATTTACCGGTGTTGCCAAGAATACTGTTTATGTATACAGTATTTCGTCATGAGCATTTGCCCGTCGTTTGGGGCAGGAGTGACGTACCCATGAGTGAGCCTGGCCGTAAGGTATTGCATATCGACTGTGACTGCTTTTTCGCGGCGGTTGAGATGCGTGAGCAGCCGCATCTGCGTGATGTGCCGATTGCGATTGGTGGTGAATCTGACCGGCGCGGTGTTATCGCGACCTGTAATTATCCGGCTCGGGTATTTGGGGTTCGCTCGGCGATGGCGACGGCGACGGCGCGTCGTCTTTGCCCTGATCTGGTGTTGTTGCGTGGTCGTATGGAGCTGTACCGTGAGGTCTCTGCTCAGGTGATGAATATCCTGCGTGATTATTCACCCTTGCTTGAGCAGGTATCGGTTGATGAGGCGTATCTTGAGTTAGACCCGGATCAGCAGGCGAGTCAGGTAGCGGCTGAGATTCGTGAGCGCGTCAGGCACGAGTTAGGTATCAGTGTGTCGGTGGGCGGTGCACCGAATAAGTTTCTGGCGAAGGTCGCGAGTGACTGGAATAAGCCCGATGGCCAGAAGATGATTCCGCCTCAAGAAGTGGATGAATTCGTGAAGGCGTTACCTGTTGGCCGTATTCCCGGTATTGGCCCGGCGTTTCAGGCGCGCTTAAAGGTATTGGGTATCGAAACCTGCGACGACGCCCGAAGCTGGGATCTCAATGAACTGGTACGTCGTTTTGGCCGCTCAGGTGTCCATTTATATCAGCGTTGTCGGGGACAGGATAACCGACCGTTGAGTATGGATCGTGAGCGCAAGTCCGTCAGTGTCGAGCGTACCTATGCTCAGGATAAGACCCGCCATGAAGAGTGCGTGGCTGAGGTCTCGGCTCTATACGAGAAGTGGCAGGAGAGGGTAAGCCGAACCCCCTGGAAGCCAGAAGCGCTGGCGCCTTTCGTAAAAGTGAAGTTCGCTGATTTCACTCAGACCACCATGGCCGATATTCAGGAATCGGCGACGCCCGAGGGTTTTCAGCGGTTATTGCTTCAGGCTCTGAAACGGGAAGACAAGCCTGTACGCCTGTTAGGTATTGGTGGGCGCTTTCCTCAGATCAGTGAAAAGCAGCTGAATCTGTTCTGAGCTCTTATAACCCCCCCTGAGAGCTGGCTCTGCCCAACTGCGACAACCTGTCGCATTCTCAATCCCGGCACCATCTCTATAATTCGTCGCACTTGCAACCTACCGACAGGATGACACTGTGCGCCCCTTATTTACTGCTCCGACGTCTTTTTTTTCGACTGCGCTGATTGCTTCAGCCGTGCTCTCTTCTTCCGCGCTTTTGACCGCATGTGGTGGTGACAGCAGCTCGTCGACTGAAATTGTAGGCCCTCGTGAGATTGCCGCGACTATCCCGTTTGCGGCCGTGGTGGGCGATGCTGATGTTGTTTGCGGTGAAGATTATCTGAATGTGGGTAGCGATGCGTCGACCGTCAGTTTTGTTGATTTCCGTTTTTATGTTCACGATTTTAAGTTGGTGACAGACACAGGCGCTGAGATTGAACTGAGCCTTGATGATGTATCGACAACCGCTTCAGGTGAGAGTGATGCTTCTGAAACCAGTCCGTCACAGAACAGCCGGGTAGCTCAACTCGATTTTCGTGACACTCTCGGGTGCGAAGCAGAGGCCGATGTTAACCCGAACTTTAATGATGGTGTGCAAGTCACCGCAACAGTCGAAGAGGGCGTAACGGTCGCGGCCATTCGTTTCACCTTGGGGGTACCCTTTGATCTGAACCACAAGGATCAGGCAGCGGCCGATGAGCCTTTGCGTAATCCTGGGCGGGCATCTGGCGCGGGCTGGAACTGGCAGGGCGGATATAAGTTCACGGGCATTGATGTGGCTCCAGTCGGTGGTTGGACTGACCCGCAAGACGGCGAACGCACAGGCAATCGTTGGAATATGCACCTGGGTAGCACGGGTTGCCCAGTGTCGGTATCCGATCTGGAGTCGGGCACCGAGCCAGAAACCTGTGAAAATCCTAACCGCCCTGAAATCACGATTGAGCTTGGTGCTATTGATGTCGAGCAGGCTGAGATCGTGATCGATTACGCGGCGCTGGTGAGTGGCGTCAGTGTGGCACAGGACGAGGGTGGTGCACCGGGGTGTATGTCGGGCACGACCGACCCTGAGTGTGAGGCTGTATTCGCTAATCTGGGCTTGGGCCTGGATTTGGGAACGGGTGAAAATGCAGAGTCTGAACAATCGGTATTTTCCGTACGTGAGAAAGAATCCGCTGAGTGATCAGATCTGTGTTTGCTGTGTTCAGAATTAACGTGACCAGGTTATTCGCTCTTGTTTCAGCCGCTCTGTTTCTGAGTGGTTGCCAGACAGAGAGCCAGACATTCGTCGATGATGCCGGTGCGCGTGAATCGGCGTTTGACTGGCGCGTACCAGCGTCTGTTCCGCTCCCTTACGAGCCCGACGATAACCCGATGACGGAAGAAAAATTCCAGCTCGGGCGTCATCTTTTTTACGATGCGCGTTTATCGGTTAATGGTGAAATCAGTTGCTCCAGTTGTCACGAGCAAGCGCGTGCGTTCAGCGATGGTGTACAGCACCCGCTGGGTGCGACTGGCGAGGTGCATCCGCGCAACAGCCAGTCGCTGACCAACGCGGCGTACTTTAATAATCTGACGTGGGGCAACCCAGCTCTGGCCACAATCGAGCAGCAGGTCATGCTGCCGTTGTTTGGCGAATCGCCCATTGAGCATGGCATTAACGAGAGTAATTTCGAACAGATTCTGATGTCGATTCAGGCAGACGAAACCTACCTGCGTTTGTATGCCGCAGCCTTTCCTGAGCAGGAGGAGCCGTTACTGGGTGAGCTGGCCTGGGATAATTCTGTCAAAGCCATTGCGTCATTTGTACGCGGGATGACGTCGTTCGACAGCGCATTTGATCGCGGCGAAATGAGCGAATCTGCGAAGCGCGGCGAAGCCCTGTTTAATAGCGAGCGTCTTGAGTGTTTTCATTGCCACGATGGCTATAACTTCAGTGATGCCACCATAGACCGTGGTGTCACTTTCCTCGAACCGCTTTTTCATAACACCGGCCTCTATAACATTGATGGTATGGGCGCTTACCCAGACCCGAATACCGGGCGCCACGAAGTCACAGGTAATCCGGATCATATGGGGCAGTTCCGTACGCCATCCTTGCGAAATGTCGCCGTCACTGCACCTTATAATCACGATGGGTCAGTGGCGACGCTGGAAGACGTTATCCGCAATTATGCCGCAGGCGGCCGGGTGATTGCCTCAGGTGAGAATGCGGGTGATGGACGTATCAGCCCGTACAAAGATGGTGTGTTGGTATCGTTCCAGATTACTGATGCAGAGGTCAGCGATCTGGTGGCATTTCTTGAATCTCTGACCGACGACGCCTTTCTCACAGATCCTCGATTTTCCAATCCGTGGCGTGCTGATTAAGCGCCAGATAATTTTAATGATTCGCTGGAAATTTATTGTATGAAAATAACCAAGACTCCTGCTAAGCGTCTGGCCAGTGCGGCGGGGATGTCTCTCGTGTTGGCTTTACCGTCTCAGGTATATGCCCATTACATTCCAGCGGAGGGCGAGCCCACGCAGGTGCATGGCACGGTGATGACGACATGGCGTTCTGCGTCACCGGTCGATCAGTATGAGTTCTGGCAAATTCCGGGCGCCTTTATGGGCGGCGATGCATGGCCAGTATCACAGGGTGTCAGTCTGGATGAAGTATCTGTGATGACAGCGAAACGCCTCGACGAGAATACCTTCGTTAAGCTGGGTGTCAGTACACACGACGGCAGCGATGGCCATCAGAGTGTGGGTATCGAACACGCAAGTATTGGATTCGTCTGCTGCGATGTGAAAGGGCCCTGGGTTGTTGAAGTTGGGCGGATGTCGGCAGCATTTTCGCCAGAACTGCTGGCGCACAGGTCGACGTCGAAATTTACTGAACCTTCGTTAATTGCCGATGTATTTTTTGGCCGTCATTTTCACGATCAGGGAATACGTATCTGGCTGCACGAAACGGCTGGCTGGTCTGCTGGAGCAGAGATCTGGCAGGGAAAAGCCTTCCCTGCAACTGATGGTACTGATGGCGGCGCGTGGGATGCCTTTGCGCGCTACTCGTTTTCTGTTGGTTCTGTCTATGCCAATATCGGCGCCTGGCATTACCGGGCGCAGGCCAATTCGCGGGCAGACCACCGTTACGGTGGTGGGCATCAACATACACCGGTGGCGGCGCCGGGTGAGCAGGCGGTGCAATTTCCGGATGTTCGTTATACCGGTGATCTCGATCTGACGGGCGTTCATGCAGGGGCCAGTGTCGGCGTTGGAGAATCTGCTCGTGTTGGCATAAAAGGCGCCTGGGCGCAGTTGAACATGGAGGGTATGCTGCACGATTCAGGAAGTCGCGAAGCCGATATTGTCGCAGACCAGTATGCGGTTTGGTTGCAGCCCTATCTTACTTTGCACAACCATACGGTGTCGTTGCGTGCGGAGCGACTGGTCGCGGATAACACCCTGACGGGTGCCGCCGCTGCCACCTTAGGCGAAGGCGCTGGCCTGCTCAGTGAAGATGGCCACACCCCTGAACGTTTTTCACTGTCGTGGCTGTATCAGTGGCGCCCTCAGATCGAGTTCAGGGCTGAATACACTTCAGATCAGACGTTGCCTGAAGAGCAGGACCGCTTTGCGGTGGGGGTGGTGTGGCAGGGGAGTTTATTGTCAGGGCATGCCGGTCATTAAGCGGCATGCCTTAAAGCAGCTTAACCCATCAGGTCTGCAAACATTCCCAGCGGAAACAGCAGCAGTGATGTCCAGCTGAGGATAATCCCTAACGCAGCTCCGACGGCAACGTCGGTTGGGTAGTGCATGCCAAGGATGACGCGTGACAGAGCCACTAGAAACGCGAAAGGCACAACGATATAAGCCAGCGGCGGATACGCCCAGGTAAACAGTACCGCAAAATTCACAGCATTCATGGTATGGCCAGATGGAAAGCTGTATTTATCCAGCGGCGCTGTGTGTGCGTGAATGTCCGGAAATGAAATAAACGGGCGCTTACGAACCAGGCGATTTTTGAGCTGACTGTAGACCAGAATGCACACCAGCCCAGCGACTGTGATATGGCCTAGTTTCGCCAGACCTTCCATGCCCGCAAGTAGTGGCAGCGCTAACGCCAGTGAATACCAGAACACACCATCGCCAAGGCGGCTGACGCCTTTAAAAAACAGGCGGATTGCGCGCATGTGCCCCATTCGATTGAGGCGCTGGCAGAGACTCAGTTCAAAGTGATCCGCTCTGCGGAACAGAAACTCGGCTCTTGCTTCGCGTTGCTTGAGAATGTCCATTCGATGTTACCTCTGTCTGAGCTGCAGCCAGTTGCTGCAGAAACTCATTGATAATGCTGTCCCATGAAATGCCTTGAGCAATATCACGGGCGTTTTTACGAATATGTTTGAGCAGGTTCGGACGCTCACTGAGCGATAAGGCGGCGCGGATAAATGCCTGTTCATCGCCAAACGGAGCCAGCATTGCGCTGTCTTCGTCCTTTGTATGCTCGTGGGCGGCGGCGTAATCGAAGCTCACGACGCCAAGCTGGCTGGCGAGTGCTTCGGTGACGACGTTGCCAAAGGTGTCGGTCAGGCTAGGAAACAGGAAAATATCGCCACTGGCGTAATAGCGGGAGAGTTCTTCTCCGCGGCGGATGCCTGCACAGATAATTTCTGGGTGGCGCTGACGAATGCTCTCTAACTCTGGGCCATCGCCGACCAGTACCAGACGAATGCTGTTGTCCTGATTTTTCAGTTCTTCGTAGGTGCGCACAACAAGCTGAAGATTTTTCTCGGCAGCGATACGACCTACGTATAAAAGTACCGGCGTGTCATCGTTAACGCCCCAGCTGGCCCGCAATTCCTGGCTGCGATGTTCAGGCGAGAATTGTTCGCTGTTTACTCCGCGTGCCATCACACTGACGCGCTCGAAGCCGTGGCTGTTTAATTCATCGGCCTGTGCCTGTGTGGGTACCAGAGTGGCGGCTGTATTGTTGTGAAACCAGCGCATGTAGCGGTAGCCAAGGTTTTCTATCAGGCCCAGGCGGTAGTGTTTGCCATACTGGTGGAAGTTCGTATGGAAGCCGCTGACAACGCCTGTGCCTAGCTTTTCTGCTGCCTTACAGGCGGCCCAGCCGAGAGGCCCTTCGGTCGCCACGTAAATGGCTTGAGGGTTGAAGTCTTTCAGCGCTGAAAGAACACGACGATAGTAAGGCAGGCCGAACTTCAGTTCCGGGTAACCCGGAATCGGTAGGCCAGGTAATGTGAGTGAATACTCGTCACCCTTGTCGTGTTTATTCTGGCGCGGACGAATAATCTGAACTTCAATCCCGCGCGCTCGCATGCCGGTTACCAGAGTCGCCAGTGTGTGCGCTACGCCGTTGACTTCAGGGGCGTAAGTTTCGGTCACAATGGTGATTCTTGAGAGCTCTGGTGTCATCGCATTTGCCTGTTCTTCGTGCATATACACTACTTTGCAATTGCGATATGACAGAAAGGTTTCAGCTCGGTGAAGCTATGATGACGAAAGGGAAGGTTGTTTTATCGGGGGTTAATAAGGTTTTGTGCCCCGGTGAAGGGGCACTGAAATATCAGGATTTACCTTCGCGATAATACGAAGGTGCGTTCTGTGTCCAACGGCGGAACGCTTTACGGAAGTTGGATGGATCACTGTAACCTACCAAGGCTGCGATCTCTTCAATCGGCAGGTTAGAGCTGCGCAGGTATTCAATCGCCATCTCTTTACGCACTTCATCAAGAATACGCTGATACGACGTACCTACATCCTGCAGGCTGCGGCTGAGAGTCCGGGTTGAAGTGGCCAGCTGGCTGGCGACGTCGTCGACCGGTGGGAAGTGCCCGGGGTTGCTCAGCAGTATGCGGCGTACCTTGGCAATGATGCCTTCTTTCGGACCCACACGCGCAAGGATCTCTTCGCACTGGCTTTCAGCCATGGCGGCTGTTGCCTTGTCGGCCATCACCAGTTTGAAGTCCAGCACCGTGTTATCAATGATGAACTCAGTACGAGGTTGATCAAACTTTACCGTGCAGTCGAAGAATTCTCTGTAACGTGCGGCGTACTCAGGCTCTGGGTGGTTGAGGTGTACCTCAATCGGCTGAGCGTCGTAGCGTCCGGTGAGGAAGCGGGCCAGCGTTGAGAAAGACGCGACAAACACATCACAGATCATGCGGTAGATATGATCGAACGGAATGTGACTGGTCAGACGCACAGCCGAGGTATCGCCGAGGTTCATTACTTCAAACGTGAACGCCGGGTCGACCAGAGTGTGGTACTTAATACCCAGTTGCAGTGCACTGCGCAGATCAGCACAGCTGAGAATGGCGTATCCCAGCATACCGAACTGGTTGATGTTAATGGCTGCACCGAGATCAAGGCCGACACTGTCGTCCGGATAGTTACGGATCAGGTTCTCGGCCAGAAATAACAGCTGCTGATAGGTCAGGCGTGCAGATGGGTCATCCAGCACTTCAGCGCTGATGCCTGTATTTTTAAGAAGGTCGTCACGGCTGACGCCTTTATCTTCGCCGACTTTCAGCATGGTGGCCGGAATGTTCACCGGTACCAGTGGGTCCGTCAGACTCCAGGTGCCTCTGATCATGGGATATCCGTCTTATTGTTATGCCTGTCGCACAGGGCGTTACGTTGTTCGATTCGGTGGTTTTTAATCACTGGCCGAATTTTAACGTGTTCGATGACGCCATACCTTACTATAAAGAGGGCATTTAACGCCATACGGCAATGTAACCAAATTTATCACGGCGTGCGGAAGCGGTGGCGGTGCTTGCTCAGAAATCGCCCAAACTCTGACAGCTGGGCGCTGCGCTTGGACGACATCAGGTGCAGGATGACCTTATTCAGGCCTTGTGAGGACTTGTTGCAGAAAAAGAAGGCGTGTTTTCCGTCTTTACCCAATGGCCCGGATGAGATTGCAGAGAAGCCACATTGCCTCAACAGTACAACCAGTGCCTCGGCGCTCTGCGGGTGCATCAGAAACCACCAATACTTGTTTCTTATGCGTTCGAGGGCTTCCTGGCGTATGCCTTCGATGGTGACCGTCGCTGGCACCATGGCATCCCGCTGTCGTGCGCCGGCATAGCGGATAAGTGGCATTAATTGAGGTAAAAGCTCGTGCGAAGTCAGCAGCAGACGTCCGTCCCATTCGCGGTGGGTGGCGGTCAGTGTGCGTGGCAATTCACGCATTTGTTGCTCAAAGGCTTCTTCGCTTTCCGGTTCTTCAAGCTCCTGATCGTTCAATGCGGCGTCGCGTAGCGTCTGTGCCTGAGAGATAGCGTCGCTGGAGGGCAGCTCACTGGCGCCGGTCAGACGGGTAATTGAGAGTGGCCGGTGCACCTGCTTCTGGACGGCCAGATGCTCCAGTTCTTTCCCAAGACCCTGCCAGCCATGAGCTTCATCAACCAGAAGGATACTCGTTTGCGTCAGTGCCGCAGGCAGGTCAAACCAGGTCTTTGCGTCCGTGCTGAGTGGATTGAGCGGCACATAGTCGGGCAGGGGCATGTTCTGGACCGACTGGGTTGCGTACCAGACGGGCGCGAAACGTATCAGCAGTGAGTTGACTGCCGATTCGATGCGGTTGATCAATGTATCCTGCATAGTGCCTCACTCAAGACATGCCACTTATATAAGTAAAGCAGACGACTGAGAGATCTGCAGGAGCTGGTATACTCCGCGCTTTTCGGGAGGCGTTATGGCCAGAGTTTATATTCCTGTGGGTACGGTGAGCGGTACAGCAAAAGTGGTGGCCGAGGCATGCGCTGCCGCCTTGCAGGCAGAAGGGCATCAGGCCCAGGTCGATACTGAAGCGAGTATTGATGCATTAAATAGTGGCGATTGGGATGCCGTTCTGGTGGTGACGGCAACAACGGGGCGGGGAGATATTCCAAGCAATCTGTCGCCATTTTATGTTGCTCTGGAAGAACAGGCTCCAGGTCAGAATGGTCGTCCGTTTGGTGTGATCTGTCTGGGGGACAGCTCTTATGATATGACGTTCTGTCAGGCGGGCGCTTTGATGGAAGCACGTTTCATTGAGTTGCAGGGCAAGGCGCCAGTTCCGCGTGTAACCATCGATGCCACTGAAACTCAGACGCCAGACGACGATGCACTGTTCTGGCTGAAAGAGTGGATGGAAGAAGCACTTTGATCATGGAGTGGCGCAACGCGCGATGCGTCACTCACTCCATGCGTGCTATCAGAAGCGTATAGCGACCGACAGTTGAGTCTGATGATTCAGTTCTTCAGCGCCTTCTGGTGGGCGGCTGTCCCAGCGGGTCTGCCACTGCCAGCTGAGATCGGTGTTGCTGGCTAACGGCAAACGCATTTTAAAGCGAGCCAAAGCCCGAACATCATCGGTATCGTCCACGGATGGCTGCAGATATACGGTGCCGAGAATGTGGCTATAGCCCAGCGGTGTTTCACCATGGGTGTATAGGTTCAGACGCGTAAGCTGAGCTTCTTCATCGCCTGCGCCGTTATCTTCTTTAATCGACTCATGGAAAGCACCGACGCCCTGGCGAATCAGCTGGTCTTCTTTCCAGGTTTTCTGAAAGCGTACGCCGGCACCGGCGAGAAAACGATATTGCAGTTCAGCGAACGGATCACGCTCGTATTGAAGAAAAGTTTCCTGGCCTACTGTCGCACGAAAGTTATGCACGTACCGTAAGTGGGCGAAGGTATTGTCGCTGGTACGTTCGTCATTAACAGACTCATAGGTTCTGGTGTACCAGCCGAAGGCGCGGTGTTCTGCATTTTGCCAACTGGTGTTCAGTCCGAGATTCCATTCCCGTTCTTTGGTGTTTCCTGATTGTGCATCCAGCCCCACAGTGGCACTGCTTTGCCAGCCATCGGCATCCGCGGCGCGGCGTTTTTCTTCAATATTGGTGATGGCAAAAGTCTGGAGGGGAATCAGGGTCAGCACGAGAAGCGGACGAAACATACGTTGCGGGTCTCCGGTAAAAATGGGAGATCCAGTGTACCATTCTTAATGGATTATGAAGCTTTTTGCTGCGGAGTGGCCGAATCGAGGTTGCTGAAAAGGGTGTGCAATTGGTGAATCTGCTTGCGCTGGCTGTAGGTTGCTCCGGGCTCCTGGGTCTGTTGGTATGCCTTATCTATGATGGCTTTTGCATCAACCGCCCCGTTGTCTTCACTGTTGAGCCGGGCAGTGTGCACGATACTCAGTGCCTGAATCCCCTGATTGTCAATCAGACCGTATTCCTGCAGGCGGTTCTGAAACTGCCCGAGTTGCTCAGGTGCCAGAGCATGGATATCAAACTCCATGGCGACAGCGCTCATCATCACGGCGCGGTCAGAGACGGTGTATAACGCAGGAGAGGTGTCGTCAGAGCCAGTTTCTGCGCGTTCGGATACACCGGAAGGCGCCTGGGCCTGCTGACTTTGCAGATCGGAGCTGGTGGGCTGGTTCTGCAGATAGTTAGTGAGCGCATTAAGTAACATGACAATTCTCCTGTTCTGATAGGGGATTGCATGGGCTGTGCCAAGAATATAACTATCTGATAAATATAGGCTTTTACCGATATTGTGGATGAGTCTATGATTAGTTTTTGTCGAACCTTGCCGCTATTGACGGAAATTTAGCGCATGTCTTGCCGCTTCGGTGCTTCATTCGCCTTTGGTATTTCCCCATAATAGCCCTCAGCGAGGGACAATAATGAATAATAATAATGACAGCCGTCCTGCCCAAGACGGGAAGGCCGAGCTTAAATATCGGGGGCGACGAACCAGTCGCGAGAAAAGCGAACAGCGGCGTCGGCAGATTCTTGAAGCAACCATGCGCATCATTGTTCGTGATGGCGTCAGGGGGGTCCGGCACAGAGCAGTAGCCGCTGAAGCGGAAGTTCCACTGGCTGCGACGACCTACTACTTCAAAGACATTCATGAGCTGATTGCGGATGCCTTTACTCTGTATACCGAGTGGGCGCTTGCGTACGTGCAGAAGTTTGCTTCGGAATTCCGTGACACCGCGAGAGATATCCGCGGATACGACATGACGGACCCGCGACAGCAGCTTGAGGCCATTGAGCGCTTAGTGACCAGTCTCAGCGGTTTCTCGAGAGGCAAGCTTGCCGAGGACACGCGAATGTTGATTAGCGAGCAGGCGTTCCGTTATGAGGTATTTGTCGAGGACAGGGTGCGGCGTCTTGCTCTGATGCATCGCAAGGCTCTGACAGAGGCCGTTCGGGAAATCACTATGCTGATGGGATCTCAGATGGTTGAGGAAGATACCGCCATCGTGATGGCCATCCTGCATTCTGTTGAGTACCAGTTGTTGCTTGATGAAGGGGACAGTGATGCACCAGAGAGAATTCTCCGGCGCTATCTGAGTATGCTGCTTCCTATGCTGGTGCAGCCAGAGCTCTGATCTCTCAGAGCTCAGATTCGTTAGGGTACCCGGTATCCCGCACGACCGAGTACCGCCAGGAGCATGTTCATTTCAGCGTTGCTGAATGGCCGTACATGGCAGCAGTGTTCACACATCACAGTGCTGGTGCTCTTGAGAGTCTCCAGACTGACTTCCGTTTCCTTGTCGCAGTGATCACAACCAACAGGAATCAGTACACGTTCCGATAGGATAGTGCTGATATCGTTATTGTTGTCTGCAGTCACTCGCATCGCTTGAGTCATGGTTCGCCCTTTATTGGTTTCGTTTTCTGAACGTACTTTCAGATTAGCAGCTACTCCCTGGCTTCCGGTGTCCGCCATGTCATTTATGGTGAACAAATGTAAACCCCATACCGTCGGCATTTCGCTGCGATTAATAAGAGTGTAGTCGCAATGTAAGAACTCGCCACACAATGTTACACAAAAGTCATGTTTCCGTTGAAAGTCTGGCGGTGATTTTATCGGCCAGCGCCAGAGAACTGGTTAAACCTGGACTCTCTATCCCAAGCAAATGCAGTAATGGCGCGGCTTCCGGTCGATTGTCACCAAATATGACAAAATCCTGGGCTGGTTCGCCCGGGCCGCTGAGTTTTGGGCGAATACCCGCGTAATCGGGATGTAACTGAGAAACGTCAACATTTGGAAAATACGATGAAATAGCGCGGCAGAACTTTGTTTTAAGGGTTGGGGAGACCTCATAAACCCTGCTGTGGCCATTAATGAACTGGGTGTCCGGACCAAATCGCACTTGCCCTCCGAGGTCCAGAGTCGCGTGAATACCAAGCCCAGCCAGGTCTTTCTCTGGTAACGGGTATATAAGGTGACGGAAGGGTGCTGACCCCTGATACGAAAAGTAGTGGCCGCGACAATAATGCAGTGGCGGTAACAGTGATGTATCTGTGCCTGAGCGGGCGGCGACATCGTGGGAGTGAAGTCCGGCCGCATTTATCATTCGCTCTGACGTGACTCTGAATTCACCGTCGCTGGTCTGTAAACTGATATTCCACAGGCCGTTTTCTGCTTTACCCGAAAGATAGCGGGTGCGCTTCATTAACAACGCACCCTGACGTTCTGCTTCCTGTTGGAGACGCAGCATGTAGGTGTGGCTATCGAGGATGCCGGTCTCCGGTGAGAACAGAGCCGCTTCGGCACGGACATGGGGTTCACGCTCGTTAATTTCCTGCCGTGTCAGGCGTTCTGTCGGAATATTGAGCGATTGAGCTTTCTGTTCCAGCCGATTCAGTTCAGGGTGATCAGGGGAAGGAGCGACAATAAGCTTACCGGTTCTACGATAAGGCACGTCGTGTTGCTCGCAGAATGCATAGAGTTGCTTTCGACCGGCAATGCATAGTGATTCTTTGAGCGAACCGGGAGGGTAGTAGAGCCCTGCGTGTATGACTTCGCTATTACGACTACTGGTTTCGCTGCCAAACAGGCCGTGTTGTTCGACTAAGAGTACTGAACGGTCGGCAGACAGCGTGCGTGCGCACGCCAGCCCGATAACCCCGCCGCCAATGATAGTTACGTCAAAGTCGGCGGGCATAGCTCAGAAGAGCAGGTCGGTAGCGCACTCGTGGTGCATTGGGTTTGCACGGCAACGAAGCTTCTTCATCAGCTTCATCATTTGTGTGTCGTACACGCCCTGAGCGGCCAGCTCGTCACGGATACCGGCCAGCATATCGAGGTATTCGAGCTCCTGTTCGTCAGGAAGGTCGATCCAGTAATTCTCCTGAATGCCGCGCTCCGCCGTGAGGATGTGTTCCATCCCCTGGTCAAAGTGCTCGGCGAAAAACTCCCGCGAAGCCTGGCCAAAGCCGTCAGGCAGACGGTCTTTGTAGGTAATTAACTGGAAATTCATCTGTGCGAAAGAGAAGCGGTAGATACCGCCCGCCTGTCCCAGACCTTTGTACATTTCGAACGGCTCATAGGCGACAGCTGGCGCATAGGCGATGTCTACGTCGCCATTGTTAAAGCGCGGAGCGAAGGTGGCGACCGTAGCCGGGACCATGGTAGCGCCGATGTGTTCGACGACCTTTTTAGACGCGAGGTCGTAATCCAGTGTTGCTACTTTGCGGCCAGCCGCTGCTTCAACAGAATCGATGGCGCGGTCGCGAACGAAGACATAAACCGAACCACCCGGAATAATTCCAGACACTTCGTAACGGCCATCCACCATATATTTGGCTGCCTGAGGGCGGGCCAGCATATTGATCAGTTCGCGCAGCTGCTGATAACTGGTCAGACCGCCGACGGCCTCCAGGCTACCAGTGAAAACGTTGAACGGGCGAATACGTGTGCCGGTGATCAGTGAGCCGTCGCAAACACCAGACTGGAAGTCCGCCAGAGCAACGGCTTCGTTGGTGTACGCTTTGAGTTCGGCTTCTACGCCCCATTCAAGAGCTGCTGTGCGGAAGTCCTGCATCCGGGTAAAAATAGGGCCATTCGCTCCCACCGGATCAAAAATACAAAACGTTTTTTGTGGAAGCTCCTTTCCCTCCGCAGCGAAGGCAAAACTGAACAGCGTCAGTGCGACTGCGATCAAGCGCATCTTAGTATCCCCAATGATTTTATTGTTATTCGCTCTGCTTAGTTTCAGGATATTCACCGAAGTAATCAGAGCTGTGTGATTGTTTCGGCCAATGATACGCATATCTGCGGGGCAAAAAAAAGGCCTGATGCCGCAAAGCATGCACGCCTGAGCTGCATTACTGGCGTAGTTTGAGTACCATTGGGCCCAATTTTATTTTTGTCGGGATTGCCGGATGGACACAGCGTTACTTGAGCAGATTGGTATGACCCTGGGGGTGGGGGGACTGATTGCGTTTATGTTCTTTATCATTTTTGATCTTGGTCGGCGTTCGGGTGCAGGTAAATTTGGCACCATGATTCTCCTTCTGGGTCTGGGTGTAGGCATGGCGGGATATCTGATTAAGGTGATTCTGCAATACGTGCTGGAGAACTGATTTAGCGCCTTTTTCTGTATTCTGGCTGGAATTATCCAGCCTGGTCTGAAGTGGCACAGTCCTTGTAACGCTTATGTATCACTACATTTGCAAGGGACACAGTTTCCCCGCAGGAGCCACGAGAATGACCGCATACAGCGCGACTCTGCCGGGCGCAGAAAACGGAATTACTGAAACAGCGACGCACGGAGCGATTTCTGAACGCACTCTAAAAGGTCGGCCAGTCTCTGTGTTGCAGTACCCAGGCTCCAAAACAGTGCAATGTGTAGAAGAACAGGTGTCAGATTTACTTCCTCTGGCATTGCACGCTCTGAGTCGCTATCCGGAATACGAATCCAGCCCTCTCTTTATGCTGCATTGTGATTTCGCAGACAAAAAAGCCAACGACGATGCCCGATTGACCGGTTTTTTGCAGCAGCATGAAGGCGAAAGCCTGGTATGGATGCCTGTTGCCGCGAACGCCAGTCTTTTGATCAGTGCCTTGAAACAGGTGTTACCGTCTAAGTCTGACAGTCGCCTCAGGGATATGACGCTTCTTTATGTGGGCGATGCAGGACTGAGGGAAGTGCTGCAGCAGCTCGCCGAGAAATGCGGAATGAAGTTCTGCTTTCAGGCGTTTTATTGATCTGAGTCCGTCCACCAGCGCCATTACCTTACTTCTTATATAGTGTGAAAACTATTTTCACGGAGTAGACTGGAACTGAGACATGCTTACATTATCAAAGCATGATCACTTCCAGTTAAAGGAGAAGGTTATGGTCAAACAGGTTCTCAACGAGCAACTCGAATCCCTCCATCGTACCCTCAAGGAAAGCCCCGAACTCGACTCTGAAACCCACGCGCTGCTACTTAAAATCGCTGATGACATCGCGAAGCTTGAGGCCAATGAAGTAGGTTCACCTGAGTTGAGCGATGCGGTGCAGGAACAGGTCATCCGCTTTGAACATGAACATCCGGCGATCTCGGCTATACTTCGCCAACTGACCGACACTCTGGGGCGCATTGGCGTCTAAGGAGCATCCCAAATGCGTCATATGCCGACCATTACCGAACTCATGACGGCGTTTCCGGCTCATGTCGAAGAGAGCACGAGCCTGGCAGAAGCCGCCCGCGTGATGGAGGTCCATCATTGTCATCACGTCCCTGTCATGAATCACCATGAAGTCACGGGACTTCTTACGTGGGCTGATATCGAACTCGCACGAAGCCCTGGGCACCCAGCCAGTGATATCAGCGAACTGACGGCCTTAGATATGTGCCGCCGGGAGATTCCCGCCATAGACCTTCATACCCGCCTCGATGTTGTTCTTGATCGGATGGTTCAGGATGACTTTGATGCGGTGTTGATTATGAAAGGTGACCGTCTTGCAGGAATATTCACTCTGGAAGATGCTGCGAAAGGTTTTTCGGCCTGGTTAAAGAAAACCTATTTACCTACCGATGATCCGGGGTGCGCCTGACAGGTGTCCGGCTGAATAAAATCATTTTCTGCATTAAAAAAGGGCGTTAAGCTCTTTTTTTGCATCTGGATGAAGCAGTAATTATCCGGGTGCCACAAACGCTTGACGGAATAGGTGGTTGTCGCGTTTTTTTTCTGATTGTCACATCACTGAAAAAATTCTTTCATCATCAACAGGTTAGGCTGCAGCGTCGGCTATCGCAATGCTGCAGTGCGTGGTTAAAACGGCGTATTTATGCGTCTTTTACCGAATTTAATTCGACCCGATTAAGCTGGTACGGGTTTTGCGACAGCATAAGCATTCAGGAGGAGCAGCCTATGTACAAAATCGCAGATATCCAGGAATACCGTAAAGACAGCGGCATCAAATCATCCCCATCAGCATGGGTGAATGAAGTAGCCAATGTATTGGAAAGTCGCTACCACGATGATGAAGCTATTCAGCAGTTGCTGATGTTAGCGACTCAGGTGACAGGTCTCAGCAATATCTCAATCGCAGTACCGGATTCTCCGAGCCGTTTTAAAGCTCAGTATTGTTCGACAGGCATCAGCAACGGCGTTTACAGCTTTGCAGTTCAACATGCTCTGTGCCGTCAGTTTGAAAGCCGTGAGTGGTTGACGATTGGTGATAACAGTGAGCGCCCAGAGCACTTTGATCCACAGCTTGAATCTCTTTCTGGCTCTATGCGTTGTCTGCTGGTCCCGCTGACTATTCGTCAGTCTGTCATGGCAGTTATGGTGGTTGATCTGCGCGGTCATGATGCGGGCACCCTGGACCTTGCGGAGATCCGCTTTATTGGTGCTCAGATTGCGACCATTCTTGCGACTCAGGTTGTGCCGAATTTCAAAACACTTTATGCGCGTCCTTATCAGCGGGTTCAGGAAAACGAACTGGATGATATTCACGCGGCTATTGATAAGTGCAACGGCAACAAGACGATGGCGGCCAAAGTACTTGGACTGACGCCACGCCAGCTGCGTTACCGCCTTTCAAAACTCAGCGAAGAAGCTGCTGAGGCGTAATTAAACTGTCATTGATTGCCCGGCAAACTAGCTCTTATGAGTAGTTATTGCCGGGTATGACATGAGCATTCGTCACATATGTGTCGTTACAGAAACGTATCTTCCTGAAGTGAATGGTGTTGCTAATTCTCTGCAGCACCTGTTCACTCACCTCAATCCTGATCTTTATCAGGTCACCATTGTGCGACCAGCTCCGAGGGTCGACATGGAGGCACCGGATAATGAAGTCTGGGTAAAAGGTATCAGCATTCCGCAGTATCCAGACCTTCAGTTAGGCCTGCCTTCAAAGACGGCTCTCAGGTCTCACTGGAAAGCCAACCCGCCTGATCTGGTTTATGTTGCAACGGAAGGCTTGCTCGGTGCCTCTGCCGTCGCGATGGCCCGCGAACATAACTTGCCTGTCATCAGCGCGTTTCATACGAATTTTCATCGTTACAGCGGCTATTATGGCCTCGGTGTTATGCGTCGTATGATTATGGCCTGGATGCGCCGCTTCCATAACCGGACGCACGTTACCCTGGTGCCATCACGTTCTATGGTGAATGAGTTGACCAGTGAAGGTATGCAACGCGTTGAGTGGTTGCCTCACGGCGTAGACTGTCGTCGTTTTAATCCTGCACATCGATCTGCGACCTTGAGAGAGGAATGGGGCGTTGAATCTGGTGAGCAGGTGGCGCTTTGTGTCGGGCGCGTCGCAGCGGAAAAAAATCTGATCGTGGCCCTTAAAGCCGTGAGACAAATGCGTCGGGAAGGACGCCAGATACGACCTGTGATTGTCGGTGATGGCCCACTACGTGAAACTCTGTCCGAGGAGTTTTCTGAAGCGGTGTTCACTGGCGTGAAAACCGGTCAGGCGTTGTCTGAGTGCTTCGCGTCTGCTGATCTCTTTTTAATGCCCAGTCAGACGGAGACCTTTGGTCTGGTGACTCTCGAGGCGATGGCCAGTGGGTTACCTGTGGTCGCGTATGACATGGCCGCAGCCAGAGAATTTGTTCGGACAGGTGTCGATGGCTCTCTTGCGTCTGATGAAACGGATGAGGCATTTACTGATGCGCTTCGTGTTGCCTTACGCTTTGACTCTACTCTGATGGGGCTGGATGCCCGGAGTCAGGCCGAACAGCTTTCCTGGGATATGGTTGCGCGGCAGTTTGAGCGCCGCGTTGAAGCTTTATTGGCAAGTCACTGTGAATCCAGCGGAGTGGTACACCCCTTGCAGACTACTTCTTGATAAGTATATCTGTAGGGGGGGAAGAAGTTATGGTGGAATTCAACCGCCGTAGTATTGCGTTACTCCGAAAAATAAAAAAAATCGCTAAAGACGAAGTGGGTTGCGAAATTCACTTTGATTCAAATACTCTCGAAAATGATTTGCGGGTACTGGTGCGAAGCGGCGTCAGTGCTGAGCTTCTCGCGTTGGTCGAAGACTTTTTGCCCAGTCAGGCACCACCGGTTGAGCCACAGATGCAGGAAAGCCGGAAGGTGTATCGTGGCAGTGAAATTCTTATGGACGACTCGTCACGGGTGCGACAGGCGAAACAGAAAATGTATCGTGGGCAACTCGTTGAAGCCTAAATCTGTTCCGTAATAGTGCGAAGGCAGCTTTTGTGTCATAAAACGGTGCAAAGGTTGCCGCATTTCCGTCAATTAAGTACCGGGCTAAGTCGGGTGTTCTGATAAGAATACTGACTTGGGTCAAGCTGTCTGCGAGTCCTCCATTCCTTTATAAGCATATTTGACACAGGTCAACGATGGAGCTGACAGCCTCGCTATATTGAGATTGAAACAACGACTTATGTCTCTTCTCAATGCGAGGTGCTTATTATGTTTATGGACGAAGTTGTATTCTCTGGTCTTGCGATTGTCGGCCTTACCTGTGCTTTCTTTGTCGGCGTATATATTGCGGTGAAGAAAGACATTAAAAAGCACGGCACTGGCGAGTGAGGTCTGGTCTCTCAGCGTTCCAGTTGATGCTGAGAGAGCAGAACCGGCTGAGTGATGCCTTCATCGTTGAGGGCTTCGATTAACGCGGGGACTTCCGATTCAGGAACAGGCCCTATGCGCACCCTGTGAAGGGTGATGTCGTCTTTTTCTTTCGGGTAGATACCGACTGTCCAGTCGCCTGCTCCTACGTTGGCAGTAATCCCGGATAATTTCTTACGCAGACGCTCTGCTGAGTTCGGGTTACTTAGCGCACCCGCCTGAATCCATAGCACGGCTTCAGATAATGGTGCTTTTAATACTTCGATCTTTACTGGTGCCGTGCCGTCGTTATGAATATTCAGTTTTACGGCCGCTGCGTACGACAGATCAATAATCCTGCCTTCGTGAAATGGCCCTCGGTCGTTCACCCGGACGATGACCGACTGGCCGGTATCTTTGCGGGTAACTTTTACATACGACGGCAGTGGGAGCGTTTTGTGTGCTGCGGTCATTTTGTAGACATCGAAGGTTTCGCCGTTTGAGGTGTCGTGACCGTGAAATTTCATTCCGTACCATGAAGCGATGCCTTCCTGCGTGAAGCCCTCCGCATCCTTCATAACGTTATAGTCCTTACCCAGCACGCGATAGCGCGACGGATTGCCCAGACTGCTGCGCGGTTCGGATACCGGTACGGGATCAGCAATTGCCTTGATGTCAGCGATTGGCGCCGGCGTAAAATCGTTCGCGTGCTGATAACGGGACGTTGCGCAGCCATGAAGCAGAACAAGACTGACCAGAACGGCCAGCCCACGCATCATTGCTTGTCCTCACTCAGAGCCTGGCTGAGCTGATACACCGCCATGGCGTACAGCTTACTGTGGTTGTATTGAGTTATAACGTAGAAGTTGTATTCACCGAGCCAGTATTCGTCGCCCTCTTTACCTTCAAGGCGCATCAGGTTGGCTGGCTTATCCCCCTTGATATCTACTGGCAACTCAACACCTGCGGCCGTCAGGTCTGCAACCGTGTGCTGCGGTTTGCGGCTGACATTCACCAGCGGTTCGTGTTTGTCGCCACTGACGGTGACTCTGTGTGTGACAGGCTCGTCAGTTCTCCAGCCGTGTTCTGAGAAATAGTTAGCCACGCTGTGGATAGCATCCACTGGGTTGCCCCATAGATCACGTTTGCCATCACCATCACCGTCGACAGCGTAGTGCAGGTAGCTGGTAGGGATAAATTGGCCGTAGCCCATTGCACCAGCATAAGACCCTTTGATGGTACCCGGGTCGACGCCTTCTTCACGGGCGAGGGCGAACATGGCTTTCAGCT
This sequence comes from Thalassolituus maritimus, assembly GCA_913019975.1. GTDB lineage: Bacteria > Pseudomonadota > Gammaproteobacteria > Pseudomonadales > Oceanobacteraceae > Thalassolituus. Next base: position 33,959 of record CAJWBH010000022.1, on the reverse strand, counting down.
CGCGCCAGAACAGTGGACGCTTCGGGTAATCGAAAGCGAGTGTTGAGAGCGAGTCCAACACTCTGTATCCACCCTGGCGGGTGCCGTAAAAGGTTTCTACGCCAATGATGGCTGCAATAATTTCCGGCGGTACGCCGTATTTCTTTTCAGCTTCGGCGAGAATATCAGCCTGGCTTTCGAGAAAGTTCTTACCTGCACTGATCCGTTTTTCTGTCAGAAAAATATCCTGATACCGCGCCCAGTTCATGGTGCGTTCGGCAGGACGCTGAATGGCTTCGAGCACTGAATCCATCTTTTCAGCCTGTTTCAGCCAGTTGCGTACTTCTTCTGCCGGAATGCCGTATTCCTTTTCCACTTCGGCGACGAACTCGTCGGTACGTTCGTGCTGGTCGTAGGCTGCGCCTGCGAAGGGCGCAGAAGCTGCCAAGGTGATTGCAGCTAACACATGTTTCAACATAGTAATAACCCTGTTATTTCCTTTGCCGATGAGTGTACATCGACATAATCAGGCCAAAGCCCAGAAGCAGACTGACGACAGACGTTCCGCCGTAACTCACCAGTGGTAGGGGTACGCCTACGACCGGAAGAATGCCGCTGACCATGCCTATATTCACGAAGACATAGATAAAAAACGTGACTGACATGCTACCAGACAGCAGTCGACCGAAAAGAGTTTCGCACCGGCTGGAAATGTAAAGGCAGCGCAGAATAATTAAGGCATAGAGCGCCAGTAGCAGGCAGACCCCAATTAATCCATGCTCCTCTGCCAGGACGGCAATGATGAAGTCGGTATGGCTCTCTGGTAGAAATTCGAGCTGGGATTGAGTCCCCTGAAGGTAACCCTTGCCATGAATACCGCCCGAGCCGATCGCCGTTTTCGATTGAATTATATTCCAGCCTGAGCCGAGCGGATCGGACTCGGGGTTCAGGAACGTAAGAACACGTTGCTTCTGATAAGCGTGCATTACGAAGAACCACATAACCGGCGCCATCGCCGCGACTATGCCGATCATGGAAAAAATCAGGAGCCAGGACATCCCGGCAAAAAACAGTACTAACAACCCCGAGGTGCTGATCAGTATCGACGTGCCTAAATCAGGCTGTTTCAGGATCAGGATCGTGGGAATGAAAATAATGACCAGTGCCTGAAGAAGGTCACGAAAGCGCGGCGGTACGGGCCGTTTGGCCATAAACCAGGCGACCGCTAATGGTAGCGCCAGCTTCACCAGCTCAGACGGCTGAAAGCGGGGTAATGGCCCGGGTAAGTCCAGCCAGCGCTGAGCGCCTTTTGCGCCGACCCCCGCAACCAATACGCCGACCAATAGTAAAGTACCTACGGCTAACGCCCAGGGCGCGATAAGTTGGTAGAGGCGCGGTGGAATCTGGGCAGTAATGAATAGCAGTAAGGTGCCGATACCAAAGTGCACAGCCTGACGTTTCACCATGCCGATTTCCTGACCGCTGCCACTGTAAAGGATAGCCAGCCCGGTGGTGGCGAGTGCAATAAGTAGCAGTAGAAGTATCAGGTCGATGTGCAATCGCGCGAAAAAGGCACCGCTGCGGTCGAAGGTATGATGCTGTGACGGCGTGGAGACCGTGCGACTGAAATCTGTACTGGCCATCAGCCCTCTGCGCCTCCCAGGTATTCATTGATGATGGACTGTGCGATCGGTGCGGCGGTGCGCCCGGATGATTCGCCATTTTCAACGATGACGGCAATGGCGATCTGTGGTTTCTCTATCGGAGAGAACGCCATAAACCAGGCATGGTCGCGTAGACGCTCCTGAAGGGCTTCCGAATCGTATTCGGCATCCTGTTCAATACCCACGACCTGTGCGGTTCCGGTTTTGCCAGCAATCGGGAAGTCGAGGTTGGCGCGCAAGGCGCGGGCAGTACCATGACGACCGGTAATCACATGATCCATTGCCGTGAACATGCGATCCCAGTCGGAAGGATCATTGAGTGTAATGTCGGGGATATCGCCGTGTGGAAACTCCGTCGGGACGTTGTCTTCTGCCGCGAGCAGTCTTGGGACTTCCCATTTGCCTTTATTGGCCAGAACAGCGGTCGCTGTTGCGAGCTGTAATGGCGTCACGGCCATAAAGCCCTGACCAATGCCGAGATTGACTGTATCCCCCGGATACCATGGGCCACGACCGGTGGCTCGCTTCCATTCACGGTCTGGCAGAATCCCGGATACTGCCGAGATGACATCAATCGACATATCCCGGCCGAAGCCAAACTGGCCGAGGAATGGCGTGAGATCATCGATGCCTGTTTTGACGGCAACGTCGTAGAAGTAGGTATCGCAGGATTCCACCACGGCCATTTCAAGATCGACGACGCCGTGTCCTTCGCGCTTCCAGTCCCGATAAAAGCGGTCATCATTTTCAAGCTGGAACCAGCCCGGATCGCGCACTTTATAGTTCCAGGTGGTACTGCCAGCTTCCAGAGCGGCAAGACCGACAAAAGGTTTCAGGGTCGAGGCGGGTGGGTAAGTACCACGCGTCGCCCGATCGAAGAGTGGCTTGTCGAGACTGCTGGTCAGCGCTTCGTAATCATCGAAGGAAATCCCTGTAACAAAGGCGTTCGGGTCGTAACCGGGGTTACTGTATAGCGTGAGAATGCCGCCGGTTTCCACTTCGATAGCAACAACGGCACCGCGGCGCCCTTCAAGTAATTCTGCGGCAAGCAACTGGAGCCGGCTGTCGAGATGCAACGTCAGATCGGTGCCCGGTTTCGGGTTTTCCCGCTGCATGGTTCTGAGCAGGCGTCCGCGGGCGTTAGTCTCAATACGCTCATAACCTACGTCACCATGGAGAATATCTTCGTAGCGTCTTTCGATACCGGTTTTACCTATATGGGAGGTCGCGCTGTAGCGGCGCTGGCTTTCTTCATCGTCCTCAATGCGTTCCTGATCCCGCTGGTTAATCCGGCCGACGTAACCCAGCACGTGTGCAAAGGCATCGCCGTGCGGATAGTGTCGAATAAGCTGCGCCTCAACATCAACGCCGGGCAGATAGAAACGGTTAACCATGATGGCGGCAATTTCTTCTTCGCTCAGCCGCTGACGCAGTACCACAGGTTCGTATGGACGGCGCCGGTAACTCGAGCGTTTCTCAAACTGCTCGAGATCCCGCTCAGACACGCCAACCAGCTCATCAAGAAAGGCGAGAGTCTCCTGGAGGTTATCTACTTTCTCGGGCACCAGAGTTAGGCTGTAGGCAGGAATGTTTTCAGCCAGAAGTACACCGTTGCGGTCGTAGATCAGTCCGCGATTAGGTGCGATAGGGCGTATTTTTACCCGGTTGTTTTCAGAGAGGTCCTGATATTTTTCGTGCAGTGTGACCTGCAGGTAGGTCATGCGCCAGGCGAGGGTCAGTAGCGCCGATACGACAAGAACAGCAGCGACGATGGCTCGTGCGCGGAAGAGTCTGCGCTCGTAGGCCTTATCCCTGATCGACTGTTCCCACATACTCCAGCCTTACTTGTGGTACGGGTGACCCTGGAGAATCGTCCAGGCGCGATAAATCTGTTCTGACAATAACACCCTGACCAGCGGGTGGGGCAGTGTCAGGGGGGATAAAGACCAGCGTTGCTTGGCCAGCCTCAGTACGTCGTCCGTCATACCGTCAGGACCGCCGACTAACAGGGCAACATCGCCACCCTGGTTGCGCCAGCCTTCCAGCTCTTTTGCTAAACGCTCGGTCGACCAGGGTTTGCCTTCGACAGCTAATGCGACGACATGCTCGCCCGGTCGGATCGCTTTTTTGAGTGCATCAGCTTCCTGTTGCATGGCTTTGTCGGAGCTGGCGTTTTTTCCGCGGTGGCCGGGAGAAATTTCGACCAGCTCAAGGCTGCAATCACGTGGCAGGCGCTTCGCGTATTCCTGATAACCCTGTTCTACCCACGCAGGCATTTTATTGCCAACGGCCAGCAGCCGTATCTTCATGCGTCCTTCTGTCCTGCCTGCCCAGCGTCGGGTGTTTCTCCCCAGAGACGTTCGAGATCATAGAAGTGGCGGGCTTGTTCAGTCATAACATGCACAACCACATCGATCAGGTCGATGAGTACCCAGTCAGCAGCAGCACGGCCTTCTGTGCCGTTCGGTTTCAGGCCTGCGTGTTTTGCTTTTTCTTCGACATTGCCTGCAACGGCAGTGACGTGGCGGTTAGAGGTACCGTTGGCGATGATCATCCAATCGGTGACGGACGTGCGCCCACGTACGTCCAGCACAGTGATGTTATGTGCTTTCATGTCTTCCAGAGCGTCGATGACGAGCTCTTTGATTTGCTCAGTTTGCATGCAGACCTGTCGGTAAAGTTATCGGTACAGTTGGTGTTCTTTTATGTAGTCCAACACCGGCTGGGGTGTCAGAAAGGCGATATTGTCGCCTTGCTTGAGTGCCTGACGCAAGTCGGATGCAGATATATCCAGCTCTGGCCAGGCCTGATGGCAGACGCCTCCGTGCTGAGTCTCGTGTAACTCACTGAGCTGGCAGCGGTTTTTGTCGAGAATCTGCCCAAGCCAGCCATCAGTGCGAGCCTGGTCTCCGGGGCGCGAAATCACCAGTACATTGGCCCGGGCCAGAATGTCTTCGGGTGTTTTCCAGCGATCAAAGCCATTCCAGGCATCGGTGCCCATAACCCAGGTGAGGTTGGCTTGAGGGTATTGTTCCTTGAGCAGGGCGACCGTGCGAGCTGAATAGCTGGTGTCACCCTGACTCAACTCGATATCACTGGGTGCAATACCGTTCAGTTCTGCGACCGCGAGCTCCAGCATACGCAGGCGTTGTTCTCCTGTTGCCAGAGGCTGATCACGATGAGGGGGGACACAATTAGGAATCAGTAACACCTGATCGAAACCTGCATCACGCAGACGTATTGCGATCCGCAGGTGACCAATATGGACGGGATCAAAGGTCCCGCCCAGTATGGCAATAGAGGCGTTGTTACTTACGGACTTCACCGTTGCCCAGCACTATGTATTTCTGAGAGGTAAGACCATCGAGGCCGACAGGACCACGAGCGTGGATTTTATCGGTGGAGATACCAATTTCTGCACCCAGGCCATACTCGAAACCGTCGGCAAAGCGCGTAGATGCATTCACCATCACAGATGAGCTATCTACTTCAGTCAGGAACTGACGAGCCAGTGTGTAGTTCTCGCTGATGATGCTGTCGGTATGGTGAGAGCCATAGGTGTTGATATGGTCGATGGCTTCGTCCATATCTTTGACAATTTTCACAGCCAGGATGGGGGCCAGGTATTCTTCGTGCCAGTCGTCTTCTGTCGCAGGAACCATATCGGAGACAATTGCACGCGCCTGTTCACAGCCTCGCAGTTCTACACCCAGTTGCTCATAGGCTTCGGCCAGCTCAGGCAGAATGGTCCCGGCAATGTCTGCGTGAACCAGCAGGGTTTCCATGGTGTTGCAGGTGCCGTAACGGTGCGTTTTGGCATTGATCGCGATGTTGATTGCTTTACTGCGATCCGCTTCGCGATCGATATAAACGTGGCAGATACCATCAAGGTGCTTAATCACAGCAACGCGTGCGTCACGGCTGATGCGTTCGATCAGGCCTTTACCACCGCGCGGTACAATGACATCCACGTATTCCGGCATAGTGATCAGTTGACCGACGGCTTCTCGGTCGGTGGTTTCAACGACCTGAACGCAGGCTTCTGGCAGACCGACAGCGTTCAGTGCAGAAGTAATACATTCAGCCAGCGCCTTGTTAGAGGCAATGGCCTCAGAGCCGCCACGCAGAATAGCGGCGTTACCCGACTTCAGGCACAGGCTGGCTGCTTCAATAGTCACGTTCGGACGGCTTTCGTAAATGATACCGATAACGCCCAGTGGAACGCGCATTTTACCAATCTGAATACCGCTCGGACGGTACTTCATGTCGGTGATTTCACCCACGGGATCAGGCAGAGCAGCGACTTGATGCAGGCCTTCGATCATGGTGTCGATGCGCGCGTCAGTCAGCTCAAGGCGGTCCAGCAAGGCTGCATCCAGGCCGTTTTCTGCGCCGCGTGCCATGTCTTCTGCATTTGCGGCACGCAGAGCGTCGCGGCTATTGCTGATTTCGTCAGCAATGGCGAGCAATGCGCGGTTTTTGTCATTGGTGGACGCCCGGGCCATAGCGCGGGATGCAGTCCGGGCCTGCTGGCCAAGGGTCTGCATATAGTCAGCAACGTTCATCTGGAATACCTTAAAACGGAAAGTCTGTAAGTCAGAGTGTGCGATAGTATACACGAACTACTACACTGTTTAGCGGAGGCCGAGAGGTCAGAGTTTGTCAGGAACCCGTTATTCATGGAAAAAGCACGCTTTCACAGTCTGGTAGTGCTGCAGGTTAAGGTTATTTATTGTCTGTTTGCAGCACTGGCGTTGAGCATCATCGCTGTGCTGGATCTGGTCGAAGCACGTACTGTCTTCGCGGCGGTTGCTGCTGGATTTGCTCTTGCTCTGTTGTTGTATGCACTGATTCTTCTGTTGCGAGGTCAGCAGCGATCATCGCCCGTGACCGAATGGTTGATGATTTTTGGGTTGTGTCTGTTTACTTTGTTCGGCATGCAGCGCAGCGAAGATGTGGTGCACTGGGTCTACTTCGTCCCCGGCTATATTTACTTCTTATTTCCCTTTCATGTTGCCAGCTACTTTGCCCTGATTTACAGCACCGCCATGGTGCTTATGGTAATCAGCGAGTTCGACAGTTATCTGCGTCTGCAGATTCTGTTCACCTACGGCGCCTGCTACGCCTTCGCAGTTATGTATGCGCTGATCAATGATCGCCACAATCATGGTCTGAGCGCCATTGTGAATACCGATCCGGTGACGCAGGTGTACAACCAGTACCAATTGGGGCTCGACCTTTCCAAGGAAATGACCCGTGCTGACCGCCAGATTGACCTGCTCAGTCTGGTTGGCATTGCGGTACCGGCCAGCTGGCAGGTATTGAAAACCGAGGAGTACGAAAGCCGCTTGGGCTATCTGAGCAAACGCCTCAAGCGCTGCCTGCGTCGTTTTGATACCTGTTACCGCCTGGATTCTGATGTCTTTGTTGTGTTGCTGCCACACAGTACCGAAAACGTTGTAGACGCGTTGTGTGAGAACCTGATGGATGATCTTGAAGGCAGTGGTCGTTTCGAAGGGCTCGCCGATATCCGGCTGCACCGCGATGTGTACAGCCCGGAAGATGATGTTGATGTACTGATAGAACGGATAGAGAGAAAGCTCAATGATCAGCTTTAATACGCCGCCGCAGGAACAACTGCTGCCCCGATTGCAGGTTATCGTTTATTCGCTGGTGGCTTTTGCATTGCTGTTGCTGATCTACGATCAGTACCGCCAAGGGTTGTATTCATTGGTACTGGCGAATGCGATTTCGATTCCGGCGTTTTTATTCAGTGCGGCGTACATCTATATCAATCGTGATCGCGATTCTTTTCTGTGGGTGAACTATCCCTTAGTGGCGGCGCTTGCTGGGTTAGCTCTGCTGCAATTACCAAGGTATCCCGATCTTATGATCCACTACCTGTTCGCGATGCCGATGTTTACGTACTTCTGCTTACCCATGCAGCATGCCACTGTGGTGAATGTTCTCGTTGCCAGCGCGATGGGGGTGATTCTCTGGGGTAAGGTGGATGTCCAGACCGCCGTGCGTTACACCACTAATTTTTCTCTGCTGGTGCTCTCGACCTGGTGTTTTTCCTATCTGACGCTGTTGAAGGGTGCGTCTCTGCAGCGGCTGGCGCTGACCGATCAGGTGTCAGGCGCCTATAACCGGGAGCACTTTTATCATCTTCTTGAGCGGGAGTTGGCGCGGGGCGAAGCGACGCGGCAGAGCGTCAGCATGATCGGCATTGTGCTTGATGATTATCGCCAGTTAATAGACTTGCACGGTAATCGTTCTGTGGTTCAGTTTATGCCGCAGTTCGTCAAAAAAATCCGTCAGTTGATTCGTGGCGAAGACGATATATTCAGGCTCGAAGATGATCTGATTATGTTGGTACTGCCGAATTGCGGTGAAGAGGGCGCGATTGTTCTGATGGAGCGGATTAAGAGGAAGGTGCAGGAGCAATCGTGGAAGCCGTTTGCTGAGGTATCCATCAGCATCGCCGCGGTAACGCGCAATGCTGATGAAGACAGCGAATCCATTGAAAAACGCTTACTTAAGCGGCTCAATAAACAGCAGAAAACCAGTCTTCAGTTGGCGGCTTTCAGCGACTGATTCCCGCTTTAATGATGCGCACCAGCGTCTGAATTTTTACTTCCGGCAAGTGACTCAGCTTGCCGTAAAAGCTTGCCGGGTCATGAACCTCTACCTGATCAAAGCCGTCTTCCTGAAAGCCTTCTTTAATGGCGGTATCGGAAGGGTAGTGCAACGGCCATTGCCCACGAGTAAAAAGACCGACGAGCTTCTGCGCAAATTTTACGTAGCGGTATGACGGATGCTCTGCAAAGTCAGGGTACAAATCTGTTACGTACCACCCCTTAGGGAAAGCTTTTAATCCGCTCGCCATGCGCGACCAGACCTCACGAATTTTGTCCAGTTCAAAGTAGTTCACCAGTCCTTCGGTGATGATCAGCGTTGGCTGGGTGGGGTCGAGCTCACTCAAGAGCGCACCAATCGACGCCGGGCCGTCTGCGTTGAGTATGTTGCACTCGCGAACTTCATGCCCTTCGACCAGTCCTACTTCTTCGAGAAGCGCTTTTTTACGAGCTGCCATACCGGGAAGGTCGCCCTCAATGTAGCGCAATTGCGGGTAGGCTTGTTTCAGGCGATAGCCACGGGGAGAAAGGCCACAGGCCAGTTCGACCACCTGAGTCACACCCTCATTTTCAATCAGTTCTTTAACCTGATGGTCAATAACTGAATGGCGCTGTAGCAGGAAGATATCAATGTCGGCGCCGGCGAGTGTTCGTAGCAAAGCGTTGACGGGAGCCAGGGTCGCGTTAGCAAACTGTCCGGCGCGGGTGACAAACCCTTTTGCCGAGAGGCCATGTTTGTACCAGATGTAACCGGTGTAATGGGCACTTACGCTGATTCGCGAGGTGTCTGTAGACGCTGACTTCATTGTAATATCCGGGGAGTGTCGTGAGCCGGAGCCCATCGCACGCCATTCCTTATTGTTTGTATTGGTGAAACGAAGGTTAACTGCATACCTACGTGGGGCGCAATGGATTTACCAGTCAATAATCCTGCAAAATCGACGAATGCCTGCGCTATAGCCGTACGCAGGCCGGAAACTACGGGCTGGAGGGCCTTTGGACGAAATAAATTTTTCTGACTGGGGTACTGGCCTGCTGCTGTTCGCCGTCTTCAGTATTTCTCTTGCGGAATCACTGGCCGTGATAGGACTGCTGGTGCCAGGAGTCGGTCTTCTGCTGGCACTTACTCTGGCGGCGGCTGCGGGTGATATTCCGCTCTGGTTGTGGGTCGCCTGTGGCACTGTTGGGGCTTTTCTTGGCGATGGCATTAGCTTTCTTCTGGGTCAGCGCGCCGGTCCTGCAGTTCACCGCTGGCGGTTCTTTCAGCGTCACCCGCACTGGCTGACACGCGGTGAAGCTTTCTTTCAGCGCTGGGGAATCTGGAGTATTATGACAGGCCGCTTTATCGGGCCCATTCGTCCAGTGGTACCGCTGGTGGCGGGTGCGATGCGTATGTCATCGCGTCAGTTCTGGTTTGCCAATGCTGTCTCGTCACCCGCCTGGGGCATGGCGTATCTGGCAACCATGTACTGGCTGGGTGAGGCATTCCGCGATACGTTTGACCTACCCGTTATTGCGGCATTGCTCGCTTTGGCCACCCTGATTGCACTGGTGGTCAGTGTGCTGGTTAATCAACGTCATCGCTGATCAATGACTGGCAGAGTCGTCGGAATGGCGGCTGCGCTCATACGCGAGGTCTTTCTTAAGGGAACCCATCTGGTATTCGAGGTCGGCGTTCTTCTGGCGTAGTTCGCGGTTCTCCTGCTCATGGGCTTTGTAACGCTCAGCCATACCTTCCAGTTCCTGTTTTGCTTCATTGACGGCGCTTTTCCAGCGCTTACCCAGAACGGATGCAGTCAGCGCGGCCCCTAATACGAAGCTGGCAATAATGGCTGCAATTAACATCATCTTATGGTCCTCAGGGGGTCTTGATTGAGACTCAATGATAACGAAAACCTGATACCATGCGCACCTGAATTACAGTAGGAGAAGGTTGTGTCTATCACTCAGTTTGTTGCCAGCACAGGCGCTCGTATGCGAGTGTTTGATCTTGGGCGTCGAATAGCAAAAATCGGTCTGAGCGAATTTGAAGCGATTGAGGATCTGGCGCGACCTTATCCAACACCTTATCTACGTCATGCCTGGGTCGGTATTCTCAGCTGGAATCCGGATGAACCGGGGCAACACAATATCTGGTTTCTGAAATTGCCGTTGGATGAGCAGAATATCCTGCAGCCGGGACCGCGTGATCAGTTTCTGCAGCACTGGCTCCGTGTCGTACAGCATCCGGATAAAGATCACGGTGAGGCGCCTTGTGCGTTTAAGCCCGATGGCAACCGTATGTCGTACTTCCACTCTATTGCTCTGAAAACCCTGAAGCAGCCAGAGACGCAGTACTACGCGACGGCACGCGCTTATTTCAGCGGCGATACTGGCTGGCAGAACTGGCAGCAGTTGGGGCTGCAAGGGATTGCTGAAGTTGTCGCCAGGCTGGATGAAAGTAATAACAGCGAGCTGTTGCAGAAGGCGTTGCCCGAAATGGATAACGCTGGTGCGAGTGTTCCGCGCAATGTTCTGTTGGGCTTTCTTGAGAATGCCGAACCTGATGTGAATCTGACCATTGCCCTGACAGACTCGCTGGCTGAGGCTATGAAAGGCCAGCCCGACGCCACCGCACTCGCGCTCTATTGCCGCGCGATGTCGCAGAGTGTCAGCGTTAACCACCGTCGGGAGGTTTTGCAGCTGGTGTTGCAGCATCCATTGGCGAGTGAAGTCGAGATTCTCAGTGCTGTCGGAAGTCGCTGCTGGAATGACCTCGAAGGAGACACGCTTAGCCTGTATCTCGAGAAACTTGCTCAGGCAGGACAGGATGTATTCCTTGCTCTGGTGGCCGATCTGATGACTTTACCGGGCAAGCGTAAACAGATTTTAGAAGCCTTCCGTAATCCGCAGCGCAGCGATGAGCTGGGAGCTGCTATTGGTGTGCTGATGAGCGCAGCCCGCAGTGGTGTGCAATGAGTCTGAATGAGGCCCAACCGGGAACCTTGTGCCCCTGCAACAGTGGTAAAGACTACAGAGTTTGTTGTGGTTTGTACCATGAGGGTGAAGTCGCACCGACGCCTACGGCACTGATGCGCTCTCGCTACTCGGCCTTCGCTCTGGAAAATGCCGATTATCTGTTAGCTACCTGGCATAAGGACTATCGCCCGCAAACCCTGGAGTTCGCCGCCGATACCCGGTGGACAGGGCTCGATATTCTGGAGGAAGGCAGCGACGGAGACACAGGCACGGTTCATTTTATTGCCACCTTTAACGAAGATGGTGAGTGGCTTCTGCTTGAAGAAAAGTCGCGTTTTGAACGGCTGGGTGGGCGATGGTATTACCTTGCCGGAGAAACCGATTTTCGCTCGCCCGATGTCGGCCGGAATGACCCCTGCCTGTGCGGCTCGGGGAAAAAGTGGAAAAAGTGCTGCGGCTGAGTCGCTTCTGATTTTTGACAGCAGCCTTTTCTGAAGATTTGAGGGCTGCTTATTTATCTGAGGGCTGCATGCCTTTGAGTAGCATGCCCCAGGTCATGGCTAATGCACCGGCCATAGAAAGCAATAACATCACGTTAATAAAGACGGTGTTGCGCTGGTAGTAGCTTAGCTGGGGAACTGCTTCTTCTGAACAGGCACCACTGGTATAGTCATAGTGCAGCCCGGCATCGGTACATTGACCGGCTGACATTAATTCAAAGCCGAAGGCAACAATCAGGGTAATCGCAGGAAGGGCGAATAACAGGGAGCCGTAACGCGTCAGCATGTGCGCAATCTCTCTAAACGCAGAAAGGAAACTTGACAGAAGTTATAAGAAGTCTGCATCTTACCCCTCACTGCTGGTTCACCACAACGATAATAAGTGTTTCATGAAAAAGATTTCTTTGCTTGTTTTGTCCGCATTTCTCGCGGTGTCGAATGCCTGGTCTGCAACGCCTGAGCAATTGGATCAGCTGCTGCAGCAGATCAAAAACGACATATCAGCGAAACGTCTTTCGTCACCGGAAGGCAACAATGCGCTGGAAAAAATAACTCAGTTCCGCAGTGAAGCGCCTTTCGATTATCGCGTGGTGCCGCTCGCTTATGACTGGGGTGAGGCGTACGTGGCCTTGTCTGCGCAGGCGCGTGAGAAGGGCCAGTTGAGCAAAGCTCAGGGGTATCTGGATAACGTCTGGAAAGTAGCCGCTTTGACGCCGGGCCTTGAAGATGAGCAGCGTGCTCTGGATCAGGCTAAGGCAAGCTCTGGCGTCGATACCCGCGCCGTCGCCGCGAAAGAAAAAGCCGACGCCGAAGAACAGGCCCGTCAGCGTGAGCTGGCTGCGGCAGCTGAGAAAGAAAAAGAACGTTTACGTATTGAAGCTGAGAAGCAACGCAAGATAGCCGCTGCCGAAGCCGCAGAAAAACGACGTCGCGAAGCCGCCGAAAAGGCGCGTAGAGCAGAGCAGGAACGTCAGCGTCGCGCAGAACAGGAGCGTCAGCGCCAGATTGCCGCTGTAGCCGCGGCCAAGCAGAAGGCCTCAAGTTCGTCGCCAGTATTGAATTCACCGATCGATCTCGATGATATTGCTTTGGACCCTGTTGCTCCGGCACCTGCGCCTAAGCCACGTCTGGCGGCGCCGAAGGCCGCTGCGAAGACACCGACGGCTCAGTCCACGCGACTCTGGGCCCAGGCGAAAGAAGAGAGCGACGCTATTGCTGAATATACGGTGCCACCTCAGGCACTCCAGTCTAAAGACCGTGCTATTGCCGAAAAAATGGGCGATATCTGCCAGAAGATGGTGGACGAAGACGCTTCGGTGGTTGTTCATTCGGCCAGTAAGTCGGATTATCGTTGGTTGGCTGTACGCCTGACTCTCTGCGCACGTCGCATTGACCGTGGATACCGCCTGCGCCACAGCTATCAGCCAGTTGCCGTTGGAGAGTCTGCGATCGTGGCGCTGCACCCACCGCGCGATTCTTCTCTGCTTAAGCAGGTCGGTCAGTAAGCCGTCGGAAATGCCGGTCGTGGTTCCCTCGGGTGGAACCAATACCTGTGGCTCGGGTCGTATGAGCGGATAGCGCTGACAAGCGCGTCAGCCGTGATACAATCCGGGCCATTATTGTTTTAATTCAGCCAATACTGATAGCGAACCATGTACTTATTCCGTCTGTTTATTTCTGCGTTACTCTTTTCCTTTTCCTTTTCTTCTCTGACTCTTGCTGCTGTCATTATCCCTAAACCTCCTGTCCTGGACGCTACAGCCTATATCCTGATGGATGCAGATAGCGGCGAAGTTCTGGTTGAGCACAACTCGGGTGAGCGTTTGCCGCCTGCGAGTATGACCAAGATGATGACCAGCTACATTGCTGTTCACGAAATTGTTGAAGGCAATGTGACCGAAGACACCATGGTGCCGATCAGTGTGACCGCCTGGAAAAAAGGCGGCTCTAAGATGTGGGTCCGTGAAGGCACTGAAGTGAAAATGATCGACTTGCTGCGCGGTATTATTGTGCAGTCAGGTAACGACGCGTCCATCGCAGTCGCTGAGTATTTCGCCGGGTCTGAGAGTGCGTTTGCAGGGTGGATGAACCAGTACGCGCAGGAGTTTGGTATGTTCGACACCAACTTCGAGAATGCGACAGGCTGGCCCGCTGAAGGCCACCTGACAACGGCACGTGATCTTGCTTTGTTGGCGAAGCACATTATTAAAGACCACCCGACTTATTACAGTCTTTACGCTGAAAAGTATTTCGAATACAACGACATCCGCCAGCCAAACCGCAATAAACTGCTGTGGCGTGATCCGAGCGTGGATGGCCTGAAAACCGGCCATACGGAAGAAGCTGGATACTGTCTCGCGGCATCAGCTAAGCGTGATGACACTCGCCTTATTGCCGTTGTGATGGGGACACGCAGCGAAGAAGCGCGTGCACGTGAGACTCAGAAACTTCTGGGCTACGGTTTCCGCTATTTTGAAACGCACAAGCTCTATAGCAAGGGCGATGTGCTGGCGACTGAGAAAGTCTGGCTGGCGAAGCAGGACACCATCGACCTGGTGGTTGCTGAAGACATTTACATGACCCTGCCGCGTGGCTCGCGGGATGAGTTAGTCGCAGAAGTCGTTAGCCCTGATTATCCAGAAGCTCCGCTGTCGGCCGGGCAGGGTGTTGGCACGCTGACGCTGAAGATGGGTGAGGAAGAACTGGGCAAGCATGATCTTGTTGCAGCGACGGATATTGAAGAGTCGGGCTTCTTTGGACGTCTGATCGGATCCATCAAACTTTTCTTCGTGCGCCTCTTCGCCTGAAGCTGGTGCCACTAAGCTGCCGCTGACCGTACTGGCAGCACACTTTTCATGTCTGCCGCTTGAAAATTCAGGCGGCAGCATCCATAAATGTAACCATTGTTCTGTTTATCTTCTGAGATACCGCCGTGAGCCAACCTGAAGCCCCTAAAATTGAGTTTCCCTGTGAGAACTATCCGATCAAAGTGGTCGGCGAGGCGATGGAAAACTACGAAGAGGTGATCGTCGAAATTGTCCGTGTTCATGCGGAAGACTGTGACATGGAGCGAATCCGCATTCAGGAGAGTTCGAATGGACGTTTCCGTTCCGTGACCCTCTATATCACCGCGACGGGTAAAGATCAGTTGGTTAATATCCACAAAGACCTGATGGCCCACGCTAACGTACGCATGGTGATCTGATGCAGACCCGCATGCTGGGGTTGGCAGATTATCAGACGGTCTATGATGACATGACGGCCTTCACCGAAGGACGCAATGACGAAACTCCAGATGAGCTCTGGTACCTTCAGCATCCTCCTGTGTTTACTCAGGGGCAGGCCGGTAAAGCTGAGCACGTTCTGTTTCCCGGTGATATCCCGGTCGTGCAGACCGATCGTGGTGGTCAGGTAACTTACCATGGTCCTGGTCAGCTGGTGGTGTATCTGATGATCGACATCGCCCGCCGCGGTTGGGGGCCTCGACAGTTAGTCAGTGCTATTGAACAGGCCATCGTTGATACTCTGGCCGAGTGGAATATCGAAGCCTCGCCGCGCAGCGACGCGCCAGGTGTTTACACGGGCGAACGGAAAATTGCCTCGCTGGGCTTAAGAATACGCCATGGGCGCTCATTTCATGGGCTGGCGTTGAATATAGACATGGATCTTGAACCCTTCCGCCGGATTAACCCCTGTGGGTATGCGGGGATGGAGATGACGCAGATGACTGCCGAAACTGACAGCGCGGTGAGTTTCGACGCAGTGACCGACCGTCTCGACTATCATTTACAGCGCCTGCTAGCCAATGACGGTTCAGGTACTGATGAAACGACTCCGGAGTAATTGATGTCAGAACGACGCAAAGTAGTGCAGGGCGAAAAACTGCGAGGTGCAGATAAAGTCGCCCGCATCCCGATTAAAGTCATTCCGACCGAAGAAATACCGCGTAAACCAGACTGGATCCGCGTGCGCATTCCAGCGACTCCGAAGATCAATGAGATTAAGCAGAAACTGCGTAAGCATAAGCTGCATACCGTTTGCGAGGAAGCCAGTTGTCCTAATCTGGGAGAGTGTTTCGGCGGCGGTACCGCAACCTTTATGATCATGGGCGACATCTGTACACGTCGCTGCCCGTTCTGTGACGTTGGCCACGGCCGTCCTAATCCTCTGGATACCGAAGAGCCAGTCAACCTGGCGACCGCGATTGCTGATATGGGCCTGAAGTATGTGGTGATCACCTCGGTCGACCGTGATGATCTGCGTGATGGTGGCGCCCAGCATTTTGCCGACTGCATTCGCCTGACCCGTGAGCATAGTCCGGGTATTCAGTTGGAGGTTCTGGTGCCTGATTTCCGTGGTCGCATGGAGGTCGCACTCGATATCCTGACGGAAACTCAACCTGACGTGTTTAACCACAATCTTGAGACGGTACCGCGTTTGTACAAGGAGTGTCGTCCGGGTTCCAACTATGAGTGGTCTCTGACGTTGCTGAAGGAATACAAAGCCCGTAATCCTGAGATCATCACCAAGTCAGGTCTGATGCTTGGATTGGGTGAGACGAATGAAGAAGTGGTTGATGTGATGCGTGACATGCGCGCGCACAACATCGATCACATCACCCTTGGCCAATACCTTCAGCCAAGTCGCGATCACTCACCAGTGAAGCGCTTCGTTACACCGGAAGAGTTCAAAGAATTAGGTGATATCGCAAAAGAGATGGGCTTTATTCGTGTGACCAGCGGGCCGCTTGTGCGCTCTTCCTATCACGCTGATCAGCAGGCCGAAGGCATCGATGTCAGCGGCGTGCCCGTCAGCTGAATAACTGACCGGCACGTTATAAGCGGGGCACGACAGGCTCCGCTTATATTCAGGCCTGTTTCAGCATCGAGTACAAGTCATCTTTCAGGTGTACACGCTTCAGTCGTAAAGCGTCGAGGGTGTCATCCGAAGCGGGTGTGGTGTCTTCTTCAATCTTACGTACTTCTTTGTCCAGCTCGTGGTACTCATCGAAGAGGCGGGCGAAATGCCGGTCCTTCATTTTCAGCTCGTGGATCTGGTCAGCCATGTCTGGGAAGTCGTGGTGTAAATCATGATGTTCGACGTTCATAAGTTTCCTCCTGTTGGGATAATCTCAGATTACCCCTGTTGCACGTAACGGCATTGACCTGTGTCAGGTAGATGAGTTCCTCAGATGTACTATTCCATACATTGTGTCTGGACTAATTTCAGGTTGTGGTCATTATTTATAGGTAACTCAATTAGTAAGTAGTTTATTCAGCCACGAGGAAGAAAATGCCAAGCAGGCCGCTTTTGAAGCCATGACGCACGCTGCGGAACAGGGCGAAATTGTGCGCTACATGGAGCAGATCTCGATGTGTCAGAAGCTGGATGAATTGGCACAGGCACTGCTGAATCTTCTCTCGCGTTTTGGTCTGAATGCCGTTTTTTCGTGCTGGCTCGAAGGCGATGAGTGGCCTCATTATTACTCGCATTCTGGAGCGGCTTCTCCACTTGAACAAGATCTGATGCAGTCCGGTCACGGTGGTGGTCGTATCATGGAGTTCGGCCGCCGGATGTTGGTGAATTATCCGCGCACGGCACTTCTTATAAAAAACGTACCCTATGAAGACGAAGCGCGGTTTGGGCGCATTAAAGACCATCTGGCCGTGGTGCTTAGCGCTACCGACGCTCGCGTGAGC
Organism: Thalassolituus maritimus; assembly: GCA_913019975.1. Taxonomy (GTDB): domain Bacteria; phylum Pseudomonadota; class Gammaproteobacteria; order Pseudomonadales; family Oceanobacteraceae; genus Thalassolituus. The sequence goes on along the minus strand of CAJWBH010000022.1, from coordinate 16,521 downwards.
AGCCTGAATATGGAAGAGCGTCTGCGTCAGAAAGATCGTCTTCTTGATGTTGTGTCTGATGTTAAACACACGCTGCTGGATGTTCAGAAGCGTCAGGATGAAATGAAGATTCGTGCAGCGAATGAGCGGGACGACGTTAAGCTTGAGCTGCGCGAGGAGCTCCTGACTCTCGGTCTGCATGAAGAGCAGGAAGAGCGCATGTTGAGTCTGGTGATGGATTTTCTGAAGAGCCTCGAGGGTCTGTACAACGAGGCTATGGATTGGCAGGAAGATCTCGAGCCGGTCATGCAGGCGATTGAGTTTGTTGTCAGTGGCGGTGAGCAATCAGCCTGATACTCACCGCGTCAGCCACAGAATCAGCTGGCTTTAACCAGAGCCTGATGTATCCATTGCTTCAACTGCTGAGCAGGTAGGGCGCCTGCCATCTGGTCGATCACCTTACCGTTTTTGAACACCATCAGTGTGGGAATGCTGCGTATCGAAAACTGGCCAGCGGTCTGTTGGGCGTGTTCCGTATTCACCTTGGCGAAGCGGGCCTGATAAGGCATAGCCGCGGCAACATCTTTGAATATCGGTGCCATCATCTGGCAAGGGCCGCACCAACTTGCCCAGAAGTCGACGACAACGGGCAAATCATTCTTTGTAATAAAGCGTTGGAAGTTCGCGTCACTCAGGTCTGTGACTGAGCCCGTGAATAGCGGACTTTTACATTTGCCGCACTGTCCGGGCTGATTCTGTTTTTCGTCTGGGATGCGGTTGATGGCTCCGCAGTCCGGGCAAGTAATATGCATAACTGTCTCCTGTTGTTTTTTCTATATGAGGCGACAGTTATGTATTTCAAGGGGCCGGTGAAATATTGAGTGCTTCCTGCAGGAAGTCATCTTTCTCGCGTTCACCGATAATACGTCCGCTGGCGTTGTCAGCACCGGGCTCGAAAAACAGCACAGTAGGCGGGCCAAAGACTGCCTGAGCTTTCATAAAGCTCTGATGCTCGTCAGTGTTGTCGGTGACATCCAGCTGTATCCACTGTACATGGCTCAGACGTTGTTGCGCTTCGTCAGTCGCGAAGATTTCTTTGTCCATAATTTTGCATGAAATGCACCAGTCTGCGTACAGTTCGACCATGACGGGTGTATTTGCACCGGCGATCAGACCTTTTACTTCTGCAACTGACTCTGTCTGGTAAAACGGGCTGACATGAACGTCTTCAGCGTGACCGAGTGGATTCAGAGGATCTGAACGGCCGCTGACAGCCCCTGCAAGCGCGATGATGCCGTAAGCAAAAACACCCACTGCCACCGGCTTTATCAGGCGCTGTGGTCCTTCATTGGCAGTATTCAGTGCGCCAGCGGAAACACCTGCGCCGACGGCGAGCGCACCCCATAAGCCCAGTACGATATATCCGGGTAATAATCGGCTGACCAACCAGATCGCCACACCAATCAGCATGATGCCGAACAGATACTTAATACGCTCCATCCACATTCCGGCTTTTGGTAAAACGCTGGCTCCGGTAGTGCCCAGGACAATCAATGGCGTTCCCATGCCGAAGCCGAGCGCCAACAGGGCAAGCGCTCCGCTTGTGGCGTCACCTGTGGTACTCAGATAGGCGAGTGCACCGGCTAATGGCGCAGACACGCAGGGCGAGACTACCAGCGCCGACAGAACGCCAATAACAAAGACGCTGCCAGCCTGACCACCGCTCTGTTTCTGGCTGGCAGCATTCAGGCGATTACGTATGCCCGAGGGTAGTTGCAGCTCATATACGCCAAACATAGAAAGCGAGAGCACGATAAAGAAAATCGCGAAACCGATTAACACGGGAGGGCTCTGCATCATGGCCTGTACGTTGGCTCCGGCACCCAGCAGACCAACGGTCAGGCCCGCTGCTGCGTACGTAATGGCCATGCCGGTGACGTACAGAAATGAAAGCCAGAAGCCCCGGCCTGCGCTGGTCTTGGCTCCACCCAGTACAACACTGGTAAGGATGGGAACCATAGGCAATACACAGGGGGTGAATGTCAGGCCCAGACCGAGCAGAAAGAAGATACCAATGACCGTGGGTAGCGAGCGGCCAGAAAAGAAAGAGTCGTCGCTGCTGGCGGATGACTGGCTGCTGGAAATCGCACTATCGCCGGTGCTGGCTGCATCAGTGATTGGGTTGGCGACGGGTTCAGTAATGACGACTTCACTGGTCTGAGGTGGGTAACACAAGCCCGCATCGGCGCAGCCCTGATAATGGAGAGTCGCGGTTCCGGGTGTCAGGCTGGCGGTGTCAAAAGAGACTTCCAGTTGACCGTAATAGGCGACGATGTCACCAAAGGCTTCATCGTATTTTTCTTTGCCGTCTTTAGACCAGGTGGCAGGATCAAGTCTGACAGCCCCCTGAGTCAGATAAATACGGTGTTCATAAAGGTAGTAGCCGTCGGCATTCTGCCAGTGTGCAGTAATCTGGCCGGGCTCTGTATATGTTTCTAGCGGAAAAGCCTGTTCGACAGGCAGGAAATCATCCGAACCGCCAAGGCCGTCCAGCAGACCGGAATGCGCCGGGATGCTGGTAATAAACAACAAGAGCCAAAGTCCTGCGCGCATCATGTGATCTGTTACTCCGTCAGGTGGTTCGTTCTACTGCGATGGCTGCCAGTGCTGCGAGAGCATCGCGTGCGACTGATGCTGGTAAGTTTTCCAGGTGCTTCTGAGCACGGTCGCGACATGCATTAGCCTGCTGGCGCGTATAGTCGAGAGATCCACAGCTTTTCACAACACGCAGGACTTCGTTCATGTCATCCAGTCCGCCCTTACGGATAGCGTTGCGGATAAGCTGTCGGTCGTCTTCATTCGCATGTGCCATGGCATGAATCAGAGGCAGAGTGGCTTTCCCCTCGGCGAGATCGTCACCGACGTTCTTACCCATCTCTTCAGCATCACCTTCGTAGTCGAGCACATCATCAACCAGCTGAAAAGCCATACCTAGTTCTTTACCGTACTCTTTAAGGGCAGTGCGATCCGCGTCACTTAATTCGAGCAGTGCCGCCGCTGAATGGGTAGAAGCTTCGAACAACATGGCGGTTTTGCCGTGGATGACTTCCATGTACTGAGCTTCGGTAGTGTCGGGGTTTTTGACGTTGGTGAGCTGCATAACTTCGCCTTCTGCAATGACGCAGGTGGCGTTAGAAAGTATCTCCATGACGGGCATAGAGCGTAGCTCGACCATCATTTCGAAAGCGCGGCTGTATAGAAAGTCACCGACCAGAACGCTGGGAGCGTTGCCCCAGCGGGCATTGGCAGTTGGGTTTCCACGGCGCATATCAGACGTGTCAACGACGTCATCATGAAGCAATGTCGCGGTATGCAGGAACTCAATCACAGTGGCGAGTTTCACTGCGTCAGCATCGGCACGATCGAATGCTTTCGCTGTCAGTAGGACAAGAAGAGGGCGGATACGTTTACCGCCACTGCTGACGATGTATTCGGCGATTTTTTCAACCAGAGGAACTCGGCTCTCGAGCTGCTCGTGGATCAGCTTGTCGACGGCCTGAAACTCGTCGTTAACCGTGGCAAGTACGTCTTTGATATGCATGGATTCGGGTGCCTGCTTTATAATGCAACGAATGCTAGGGAGGCCGACCCGCCCTGTCAAGAAAAAGGCCTGTTCCATACTTGCGGCCAAAACGGGAGTGCGGTATAGTCTCGCGCCCCGAAATTACGCTCCCTGCCATATGGACGCCAGAGTGCTGCCAATAGAAGCAGGCTTAAGTAGCGAGAGGGAAAGGCAGTGCGAAAGGCTGGCGCTATGGCGTCAGTAACGGCGACAAAGGCCACGCACTGAAAAGTCATGCACACTAAGTGCTAGCGGAGAATTACAGTTATGTACGCTGTAGTAGTCACTGGCGGTAAGCAATACCGTGTTGAAGAAGGTCAGACTCTGAAAGTTGAGAAACTGGAAGTTGCAACTGGCGAAAACGTTGAACTGGAAAAAGTTCTGCTGATTGGTAACGGCGACGATGTTAAAATCGGTGCTCCAGTGGTTGAAGGCGCTAAAGTAACAGCTGAAATTGTTAATCACGGTCGTCACAAGAAAGTGAAGATCATGAAGTTCAAGCGTCGTAAGCACCACATGAAGCAGATGGGCCACCGTCAGTGGTTCACTGAACTGAAAATCACCAGCATCGCTGGCTAAACACTAATTTCAGAGGTCCGCGCGGTTAACACCGCCGCATCCGCAGTGTTGCAGTGACCTCGCAGCTAGGAGTAAAGCAATGGCTCACAAAAAAGCTGGTGGTTCTACCAAGAACGGTCGCGATTCCGAAAGTAAACGCCTTGGCGTAAAACTGTTTGGCGGTCAGACTGCTAAAGCTGGCGCGATCATCGTTCGTCAGCGAGGCACCCGTTTCCACGCTGGTGAAAACGTTAAGATCGGTCGTGACCACACTCTCTTCGCTACCGCTGAAGGCGCAGTGAAGTTTGAGGTCAAAGGTAAGAACAACCGTAAGACCGTAAGCATCGTTCCAGCGGCTTAATTGCACCGGAATATGCTGATGCGCCCTGACTGCATAGCAGTTGGGGCGTTTTTATTTGTACATCCCAAACCAGAGCGTTATTACCATGAAGTTCGTTGATGAAGTCCGTATCGCTGTAGAAGCTGGCAAAGGCGGCAATGGCTGCGTCAGTTTCCGTCGTGAGAAATTCATCCCTAAGGGCGGCCCGGACGGCGGCGACGGCGGTGATGGCGGTTCTGTATACCTTGAAGCCGACGAGAACACCAATACTCTGGTGGATTATCGCTACACCCGTCGCTTTAAGGCCGAAAATGGTCGTCCGGGTGCGGGTCGTAACTGTACTGGTGCCAAGGGTGATCACATCGTCTTGAAAGTACCCGTAGGTACGACAGCGATTGATGATGACACCAACGAAGTACTGGGTGATCTTACCGCGCATGGTGACCAGCTGCTGGTGGCTCAGGGTGGTTTCCACGGATTGGGTAACACGCGCTACAAGTCATCGACGAATCAGGCGCCGCGCCAGTCAAAACCGGGGCAGCCGGGCGAATCACGTAACCTCAAGCTTGAGCTGAAGGTGCTGGCAGATGTCGGTCTGTTGGGCTTGCCGAATGCGGGTAAATCGACCTTTATCCGCTCGGTATCTGCAGCGACGCCGAAAGTGGCGGATTATCCGTTCACGACTCTGGTTCCGAATCTCGGTGTTGTTTCCATCGAAGAATACCGCAGTTTTGTGATTGCCGATATTCCAGGGTTGATAGAAGGTGCGGCGGACGGTGCTGGCCTTGGCACACGCTTTCTCAAGCATCTGGTGCGTACTCAGCTGCTGCTGCATATTGTTGATATGGCGCCATTTGATGATTCAGACCCTGCAGAGCGCGTAGAGGCCATCAGTCGTGAGCTTGAGAACTTCTCGCCCGGACTGGCGCTGCGTGATCGCTGGCTGGTGCTGAACAAACTTGATCTGCTGCCTGAAGAAGAGCGCGAGGCTCGTTGCCAGGAAATTATTGAGAAGCTTGAATGGGATGGTCCGGTGTATCGTATTTCTGCGATCAACCGTGACGGTACTCATAAGCTGGTGTGCGACATCATGGAGTATATGGAAGAGCGTCGCGAACGAGCAGCCGAAGACGAAGAGTTTGCTGAGGCTATTCTGGCCGAGCGCGAGCAGGTCGAAGAAGAGGCGCGCGAGCATCTCGAAGCGCTGCATGAGCGTCGTCGTCAGGAGCGGGCAGAGCGTAAAGCTGCTAAGCAGGACGATGATGATGACGACTACGATGTGGAAGTCGTCTACACGAACGAATAATTCGACAAACGAATAACCCGAAAAAAGACTAATCCGTGCCGGACAGTAACGCATGACAACAGAGCAGTGGCAGGCTTCGCGTAACAATCTGAAAGACGCAAAACGCTGGGTGATTAAAATCGGCAGTGCGTTGTTGACGAATGACGGCAAAGGCCTGAATCGTGAGGGTATGCAAAGCTGGGTAGATCAGATTGCTGGTCTGCTCAATGCCGGTCATGAAGTGGTGCTGGTCTCTTCAGGCTCAGTTGCTGAAGGTATGACCCGCCTTGGCTGGAAGACCCGCCCGGATGAAGTGCATAAACTGCAGGCAGCGGCCGCCGTCGGTCAGATGGGTCTGGTACAGGCCTACGAAACCTCTTTCTCAAAACACGGTCGGCATACTGCGCAGGTGTTACTGACGCATGATGATCTGAGCGACCGTAAGCGCTACCTCAATGCTCGCACCACGCTGCGTACTCTCCTTGATATGGGGGTTGTTCCCATCATCAATGAAAATGACACTGTGGTAACTGATGAAATCTGCTTTGGTGATAACGACACGTTGGGTGCGTTAGCGGCCAATCTGGTGGAAGCAGACCTGCTGGTTATTCTCACGGATCAGGATGGTCTGTACACGGCGGACCCGCGCTCAAACCCCGACGCAACGCTGATCTTCGAAGGCATGGCTTCTGATCCACAATACGCCGCGATGGCCGGTGGCGGCGGTGCGCTTGGGCGTGGCGGTATGGTCACCAAAGTGCGTGCAGCAACGCTGGCTTCGCGCTCTGGAGCGGATACCCTGATCGTTGGTGGTCGCATAGATAATGTTATTTCCCGCCTGCATCAGGGCGAACTGGTGGGCACTCTGCTGAAAGCCGGGCAGGCGCCAGTGGCTGCGCGAAAGCAATGGATCGCAGGCCATCTTAAGACCCACGGTATACTCACGCTGGATGATGGTGCAGTGAAGGCGCTCCGCACTGGCGGGCGCAGTCTGTTGCCAATTGGTGTCAGCAAAGCCACAGGTCGCTTTGAGCGCGGTGAGGTGGTTGAATGCCGTGATGAGCGTGGGCAGTTGGTCGCCAAGGGGCTGGTGAATTACAGCATCAGCGAAGCGCAGAAGATTTTAAAAACACCGACGTCCGGACTTGAACAAGCGCTGGGAACGGTAACAGAGCCCGAGATGATTCACCGGGATAATCTGGTTATTCTCTGAACCAGAATGTGTGAGCACTCAACAGGATTTTACTTCAGGAGATAAAAGACATGATTGAGACGGTTAACGTAGCCGGTCTGGACGTGAACAACGACAAGCCGTTTACGCTTTTCGGTGGTATGAACGTGCTGGAAAGTCGCGATCTGGCGATGAAAATCTGTGAAACCTACGTCGAGGTGACCGGAAAGCTGGGCATCCCGTACGTATTCAAGGCATCGTTCGATAAAGCGAACCGTTCTTCGATCAATTCTTACCGTGGTCCGGGCATGGAAGAAGGCCTGAAGATTTTTGAAGAAATCAAAAAGACCTTCAATGTTCCTGTGATTACTGACGTTCACGAACCGTATCAGGCGGCGCCTGTTGCTGAAGTGGTTGATGTTATCCAATTGCCAGCGTTTCTGGCACGTCAGACCGATCTGGTGGTTGCGATGGCTGAAACCGGTGCGGCGATCAATGTGAAGAAACCTCAGTTCCTGGCACCACACGAGATGCGTCACATCATCAAGAAGTTTGCCGAAGCCGGTAACGACAAGGTCATGCTGTGTGAACGGGGTTCAAGCTTTGGTTACAACAACCTGGTGGTTGATATGCTGGGCATGGACGAAATGAAAAAGCAGGCGCCAGTGATCTTTGATGCGACACATGCACTGCAGCGCCCGGGTGGTCGTGCTGATTCCGCCGATGGCCGTCGCCAGCAGGCGTTTGAGCTGGCGCGTTCTGGTATGGCGCTGGGCATTGCTGGTCTCTTTATCGAAGCGCACCCGAATCCTGCAGAAGCCAAGTGTGACGGCCCGTGCGCGCTGCCGCTGGATAAGCTGGAGCCGTATCTGGCACAGATGAAGGCGGTTGATGATCTGGTGAAATCTTTCGAACCTGTGGTTATCGACTGATTCTGATCTCTGGCTCGCATTGAGCTTAAGGTAAAGGGGCTGTAGCTGTTGACAGCCCCCGCTTATATCCGGATAATTCCGGCCCTCTCTGGGTACCTACACACAAGCGCGTAGATTCCCGACTAAAGTTAATAACCGAATTTGAGGAGCCGACTGTGGCAAATTCCGCTGGTTCTCGTAAACGCGCCCGTCAGGCTATCAAACGTCGTGCCCGTACTATGGCACTGCGTTCTATGGTGCGCACTTATGTTAAGAAAGTTAATGCCGCCATCGAAACTGCTGACTACGAGCAGGCTCAGGCTGCGTTTACTCAAAGCAAACCTTACATCGACAAGTCTGTGACTAAAGGCATCATGCACAAGAACGCTGCTGCCCGCATCAAGAGCCGTCTGAACTCTAAGGTTGTCGCTCTGAAAGGCTAATCGCTTTTTCAGATCGAAGAAAAACCCGCCAACGGCGGGTTTTTTTGTGTATAAATACCGCATATCCGCACGGAAACGCTTATGTCCGCTACGCCTGAATCCGGCCCCGAGGCTAAAAGCAGCAGTCTGCTCCGCTCATCATCCATTGTCAGTGTTATGACCCTGCTGAGTCGGGTTCTGGGGCTGGCGCGCGATATTATTGTGGCGAATTATTTTGGTGCGCGGGTCGATGCGTTTTTTGTGGCATTTAAGATTCCCAATTTCTTCCGAAGATTATTTGCCGAAGGCGCGTTTTCCGTGGCGTTTGTGCCTGTGCTTAGCGAGTATCGTACTCAGAGGGCATTTGACGAAGTCCGCCTGTTGGTGGCCCGTGTATCCGGGATGTTGGGGCTGGCCCTGTTGGCCGTGACTTGTCTGGCGATGCTGGGTGCTGATTACCTGCCCTGGGTATTTTCGCCGGGTTTTCGCAGTGACCCAGAGAAGTTTGCGCTGACGGGTGACTTGTTGCGCATTACCTTTCCGTACTTGCTGTTTATTTCACTGACGGCGTTTGCCAGCAGTGTGCTGAATACGTATGGCCGCTTCGCCGTGCCTGCGATTACACCGGTTATTCTTAATATCACGCTGATTGCCGCGACATTAGGCTTTACGGATTACTTTGAAGAGCCTCAGTACGCACTGGCATGGGGGGTATTCTTTGCTGGCTTGTTCCAGTTTATGTTCCAGCTGCCTTTTATTGCGCGTATGCGCCTGTTGGTTTTACCTTCCGTAAAGCCGAAAGATGAAGGTGTGCGGCGCATTGGTAAGCTGATGGTACCGGCGCTGTTTGGTGTGTCCGTCAGTCAGATCAATCTCCTGTTGGATACTCTGCTGGCCTCGTTTCTTGAGGACGGCAGCGTCAGTTGGCTGTACTACTCAGATCGCTTGAATAACCTGCCCTTGGGGGTATTCGCGATTGCTATTGGTGTGGTGATTTTACCTGCGCTGTCGGGTAAGCACGCGGCTGCAGACAAAGAGGCGTTCTCTCGCACCATCGACTGGGCAGTTCGTATGGTGTTTATGATAGCGACGCCTGCTGCTCTGGCTCTGGTGCTTCTCGCAACGCCTCTGATGGCGACGATCTTCTACTACGGTGAAGTCACGGCTTACGACGTCGGTAAGATGACTCTGAGTTTGCAGGCCTACGCCGTTGGGCTGCTCGCCTTTATGATGATTAAGGTTCTGGCGCCGGGCTATTACGCCCGTCAGGATACGAAAACACCAGTGAAAATTGGTATTCAGGCTATGGTCGTGAATATGGTGTTGAATCTGGCACTTGTGTACCCACTGCAGCACGCCGGTCTCGCTTTAGCGACCTCTCTGGCAGCTTATTACAACGTCTTCATGCTTTACCGCGGACTGCGTAAAAGTGGGGTATATCAGCCTCAGTCTGGTTGGTTGAAGTTCATGCTGATCCTTTTGCTGGCTAACTCGGCTCTGGCCGCCGTGTCTGTATGGTTGATGGGGGCTCCGGGAGACTGGTTAACCTGGGAAACGATGCAACGAATAAGTTGGCTGTCTGTGCTGGTTGGGGCCGGTGTGGTGGTGTATTTCGCCGTAATGACAGCGGCAGGGTTGCGTCTGCGTCATCTCCGCGGCGAGCTGTTCTGATCAGTGTTAAACCGCTATAATCCGTGCTTTTAATTTTGCAGCGGTACCTGTGATGCGCCTGATTCGTGGCCTGCACAATCTGAATGCCAGTTTGCCCGTCGATTTCGATGGTTGCGTCGCGACCATCGGGAATTTTGATGGCCTTCATCTTGGCCATCGCCGCATCCTGGAATCACTGCAAAAGGTATCAGCAGAGGACGGTAAGCCTACTCTGGTGATGATGTTTGAGCCTCAGCCTAAAGAGTTCTTTGCGCCTGATCTGGCGCCACCGCGTCTGGCAGGGTTTCGCGATAAGTTTCAGGATCTACGCGACGCTGGCATTGACTATCTTCTGTGCCTGCCATTCAACGAATCACTGCGAAGTATGTCTGCTGCTCAGTTTATCCAGAGTATTCTGATCGACGGCATTCAGGTGAAGCACCTGATTGTCGGCGATGACTTCCGGTTCGGTTGCGATCGCAGTGGTGATTATGCCGCACTGGAGACCGCTGGTAAGGTGTCAGGGTTCAGTGTTGACGATACCCCAACGCATGAAATTGCGGGTGATCGGGTAAGCAGCACCCGCGTTCGCAAAGAGTTGGCCCGTGACAATTTACCGATGGCTGCGGAGCTGTTGGGGCGTCCATATCAGATGTCAGGCCGTGTAGCCTATGGTCGCCAACTGGGGCGGACGCTGGATACACCGACAGCTAATGTGCTGATTAAACGTAGCCGACTGCCGATGACCGGTGTGTACGCAGTGCACCTGATTGAGCAGGAAAGCCGCGAGGAATACATCGGCGTGGCTAATCTGGGTGTTAAGCCGACGATCAGTGGTGAACCTGAGCCATCATTGGAAGTCCACGTGTTTGGTTTCAGTGGAAACCTGTACGGTAAACACCTGACCGTCTCTTTTATGCAAAAGATTCGTGATGAAATGAAATTCGACGGACTTGATGCGCTCAAGTCTGCAATAGACTCTGATAAGAAAGCGGCGCGGGCATATTTTGCTTCGCGACCGGATTCTTTCCGATTTGACCGATAACAGGCCGCGCATTAACGCAGCAGGCCCCTGACGCAATCAGTGAATTTATGAACGATAAAGTGGAAAGCCAATACAAACCGACATTGAACCTGCCGGATACAGAATTTCCAATGCGTGGAAATCTGGCAAAGCGTGAGCCTGAAATGCTGGCGCGCTGGGAAGAAATTGGTCTGTACCGCAAAATCCGTGAAGCACGCGCAGGACGGGATAAATTTATTCTGCATGATGGCCCTCCGTACGCGAACGGCAATATTCACATCGGTCACGCAGTTAACAAGATTCTGAAAGACGTCATCATCAAGTCCCAGACGCTGAGCGGTAAAGATGCGCCGTATATTCCGGGCTGGGACTGCCATGGTCTGCCGATCGAACTGAAGGTTGAAGCTAAGGTTGGCAAAGTCGGTGAGAAGGTCAGCGCCAGCGAGTTCCGCCAGCATTGTCGTGAATACGCGGCTGAGCAGGTGGATGGTCAGCGCAACGATTTCAAACGCCTGATGGTTCTGGGTGACTGGGAAAACCCGTACCTGACCATGGACTTCAAATTTGAAGCCGACATCATCCGCACCCTTGGCAAGATCATTGATGCCGGACACCTGCACAAAGGCTTCAAGCCGGTTAACTGGTGTTCTGACTGTGGCTCTGCGCTTGCGGAAGCAGAGGTTGAATATCAGGACAAGAAATCCGTCGCGATTGACGTGAAGTTCACCTTCCCGGATACCCAGGCAATTGCTGGTGTATTTAACGTCGACGTCGATAAGCCAGTCAGTATCGTGATCTGGACCACGACGCCATGGACGTTGCCTGCTAACGAAGCGGTATCTGTTCACCCTGAACTGGAATACTCACTGGTACTGCTGAAAGAAGCGGACGAAGTTCTTCTGCTGGCTACAGACCTCGTAGATGACGCGGCTCAGCGTTATGGGCTGGATGCAGATGGTTATGAAGTTCTGGGCACTGCAAAAGGTAAAGCTTTTGGTCAGACGCCAGACCAGAATGAAGCGCCGTTTAAGGTCAAGCATCCGTTTATGCCGGGTAAAGAAGGCGGCGATAAATTCGTGCCTGTGATCACCGGCGAACACGTCACGGCCGATTCGGGTACCGGGGCTGTTCATACCGCGCCCATGCACGGTGTGGATGACTACGTTGTCTCGAACGTTTACGGCGTTAAATCCGACGAAATGCTGGTTGATTCTCAGGGTAACTTTATTGCCAACCCTGCCCTGGAAGCGCTTGAGCTGACGGGATTAAGTACAGCGGATAAAGGTAACTTCCGTGTACTGGGCATTCTGAATGAGCGCGGTGCTCTGGTGAAAAAAGCCAACATCACGCACAGCTATCCGCATTGCTGGCGCCATAAAACGCCGATTATTTTCCGTGCGACGCCGCAGTGGTTTATCAGCATGAATCAGGCAGGCCTGCTGGATCAGGCGATGAATGAAGTTGAGAACACCGTCGAGTGGCGTCCGTCCTGGGGTAAGGCGCGCATCGAAGGCATGATGAACGATCGCCCTGACTGGTGTATTTCTCGTCAGCGCACCTGGGGGGTGCCGATCGCACTTTTCGTTCACAAAGAAACCGCCGAACTGCATCCGCGTACGTCTGAATTAATTGCTCAGGTTGCAGAGCGCGTTGAAGGTGCAGGCATTGATGCCTGGTTTGATCTTGATCCGGCAGAGTTACTGGGTGATGAAGCGACTCAGTACGATAAAGTCGTCGATACACTGGATGTCTGGTTCGATTCTGGGGTGACTCACACGGCCGTCTGCATGGCGCGTGACGAGCTGGAAATGCCCGCCGACCTGTATCTGGAAGGTTCTGACCAGCACCGTGGTTGGTTCCAGTCATCACTGCTGACCAGCGTCGCAGCCTATGGCAAAGCACCCTACAAAACAGCACTGACTCACGGCTTCACCGTTGATGGTCAGGGCCGCAAGATGTCCAAGTCGATCGGCAACACGGTAGAACCTCAGAAGGTTATTAATCAACTGGGCGGCGACATCCTTCGCTGGTGGGTAGCCGATACTGACTATTCAGGTGAGATGACGGTTTCTGATGAAATTCTGAAACGTAACGCTGACTCATACCGCCGCGTACGTAATACCTGCCGCTTCCTGTTGGCGAACATCAATGGCTTTATGCCAGCGACCGATATGGTGCCAGCGGAGCAACTGCTGCCACTCGATGCCTGGATGGTCAGCTACACAGAGCGCCTGCAGGAAAAAGTCATCGCGCTGTACCACAACTATGACCTGAAGGCGCTGACGAAGACACTGATGAATTTCTGTGTATCTGAGCTGGGTGCTTTCTATCTTGATGTGATTAAAGACCGCCAATACACCTGTAAAGCCGATAGCCTGCCACGTCGTAGCGCGCAGACTGCGCTTTATCATGTCGCTGAGGCGATGGCTCGCTGGATCGCGCCTGTGCTGTCTTTCACCGCTGAAGAAATCTGGAGCGCATTACCTGCGCCAGTGAGCGGTGAGCGCGAAGAGTCTGCTCAGCTTTCAGAGTGGTATACAGACTTTCCGCAGATTGCCGCGTCCGAGTTTAATGATGCTTACTGGCGCTCCGTCATGGAAGCCAAAGAAGCGGTCAATGGCGCGCTGGAAAAAGCACGGGGTGAAAAACGCATTGGTGCTTCTTTGAGTGCTGAAGTCGTATTGTTCGCTGCTGACGAGTTGAAAGCCAAACTGGATCGCTTAGGTGATGAATTACGCTTTGTACTGATTACCTCGGGTGCCGTTGTAAAACCTCTGAGCGAAGAGGGTGGTGAAGCGACTGACCTTGATGGTCTTCGCGTTGCTGTTATGGCATCCGATGCCGAGAAGTGTGAACGTTGCTGGCATCACAGTGAGACGGTGGGTAGCGACGAGCGTCACCCAACCTTGTGCGGCCGTTGTGTCGAGAACGTTGAGGGTGACGGTGAAGTCCGTCATTACGCCTGATGAATGATTCAAGTGCTGTAGCGGACAGCGGACGCTCGCCGCTGATCTGGTTGTGGTTAGCCGTGCTGGCCGTGGTGCTGGATCAGGTGACCAAAGTGGCTGCGGAGAACATGCTGACCTACGCCCAGCCGGTGTACATCCTGCCTGTTCTGGACTTTACCTTGCTCTACAACCCTGGTGCGGCTTTTAGCTTCCTGGCGGATCAGGCGGGGTGGCAGCGCTGGTTCTTTACGATTATCTCTGCGGGCGTCTCAGTTATGTTGCTCGTGTGGCTGGCCAGACTTCCGCGAGGAAGTATCTGGTTGCCTATTGCGCTGACGCTGATACTCGGCGGTGCCGTGGGCAATCTGATTGACCGGGTATTGTATGGGCACGTCGTCGATTTCATTTCGGTGCACTGGAACAACAGTTATTTCCCAGCGTTCAATATTGCTGACTCCGCGATTACATTAGGCGCGATTATGATGGCGCTTGATGTGGTTCGGGAAATTAAAGAAGAGCGGGCGAAAGCCTGACATCTGCGTACTAACGCTGCACCTTCATAGTGTGTGGCCCATTAAAAGGTGTGAATATGTCTCTCGGAATTATTGCTGACGGAAGTCGGGTAAAACTGCATTTTGCCTTGCGTCTGGCAGATGGGCAGGAAGTGGACTCCACCTTCGAAAATGACGCGGCTGAATTCTCGGTCGGCGATGGAAACTTACCCGAAGGCTTTGAAGAATGTCTGATCGGTTTAACCACGGGTGATCACAAGACTTTTACCGTGCCGCCCGAAAAAGCATTCGGGCAACCAAACCCGCAGAATCTTCAGGATATGAAACGCTCCGATTTTCCGGTGGATATGCCGGTGGCGCCAGGTTTGATGGTGTCATTCGCAGATGCTCAGGGGGCTGAGCTTCCTGGCGTAATCAGCTCTATTGAAGGTGACTACGTTGCCGTTGATTTCAATCATCCGCTGGCAGGAAAAGAGCTCCATTTTGAAGTTCAGATTCTCGAGGTGAAGGATGCAGATTAAGCTCGCTAATCCACGCGGTTTCTGCGCTGGTGTTGATCGGGCGATCGATATCGTTAATCGCGCACTGGAACTGTTTGAACCGCCTATCTATGTTCGTCACGAAGTCGTCCACAATAAGTTTGTAGTGAATGACCTGCGTGATCGAGGTGCTATCTTCGTCGACGAGCTAGATGAAGTGCCAGACGATAATATCGTTATTTTTTCAGCTCATGGCGTCTCTCAGGCTGTGCGTAAAAATGCAGCCGACCGCGGTCTTAAAGTATTTGATGCGACCTGCCCGTTGGTGACTAAGGTTCACCTTGAGGTGACCCGCTACAGCGCTCTCGGCCGAGAGTGCATCCTTATCGGCCATAAAGGGCACCCTGAAGTCGAAGGTACCATGGGTCAGTACGACTTCAGCAAGGGCGGAAATATCTATCTTGTTGAAGATGAAGAGGACGTTGATGCTCTTGAGGTCAAAGATCCTTCTGCTCTGTCATACGTAACTCAGACAACATTATCGATGGATGATACTGCCCGGGTTATTGATGCACTGCGTGCGAAGTTTCCTGAGATTACCGGGCCTCGAAAAGACGACATTTGTTACGCCACACAGAACCGCCAGGACGCCGTTAAAATCCTCGCGTCTGATTGTGACCTGATGCTGGTAGTTGGTTCGCCAAACAGCAGTAACTCTAACCGTCTCCGTGAGCTTGGTGAGCGTATGGGGGCAAAAGCTTTTCTGATCGACGATGCTTCCGAAATTCAGGCTGAATGGCTCCAGGGCGTTAAAGCCGTTGGTATTACTGCAGGTGCTTCTGCTCCGGATGTTCTGGTTAAAGAAGTCGTTGCTAAACTGGTATCACTCGGTGGTGAGGAGCCTGAGGAATTGCAGGGCAGAGAAGAAAACGTGGTTTTCTCGTTACCAAAAGAGTTACGGATGACCGAAGTGTAAGTCGATATTTCTCTGGTAATAAAAAACCCCGGCTAATGCTGGGGTTTTTTATTTGTTCAGCTGAAAGGTCACAGCTGCTTTTTAACGGTGTCCGTTCCTGCTTCAACGAGTTCAGAACGGCCAATACTGTTCATCACAATATCGCCATCCTTCTTTTGACTGTCTGTTGATGCAGCAGCAGTTATTTCAACGCATAGAGTTGCGTCATTATTGGGCGCATCACAATCCCCTGCTGTGATGTTGTAGACATCAATAGCATGAGTATCTGTCGCAAAGCCAAGGCTGGACAATGCTGTTGCGTATTCGCGGTTTGCGAGGAAATATCGCTCCTGGGCTGCAAGTATGCCTTGCAGCTCCGCAATAGCATCGGAGCGGTTCGCTTGCCTTACGCTATCTTGGTAGGAGGGGTATGCGACAGCCGCGAGAATACCAACAATTGCTAGTACAACAAGAAGCTCAAGCAACGTGAAACCACGGTGGTATGTCATTGTTGTTCCTCCCAATAGTTGGTATTAAAGAGTTTACATCGTTCAAGGACGTCGCTCTCAGTAGTTACGCCAAAAAGTAACGATAGTGGAGGGCCACATGGGCCGCCGCCGCCGCCGCCGCCGCCGCCGCCGCCGCCGCCGCCGCCGCCGCCGCCG
>CAJWBH010000021.1 GCA_913019975.1 Thalassolituus maritimus | reverse complement strand
AACACCTGCCTTAACAGTTGCTCCAGGAGATTGCATTGTTCATCGTAATGTTGCCGGCACTGTTGCAAATAGTCGGTGGTGATAAACTTATCATCCCCTTTTGCTGATGGAGCTGCACATGAACCCATTCAAAGGCCGGCATTTTCAGCGTGACATCATTCTGTGGGCCGTACGCTGGTACTGCAAATACGGCATCAGTTACCGTGAGCTGCAGGAGATGCTGGCTGAACGCGGAGTGAATGTCGATCACTCCACGATTTACCGCTGGGTTCAGCGTTATGCGCCTGAAATGGAAAAACGGCTGCGCTGGTACTGGCGTAACCCTTCCGATCTTTGCCCGTGGCACATGGATGAAACCTACGTGAAGGTCAATGGCCGCTGGGCGTATCTGTACCGGGCCGTCGACAGCCGGGGCCGCACTGTCGATTTTTATCTCTCCTCCCGTCGTAACAGCAAAGCTGCATACCGGTTTCTGGGTAAAATCCTCAACAACGTGAAGAAGTGGCAGATCCCGCGATTCATCAACACGGATAAAGCGCCCGCCTATGGTCGCGCGCTTGCTCTGCTCAAACGCGAAGGCCGGTGCCCGTCTGACGTTGAACACCGACAGATTAAGTACCGGAACAACGTGATTGAATGCGATCATGGCAAACTGAAACGGATAATCGGCGCCACGCTGGGATTTAAATCCATGAAGACGGCTTACGCCACCATCAAAGGTATTGAGGTGATGCGTGCACTACGCAAAGGCCAGGCCTCAGCATTTTATTATGGTGATCCCCTGGGCGAAATGCGCCTGGTAAGCAGAGTTTTTGAAATGTAAGGCCTTTGAATAAGACAAAAGGCTGCCTCATCGCTAACTTTGCAACAGTGCCGGATATGGCCTCCCACTACGGGATCGCGGTGTTGCCAACGCGGGTTCGTCGCCCGCGCGACAAAGCCAAGGTAGAGGGCGGAGTGCTGGTGGTGGAACGGTGGATTCTGGCGGCACTGCGCCACCGGCAGTTCTTCTCCCTGCGCGAACTCAATGCCGCCATCAGCGAACTGCTGGTGAAGCTCAACAATCGTCCCTTCCGCAAGCTGCCCGGTTGCCGCCGGGAGCACTTCGAGCAACTGGATCGGCCGGTGCTTCAACCCCTGCCGGCAGAGCCCTACGTCTATGCCGAGTGGAAGAAGGCCCGGGTTCACATCGATTACCACGTGGCTGTCGACGGGCATTACTACTCGGTACCCCATGCCCTGATCAAGCGCGAAGTCGATGTGCGCATGACCCACAACACGATCGAGTGTTTCCACCGCGGCGAACGGGTGGCCAGTCATCAGCGTTCCAATCTGAAGGGGCGCCACACCACGGTATCCGCGCACATGCCGGAGTCCCACCGCCAGGCGGGGGAGTGGTCGCCGGAACGGCTACTGAAGTGGGCCGCCAAAACCGGGCCGGCAACGGAGAAGCTCATCCGGACTGTGATGGCGTCCCGCAAACACCCGCAGCAGGCCTATCGGTCCTGCCTGGGCATATTGCGCCTGGGCAACGCTTATGGGGACGAGCGCCTGGAGGCGGCCTGCCGGCGGGCACTGATGTTGGGCAGCTGCCGCTACAAGAGCATTGAATCCATCCTCAAGCACCGTCTGGACGAGCAACCACTGGAGGAGCAGCAGGAGCTGGCCTTGCCTGAAACACACGGCAACATCCGCGGCCCCGCCTACTACCACTGACAGGAGAACACCATGTTGAAGCATCCTACCCTGGACGGACTCCAGACCCTCAAACTGAGCGGCATGGTGGCGGCACTGGCCGACCAGATGGCCACCCCGGACATCGATGAACTGGCCTTCGAGGAGCGCCTCGGTCTGCTGGTGGACCGCGAAATCACCGAGCGGGAGAACCGGCGGCTGACCAGTCGTTTGCGCCGTGCGAGACTCAGGCACGCTGCCGCACTGGAAGACATCGACTACCGCAATCCCCGCGGATTGGACAAAGGGCTGATCCAGTCACTGGCGACCTGCCAGTGGGCAAAGGAGCACCTCAACATCCTCATCATCGGACCCACCGGTGTGGGCAAAACCTGGTTGGCCTGCGCCCTCGCACACAAGGCCTGCCGCGAGGGTTACACGGTCCAGTACCTGCGCTTAACCCGACTGTTGCGAGACCTGATGATCGCCAAGGGCGACGGCCGTTATCCCAAGCTGCTGGCCAACCTCGCCAAGGTCGATGTTCTGCTTCTGGATGACTGGGGCTTGATGAAACTGAACGCCGAGAATCGGCGTGACCTGCTGGAAGTGCTGGAGGACCGCCACGGCAGGCGTTCGACCATCGCCACCAGTCAACTGCCCATTGAGGAGTGGCATGCTGTGATTGGCGATCCGACGCTCGCTGACGCCATCCTGGATCGCCTGGTCCACAACGCCTACAAGATCAATCTCAGGGGAGAATCCATGAGAAAACGCCAGGCCAAGTTGACGAGCACCACCGGTTCCGAGTAACAATGCAAACCCCGCGTCGCTACGCTCCGATGGGTGGCAGCTTTGCTCCGGTTTGGGTGGCAGGCTTCACGTGGAATGGGTGGCAGGCTTCAGCGGTTTACGCAACCGGGGCTGCAGTTTTCCCAAAAGAATGCAGCTGGTACGCCGAATGTCAGGTCAGCCAACTCGGAAGCGCTTGTGTGCACCACCCGCTGCTTGCTGACAACCGGATCAAGAGCGCGAAAAGCATAGTCCAGATCATCAACCCGCCGGGCCATTAATCCCGGTGTATCCAGCGTGTGGGACAGCGGAACAATCTGTTGGGTGGGCCAGCGCCCGGCTGTCAGCTTCAACCCTGCTACGCCTGTCATGCTGGCTGGCACCCGGATGGACCCGGCGGTGTCGGTCCCCAACGCCAGCGCCGCTGTTCCGTTAACCAGCGACACCCCGGCACCCGAACTGGAACCACCCGGCACACGGTGAACCTGTTTGTCCCAGGGGTTTGCCGGCGTTCCCCAGTGGCTGTTGGTACCAAGCCCGCCGAACGCCAGTTCCACACAATGGGTTTTCCCCATCACCGGTGCCAGCTGGGCGCTTAGCGCTTTGATCACAGGCCCTGCTGCCTGCCATCTTTCCGGTAATGGCCGGGCACAGCCGGCGTGAATGGGCAGTCCCGGCACACCGAACAGGTCTTTCACCGATACCGGCAAGCCCATCAAAGGGCCGGTAAAGGCACCGGCCTTCCGGGCCCGGTCACTGGCTTTTGCCAGCGCCAGTGCCTGCTCCGGGCACCATTGAATGTAGGAGTTGTCGTCACTGGCGCGATAAGCCTCGATGGCGGAGGCGACCAGCTTCTCGCTGGTGAGATTTCCAGCCTCCAACGCCTGTGCCAGTTCACTTAAAGGACTTGCCAGTAATGGGGCCGCTGTCATTTCGTGTTCCGTAACAGTTGGATTGCCTGAGCCGCTACACGGGCACACTCAACATCCTGATCTTCCGAACCTCCGGATACACCAATACCGCCAACCAGCATCTGGTCCCGAAACAGGGGCACTCCGCCGCCGACGACAGTAAAGTCCTCGGTTGAGGTAAGACCATTCAATACCCGGTCAGGGGCTGATGCCAGCAGGCCTTCCAGCTCCACCGTTTCGGTGGCCATTCCGGCAGCCGTAATCGCTTTTTTGCGGGCAAGCTCGGAGGACACCAGAAATGAGTCCGTCATTTTCAGGTAACCCAGCAAACGTCCGGACGAATCCGTGACAGCTATAGTCGCGCGAATGCCTAAATCTTCAGCCTTACCCACTGCTGCCTGGAGCATGGTCAGAACAGCTGTTTCAGTCAGTCTGGAAGTTGTTTGGAGAAATTCGTGTTGGCGTGATTCCGACATAATGCACCCATTGCCTTTGTTACGACCATCAACCCTGAGCCGGCGCAAAATACGCCGGCACGGGTTGTCTGTTTGCCGATCGCGATAACCTGTCGGGTTTAAAAGGCTTTGGTTAACTGCAGTCGGAACAGGTTGCCTTCGGGGCGGTTCTTGTTGGCGTACTCGGTATATACCGCACCTCTAAGCTGGGCACCAATGGCTTTTACCGGGAAGGTGACTTCGGTGCCGATGGCATGCACTTCAACCTTTGCGCTAGTGGTTTGCGGGCCGCTGTCTGATTCCAGCTGCCAGCCGTCATATCCGGCCAGGGCAACTTCCACGCCGTTGTTCAAGGCTTTGCTAAGCGCCCATTCGACAATCAAGCTATCGCCCGGCGTTACGTCAGTGTCTTCCTGCTTGGTTTTGATTTCATAGCGGGACAAGGCGGAGAACGACCAGTCTTTGGCTTCATCGAAATACCAGGTACTGCCCAGCGTCAGCATAGTAGTGCCGAAACCCTTACCGATGGAAGCAGGATTTTTGGAATCGTAATCGCCGGTATCAAACCAGTGGCCGACTTCAAACACAGCATCCCATTGCTGTCCATGCCAGGCCAGAAGCAACGGCGCCAGATATACGTCGCCAATGCCGGATTCTGTTTCATCAGCGCCAAGAGCCTCAAAATCAAAGTCATTGCGCTGGACAGTAACGATGCCTTCCATGCCGTAATCCGCACCGAGGAACTTCTTGTCGGTTACATAGACGAAGCGGTTGGCCAAAGCCGTGACCGAACCCTCGTTGTCCAAAGGCACGTCATTACTGTCGTCATCCTGGATACTATCAATCTCGTACTGCACCAGGTAACCGCGATAATACAGCCCCTCCGGCGGAACGGAGGCCCCCTTGGTCCCTTCAACACCACCCACGTAATGGCCGTTCACAGCCAGGGCCGGGGTTGCAGAAAGAGCAAGGCCGAGCGTACCGGCGGCAGCAAGCAGTTTGGTCGTTCTCATAATGTTCTCCATTTTTGTATTTGTAGTGGTTTTGAGTGAGGGGCCTGCCGGCCCCGAGTGGACGTCAACGCCCGAGTTTTTCCGCCGATCGCCCGCCAATGCCGAAGTGCTGCTTGGGCATTTCGTTGATGATCACCCGCACACTTTCGATCGGCGCATCCAGCGAACGCACGATAGCCTCGCTGACTTCCTTGATCAGCGCTTCCTTTTGCTCATCGGTCCGGCCTTCCAGAATGTTGATCTGCGCAATCGGCATAGAGCCTCCTTATTCGAAGCGGGCCGAGACGGTACCCAGACCCTGGTAACGAACGGTGATGTTGTCGCCGGCTTCCACGGCGATCGCGGCGGTAATGCCTCCGGTCATGATGAAGGTGCCGGCCGGGATGTGTTCACCTCGTTCCGCCAGCAGGTTGGCCAACATGGCAACACTGGAAGCAGGATGGCCAAGCACGGCGGCGCCGGCGCCAACGTCCACCACTTCCCCGTTTTTCTCGACCACCACGCCCAGGGTTTTGAGGTCCACGTCCGAGACATCAACCATCTGGCCCCCGGTGATAAAGCGGGTGGAACTGGCGTTGTCCGCCACCACACTCACCAGATCGAACTTGAAGTTTTCATAGCGTGAATCGATCACTTCCACGGCGGGAATAACGAAGTCGGTGGCCGCCAGCACATCACCAATGTGGCAACCCGGACCGTGCAGTGGCTTCTTGGTAACAAAGGCCACTTCCGCTTCGATCTTCGGATGGATCAGCTCTTTGGTGTTAACCACACCACCGTCTGGCACACTGAAATAATCCGCCAGGAAGCCGTAGATGGGAGTATCCACGCCCATTTGCGCCATCTTGGCCCAGGAAGTCAGGCCCATTTTCATGCCCACGACCTTGTTGCCCCGTTCCTCTTTGCGACGGCGGATTTCCCACTGCACGTCGTAGGCGTCCTCGAAGTTCATGTCCGGGTAGTCGTTGGTGACCTTGGTGATGTCGTGGGCCTGTAGCTCTGCATTTTCCACGTGCTCGGCCAGCGCCAGCATCTGTTCGTTGCTCAGTGTCTTGCTCATGCCTTTTGCTCCTCTTGCGCTTTCAACAGATCCAGCGCCACGTCCACAATCATGTCTTCCTGGCCACCCACCATGCGGCGCTTGCCCAGCTCAACCAGAATATCCACGGTCTTAAGGCCGTATTTCTTGGCCGCCACTTCCGAATGGCGCAGGAAGCTGGAGTACACACCGGCATAGCCCAGCGCCAGGGTTTCACGGTCCACCCGGACCGGACGATCCTGCAGCGGGCGAACGATGTCGTCGGCGGCGTCCATCAGGGCGTACACGTCGGTGCCGTGATCCCAACCCATCTTGTCGAAAGCGGCGATGCACACTTCCAGCGGCGCATTGCCGGCACCGGCGCCCATGCCGGACAGGCTGGCATCAACGCGGTCACAGCCCTCTTCCACCGCGACGATGGAGTTGGCCACACCCAAGGCCAGGTTGTGGTGGGCATGAATGCCGGTTTGGGTTTCCGGTTTGAGCACGTCTTTCAGGGCGCGGAAGCGGTCCCGAATATCGTTCATGTTCATGGCACCGCCGGAGTCGACCACGTACAGGCAGGTGGCCCCGTAGTCCTCCATCATCTTGGCCTGTTCCGCCAGGCCCTGCGGGGTCTGCATGTGGCTCATCATCAGGAAGCCAACGGTGTCCATGCCCAGCTTGCGGGCGTGTTCGATGTGCTGTCGGGAAACGTCCGCTTCGGTGCAGTGAGTGGCCACGCGCACAATGCGGGCGCCGGCCTGATAGGCGTTTTCCAGGTCATGCACGGTGCCGATACCAGGCAGCAGCAGGGTGGCAATTTGCGAGTGTTCCACCACTTCAGCGACCGCTTCGATCCACTCCAGATCGGTGTGGGCACCAAAGCCGTAGTTGAAGCTGGAACCCTGCAGGCCATCGCCGTGGGCCACTTCGATGGAATCGACTTTCGCCTTGTCCAGGGCACGGGCAATGTCCTGCACGTTCTTGATGGAGTACTGGTGGCGAATCGCGTGGCTGCCGTCGCGCAGGGTCACGTCGGAGATGTAGAGTTTTTTACCGGGGTTATGAGTCATTGTTCGTTCCTCCTCAGTTGACCAGCGATTCAGCGATACGCTCGGCGGTGCCCAGCGCGGCGGAGGTCATGATGTCCAGGTTGCCCGCATACGCCGGCAGGTAATGGGCAGCCCCTTCGATCTCCAGGAAGATGGAGGTCTTCAGGCCGCTGAAGCGGCCCAGGCCCGGGACGTTCATGGGCTGGTCTTCGGGAATTTCGTCGAACTGGACTTTCTGCTTCAGGCGATAGCCGGGCACATAACTGGCCACGGCCGCGGCCATTTCTTCCACGGACTGCTCTACCTTCGCCTGGTCGGCTTTGTCGGACAGCACATAGACGGTGTCGCGCATGAGCAGCGGCGGCTCGGCCGGGTTGAGGATGATGATCGCCTTTCCCCTTTCGGCACCACCGACCACTTCGATGGCCTTGGAGGTGGTTTCGGTAAACTCGTCGATGTTGGCCCGGGTACCGGGGCCGGCAGACTTGCTGGAGATCGACGCAACGATCTCCGCGTAATGTACCTTGGCCACGTTGGACACGGCCGCCACCATGGGAATGGTGGCCTGGCCACCGCAGGTGACCATGTTGACGTTGCCTTCTTTCAGGTGCTTCTCCAGGTTCACCACCGGGACGCAGTACGGGCCGATGGCCGCTGGCGTCAGGTCGATCATCTTGATGCCTTCCTTGTAACCACGCAGGAACACATCGTTATGACGGTGGGCGCCGGCGGAGGTGGCATCGAATACCACATCGATGTCGGCAAACTCCGGCATCTTCACCAGGCCTTCCACGCCTTCGGCGGTAGTGGCCACGCCCATACGGTTGGCACGAGCCAGGCCGTCGGATTTTTCGTCGATACCGACCATCACGCCCATCTCGATGTTCTGGCCGTTGCGCAGAATCTTGATCATTAAATCGGTGCCGATGTTGCCCGAGCCGATGATGGCGGCTTTGATTTTCTTACTCATAGCAATGTCCTCTTTGTTCTTGTCGCCAGCCAGGGGTCATGAGAAACAGACCGACGCACTGCCAATGCCACCGATGTCAACTCGCATGTGATCACCGGCTTTCACCGGCTCCAGTGGCACCAGCGAACCGGACAGAATCACCTCTCCGGCTTTCAGTGAAATACCGAACTCACCGAGAGTGTTGGCCAGCCAGGTAACGCAGTTCACCGGCGACGCCAGAGCCGCCGCACCGGCGCCGGTGCTGATAATCGAGCCGTTCTTTTCCACCACCATGCCGCAGGTCACCAGATCCACCTCACGCGGTGAAACGGCTTTGTCGCCCAACACAAATAAACCGCAGGAGGCGTTGTCGGCGATGGTGTCCTGAATGGCGATCTTCCAGTCCTTGATGCGGGAATCGACAATTTCGAAGCACGGCATCACGCACTCGGTGGCTGCCAGCACGTCGGCATTGGTGACGCCCGGGCCCGTCAGATCCTTCTTGAGAATGAACGCAATCTCGCCCTCAGCGCGGGGGGCAATCAGGCGGTCACTGATGTTCACTTCCTCGCCGCTGTTGAACACCATGTCGTCGGTCAGGTAACCAAAATCAGGCTGGTGCACGTTCAGCATGTTCATCACGGCTTTGCTGGTAACACCGATCTTCTTGCCGATGATGCGGGCACCGGCCTGCTGCCGGCGCTCCAGCATGCGCAGGGAGATGTGGTAGGCGTCCTCGATGGTGATGTCGTCAGCGCGGCTGGTCAGCGGTGGTACCGCTTCTCGGTTTACCAGCGCCTCGTAAAGTTCATCGCCAAACGCCTGGATCTTTGCCTGTTCCATTATTTACCTCCGGCGGCTTGATCCGCTTCGTGCAGGAAATCGTTCACCAGCCGTGCAAAACGGCCGGCGTGTTCAATCTGGGTCCAATGGCCGCAACGGCCGAAGACATGGAGCTGCGCCCGGTCAATCAATTCGGCGAGCTTGTAAGACGCTTCCAGCGGAATCACTTCGTCTTCCCGGCCGTGCAGAATCAGGGTTTCGTGAGGCAGTTTGCGGATGTCCTCTTCCGGACTGGCCAGATTGTCCACCCAGCGCTGGCGCGGCGCCGGGAACATGGCGGCAAAGGATTCCTGGAAGCCAGGGCGCACACTGGCCTGGTAGCGCATTTCCGCCAGCTCGTCGGTCAACAGATTTTTGTTGTAAGCGAACACATCCATCAGCCGGCGCATATTCTCAATGGAAGGCTCATAGCCCCAGACCTCATCCAGGCCTTTGGTGATCGGAAAGCTCACACCCACCGAGCCCATCAACACCAGGCGGCGCACCCGTTGCGGGTGTTCAATGGCCAACGCCAGTGCCAGGCCGCCACCGAAGGAATTGCCCACCAGGTCGACCTGTTCGAGCCCCAGCTCGTCCATCACCCCGACGGCATGTTTAACCCAGCGTTCACGGTTGTAGGTATTATCTTCCGGGCGTTCGGTGTAACCGAAGCCGAGCATGTCAGGCGCCAACACACGGCGGTTCTTCGCCAGCTCCGGAATCACCAGCCGCCAGTTGGCCCAGGCAGTAACACCTGGCCCGGAGCCGTGGATCATCATTACCGCGACATCACTCTTAGCATTGTCGGCACCATGGTCATGCACGTTGGTGCGGTAGCCGGCAGCGGTTATCTCACGCCCGATTTCCGGGCTATTCTGAGGTGCAGTCATGGTCAGCTCACAATTTCACGCAGATATTCTTCATTTCGGTGTAGAACTCCAAGGAGTGCACACCACCCTCACGGCCAATACCGGACTGCTTGCTGCCACCAAAGGGTGTGCGCAGGTCCCGCAAGAACCAGCTGTTGACCCAGATAATGCCGGCTTCAATCTGGCCAGCTACCCGGTGGGCGCGGGTAATATTCTCGCTCCAGATTGCCGAGGCCAGGCCGTAAGGAAGACTGTTGGCCAACTCAATGGCCTCTTCTTCCGTATCGAACGGACAGACGTGAACACAGGGGCCAAAAATCTCATCGGTAATCACCGCAGAATCTTCCGGCAAACCGGTCCAGATTGTGGGCTGGACCCAGGCACCACCGGCCAGTTCTTCCGGCATCTCCGGAACACCACCACCGGTCACAACGGTGGCGCCGTCATCAACCGCCTTCTGATAGTAGGAAAGGACTTTCTCGCGATGTTTGAGACTGACCAGCGGACCCAGGTTCGCTTCGGCATCATCCGGCGGACCGATCTTAAGGCCTTCCGCGGCTTCCTTCAGCCGTCCCACAAACTCGTCGAAGATGGAGCGCTCGACATAAACCCGCTCGGTGCCCAGGCATACCTGGCCACAGTTGGCAAAGGCCGAGCGCATGGTGCCCTCGATCGCCTTGTCCATGTCACAGTCGGCAAACACCAGGCCGGCATTCTTGCCGCCCAGCTCCAGGGAGATGTCCCGGATACCCTTGGCGGCGGCTTTCATGATGACCTCGCCGGTACCGGTTTCACCGGTAAAGGTAAACCCGTCCACCTGAGGATGTTCGGTCAGGAAGGCACCCGCTGAGTCACCACCGAAACCATGCACCACGTTATAAACGCCGTCCGGTATGCCGGCTTCTTTCATGACTTCGCCCAGTAGCGCTGTGGTCGTGGGGGTCTCCTCGGAAGGCTTGACCACCACGGTGTTGCCACAGGCAAGTGCGGGGCCAACTTTCCATGTCATCAGCAACAATGGGAGGTTCCATGGACTGATCACACCAATCACACCTTTGGGGCGACGTACCGCATAGTTCAGCGCACCGGTGCCATCCGGAGTCGGCATTTCAAAGGATTCCGTGGGCACATTCTTGATCATGTCCGCGAATACCTTGAAGTTGGCCGCGCCCCGGGGGATGTCGATATGGCTCGCCATGGATTTTGGCTTGCCGGTATCGAGGCACTCCGCTTTGAGGAACTCGTCAAACCGGGCGTTGATGCCGTCGGCCACCTTGTGCAGGATGCTGGTGCGTTCCTCCAGGGTCATCTTGCCCCAGGGGCCGCGCAGGGCCGCTTTCGCAGCATTCACCGCGGCGTCTACCTCTTCCCGGCCAGCTTCGTGAACCTTGCTGATCAGCTTGCCGTTGGCCGGGTTGACGTTGTCGAACAGTTTGCCGCTGGCCGAGCCAACGTACTGCCCGTTGATGTAGTGCTTGATGTCTTTCATTGCTGCTAATCCCTGCTTCATTCGTTCAGGATCATGTCAGTACCGTCATGAAACGTTCGTTCAGTGCCCGGTCGTGGTAGAAGATCGCCTTGCCCAGCTCTTCGGCATCCCACGTCACTGGTTCATGATCCGGATAGTGGTAATCGCCACCGGCAAACACTTCGTTCCGGTTACCGGACGGATCAAAGAAGTAAATAGTTTGGCCGTGAGTAAGGCCGTGACGGGTAGGGCCTATATCAATGGACGTATCGGTCATGGACAACAGATCCGCAGCCTTTAGAACATCCTGCCAGGTCTCCAGGAAGAACGAAGCGTGGTGGAACTTGCCCGGTTCTTCATGGTGAATAAAGGCGATATCGTGAGCCTTGGTGCTGACCGTCAGGAACTGTGCAACCCGTTTGCCGTCCGGAGCCATCACCTGCTCAGCGAGGTCAAAACCGAGCACATCACGGAACAAATTCAGAGTTTCATCCAGGTTAGGACCATAGAGCAGGCAATGGTCAAAACGCGTTGCCTTCATACCTTCAAGCCCGCGCGGCCAGGCTTCCGGGTTGTGATTGCCCACGCCCCATTTACCGGTCTGTTTCTTCGTAGCATAAATCTCAAAGGAATGTCCGGTGGGGGCGATAAAGCGTACCCGGCGCCCGCAGTCCTTCAATTCATCCTCGGGAACGTCCTCGATCTCGCAGCCAAACGCGGCGAGTTCGCCACGCAACTGATCCACCACTTCTTCACTGAGGCATTTGAACCCCATGAAATCCATACCAGGCTCATCTGCTTCGCGAAGCACGACAGAGAACTTGTCCACCTCGGTCCAAGCTTTTAAATACACGCGGCCCTGGTCATCGCGATCCATTTCAATCAGACCCAAAAGGTCCTTGTAGTGTTTGACGGCTTCATCCATATCGAGAACACGGATCTGAACGTGGCCGGGACGCATTACACCCTTTTTCATAATCATTACCTCATTGCTTTTGTTGTTGTGTACTCATTCGCATGCCCGGCGGCAGATTGCCGGGGCCGGCATTCAATAATCAGATCGCTTAATGGATAGATGCGACAGGCCAGCACCTCACCCTGTGCGAGGGCTTCCGGAGGCGCATGAACCCGGCTCATCTTTCCACATTCGTAATCACCTTCGCGTACAGTGACTTTGCATAAGCCACAACCACCCCCCCTGCAGCCTACCGGCACACACTCCAGCCCCTGCTGCTCCATAGCTTTGAGAACACTCTGGCCGGCCTTGCAGGGAAACCTTTGTCCGCTGCATTGTTCGGTGATCTGATACGACTCACCCATAGCGCAGTCTCTCCAAATCAATATTCAACGATAGGTTTCATTGACTATTTATAAACAACCTAAGATACTTCCATCTCTTTACTTTTCGCAGACAGCATATTTCCAAGAACAACTTGCCAATCGCTTTTCATATCGAGCCGGCTTATTAGCCAAAGCTCAGCCATAAGCGTATCCGACGCGTCATAAACACAGGACATATTCGGATAGCGATGTGCCAAAAATTTCGGGAGTATCGCAAGGCCGGCACCTTTATCACAAAATCTAGCGCAAGACTCCAAATCATCACACATAATCTTTATATTTCCATAAAAACCAAGCTGTTCCCAATCTAACAGGCCAAAAACAAAATCATGAGTCTTATATGAGAAGCCAATGCCCGTCTTTATAAGATCAGACTTATCTCTTAACGCGTCCTTACCAAATTCATCAACAATATCATCTATATATGAAGCCGAACCAAAAACCCCAAGACCGAATGTACCAAGCCGTTTTATCTTTAAACTATTCATATTGGAAATGGGACGCGCCAACCGTATTGCAAAATCGAAACCCTCACGCTCCAAGTCAACAAAACGCGCATCACTAGAAATATCGAATGTAAACTCTGGGTAGATTTTTCTAAATGCTATCAGCACATCTGAAAACTGATTTACCAGTACAAAGGGGATAGAAACTTTAATCACTCCACCCTTATCCCCCGGAGTCAGACCAAAGAAAAGACGCGTTGCGCTTTCCATATCTAATGCAGCTTTTAGCACATCTTCCGTCCCTGGCGCCAAAGCCCACCGATTATTTTCTCTGACGAATAACGAATATCCTAAAAAGGCCTCTAAACTTTGCATCTTTCTTCGTAACGTAGAACCGTCGATCCCTAGGCTTTCGGCAGCGGCCTGATAGTCCCGCTCTCTATATAGGGCCAAAAATGCCTTAACATTATCCCAATTAGCGCTGTCATAACTCAGATTTTGAGGCATAGCACCCCTCACTTGGCTTTATTCGTCAAAAGATATCTCTATAAACCTTGACTTGGGCTTAGAGCGACACGCTAATATCCAGCCATCCTCTTCATCAGAGGGATCCAAAACCGTATTTTCCTCCAGAACTACATCGCCACTTAGCAGACTGCACATGCAGGATCCACAATTTCCTGCACCACAGGAATTGGGCACGTTAACTCCGGCATTTATTATCTCTTTTAAAATAAAGTTATCTTCAGAGCACATAACTTCTGTCCGACTGCCATTTAAAAGAACAGAAACGGCAAAATTCTTTTCTTTGCTTTCATTTTTATCGCCATTATCATCAGAAACACTCCCAGCAAAAGACTCCTTGGTTATCAGTCCAGGTGGGACTTTAGACTCGATCAAAAAATTCTCTACACCTCCCATGAAGGGGGCAGGTCCACATAAAAAATATTCAACCTCGGAAGTATCGTCAACATATTGTTCAAACGCACTCGATGTCGGGATGCCCTTCTCATCATCTGACCAGAATTCAATGTCAAATCGCTCTGGATGAGCCAAAGAGAGCTCCTTCAACTCTTCACGAAATATAACAGAATCCTTAGATGAGTTAGCATAAAACAATTTCATCCTATTGTTATATTTAATTAGTGCTGTTTTTATAATAGAAATAACAGGAGTTATACCACTACCCCCTGCAAAAAAAATAAAGTCTCTTTCCCAGTTCTGCGGGTAAAACTCGCCCGCAGGAGGGAGTGTCTCGACCAAATCGCCAACATTAACATTATCACACAGCCAGTTCGACCCTCTACCGCCATTTTCTCGCTTGACCGTGATCTTAAAGTCCTCATTGGCCGCAGCCGCAGAAGATAATGAGTAAGATCGGAATAATAGACTTTTACCAGTACGAATTTTTATTGGTAGGTACTTGCCTGGCACGTGCTCAGGAGGAACCTCGCACAAAGGCTTTAATACAAATGAAAACGACTCCTTCGTTTCCGCTATCTTATTAATAACTCGAAACTTTAATATATTCATTTAAGACCTACTATAGAAAAAAGGAATTATTGCCTTGCGGCGAAAGGCAGTCGTTCAAATTTATCTGCTTCATCTTTATTTTCAGCTCATCATTATCCTTAATAATTACATAACCATACCAACCACTTAAAACTTGAGACTTGCCATCTCGGCTTTCAAACACAATAAAGCTTGTTCTAACCAAAAACCCCTCGCTTGACCCCGGTACCTTCCATATTTCTGGAATCCCAGTTACCCTACTAGTGCTCGAGATCGGTATCTGCGAATACGCGAAACCTGTTTGTATCCTTACAATCCTGTCCTTAAGCCGTCTGATATCGTGAAACTCCAGGGTGACTTCCTCAGCAGGTGACTCAGCAGGAGAGCTCCCAGGAATCCAGTAGCAACCACTTTCAAGGAATAGTGAAAGCCATTCATCAAAGCTCTGCTGGTCTAAAAGCCGGGCTTCTTTTGCCACTAACATTTCTATCTTATTGTCGTGTATAGGATCTCCAAGATTCGAAATGTTCCAGAAAAAATCAGAGTAGCTCTTAACTTCTTTGTAATAAGATAGATCCACCACACTTGAATCCGCAATTTTCATAGGAAGTTCACTATTATTAGTCATTTTATACCTCCAAGTTTTCGCTATCAGGTTCCTCAGTCATTAGTCGTTTCCAGGTATCAAAATAACTACGACTATGAATCTCAGACGTCGGTTTGTTCGTCAAAATATTATCGTAACCAGCACCTTCTGCATCATTCATGTGTCGACTGATGTCAACCCATTCAATCTCCGGCATAGATTCAAGACCTTCTTGGCAGGACTCAAAATTTTCCGCATCATCGACCTCACCCATAATTGGAAAATCTTCTTGGGTGCGCATCCGAATAGCATTTAGCTCTTCATCCTCATCATCAAGTAAAGTTGCATACCAATGTAAAACCGTTTTATTAACCGAGAGTGGATCGATTACTTGAATTTGGTTTCCGATCAACAGCAAGTTAGGGAATATATTTAAATTCATACCCGCTCCAACTGCCATATCCAAAGTCTTTTCTGGTTCGCTATGATGGCTTCGGACGTTACTTTCGAAACTTTCCCGTCCGGGTTGAGGGCGTTGTTGATTCCATGCGGAGGTTTTATACATCTCAGGCCGCTGATCTATTACTGAGTGGCCATTTCCCAATGAATAAACCTTCATTTCGGTCTCATCAGCGCTCCCAAAATACTGCATATCTCCGCCACCGTGTCTAAGCGTGGTCATCTGTA
The DNA here is from genome assembly GCA_913019975.1 of Thalassolituus maritimus. GTDB lineage: Bacteria > Pseudomonadota > Gammaproteobacteria > Pseudomonadales > Oceanobacteraceae > Thalassolituus. Next base: position 42,166 of record CAJWBH010000021.1, on the reverse strand, counting down.
TTAGAGATTGGTGGGAGAACGGAACGTGATATCCATCCCCGGCATTGTCAAAAATCAATTTCCAATTGCAGTTGATTTCATAACGTTGAACTGAGTTAGAAACTCTTATGTCACCACCTTGATTTAGCCATTCATCAAGGTACTTACGCGCGTTTCCGAGATGTTCTTCTAGACTAACAGCACTTTCATTACCAGATCCGAATATAAAACCTCTATAACTTTCAACTCTAGGAAGTGCTGTCATAGAAAAACTGTCTTTATCGAAGCAATCTCCATAAGCATCCTGTCCTGGGATGACAAATGCTTTCCCGGAGTTTTTGAATTTCCAGCCATGGTAAGGACAAGTAAATGTCTTTGAGTTTCCGGAACTGTTTCGGCAGACTTTTGCGCCTCTATGGGGGCATCGGTTCAATAGTACTTGAAAATCATCATCACCCTTTCTCACAACTATCAAAGGTCGCCCACCAACTCGAATGGTCTGAAAGTCGTTAACATTTGGAATTTGACTTTCATGCAGCAAGAACACCCAGTTAGCTCTGAATATATTCTCCATTTCCGCATCATATATTTCAGAATCAGTATAAACTGACCTATGTACACGTCCCGGCTGGATAAGCTTGTTTATATTTTTCATGCATCACCTCAAAGGTTCTGGAAGTCAACATTCTTGTGCAAAACGTCCTTTATCAACTGCCGTATTGATTCAGGAGGTTCGTAACCCTTTAATTCTTTATTGAATCCATGGACTTGGTCTTCTTGCAGATTTCCGTCTTCGAGGTGAAATTTTAAGAATTCGTTCTCAACTGTATCTCTGCTTAATTCCGGGTGCCCCTGAAACCCAATAACATGGCTTCCAAAACTGAATATTTCCACTTCAGTGGATTCTGAATTTCCGAGTAAAACTGCTCCTGGAGGGCATTCAAGTACACATTCCCCATGACTCTCAACAAGTTTGACATTTGTTTCGGTGACTCCAATTTTGCCATTCACATCATTCAAAAACCTTATCTCGTCAACCCCAAATCTAAATTGTTGGCTAGGATTCAGACCCACGACCCCTCCAAGCGCCACTGCGAGCGCTTGGCAGCCAAAACAGATACCTACGATGGGTTTCCTTTGATCATATGCAGTTCGAATAAATTGAAACAATCCCGAGAACCGATTTCGGTCCTCATTTACTGAATACTCGCTCCCACTTACAACAAACCCATCATAATTATCAATGATATTGCTTAGATCTGAAAATCCACTTATAACATCCCATTCGGAATCTTCTGTTTTAAAAGCGCTTATCATTTCTTCCCTATAGTCAAAGCGCTCCTCTTCAGAGCACCACAATAACGCGAAACGTTTAGACATATTAGACACTCGACATTACAGCAAATTGAAATATTCTTTGTGTTCCCACTCGGTCACAGGGCCTTCCGGCTTAGCAGCCTCTTCTCCTTCGGCCGTTATAAACCTTGACCATTCATGCCTTCTTAGCTGGAGCCAGTAATTGATAAAGGTCTCCCCGAAACATGCATTGAAGAGCTCAGAGTTTTCTAGGTCATCAAGCGCCTCAGCCAAAGTAGCAGGCAAAAGCGGTACTTGAGCGTCATAGGGAGACTCTTGAAGCTCTCCGGGATCCTTACTATTTTTGATGCCATCAAGTCCGGAGACAATTTGTGAGGCCATATACAGATAAGGATTGGCGGCTGGTTCGCCGATACGATTTTCTACGCGGCTTGCTGGATCCCCCGTGCCCGAAATTACCCGAATCATTGCTGCCCTGTTATCTTTTGCCCATGCTTTTCGGTCGGGCGCAAGCGAGTAGGGTTGTCGTCTGCGATACCCGTTTACAGTTGGTGTTGTGAAACTGGAAGCGGCACTGCCATTTGCGAGCAACCCGCCAGCATAAGCCCGGCCCAGCGGAGACAGGGCTTCTCCCTCTGAGGGTATAAAAAGGTTTTCTTCGGTATGGTTATCAACTAACGACTGATGCATGTGCCAACCGGAAGCAAAGAACCCATTGATCGCCGGCTTGCACATAAATGTTGCGTGATAATCATGCCGAGAACATATTTGCTTGATTGCTGATTTTATAAGTAACACTGCATCAGCGGCTTGCAACCCTTCCATGACATCGAAGGTAGTCTCCATTTGGCTTGGAGCCCACTCATCTTCTATAGAGCGCAAAGGCAGGCCAAGCTCGAGAAGTCCTTTTCGAATTTTCGAAACGATGTCATCCACTTGGTCCAAGTGCTGCTCAAGCAGATAGGAATACCCTTGGGCTACAGGCTGTACCTTGATAGCTTCAGGCTGAATACCAGGTGCGCCTAAATCATCTGGGTCAAGTGAGCGGTCGACGATTTTCGTCAGGTACCACTCTAACTCGATACCACATTTAAACTTAAACCCTTCATTACTTAACGCTGTAAGGGACTGTTTCATGATTCCACGGGGGCACAGAGGAAATGGCTCACCTGACTTCCAATGCAAGTCTGCTATCATCCACCCGGTTTTATCAGCCCAAGGCAATACTTTAAAAGTGGTTGGGTCGGGAACCATCACAACACTTGGGCTGCCACTCAACTCCTCAATCCCGAATCCTCCACCGGGTGTGAATGGATTGAAAACAATAGAGTTGACCAAATCAAAGAAGAAAGGAGCCATCGTTATTTCTGACCCTTCTGAGAATGCCGCCTTGAGGGCTGCTACCGACAGCGCCTTACCTCGCAAGAGACCATACTGATCAGCCCAGGAGAGCCTAATTACTTCAAGCCCTAAAGCATCTACTTCTGCCAGAACTTTATCTGCAGCATCTCGCTGCTTATCTGTCCAAAGATTATTTTTCGTTATAAAATCGAATTTCTCACTCATGGGACATTCCTTTTTATGATTTTTCGAGCACTTGTTGACGCATGTTAATATTTCGACATTAGTTAGTTTTTACACCCCGTTCAATAACATCTGTGCAAAACCGTTTTGCAAAAATGCTGCGCGGGGAGGGTAGTCGTGACCTTTCCCCCAAATTCCGCACCATGAATTCGATGAGATTTCCCGCTAACCTAGCACGATGGAGATCTCGATATGAAGAAGACGCGATACACCGAAGAACAGATCATTGGCGCCATCAAGGAGCATGAAGCCGGAGCCAAGGTCGACGATATTTGCCGCAAGCTCAGCATATCCAGCGGCACGTTCTACAACTGGCGTAGCAAGTACGCTGGCTTGGAGGTGAACGAAGCCAAGCGCTTGCGCGAGCTGGAATCAGAGAACAACAAGCTCAAAAAGCTGTTGGCAGACAAGCTGCTCGAAGTTGAAGCGATGAAGGACGTGCTCTCAAAAAAGTGGTGACGCCTGCAGGCCGAAAGACAGCCGCCCGGCACTTGATTGAGCAGCATCGAATCAGTGAACGGAGCGCCTGCCAGCTTGTAGGCATTTCTCGTAGCGCGTTTCGGTATCAAGCCCGGGCTAGGAACGACCACGTCTTGAGAGAGCGGCTCAGAGAGCTTGCTGCGCAGCAGTCTGCCTATGGCTACCTGTTTTTGCACAGCTTGCTGAAGACCGAGGGCTTGGTGATCAACCGCAAGCGCACGTATCGGATATATACCGAAGAAAGGCTTCAGGTGCGTACCAAGCGACGTAAGAAGCTACAGCGCCCTCGGCAACCACTCGAAGTTCCTGGGGCCGTCAACGAGCGTTGGTCTATGGACTTTGTTTCTGATCAGTTGGCTAATGGTCGCCGTTTCCGGGTGCTGAACGTGGTGGATGATTTCTCTCGCGAAATGGTTGGACAGTTAGTGGCAGTATCGATCAGCGGGTGCCAGGTAGCGCGCTTCCTGGCGCAGCTTTGCGAGCACAGAGGTCAACCGCGAAAAATAATCTGTGATAACGGTACAGAATTCACCAGCAAGGCGATGTTTTTTTGGAGCAAAGAAACCAGCGTAACTCTGGGCTTCATTCAACCCGGCAAACCTACCCAAAACGCGTTCGTGGAGAGCTTGAATGGGAAATTCCGGAATGAATGTCTGAATCGATCCTGGTTCAGAACGATGGACGAGGCGCGTGTAGAAATCGATTCATGGAGGGAGCATTACAACCATGTTCGACCGCACAGCTCACTAAACTATTTGCCGCCAGTTGAATACGCTCGACGAGCGGCGTAACGTGAGAAATCTCATCGAGCCGGTGGTGCTAATTCAGGGGAAAGGTCAGTCGGATTCGAAGGGTTCGGAAATTCCATTGTTTTCCGGACTTAGCAAAGTTCGTCATATCGAAAGCCACGTATCTACGGGTGCAATTGGGGGTTAGCCCGGAGGATACTGGCAGCAGTTCACCTGTGGCACAAAAGCTTTCTCGTGGATCTTTGGCTTTGTCTCGATATAGCCGGCAGCGCCCGTGCTGATCCAAGCCAAACCGCTTGTTGAACTTACCCTGGCTACTTTTAGGGTTGGTGCGTGATTTTATCTGTGACAACGGCGATGAACTGACCAGCTTTCAATCAAAGCCCAAGTGTTCGGGCCACGGCAATTTTCCGCCATTGAGATAACGGGGTTGGCATCAAGTAATCAGGCTCTTCGCATTTAAGGGTGTAGAAAAAATCTGACCGGCTGGAAAAGGAGTCGGGGATCTTAGAAAATGTAAGCTCCTACACCAACAAAAACCAAGCCCCCGACGTGAACAATCTTACCTTTTCTAGCCCTGATCTTTCCAGCTTTTGCCAACTCAATAACCTCGGCCTGACTGCCACTGGACAACATCTTTGTGCAGAACGCGCCGTCATCGAATGCCGTTTCACCAAAGCACCTGAGCCGTGCCCCAAGTGCGGGGCTGCTGGTGCTTCACGCGGTACTGTTGATAGGCATCTTGCTCACACACTGCGTATTCCAGACCAAGCCTGCCACTGATTCCAGACGAAGCCTGCCACCCATTCCACGCGAATGCTGCCACTGATTCCACGGCAAAGCTGCCACCCTGGCAGCGCGCCTTGGCATCCCATCAGGAGCCAACCGACGCGGGATAACTAACCGGTATTCTGGCCCTTTCCAACCGGAGGGGATCAGATGCCTGCCAAGAGGTTATCCATGCGTAAAATCAAGGAAGTCCTGCGCCTCAAATGGGGCAAGGGTATGAGCAATCGCCAGATTGCGACGAGTTGCGGCATTGGCCGCCCCACCGTCGCTGAGTACCTGCGCCGGGCTCAGGAAGCCGGAGTGAGCTGGCCCCTGCCCGCGGATCTGGACGACACGCGGCTGGAACGGATGTTGTTTCCGCCGCCACCGGATATGCCGGCCCAGCTCCGGGGCATCCCCGACTGGCTGGCTATCCACAAGGAGCTCAGACACAAGCACGTCACCCTGTTCCTGCTCTGGCAGGAATACCGTACCGCCCATCCTGATGGCTACCAGTACAGCTGGTTCTGCGAGCACTACCGCGCCTGGCAAGGCAAGCTGGATATGGTCATGCGCCAGGACCACAGGGCCGGAGAGAAGCTGTTTGTCGATTATGCGGGTCAGACGGTGCCGGTGATCGACCGCGTCAGCGGGGAGATCCACGGAGCGCAGATCTTTGTGGCGGTGCTGGGTGCTTCCAACTACACCTACGCCGAAGCCACCTGGACCCAGGGTTTACCGGACTGGATTGGCTCCCATCAGCGCGCCCTCCGGTTCCTGGGTGGCGTGCCGGAACTGGTGGTGCCCGACAACCTTCGGTCCGGGGTGAGCAAGGCTCACCGCTACGAGCCCGATACCAATCCCACTTACCAGGATATGGCCTCCCACTACGGGATCGCGGTGTTGCCAACGCGGGTTCGTCGCCCGCGCGACAAAGCCAAGGTAGAGGGCGGAGTGCTGGTGGTGGAACGGTGGATTCTGGCGGCACTGCGCCACCGGCAGTTCTTCTCCCTGCGCGAACTCAATGCCGCCATCAGCGAACTGCTGGTGAAGCTCAACAATCGTCCCTTCCGCAAGCTGCCCGGTTGCCGCCGGGAGCACTTCGAGCAACTGGATCGGCCGGTGCTTCAACCCCTGCCGGCAGAGCCCTACGTCTATGCCGAGTGGAAGAAGGCCCGGGTTCACATCGATTACCACGTGGCTGTCGACGGGCATTACTACTCGGTACCCCATGCCCTGATCAAGCGCGAAGTCGATGTGCGCATGACCCACAACACGATCGAGTGTTTCCACCGCGGCGAACGGGTGGCCAGTCATCAGCGTTCCAATCTGAAGGGGCGCCACACCACGGTATCCGCGCACATGCCGGAGTCCCACCGCCAGGCGGGGGAGTGGTCGCCGGAACGGCTACTGAAGTGGGGTACCGGGGACATCCCCGCAAACAGTCGCATAACTCCCTGAATCTCACGGATACCAAGCCCTACAGAGGCGCCCTACTTTTCAACTTCTTGGTTTCCGTCCGTCAGAGGGCTTAAAACTTCTTCCATGTTGATCATATTCTGCTCAAAGCTGAAGCTGTAAGTGCCATTGAGATTCACATTCAACCAGGCCACTGGCGATACTTGTTTAACCAGCTCAAGCTTTTCCTTATCGCCAGTGGCGGTAAAGTGTCCCAGCAGCTTACTCAAAATCAGCGAGTTAAAATAGATAATGGCATTGGTGAGCAGCCTAGCGCATTCATTCCAAATATCGATTTCCTGGTCGGATGAGCCACGGAACCGATTGCCGTTAACCGAGGCAACTGCTCTACGCAGCTGGTGGTAGGCTTCCCCTCGGTTGAGGGCACGTTGAACATAGCTGCGTAGACTCGCATCGTCTATGTACTCCAAGATATACATGGCTTTAATCATTCGATCATACTCCGTCAGTGCCTGTAACAACGGGTGATTTTTGCTATAAGTCGATAATTTTCGGGTCAAAGATGCCTGTGTTGTGGTTTTCTGCTGGAGTGAGATAACGATACGCTGGATAGTTTCCCATTCCTGCACGATCAAGCCTGCTCGGATTGGTTTTTTTAGCGACAACATCGGCTTTTCATTATCGTGATAATTGATGCTAAACAGGTCTTCAATTACCCGGCTGAACTGCGCATAGCGTGGCGCAAAGGTATAACCAAAGAGATCCAGCAGCGCGAAGTTTACATGGTTCACACCGTGCGTATCTGTCGACAAGATATCCGGCTTAATATCTGATGTATTGTTGAACAGCAGGTCGAAAACATAATGGGATTCATGCTCGTTGGCACCGATAACTCGGGCATTGATCGGCACATGATTGGCCACCAGAGTCATAGCAGATACCCCTTTGTTAGTGCCGAAGTATTTTGAGGAGAATCGAGTTTTGAAAGTATGAAGCCTGGATTCAAACTTCTGCCCATCGACACTGGCATGCAGGGCTCCTTCTTGAATATTGTAGTATTTAAAAATTTCCAACTTGGCTATCGCGTTACTAATCGTGTCGTTAGCCTGATTCAGGGTTTCCATGCGCAGATAATTGGCTTGGGTGGAACGCAGCTCTTCATAGGAACGATCTGAGATATGCGCCATACGGTAAAGGCCGTAATTGGTGCCGTTGGCGATGATAGCAGCGATTAGGTTATTAGGGTTCACCACTTGTTTTGACTGTACTTGCCTGACATGTTCAAAGTCGGCCAAGAACTGGGTTTCCTCATCTACGAACCGCAGGAGATCGGCCACGTTTACCTGTTTTAATTGTTCGAAGAAAGGATTATTGAGCATACGTTTAACGCCTGTTGATGGAAGCCGCCACTGAGTTTTTCCGGTTCGAGAACGCAACACCACGTTTTGGTTGTCGCCGTTCTGGATTCTCTCGCCGACATGAGCAAGCTTATCCATCAGCTCCTTCTCCAAGGCTTGCATCAACTTATTTGGTGGAGTAGTGATACGGCTCAGCAGTGATTCCTGCATGAGCTTCTTTCTCTGTTTCCAGGCCTTGTCATTTACCAGATCATCGCTTAAACACCGGTGTTTAAGCGATTTTGGAATGTACAGATGCCCATCTAACTTTCCCGGAATAAGCAAATAAAGCAGTACTTCGTAGCGATAAGGGTTGAGGGCCCCACCCTGGAGAACAAAGTGTTGATGACGGGGTTTGATCAAGCGCCGATCGGCGTCTTTGACGGTGCCGTACTCCTGAAGGTCTAATTGACTTTGTTTGATCTGCAAGCCCAGTGCGCGAGTTCTCTCTGACGCTTGAAATTGTAGGGACAGGAAGATTGGACGCAGAGTCTTTTCAATCAGCTCCCGTTGTTGATCATAGTATTCCCAGGTGTAGTGCCCCAAAGACCGCTTCTGATCTGAGAGATAAAGACACAGCGATTCAATATCCTGCGGACGGATCAGGCCTGCCGCTTTCTGTCGTATTTCGCCAAAAGGCACTGACTCATCGATGGAGTCATCAATAAAGAAGCGCAACAGATCAGAGGCTTTGCTGACATTGCCAGCGGCCTCATGCCACTCACGGTAGGCGGCATCTTTGGCATAGGCCTTACCGTTTTCTTTCAGCTTCCGGCAGTGATACACAAACGCATCTGCCATGTGCTCAACCACCTGTCGATGTCGAACGTGGAGATAGCAGGTGAGGTACAGGTATCGGACAACCCGTTCGAAGCGACGGAGCTTGGTTACAGTGTAATACTCGACCAGTGACGCAAAGTGTTTCAGATTGCTCAATGATAGCCCCAACCGCTGGACAACCTCATCAATATCGGAAATAAACGGCTCAATGCGTTGATGTATCTTCAACTCCTTTTCCAGCTCGGATGTAGAGAAGTTCTTGGCCGATTTGCGGATTTCACTCAGAGTGGTTGATGCTTCGGTACTGAGCAGGCTATCCAGGCTTGATACCAAAGACACCGACATCGAATTTTTAAGCACTTCACTCAACCTCTGCCTTTCATTATTTATTGTTGAGCTGATGAGTTCTTGGAGAAGATAATACTTGGGGATGGCTATTCGATTCTGTGCCAAATAATCACTGCAACTATCGAATAGATATCGAGCATCAATACTCGCCAAAGCTGTCTTGCCCGCGTGCGCTATCAAACTTGAACGGCAATCATTGTTATAGAGCCTGTAATCAAGAAGACCAAGGATGCGCTGATAGAGACGAGAGCGTTGAGACTTTGTTAGGTTTTTTCTTTTTGGCTTTGTCCCTGGAAAGTACTCGCTGGCGATAAATGCCAGATCATCCTGCACATCAGAATAACCCAGGCTAAGCATGACGGGTTTTACTTTGAAGTACCCCAGAAGCAAGACAAAATAGCAGCGCTGCTGCCGGTCACGGATCGAATGAAAGGCTTCGATTTCCGGGTCATTGAGTGCAAAGTAGAGCCTCTTCTCCTCAACGGTGAGCTTTGGCGGACCAAACAGGTCTTGGATTTCTGGCTGATGTAGAATCGTCAGGCGCTTGCGAGAGGGCTTCATTTGGGGGTTCTGGGGACATTCCGTCCTGAAGTGACACTTATCGCTGTAGCCCTTACATCATAAGGCCTACAGCGGGGCCCTAATTTTCAAAATCGCTGTAAAATTCAATTCATAGTAGTATTTGGGGTTTGCGAGAAGCCCATGTCTTACAAAGAACGCCTGACGATACTCCATGAAGCAGAAATAAACGATTTATATTGTCTTCCCAGCCTGTCATTGGAAGAAAAACGTGTCAGCTTTGCCCTGAATGACCTAGAACTGGATGTTATTAAATCCTTCAGAAATCGTAATCATAAATGCTATGCCATTGCTTTACTGGGCTACTTTAAGATTAAGCCCATACAGCTCAATCCTGCTTACAAGGAATTGAAGGAAGACTTAGCCTTTATTGCTGAAGAATATTTCCCTAGATTTAAAGTCCCTCGCTTCAGTATTAGCAGTAAGCAGAAAACACGCATCTACGACAAGATTCTTAGCCTGTTGAACTTTGAAGTATGGGAAGTAGAGCAACATCAGGATCCTCTCAGATATTATTTACAACAGATTGCCAAATCCTGGATTGATCCACGCTTTTTATTTGATGCCTGCACCGAGTATCTGGCTCGAAATCATATAACTATCCCGAAATATACCGTACTTCAGCGGATTATCAGTCAGGTAATTAAGCAGGAACGCAAACGGCTTTCTGACACATTAACAACAGTCATATCGAATGAATTATCTTCTGATCTGGGTGATTTAATCGATGGGGAAAGCACGCTAACGGTTAAAGAACTTAAGCAGGCAGCCAAAAGTTTTAATGCCCCCGAATTGGGAAAAGAATTGAACGTCAACAAGCTCATTCAGCCTTGGATGAATGAAGTAAATCAAGTTGTATCTGCTTTGTCACTATCGCAACAGAACCAGCTTCACTATGCGACGATGGTCGATTACTATTCCATTACCAAACTGAAACGCTTCGATCGATCTACCCAGCAACTATATTTACTTTGTTATCTTCAAGAACGAGCACAAATCAATATTGAGCGTTTGGCCGATGGCTTTATCTACCATGTTCGAAAATTGCGTGAAAAGGCAAAAGCGTATGCTAAGGAGATGGCCTATAAAGACTGGGAAGGTGCGGCAGCAAATATCAGTAAAGCAGCCGAATTACTATATTTTTTTATTGACGATACCATTGATGATCAAGTGTCATTTAAACAAATAAAACAACGGGTACAAAACTTACTTGGAGCACGGGAAATAGAATCACTGTGCCTGTATCTGAAAAAGCAAAAACGCACGAAAAATGATTATATTTGGGAATATTATGATCAACATCAGGATCTGATTCGGCAGTTGATACGCCCCATCTTTTTATGTCTGACGTTTGAAGGGTCAGACAATACGCAGGCATTAGCAGCACAACTAAATGGAATGCAAAAGGAGTTGTTAGATACCGGGCAGTTGGAGTCTGCAGACCGGCGATTAATTTTGTCCAAACATCAATTGTATGTGATCGATGCGGATAACAAAGTAGTCTCTGAACGTTACGAGATCATGCTGTATTTAGTAGCCCAAAATAAGCTGGATGGTCAACTTTTTATACCCACGGCCATCAAATATCGCGCATTACACGATGATCTGGTTGGGGATATCCCTTGGGAAGAGAAAGACAAATTACTCAAAGACTCCCTGTTAGACAGTATGAATACCAATCCTGCCCAGCTGGTCAAGTCAATGGAACAAGAGATGAGCGATAAGCTGCAGCGGGTCTGCCAGCGTATTGATGAAGGCGACAATCGAAATGTGATATTACGTAATCGTTCGGGTAAAACCCAATGGCGGCTGCCGTATTCCGGTGCTAAAACTGCGCTAAACAATCCTTTTTTTGATCGCATGAAACCCATCAACGTTGCTGACGTATTACGCTTCGTTCACCAGGAGACAGATTTTTTAAAGTACTTTGAGCATGTTCGTCAGGTACAGTCTGGGCAGAGTGATCATCTGAATGATTTATTGGCGGCCCTCATTGGCAATGGAACGTATTACGGCTTACATGGTATGGCCAGCATCTCTGATCGTTCATACGACCATTTGCGCACAGTACAAGCCAATTATTTGCGACCAGAAACGCTAAACCTCGGCAATGATGCCATTAACGATGCAACAGCAAAATTATCAATCTTCAAGCATTACAATATCCAAGAAGGACTCATTCATGCCAGTGCCGATGGGCAGAAATTCGAATCACGGTTAGATACTTTTAAAACCCGTTATTCATCGAAATATTTTGGCACAAACAAAGGACTGACATCGATGAACCTGATTGCCAATCATGTGGCATTGAATGCCCGAATTATCGGTGCTAATGAACATGAATCACACTTTATTTTGGATCTGCTTCATAACAACACCTCTGAAATTAAGCCGGATATATTGTCAACGGATACACACGGGGTTAATCATGTGAACTTTGCCTTGCTGAACCTGTTTGGCTATACCTTTGCGCCGCGCTATGCTCAGTTTGGAACGGTGATATCAGACCTTTTTGATGTGAGTGAGGGAGACGATAATAAGACGACGCTCTCATTGAAAAAGCCTATCAATACAGCACTAATTATCGATGAGTGGGATACTATTCAACGCATTATTATATCGCTGCAGCAAAAGACGATAACGCAGGCAACACTTGTTAGAAAGCTGTCTGGCTATAGTCAAAACCATCCCTTGCTGAAAGCTTTAACTGAGTACAACCGTATGCTCAAGGCCATGTACTTACTGGATTATATTGATGATGCCAGCTTAAGAGCTTATGTGCAGCGAGCATTGAATCGCGGAGAGGCTTATCATCAACTACGCCGTGCCATTGCTCATGTGAATGGTAATCGATTCAGAGGGAAATCAGACGACGAAATCGTTTTGTGGAATGAATGCGCTAGGCTGTTAACCAACGCCATTATTTATTTTAACTCGCTGATACTGACGCGATTACTCGAGCATTTTGAAGCGGAAGGTGACGATAAGAAGCTCGAAATCATCAAGCAGGTTTCACCAGTGGCCTGGCACAACATCAATTTGAACGGGACTTATAGCTTTAGCTTTGAACAAAATACACTCAATTTGGATGAGATTATGCAATCAATCGTGCAGAATGAAAATTAAGGTGCCTCTGTAGGCCTTATGAGGCGAGGGCTATAGCAATAAGTGTCACTTCAGGACGGAATGTCCCCAGAACCCCACATACATATCGACTTCGTCGTGGTCAGCATCACCGCAGCAGGTTGGGATGAGATCATCGTTCATAATCCAGTCTGGATATTGAGGGCGCTCAAGTCCCTGGTTACATTCCGGGCATTTCCAATATTCAACAATATTGTCTAAACAGTCGTCGTGATGGCGAATCGGATTGTAGAGCGTTGGCCACGCATGTTTTAACCGGTCGTAGATGGCGTTGCCATCGTCGAGGACGGTATGGGGTTCCTCGTCTACCTGAGCGTCGAACTTGAGTGCGGTTATTGCAGCCTCACGGCTCTCTGGATCGAGCAAGCGAAGGTCGGTCAAATCCATCTGCCAATCGCTGCCGTTGTAAAGACTAAGCAATATCTGCGCTGCAGCGCGTGATCCCGATCCGCCATGGACAGTGGCTTTCACCAGTTTCTCTAGCGCAGCTTTGTACTTATCTCGGGCATTAGGGTCGTGCTGAGGTGACAGCTCTATATGAGATCTCAGGCGTGATTCAATTTTAGCAATTCGTTCGGCGTCAGTGAGCTCTCGAGGTGGATTGGATTTCAGTGATATGTGAGATCCAAAGCTTATCTGTATCCCTTGTCCCTCTTTGGGGCCAAGCCAAACTGAATCTTCACCGTTGGGCGCAATGTACGCATTGATCGCGTCTACTCGGTCGACGTTAAACGCATCCCCGAGCATCACCGGATAGGCCTGAGAGATGTCCCGCACGGCAAGACCTGCACCGTTAAGCAGTGCTGTAACGGCGTGCGTCAGCTTGATTTTGGGATTGGCATTCACCACGGATCGGGCGATGGCCTTGATCTCGCTAACCGTCTGGCCGCTGGGCAGCACTAACAAGTCGTCAAAAATCGAAGGGTTGATTTGGCCGAGCGCTCTCGGCGGATTCTGATCGCTCATGCAACATTCCTCGTCGGCTCGTTGCTATCTCAGTCGAACAACTGTGCCTAGTGCATATGCGACGGCGTCAGTGTGTATAGGCTATTTACGTCTTGCACGGAAAATATTCTATGGTTGTTACGGTGAGCTTTAGGCTGAGATTCCCGCGATCACTAGTCGCCTGGACGAGAATATGCTCATCCATAAAAGCAGTATACTATGGTTTAGATGTTGTGCCACGGTTCAGAAGAAGGCTTCAGGAGCGGGCTTTGTATTCGTATTGAATACGCGTTGACCACAGAGGTATCAGGGTATGCAGCGAACCTTAGAGTATTGCAGAGTATGTGCGAATAAGGCTTTCCAAACGTGGGAAGGCTGGCCGAATAAAACCCCGGTACCTTCGCTTCCTCACGTGCAGGACAGCGCTTGTGCTGAATGTGGATCCACCTTAGGCGTTGCAAATGACCAACTAGTTTGGGTGAACATCGGTATGGGTTTGCCAGATCATTGGATTTTGTATGCGCGTGATAGCGTTCAAAATGGCCAGTGTGGACTGTCTGGCTATCAAGATAAGGATCCTGATTTCTACTTAAAGTGGGGGCAGCCGTATTGTTACGAGGATCAATGTCCAAGGTGTAAAGCACTCGCGCCTGTTAGCATGCACACTGCCAACCCTAAAAACCGCAAATACGCTCTGAACTGCAAGAACTGCGGGATTATCCCAGTTAGAAGCCCCCTTGAGATCCCTAATTTTGAGCAAATCTCCTCTGATTATGAGCGTTGGCTAGACGATACATCTGACGACTCTCTTGGCCTTTCTATTATCAATACGGAAGGTTACACAGAGTGGTATGCATGGATGGAGAAGAACCAGCCCGACAAACTACTGTGATGATTGGCCTTTAAATAATGGGGTGCACTCATGCACCTCAATTCTCGAAGTGCAATCCGAAACCAAACTTCTATGCTCTACAAACAGGGGGATGGAATTGGAACTGCTTCAAACAATCACATCATTGATACTGACCATCGGCATACTGGTGACGATTCACGAGTACGGTCACTTTTGGGTTGCGCGAAAGTGTGGCGTAAAAGTGCTTCGCTTCTCTATTGGGTTCGGTGCGCCCATTTGGAAACGCACGGGCGCTGACGGTACAGAGTATGTACTGGCCTCAATTCCGCTCGGTGGTTATGTGAAGATGTTTGGTGAAAATAACGCCAGCGTTGCGCCAGAAGAGCGGCATCAGTCATTTTTCTATAAAACCCTAGGGCAGCGCGTCGCGATTGTAGCGGCCGGACCACTCGTTAATCTGGCCTTTGCCGCGATCGCTTATGCTGCACTGTTTGCCTATGGAGTGACTTATCCTAAGCCGATTGTAGGGGTGGTAGAATCTGGTTCCCTGGCTGACTCCATTGGTATTCAGTCCGGAATGGATCTCATTGAAATCGACGGTCGCCCGGTTCGCACATGGGAGGATATCAACCTCGCGTTGGCTGCCCGAGTTGGTAGTCTTTCTGAAATAGATATGGTCGTTGCCAAGGGAAATGAGGTATCTCGCTTAAGTACTTCGCTGAATGACTGGCGCTTTCAGTTCGACGAGATCTCCCCTATCAGAGCATTTGGTATTTCGCCATGGGTTCCACCGATGGAACCCATCTTATCTCAGATCCAGCTCGGATCGGCGGCATCAAAGGCTGGCTTACAGCCAGGTGACCTCATCAAAACATTGAACAATCAGCCGGTGACACTATGGAGCGAGGTCGTTACGGTGCTTCGCGTGTCGCCTGGCAAGCAACTGACCTTACTGGTTCAACGTGGGCCGAACCTGTTAGAGATTCCGGTTACGTTAGATAGAAAAATCGTGAATGGTGAAACGATAGGGTATCTGGGAGCCAATGTTGCAAACTCTGTATGGCCTGCAGATAAGCAAGTGACAGTACAGATGAATCCGCTCGCCTCTATTGTAGCCGGCGGTGAAAAGATGCTTCAGATGTCGTGGCTAACCCTCACATCAATCGGCAAACTTTTCACGGGCGTGGTGTCCCTTGATAACTTATCCGGCCCTATCACAATCGCTAAGGTAGCGAGTGCCTCGGCAAGTTCTGGAATTGAATCGTTTATTAACTTTCTCGCCTTTATTTCTGTCTCTCTCGGTGTGCTTAACCTGTTGCCGATTCCTATGCTCGACGGTGGGCATCTGGCATTTTATGCCGCGGAGTGGGCGCGCGGTAGACCACTATCGGAGCGCCTGCAGGCCTTCGCCATGAAGATCGGTTTGGTAGTTGTAGGATGCCTCATGGTGATCGCGATTTTTAACGATGTCAGTCGACTGTGATTTAACTGGTAGAGGTCTTTATTACTGCCTTTTGAATCCAGCATCGGGTGGGACTATTTCTTTCTCCGCATAATCCACCTCGCCATCGCGCACGGTGCTTACGACAAAGCCTTGAGCCTGCTGGTTGGCAATGTATTGCTCGACACACTGAGCGATACCGTGGTCAAGAAAATCACCCACGTCCTCGCGCTCAGTCCAGGTTTTCCAAGCCGCAATGTCCTCATCCGAGAGTTCCCTGAAGAAGGGGAAATCCGTCATGAAGTCGCCCTCCCAATACATTTTTCCATCTGGGAGGCTGATGACAACGCGGATGTATTGTTTCATCTCCTCTCGCGTTTTTGGGATCGGAGCGGTTGCAGGCGTCGCTTCCCAAACGTCTGATGGTTTGAATGGCGGTGGATTCTCCGGTGCAGGTGTCCAGTACCAAAAATGATTCTCAGGTGCTTTAAACCAATTTTTGTCGGGTGGCAGAATATGGTCCTTGTAGATAGCGACCTTCAAGCCTGATGGGAGAACAGGCATTAATCATTCTCCGTATCAGGGCTATCGAGCTCCGCAAATTTTGCGGCCATTGTAGGATTCTTTCGGGTTAGTTTTTTGACCGTCACATCCTGCGCTTTATCGTTCGCTAAGCGTAAATTGTTGTCAGATTTCAGCAGCGCTTCACGGGTCTTCTGCAAGTGATTGATAGACTTATCGATCTCTTCAATCGCGGTCTGGAACTGACGCGATGCCAAGTCGTAATTGCGTGAGAATGCATCTTTGAACTTATTCAAATCGCTTTCGAAGTTGGTTACATCGATATTCTGAGCTCTAACGAGTGCCAGCTCCTGTTTGTACTGCAACGCATTGGTTGCGGCGTTACGTAGCAGTGTAATCATCGGTATGAAAAACTGCGGACGGATGACATACATCTTTGGATAGCGGTGAGAGACGTCCACTATCCCCGAGTTGTATAGCTCATTGTCTGGCTCGAGCAGAGAGACAAGTACTGCGTACTCACAGCCTTTCTCATTACGGTCTTTATCGAGTTCTTTGAAAAAGTCTTCGTTCTTTTTCTTTGTGGCCGTTGTATCGTTCTCGTTCTTCATCTCAAACATACACCTAACGTGTACACATAAAAATAGAACACCTAACGTGATAGTCTATATGTACATAATACATATGGGCTATTACATCAATGCGATCAGACAAGCGATCAAAAGAAGCGTTAAACTCAAGCGCACATCTCTCATACATTGATGTGTTTGTCCCGTCCGAGGTCTCACTAGAGAGCGAAGGCAGCAAGCAGGTTGGTCACTTCTCGCCGTTTCGTTACCACGACCTCTCCATCCAATTGTCACCCATTGAAGACGGGGTCGTCCGCAAGTTCCCAATTATCCTGCGCGGTGACAGAGAGCCATGGGATCTGGGCAATCTGTATCTGATACGCAAATTTACAGAGATGGCCAAGGTTGAGCCGCCGAGTGTTTCAACTATTCAGTCTATCGCTAAGCACCTAACGATGTATTTGCGCTGGATCGAGCACCAGCAGTCTGAAGGTCGTGCCATGCATGAACTGTTCCTTCCAAAAGAAGCGGAGCAGCGCTGCACCTGGTCGTACTACCGCTACCTCAGAAAATTGTTGCGCATGGGGCAGGACTCTCCAATCTCAGTAGGTGTTGCAAAAGCACGAATGCAAGCGGTGGTCGGTTTCTATCGCGGCCTTTCTCTTTATGAATTAGTGGCGGAAACAGCCCTAGAAAACCCGCCTTATGAAGGCAAACTAGTCGGTATTCCGGTTGTGAATTCTTCGGGCGTTCAGTTCATGAAAGCGGTAGAGACAACGAACTTTGCCTTTCGTGTTTCCAGACGTGATCAAATCGGCACCCTCAAAGACGGCGGTAATTTAAGACCATTGAGCGAAGAGGATCAGACGCTCATTTTGGAGTATCTGGCGAAATCGGATAATCGAGTCTTTCAGTTGATGTGTCTTGTTGCGCTCTACACAGGTGCGCGTATACAGACGGTATGCACACTGCGCATGCGTGACATTGACAGTTTGATGGAGCAGCGCTCTCGTAACGGCGAGGTACTACTCAATATCGGCGAGGGCACAGGCGTCGATACTAAGAATCAGAAGAAATACCGCCTGCATGTGCCTATCCAGTTACGCGATATGCTACGTGATTACATGGAGTCAGAAGAGCATCAGGAGCGCAGATCCCTCAGCTTCTACGGCGACTCACGCGACAACTATTTATTTCTCGCCAGGAACGGGTCGCCTTTTTATACGAGCCTAAAGGAGCAATCTGATCGTCAGGACAGCAAGTACAGCCAGCGTATAACTGCCAAAGACCGTGTGACTTTCACTGTTCAGGAGGGCAATGCGGTACGGAACTACCTAGGTCGTCTGATCCGTGATATCCGCCGCGATCATCCTGACTTTAACGCGTTTAGATTCCATGATTTCCGTGCCACATACGGAATGAACTTCGTAAGGGATGCGGATACGGCGGGCGTGAAGGACGTGCGTCACGAACTCAAAGCGCGCATGGGTCACTCGAATTTCGAGACAACGCAAGCCTACCTCAAATTCGATGAGGAGAACGAGTCTGTAAAAGAGGCCATCGCTTATCACCATGACCGCATCAACAGCCGTCTAAAGGATTTTAACTAATGATATCTAATCCCGCTGTGTACACGCTGCCTGATTTGCAAACACTCCCATTAGGTGAATTCGATGTGGCTCCAGAATTCACGCCTGATACTTTGGTAATTGATCAGAAGACTAGAGGTTCAACTCGTTACGCACGCCCTTACCGCGTCTGTTATCTCGACCGTCGTAACCTTGATGCAACGGTGTCCAGTACAAAAGAGCTTCAGAAGGTCAATCTGCTGAGCCTGTGCTCACAGCGCACTACGTTGATGGCCAAGGTGTGCAAAGCGCTGCTTGAAGGTCACTCGAATATGCCTAGCTTCATTCATATTGAGAAAGCACTCAATTGGATTGATACGAAAGGTCGTAGTCACGATCTATCTGAGCAAGAGGCGGCACGACAGCTCTACATTGACTACACCGAGCACCTTCGATATCGATTGCGTCTATCGAACGTCGGGCAAATGAAAACAGAGGCCGAGGGTTCTATATGCTATCCGACCGCTAGCATTTACCAGAGAGCGTTGCGCTATCTGTGCGCGTTAGCGCTGAGTACTGATAATGCTGTTGTGGAAGGATGGGCAATTAAGATCCCTCAGAAAAAACAATCTGACAAGGAAGTGCCTGCGCCCGCCTCGACTTCGGACGATCACAACTTAGCCCATGCGATGCATGCGCGAATCTTTGACGGTCTGGCCGACGCGATAGTAAACCAAACTGCACCGCCAGTTGTGATTGAGCTACAGGATCTGGGGTTTGATGACCTGATTTACTACTCGCAGGCGGCCAACAACCACAACGGTTGGACAAACAATGGGCGTACCGACTGGATGCCCTATTTCTACCGTCGCGAGGGGGTGTTCGAGGGAACGTCAAAAGATTTCAATGCGCTGTTGGTGCAGCATAGCATTGAGCCTATTGGTACCAAGAACTTTAAACGTAAGCAGGATGAGAATCGCCAGTTTAGTGAAGGGCAACTGATTAGAATAGCCAACGAAGCGGCTCGGCATTTTGGTTATCTTTTGCTGGCGGAGGCAGGCAACAATGCCGCGCACCTCGCCAGTGTGGATTGTAGTCAGATACGTTTAAACAAAGCACTTGGGCTTGCCCAAATGCGTGCAATCAAGGGCCGTGCAGGGTACGAAAATCAAAGCCAATATGTCGATGTTCGTTTTGCTCAAACAACCTGGAAAAAATATCTTAGGTTGCGCCAATGGATGAGTGCGAAACTAGCGCATCCACCCAAACGGGGCGTTTTCCTTATACCTAATAGAAAAAATTTGGAGCCCTACCGATTTTTGAAGCACTCCGAGATGTCCGCGCTTGCGCTGTGGCCAGAAGGTGCGCCTACAAAGGCAACACGTGCATCTCGCAAGCATCGGACGGTTAATCTGAAGAAGGCCTCGGGAAACAACGTTGCATTGGTCTCCGCGCTTCAATCCGCAACCCCTCAAACCATCGAATCCCACTACGCCTATGAAAGCTACCTAGAAGCGGCCAAAGCAATGAGTGAATATTTTAAACTGCAAGCGGAGTCAGCACAGCATCGCTATAACGGTGTGGCACCTGTGCGAGTCATTGATGGTGGCAAGACAATCAGCTCAGGCATCTGTGATGAGAATGAACTGAGCGGCCCCAAAGCGATTGACGGCGTTGTAGATCCTAGCTTGCAGCCGCGTTGCGGTGCGCCCGTCACCTGCATCTTCTGCATTCACTTTGGCCTGCACGCTGACGACACGGATCTAATACAGCTACTCACAATGAAACGTTGGATTGAAGTGCAGAGCCGACAGTTCTCAAGCTCAATTGATGAATACTTCGTTAAGTTTGCGCCCTATCAGAATCGTATTGATCAAATTTTGGCGGATGTTCATGACTACAGTGACGGTTTTTCACAGCGCCTGAAAGATGCAAAAGCGCGGTTTGAGCGAGGTGAGCAAGATCATTACTGGGGTTCAAAAATCAACGCGTTGCTCGATATACAGGAGGTTTAAGATGGATTTCGACTTCCGCTGTATCGACGAAAAACTTGACTACAGTCCCGATAGCACTGGAGAGATAAAGAGCACGGGAATTGATCCTGAATTCGTAATCGCTCGCAATACCGAAAGAAAGGTGATAAGCCGATTCAAGGATGACTCATGGGATTACACCCCTTACGGGGCGTTGAGCAAGATTTGGTTTGATTCGTGGTGGAGTAGCGAGAAAGGTCCGATGGATGGGCTGGCCCGCACACTCACGGATGAGATTAAAACCCTTCACTGGCTTAGTGGCTTCGAGACGACGAGCAATGCGGGTCGCTCGCGGGGATTGGCTTACCTAGCAGGCATAATACAACCGTTGCGCGCAATCGCCAAAATGTGCCATCTACTTGGAATTTCGTTGGCCGAGGCTGAGCACAGTCCTCATTTTCAAGTGGGTTTGCGCACATCCATCGCAAATGCGCGTGAGGGTTTCAAAGATTCAATACGATTGGATGGTTTACTGAAAGACCTGAATTACTGGCAGGGCGTTGAAAAAATCACCTGCAATGTTCCGCGTATCGTACCGGAAGCGGACCTTTCCGATGTTCTCGCGCTATGCAAAAAATCGCATAACCGTAAGCTTGAACGTAGAGACCCAACGCCATTAGTGCCGACCCGCTTATTCGGTAAGTTGATTGGTGGTGCTTTGGCACAGATGGAGGCGGCCCAGCCGTATTTGCCGCGTCTAGAGGCGCTTATTCAGGCCGTGTACGCCGACCCGTTGCTCTGGGTGTGCGATAGTCATTCGTATATGGTAGGCCTTAAGCGGGTGAAGAGGGTTTATCCAGACAAAGTCTTTCCTGCTTGGAGCAAACGCGCTAATGAGCCAACGAGCCCCGAAGGTGTGCTTGCGCGGTTTGGGCTGACGGACTATGCCGAACAACACATGCAGTTTGAAGATTTTAGAGATATCGAGGAGCATATCAGCCACCTGCAAGGACTCTGTGTACTGCTCATTCACGCGTTTACCGGGATGCGTACAAGCGAGGTGCGGGTTATGCCCCACGAGCCCGTTGTGCATGGGTTTGCAAAAGGGTTTGGGGACTTGCCAGTGGTGGTGTCGCACTTGAAGAAATTCACGGACAAGGGCAACTATAGCAAACCGTTGGTATGGGCGACTGCAGAGCAGGGTCTATACGCTGTTAAAATCGCTCAACAGATTGCCCGTTTGAATTGGTTTCGCAACCGTCCAGCGGATGCGCCGCTTCCCAGTAATCTGCCGTTGTTTATTGCACCGCGCATCAACCGAATCGACAACAGAGGCCACTATCCAATCCCAATAGCCACACGGATTTCAGAAACAAGCAATTGGCGCTCTCTTGCGGCTTCCTTGGAGTTGGTGATTGAGGATGAAGACATGGAGGAGTTGGCCGTGTTTGATGCGTTTCGGGGCTGGGACGAGAAGCCTGAATTTGCTGTCGGCAAACTGTGGCCGCTTGCGTCGCACCAGTTACGTCGCTCCGTAGCGGTCTACGCCAGCCGCTCGGGTATGGTGTCGCTCCCCACGCTGAAAACCCACTTCAAACACCTCTCTGAGGTCATGACTGCCGTGTACGCTGAGGGGTGTTCCTTTGCTGAGAACTTCTTGATGGATGGGGAGGGTAAGCCGATTGACGACGGCTCGGTGCTTTTCAACTTCAGAGAGTCGGTCGCATTCAACGTGAGTGTACGGTTTCATGAGCAAGTGATTGAGTCTCAAACCCCACTCTATGGCCCTCGGGGCGCAGAGTTCCAGCGTGCAAAAGAGTCGGGTGCTCTACCTAAGATGTTTGAGAGTCGTGAAGAGACTCAGAAAGCCGTCAAACAAGGGAAATTAGCCTACAAAGAGACCCCTGTGGGCGGGTGCGCGCTGAAGGGCAGTTGCCCGCATTTCGCGGTGGATGTGGTACTTCCCTGCACCTCGGACTGTAAAGACGCGATCCTCATGCCCGAGAAGCTTAAAACGTACGTCGACAGTCTTCAGTATGAGATGGAGGCGCATTCACCGAATAGCCGCCCCTATAAGCTCATTGCTGCCGAGATTGATCACGTCACAAAAACTTATTTAGAACCTGAGGAGATGGACGCATGACTATGAGTGCAACGGTGAAGGAGTACTTCGCTGCGCTTGAGCGCCTCAAGCAGAACAAGCCGCAAGTTATCGAGAAAGGTAGTCCGATTAACAAGGACACAGTTGCCCTGGAGGCGGGTCGTAAACGTGGTTCGATCCGTAACCGACCTGGTTTTGAGCCACTCCTCGAAGCGATTGACCAGGCAGGCGCACAGCCGCGCCCTGAGGCTAAAAAGCGCGTCGCAGTGAACCCTAAGCAAACAGCCGAGATCGAATTGCTAAAGCGTGACCTCGACGTAGCACGGAGTCGCTACATGTCATTGCTGTACCTCAATGCTGAAATGGCGAAAACCATACGCAGGCTCGGCGGTGATGTGCCGCGATTTGGTGGCGTGACGGACATCAGCATCGACCCTAAAAGTACCGATGTACCGTTCTAACGGATGTGGTGCCCATCAGGCCGAAGGCATAGCCCACACTCGGACTTTTTCAGAACGGTTACAGTCGGTGGGCGTTGCCCGCCACAGGCGGCTCCGGTAATTTTTAAACATATGAGTCCGTGAGGGCACTGCCCTCACCTGCTGTTTAACCTTGCGGTGCCACGGCCGAAGTAACGAAGTTATAGACCGATTTTTGCGGTTGTATCTTCGCGCCGTAATTATCTGGTTCACCGTCTCAGAACGGCACTTAGGCGTCATTTGCAACGGAACGCCAGATGGCGGTTAAGCGCACATTTCAGCCCTTGCACGATCGGAGAAATTTTCCTGAAGCGGACTATTGTCATAACCCTTAAGATTTTCTGGGGTCGGCACATATGTAGTCTCCCCGAAAATTAATCGGGGTGTTAAGTTAAGCGTTTTATGATCTATGAATCAGTAGCTCAATTTGAAGAAGTCAGGTTTTACCGAAAGGCAAATCCTGTCGACCCTCAAAGTTCATTCCTGCTGCTCTCAGCCTTCTGCCAAAAGTATGTTCCGGTCATAGACCCTTACCACCTCCAAGCCGACAGATTTTGGAGCACGCAACCAAGCTCGAGTCTAGGGTTTTCGTAGATGCAAGCCAAGCTTTAATTTGCCCGCAACATATCCAAGCGCATTTTGTTATCCGTATTGAGAGCCTCAGTCGAATTGCTTTTTGGGGGATTAGATATTGCTTCAAATCTGTTTTTCCGCGCGATCGCTTTATCCAGAATTTCGCTGATGAGGGATTCGATACTTTGACGCCGCAGTCGGGTGGCACAGGCGAATCCTTGATAGGTCAAGTCCGGCAAAGATTTTAGATTGAGCTCGTGCATAAGATACTATCCATTTTGGTCTCAGCTAGTCGTATATAGCTTTGTTTGCGCGCTTGAAAATCGTGAGTTACTGCAACAACCATCACCTCATTAACGCCGTAGTATCGCGTAAGGTCTTCCATGCGTTGCAGGCAGTTTTCAGCGGTATCAACGATCATGTTGCCCCGGGTTTGGTCGAAGAAGGCTCTTTCACTGACTGATAACTGCTTATAAAGACTCATGCACTCCTTAGGAGAACGTAAACCTTCACGTACTCCTCTTAACTGTGACTGAAGCTTCCAGAAGGTGTGCGTTGATGCAAGAAACTCAGCCTCTTCCCGGCTATCTGCGGCAATTGAAGCCACCGCGATCATCGCTTTGCCTTCGGATCCCTGACGTTGCCGATACATCGCTTTGTAGCGTTCTATAATATCGGCCGGACGCTCATGGTTGCCAATAAACAGCGCCAGAACGAAATTCCAGCCCGTCAGTGCCGCATTTTCAATACTGCCGTCACTTGATCCCAACATCCAGCGTTCTGGTCCCTGACCTCCAAGCGGGGTCGTTACCAGCCCTCGCAAAGCTCCCTGGTTGAGTTGGTCGTGGGTAAGACACTCGGCCAACACCGCTACACGCTCCAAAAAACCCTCGGCATTCTGGTATGAATGCGGATAAGCTAGGCCACGACTGGGTAACTCAGCACCACCCGGTGCGCGACCAATACCCAGATCAATGCGACCCGGGTAGAGCGCGTCCAGCGTTCTGAACAGCTCAGCGACTTTGTACGGACTGTAGTGAGACAGCATTACACCGCCGCTGCCTACACGAAGGTTTTCTGTAGCCGCAGCAACTCGGGATATCATCAGCTCCGGCGCAGAACAGGCATAACAGAGAGTCGCATGGTGCTCGGCAAACCAGTAACGGTAGTACCCTGACGCATCGCAACTCTGAGCCAGTTTCAGAGCATCATCAAGCGCCTGCGCCTGCGTTTTGCCATTGTGAACAGGAACCTGATCAACGACGCTTAACTTAAAATCAAACAAATAGAACCTCTTTCATTCCAATGCCCCTCAACGCAGCCCACGGCTCTGGAATATCCAAGGACGAAACCAACTGGTAAATCTGGGCATCAGCAGATAGGACATGGCAAACATCACAATACCGGTAATGATCAAGGTACGCACCGGCAAGGGCAAGGGTGCGAGCAGGTCAGCCAACAACGCGAAGATCAGAGTAACGGTCGGATAAAGCGCCAACCAACTGACCAGTGTCATCCGCAATCGGTTTGGAGCCGGCGCCGTAGGGGCGACCGGCAAGCTAAACCAGGTTGCAATACCATCCAGAGATTCGGTGCGACTCTGTTCAAGAATCAAGGGTTGAATCTGTGCAATTAGTCGCTGCCTCGCGTCGGACTGATTCCACTTTTCCAGATCGTCCTGATCTTTGAATCGGAATATAATTCGATATTCAGGGTCTATGGCTGAGGCAGGTTTGAGCATGGTCGCTCCTAAGTAACCGGCAAATTCTGCGGCACATTGAGTGAGTTGAACACTCAACCGCTCAAAAGCCTCTTCGTTACCCGGTGTTACCCGACGCGAGACAACAACGGTAACAGCGCGATCCAGATCAACCACATTAAACCTCCAATCTATACAAAACGAACTGACGCGTTGCCAATACCACCAATAGAGACGCTCATATAGTCGCCGGCAACCACCGGTTCCATCGGCACCAGA
Source organism: Thalassolituus maritimus (assembly GCA_913019975.1). Taxonomy (GTDB): domain Bacteria; phylum Pseudomonadota; class Gammaproteobacteria; order Pseudomonadales; family Oceanobacteraceae; genus Thalassolituus. The sequence continues at coordinate 16,620 of CAJWBH010000021.1, read as the reverse complement.
GAGCCTGACAGAATCACTTCACCCGCTTTCAAAGGAATACCAAACTGGCCCATCATATTTGCCAGCCAGGTTACGCAGTTCACTGGAGAACCCAAGGCTGCTGCGCCTGCACCGGTAGAGATAACCGAGCCGTTCTTCTCAACTACCATGCCCACGGTGCGCAGGTCGATACTGCGTGGGCTAACCGCCTGATCACCGAGCACAAACAGTCCGCAGGAGGCGTTATCAGCAACCGTATCCTGAATTTTGATCTTCCAGTTCTCGACGCGTGAATCAACCACCTCAAAACAGGGCATCACGCACTCGGTCGCCGCCATGATATCGGCAACGGTCAAACCGGGACCCATCACGTCTCTCTTCATAATGAAGGCGATCTCACCCTCAGCCTTAGGCTGAATCAGTTTTTCAGAGATCGGCATCTCTTCACCCTGACTGTAGGCCATACCGTCGGTCAGGAATCCAAAATCTGGCTGACCAACACCGAGCATGTTCTGCACAACCTTAGAGGTCAGGCCTATTTTCTTACCGATCACTTTCTCGCCCGCAGCCACGCGATTCTCAGTCATCACTTTGGAGATCTCATAAGAGTCTTCCACTTTAATATCGGGGAAACGCTCAGTCAGCGGTTTAACCGTAATGCGGTTAACCAGCGAGTTATAGAGTTCATCGCCAAGCGCTTTAATCTGTTGTTGATCCATAGGGTTTGTCTCCGGTCACAACTTAATGCAGATATTTTTCAGTTCGGTGTAGAATTCAAGGCCATGCACACCGCCCTCACGACCGATACCGGACTGTTTTGCACCACCGAACGCAGTACGCAGATCACGCAGGAACCAGGAGTTAACCCAGACCAGACCTGCTTCCAACTGCTGACCAACACGTACTGCTCGCGAAGTATTTTCCGTCCAGATCGCTGCAGCCAAACCATAGTCGGTATCGTTAGCCAATTCGATCACCTCCTCTTCGGTATCAAAGGGACGAATGTGGCAGCAGGGGCCGAAGATCTCTTCACGCACCACACGCGCATCATCAGATAGACCGGTCCAAATAGTCGGCTCAACCCAAGCGCCGCCGTTAAGCTCGTCACCCATATCGGGAATACCACCACCGATCTCTATAGTTGCGCCCTCTTCAATCGCCAGTTTGTAGTAGCTAGCAACCTTATCGCGGTGCTCCAAACTAATCAGCGGACCAAAGTTCGCGTCTGGATCTTCAGGGCGACCCAGCTTCAGTTTGGCGGTCTCCTCTTTCATGCGCGCGAGGAACTTGTCAAATACGCCACGCTGAACATAAACGCGCTCGGTCCCAAGACAAACTTGACCGCAGTTCACGAATACCGAGCGCATAGTGCCTTCAACCGCTTTTTCTATATCGCAGTCATCAAACACGATACCGGGGTTTTTACCGCCACATTCCAGTGAGATGTTGCGCAAACCTACCGCAGCGGCCTGCATAATGATCTCACCCGTCCGCGTTTCGCCAGTGAAGGTTATCGCATCTATGCCTTTGTGCTCGGTCAGATAAGCACCGGCTGAATCGGGACCAAAACCATGTACCACGTTGAAGACGCCAGGCGGTACACCACACTCGTTCATCACCTCTCCGAGCAGGGTGGTGGTCGCCGGCGTTTCTTCCGAGGGTTTAACCACCACAGTATTTCCACAGGCCAATGCCGGACCTACTTTCCAGGTCATCAGCAGCAGCGGCAGATTCCAGGGCGAGATCACCGCGATCACACCCTTGGGTGTACGGTGACCGACGTTCATTGCACTCTTACCATCTGGGGTATCCAGATTGAATGACTCGGTCGGGTGATTAGCCAGCGTTTCAGAGAAAGCTTTGAAGTTCGCTGCACCACGCGGTATATCGATATGACTAGCAATTGAGCGAGGCTTACCGGTATCCAGACACTCTGCTTCAAGGAACTCATCAAAACGCTCGTTGATACGATCGGCCACTCTATTCAGCAACTCGATACGTTTCGCCTGAGTCAACTTACCCCAGGGGCCTTTCAGTGCGGCGCGAGCAGCCTGAACCGCTGCATCAACTTCATCACGACCCGCTTCATGCACCATCCCGATCAAGCTGTTATCGACCGGCGAACGGTTCTCAAAGGTTTTTCCGGCTTTGGATGCCTGATATTCACCGTTAATAAAGTGCTTAAACTCTTTCATATTTTCTATACCACTTAGAAAGGAAAATGGGCAGCCAGAAACTTAACCTAAGCCGCCCCAAAGATTAGTCGCTAATCAGGTCACGACCGTCAGGAAGCGTTCGTTCAGCTCGCGATCGTGATAGAAGATCGCCTTACCTAGCTGTTCAGCATCCCAGGTAATAACTGGGTGATCCGGATAGGTGTAGTCGCCGCCAGAAAACACTTCGCAGCGGTTACCTGAAGGATCGAAGAAGTAGATCGTCGTACCGTGTGTCAGACCGTGACGTGTTGGACCGATATCGATAGGTGTATCGGTCATACTCAACAGATCTCCCGCTTTCAACACATCTTCCCAAGACTCTAGGAAGAAAGATGCATGGTGGAACTTATCTTTCATCGGCTGACGGATAAAGGCGATATCGTGCTCCTTCATTGAGCAGGCCATGAAGATAGCGATCTTGTTGCCATCCGGCTCAACGACCTGTTCAACCAACTGGAAGCCCAGCACATTAGTGAAGATATCCAGTACGCCATCAATATCGTCACCATAGAGCAGACAGTGGTCGAAGCGGGTCGCTTTCATACCCTTAGCATCACGCGGCCAAGCTTCAGGATTGCGGTTCGACACACCCCATTTGCCGGTCTGCTCTTTAGTCGCAAACAGCTCAAAATGGTGACCTGTAGGGGCAGTAAATTGAATACGGCGACCACAATCTTTCAGATCGCCCGCTGGCAATTCAGTCAGCTCTAGGCCGTAGTCACGCAGGTCCTGAGCCAGGCTATCCAGTGTGGCCTCATCAGCCACTTTAAAGGCCATAAAATCCATGCCGGCTTCATCGGCTTCTCGCAGCACAACAGAAAATTTATCAACTTCGGTCCAGCCTTTCAGGTAGACCCGCCCCTGATCATCACGATCCATCTCAATCAGACCCATCAGATCAGCATAGTGTTTAACCGCTTCATCAAGATCCAAAACACGAATCTGCACGTGCCCTGGACGCATTACACCTTTTTTCATCATCTTCTCCAGTGTTATTTTGTACTTTATTGTCTAGCTTTTATCTTCTTCCGGCGTTTCAGCCAAAATTTCTACTTTTAGATCCGTCTCGGGAATGATTCGGCAGGCTAGCACGACATTCTCCTCAAGATCCTGTTCTGAAATATGCGCTTTACTCATCCGCTTCGCGCTGAAGTTACCCTCCAACACACGTACCTTACACACGCCACAACCACCACCTTTACAACCGACGGGGATGGGCGATCCGACGACACTGCGAATTGAAAGCAGAACGGGCTGATCAGACTTAGCATCGAAGGCGACCTCAGTATCTTTGGCTTTATCGACCACCGTTACATTCAAGCTTGTCACCTTAGCCTCCACCCTAACGTCCTAACTTTTTGGCAGACTCGCCTGCGATGCCGAAGTTTTCTTTCGGTAACTCCTGAATCATCACCCGGACCGACTCGATTGGGGCGCCGATCGACTCAACCGCTGCATCAGTCAGCGCTTTAATCAGTGCGGCCTTCTGCTCCTCGCTTCGCCCTTCCATCATATGTACGACCATAATTGGCATAGAGGCCTCCTTAGACGCAACGTCCGCTGATCGAACCCAGTCCATCAAAGAGCACTGTGAAGCTGTCACCTTTATTGACCGAAACCGCTGCGGTGATTGCACCGATCATGATGAAAGTACCCGCTTTCAACATCTCACCGCGCTCCGCCAACATGTTAGCCAACATCGCCACAGAAGAGGCAGGGTGTCCCAGAACAGCGGCACCCGCTCCAGTCTGAACCACTTCGCCGTTGATCATCATCACCACACCCAGGGTTTTCAGATCCAACTCTGAAACCGGCTTAGCCACACCGCCAGTCAGGAAGCGAGAAGAGCTGGAGTTATCCGCAATTACGCTTTTCAGGTCGAACTTAAAATCTTTATAGCGTGAATCGATTACCTCTACCGCCGGCATCACTAGATCTGTCGCTTTAAGCACATCACCAATATGCACACCCGGCCCATTCAGGTCCTCTTTCAGAACAAAGGCCAGTTCCGCTTCGATCTTCGGATGGATCAACTCATCGACCTTCAGCTCGCCGCCATCATCAACACTGAAATAATCCGCAAGGAAACCGTAGCAGGGATGCTCCACACCCATCTGCGACATCTTCGCCCAAGAGGTCAACCCCATCTTCATGCCGACGACCTTGTTACCGCGTGCCTCTTTACGGCGACGAATCTCCCACTGGATATCAAAGGCATCTTCGTAATCCATCTGTGGATAATCGTCGGTAATTTTGCTGATCTCATACGCTTGAAGTTCAGCGTTTTCGCAATGTTCCGCGAGCTTTTCGATCTCTTCTCTCGTCAGATTTCCCATCAGCCTTTTCCTTTTTGTTTTGCCATGGTGAGTGCCAGGTCTTCAATCATATCTTCCTGACCACCTACGGTACCGCGGCGCCCCAGTTCGACCAGAATGTCGCGCGCCTGCACGCCGTACTTCGCGGCAGCGCGCTGCGCAAACAGCAGGAAGGAGGAGTAGACACCAGCATAACCCAGTGTCAGTGCATCACGGTCTACGCGAATCGGATGATCCATTAGCGGCACCACCAGATCCTCCGCGACATCCATTATCTTGTAGAGATCCACGCCGGTCTCAACATCCATGCGATCCAACACCGCGCAGAACACCTCCAGTGGCGTATTACCCGCGCCAGCACCTAAGCCAGCAACTGAACCATCGATACGAGCCGCGCCCGCATCAATCGCCGCCAGAGAATTAGCGATACCCATCCCCAGGTTGTGGTGGCCGTGAAAGCCAATCTCGATATTCGCGGGGAGTTCAGCGCGTAACAGGCCGATCTTGCTGCTGACCTCATCCGGCAGCATGTAACCTGCGGAATCAGTTGCGTAGATGCAGTTTGCGCCATAGCTAACCATCAACTGCGCCTGCTCCAGAATTTTCTCGGGCGAAGCCATATGCGCCATCATCAGGAAGCCAACGGTATCCATTCCCATTTTGGACGCCATACCGATATGCTGCTGCGACACATCCGCTTCGGTGCAGTGAGTAGCGACGCGAATGGTCGATACACCGCAATCCGCCGCCATCTTGAGATGATCAACGGTACCGATACCGGGCAGTAGCAGTGCTGATACTTTGGCCTGCTTCATCTTCGGCACTACCGCGCTGAGGTACTCCTCATCAGTATGCGCGGGAAAGCCGTAGTTAACCGATGCACCACCTAGACCATCACCGTGGGTCACTTCGATCAGCGGCATACCCGCTTCATCCATCGCGCTAGCGACCTCCACCATCTGATTGAGTGAGATCTGATGACGTTTTGCGTGCATACCATCACGCAGACTCATATCGTGAAGGCGAACCTTCTTACCTTTTAAATCCATAACTCTTACCTCAACCGCGTGCTGGCAGACTGATTACGTTCTTATCAACTTCCTCGGCAAACATCTCTGCCGTGCGCAGAGCCGCAGCAGTCATAATGTCCAGGTTGCCCGCGTATTTCGGCAGGAAGTCACCTAGCCCCTCAACCTCCATAAACATGGAGACACGGTTGCCATCAAATACAGGGCCATTAACCAGTTTGTAGCCTGGTACATACTTCTGCACCTCAGCCACCATCTGCTCAACCGACTCTGTAATAGCGGCTTGATCTGGCTCGCCTTCGGTCAGGCAGTGCACTGTGTCACGCATCATCAGCGGCGGCTCAGCGGGGTTGATGATGATAATCGCCTTACCTTGTTTTGCACCGCCGACCTTCTCAACAGCACCAGCGGTGGTGCGTGTAAACTCATCGATATTCTGACGTGTACCAGGACCAACCGATTTAGAGGAAACGGTCGCGATAATCTCGCCATAGCTAACCGGCTGAACGCGTGAAACCGCTGCCACCATCGGCACAGTCGCCTGACCACCGCAGGTCACCATATTGACGTTCATCTCCAGGTTTCGCGCATGGTCTGCCAGATTTACGGGCGGCACACAAAAAGGACCGATCGCTGCAGGCGTCAGGTCGACCATGATCACACCCAGTTCGTTCAGTTTACGGCTGTTCTCAGCATGAACATAAGCGGAGGTTGCATCAAAGGCGATGCGGATATCATCTTCAATAACGTGCGGTGCCAGTCCATCCACACCTTCAGAGGTGGTTTTAATCCCCATCTCCTCTGCGCGTTTCAGCCCTTCAGAGGTTGGATCAATACCGACCATCCAGACCGGTTCAATCCAGTCTGAGCGTTTCATTTTCATCAGCAGATCGGTGCCGATATTGCCCGGCCCAATAATCGCCGCCTTCAATTTTTGTGTCATTTATTATTTCCCCAAAACCTATTTCAAACGCCAGTCGCAGCGCACTCAGGTGTCCAAAAACAATAATCAATCAGCTATCGATTAAACAGAGCGTTAATGGGTCATTGAGATCCCATATATGGAATTAAGCTTGAATTGGGCATCTGATAGGGATTAGCATGACCAGTCCAAATGGGCCGATTACGGACCGCTGCAGAGCACTGAACAATGAACTATCAAGACCTGTTCTATTTCATAAAAGTCGTTGAGAACGGCACTTTGGCTTCTACCGCAGATAAGATGGATATTCCCACCTCCACACTCTCAAGGCGCTTGATGGCGCTCGAAAAGAGCATCGGCTTCCAATTGCTCCACCGTAATTCAAGAGCCTTTGGTCTAACGGATGCCGGTAGACGGTTTTATGACCGATTAAAGACCCAATTTAATGAAATTGAGTTTGAGACAGAAAACGTGATGTCCGAACTTTCCGGGCTCACGGGTGATATCAAGGTTTCAGCCCCCTTGTCTTTCGGTCGACATATCGTTAATAAATGGGTTGTGGAGTTTATGGACTTACACCCGAACATCTCCGTTGAAGTTCTGCTCAGCAACCAGCCAATAGATCTGGTTAAAAACGGCATTGATCTGGCATTAAGGCTTGGCGCTATCGGTATCAGCGACTGGGTCGGGCGCGAACTTGGCGAGATTCGATACACACTGGTTGCCAGCCCCAAATACCTCGAAAAGCATGGTCCGCTGTCACACCCGAAAGAACTTGAGAGCCTGCCAACAATAACCACATCCACGACGCCCTTATGGCGGTTGACCGGACCCGAAGGCGAAATCACTGTTCACCCACATAGCCGCTATAAAAGTAATGTAGTTAGTGCTTGTGTAGATGCGGCGGTGGCGGGAATCGGGATCTGTCTACTACCGAGGTTCGCGGTTACCAAACATCGTGAAGCGGGCAATCTGGTCGAAGTGTTAAACGACTGGGAAGCTAAACGCAAACCGCTGCGCGCGCTCTATCCACGCCGCGATAATATCTCCAACAAAAACAGGGTCTTTATCGACTTTGTGATGGAAAAAGCGAAATTGATCAATCTTTAAGCTGTCGCTGAATCAACGCTGTAACAGGCGCTTGCTGCACACTAAGACGGCTCAATACTGCACCGGTAATCGCATCTAGCTCAAGGGTACGCCCCTTTTCCAAATCAACCAGCATTGATGTCTTAATCGGATCGAAATTGCAGATCAACGCATACATATCTTCGATATCGCCCAAACCAATTTCAACACCATCAGCAGCCGCGGCTCTCGCAGCCTCCTTCATCAAACGGTAGACAATCTCTGTATAGACAGGATCTGTGGTCAGTTGCCCCGTATCCAGGCGCGTCAAGGCGGATAGCGCGTTTACACCGTTATTGATCAACAACTTTCGCCACAACTCTACCTGGATCTGGTCAGAGTAGCGAGTCGGAATACCCGCCTCGTTCATCTGCTCACACAACTGATCCGAAAAGGCTATTTGTGATTGGCCTGGATTCGCCTGCCACCAGCCCAGCACCACCTGCGCAGGTCCTCGCGATTCAACAACACCCGGTTCCAGAATATGCGCACCAATTCTGACAGCCAGCCCTCCCAGAGTGCGACCAGCGCCCACCACCTCAGCAATCAGTGGTTCATTATCCACACCATTTTGCAGTGACAGTACTGGCACGTCGCTCTTCTGCAACCAGGCTTTTGCATCATTCAGCACTGACTGCGAAGAACTTGACTTAAACGCGAAAATAATCAGATCAAAATCCGACGAATCATGCTCATTTAGAAGTTCCTGCTCACTCAAAGCATCGAATTTAAACGTTGACGCTTCGTCATTATGGACCACCCTCAGCGGGGCGGTTTTTAAAGCCGTCAAATGATCCCCGCGCGCTACCATACTAACCTGGTGTCCTGCTTGCTGCAGCCGCATTGCATAGTAGCAACCGATTCCTCCCGCACCCCAAATCAGCACCTTCATCAAGACAACCTCCTCTAAAACCACTATTTTATGTATACGAGGCCCAGTCTAACCGGTAATTTTATTCGCATTCACAAATCTTGCGCCCATTTTTGGGATCTTATATTCCCCATTTTGTTAGCGAAAAGCCGCACAATTCTTCTTAGTATGAATTTAAATAGCCTTACTAAGAATAGAAATAATGACGGCGTTACTCGAAGTTCAAAACCTTCATAAGAGCTACGGTAGCCTAAAGGTTACTGAGGATATCTCCTTCTCGATCAACCGGGGTGAAGCCTTGGGTGTGATCGGTCCCAACGGCGCGGGGAAAAGCACGCTGTTCAATTTGATCGCGGGCGGCATTCGCCCCGACTCCGGAACCGTGCTGTTTAACGGACTGGATGTAACCAACTTTCATCTGCATGAGCGCTCTATCAAAGGGATAGGTCGCTCATTCCAGATTCCACACCCTTTTGGCGGCATGACCGTATTTGAAAACCTGCTGGTCGGTGCCAGCTTCAGCGCCAAGCTTAAAGGTCAGGATGCCGAAGCGCTGGCGATCGATGTATTGGATCGTACCGGCTTGTTAGAGAAAGCCAATAGACCCGCCGGTGAACTGACACTACTGGAGCGCAAACGTCTAGAACTGGCTAAAGCCCTGTCGACTCAACCCGCTCTGCTGCTGCTTGATGAGATCGCCGGTGGCCTGACCGAACATGAGTGTCACGAGCTGGTCGAGCTAATCAACAGCCTGCGTAAAGAGGGGATCACGCTGATCTGGATCGAACATATCGTCCATGCACTGGTATCCGTTGTAGATCGCCTTCTGGTGATTGACTTTGGTGTAAAGCTGGATGAGGGGGAACCCCATGCGGTGATGAACAACCCGAAAGTGCAGGAGATCTATATGGGGATTAGCGCAGAATGAGCCTGTTAACGACTCAGGGACTGGTCTCCCATTATGGTGATTTTCAGGCGCTCTACGGTCTGGATTTTGCAATCAGCAGTAAAGAGACGGTGGCGATTATCGGATCAAACGGTGCAGGTAAATCGACCTTTCTACGCAGCATCGTCGGCCTGATCAACAATGCTTCAGACCAGATTCAGTTTAAGGGTGAAGCTATAGGTGATCGGCCTGCTGACGAGATTGTAAAACTGGGGATCGCGATGGTGCCTGAAGGTCGCCGGCTTTTCCCCTCACTTTCGGTAGAGGAGAACCTGATCCTCGGTAACTACTCAAAGCGCGCCGGTGATTGGAATCTGAAACGTATCTACGAGCTGTTCCCCATTCTGGGTGAACGCAGAAACAACCCAGGTACCGCACTCTCAGGTGGTCAGCAGCAGATGGTCGCTATCGGTCGTGCTCTGATGTCGAATCCCGAAGTGCTGCTCTGCGATGAGATCAGTCTGGGTCTGGCACCAACCACCATCAAGGATATCTACGCCGCACTGCCGGAGATTCAATCCAACGGCACTGCGGTGCTGGTCGTTGAGCAGGATATCAATCAGGCGCTATCGGTCGCGGATCGCTTCTACTGCTTTCAGGAGGGGCGCACTTCACTGACCGGCAAACCGGGTGAGGTTTCTCGCGATGCCATTAAATCAGCCTACTTTGGTCTTTAAGAGCGGACGCTAATCAATATGGAATGGATAAATACAATTATTCAGGGCGTGCTGTTGGGCGGGCTCTACGCGCTGTTCGCCACCGGCCTGTCGCTGATGTTCGGCATTATGCGTCTGGTCAATATCGCGCACGGCGACCTGATCGTACTGGCCGCCTATGTGGGCCTGGTAGTGGTTGAAACCCTCGGCGTTCACCCCGTTGTTGGGCTCATTATTGTAGTGCCGATCATGGCCGGTCTGGGTTATCTGCTACAACGCGCCCTACTCAACCGTACTCTGGGCAGCGATATTCTGCCACCACTGCTGGTCACCTTTGGTCTGTCGATCATCATTCAGAACCTGCTGTTGGAGATCTTCTCTGCCGATAGCCGCCGAATCAATGTCGGGGAGCTGGATGTCGCTAGCATTACGATCAACGATCAGATCTCCATCGGCGTAATGCCGCTGATCGTCCTGATATTAGCGATTTTGGTGATCTTCGCGCTGCAGTTTCTATTCTACAAAACTGGGCTGGGGCGAGCTTTTCGCGCCACCTCGGATGATCAAGATATCGCACGTCTGATGGGGATCAGCAACAAACATATTTTCGGTTTGGCGATGGCGGTAGCGATGGCGGTTGTCGCTATTGCTGGCGTACTGCTAGCGATGCGTACCAACTTCGATCCGGCGATAGGCCCGAGTCGTCTGCTCTATGGCTTTGAAGCGGTGATTATCGGTGGGCTGGGGAGCCTTTGGGGCACACTCGCAGGCGGGTTGATTCTGGGGATCTCTCAGGCGATCGGCGCGAAGATCGATCCCGGCTGGCAGATTCTGATGGGCCATCTGATGTTCCTCGCGATTCTTGTTGTTCGTCCCCGCGGCCTCTTCCCTAGGAGTGTTGATTAATGTCTCGTATTAGCAGTTTTGAAGTTAGCCGCAGCACTCGCGCCAGCAAGGTCGCGCTGGTTGGCTGGATCGTCATTCTGGGTGTATTGATCAGTGTACCTTTCTGGGCGGGACGCGGTGATATGCGTTTTCTGATCGAGTTCGCTTATTACCTGACGCTAGCGCAGATGTGGAATCTGCTCGCCGGTTACGCCGGTCTGGTCTCTGTCGGCCAACAGGCGTTTGTTGGGCTCGGGGGTTATATGCTATTTGCAGCGTCCGTTTACTTTGGCATCCATCCGGTCATTGCGATTCCGATTGCAGGGGTACTAATTGCTCTTATCTCTATCCCGACCGCGTTCGTAGTGTTCCGTTTACGCGGCGCCTATTTCGCGATCGGCACTTGGGTCGTGGCTGAGGTGTTCCGCTTACTGTTCGCGCAGATCAGTTCGCTCGGTGGCGGCTCAGGGATGAGTATCCCAGCAAAGATCGTCAAAGAGATTGCCAGTGGCCGCACCGAGCGAGACATGCTGATCTACTTTACCGCGCTGGTGATTCTAGTCGCAGGTACCGCGATGGTCTACCTGTTGATGCGCTCGAAATATGGCCTGGCGCTAACCGCGATCCGCGACTCAGAACCCGCTTCTGATAGTCTGGGCGTGAATATCTTTAAGACCAAACTCACCATCTATGTTGCCAGTGCAGCAGTGACCGGTGTCGTTGGTGCGCTTATCTTTCTGCAGAAGCTGCGCATCTCGCCCGATGTCGCATTCAGCCTACAGGACTGGACCGCTGCGGTGATCTTTATTGTGGTGATCGGCGGCATTGGCACCATTGAGGGACCGATTATCGGCACGCTGATCTATTTCGGTCTGCGTTCGCTGCTATCTGATTACGGCTCCATCTACATGATCGTACTCGGCTGTGTCGCCGTGGTGATGATGCTCTGGGCACCCAAGGGGGTCTGGGGATTGATTACTCAGAAGTTCGATCTACAACTCTTCCCAGTAAACCGACGGGTTACGTGGAAATAACCAACCTACAGAGGTACCTATGAACACTAAGAATAACAAGTTCGATATGCACGGCATCTCCCGCCGCAATCTAATGAAGGTCCTGGCGGCCTCTTCGGGTGCTGCGGCTCTGGGACTTTCACCCAGTCGAGTTTTTGCAGCTAAGACCGGCAAACCCTTTAAGATCGGTTTTGTCACGCCAGCAAGTGGCCCTCTGGCGATCTTTGCCGAGCCCGACCAGTTCGTACTGGAGCAGGTTAAGGCTGCGACGCGTGACGGTATAGTGATCGATGGTACGCATCACCCAGTAGAGATTATCGTCAAAGATAGTCAATCCAGCTCAAACCGTGCAGCAGATGTTGCAGCAGAGCTGATTCTGAATGACGAGATCGACATTATGGTCGCGGCTAATACGCCAGAAACCACTAACCCGGTTGCTGACCAGTGTGAAATCAACGGTATTCCTTGCGTCACCAACGACACTCCTTGGCAGCCACACTTCTTTGGCCGCGGCGGTGATCCGAAAGTTGGTTTCGAGTGGACCTACCACTTCTTCTGGGGCGCTGAAGATATCATCGGTACCTCACTGGCACTCTGGGAACAGATCCCAACCAACAAGGTGATCGGTACGCTCTGGCCAAATGATTCCGATGGTAACGCCTTCGGTGATCCGAAAATGGGCTTCCCGCCGCTGTTAAAAGAGAAGGGATTTGAGCTGGTTGATCTGGGACGTTATCAGTCACCATCGGATGATTTCAGCGCCTATATCAATGAGTTCAAAAAGCAGGGTGTTGAGATCATTAGCGGAGTGATTCCGCCACCGGACTTTGGTACCTTCTGGTCACAGGCGGGTCAGCAGGGGTTCAATCCTATGATCTGCACCATGGCGAAAGCGACCGAGTTCCCAGCAGCGATCGCACCTTTCGGTGATCGCGCTGATGGTCTGACCGTTGAGGTTTGGTGGTCACCTACTCACCCGTTCGTTTCCGGCCTGACAGGCCAGACCTCAGCAGAACTGGCCGCTGAGTATGAAGCGAAAACCGGTCGCCAGTGGACCATGCCACTGGGCTTCAAACACTCACTGTTTGAGGTTGCGATTGATGCACTGAAACGCTCTGAGGGTCCAGGCCGTCTGGAATCGATTCGTGACGCAATCGCATCGACCAACTACAACTCGATTGTCGGTCCGGTGAACTTCCAGACTGGCCCAGTGCCTAACATCTCGAAAACGCCGCTGGTATCGGGACAATGGCGCAAACAAGGCGACCGACTGGAACTTGAGATCGTTGAAAACTCTCAGGCACCGATGATCGCAAAACAGGCTGAACTGCGCTCTCTGGTATAATCAGTCTCGTCTGTGTAGGATACGGCAGATAGGTAAAATCCCATCTGCCGTTTTTTGCGTTTTAAGCTACGAAGCCTACGAATAAGTACAAAAATAACTCAGAGCTTGATATGAAGATCGATTACCCCTCAGATGCAGACTTGCGCGCCATGATCCGTTTTGATAGCGAATCGGGCTGTATCTGGCTGGGTCAGCAGCGCATGATTCTGACCCATGCGACCGCCTTTGGCTCGATGCGCAGTGAGCTGATCGACTCCTTCGGTGAGGAGTATGCGCGCGGAGTGCTGATGCGTATGGGCTATAACGCCGCTCAGTATGATGCCCAACTCGCGCATAGCACACGTCCTGACTCGATGATGGATGCGTTTCTGGTTGGCCCTCAGCTCCACTCAATCGAAGGGATCGTTGGTGTTGAACCGCTCAGCGTTGAGATCGATCCCGACACACACCATTTTTACGGTGAGTTTAGCTGGTCCAACTCCTTTGAAGCCGCCGAACATCTGCGCCTGTACGGTGTCTCCGATAAGCCCTGTTGCTGGAATCTGCTTGGCTATGCAACCGGCTACACCAGCGCTTTTATGGGGAAACCTATCTATTTCAAAGAGGTAGAGTGTGTCGCTAAGGGCGATAGCCGCTGCCGGATTATCGGCAAACCCGCTGAGGAGTGGGACGAGGTGGAGGAGTTTGAAAAGATTCTCTCGCTCCAGTCGATGGCCTGCAAGGTTAACTCACTGGAGGAGGAGGTTAAGTTTCTTCGCCACGAGATTATCGCGGCAGGCGATCCCGATAAGATTATCGCGGAATCAGTGTCGATTCGCGAAGTGATGTTCCTGCTAGAAAAAGCCGCAAAGACCAACGTCACAGTGCTAATGCTCGGCGAAACCGGCGTGGGGAAAGAGGTATTCTCTCAGGCGCTTCACCAGATGGGCGAACTGGCACCGGGGCCTTTTATCGCGGTGAACTGCGCGGCTCTACCGCAGGAGCTGATTGAAGCGGAACTCTTTGGCGTCGAAAAAGGGGGCTTCTCCGGTGCGCATCAATCCCGCCCCGGACGCTTTGAGCGTGCCGATGGTGGTACCCTGTTCCTCGATGAACTCGGCGAACTCACAGAACCGGCTCAGGCCAAGCTGCTAAGAGCGATTCAAACCGGTGAATTTGAACGCGTTGGCGGCAGTAAAAAGATCAAGGTCGATGTACGCCTAATCGCCGCAACCAATGCCGATCTTGCTCAACGCGTTAAGCAGGGAACCTTCCGTGCGGACCTCTACTATCGACTGAATGTGTTCCCGATCAGTATCCCACCACTGCGGGATCGACTCACCGATATACCCGGTCTGGTGAAAAAATTTATCACCGTCTACAACGCCAAATATGCCAAACAGGTGTTAGGGATCACCGATGAAACCCTGAACCGCTTCCTCGCCTACGAATGGCCGGGGAACATCCGTGAGCTGGAAAACATTATCGAACGCGGCGTGATATTGACCGACGATAACCACCGAATAGAGTCCCAGCATGTCTGCATCGGCATGCCCAACGAGTTGGACTGCAAAATGTCACTCAATGCCGCGGGTAACCTGAGCAAAGGGCAACCCCCTTCCCAAACCAATCTGCTAGACAGCATGGAAACCGGCAAGTTAAGTCTTGAACAACTGGAAGCGGAAGTGCTGCAACAGGCTTACTCACGCACTAACCAATGCGTGGCTGAAACGGCGCGATTAACCGGATTGAGCGCACCGCAGTGTCGCTACCGGCTGAAGAAGTTTGGGCTGCTTTCTTAGCTTACACTTCGAATAGGCGAGCTCGGAGTGATCAAATCATCACCCCCAATCATTAAGCTGATCATATGATCAACTCAAATTAATCACTTCAACTGAAAGCGGCTCCATAAAACTCAACAACCAATTGAAAATACTATAATTTTAACAACTGGCACGATCTTTGCTATTTAATGATTACTAATAATAAATAATCAAACAAGCGGAGTGGTACCATGTCTGTCCAGCCAACTATTGAGCCCTGCCTCCAGCAACGCTATGTGCGCATCACCAATGTGCGCAGCGATAATCTTGTCGAATTTGAATTCTCCATCGGAGATCCAACACTGAACGTTGAACTGGTTCTTCCCTATGACCAGTACCGCATATTCTGCGCACGCCAGAATGCGAAAGAGCTAACCCCCGAGCAAGAAGCACAGGTTGATTACGACAGCCTCAAATGGCGTTTTGGTCAGCCAGGTGTACATCAATAACAACAAAAAACGACTAAAAAGGAGACACTCTATGTCGATCAATATCAGCGCTAAGCAGGTTGAGCCCTTGCGCGTGAACTATTCCCATATCGCCCGTAGGATCGGTGATACCAAAGCGGCTACCCGCTATCAGGAGGCGGTCTACGATATTCAACCGACTGAAAACTTCCACTACCCACCGACCTGGGACCCGGAACACAAACTATTTGATGAGTCACGCACCGCGATCAAGATGGCAGATTGGTACACCTTCACCGATCCACGCCAGTACTACTACACCTCCTACGTGACCACACGCGCTAAGCAGCAGGAGCTGATGGAGAACAACTTCAACGTGGTTGAAAACCATCTGCTCGCGGTGATGCCGGAAGCGGTCCGTCAGGTGATTCGTGAGGTGATGATTCCGCTGCGCCACTACGAGTACGGCGCAAACATGAACAATCAGGAGATCTGTGATAACGGCTATGGCGCAACTATCACTTCGCTCGCTTCTTACAACGGTCTGGATCGCATGGGGATGTCGCAGTACCTGTCCCGTATCGCACTTCTGCTGGATGAAAACGAAGAGACCACACTAAATTCAGCGCGTGATGCCTGGCTTACCGGTCCTTTGTGGCAAGACCTGCGTCATGCGATGGAAGACAGTTTCGTGCTGGATGACTGGTTTGAAACACTGGTCGCTCAGAACATCGTGATGGATAGCTTGGTGTTCCCGCTGGTTTATCAGCACTTCGTTAATAAAGCGGCGGCTGAAGGTGGTAACGCATTGTTAATGCTCACCCAATTTATGACGGAGTGGTTTAAAGAGACTGAGCGCTGGAGCAATCAACTGATCAAAGTGACCGCGTCAGAATCTTCTGAAAACGCTGCTCTGCTGAGCCAGTGGGTGAGCAAATGGGCCGAGCGTGTCGAAACCGCGCTGCAACCGTTGGCCGTTAAAGCGCTGGGCGATACGGGTATTGAACAACTCGCCAGTATCCGT
This sequence comes from Thalassolituus maritimus, assembly GCA_913019975.1. GTDB lineage: Bacteria > Pseudomonadota > Gammaproteobacteria > Pseudomonadales > Oceanobacteraceae > Thalassolituus. The sequence goes on along the minus strand of CAJWBH010000021.1, from coordinate 83 downwards.
GAAGCGCTATACGCACGTCTTTCCAAACAGGGGTTCTAGGGATTTTCCCCTCTAAAAAGACATAATCCTCTGTAGACCACACC
>CAJWBH010000020.1 GCA_913019975.1 Thalassolituus maritimus | reverse complement strand
GCATTGGACACCTCGTCAGTTTGACTTTGGTGTCCGTTTTATCGGGGCAAGATCACCACAAGTTGTTGGAGCGTAGTTTGGTCCCTTGCTTGTGTTTGTTAGCCGCTATCATGTTAAGTAAATCCATTTTCCTGTTGATGCATATGCTTGCATATCTATTGGAGGCCTTCGACGCCTTTCTTTCATTAGATAATTCATTAGATGAATATAAAAATCTAGGAATATTCCGTTCTCTTCATCTCGTATTCTTGCAGCAGCTATCTGAGGCCGAAGCAAGCCTTTATCAAGAACAATAACCCTGTCAAACAAATCCTCTTCCAGGCCCACTCCATGTACGGATTTTTTCACTCTATCAAATTCTTTTTGTGCCCAACCGTCATCTGACAAGTTGCTAGTGAATGCGAATACGATATAAGGGCATCGGTAACAATCGCTAGGCGCTTCACCTTTTGTCGGAGTAGGAGAGAATTTGCGCTTATAAGGCTTTAGATCTCTTATTTTTTTTGCTGCCAAAGCACATGAATCGAGCTCCACTTGTGTCAATACTGATTTCACCTCAATAACAGCATAGAGCGCCTCAGCTGGCAGCAATAAATTTTCGCCAGAGCTGACAAGCGGGGCTGCTGAGGCACTATCATAGATGACAAGATCCAATTGCCCAGTACGAGTGTCTAGGTAATCAATTGCTTCCCCTTTTCCGATTGAAAAATTTTGAGGAAGGTGCTGCCTTAAAAATTGGGCCAGTGCCTCAGCCCTTTCATCGCCACGTATTCCCCGGTGCTGGAAAGTTCCCGCGGATTTAGCCGCCAAGGCCAACCTATTTTCAGCGTCTTCTAGAACTTGCTGAAATATTTTACTCGGATTTTTCGTTGAACGTTTCAACGTAACTCCTTTCGGCTAACAGGTTATTAGTGTGCGTGCGCGTTTATCCTGGGACACTCTTTCGAGGTTTCTAGGATAACTCATTGACTGCATTGAAGAATCTTCCATAACTTAAACCTCCCTTCCAGAAAAACGCGCACGCCTGTTATTTCGATAATCCTGCGCACATAAACTTGTAAACCAAGCTTGTAAGTTTCTGATTCGTATGACGTTTACCGTACTACCCTGCGGCAAAACGCGCAAGCTCGAGTGTAAAGCGTGCCAGATTTTCGCGAATCTCGGAAATACACTGTTTTTATATACAGTACATCTTTACATCCATGAGATACAAAAACGCCGGGCATTGCCCGGCGTTTTATTTGTTAATCTAGTACTTTTTTATTAGATTACGATTTCGACCAGGTCGTCCCTTCTGGTCCGTCTTTCAGCACAATACCTTTAGCAACCAGCTCGTCACGTACAGCGTCTGCTGTCGCAAAGTCTTTGGCTTTTTTGGCTTCTGCACGCTTCTGGATCATTTCTTCGATCCATTCCGCTTCATCACCAGCACCCGACTGAAGGAAGCTTTGCGGGTCAGACTGCAAGCAGCCCAGCACGCCGCCCAGATGACGAAGCTGGCCCGCCAGTGCGGCCTGCTCTTCGCCTGATGCTTTGTTCAGGTCGCGCACCAGATCAAACAGCACAGCGATAGCAACCGGCGTATTGAAGTCGTCGTCCATCGCTGCGTGGAAACGTGCGCTGTAGTCGTTATCAATATCGCTGACAGAACCCACTTCAACACTCAGCAGTGCATTATAGAAACGTTCGAGCTTAGTCTGCGCTTCTTTCAGGCTGTCTTCTGAGTAGTTAATTGGGCTGCGATACTGGCTCGACAGCAGCAAGAAGCGAACGACTTCTGCCGGGTACTTATCGAGAATTTCACGAATAGTGAAGAAGTTGCCCAGTGATTTAGACATCTTCTCGCCATCGACACGTACTGCCCCAGCATGCATCCAGGTATTGACGTATTTTTTGCCGGTTGCTGCTTCTGACTGAGCGATCTCATTCTCGTGGTGCGGGAATTTAAGATCCGGGCCACCGCCGTGAATGTCGAAGGTATCGCCTAAGCAGCAGGTCGACATCGCAGAACATTCGATGTGCCAGCCTGGGCGACCAATACCCCAAGGAGAATCCCAGTGTGGCTCTTCTGGCTTAGCGGATTTCCAAAGTACGAAGTCGAGCGGGTCTTCTTTGACGTCGCCCACCTCTACACGGGCGCCAGCTTCGAGTTCATCAAGAACCTTGCCCGACAGCTTGCCGTAACCTTCAAACTTACGAACACGGTAATACACGTCACCATTATCAGCCGCGTAAGCAAAACCCTTTTCGATCAAAGTTTCAACCAACTTGATGATGTCACCGATGTGGGCGGTGGCTTTTGGCTCTGCGTCTGGCTTTTCGATACCGAGCAACTCTGAGTCTTTGTGCATTTCTGCGATAAAGCGCTCAGTGAGTGCATCAAAGGCTTCGCCATTTTCGTTAGCACGCTGAATGATTTTGTCGTCGATGTCGGTGATATTACGGATGTAATTCACATCGTAACCGCGATGGCGCAGATAACGCGCAATAACATCGAACGCGACCATGACACGGGCATGCCCCAGGTGACAGAAATCGTAGACCGTCATGCCACACACGTACATGCCAACCTTACCGGGTACGAGGGGTTTGAATTCTTCTTTCTGTCGGGTCAGGGTGTTAAAAATCTTCAGTGTCATGTTTTTTCCGATAGCTAAATTTAGGGCTTTAGTTGCCGGTTAATTTTGGGCGTTTACGACGCCGAAAACACAAGGCGAAGGGCGCATCAAAAAACGGAGTTTACTAGAGTAAATGAGTATTTTTGAGGCGCACTTCAACGCTGTAGTTTCAAGGTAGTTAGCCCAAAAGGGCTTTGTCTTCGCGAAGACCGATAGTTAAATTGAAAATCGGTTTTTCTGCCGTGTGCTCAAAACGATCAGCAACATAGTAGCCTTCGCGCTCAAACTGAAAGTTTGCCTCAGCATCCACTTCTGCAAGTGCCGGTTCGATCAGTGCAGTAACAACGCTCAATGAATCTTTATTCACGTGATCCATGAAGTCGCCCTCGCCTTTGTCTGGCGTCGCGCTGGTGAAGAGTCGCTCGTACAGACGCAGTTCGGCTTCTTTGTGGTCTGTGGCCGACACCCAATGAACAACACCCTTCGGATTTACGCCGTCTTCCGGATTTTCACCGAGGGTATTTTCAATCAGCTTCGCCTTCACGAGCGTGACATTGCCATCGGCGTCTTTCTCGTAATCGGTTGCTTCTATTACATAAGAGAAACGCAGACGGATGCGTTTGCCCGGACAGAACTTCTTCTTGAACTTCTTGCTGTACTCTTCTTTGAAGTCGTCCTGATCAATAAAGATTTCACGCGTAAATGGCATCTCACGCTCGCCCAGATCCAGCTCTGGGTGGAATGGCGCTTTGAGCATTTCTTTGTGATCTTCAGGCAGATTTTCTATTACCACTTTCAATGGCTTGAGCACGGCCATGGCGCGAGGTGCATTCTGGTTCAGGTCGCTACGCAATGCGTGCTCCAGCATGGCCACATCAACCATGCCATCACTGCGGGTTACGCCAATCATGTCGCAGAAGGTGCGAATTGAGTTTGGGGTAAAACCACGGCGGCGCATACCGGAAATAGTCGGCATACGCGGGTCATCCCAGCCAGCGACCACGCCTTCATCAACCAGGAACTTGAGCTTACGTTTAGACGTTACTGTGTAGTCGAGGTTCAGGCGGCCAAACTCGTACTGCTTTGGCTGCGCAGGTACCGGCAGGTTTTCGATGAACCACTCGTACAATGGGCGGTGATCTTCGAATTCCAGCGTGCACACAGAGTGAGTGATGCCCTCAATCGCATCCGACTGCCCATGAGTAAAGTCATAGGTCGGATAGATGCACCACGTATCACCAGTCTGGTGATGGGTGATCTTACGAATGCGGTAGATGATCGGGTCGCGCATATTCATGTTCGGCGACGCCATGTCGATCTTAGCGCGCAGAACTTTCGCACCCGTATCGAACTCACCCCCTTTCATACGAGCAAACAGGTCGAGATTCTCTTCGACAGTACGTTCGCGATATGGGCTGTTCTTACCCGGCTCGGTCAGAGTGCCTCGATATTCGCGCGCTTCTTCGGCGTTCAGGTCACAGACATAGGCTTTATCGGCCTTGATCAGCTCAACCGCCCAGTCGTGCAACTGGTCAAAGTAATCAGACGCATAGTGGATATCGCCCTTCCACTGATAACCAAGCCAGGTGATGTCGTCTTTGATCGCATCAATGAATTCCTGGCTTTCTTTCTCTGGGTTGGTGTCATCGAAACGCAGGTTACATGCGCCATCAAACTGTTTGGCAACGCCGAAGTTGAGGCAGATAGATTTCGCATGGCCGACATGGAGATAACCATTTGGCTCTGGCGGGAATCGGGTCTGCACCGATTGTACGCGCCCGGCATCAAGGTCTTCCTGAATGATTTTGGCGATGAAATTATTACTGGTGTTCGATGTCGTATCAGTCATATTGGTCCGTATCTGTACAGAAACGATAGCCGCCCCATGTCGGGCCGTGGAAAAAGGCGGTATTATACGCGCCGAAAGCCCGTAAGGGATACCCGAACACACTATTTGAGCTGAGAGAAATCATGATCCTGCTGAAAACCAACTTTGGTGACATCAAAGTCGAACTGAACCACGAGAAAGCTCCTAAAACTGCCGCGAACTTCGAGCAGTACGTTAAAGATGGCTTCTACGACGGCGTTATCTTCCACCGCGTCATCGACGGTTTCATGATTCAGGGCGGCGGTATGGAGCCTGGCATGAAAGAGAAGGCGACTCGCGAGCCTATCGAAAACGAAGCTGACAACGGCCTCAAGAATGAAGTTGGCACCCTGGCGATGGCCCGCACTATGGACCCACACTCTGCCAGCGCGCAGTTCTTTATCAACGTTGCTGATAACGCCTTCCTTAACCACACCAGCAAAGACATGCAGGGTTGGGGCTACGCGGTATTCGGTAAAGTAACTGAAGGCATGGATGTGGTAAACCGCATCAAAGGCGTGCGCACTACGATGGCTATGGGCCACCAGGACGTACCTGCGGAAGACGTAATCATCGAGAAAGCTGAAGTCATCGCTGACTGATCCGGTTTCTATGACGCATTACTTTATTTCTGACCTGCATCTGCAGGGCAATCGCCCAGCCATGTCCGAAGGCTTCTTCGGACTGCTGGACCGGCTCAAAGGCGCAGAGACACTGTATATTCTCGGCGACTTCTTCGAAGTCTGGATCGGTGACGATTACACCGACGCTCTGGTTGAACGCATTCAAACCTCACTGAAAGCTCTCGCAGATCAAGGCGTAAAGATTTTCTTTATGCACGGTAATCGCGACTTTCTGATGGGCGATGTATTTGCCAACGCCTGCGGCGCGGAGATGCTCGCTGAGGGTACGGTTATTACCGTTGGCGATCAGCAAGCGCTGCTGATGCACGGTGATAGCCTGTGTACACGTGACGTTGCTTACATGAACATGCGACAGCTGTTCCGCAACCCTGAGTGGCAGGCAGATCTGTTGAGCAAGTCGATCGAAGAGAGACTGGCCATTGGTCAACAGGTCAGGTCAGAGAGCAAAGCTGGCCAGCAGATGAAAGCGGACGACATCATGGACGTCACCCCCGAAGAGGTCGACAAGGTGATGGATGATGCGAGTGTAAACCTGCTGATCCACGGTCACACTCACCGCCCTGCAACTCATGACTGGGAATGTAACGGCCAGGAGCGTCAGCGCATCGTACTCGGTGACTGGGGCGACGATCACGGCTGGCTTGTCCGCTGGGATGAGGGTTCAAGCCCTGTCTTAGAAAAGTTCGGGTTTTAACCCGGACTTTTATGAGTTCGCCTCCTCACTGGCTTCGCACACTAGGGCTCACCGCCTTTGCAATGCTTGCCTTTGCCGGTAATTCTGTCCTCTGCCGACTGGCACTCAAAGACGAAACTATCGACCCGGCCGGATACACCTTGGTGCGGCTTATTGCTGGCGCCGTTTTCCTTGCCCTGCTCTCGTTAATCCTGTTGAAGCCCAGTCGACCGAGCCAAATCCTGAATTACGGCAACTGGCCCGCCGCAATGGCTCTGTTTATTTACGCAGCGACCCTGTCATTCGGTTACATCAGCATTGATACCGGCGCTGGCGCACTTATTTTATTTGGTTTTGTGCAGCTTTCCATGATTCTGATTGGCGTTTTTCGTGGGCATCGACTTGTGCTCACAGAATGGGCCGGCACTCTTCTGGCCTTTGGCGGCTTAAGTTATATGCTGCTGCCAGGGTCAGAAGCACCTGAGCTTGCTGGCTTCGTTCTTATGGCCATATCGGGGGCAGCCTGGGGCGTATATACCCTGATCGGGCGAGGCTCAGCGACGCCTCTGGCAGACACCAGTGGAAACTTTTTACGCTCGTGCATACCTGCGCTGATTCTGCTTTTTTACTTTTTGGGAGACGTTTACCTAACGGAAAGAGGCCTCCTGCTCGCCATCTCATCGGGCGCACTAGCATCAGGCGCTGGATATGCAGTCTGGTATGCCGTCATCAGCCACCTTCGGGTATCTCAAGCGGCGGTCGTCCAGCTCTCAGTGCCGGTCATTGCCGCCGTTGGTGGATTGCTATTCGCGGCAGAGCCCATCACCAGTCGATTCGTCATTGCCTCTCTGTTGGTTCTCGGTGGTATTGCCATCGTCACGTTTACTAAGAAGCCTATCCGCCAATAAACTGAGTTTGAATGCCCCGTTTCCAGTAACCAGAGACTTTGATGTAGTTCCTCGACCAGTGCAAATCGTCCGCGATGTGGGCCGCACCTTGATATTCTGAATAAACTGAGCCGAAACCTCAGTCAGTAAAGAGTTGCGGCTCAGGTTCGAGGTGGACACCAAAGCGTGATTCGACTTCTGTCTGCACCAGGCTTTGCAAGCGGGCGACATCCTGTAGCTCAGCCTCCCCCGGAGCGGTCAGCACGAGCGCTTGTTTTTCATACATGGCAACGGGCCCGTACGCTTTGCCTTTAAAGCCACACTGCTCAATTAACCAGCCTGCCGCCAACTTAGCACTCTGGGGAGCACTATGAACCGGATAAACAGGCAGTGTTGGGTGCAGGTTTTTGAGGTCGTCGGCGGTCTCAGTACTGACAATCGGATTTTTAAAAAAGGAGCCAGCATTAGGAATCAGCCCAGGATCTGGCAGTTTTGCAGACCGGACGCCGACCACAAAATCGATCAAATCCTGAGCAGACAAGGCATTTGGTTCAAGTGAATTAAGCGGCGCATATTCAAGATTTGGCGAAAAGAACTTATTCAATCGGAACCTGACACTACAAATAACAAAATTATTTTTCAGGCGATTTTTAAAAACAGAATCCCGATAGGAAAAATCGCAATCTGCTTTTTCAATTGTCAGCATACGCTGTTCTGCAATACTGAACCCAGTCACAGAGACAAGAAGGTCTGACACCTCAACACCATAAGCACCGATGTTCTGCACGGGCGAGGCGCCGACCGAACCTGGAATCAGTGCAAGATTCTCAAGGCCATGGCCATACTGAATGCTTTCTACCACCCAGTCGTGCCAGCACTTCCCGGCCGCCACATCTATAACGACTGAGTTTTCATCTTCAGAAACGACCGATACCGTTTCATCTTTTGACTGAATAACGAGCCCCGGAACGAACTCAGGCATAAGGACATTGCTTCCCCCGCCGAGGACGCGGATCGCAAGGCTTTTCTGCTCTGCCCAGTGAACAAGCTCCGCAAGTTCATCACTTGAGGTAAATGTTGCGAAGTACTCCGCACACGAAGCCAGCCTGAGCGTATTTTTATCGTGGAGTGAATAGTGTTCAGAAATGACCGGCATCTGAGACATCAGGCATCCATCTTCTGCCGGATGTCGGCCAACAAGCCGTCACAGGCGTCTTCAACCAGATCAAGAACATGACGAAATCCTGCCTCACCACCGTAATAGGGATCAGGCACTTCATGTTCGTCAAAGCTGCGTCCAAATGCACGCAGAAACAGTTTGGGCTCAGTGCCCTGACTTCCATTACTGGCATAGAGCGCTTTCAGATCGTCGAGGTTTGATCGATCCATTGCCAGAACATAATCGAAAGTTTCAAAATCTTCTGCAGAAACCTGGCGTGCACGCTGGTCTGAAATATCAACGCCCCGCGCGAGTGCCGCCTGCTGAGAGCGCGGGTCTGGCGTTTTACCGATATGCCACCCTGCTGTTCCCGCAGAGTCGACAAAGACCTGATCATTCAGCCCCTCACTCTCCAGCAGCCCGAGCATGACGCCGTGCGCCGTTGGAGAGCGACAGATATTGCCGAGGCAAACAAACAGTACCCGGATCATTCCGCTGGTTTCACCGCTTTGGCTTTCTCAAGCTTTTCTTCTTCGCCCATCTTACGAGCTTCGCCTTCCAGCATTACCGGCACGCCATCCTGAATCGGATACGCTAAACCATCGAACGTACACAGAAGCTCCTGAGCTTCACGGTCGTACTTCAATTTGCCTTTACACTCAGGGCATACCAGCATGCTCAGTAATTTTTTATCCATGACGGATTGCTCCCAATCTTTTCAATAACTGCGAAATGTTTTCTTCGGCGGTTTCCGACGGTACGGCGCTCACCCGAAGGAATCCAGAATTTGGTAGTTCAAAGTGACGACATTTTACCCAGTCTTTCTCTGTCATGACGACGGGCAAATCATCATTAAACACAAGGTCTTCTCTTACAAACGCGTGATGATCCGAAAATGCATGCTCTACAACATCAGCGCCTAACTGCCGGAGCGTGGTAAAAAAGCGCGCTGGGTTTCCGATACCAGCAACAGCGTGAACACGCCTGCCCTTCAGGCTCTGAGGCGACAGCTCAACCGAACCAACGAAATAACCAGTCGGCTGCACCGTGAAGTCAACGCCATTTACCAGGTGCAGATCACACGTATCGATACGGGATATGGGCTCACGCAGAGGCCCAACCGGCAACTGCCAGCCATTACCAAATCCGCGCGTCGCATCACTGACAACAATTTCGGCGTCTCTGGCCATCGCATAATGCTGCAGGCCATCGTCTGACAGAATCAGATCTACTTTATCTTTTAACGCCTTTACCGCACGGGCTCGCTGAGGGTCAACAACCACCGGGAGCCCCAGCCCTGCGAGCAAAGCAGGCTCATCACCCGACTGCGCGACAGGTGTATCTGTATCAACCACCAGAGGGTATTGCTCTGCACGACCGCCGTACCCGCGAGACACGACACCGACGCGAATTCCCTGCTTTGCGGCGAGCTCGGCGAGCAAGGTGATCAACGGCGTTTTTCCGGTTCCGCCGATGGCAATATTGCCAACAACGAGTACCGGCGTGTCTGCCGGACTGGCAGGGAAAATCTGATATTTAACACGCCGAAGCGCACTTACCAGAACAAACAGACACCAGAGCGGCAGCAACCAAAGATTTCCCAGCGCACTGCCGTACCAGTTTTTCTCTATACGGGCCGCCAACCCCACGATCACTCTTCCTCTGCAAATTGCAGCTGATGAAGCTGAGCGTAGGCGCCCTGCTGATTAAGAAGCTCCTGATGCGGGCCAGATTCAACAACCTGTCCATCATCAATCACAACGATCGTGTCGACATTTTCAATGGTGCTCAGACGATGAGCGATAACCAATGTGGTACGGCCCTTCATAACTTCTCCCATCGCCGCCTGGATGTGTCGCTCAGACTCTGTATCCAGGGCCGAGGTGGCTTCATCCAGAATAAGAATTGGGGCATTTTTAAGAATGGCCCGTGCGATTGCCAAGCGCTGACGCTGACCGCCCGAGAGCATGACGCCATTCTCGCCCACCTGAGTGTCATACCCTTCAGGGAGTTTCTCAATAAATTCGTGCGCATGTGCGGCTTTCGCTGCTTCAATAACGGCTTCGTCGCTTGCATCGGCAAGACTGCCGTAAGCAATATTTTCGCGAATACTGCAATTAAACAGGGTCACACTCTGTGACACGATCGCGATCTGTTCTCTCAATGAGTTAAGCGTCAGCTCATTGATTGGGTGGCCATCAATGCTGATGCTGCCCGACGTTAACTCGTAAAAGCGCGGTAGCAGATTCACCAGGGTGGTTTTACCGCTGCCAGAGCGACCGACAAACGCGACCGAAGTACCGGCTTTGATATTCAGGTTGATACCTTTAATAGCATCCGTTTCTGCTTGAGCATAACGGAAACGAGCCTCTTTAAACTCGACCGCGCCGGTGCTTTTCCCTAATTCTTTTGTGCCGGTATCCTTCTCAGTTTCAGTATCCAGCACACTAAATACAGACTCAGCAGCGGTAACGCCTTTCTGAATAACTGAATTGACATCGGTTAGCGCACGAAGAGGTTTAGCGATCAGAGACGCAGCAGTAATAAACTGGAGAAATTCACCTGCGTCCATGGTGCCACTAGCCACACGCTGAAACATCAGATAAATCATAACACCCAGACCCGTAGCAATAACCTGCTGAGACAGAGGGACGTTGATCGCATTCGTTAACGCGAATTTCATCACCTGCTTACGGTTTTCATTGCTTGCCTTCAGAAACCGCTGTTCCTCAACCGAGGTGGCATCATAGGTGCGAACCTCACGGTAACCGCTGATCGATTCGTTGGTAACCTGAGTTACCTGGCCCATGGATTTCTGGATGCGACGACTGTAACGGCGGAAAAATTTACTTGCTAAAGAAACGAGACCACCAATCACTGGAATAACGACAAGAAAGATCGCCGTCAGAGTGTAGTCCAGCCAGATCAGATACCCCATCAGAAGAGTCACTGTGAGACCTTCCTGAACCACCGTCGTCAACGCTTTGGTGCTGGCGCCGTTGACCTGTTCGACATCAAAAATAACCCGTGATATTACGCGCCCACTGGATTCATTATCATAATATTGGCTGGGCAGACGCAGCATACGATTGAACAGCTGGGTACGCAGTGCATGCACAATTTCACGCCCAACCAAGGCCGTAAAATACTTACCAAGAAAGGTACCGATACCACGAAAGAGGTAAACAGCAAAGAGCGCAGATACCAGAAGGAAAATATTCTCCTGCGTTGGCTCATTCAGGGTTTCTTCAACAACACCCATTAAATGAGCAAGCGCTGGAGCAGAAGCCGCAAACATGGCAAAACCGATGATACTCAGCAAAAAGTACCACTTCTGCGGCCCGAGGTAGGTCAGCAGGCGCTTATAAATAGCGCCTGCAGTTGCTTCAGTAGACATAGTTTCAGTCACCACCGGCAGATTTGCGTGTGGTAATGCTGAGGTTGATCAACCCCAACTGACCTGCCGCATCCATGGCGCGCACAACAGATTCATGGGACGTTCTGGCATCCGCTGAAATAACCACGGGAGCGATTTCACGTCCGTCTAAGATTTTTTCAATGGCACGTTTAAGAGTTTCTACCTTGGTATTCACCAGAGGTTGGCCATCAATACTGTACTCTCCGCTCTCTGAAATCAGGATCTCAATCGCTTTCGGCGGTTGGCCTGTCTCTTCCGAGCTGGACTCCGGCAAGCTGATGCTGAGATGATTTTCTTTCGTGAATGTCGTCGACACCATAAAGAAAATCAGCAACAGGAATACGATATCAATCAGAGGCGTCAGATTAACTGTTACCTCTTCTTTCGACTGACGACGAAAATTCACCCAGCGTTCTCCGGAGCGTCTGCTACTTCACGCTCACCGTGAAGTACATCAACGAGTTTCAGCGCTTCCTGCTCCATGTAAACGACAATTTCGTCGACACGGCGTTGCAGTATGCGATGACAAATAAGCGCCGGAATCGCAACAACCAGACCTGCTGCCGTGGTGATCAGAGCTTCCGAAATACCACCTGCCAGCAAATTAGCCTGACCAGTACCCTGAGCCATAATTTCAGCAAAGACCTTAATCATACCGATCACTGTACCGAGCAGGCCCATCAGCGGTGCGACGGCTGCGACAGTACCAAGAGCATTAAGATAGCGCTCCATTTCATGGATCTCGTGCGAAGCCACCTCTTCAATGCTCTCTTTCATGATCTGGCGACCATGTCGGGAGTTGATCAAACCGGCTGCTAAGACGTTACCTAACGGACTGGAATCTTTCAGAGACCGGATTTTCGCCGAGTCTAACTGTTTATTTTTCATCCAACCCCAAACCTGCGACAGCAGATTAGGCGGCGCAATTTTACCCGGACGTAGCGTCCAGAAACGTTCTACGGTAATCGCGAGTGCCAATACAGAGGCGATGATAATTGGCACCATCATCCAACCACCACTCTGGATGATCTCAAGCATGTCCAGCGTCTCCTGCCAGTTTTTGTTTGCGCGCTACTCTAGCACATGGCCGTGAAGTGAAAAATCCCTTTCCGCGTCTGGCGGCGCGTGCCATCGCGGCATCCACTGGGCGCGCATGAGTTTTATCTGTCCTTCTGGTGTTAATTCGATCAACCCAGACGTTGCTGTATTCACGTAAGGCAGCCCTTCCCGAACTATGCGGCCTATTACATCAGGGTGAGGATGATTGAAGCGATTGCGATAACCCGCACTGAAAACCACTACCTGAGGATCGACTGCTTTCAGCCACATCGAGCTGGTACTGCTGTTGCTTCCGTGATGACCCGCGATCAGGATATCGGACTTTAGCCGCTCAGCGTCGCCCACAATTAAAGCCCGCTCAACCTTCGAATCAGCATCCCCAGGGATCAGGATGCTATACCCTGACCAGTGCAAACGGACCATGCAACTCTGGTTATTGTCGCCATCCCTCACGCCCTCAGGAACTGGGACAAATTCGATGCGAAGATTTGCGCCAGAGACAATATGCGCTTGGTTATCTATCGAGCTTAGAGAATGGCAGTTGATCTGCTGCTTTAAATCTTGAAGCTGCTGCCCAACATAGAATCGCCCAACTGAAACAGCTTCCAGAATATCCCGAGTGCCCCCGGAGTGGTCATTATCCGAGTGAGAAACAATAAGAACGTCCAGATGATCGATTCCTTTCTGACGCATCAAAGGAAGAACAGCGGCGCTCGCTACCGAAAAGGAATCAGAATACGCAGGGCCTGTATCGATCAGTACCGACGTTACACCATCGCTGGCGAGTATCGCCTGCCCCTGCCCGCTATCTACAACCCATACGCCAGAAGCCTGAGAACCGATGCCACCGGAGGTAAAGAACATCAGTCCGTATATTGCAGATACACAGGCAGGAAGCGCCCACGATCGACCCGCCCAGATCCACGCTAAGACAGCGACTGCAAGTACCCCCAGTGTTGAATTGCCATGCAAGTTCAACGACGGCAATTCAGGCAGACCGTCGAGCAAGCCCCAGAACAAGCTAACAGAGAAAGACAGAGCCGGGTCAGCCCATGACATCAATTGCGAGGCACTCAAGAGTGATAGCGGGAGGATTATCAGAGTCACGAGCGGTATGGCAAAGAAATTAGCGATCAGGTGGCCCAGCGTCACCTCCTGACCGAAATAGAGCATAACCGGCAACATAGCGAACAGAATCAGAAGCTGAGGAGTTAGCAGTGCAGAAACACGCGTCGAACGTCGTCCTTCAAAGAAGAACACCAACGCTGCAACCGCACAAAATGAATACCAGAATCCCGCCTGGGTCCAGCTGAGGGGGTTAATGATCATGATAACCAGCGCCGCCATAAGCAACAAAGACGCGCGTCGTACTCGCATTGGTAGCTTCCAGATGGCCAGGGCGACGGCAAACATAAACCACGCTCTGATTAAGGAAATCCCCGAGCCCGCCAGCAGCACGTACGCGGCTGTCACCACAAGTGCGCAGGCGACAGGCAAAGCACGAAGTCCTGCAATCGATCGCTTAACAAGGAGTAGCTCAGAGAACAGTATCAACAACCGAGCGACCAAGGCCCCAAGAAACAACGCCATCGCTCCGATCATGCTGACGTGCAGCCCACTGACGACCAGCAGATGAAGCGTGCCGCTGTCCCTCACCCTCCGCCATTGCTCACCTGAAAAAGCAGCCTTATCTCCGAACACCAGTCCCTTAACCCAGGCAGATGATTCCGGCGTCAAGCCAGCCAACGCAACCTGCTTTATCTTATCCGCCAGATCAGAACCGAGCAGGACGCCGGGCGCTACACTCTCTACCTGCTCGCCGCGAGTCAGGTAGCCAGTCGCATCGATCTTCTGGAACATCATACTGGCGACATAGTCGTAGCTGAGACCATTGGCATAGCTGCGTGGCGGCTTAAGTCGGGCAGTGCCCTTCAGACAGGCTCCTGTCATCAGCCAATCCGGCGCATCAAACCAACTTACCCGCACAGAGCGGAGGCCATGTATTGAGAGCGAATTGGCGTGTAGTTCGAGAAGAAACCTGGCCCGGGATCTTGAAGCTGAGAGGTTCTGTCGATCAACCTCGCCGACAATGCAGCCTGTGACAGAGACATCCTGACCGTATAAAACATCAGGCAAGCGGTGCCCAAGCTGGGCATCGGTAAATCCACTCCCCCATAGCAGTGACAAAGCGAGAGCGCCGGACGTAAGAATAACTTTCAGGCCAGAATTGCGAGCCCTGACAATGACAACCATTGCCAGAGAGCAACTCACAATGGCAACAGATATCAAGGCTGCCGATGACATTGGTATGAGTGTCCCTGCAAGCAAAGCCGCAAGGCATCCCAGAAGGGTCAGATTCATTGCCACTCCATGGCGTAATGTGCATAATTCAGCCGCGATCAATGAACGGCGACCAGCATGCCCAAAAAGCTTTTAAAACGATTTTTCCCGTCGCCGGAACAGGTCCAGCGAAAACGCTCCCTGCGTTTCCTGTCACCACTTTTCAGCAAGCCCAACCTCTGGCACGTTAACCGCCGAGCTGTGGCCCGCGCTTTCCTGATCGGTGTATTTACTGCGTTTCTACCACTGCCCTTTCAGATGGGGATCGCGGCATTTCTCGCTTTCTACATCAATGCGAATGTGCCGATCTCTATCGGCCTTGTCTGGATCAGCAATCCAGTCACTATTCCACCGATCTTTTACGCAACTTACTTGCTTGGCGCTCAGATTCTGAACGCAGATCCGCTGGACTTTAACATCGAATTATCAATCGACTGGGTTCTGAATAATCTGGCCGATTTCTGGGCGCCGCTCTTTGTCGGCTCACTGGTCGCAGGCATTTTTCTGAGCGTTATCGCCTACTTTGCGATCCATCTGGTATGGAGACGCCATGTCAGCAAGGCATGGGCAAAACGCAAGCGCCTGCGGCAGCAAAGAGCGCTTCAGTCAGACTGAAGGCGCCCTTCTATCAGGTGATACACCCGATTCATTCTGCGAGCCAGAGCCTGATCATGCGTCACCGTGATAAACGCGGTTTCGGCATCCGTACGTAGCTCTGCCATCAATTGCTCAACCTCTGACGCCGTTCCCTGATCCAGGTTTCCTGTTGGCTCGTCCATCAGGACGAGCTTCGGACGCGTCACGAGTGCCCGGGCAATGGCTGTCCGCTGTCGTTCACCACCAGACAACTCTGAAGGTTTGTGAACAACACGACTTCCAAGGCGCAGTCTCTCAAGGCTATCCGTTGCCCGGCGCTTAGCTTCAGTGCGCGACACACCACCAAGCAGTAGTGGCATCATCACATTCTCGAGCGCTGAAAACTCAGGCAACAGATGATGAAACTGATATACAAAACCTACATCCTGATTACGCAGTTTCGTCTTTTCGTGCTCGGTGAGCTGACTTAACTTACGCCCGCAGATCTGAACGTCCCCCGCATCCATATCATCCAGACCACCAAGAACGTTCAGAAGTGACGTCTTGCCTGAGCCCGACGCCCCCACGATAGCAACAGAATCACCGGCATCCACCGTCAGGTCGACATCCTCCCAGACCGTAACCGCCTGTGGACCACTGGTGTAGGTCTTTTTAAGGCCTTCAGCGACAAGGATTGGATTACTCATAACGCAGGGCCTCCGCAGGCTGGACGCGCGACGCCCGGTAAGATGGGTACAGGGTAGCGAGGAAGCTGATAGTCAGCGATGCAGACACAACGATCAGAACATCAGACAGCTTCAGCTGACTCGGCAAGTACGAAATAAAGTAAACATCCGCATTCAGAATCTGGAACTGAAATAGCCTTTCCAGAGCCGCAATCAGATCTGAGATGGTCAATGCACCAATAATCCCGAGCGTTGTACCAAGCAGAACCCCTACTACGCCAATCGACAGGCCCTGCACCATAAAGATGCCCATAATGGTACGAGGGGTGGCGCCCATGGTGCGCAGGATCGCGATGTCCGCCTGTTTGTCGGTCACCACCATGATCAGTGTGGAGATAATATTGAAGGCTGCAACCGCAACAATCATCAGCAATAGCAGTCCGATCATGGTCTTCTCCATACGAATCGCCTGGAAGAGGTTGCCGTGTGTACGGGTCCAGTCGGTACCACTGTAGCGGCCATCCAGCTGCCCGACGATTTCCCAGATACCTGCTGGTGCATCAAACAGATCATCAAAGCGTATGCGCAGAGACTGAACCTCTGCGTCAATGCGACCCAGTTTGCGGGCATCATCAATATTGATAACAGCAAGATTCGAGTCCAGCTCAGCTCCGACTGAAAATATCCCTGTGACAGTGACGCGCTTAATACGCGGGAGAACACCCGCTGGAGACAACGTCGCCTCGGGCAACATCATGGTGATTTTATCGCCCATGCCTACTTTCAGGTGCCTCGCGAGAAGCTCACCGATCACTACGCCGAACTCACCCGGCTGCAGCGACTCAAGCTCACCTTCTGTCATATGCTGAGGAAGGATAGATACACGCTCTTCGACGCCGGGCTCAATGCCGGTGATCATTACCCCCTGCACCCGACCGCCATAACCAAGCATCCCCTGGAGCCGGGTTAGAGGTGCTGCCGCGGCAACGCCCGGCAGGCCCTCAACACGCGTTGCCAGAACTTCCCAGTCCTCAATGCCTCCATATTTATAGAGCACTGCATGAGGCACCATACCGAGGATGCGTTCCCTCAACTCACGGTCGAAGCCATTCATCACGGAGAGAACGAGGATCAGAACCGCCACACCGAGCGTCATGCCGATCATCGATGACATTGATATAAAAGAAATAAAGTGATTTCTGCGTTTCGCGGCCAGATAACGCAGGCCAATCCAGAGGGGGATATTGGCTCTCATAGGGACTACAACCAGTGATAATAAAGCGTGCGCGCAAGTGTGCCCTAAGTTGTACCCGTGTTCCAGCTTACAGAGAGCTTACCGTTCAGATTCAATTGTTAACTGAAAGGCCTGAAATGCGGCACTGCTGACGCTAATGTACGCTTGTAACTCTGCGGCATTCCTCTAGGATTAGTAAAACATCAATGGGAGTCTCATCATGAAAGATATCAATAACTTCTCAGTCCTCGCCGGCGCCGTGCTGAGCCTCTCTATCGCTGCATCTCCTCTCACATTCGCCGAAATCACCGAAATTCCGGCTGAAGAGATGACCGAGTCCTACATCCGCGATACCACCGTGATTGTGCGCAAGAAGGCGCCTACTCAACAGAATGAGCGTCGCAGCATTATTCGTGTATCGCCACTTGAAGACGACTTTTCTGAGGGCGAATCCACGTCGCAGTCCACGATTGATATGCGTGAGCAGTATGAGGCGATACCTTATGACATGACGGCTCAGTCAGAATATGAGTTCGCGCGTATTTCTCAGACGATTCCTGATACGCCTATTTATGATCACGACAAGTTCGTTAATGAGACGAGACTTCGCGATGCACTGGGGCTCGACGAAGGCACTCCGATCGATTACGAAAACCTGAGTCTTTCAAACGCGGTGTACCCAGACGGTGCGGTCCCACCATCCGAGCTTGCTATCAACCCGTATTCATTCGAAATCGTTATTCCGAACGCCGGGAACCTGGCGCCAGAATCGCACTCTACTCCTAACGGAGATTTTGATATTGACGTGACGCCTGACGAGATCCGGTTTCAATTTAATTCGCCACGTTAAGAAATGTGACGAGAGCAACAATTTTTTTTCACCGACCCACTCGACTCGCGTTACATTTTTTAAAATAACCATATAAATCAATAAGTTATAAAGACTTCAATGTAACGTAAAGAAAACATACAAGTGTGGCATTCTGTCTATAAGTGCGATAGAGTGATCACACTATAAGAATAAAGAGTCGACACCATCATGCAGTTTGCCAACTACTCCCCAGCAGCGTTAAAGCAAGCACCAAACATCCAGATGATTGGTGACTATAAGGTTGAGTTTGTTGCCTACGAAAGTGAGGGCAACATGGATAAGGCGCCAGTCATGTTTCTTGGTGGTGCTTTCCAGAGCTTTTCTTCGTTCCGTAACGAAGTTGAGCAAATGCTTGAGCACTGCCCTGTTATCCTTGCAGACTTCCCTTCTCAGGGTGGCAACGACCAGCTTGCGCCTGAACTCGATATGGAAGACTTCGCAGACCTGATCGCGGGTTTCCTGACGTCACAGGGTGTAAGCAAGGTTCAACTGATGGGTGTGAGCTATGGCTCTGCAATGGCGACTCTTTTCGCATCTGCTTACCCGCAGATGATCGACCGTCTTCTTATTTCCGGTATCACCTGCTTCCGTCGCGAAAGCCTGATCACACTGCTCGAAGATTCTCTCAAGCTACTCGACAACGGCGACATGGATGCCTTTGCAACCACAGCCGTCTGCAACCTGATCAATCACAACCGTATGGAAGACACTCAGATCGGCGCAACCTATCGTCGCCTTCTGTTCCGTCAGATTGCTCGTCTGAATGATAATGAGCGTCAGCGTTACGCTCAGAACACACGCCGACTGCTGCGTTTCCAGGGCTTTAAGTCGTTCCCGACCTGCGAAACCCTGATTGCGACTGGCGAGTTCGATAATTTCACCCTGCCGCAGGAAAACGCTGCGGTAGCACGTCAGTGCGTTAACGGTAAGTTTGCCGTTATCCGCAATGCCGATCACCTGGCACAGTTCGAACAGAAATCTGCTTCAATGGAAGTCGTATGTCGCTTCATGAGCGGCCAGTCACTCGAAGGTATCCAGGGCGTCGACCTGTATGACCCACAAGCGTACGACTTCGCCAACCAGCGCCTGCAAGCTCGCCTGCGCCCAATGGAGCAGCCGTATAGCCTTCACGACAAGGCCACTGGCAAAGAACACACCGTACGCATCAGCAACATTAACTTCAGCGGTTGCGAAATTGAGCAGATCAACATGGATATGACGCTGAACGAGTCGTCTGATCAGCTCTGGCTGGAAATTCCAGAAACGGGTCACACTTACCATGTTCGTGTTCTGGATAAAGACAAAAAATCATTGCGTTGCCTGCTGATGCAGCGCGAAATGAAAGGTGCAGAAGCCCTTTTGAACTACCTCCAGGACCACCTGCTTATGGTCCGTGAAGATCAACCAACAGTTGAGGAAGTAGCAGGCCAGCTGGCCTGAGACTGAGTGCACGGCAGGACTGCCAGATACACAGCCCGCTTCGGCGGGTTTTTTATTGCCTGAAATCCGAACTGCAGGAACTGAAGCGTGAGTCACACTCGCCGGAACGGAGGCAGAGAATCAAGTAATAACTGCCCGTATCGGGAAGACACCAATCTCTTATCGAGAATACTGACTTTGCCGTGATCGGATTCCTTACGGATCAGTCGGCCGCATGCCTGGATAAGCCGTATAGACGCCGCTGGTAGCGTTAACTCCATAAAAGGATTGCGCCCCCGGCTCTCCATCCACTCCGATATGGCAGACTGGATAGGATCATCTGGTACCGCAAACGGAATCTTAACGATCACAACATGAGTTACGTACTCACCGGGTAAGTCGATCCCCTCGGCAAAGGATGCCAGTCCGAAGATCACATTTCCTTTCCCGTTATCAATGCGTTCCTTGTGACGACGTACGATTTCACTTTTGGGCAGGTAACCCTGACACAGGAGGTGTTCGTACCAGTCGCGAATAAAATAGTCTCTCGTCGCTTCTAGCTGTGCACGCGAACTAAAGAGCACAAGAGTGGCCTCATCTGGGTTCACGGCCTCTTTCAACCAATTCTGAACGTCACTTTCAAACGCTTCGCTCTTCGGGTCTGAAGCCAGCTGGACAACTTCGAGCTGGCCGAGTTCTGGATAATTAAACGGACTCGCGACCCGCTCGTAGACCGCCCAGTCTGGCAGGCCGGCTTCCCATTTCAGCGAGTTGAAACTGTTCAACGCTGTGAGCGTTGCCGAGGTGACAACGGCACCGTAACAGCGGTTCCATAGGTTCCTGCGCAACTGCGCTGCCACTGAAATTGGCGACGCCGACAGTGAAATATCCCAATCATCACCGTACGGACGCTTACTAAGCCACCGGGCCACAGGCAATTCGCCTTCTGCCTCTTCCGCCGCTATCCACGACAGCGCCTCTGACAGCTCTTCTGCGCGAGCTAGCATAATACCGACTGGCGCCTGCCAGGCCTCGGCAACCTCACGCTGAAAGTCTCCAGTCTCATTCGGATCGAGAGACTTCTGCAGCATATCCGACATTTTGTCGAGGCAATGAACTACGGGCTGCAAGGGGGCCTTCATTGTCTGTAAAAGCTCGCGTAGCGATTCGGGTAACACACCAAATTCAAACCGCTGACGATCTCTGTCCTGCATCAAGTCCATCACGAGTGGCCAGACAAGGCTCGCGCTCTGGGACAACGCCTGAAGATTCGCCGGCATCTCTTGCAGCGAATGCATTAACCCTACGGGCATTCCGGCATCAGCAATAAATTGTTCGATGACTTTTTCCAGCTGTTTCAGCCATTGGCGTGTTGAGCGCACGCCAAATTCCAGCCGGAAGTGGTTCAGTGCTTTATCGGCGAGGTGATGCCCTTCATCAAACACATAAATGGTTTTCTCAGGCGCCGGCAAAATAGCACCACCACCAAGCGAAAGATCCGCAAGCACCAAGTCGTGGTTAGCGACGATGACATCTGCGTCTTCCATGGCGCTTCGCGCCTTGTAAAAAGCGCAGTTCTGAAAATGCGGGCAACGACGGTTCGAGCATTCCCGGTGAGTCGCCGTCAGGTGGGACCATTGTTTATGCTCAATTTCATCATCCCAGCGATCCCGATCTCCATCCCAATCACCGCTGCCGTATTTCATCAGCATCTTTTCGTAGAGCTCGCGGTCCTGCTCTTCGGGTGTCTGTTCGAACAGATCGACCGTAGACAGAATGCCGGAGAGTTGCTGCAAGGCTTTATCCAGCTTCGCCAGGCACAGGTAACGACCTCGCCCTTTTGCCAATGCAAAATTAAACGGTAGAGAGAGGTGTTTTTTCAGTGCAGGCAAATCCTTATCAAGGATCTGCTCCTGAAGGGCAACGGTTGCCGTCGAGACCAGTAGTTTACGTTCTCGTTCTATAGCTACTGGCAGAGAAGCGATAAGGTAAGCCAGAGTCTTACCAGTGCCGGTCCCCGCCTCTACGACTGCAATTCCGGCGTCGTTGTCACGCTCGTCTTTTTCGCCTTCATGAATCGAGCCCAGGGCTTTCGCGATTTCTGCAATCATGACGCGCTGGCCATAGCGTGGACGTAATTCCAGTGCTTTGATCGCTTCGCGGTAGAGCGACTGAATGCGCTCTTTAGTTTCTTTTTGCAGCATCAGCGAATAGCCTTCCATCCGCGCGTACGACCAATCACTACAGGCCACCCGGAAACGTCGAGCAGAATGCCGTCGCGCGTAATCTCCTGCAGAACTACACCGTCCACCAATTGCTCACCTTCTCGCCAGAGACGGTCGTTCATGGTCACTGTTCGCTTAGCTGGCACGGAACTGAACGTATGCCCCGTAATATTCAGATCCGGAATTCGCTCCAATGCTTCGAACGGTGCTCGCGCTTCTTTAAGAGGCGCTTTTGGCTCAACGTCGCTTTGTTCCGCCTCAATATCCTCAATTGCACTTTCTGCTACCACGATTTGAGTTGCAGAAAGCTCTGCCGTCGTCATAACCGCTGCAGGTTCTGAGTCCGTTTCAGAAAGCGAAGTCTCTTCGGCAGCCGATGGTGTAGCGCCCTGCTTGTCAGCGGGCGAAAAATAAAAGGCTGTAGCGATAGCACCTAAGATAAGCACAACGGCCAGAGCGGCAGAAATTCCCATGCGAGCAGAAGTATTACTGTCCGTATTACGTTGCTGCTCGTGCTCTGAAGCCACTTTTCCAGTCTCAGCAGATTCTGAGATCAGGCCCTTTTTAGGCGGCATTTGGGCCGGGTTGCGCTCATCCCGCTCTTGTTCGGATTTCTTCAATGCATCGAGGATGTATGACATGCTATTGCCTCGCCTGCAGATACATCAGGGTTTTCGGCCCAATAATCCGATCTGCTTTTAAACCTTCAGCGATCTGAAATTCAGCAACTGCTCGTTCTAGCAATGGGTCGTAAAATTCCGGGTTGACCTCAACCTGAACACCACCCGGCCCGATACTGGTCCACTCCTTATCCCAGCCAGCGCCGAGACGCGAGCGCACCCAACGAATCACTGGAGCTGTTTCCCCTGGCTTTACAGCACTGGTGTAGTCGGCAGGCGCCTGCCATAAAATCACAGCCTCACCAGCATACCCACGCTCGTATTCTTCAAGGTCATACCATTCTGCTTCTGCACCCCCGCTCCCCACTCTGACGACCGTGATCTGATTCAGCTCGCGCAATTCAGAGATATCCCAGTCGACCGGAATACACCGCCAACCTGAAGAGTCACAATTCGCGGCGCCCTCAGTGCGGGAGGCCTCAAGTACGGCATACGGATCACTGCGGTCTAATGAGACCGTCTTAAGTGCAGGAATATTCTGGTACGCAATCACACCCGCAAAGACAAACACAGCAGCCGCGCAGAAAGCGAGTGCACTTTTTAATATGTATTTGCCTGAGGTCTCTGCAATGCCAGCCGCCCCTTTTCCTACATGAACTTGAGGAACTGCATCATAATCTGCCCCAAGCACTTCAATAATCGCCTGACTTGCGATATCCGAACTGACCAGGTGACTGCCCGTGGCATAAGCACCCAATAGCGCTCTATCGCAAATACTGTTAATCAGGCGTGGAGTTCCCTCACTGGCCCGCCAGATAGTCTCGATCGCGGCAGGATCAAATAACATCTGATTCCCGCCAGCGCAGACCAGGCGGTGCTCAACGTATTCGGAGGTTTCGGTCAGACTCAGCAAATCGAGGTGATAACGAGCAGTAATGCGCTGATTCAGCTGGCGTAGATCATGACGCTTAAGCAGATCGCGAAGCTCTGGCTGCCCTACCAGAACGAGTGTCAGTAGCTTTTCCCGGTCTGTTTCCAGATTAGTCAGCAGGCGAACCTGCTCCAATAGCGCGACAGGCATGGACTGGGCTTCGTCGATCACGCAAATAATACGCTGATGTTTCCCGTAGAAGCTCACCAGTGCTTCATTGATCGATGCGTAAACTTCCTTGAGCGTTGCGCTTCTTTCATAGGCGATGCCAAGGTCATCGCAGATGCTTTGCATTAACTCTATAGGCGAGAGCTGCGGATTGAATATATATGCAACATGATCACCTTCTGGGATAGACGCCATAAGCGCCCGGCACAGTGTCGTTTTACCCGTACCCACTTCGCCAGTAAGGCAGATAAGCCCGCCCTGATCCGTCAGGGCATAGCTCAGATGTGCCAACGCTTCCTGATGCCCAGGTGAAGGGTACAGAAAATCCGGATCCGGAGAGATGGTAAATGGCAGTTTGTCTAAGCCGAAGTACTCAAGGTACATGCTGCATCCTGTCTGATTGATGCCGGCATGATACCGGAATTGCACGTCTGACGCAGTGGTGACTTAGCCTGAAATCGCCGGCATCAGCTTACCAGCGATACTGATACGACAACCCTATACGGGCATCGCGGACTTGTTTGATATTAAGATCATCTACGATGTAGCTGGCTGAGAGCCCCCGCCAGTATATAGCAGCACCGAGCTGACGCTTCGACGTTCCAACAATACCCACCTCACCATTACCAAAAGGATATCGTTTTTCGACAGATAGGTTCCGGTAAACGTCATGCCAGTAGTACTGAACGTATACATCGAGCGGCTTATAAACCCCGTTCGCGATTACGGTAGACTTAATCGATGTTTCCAGTGTCTGCGGGTTATCGTCGCCACTGGCAGCTCCTCCACTCGAACAGACTGGATTAGTAACTTCACCGACTTCTGCGCATATAGAACGATGTCCTGAGTTACCCATATCGAGAAGATTCCAGAGATCTTTCACTTGCAGAGCAAGTTCCAGCTCATCCGTGGGGGCCCAGGTTCCTGAAAGAGATGCACTGTAACCAAACCACTCCTGAGATGCAGTGCCTTGCGGGTCTTCATATTCAGGAAGCGTATCGAAAGAAGGAAAGCGATACTCGTCAAAATAGTACGACAGGCTTGCCGAGAAATTAGAGCCCTCGTCAGCAAAGCTTCTCCCAACAAACGAACCAAACTGATAATGAATCAGCTTGTACACCATAAAAGCGGGTGACACCGTCCAGTTCTTACCCTCAAAGTGATAGGAACCACCAATACCGCGAGCCTGAAATACCTTGGCCACCAGATTAAGGTCTCTATCCTGCTGGGTTTCTATTCCAAACTCGGCGTCCAGGTAGACCGCTGTTGTGTCAGGAGAAAACTTAAGAGAATAGAACCAGCGACGCTCCGCATTCAACGTGAAGTTCCGGTAAGACGCCGATGCTGCGAGACTCATATCCGCATACGCGTACTCGCCGGTATCAGCGTCCTGCTCCCAGCCTTCGATCATCTGATCAATCGGAACGGGCTCAGAGCTTGCCTCAGCGGACAACGCGAAGCGGACCTCGCCTAAGTGCTCCTCAGACTGCCCTGCTGTCGCATCAGCAATATTCGCTATTGCGATAGCAGAAGACAGCAGTATGACCTTCTTAATCACCAATAATCATCCAGGTGCCATCAACGAAACGGGCGACAAATACGTTCTCGCGCTCTTCGCGAATTGTGCCTACGAGTGCACCACGTACCGTCAGATAGGCGACTGCTTCGCAGCCATCATTTGAATCTGCATCTGTTGGCGCTGCTGCTGACAATTTATCGCGGTCGTTAAAGCCGCAGGCCGTTTCATCGTTGCCTTGCGTGTATTCCGTACGAGTAGCTATTTGAGCAAGAACCGATTGATCAGTACCACCCATAGATACGTTTGAGCGGGAAATCAACCAGTAACCACGTTCGACTTCGATGGTTTTCAGTCCGCCTTCCCCATCACTGATCTGCTCTTCCGAGACGGCCAATTCGAGATAAAAGCCCTGTGCATCTCCGCCAGCAACAACACCTAACTGGTTGCTGATATTTTCATAAGTTTCCTCGGAGCCGAAGCCGTACGAGGCACTCAATGCGAACTCGTCCTCAACCTGTCGTTCAAGCGCTAGCTCGAAGATAACAGGAATCAGCGCTTCGTCTTCTGGGTCTTTGAGGTAACTTTCTGCAACGGCAGTAAGACGATCTATCCCCAGCTCTATATCATCATAGAAGGTACCGCTGAACGGCCCATACTCTACGCCTTCTGTCAGACCCTGATACTCAGTACCAGATACAATTGCAGACGTAGACAAATCGATTTCATATATCCCGTTGCCAGGCACGCTGTATCTGGATAAAACATTATTTTCGAAATTTCTCTCGAGAAGCTCATCAAGGGTTACTTCTCCGGCCAGCTCAATAACTGTATCGCAACTCTGCTCAACTCTTTCATCATCCCCGTCCATATCGACATCCACCCAGGATACGTTACAGGATTCGGAACGGGTCGTATTGGTACTAGAGTCGTAGGGGTACAACTTGATCCGACTAATGAAGTCCCTCCCACGAAGCTCTTCATCAAAATATTCTATAACCCGACCATCCGATAAGACGGTCTGGTCGCGATACAGGCTTTCAACGAGATCTGTAATTTCCGTCGGAGCATCTGGACGCCCAAGGAAAAACTCATGGGTAGCAGGCCATTTACTGGTTGGGTAATACGATGAAGAATTCGTCGTTCTGAGCTGAACGTTCAGATCAGTCCTGTTTTCTGCATCCGGTTCCAGCGTGGACCTTGCACGGACGACAAATGTAACTGGGTTATACCTGGTCTGGGAGGCATCATCGAGCGGGTCTTTGACCCCTACCAGGTTGGCCTCAATGAGCGCGTTGAATTCATGTTCACCATTATCGCCCGCCTGGGCGCCATCGATATTGCCTTCAAACCTGACCAACGGCCAGACAATCGCAATCTGCGTTGGCGCAACGTGTGAAGGATCTGAGTCATCCAGAAATGATCCAGCAGGAGGCGACGCGTAGCTATCCTCATAAAACACCCGAACATAAGGACGAGTAGTGATGCTTCCGTCAGAGATGGCCTCCGTGTACCAGTAAAGCTTTTTACCATTACCTAGTGCCAAAGCATTCTTAATTTCGGCTGGAATAGCATCAACCCCCTCATCAGGGTTATCAGCCGACTCTATTTCGAAATCAAACACATTATAGAGCCCGGCATCCGCATCCGTGGTTTCAATCGGGCGCATAACAAGCCGAAGTGAACCGTCAATAAGTACACGGTCACTAGGAAGCCCTGCCGAATCGCTCTCATCAGTTTCGATGGCGAACCCCACTGGCGGGGTGCAATCACCCTCTCCGAACTCACAACGAGCAAGGATCTCAGCACCTTCCAATATTTCATTGAGAACACCAGTAGGCCCAAATGCCAGGTCTGCCACTGTGTTCAGCGCTGTTTCATGCGCCAGATAATATGAATCAACGCGACGTCCATGAACAGGATCGATGAAGCTGGGCTGATTTTCATCATAGCCCCAGAAATTCTTCACTGCCGCAGTAAGGTCCGTCAGAAAATATTTGCTGTTTTCTATTGCAGTACGCCAACCCGCTAACCTGGCTGGCACATCGACATCTACCGATGTTTCAACGTCCTCTCTCATAGAGGCTGCGACGCCGTCGAGCCGTTCGAGAGCTGTGACTGCACCAGCAGGGACTCTGGCACCAAGCCCGTTAAAGTAATTGATGTTATCCCGGAGTATTGTGCTGGCCGCAGAGAAAATCTTGAACTTAGTTACAACATCCGAGGCGTTACTTTTTTTCTCCAACAACTGCCCGCGCCGATCAATTACATCACCGGTAATTTCACCCAGTTTCGTTACGAAGTCGGTGTTAGCCGAATCAGCGAGATACGGCAAAGCAGCAATTAACGCACCGTAATAGACCCCTTCGACCAGAGCGTCACCTGAAACTGTCTCAACTTGCGTAATCTGACTGGGGGCAACTACAGGCGACGAAATAATATCCGTCAGACCGAAGAGCTCAGAGACATGAAGATTGGCCAACTCCATCGTGTATTGGTTATACACACCTGTTTTCGCTTTCTCGATGTCATCCAACACAGCCTGATTGATGTCCGCCCGGTCGTCTGCAGAAAGGCCGTTCGTGACTGCGTCGATATAAACCGTTCTGGCCATACTGCTTGCAATATCAGTAATCCAGTTGACATTGACCGTCATGCCGTCGAGCAATTCACCGACGCCAGCCCGGACATCCAGATCATCTGGAAGCGGAACATATTTCCCGTAAGCGAGCGAGTCGCACCCCTGTACTCGCTCACAGCGATAGAACACATCCCCGTTGTCCGTATTCGCGATAAAGATAAACGATCCTGATACGTCTTCGGCCTCTGCCGTCAGCTCGTAAGTACCCGTTTGAGAAGACTGCGAAGCTGCACCATCGTATACAAGATTACCGCTATCGTTTTCTATGAGCGTCGGGCCACCCTCATAGTTGATCGGTGTTGCACTGATTCGGCTACCCCAGGTCGCCGTCCCTATTCGACCGCTAATACCATAAGTCTCCTCTTCACCGCTGACGGTGCGGGTAGAACTGGAGTTCCCTGAACAGGCCTGAAGGAGCACGCCGATAAGGATTACTGAGGTAAGCTTATGAACCATCTTCTTATTACTCTTATTCTGTTCTATGTCATTCTACGTTTGGAGTAGGCACAGGATAGCTCTCAGACAGGTGTTTTACTGCCCCTTTACACAAAAAAACCCGGCATTTGCCGGGTTTTTTACAGTGCTTGACGCTACTTACTGAGCTTTGAACTTCAGACGGTATGCGTGCAGCAGCGGCTCGGTATAACCACTTGGCTGCTCTTTACCTTTGAAGATCAGGTCAGACGCCGCTTTAAACGCGATAGTGTCGAAGCCTGGCGCCATATTGATATAAGAAGCGTCACCCGCATTCTGACCATCAACAACCGCAGCCATGCGCTTCAGGCTGTCTTCAACCTGTTCGCGGGTACAGATACCGTGTTCCAGCCAGTTAGCAACGTGCTGAGAAGAGATACGCAGCGTTGCGCGGTCTTCCATCAGGCCAACGTTGTTGATGTCTGGCACTTTAGAACAACCAACACCTGCATCAACCCAGCGAACAACGTAACCCAGGATACCCTGACAGTTGTTGTCGATTTCCTTCTGAATCTGTTCTTCAGTCAGAGCTGAAGCTTCTTCAGCGGTCATCAGAGGGATGCTCAGGATGTCGTCAACAGACGCGTGCTCACGGCTCTTCAGTTCGTTCTGAACAGCGAATACGTCTACCTGGTGATAGTGCATCGCGTGCAGAGTAGCGGCAGTCGGAGATGGAACCCATGCGGTGTTCGCGCCAGACTTAGGATGGCCGATCTTCTGCTCCATCATCATGCCCATCTCATCAGGGATAGGCCACATGCCTTTACCGATCTGTGAACGGCCCTGCAGACCTGTTTCCAGACCAGTATCAACGTTCCAGTTTTCGTAGGCGTTGATCCAGGTCTGCTGCTTCATGACAGTCTTAGGTACAAACGGACCTGCCAGCATAGACGTGTGGATTTCGTCACCAGTACGGTCCAGGAAGCCAGTGTTGATGAATACAACACGGTCTTTCGCAGAACGGATACATTCTTTCAGGTTAACCGTGGTGCGACGCTCTTCGTCCATGATCCCCATCTTCATAGTGAAGCGTGGCAGACCCAGTGCGTCTTCGATGCGACCGAACAGTTCGTTGGCGAATGCCACTTCTTCTGGGCCGTGCATCTTAGGCTTAACGATGTTGACAGAACCGGTAGTCGAGTTCTGGAACGGGGAGTTACCCTTCAGATCGTGCATAGCGATCAGGGTAGTCATCATGCCGTCCATGATGCCTTCTGGGATCTCGCTGCCATCGGCCAGCAGGATCGCAGGGTTAGTCATCAGGTGACCCACGTTACGAACGAACAGCATTGAGCGACCTTTCAGCTTAACGGTTTCACCGTTCAGGCCAGTGTACTCACGGTCTGGGTTCATAGTACGGGTGAAAGTCTTGCCGCCCTTGGTTACGTCTTCCGCCAGGTCACCCTTCATCAGGCCGAGCCAGTTACCGTAGGTCACGACTTTGTCTTCTGCATCAACAGCAGCAACAGAGTCTTCACAGTCCATAATGGTGGTCAGTGCCGCTTCCATCAGAACGTCTTTTACGCCAGCAGCGTCGGTTGAACCGATTGGGCTGGTTGCGTCGATCTGAATTTCGAAGTGCAGGCCGTTGTTAACCAGCAGAATCGCTTCTGGTGCAGCCATTTCGCCTTTAAAGCCAACCAGCTGAGAAGCATCTTTCAGGCTGGTAGTGCTGCCGTCTTTCAGCGTAACGACCAGTTTACCTGCGTCGATAGCGTACTTAGTGCTGTCAGCGTGATCGCCAGCCGCCAGTGGGGCTGATTCGTTCAGGAAGTTACGCGCATAAGCGATAACTTTGTCACCACGTACTTTGTTGTAGCCCTGACCTTTCTCAGCACCGTCTTCTTCAGAAATGACGTTAGTGCCGTAAAGAGCATCGTACAGTGAGCCCCAACGAGCGTTCGCAGCGTTCAGAGCGAAACGAGCATTCATAACCGGTACTACCAGCTGAGGACCAGCCATCTGGCCGATCTCTGGCTCGACGTTTGCGGTAGTTGCTTCGAAGTCTTCGCCTTCTGGCAGCAGGTAACCGATTTCCTGCAGGAACGCTTTGTATTCTGCAGCGTTGTGAGCCTGACCTTTACGCTCAGTGTGGTAAGCATCGATTTTGGCCTGCAGATCATCACGCTTAGCCAGCAGCGCCTTGTTCTTTGGAGCCAGTTCATTGGCAATAGCATCAAAGCTCGCCCAGAACGCATCCTGTTCAATACCAGTGCCTGGCATTGCTTTGTCATTGATGAAATCGTACAGCTCCTGGGCGATCTGGAGTCCACCCTTCTGAACGTATTCTGTCATTGTTTAGCCTCAACTCTTTTGGGGACACAGCCAAATGTACGGCTGCATCTTAGACCGGTGAAATTTCAGGGCCGGGAGTATAACGCAACTGTTTTCGTATCGCGACCACGTATCGCAGCCCCCCTCTCCGACTCCGTGCCAGATATTCCCGGGCAGCCCCTCAAAAACCTCCATACCATTGCCTGCCAAAAGCAATACAAAACCTATACATACAATATACAAGGTGTTTATAATGACCCAGGAGCTTGGCCGCACCCGAAGTAACTGACATTGACTCTGCCGTTAGCAGTCTGACTTACAACCAGATCTGACGCGGCGCACAGGAGAACCGATATGGCTTCGAAGAAAGGTGCAGATAGACGTAAAGCAAGTCCCGAAGAGCTTCGTCAGCAACTGGAAGCTGACGTACAGGCTTACCTCACGAGCGGCGGAAAGATTCACCGCATTAAAGAAGGAATTAGTGGGGAGACCGGCTGGAAGCGCCCGCGCAACGGATACAATCCCAATACACGGGTGAATATACAGCTTCCTATCTCCTACGGAACACTCTGATTCAACACGGGAACCCCAATAGCACCGGCGCTGCCGGTGCTTGCAGAATCAGTTCAGTGACTCCCAGGTGCCATCGATATAACGGATGATCCAGACACCGCTTTCATAGACAATTTTTCCGTAAACCTTATCGCGATAATTCAGCACGTAGACGGCTTCCTGAGGATCGCGACTGAACGAAGGCTCGGCCGTGTTTGACACAACACAGCGACGGTACTCGCCATCATCACCGACGATATAACGATA
Organism: Thalassolituus maritimus; assembly: GCA_913019975.1. Lineage (GTDB taxonomy): Bacteria > Pseudomonadota > Gammaproteobacteria > Pseudomonadales > Oceanobacteraceae > Thalassolituus. The sequence continues at coordinate 36,306 of CAJWBH010000020.1, read as the reverse complement.
AACCGGTGCACCATCGACCAAATCAAGGTTGCTGCCCAGGATAATTTCGCTGTCCACCGTGTCGGTTGAGCCATCAGCGAGAGAGAGTTCAACACCGTCTTTAAATACAGACAGGCTCGTGGCTTCAACCGTACCGCTCTCAGTACTGAAATCGAAAATCAGACGATCAAGGTCAGCGCCCACGCCCTGATAGAGACCCGTAGTATTGACGCTCGTATAGTCATGTGACACTGAAAGCGACACATCAACCTGTTCACTGTATGGGGCTGTCACCTGAATATCGACAAGCGTTTTCGGTTCAGTCGCCGTTGAGTAGTCGAGCACGACTTCACTGGTAAAACGTGCATTCGACAGGCCCAATTGCGCGCTTCTGTACAAGGTGCCGTCCAATGAAGATAGAGATGTCGGCAACGGAGAAAGTGTCAGGCACCCTTGATCATCGGCAGCTTCAACTGGGAATTCAACGAAGTACACACCCTGCCCCGGTACTTCCGGGCGGGAGAAAACGCCAATCTGCCACAACTCATTCACCGCATTCTGCAGATCCTGTTCAGCATTTAACCGCTGCTTCGGCTGGCAACGCTCAATCACTGGCGACTCAGCAGTACCGCTCAGTAAACACGCTTCATAATCATGCGTAGCAATTAGTTCTTCGGTATCACCATCACCATCGATATCACTGACGTCTTCGCGCTGTACCGTTGGGTAGAATCGATAACGGTAATCGTCCCCACCTTCAACGAAATAGTCCAGATATTGAGTCTCGCGCCCGTTTACGGTTTGCGTACCAGTACGGTACTGAACCAGCCCACTAGCAACTGTCCCTTCAGGGTAAAGGGGTGCCCGCTCAAAGAATGCATTGAACGAAGCAAACTCAGACTCTGGGTAATAATCTGCTGCCTGATTGGCACTGGCCGTGAGAAATACCGTCGTAATGTTTGAATCCGTGCCGTTATCGTCTTCATAAACATCAGAGATGCGACTATTCAGAACCACTTCTGAGATATTAAAACGACGCCCGGAGACACCGTCAGGGTCATCGACGCCCTGGTACAGGATACTGAATGCACCGGTAAGCTCAGTTTCGTTAGCGCTACCAACATCGCCTGCATCGTAAAGGGTGAAATCGGTCCAACGAATCTGGTAGGCCAATGCCGGGGCAGACACCTCATCCTGAAGAACCGTCACGGTATTTTCATAGAAAATACGCAAACCGCTTGGGCTGCTGATTTCGTCATCACTGTAGGTATGATCCAGCTCGAGACGCAGACCATTGGCAACTAAAGTCCCAGTCATCAGAATATCTATTGCGCGGGAACTGGTCGGAGCATCATCTTCATCAAGCAAATTAATGTCCGCAACGGCCTGTGATACTTCAAAATCACCGCCGTTAAGCGTCAATACAGGCGCAGAGTAGGTATGACTCTGATACCACTCCCACTCCGGGCTGACTGATGGGCAGCCACTGTTGAGATAGCAATCCCGGTAGAAACCAGCGATTTCCGACACTGCGGTTGTGATTTCATCGAGATTTTCAGCATTGTCTTCACCAACACTCCTCAACAGATCGGCGTAGCTATCCAGTTGCTCCCGGTAACCGTCTTCGAAAAAGCTGTTGCCGTAGTCGCGAAGTTCCTGCACAAAGGCTTTCGTGCGCTGAAGGCCTAACTGATAATCCTCCAGCTCGTCACCGAGCAGCGAGCTCAAAGAAGCCGGTGCAACCGACGTCAGGTCCCCATCTACAAACGCATCGCGCTCCGTCTGTAGTTGAGCAACAACACTGGCAACATAACCAGACACGGTTGAATTCGTGACATTTAAATCATTCAGGTTACTGATGGCTGCGTCATAAAGATCGTAAAGAGCGAGAGTCTGCGCTCCACCGCGCTGCATCAACTGGCCGTCATTTGCCACCAGGTCAGCAGCAACCGCTGAAGCGAAAGATGGCAGATCTGTCGTTGATGTATAGGACAATTCATAGGACTGCCACGCGGCTAAAAGAGCACCATAGCGAATTGAATATTGTGCTTCTGCCTGGTTAGCGCCCCGCCACTCCTCTATTTGAGTCAGGTCTGCGGGTTCCCGACTCTGGATAGAATCGATACCAAACAAGCGTGAAACCTGTGATTCGGCTTGAAGTGTCGAATACACAGAATAGAAACCAGTATCTAACCAACCTGCATCCTGCTGGGTACCAGAATCTTGACTGTATACACGATCGAAAGCGAGCTGAGCTGCCAGATCAGTGAGTGGCGTGATTCGAATGCGCTGGCCATCCTCGATACCAACAGCAACCGATCGCCAACCAGGCGCACCAACAATTGTGTACTGAGCACCGAAAGCGACAGAGCCGCAACCATCAACGAGCTGGCAGCGTCGAGTCGTCGACGTGCCATCGACATTTTCACGCCCATAGACATCGAGATAGACGATTTCAGTACCATCGGCAGAGACTACGGCCTGACCCTCATCATCCGTCGTGAAGCGGGCAAAGCTAAGAACTCCCGGCTGCACCTCTGAAGGCATACCGGTTTCGTCGACAGTTACCCGTCTGAGCATGGCTTCATTGAAATCTTCCTGACCAACCTGCACATCCAGATTGATGGTTGTCACAGACGAGCTGCTGTCATTATCACTGCATGCTGCCAGCGCAGCGACCAGAGGGATAACAACCCAGCGGGAGAAGGAAATATTGTCGGGAAACGCTAAACGACTGACAGAAAAAAGCGGTCTGGTCACACGAGCCTCAAATAAAAAGGGATGTAGATGTGCGCCATCATATCAGCCACGCGTTCTGATGCCACCAGAGACAGCGCCCTTTTGACAAAACCCGGCACTTCGCCATGCCGAATCTGCCTGGCTGCGTCGTCGCCATCTTTGCTCTATAATCGCGCCCATCTGCACCGGAGTATTTATGCACTTATTTGTCGAACAACTCACCAATGTCGATTTCAGCTACCTAGACGCGAACAGAGGGATCGTCGGAGAGACCTGGTGGGCGTCAGCCATCCTTGAAGGAGCACTGGATGACCAGGGCATGGTCTGTGACTTCGGCATTGTTAAGAAAACACTTCGTCAGTGGCTGGATACCGAACTCGACCACAGACTTCTTGTGCCTGCCGAGGCACCTGGCCTCGAAGTTAAGAAGACCGGCGAGCGCGTGAATATTTCTATGCAAACCGGGCGCGGCATCGTCGAAATGAGTGCTCCAGCAGAAGCCGTGACCCTGATCGACTCGACTGAAATTACAGCGGCGAGCGTCGCTGCCTGGTCTATCAAACAGCTCCAGATGTATTTCCCGGATACCATTGACCAACTGACCCTGGACTTCACCCCTGAAACGATTGACGGTGCCTTCTACCACTACTCTCACGGCCTTAAGAAGCACGCAGGGAATTGCCAACGGATTGCCCACGGACACCGTTCGCGCATCCAGATCTGGCTTGATGGTCAACGTGATGAGCAGGAAGAGTCCTACTGGGCTGACCTCTGGCGGGATATTTATATCGGCAGCACTGAAGATCTCGCCTCAGACGACACTGACACATTTTCTTTCGCTTACACTGCACAACAAGGTGATTTCTCACTGACCCTGAACCGCGCACATTGCTATATGATGAGCACCGATTCGACAGTAGAACTGATCGCCGATCACCTCGCTAAAGAAATCAGCAAGCGCCACCCGGGCAAAGATATTCGTGTTCGCGCCTTTGAGGGGGTAAACAAAGGCGCTATGGTACAAGTCTGATCAATACGGCGGCTTGCGCAGCAGCCTGGCCAATCAGGCCGCCTCCTCCATCGATTGGCGAGCGCGACGTTGCGTGTAAATGAACGCGATGATGGCGAACGGCAAGAGAAACCACATCCATTCGTGAAGCTGCTCTCCGAATTGGCGTCCAAGTAGGTAGGTCGTGATAAACAGAGCGGAGGCCCAGGCAATAATCGACGCCAGATTAGCAAAACAGAAAGGCGTTGCAGGTACTCTTGCCAGACCACAGGCAATATACCCAAACGTGCGAAGCCCTGGCATACAGCGAATCAGCATCAGCTGCTTCCAGGGTGAGTTCCTTAGTGGTTGCACCTGCTTCTGTATGATGGGGTGGCGTATTTTACGTCGCAGTTTTGGCCATACGAGGGCCGCTCGTCCTAACAGATATAGCGCTGTATCACCGATAAACATTCCCAGACAAACAGCAAAAAAAGCGATGCCCGGCGCCATTTTTTCGCTCGCGGCCAGCAACGCTGCACCGATAATCGCCAAATCTTCGAGCATAAAAGTAGAGATAACCACAACCAGAACAGGCCAGCCGGGGTGATCGATGTAACCAAATAAACTGTCGAGCATTCGTGGTCCTGCTAAAGCCACCCGTGAAAATTGACCGGCGATTGTACCAGAAGTGCCCAGATTGCCTATGTAACTGGCTTTAAATACCCGAATATTCGCCCTACCGGTAATAATTCACGACTGTTTCCATCATATTGGCTCCCAGATACTGAGATCTCGCTCAAAATCCGTTAGAATCCCGCGCCAGAAAATGCATCGAATGCCCAACCTATTACCAAAGATTGAGAGACCCCATGGAACTGTCTGCACTTACCGCTATTTCTCCGCTGGACGGCCGCTACGGCAGCAAAACTGCTTCACTGCGCGCTGTTTTCTCTGAATTCGGTCTTATCCGTGCCCGTGTTGAAGTTGAGATACGCTGGCTGCAGCGTCTTGCCGAGCACGAGGCCATCACCGAAGTTCCAGCGTTCTCTGCAGACACCAATGCTCAGCTTGACGCCATCGTTGCCAACTTCAGCGAAGCCGATGCTCAGCGCGTCAAAGACATCGAAGCGACAACCAACCACGATGTAAAAGCCGTTGAATACTTCATCAAAGAGAAGTTTGCAGACAACGAAGAGCTCAAAGCGGTTAACGAATTTGTTCACTTCGCCTGTACCTCTGAAGACATCAACAACCTGTCACACGGCCTGATGCTGAAAGAAGGTCGCGACACCATTCTGCCGATGATGCAGAAGATCGCTGACGAAATCCGCAAGCTTGCCCACGAGCAGGCTGCGCTGCCAATGCTGTCCCGTACACACGGCCAGACGGCATCGCCTTCTACTCTGGGCAAGGAGATGGCTAACGTTGTTGCTCGTCTGGAACGTCAGATCAAGCAAATCAAAGCCGTTGAACTGTTGGGCAAGATCAATGGTGCTGTTGGTAACTACAACGCTCACCTGTCTGCGTACCCGGATATCGATTGGGAAGCCAACGCTGAAACCTTCGTAACGTCACTGGGCCTGACCTTCAACCCATACACAACACAGATTGAACCACACGACTACATCGCTGAACTGTTCGATGCCTTCGCGCGCTTCAACACCATCCTGATCGACTTCGACCGCGACATCTGGGCGTATATCTCGAACGGCTACTTCAAGCAAAAGACCATCGCCGGCGAAGTAGGCTCTTCTACGATGCCGCACAAGGTTAACCCGATCGACTTCGAAAACTCCGAAGGTAACCTTGGTCTGGCAAACGCGGTACTCGCACACATGGCGCAGAAACTGCCGATTTCCCGCTGGCAGCGTGACCTTACCGACTCGACTGTTCTGCGTAACATGGGCGTAGGCATGGGCTACAGCATGATCGCGTATCAGGCGTCTCTGAAAGGTATCAGCAAGCTGCAGGTAAACGATGCTCGCCTTGCCGAGGACCTGAACAACGCATGGGAAGTTCTGGCTGAGCCGGTTCAGACTGTGATGCGTCGCTACGGCATTGAGCAGCCATACGAAAAACTGAAAGCCTTCACCCGCGGTAAAGCCATCACCAAAGATGCAATGGGCGAATTCATCGCGTCTCTTGAACTGCCGCAATCTGCGAAAGACGAGCTGAATGCAATGACGCCAGCCTCTTACGTGGGTAATGCAGAGGCGCAGGCTAAGAAGGTCTGATCGAGCCTTCTCCTCTGATAAAGCCTCCGAAAGGGGGCTTTTTTGTACCTTTACCAAGCCCTTTGTGGAGCCCTCCCTATGCACGTCCTCGGCCATCTCACTATTGAAGAGTTCCTGCGCGACTACTGGCAAAAGAAGCCGGTACTTATCCGTCAGGCGATTCCAGGTTTTGAACCTTTACTGGCAGCCGACGAGCTTGCAGGCCTCAGCCTTGAAGAAGACATCGAGTCACGCCTGATCATCGAAGAAGGTAAGACAGGCCCATGGGAAGTGAAAAAAGGCCCCTTCACCGAGACCGACTATCGCGCTCTGCCGGAAAACAAATGGACCTTATTAGTCCAGGCTGTTGATCAGTGGCTACCAGAAGCTGCTGAACTACTGGAACACTTCCGCTTTATTCCCTCGTGGCGTATCGACGACCTGATGATCAGTTACGCCACCGACGGCGGCAGCGTCGGCCCACACTGGGATCAGTACGACGTATTCCTGCTGCAAGCCGAAGGTCAGAGAGAATGGCGAGTCGGCCAGATGTGCTCAGAGAAAAGCAGCATCCTGGAAGGCCCTAGCGTTAAGATACTCGCGGACTTTGCAGAAACAGACCGCTGGGTGCTTGAGCCCGGCGATATGCTCTATCTTCCTCCTGGCCTCGCCCACTGGGGAATATCACAAGGTGAGTGCATGACCTACTCCATCGGCTTCCGGGCACCCTCGACGGCTGAGCTTTTTGAAAGAACGATTGATTCCGTCTTGCCCACACTGACCCAGGATGATCGCTACTCAGATGCTGACATCGCAGCCCAAAGCTCACCCGGAGAGATTGACGATCATGCTGCTGAGCGCCTGAAGTCTCTTTTGATAAAAGCCATTGATGACCCTGCTCTGCTCAAAGCCACGCTGGGACAACTCATGACAGAAGCGAAATATGATGAACAAGCACCGGTTTATCAGGCCTCTGAGGAAGGCTGGGCTGACACGGTTAACGCGCTAAAGGAAGCCGATCAGTGGGCACGCCACCCACAGGCCCGCTTCGCCTATAGCGTCGAGGACACCTTCGTCGCTTTTTATTGCCAGGGTGAAGTAATTCGGTTGCCGACCTCCTCTCGTCAAGATGTTATGCAACTCTGCGATTCTGCATACTATGAAAGCGAGTGGCTGATCGGGTCATTCGCTCTGCCAGAGCTAAAAAAACTACTCACCGATCTGGTTTTTTGTGACCTGATTGTTGCTATTTAAACCTGATACTCCTTGATGATTTACGATTAAGCAGCCATTCTTTTTATTACATAAAGACAGGGAAGCAGAAACTTGGAAATTCGCATCACCGACTGGCGTGCATCCCGCGATATCATCCGAAAGATCCGGGAAGAAGTGTTCATTAAGGAACAGAGTGTGCCGCCCAAACTGGAGTGGGACGAATACGACATTGAAGCAATTCATTTTCTGGCACTGGATGGCAGGAATCCGATAGGCTGCGCACGACTTATGCACACGGGTAAATTCGGGCGCATGGCAGTACTCAGAGAGTTCAGAGGGCAGCACTGGGGCTCACGATTAATCAATGCCATCGAAGACTTCGCCCGAAACGAATTAAAAATCCGCGAAATTCGAGCCGCGGCTCAGGCGCATGCCGTCCCCTTCTATCAGAAGAATGGTTTTAATATTGAAGCGGGTTTCTTTGATGATGCAGGGATTCCGCACCTGAATATATACAAGGCACCTGGCGCGCCTGAAACAAACTATGTTTTTCGCCCGGGTCGCGATAAGAATATTTATCCGCAGAACGACTTAGTTTCACTTGTGGGCTGGGTCGAAATGATTCTCGCCATGCACCCCCGCAACGCTATTATCACCTGCTGCGATTTAACCCACCCATTATGGTGGGACAAAGCAGCACTCAATGCCGTCAGAGAGTTTGCTCTCGATTCACACAGGCGCCGGGTGAAAATTCTGATTCCCTCTGAGCGAGGCGGCATTAACCGCCACCCACTGTTACGATTACAACAGAGACTCAGCAGCCGTATCAGCTTGCGAGTTTCCCCTGAAGTACAGGACGATCTGCTTATTACAGCACCGTGGGGCCTCTTGCAGCTTACCGATGAAACACAAGGGATCGCGACTATGGGTGACGCCAGCCGGGTGAAGCGCATGGAAGCCTACTACAAGCCCCTTACGGAGACAGGTCAGCGCCCACGAGAAGCGCGACGCTTGTCTCTATAGCGCTTGCCCCTGTAAAAACTGGCCTGCGAAGAACTTACGTCAGCAGGCCCCAGAAAGCGACCGCATGACAGGCACTGACCACAAGCGTGAGCGTCCACCTCATGGTCCGGTAATCCCGCTTATAGCTCTGACGAAAGACGGGCTGGCGCTCCAGCCAGACCAGAACCCAGTAGCCGAGTAACAGGCCAGGCAGTCCCGCGAGATGAGGAACGAAGTACATCAGCCAACCCCACAAGAACACGCCAATCGACAATCCGAGCTCTGCCGAAGACACATGATCACGCTGCGCCTGCATAACGCCCCAGCAAGCACCCGCCATGAAGCTGAGAATCAATGCCGAGTAAAGCGTGAAAAAATCGGGGGCCCAGGTACTGCCAGCAAGGACAGATAGAGCAAAAAATACGAACGGGATCAGCCCCGCGTAACCTAACTTCTGGCTAATTCCGTTCATAGTGGCTCCAGACCTTAGTTGTGATGACCTGCTTTCAGAATAGCAGCTACACGTTCAACGTCATGTGGCGTATCAATGCCATGGCCCGGTGCCTGATCAATGACTGACATGTGAATATTCACGCCGTACCAGAGCGCACGCAGCTGCTCCAGCGATTCGGTCAGTTCAATCGGGCAAGGCGCCATCTCACGGTAATCGTTGAGGAAAGAAACCCGGTATCCGTACATACCAATGTGACGGTATACAGGCATGCGCGCTGTCACCTCCTCCTGGCTCTCTTTGTACAGGTCGCGATCCCATGGAATAGGTGCGCGGCTGAAATACATCGCAAAATGCCGCTCATTGAGGACAACTTTTACGACGTTTGGATCAAACGCATCGTGCGCAGTGGTAATCGGCGTACAGACAGAACTCATACCAGCATCTGAGTTCTGCAGCAGACCTTCCGCGGTCAATTCGATCAGAGACTTAGGAATAAGCGGCTCATCGCCCTGCAGGTTCACGACGACAGTATCCGCAGACCAGCCTTTTACCGAGACCACTTCTGCAATGCGTTCAGTGCCGTTCTCGTGATCCGGAGAGGTCATTACAACATCCGCACCAAAGCCCCGGGCAACATCAGCGATCCGGTCGTCGTCGGTAGCAACGACAACGTCTTCGGCGCCAGCCTCAAGTGCGCGCCCATAAACATGCTGGATCATTGGCTTACCGGCCAGATCAATCAGCGGCTTGCCGGGTAAACGGCTTGATGCGAAACGAGCGGGGATTACGATTTTGTATCCAGACATTATTTGACCTTATAGAAGTCTTTATACCAGTCGACGAAGGTGCCGATGCCGTCTGCCAGTGGCGTATTCGGGGCAAAATCAACATCAGCCGCCAGATCATCCACGTTCGCATAAGTGGCCAGCACGTCACCGGGCTGCATTTCCATATAGTTTTTATCGGCCTCAACACCCAGCGCGCCTTCGATCGTTTCAATGAAGGTACCGAGCTCAACCGAATTATGATTACCGATATTGTAGATTTTGTACGGCGCGGAGCTGCGTGAGCAATCACCAGATTCCGGCGTCCAGTTCTCGACCGGCTCTGGCACTTTCATCGCGATGCGCACTACGCCTTCAACGATGTCATCGATGTAGGTGAAATCACGCTGCATCTTGCCATGGTTGAAGACATTAATGGTTTTGCCCTCAAGAATCGCCTTAGTGAAGCTGAAGTACGCCATATCCGGACGCCCCCACGGGCCATACACAGTAAAAAAGCGCAGACCAGTCGTCGGCAAACGGTACAGGTGAGCATAGGTATGAGCCATCAGCTCATTGGATTTTTTCGTCGCCGCGTACAGTGACACCGGATGATCCACCCGGTCGCCTGTGCTGTACGGCAGGTGTGTGTTGAGCCCGTATACTGAGCTGGATGAGGCATAAACGAAATGCTCTACCTCATGGTGACGACAGCCTTCCATAACATTCACGAAACCAATCAGGTTGCTGTCAACATAAGCATGAGGGTTTGTAATGGAATAACGAACGCCAGCCTGTGCAGCAAGATGAATCACACGATCGAATTTGTGTTGATTGAACAAGCCCTCTACTGCAGCGCGATCAGCCAGTTCGAGTTGCTGAAATTGAAAACCAGCCATCGGCTCAAGCCACCCAAGACGGCCGTGTTTCAAAGCGACATCGTAGTAGTCGTTCAGGTTATCAACGCCTATAACTTCATGTCCCATCTCGACCAGTTTTTTGCTGGTGAAAGCACCGATAAATCCGGCAGCGCCGGTAACTAAAATCTTCACTTTTTATCCTTCGTGTCATTCAGACTTTCAAATTCAGGAAGCATGGCTTTGATGTAGGCTTCCTCTAATGGCATACGGCTGCCGAGTACGATATCGGCGACTTCACGCGCCACCCCTTTGCCACCGGCAGCTTCGGTCACCAAATCAGCTCGGTCGCGGACCATCCAGAAGCCATCCGCTGGAGAAATCGCCAGACCGACCCGGGTCATCACCTTCAGATCGATCACATCATCACCCACGTAACAGACCTCAGCAGGGTCCAGCATCAGTGAGTCCATGAGCTCAGACAGCACTGGCCATTTATCTTTAGTACCCGGGTAAAAGTTGGTAATACCCAAATCTGACGCACGCTTGGCTAGGGGCGCCGAATCTTTCGCAGAGATGATCGCAGTGTCGATATCGAAAACATTGAGCAGCTTAATCCCCACGCCATCTTTCACGTTAAAGTGCTTAACCTCTTCGCCAGACGCCGAATAGCTCAGCGTTCCATCGGTGAGTACGCCGTCTACATCAAACACGACAAGGCGTATTGCGCGGGCTTTTTCTTTGATTACGTTAGGGAGATGAACCATATCTAACCACCAGATAATTTGCCGCTATTGTACCGGTTCAAGGTACAGGACACCAAAAATCAGGCAATAAAAAACAGGTCACAACGACTTGGAGGTTTTGGACTAATAGAAAGAAAAAGAGTGGCATCCCCAAGGGGATTCGAACCCCTGTTACCGCCGTGAAAGGGCGGTGTCCTAGGCCTCTAGACGATGGGGACACAAGGACAAGCAAGAAGGTTTTGGTGGAGCCTAGCGGGATCGAACCGCTGACCTCAACACTGCCAGTGTTGCGCTCTCCCAGCTGAGCTAAGGCCCCGTCTCAAAACGTGGGCAAATATTAAGGGTGCCCCTCTGAGCTGTCAACTCTTTTGAGAAAAAAATTCACATAAACAACAACTTACAACGCCAGCACAAACAAAAAGAGCGGCATAGAAGCCGCTCTTTTGGTTAATCAGTACTGCTGAGCTGATCAATCAGCTTGCTGAGCGTTTTCCATGGCAATAAGAAGCGAGGTATACTCTTTCTCAAGCTTCTTCAGCTTCTTCTTACCCGGAGCACCCAAAGTATCGACAGCATGACGAACACGCGCACGACTCATATCCGGGCCGAGCAAGTCCATGGTATCGAGTACCGAGATGGTCGAAGATGTTCCGGCAATCGCGATAAAGAATGGATACAGGAAGTCGCGGATTTTGATATCCATCTGCTTCGCTAATCCAAACAACGCCTGCTCAATATTTTCCTTTTCCCAGTGACGGATAGCTTCCAGTTGCCACAAGCCCATCTGAAGGATGTTGGTTGTTGCTTCTGTATCCAGCACTTTGTGCTCAAAGCTTTCAGGCGTCAGCGGCGTCATTCCCGACAGGAAGTGCCCGGCTAACGGTGCAACGTCAGAAAAGACTTCAACCCGCGGTTGAACATGTGGGATCACCGGCAACACATTCTCCGAACGGAAACCCCACTGTGCGAACTTTTCAACAAACTGCTCAGGAGACAGTTCACGTAGCCAAAGACTATTCAACCAACGCAGTTTTTCGACATCAAATACCGGGCCACCCAAAGACACACGATTGATGTCGAAATTGTTGAACATTTCATCACGGCTGAATTTCTCGCTCTCGTCTGGCATAGACCAACCCATACGGCCGAGGTAGTTCAATACGGCCTCAGGCATAAAGCCCATGCGCTCATAGAACATGATCGACGTTGGGTTTTTACGCTTACTCAGCTTGCTCTTATCCGGGTTACGCAGCAGCGGCATATGACACAGCTCTGGCATATCCCAACCAAAGTATTCGTATAGCAGCTTATGCTTAGGCGCTGAGCTGATCCACTCTTCACCACGGATCACGTGAGTAATTGCCATCAGGTGGTCATCAACCACGTTGGCCAGGTGGTAGGTTGGCATACCGTCAGATTTCATCAGAATCTGAGCGTCAACTTGAGCCCAGTCCAGTTCAATCTCACCGCGCAGCATGTCTTTAACGACACAAACGCCCTCTTCCGGAACATTCATGCGCACAACGTAAGGCGCGCCTGCTGCTTCACGCTCGTTAACCTCGTCTTCAGGTAAAGCGAGGTCAGATACTTTCAGAGCAGTCTGGTTACCGCTTTCCTGTTTCTGCTGGCGCAAGGCATCCAGCTCTTCGGCGGTGCGATAGCACTTGAAGGCCTTACCGCTATCAAGCAGCTTCTGTACGTGTTCTTCATAAATCGCACGGCGCTCACTCTGACGGTAAGGGCCGTAATCGCCACCTACATCAGGACCTTCATCCCAGTCCATGCCAAGCCAACGCAAGCTGTCGAGAATCGCCTGTTCAGATTCAGGGGTACTGCGTACCTGATCGGTATCTTCAATACGCAGGAGAAATTGACCGCCGTGCTGGCGGGCAAATGCGAGATTAAACAGAGCAATGTATGCAGTACCTACATGGGGATCGCCGGTAGGAGACGGCGCGACGCGTGTGCGGACAGTCATGATGGATCTCGGTTAACTCAAAACTGCCGCGATTATAGAGAAATACCGGGTCGATTGCATGACGAATGCGCACGGGACACACATTCGCCAGCACTAGGTCAACGAGCTACCGCTTCCTCAATTTCGGTCAGAGTGGCGATCACTTCGCGACTGGCCGTTTCCATGGCTTCCAGATACCCCAGCATCGCGTCGCGGTTGCCTTCTGAGTGCGCCTTCATGGCCTTAAAGCCGTTCTCGTGTACGCCCTTGTGAGGAGCGTCCAGGCGACGATAAGCATTCAGATGACCGTACTTTTCCCGACCTTCACCCTCTGCATACCACTTACCAAGCCGACACATCGTGTGATCTACCAGAGTCGGCAACTCAACGTCCTGCTCCTGGCTGATCGCAGCATAAACCTGCCCCTTCCAGACAATATGATCCAGTTTCACTGTTTCAAGGAAAGACTCAGCGGATGTACGCTCAAAGCTCTGACAGACCTGCCCGGCAACGTCACCAATCTCATTTATGTGAGATGACACTGTGCCAACCTCATCAGAGAGCACTGCGCCACGCTCCCCAAGCGCTGCAATACCTCGTGCAACCCGATCAACTTCACCACCAATCGTAGAAATAAGTGCATCAATCTCTGCTGTCGCGTCGGCTGTGCGCTGTGCCAGCGTGCGCACTTCATCTGCAACAACGGCAAAGCCCCGCCCTTGTTCACCTGCCCTCGCCGCCTCGATTGCTGCATTAAGCGCTAGCAGATTCGTCTGTTCAGAAATACCCTTAATGAGACTGACGAAGTCCTCAATGCCGGACGCCACAGACTTTAAGCCGCCTACCGCAGTAGACGCCTCTTGCGATTCATTCTGAATAATATCCAAAGATTCAGTTAACTTACCGAGTGTTAAAGAGATCTCTCCAACCCGAGCGAGAGAAGCCTGCACACTATCATTCTCATCCCGCAGACGTGTTGCAGAGCCAGCCATAGTATTGCGGATACTGTCGATGGCATCCGTCGAACTGAACCAAAGCGACTGCAGATCCTTAACGTACTGATACTGCGTCAACCCGAATTCACAGCGCATCTCAGCCACGATTTTCACCTTGTGCAGAAGCTCATTCTCCTGCTCAAGTTTATGGATATGATCGTTGCACTCTGCAGTAGGGATGGTTTCTACGGCTTTCTTCTGGGATCGAAAGAACACTGGACGGCTCCGCATACATAATTATTTACAACCATTAGCGACAATTTTTTCAGACGACGTCGCTCGTATAAGGTTAGTAAAGAAAACGCACAGCGCCAGCCCGATTGACGCATTTAAGCGCGTCAGAGAACAACAACCGCTAGGCCTTTTTGATAAAGGCTGATGGGCTCTCTCCCGTCCAGCGCTTAAAAGCCCGACTGAACGCCTGGGTTGTACTGAAGCCGAGCAACTCGGACAACTCACCCACAGACTGACCTCCACGAGCAAAGTAGCCTCGTGCAAAACGCTCACGGATTACATCCAGCTCTTTTTGGTAGGTAGTGCCACTTTCTGCGAGACGCCTTCTGAAGGTACGACTACTCATACCCAACTCACCCGCGGCGCGCTCAAGCGAAGGTAATGCTCCGTACGAGCGCACAAGAAAGTGCCTCAAGCGCAGGGGCAGAAACTGCATCGCTTTCGTTGGAATCCGCTGAAAGAGAGTTTTTTCTGCAGTCATCGCCAACAATCGATTGGCCAGAGGCAACTCAAAGTCGGCACTGCTCGCCTTACGGATGATTCTGGTCTGAGCGCAGGAAAAACGCACAGGGCAACGAAAATAGCGACGGTAAATATGCCCCCAGGCTGGCTCCGGGTAACTGAACTCAATAGCTACTGGCTCAAGTTCGGGGTCGCGCCCGACAAGGTCACAGACGATGTTGTAAAAGCTGATACTGTTCAGCTCCATAAAGTAATGGGTGTAGGGAGAAAGGGAGACGTTCTCATCGATTGCCAGCCAGACCAATCCGTCAGCCTCGTGAACTGACATATCCAGGGCTGGGAACAGCTCCCGGCATAAGCGCGCTGTTGTCTGACTACATTCTTTCAGAGTCGGCTGGGTAATGCTCATCAGGCCCGCGTATCCATGATGGGACACCGTCATGATATTTCCGATGAAAAGCCCCAGATACGGCATGCGCATATGTTCAATGGACTGCTCTACCAGACCAAGTACCTGCCGGGTGGAGATATATCGACCAGCGACATTTCCCTCGCTGAGGTCGACACCGATCTTACGGAACATTTCATTGTGATCGAGCCCCATAGAGACCTGCATCAACTTATTCAGCTGCACAGCACGGGCGTCTTCGTCCTGTTCATTAACACCCAGGTCAAGATCAGGTTTCTGAGCGATATTAAAGTACGTCAGTATGTGCCCGAGAGGGATGCAGGGAGTATCCAGGTCCATAAATGTTCCAGATGAATTTTATGGACCTGAAAGTATCAATAGCCAGAAGGCAGATCAACGCCAACCGAAAATTAGAGTGACTGGCTGAGTGCTTAAATGCTCAACGGGCCAGATTAAGACGCTTTAATGCTGAACTCCGCACCTATGCGGCGGGCCTCTTCAGCCGCCCTGTCGCGGATATCGCGGTCATCAGAATAGATCTGAGAGATCAATTTCAACTGGATCGATTGCGCTTTTTCTACCGACATTTCCTGATTCTCGATGCGCTTCGGCAATTGAGCCAACACCGCCTCAATCAGCACTTTGCGCTCTTCTGCGTCGGAAGTTCGATCCAGAGCCTCCAGTTGCTTGTTAAACCGCAACAGATTAACCAGACGAAGAAGCTCTGCTTGTGGATCAGTCTTCTGGTCAGCAACCGCCTGAAGCATCATCCACTCCGCCGGTGAGACGAAATCAGGCCGACCTTCAATGC
This sequence comes from Thalassolituus maritimus, assembly GCA_913019975.1. Classification (GTDB taxonomy): domain Bacteria; phylum Pseudomonadota; class Gammaproteobacteria; order Pseudomonadales; family Oceanobacteraceae; genus Thalassolituus. The sequence goes on along the minus strand of CAJWBH010000020.1, from coordinate 20,478 downwards.
GGTTCAGCTCACCGACACTGGTAGCGGCTTCTTTTGCTGAGTTAAGCGCGTCTTTCTGCATCTGGATCAGTAGATTGGGCGTCATCGCAGCAAGCTCTTCACGCGTATACTCCACAGATTGGGATATAGCCTGAGAGTGCTGAGGTTCTACTGACGTCTTCAATACCTGTATCCCATCAAAGCCAGAGTAGTAAGCGAGCCCGCCAATGGCGATAACACCTGTCACAATCGCTGTCTTAAACATAATCTGCACCTTATAAATTCTGAGAAAAATGCCAGGAACGGAGTTTCCTCTGTTCCTGGCCAAGGAGCCCATCAGGCTATTTACAGACGCTCTGGCGCCGGAGGTACAAGACGGAAGCTATATTCCTGACCTGGGCCAGCCACCAGGCTGTTGAACAGCGCTGTCATCCAGCCACACTCAAGTTCCGAGAACTCGGTTTCACCCTCGAACACAATGCCACCCGCACCGAATTCGGCAATTGGGCCTTCCCAGGCGAGATTGAAGTTCGCAGGTTCAATGGTTTTACAGTTGAACGGTAGCTTCAGCCAACCGAACCCCGCAGCGTTAATAAGAACATTTGCCTGAGTCGAACCATTGATAGCGAGTATGCCATCACGGCTCAGACTATTGGTCGCTTCTATCTGACCTACGGGTTCAACCGACAGTGCAACATCGAGGTTAACCAGAATATTCAACTCTGTTTCAAAGTCTGGCACATACAGATCACCTACCAAGCTTTCATCGGTAATGTTGGCATCTGCTGTGATTGAGGTATCTTCTGGCAGCTCAACGGTCTGATTCAGAGTGTTCAGCAGAATTTCAGCATCAAGATTCCACTCATCCAGAGTAACAATGAAATCACCGCCGCCCGGATTAGCATTTGATACAGGATCAGCAGCAAAGCTGTAGCAGCTGTTACGCGGATTCTGGCCAGCAAAACGCTCGTCAAGCCAGGTCAGAACGGTTGGGGCCGCCTGGAAGAGCGTCACGATGTGCTCACTTGGATAAACGTCGTAAGTGACCTTATCGAAGCGTCGGCAGTAGTCTTTTTTCAGCTCTACGCTTTGCTCAATCGGAATGAACTCATCCGCAGTACCGTGATAAAGCAACACTGGGACATCAGCACCCTCGCCACCCAGATTCTGCTCATTGATGCGCTGACCAATAGAAGGCACCATCAAAAGCTCATCCAGATCTTTGTTGCCAACGGTGTAAGAGCTGAGAGATTCATTCATGTAGTCGAACAGGAACTCAAAAGTACACTTGTTTTTATAGTCAGCGATGGCTGCTTTACCGTTCGCACTGGCAAGCTGATCGACTGGGATATCATCCGGATATTGCTCGGCAAGACCAATGATCCCCCCAAGAAGGAAGGATGCACCTGTACTGCCATTCAGATAATCAGCAACCACGGGGAAGTCAGCCGGAGTACCACCTGATGCAACACCTACCAGATCAAGTTCTGGTGCATAGTCGTCTGCAATCTGACCGACCCATGCAGCAGTCTGCCCGCCCTGAGAGAAGCCCCAAACAGCAGCAGGCGCTTCAGCATCTATCCCTGCACGAGGAATCTGAGAGGCGGCACGGAAAATATCCAGTGCGGCGTGCGCCTGCGACTCACCGGCCAGATAGGTAGGTGTAGCACCCGTGGTATAGCCCTGATAGTCAGTTACCAGTACCGCATAACCCTTTTCAAGAGCGGCACGAATGTTACGGATTTCATAATCGCTACCGGCCTGTAGTTGCAAGGACGGAGCGCAAGACTGGTCCAGACCATGTGTACCCACGGCATAACTCAGCGTTGGGCGCTCACCCGCACCACTCCACTCATTGCTTGAAATTAAAACAGTACCAGTAACTGCGTTCTCGGCACCGAGTGAGTCAGTAGAGCGGTACATAACGTTGTATGCTTTAGCCAGCGGGGCCCCAGCACCGAGATTTACGCTCGCATCGCGATACCAGATCAGGTCTCCGTTCTGGTTGGTATTGATTGATGGAATATCGTAAAAGTCCATTCCGGACGGACCTTCTACTGCCGCGTGTGCGGCGACCGGAGTTAGCAGAGCTGCGCTCAGAGCAAGGGCGCCGGCCTTCAGTTTGAAGTCAGACATGGTAGATCACCTTTAGTGTTTCGTTATTTTTATAACGGACGGATGTTTCCGAACCTGTGATCTACCTTACGCCCCAATTATGTGACTGTGCTCGCAATTGTCGGACAGTGATCGGTCTGAAATGGCCACTGCCAGACGGTGTTTTCGGCCACCTTGAACCGATGGCCACTTAACGTCAGGTCCTGGCCATAATTGACGCCATGTACTCTTTGGGAGACATGTTTGTCCAACGGCGAAAGGCCTTTGCAAAAGCAGAAGAATCAGCAAAACCAAGCAAATGGGCGAGCTCGGTTACAGAGTCGCCACCGCGAGCAAAATACTCACGGGCAAATTTCTGTCGTACAAAATCCAGCTCCTGCTGATAAGACGTACCGTCATCTTTTAACTTACGCCGCATAGTACGGCCACTCATACCCAATTCGCTGGCCGCATTTTCCAGGGATGGGAAAGCACCGTAATAACGAATAAGTAATCGCCTCAACCGTAACGGCAGATACTTCATTGCCTTTGTCGGGATATTTTCGAATAGCGACTTCTCAGCCGTCATTGCCATCAGACGATTCGCAAGAGGCAACTCATGGTTTGCCAACATCGACTTACCGATGATACGAGACTGATGACAACCGAAAACAACCGGGCATTTAAAGTAACGTCGGTAAATGTGACCCCACCCCGGCTCCGGGTAACCGATCTCCACGCGGACCGGCATCAGGTCCGGATCATTAGCCACAAGATCGCGGAAGATGTTGTAAAAACTCACCAGATTCAGCTCAACAAAGAAGTGCGAATAAGGATCCAGCGGAATGTTCTCGTCGATAGCAAACCACCCTTCCTCACCATCAAGAGTGACACTCATTTCCAGAGGCGGAAATAACTCACGGCAAAACCGCACCACCGCTTGCCCACAATCCCACAGCGTAGGCTGAGTTACAGCAGCCAGGCCGGCCATACCATGGTGTGACACTGTCATCAGATTACCCATCGCCAGGCCGATATAGGGCATCTTCAAAGCGTCCATTATCTGCTCAACGAGATTAAGAACCTGCCGAGCAGAAACGAACATACCTACGCCGTCTTCTTCGCCAAGATCGATGCCTGCGCGCGCATACATGTCTGCAGGCTCCAGGCCGGTAATTGACCGCATCAGCTCATCGGGATTATCAGGAATGATGCCCGTGCGCTTCATCAGCCAGTCAGCATCAACCTCGATCGATTTCTTCAGATTGAAATAGGTCTGTATGTGACCCAAAGGTATACACTTAGTGTCTAGATCCATAGCTCGCACCGCGCTGTTGTTATTTTATGTCGCGCAAATTGAGCAAACAGGATACACCTCGCGCTGAATTGGCAGCAATGCGCACAAGGCCTTTTTTGACCGTAATGGCCACAATAAACCGAAAAACTTCCTACCAGAAACGCTGAAAATTCAGCAATGACGTCGTATAACTCGAATGTGATCTCAAATGACTGGCCGGATTAAGCCTGATCGAAGGGCAATACAAAACCCGGCCAATTGACCGGGTTCTTCGAATTAGTGGCCGGGCCGAGAAAGTGGAGGGTTCGAATCCCTCCCTCACCGCCTTTAGCGATAACCATTGGGCATAAAAAAACCGTGAACTTCTTCAAGTCCACGGTTCTTTGGAATAATGGCGGTGAGGGAGGGATGACTCGCGCCCTTCGGGCCGTCGTCGCAGGCTCCGACGTTGTCTCACTACGTTCGACTCGAACCTGCGAGGGTTCTCACCCTGCCCTCACTGATCACTGGCAACCTGAACGCCAGCCAATAAAAAACCCGGCCAATTGACCGGGTTTTTAGAATTAGTGGCGGTGAGGGAGGGATTCGAACCCTCGATAGGGATAAACCTATACACGCTTTCCAGGCGTGCTCCTTCAGCCACTCGGACACCTCACCTTGTTTGTCTACGTCACCCCATATAAAGGGGCTGTAAGTCGCACGCTGCCGTGCTCGTTACCGTCGTCGTAAACTCCGACGTTCTCTGCGAGTCAGTCACCAGGACGCCTCACCAGCGCCGCGCACTATACGCATGGCACCGTATGAGGTCAACCTTTATAGGCTAATGCCTTGTTTTTTAACTGGTTTCGCCCGTCCACGCAGTCACGTACTCAGACAGCTCGACGTCAGGTACTGGTTTAGGTGTAGTATTGATGTGGCCAACATACAGGAAGGCTGTAATGACATCATCACGATTCAGGCCCAATGCTTTCCGAACGCCCTCGCATTCAGCCATGGCACCCGTACGCCAGATAGCGCCCAGTCCCATTGCATATGCGGCGTTCAGCATATTCTGTACGCCCGCTCCCGTAGAGAGCAGCTGCTCATCGCGAGGCACTTTAGGGTGTTCTTCCAGATGTGTAATGCCAACGATCACCAGAGGCGCTCGCAACAGCATATTTTTGATCTTTTTGGCCTTCTCCGGCGAAAGGACTTCACGGCCAGCCTGGTACTTGTAGAAAATCTTACCCAGCTCTTCTCTCGCCTCACCTTCGATGGTCAGGTAACGGCTTGGCCTCATCCAGGCGTGGTCAGGCGCGCGCAGAGCGGCCTTAAAAAGTATCTCTTTTTGCTCTTGAGTGATGTCAGGTCCGGTGAGCTGTGCCACCGACACCCGCTCGGTAATCGCTCTAATTGCGTCCATCAGGGCTCCAATGTATCATTACAGGCCATGCGTGAGTATTTACGCAGTATTGTGACAAATGGGTCAGGGTCTTGCCGTGTAGTCAGAATGTCTATATAAGTATGACTAAGGCAAAGTTATTAGTTCCGCCCCGCTCCGCCACATAATAATAAACAATCGGTGAAGTTACATGTCGAGTTCGCAGGCCCAGGCGCAGTTCCACGAAACGACGCTACCAAAACAAGACTATGTCGCACGGATCTTCGGTTACGCGGTAGCCGCCGTCAGTGTCTACACGGGCATACACTTTGGTTATTTCCCGGAGAGCAGCGATGGTATAGCAATGTTCGCGCTGCTTTACCCTCATCTGGTTTATTTCGCGAGCGGGCCATTCCGACGTCGTAAAGCATACACGACACGTCAGTTTCTGATTCATGGCGATGCTCTTCTTTGCGGTATTTTCCTCGGGCTTATCAACTTCCCGATAGAGATCGTTGTGCTCTTCGCAGTGATGATAAACACCAGCTTTATCGTCGTGGGCAGCCTGACCGCCTGGGCATTCTGTATTATTTCACTGGTATCCGGTGCCGGTGCCGCATACCTGCTAACAGGCTACACACAGCCTGCCCCAGTTCCTTATGAAGTCTTTGTCGCGACGGCAGCCGGTGTCGGCTTCCACTTAGCCCTGACAGCACACAACAGTTACCGCCAGGCACGTGACCTGATGCGATTAAAGATGAAGTTTCAGGGGCAGGTTGAACGCTTTCAGGCGCTCTCTCATCAGGTATCGAAGTATGTGGCGCCGCAGATATGGGAATCTATTTTTTCCGGCCGCCGCCAGGTTCGCCTCGAAACTCAGCGTAAAAAGCTGGTGGTTTTCTTCTCTGATATCGTCGGTTTTTCTGCCCTGTCTGAGCAGATGGAAGCGGAGTCCTTCACCGACCTCCTCAACACCTACCTAACCGACATGTCTCACATCGCGCTCAAGTACGGCGGCACCATCGATAAGTTTATTGGCGATGGCATTATGATTTTCTTTGGCGACCCGAAAACCAAGGGCACTAAGCGCGACGCCCTGGCCTGCGTTTCTATGGCAATTGAAATGCGTAACCATATGGAAGTTCTTCGCCAGCGCTGGGCAGATCAAGGCATTTCGGCCCCTCTCCAGATTCGTATGGGCATTAGTACCGGGTACTGTACCGTCGGTAACTTTGGAACCGAGAGCCGGATGGACTACACCATCATTGGAAAGGAAGTGAACCTGGCTTCACGCCTTGAAACCGAAGCAACGCCGGGTGAGATTCTGGTATCACAAGATACCTACACCCTGATCCGCGACAAAATTGACTGCCGCAGTCGGGGCAATGCTGTTGTTAAGGGCTTCCGCGACCCAATTCCTACCTTCGAAGTGCGTGACTACCGCAGTCAGGACGACTCGAATGAACGTCAGTTTATTCAGGAGTCGGAGGGTTTCAGCCTCCGCCTGGATCGCGATCAGATGACCGAAGCGGAACGCTTGAAAGCCGCAGAGACACTGGAGAAAGCCGCTCGACGTCTGCGAATAAACCACAACGCAGACGCCGGAGACATTGCTACTGACGCTGTAACCGAAAGTTCAACGCTTCGAAAGTTTCCTCTGTCGTCCGGAATGGATTGATATCCAACCCACCCCGGCGAACGTAACGGGCATACACCGTCAGACTCTCTGGCGCACAGCGCTGCTGTATATCCCGGAATGTTCGCTCAACACACTGCTCATGAAAATCCTGATGCTGCCGCAAAGAAACCAGGTACGCGAGCAAAGACGCTTTATCAATCTCCTGCCCCTTGTACTGAATATACACTGAGCCCCAGTCCGGCTGACCAGTCACTGGGCAATTTGATTTCAGTAAGTGGCTGCAGATCCATCCATCGAACTGACTGTCTGGAACCACTTTCAGAAGCTCCGGCGACGGTGTGTATGAAGAAATATCGACATCGACATCGTCTATGCACAAAGCATCAGGAGCGGCGGGATAGGCGTAATCCATTCCGTGGAAGGCAACCGTTACTGCTCCTCCAGCAGCGAGAGACAAGTCCCGCTCCATCACCGCTTTAACATCAGACTCATTTTCAAATCGGGTCTGGTTAAAAGAGTTGAGGTACAACTTGAACGACTTCGACTCCACAAGAAACGGGCTATCAGAAGGGACTCGAAATTCCGCAACGCAAACGACAGGCTTCCCGTTCGGTGTTAGCCAGGACACCTCGTAGCCATTCCAGATATCAACGCCATAAAAAGTAATCGCAGAGCGGTCATCGCCTGACGCTTTCCAACTTTCATTGCGATCAATTGGAAACAACAATCCCGCGTCGTACTGCTCAGGATATTCGGATGTTTTGCCAAGTGGATTGGTCTCGCTGTGTACTGATCCCATCATTATTGCCTCATGCCTGTGCCGCGTCGCAGCAACCAGATGCTGTAACTACCCAAAATAAGAATAAACAAAACCAGCATCCCAAAGGCGACGTAAACATTAATATCCGTCACACCTAACACACCGTAGCGGAAGGTATTAACCATGTAGAGAATCGGGTTCAGCTTGGATACATCCTGCCAGAAATCAGGAAGCAGACTGATGGAATAAAATACACCGCCAAGGTAGGTCAGTGGCGTAATAATAAAAGTAGGAACGATCGCGATATCATCAAACTTAGTCGCAAAAACCGCGTTAATAAAACCGCCCAACGAAAACAGAATCGCCGATAAAAGAACAACACCGACCATGACTCCGACGTGATGCACCTGAAGATCCGTAAAGTACAGCGACAGTAAAGTAACAATCACCCCCGTCGCCACGCCTCTCGCTACACCACCGGCAACAAAGCCCAGAAGAATGGTTACCGGATACACAGGCGCAACCATCATCTCTTCAATGCTGCGCTGGAATTTATTACTGAAAAAAGACGAAGAAACGTTGCCATAAGCATTGGTGATAACGCTCATCATGATCAGGCCAGGTACGATATAGGCCATGTAATCAACACCGCCCATCTCACCGATCCGGCTGCCAATCAGATTGCCGAAAATAATAAAATACAACGTCATGGTGATCGCAGGCGGTAATAACGTCTGCTGCCAGATTCTCATAAAACGACGGATTTCTTTGGTCACAATCGTCTGAAATGCAACCCACTGAACGCGCATCGGGCTCATGAATTACTCTCCCGTACCAGGTTCACAAACAACTCTTCAAGTCGGTTAGACTTGGTTCTCATACTGCGGACCTCAAGGCCTTTTTCTGTGAGCATGGTAAATATCCGGTTAATGCTCTGCCCTTTCTCAACCGTAACTTCTAGCGTCTCATCAGCCGGTGAAGAAAACTCAAACCCCTCCAGAGAAAAACCATCCGGCAAAGACTCGCACAGATCAAAAACAAAGGTTTCAGTCGTCAACTGGCTCAACAGTTCACGCTTGCTGGTGCACTGAACGATTTCACCTTTATTGATAATCGCGATATTCCGACACAGCTGTTCTGCCTCTTCGAGATAGTGTGTCGTCAGGATAATGGTTGTCCCCTTCTTATTAAGGTCTTCCATGAACTCCCACATAGAGCGACGCAGTTCAATATCAACACCTGCAGTCGGCTCATCGAGAATCAACACGTCTGGTTTATGCACCAGCGCACGCGCAATCATCAGGCGACGTTTCATACCACCGGAAAGCATCCGCGACGGCGTATCCCGCTTCTCCCAGAGATCCAGAGCCTTAAGCAGCTCTTCGGCATTCGCACGTGCTTCTGAAGGCTTCAGCCCGAAATAACCGGCCTGAGTCACAACGATGTCGTACACCTTCTCGAACTGATTGAAGTTAAACTCCTGAGGCACAACCCCCAGGGAGCGACGAGCCTGAAAGGCATCACCGTTAACATCATGCCCCATAACATAGGCACTGCCAGAGCTCTTCTGAACCAGGCCAGACACGATGCCCAGAGTCGTCGACTTACCGGCACCATTAGGGCCAAGCAAGGCAAAGAAATCCCCTTTGGCAACTTCAAGCGTGATACCCTTCAGGGCCTCGAAACCGTTGCCGTATACCTTGGAAAGGTTTTCAACCGCCAGGGCTGCAACCATAAACTGAATACCTTCTGAGATAGAAAATGAATAACCGACTGAAATACCACCTCGAACTGCTGAACGAAACGCTTTCTCGCATTGAAAAGGCCGCAGCAAACGAGTCAGGGGTCATAGATGCCGACATTCTACAACAATTCCGTGACGTTATTGATCAGCTCACAGAACACAGGGATTCAGCCTACGAGGCAGGACAGGATCTGTTCAGCAAAATCGGTACACACCAGCCACAACTGATGCCTGCTGTAGACCGCGCACTGCTCTGGTTCTTCGGTGGTGAATGCATGCACTTCCTGAGCGATGAAGAAATCTCGCGATTCCAGGATCTCGACGAGATGGCAGCAGAGGCCGAAGCCGAGGGTAAAGAATACGACTACCGCTCGGCGGGCCGTAGCCTGCATTAATTTCGACGCTCACTGAAGCTAGTGATACACCGCCCTCGGCATGTGAGGCGTGCTTTCTCGGGACAATAAAAAAGCCGGTACATCTCTGTACCGGCTTTTTAGAATTTGGAGCGGTATAAGGAGGCCGATCGGACTGGCGCCCCAGCTCACGACCTCGGTCGGGAGTTGAGCCTTCATAATCTCAGAGCAATAAAAAAGCCGAACCACGAATGGTTCGGCTTTTTTGAATTTGGAGCGGGAAAGGAGGCTCGAACTCCCGACCCCAACCTTGGCAAGGTTGTGCTCTACCAACTGAGCTATTCCCGCAATGGCATCCCCAAGGGGATTCGAACCCCTGTTACCGCCGTGAAAGGGCGGTGTCCTAGGCCTCTAGACGATGGGGACACATCGTTTAAGTGCGTTGCATTTTAACTCCATCTCGTTGATTTGCAAGAACTTTTTTCAACAAGATGTTTGCTAACTGCCTAATTGCAAAACACCGATCCTGATTCAGCGTCATGCCACTTTCATGTGAAATTGGAGCGGGAAAGGAGGCTCGAACTCCCGACCCCAACCTTGGCAAGGTTGTGCTCTACCAACTGAGCTATTCCCGCATTTCACACTTGAAAATGGCATCCCCAAGGGGATTCGAACCCCTGTTACCGCCGTGAAAGGGCGGTGTCCTAGGCCTCTAGACGATGGGGACGTCTCAATCAAGGAGCGCGCATTCTATGTACGTTCGTGGGAAGCGTCAATACCTGTAAAGCAAAAAATTTGTCCTATACTGAGAAAACAGCCCTATTCCCAGGAAGCGTCCAATGGACAGTACAACGATGATCTCTGTCGCTATCGTCACCGGCATTATTGCCATCGCTGTGGTGACGGTAAAGAAGTGGCTTGATCAGTACCGACTGGAACAGATGCGCAAATCTGTTGAGCATATCGATTCCATCAACATGACCAGTAACGTGGGTAGCAGCCTGCGCCCATGGTTATCAATCGAAGCACTACGCGCACTGGCCGAACTGACGGATTTCCACGCACAACAGGTGAATACTAAGTTCATCACCATGCCGCCACGCACCTCTAAAGCATTAGACCAGGCTGAAGAGTGGCGAAATAACGCACCGCCCCCCTCTCCGTCCCCGCTCCCGACACAACCTAAGCAAGCAAAAGAATTGCGCGACTCACTGATGGACTACCTTGAGCTGATAAAGAGTGGGCACAAAGAACACGTGATTCCCACAGAATCCGCGCGAGAACGCATAAGAGAAGCGACCGTATTGAACGCCCGGATCTGCGCAAACACCTATCAGGCTCGAGCTAAACAGTCACTGGCGCAGAACGCGCCCAACCAGGCGCTGCACTTTCTGAAGCGCGCCGAGAAAACCATACGGAACATAAAAGACCTGCCACAAGACCTGATGACAGAACTGGATGCACTGGTCGAGGCCATTGATGAACTTGAGCAACATAGAGCCAGCTCTGGCCCCACCCGATTGGCAGAAGGCGCTGAAGAGCTGGCGGAAGCAGAGGAATCCTGGAAGAAGAAAACCTTTGATTAACGCTGGAATCAGGCTTCCAGCGCTTTAAGAATATCGGCCTTCAGAGACTCTGGCGTCGTTGTCGGCGCGTAGCGATCAATCACCTTTCCATCACGCCCCACGAGGAATTTAGTGAAGTTCCACTTAATTCCTTTTGTTCCCATAACGCCGGGCGCTGCCGCTTTTAACTCGTCGTAAATAGGCGCTGCGTCGCTGCCATTCACGTCGATTTTGCTGAACATCGGAAAGCTCACACCGTAGTTTTTCTGACAGAACGCACCAATATCATCCGCGCTGCCGGGTTCCTGCTTACCAAACTGATTGCATGGAAAGCCGAGAATTACCAATCCTTTGTCTTTCAGGTCCTGGTATAAAGTCTCAAGACCATCATATTGTGGCGTAAAACCGCACTTACTCGCGGTATTAACGATAAGAACAACCTTACCCGCGTATTCGCTAAGATCCTGATCTTTCCCGTTCAACAGGGGCATGGTGTAATCAAGAACCGACATTAGGAACTCCATCCGTTAATTTTAAAGCGCTTAAAGTAAACATCAGCCCTTACAGCCGCAAGTGCCGAATGGGCCCAAACCTGTGTGCATTTGGCCCCTGGTGACTAGTAAAAGACCATTACACTAGAAGAAGACCATTAAGTGATCATCAGCCGTTGTCGTCTTTCGCCTCAAACGTCAGCGCGGCAGAATTAATGCAATAACGCAGACCCGTCGGTGCCGGGCCATCGGTAAATACGTGGCCGAGGTGCGCATCACAATGTTTGCAGACAACCTCAGTTCTTACCATGAAGTGGCTCGTGTCGCTGCGCTCTTCTATGTTCTCTTCATCTGCTGGCAGGCTGAAACTTGGCCAGCCACAGCCTGAATCAAACTTATCCTGCGACAGAAAGAGCGGCTCACCACAACACACGCACTTGTAGGTACCCTCTTCCGAAAAATTGTAATACTGGCCAGTAAACGGCCTTTCTGTTCCTGCTTCCCGGGTAACCCGGTATGACTCGGCACTTAACTGCTGACGCCACTCGTCTTCACTCTTGCTAATTTTTTTCATTCTTTGAACCACTTTCCGATAGAGCATCGTAAGAGTATGATTAATCACTTAAATTCAGTTCCGATACAGGCGGCAAAGTTCCATGGAAATCCTCAAATCCAACAAACTGGCAAACGTGTTCTACGACATACGCGGACCAGTGCTGGATGCCGCCAAGCGTATGGAAGAAGAAGGCCATCGAATTCTGAAGCTGAACATCGGCAACCCGAAACCGTTCGGGCTGGATGCGCCTGAGGAAATTATCCAGGACGTCATCTACAACTTGCCAGATTCTGAAGGTTATTGCGACTCCAAAGGGCTTTTCTCGGCGCGAAAAGCCATCATGCAGTACACCCAGCAGAAAAAGATTCCTAATGTCGGGCTTGAAGACATCATCATCGGCAATGGCGTCAGTGAACTGATCGTCATGTGCATGCAGGGCCTGCTGAACAATGGCGACGAGGTTCTGGTGCCTGCACCCGACTACCCACTCTGGACGGGCGCGGTCAGCCTGGCAGGCGGCAAAGCCGTTCATTACCTCTGCGATGAACAATCCGACTGGTACCCAGACCTCGACGATATTCGCAATAAGGTAACCGACCGCACCCGCGCAATGGTGATTATTAACCCGAATAACCCGACGGGGGCTGTCTACCCGGATGAAATTCTGGAAGGCATGCTGCAGATCGCCCGCGAAAACAACCTGATTGTTTTCTCGGATGAGATCTACGACAAGATTCTGTTTGACGGTGTCACCCACACCTCAACCGCATCACTTGCTGATGATCTGCTGATTATTACTTTCAATGGTTTGTCTAAGAACTACCGTCTGGCAGGCTTCCGCTCTGGCTGGATGATCATCAGCGGGGCCAAGCACAAGGCGCGGGATTATATTCAGGGCCTTGAGATGCTGGCGACGATGAGACTCTGCGCCAACGTGCCTTCCATGCATGCTATTCAGACCGCACTGGGTGGCTATCAGAGTATTTTTGATCTGGTCAATGGCGACGGCCGTATTGTTCAGCAGCGCGATATTGCCTACGAAATGCTGAATGACATTCCCGGCGTGAGTTGTGTTAAACCCAAAGGCGCCCTGTACTGCTTCCCGAAGGTCGACACCAAGAAGTTCAACATACGCAACGATGAACGCATGGTTCTGGATTTACTTGAGCAGCAGAAAATTCTGCTCGTGCATGGTACGGCCTTCAACTGGCCAGATCCGGATCACTTCCGCGTGGTATTCCTGCCAAGGCCAGAAGACCTGACCGCGGCGATGCAGCGTATGAAGCAATTCTTCGAGAGCTATCGGCAGCTCTGATACGACCAAAGGCCAGTACGCCAATGCTCGACGTTCATATCGATGATTTCTTCCGGGATGTTGCTGTCACCCTGCTCACAGGGTTGCAGCAATTTCCTGCCCCAAGAACCCTCTTCGTCGAAGATATCTGCGGGCCAGATGACATGGACGAGTTCGGCCTACACTCCCCTCGCCACTTAGCAGCACTGGGCGCCATTCAGTGGCTTCGCGATGAAGAGTATGTTCGCTTCGGGATTGTAGACCGGCAGGAATCTGTCGATGACTTCGTACTGAGCAGCAAAGCATTCACCCGACTGCTGCGTCAGCCAGACGAAAGCGACGAACCATTGTTCCGTCGCCTCCACAGTGCCGTTCAGGAAAGTGATTCTGAATTAATACGGAGACTGCTTCGGGAAGAGTTTCTCGAAGCATAACCCCAGCACAGGCCGGTTTACTCAGCCTTAGCGTGAACGGACATCGAAGCCCGCGGCTTCAAGCGCATCCTGCAGATCGTGAGCGCGTGCAGGAACCCCAACCTTAAGATTGATGGTATCGCGGCGCAGCGGGTAATCCTTTCTCATGCGATCAAACGACTCACGCAGATTCTGGCTGTGTCGTATGACTGAGCGCATGACGCCGTCATCAACCCGAATTTCATACGATGCCCGGATGGCAGTACGCAGCGCCTGATGCACGGGTACTTCGGCAGAAAAGTCGACGCGTCGAATACCAGGCTCCGGTAAAAACTGCCCCAATTTCAGACGTTCAGGTAGCCCAAAGAATTCGCAGGCACCCTGATACACCAATTCCGTACCACGCATCTTGCCGTCGAGAGAATATCCAGCGATATGCGGTGTCGCCAACGCACAGAAATCCAGCAATTCGCGGTTCAGCTCTGGCTCGCCTTCCCAGACATCCAGCACAGCAACGAAATCCGGGTTATCGTGAAGATGCTTCAGCAAGGCATCGTTATCGACAACGGCCCCGCGACAAGCGTTAATCAGACAGGCATCTGTCATCATCTGCTGCAACTGAGCATCACCAATAAGGTGCCAGGTCGGATGGTCACCGCCCTTCTCCATCGGTGTATGCAGACTGACAACATCACAACCAAGGACTTTATCGAGCGTCGTCAGCTCACCGACGTCCTCTTCTTCTTTGAAAGGATCACAGGCAAGAACCGTCAGCCCCATTTGCTCCAGACGCTGGCGCAGAAGCAAGCCGACATTACCTACACCGACAATGCCGACACTCAGGTCACGAAAATCAATTCCGCGACTATCCACCACAACGCTCAAAGCACTGAGAACATAGTCAACTACGGCCTGAGCGTTACATCCTGGTGCACTTGCAAACCCAATCCCGGCGTCTTTCAGGTACTCAAGATCAATGTGATCAGTACCAATGGTCGCCGTGCCAACAAATTTTACGGAAGAACCGTCAAGCAGCTCCCGGTTAACCTGAGTTACAGAGCGGACAAGTAGGATGTCGGCATTCGCTACATCTTCTTGCGTCATGGTCCTGCCAGCGACACGAGTGATGTCGCCAAAATCGCCAAAAAATTGCTCAATTAACGGGATGTTTTCGTCCGCGACGATGTGCACAGTGCTTTCTTCCTGTTTTGTATGATCGATCCATTGTGGCAACTGACTGCCACAATGACAACGACTAGCAAGAGTTCAGCGTCATCGACTAACGGCAGCCACCGATACCGGCACTCCGTTCAGCGCTGCATTTCCGGTCAGTCCATCGAGGCGCGCATCATCGGTGAGCACGTTGGTATTCACCCCGCCAGCCTCTCGTGCGGTCTCCAGACGCACACCGTCGACGTTGTGGCCCCAACCATGCGGCAAGCTCACCACGCCGGGCATCACTTCCTCAGTAATCTCAGCTTCGGTCACCAGCTTTCCGACCCGTGAACTGATTTCCACAGTCCCGCCTTCGGCAATACCGAAACGCTCCGCATCCTCAGGATGAATCATCAGGCGATCACGTCTCGGCCCTTTAATCAGGCGGCGGCTGTTATGTAGCCAGCTATTATTGCTGCGCACATGACGGCGTCCAATCAGCACAAGATCCTCGACGTTCTTGGCCAACAACTGTGGACGCACCCTCTCGAGTTCCTCCAGATACAGATCAGGCGCAAGATGTAGCTTTCTATCCCGGGTAAACAATCGTTCCGGCATGCATGGTCGCAACGGCCCAAGATCCATACCTGACGATGCGGCTTTCAGCTGTTTCAATGTCAGTTTATAGGGGCCGCGTTTGAGCATCGCATTCAGAATACCGGACGGCTTCATCCAGCCCATGATGCCCAGTACGAGACGGCCCTGGAGACGGGTTTTCAGGCTACCACGGCCCATTCGCTTCAACAGACCGTGAATAATCTGCCAGTCTTCCTTCGCACCTTTGTCCGGTGGGAATAAAGCTGGCGCGTATTTCGCGACGTTACGGACGGCGAAACTGTTAAAGATCAGATCGTAATGGTCACGCTCCAGCGGTCCGCAAGGCGGCAAAATCACGTGTGCATGGCGGGTCGTCTCATTGAGGTAATAATCAATCGACACCATAAACTCCAACGAATCCAGCGCCGTCACCAACTGAGTACTGTTGGGCGTCGAGACAACCGGATTCCCCGCCATCGTGACTAACGCCTTCACCTGCCCTTCGCCGGACGTCAGAATCTCTTCGGCAAGCACAGATACCGGTAGCTCTCCCCCAAATTCAGGCAGACCACGAACGCGGCTCTGGTAGCGATTGAAATTTCCGCGGCTGCCGCGTGCAGCCAGAATGGCTGGCAGATCCACCGCAGGATGAGACAGCATCAAGCCGCCTTCCCGGTCGAAATTACCACTTACGATGTTCAACACCATGATCAACCACTGACACAGCCCGCCGTACTGCTGAACTGATACCCCCATTCGGCCATAACAGCTGGCCGACTTCGCGCCCAGCCAGTCACCAGCCAGTTGGCGGATAGCTTCAGCACTGATACCCGTTCGGTCGGCGGCGTGTTCAGGCGTCATACCCGCACAGATGACGCTAAGATTGGCGGGAGCAACGTAGTCCGGCAATGCCGGTAACTGAGCAGACAGTTCATGCACCCAGACGTGGAGCACAGCCAGCAGCAGCTGAATGTCCTGACCAGGACGGATAAACCAGTGCTCATTAGCAACTCTGGCAGTTTCAGTTGCCCGCGGATCAATCACCAGAACACGACCTCCGCGCGCCTGAATCCCTTTAATCCGACCACGGAAATCCGGCACAGTCATCATGCTGCCATTGGATGCCAGAGGGTTGCCGCCGATGATGATCAGAAAATCCGTACGGTCAATATCAGCAACAGGCTGCAGCAATTGATGCCCCAGCATCTGCAGGCTCGCCATGTGATGCGGCAGCTGATCCACAGACGTTGCCGAGAACTTGTTCTTTGAGCCAATCGCCTTAAGCAGCATCGGGCCAAATAGCAGATTGCCGTAATTGTGAACATTGGGGTTGCCAAGATACGATGCCACCGCATCGCGACCGTGCTGATCGCGGATACGCATAAGCTCGCTGGCGGTATGATCCAGAGCCTCATTCCAGCTAACTTCATGCCACTCATCGCCCCTGCGGATCATAGGCAGGCGCAGACGGTCAGGGTCTTCATGAAGGTCTTGCAGCGCCGTGGCTTTGGGGCAGATGTAACCCTTACTGAACGGGTCATCCTTATCGCCTTTAATCGAAAGAATCTGGCCATCTTCATGCCTGACTTCAATGCCACAGGTCGCCTCACACAGGCTGCAGGTGCGTTTATGCGTCTGAATAGTCATTACTTTTTTCCTGGCTGCTGATCGCCGGATGAGACCGGGCTTATTGTTCTGATTGACTATACGCGTTGCTTACCGGTCCGGAGCAGGCCAATTGTGCCAAAGTGCAGGACGACAGAATTCAGAATCCACCAGGCCGGACGCCACAGGAAACTGTCGACGATCTGATAAATTGAAAAAATATTAGAGACCTCCATCATAAACACCATGAATAATGCACATCAGGGGTACAAATACGTCTGAGCCTAAATTTCCGGTATACTCCCGCACTACTAAAAAGAGGGTGACGCAAATACATAGTGACTTTTGTAGCTATGTAGCACTGCTCACCAGACATAACTGCATGGGCGTGGGCTTGCTGCCATCGTAGGACGCAAGTTAACTAAAGTGCAATGAAGTTGTTAACAAGGCTTTGAGAGAGGGTCGCAAATGAGTCTGTATTCAGAATACCTGAAAGAAATTGAGGTTCGTAAGAACGAGCTTGGGTTGAACCCTAAGCCGATCGATGGCGCGGAGCTGCTGTCTGAAATCATCGAACAGATCAAAGATGTGAATAATGAGCACCGTAAAGACTCATTGAACTTCTTCATCTACAACACACTTCCGGGTACGACTCCTGCGGCAGGCGTTAAAGCTGAATTCCTGAAAGAAATCATTCTGGGTCAGGCGTCTGTAGAAGAGATCAACCAGGAGTTCGCTTTCGAACTGCTGTCTCACATGAAAGGCGGCCCGTCTATCAAGGTTCTGCTGGACCTGGCTCTGGGCGACGACGCTGACATCGCAAACGCGGCTGCAGCTGTTCTGAAAACTCAGGTATTCCTGTACGAAGCAGACACCGAGCGCCTGGCTGCTGCCTACAAAGAAGGCAACGCCATCGCTAAAGAACTGCTGGAAAGCTACAGCAAAGCAGAATTCTTTACCGAACTGCCAGACATCGACGAAGAAATCAAAGTGATCACCTACGTTGCTGCAGTGGGCGATATCTCTACCGACCTGCTGTCTCCGGGCAACCAGTCTCACTCACGTGCTGACCGCGAACTGCACGGTAAGTGCATGATCTCTCCTGAAGCTCAGGAAGAAATCACCAAGATGAAAGAAGCCAACCCAGATAAGCAAGTTATGCTGATCGCCGAAAAAGGCACCATGGGTGTGGGTTCTTCACGTATGTCTGGTGTGAACAACGTGGCACTGTGGGCTGGTAAGCCTTCAAGCCCGTACGTTCCATTCATCAACATCGCTCCAGTTGTTGCTGGTACCAACGGTATCGCACCTATCTTCCTGACTACTGTCGGCGTAACCGGTGGTATTGGTCTGGACCTGAAAAACTGGGTACAGAAGAAAGACGAAAACGGCAACGTTGTTCGCGACGAGAACGGCGATGCAGTACTGGAAGAAGTGTACTCTGTTAAGACCGGTACCGTTCTGACCATCAACACCAAGACCAAGAAACTGCTCGACAGCGAAGGCAACGAGCTGTCTGACGTGTCTGACGCTTTCACTCCACAGAAAGTCGAGTTCATGAAAGCTGGCGGTTCTTACGCAGTAACCTTCGGTAAGCAGCTGCAGACTTTCGCTGCAGAAACTCTGGGCGTTGAAGCACCAGCTGTTTACGCGGCCTCTAAAGAAATCTCTCACGAAGGCCAGGGCCTGACTGCTGTTGAGAAGATCTTCAACCGTAACGCGGTTGGTGTTAACTCTGAGACTCCACTGCACGCTGGTTCTGACGTTCGCGTTAAAGTGAACATCGTAGGTTCTCAGGACACTACTGGTCCTATGACGACTCAGGAACTGGAAGCAATGGCTGCTTCTACCATCTCTCCAAGCGTTGATGGTGCGTTCCAGTCTGGCTGTCACACTGCCTCTGTATGGGACAACAAAGCTAAGGCCAACACGCCTAAGCTGATGGCGTTCATGAACGCGTTCGGCGTGATCACTGCACGTGATCCTAAGGGTGTATACCCTGCAATGACCGACGTAATCCACAAGGTACTGAACGACATTACTGTTGACGATCGTGCGATCATCATCGGTGGTGACTCTCACACCCGTATGTCTAAAGGTGTAGCGTTCGGTGCTGACTCCGGTACTGTTGCGGTAGCACTGGCCACTGGTGAAGCAGCAATGCCAATCCCAGAGTCTGTGAAAGTTACCTTCAAAGGCAACATGAAGCCGCACATGGACTTCCGTGACATCGTACACGCGACTCAGGCGCAGATGCTGAAGCAGTTCAGCGGCGAAAACGTCTTCCAGGGCCGTGTAATCGAAGTACAGATCGGTACTCTGCTGGCTGACCAGGCCTTCACTTTCACCGACTGGACTGCAGAAATGAAGGCAAAAGCTTCTATCTGTATTTCTACCGATGAAACTCTGATCCAATCTCTGGAACTGGCTAAGTCACGTATCCAGATCATGATCAACAAAGGTATGGAAAACGAAGCTGGCATGCTGCAGAAGCTGATCGGCCTCGCTGACAAGCGTATCGAAGAAGTTAAATCTGGCGAAGCACCTGCTCTGGCTCCAGACGACAACGCTAAGTACTACGCAGAAGTAGTTGTTGACCTCGACGCGATCGACGAGCCAATGATTGCTGACCCAGACGTAAACAACGAAGACGTATCTAAGCGTTACACCCACGACGTAATCCGTCCGGCTTCTTACTACGATGGCCGTCAGGTTGACCTGGGCTTCGTTGGTTCTTGTATGGTTCACAAAGGTGACATGCAGATCATCGCTGCGATGCTGCGTAACCTGGAGAAGAACGGTCCTATCACGTTCAAAGCGCCACTGGTTGTTGCGCCACCAACGTACAACATCGTTGACGAGCTGAAAGCTGAAGGCGATTGGGACATTCTGGCTAAGTACGCTGGCTTCATCTTCGATGATGCGCATCCAAAAGAAGCGGCTCGTACCAAGTACGAAAACCAGCTGTACCTGGAGCGCCCTGGATGTAACCTGTGTATGGGTAACCAGGAAAAAGCAGAACCAGGTGACACCGTACTGGCAACTTCTACCCGTCTGTTCCAGGGCCGTGTTGTAGAAGACAGCGCTGAGAAGAAAGGTGAATCCCTGCTGGGCTCTACCCCAATGGTTGTTCTGGGCACTATCCTGGGTCGCTTCCCGACTCTGGAAGAGTACAAAGCAGCGGTTGAAGGTATCAACCTGACTTCTTTCGCTCCACCATCGAAAGACCTGGCTCGCCCAGCGATCCCTCTGAAAGCTGTTTAATTAACAGTTTTTGAGGCGATTAGCCCACTGCCTTGACCTTCAGGTTGAGGCAGAGGGCTAAGCAAATAAAAACCGGCACTCGTGAGAGGAGCCGGTTTTTTTTGTGTCTGGAAAATTTTGGCCTTACCAATAGTCGATATGGAGTCTACGCAGCAAGCATTACGTGACGGCAAAAGCCTCAGCCATGTAGGAGGGAAGCTTCTTCCCGACAACCTCTCCACAGAGAACTACCTCTGAAAGGAACCAGCCTGCTTCCGTGTAGGAAATGAGATGGACCCGTCCCCCTTGTGCCATGATGAGATTGCACAACAT
>CAJWBH010000019.1 GCA_913019975.1 Thalassolituus maritimus | reverse complement strand
CTGAATAGCTCCCACAGGTATGAGCGATAACTCAGAGTCTAATTTAGGAGGGGATCTTATCCCCGACCATACATTGTGGGAGCAAATCAGCCGGAGGCTATTCGCGATGATCCATCTGCATGTATCACTGTCGCTATTAGTCAGGCAAGCTGACTGAATAGCTCCCACAGGTATGAGCGATAACTCAGAGTCTAATTTAGGAGGGGATCTTATCCCCGACCATACATTGTGGGAGCAAATCAGCCGGAGGCTATTCGCGATGATCCATCTGCATGTATCACTGTCGCTATTAGCCAGGCAAGCTGGCTGAATAGCTCCCACAGGTATGAGCGATAACTCAGAGTCTAATTTAGGAGGGGATTTTATCCCCGATCCATATTGTGGGAGCAAATCAGCCGGAGGCTATTCGCGATGATCCATCTGCAGGTATCGCTGTCGCTATTAGCCAGGCAAGCTGACTGAATAGCTCCCACAGGTATGAGCGATAACTCAGAGTCTAATTTAGGAGGGGATCTTATCCCCGACCTTACATTGTGGGAGCAAATCAGCCGGAGGCTATTCGCGATGATCCATCTGCAGGTATCGCTGTCGCTATTAGCCAGGCAAGCTGGCTGAATAGCTCCCAAAGGTATGAGCGATAATTCAGAGTCTAATTTAGGAGGGGATCTTATCCCCGATCCATATTGTGGGAGCAAATCAGCCGGAGGCTATTCGCGATGATCCATCTGCATGTATCACTGTCGCTATTAGCCAGGCAAGCTGGCTGAATAGCTCCCAAAGGTATGAGCGATAATTCAGAGTCTAATTTAGGAGGGGATCTTATCCCCAACCATACATTGTGGGAGCGAATCAGCCGGAGGCTATTCGCGATAATTTTCAGGCTGATTTAAGAGCATCAAACCATGAACAAACCCGGCGAATTACATCCCTCCTGGCAGGCGGTGATTGGCGATCAGTTCGATCAGCCTTATATGCACAACCTACGCGAATTTCTCAAAGCCGAAAAAGCCGCAGGAAAAATCATCTTCCCACCGGGGCATCTTATTTTTAATGCCTTTAATCACACGCCATTCGATAAAACTCGTGTCGTGATCATCGGGCAGGACCCATACCACGGCCCAGATCAGGCCATGGGCCTAAGTTTCTCTGTGCCGCAGGGAGTTAAAGTTCCGCCTTCTCTGGTGAATATCTTCAAAGAAATTCATCAGGATCTCGGTTTGAGCATGAGTGGCTCAGGTGATTTAACTCCTTGGGCAGATCAGGGCGTTTTATTATTAAATGCGACCTTAACGGTCGAGCAGGCGAACGCCGGCTCACATCAGAAAAAAGGCTGGGAAGAGTTTACCGATGCGGCGATTG
This sequence comes from Thalassolituus maritimus, assembly GCA_913019975.1. Classification (GTDB taxonomy): domain Bacteria; phylum Pseudomonadota; class Gammaproteobacteria; order Pseudomonadales; family Oceanobacteraceae; genus Thalassolituus. Next base: position 67,583 of record CAJWBH010000019.1, on the reverse strand, counting down.
CAGCATTAAACGAGCAGCGCGAAGGGCTGGTGTTTGTTTTGTGGGGAAGCTACGCGCAGAAAAAGGGTGCGTTTATTGATCGCAATAAGCACAAGGTATTACAGTCACCACACCCGTCGCCTTTATCGGCGCATCGGGGCTTTTTCGGTAACCGTCAGTTTTCAACAATTAATGAGTATCTGGTTCAGCGCGGTGAGCAGCCGATTAATTGGCAGTTGTAAATTATGTCTGTAAGAGGGGATCTTATCCCCAACCATACATTGTGGGAGCGAATCAGCCGGAGGCTATTCGCGATAATTCATCTGCATGTATCACTGTCGCTATTAGTCAGGCAAGCTGACTGAATAGCTCCCACAGGGATGAGTGATACATCAGAGTCAGATGTAAGAGGGGATCTTATCCCCGACCACATTGTGGGAGCGAATCAGCCGGAGGCTATTCGCGATAATTCATCTGCATGTATCACTGTCGCTATTAGTCAGGCAAGCTGACTGAATAGCTCCCACAGGGATGAGTGATACATCAGAGTCAGATGTAGGAGGGGATGTTATCCCCGACCCTCATTGTGGGAGCGAATCAGCCGGAGGCTATTCGCGATGATCCATCTGCATGTATCACTGTCGCTATTAGTCAGGCAAGCTGACTGAATAGCTCCCACAGGGATGAGTGATACATCAGAGTCAGATGTAGGAGGGGATGTTATCCCCGACCCTCATTGTGGGAGCGAATCAGCCGGAGGCTATTCGCGATGATCCATCTGCATGTATCACTGTCGCTATTAGTCAGGCAAGCTGACTGAATAGCTCCCACAGGGATGAGTGATACATCAGAGTCAGATGTAAGAGGGGATCTTATCCCCGACCACATTGTGGGAGCGAATCAGCCGGAGGCTATTCGCGATAATTCATCTGCATGTATCACTGTCGCTATTAGTCAGGCAAGCTGACTGAATAGCTCCCACAGGCAGGCTTCCTCACATAAAACTGGTACATGCCGGCGAACAGCGCAGGTTCAATCTGTTCCAATGTATGCCAATCATTTAACGTCAGGTTAGCCGGTGGCAAACGCAGTATTTTTTCTGCGAGCTGCTGAGCGCCCGGTGGCGGCACAATGCCAACCCATTCGAGGTCGGCACTTTCAATCATGCGACGTATTTCCTGCAGATCAAATGTGTGTTCCTGAGTATGGAATAACAAGTCGCGCACACTGCTCATGCTGTAAAAATCGGGTGATTGCAGAATGGCGCGCCAGCGTCCTTCTCCTTGATGAAGCAAAGCTTCGCGCACTGTGCGTATATCCTGTTCGCTTTCGGGAAGTTTGCAATTCAATTCAGAACGAAGCTCCGAGATGAGCGTTCTTGCCTGACGACTGTAGAGGGCGAGCTTCATGATGCCACCGGGTTTTAGTACATCAATCAGCGCCTTCAGGCCCGCCTCAGGCGTTTCCATATGATGCAGGACACCTGAACTCTCAATTACATCAAACTGTTGTCCCAGGCGCTCTGAGACAAGAATATCACCCAAGATGAAGTCTACTGGCAGGTGATGATGCTCCGCCTGGACTTGTGCGTAGCCCAGAGCAGAAGCACTGAGATCCATCGCAGTCACCTGCATACGGTGAAAGTACTTAACCAGTCGCAAAGCATGGCGGCCGGTGCCGCAGCCTGCAACGAGCACATTGATCGGCCCGGATTCTGGTTGTAGATCGTCCAGACGACTCGGAAACAGTGCCTGAAGCGATGCGTAGTAGTCGGTCTTCTGGTTATATCCCAAACTTGTCCAGCGAGGATATGGATGTTCCTCGTATTGAGTTTTTACTTTACGTGATGTGGCGTTGCTACTGAGCCCAAGAGAAGGAATTGCCTTAGCTGCCGCGGCAACGCGCAGAGGTTGATCGAGGCACAGACTCATCAGCTCATTCAGATGGCCAGACCATTGCAACGCTTTCTCGTTAAGAGCCGTGTAAAAAGGTGCTTTGCGCAATGGCTGGTACATCATGGTCAGTAGCATGATAGCGCTGATATCTTCGGCTTTTAATTCAGTTATCCGCAGGATTTTTGCTGCCAGCTGGTTGAGCTGATTGACGAGCGTCTGCTCTTGCTGGCTGATAAACCACACAGCTTCGTTCAGCTCGACCTGACCCGCCAGTGCAATGACCAGCGGCATAAATTCTGAGTCTATTGCCAGGTCGCGACTGCTATTCAGCAGAATGCTCTGACGTAGGGTAATTAACAGGCGCTCTATTAACGGATCACTGAAATGAAAGCGCATCATGGCTTTCAACAGAAGGGGATCTGATGCAATGGCTTCCGGCTCGATCGGGCAGCCGGCTTCACTCAGGTGAAGTTTGTGTTTGAGCAGTGAAGTGGTGAGGCTTCTCAGCTGGTTATAGTCGACGTCTTTAAACTCGAACCAGCGCAACAGCTCGCTTTCCAATTCCTGAGAATAGAAGTCTGCAACGATGTAGCTGGCAGCTTCGAATAATTTGCTGCGGATCTGAACATCATCAGAGCGGGTTTTTATCAGCTCGCGGTATAACTGAAAGGCTTCGAGATATTCGCCTTGTAGTAGACGGATATGAGCGAGATAGATAGGAGCTTTCGTGCTCGTTCTCGAAATACGCGTTGCATCCGCAAAGTAATCGGCCGCGAGTGTCTGCTTTCCTTCGATCAGAGCCAGGTGTCCTGCGCTGTACAACAGGCCGGTACTTTCTGGCTTAAGGCTTAAACCGGTGGCCAGCCAGTGATGGGCTTCGTCATTGGCACCACGGCGCATAGCGATACGGGCGAGCAGGTTAATACCGGGAATGTAATTGTTGTCAGCCTGCCATGCCTGATAAGCAAGGTCGGCAGCCTGAGACAATAATACTGGGTTGTTTCCCCGGCTGGCCTCATTGTAACAACGGCTGGCGGCAGCGAGCAGACTTCGGTGGTCTGTCTGCCGTGCTGTATTTAATTGTGCTGTCGTTTGTACGCTGGCCATGGGAATAACCTCTGAGCATTTACAGCCCTACGATCAAATTCTGTGCCATTTTTTATATCGTTGATTTTATTGAGGTTTTCAATCTGGCTGGGCGAGGAGGGCGGCCGTTTGCCGCTGGTTGCCGGGCAAGAGCTTGCCGCTTGTGCCGTCTGAAAACTCACCGAAACTACAAAAAGTTACTAAAGAATTCTGCGCGCAGGCCGTCAAAGAGAGTATCACTTGATCATGCTCATCAGGTTTTTCGGTGGGCTATTTCGGCAGGAGAGTTGTGTATGTATCAATCCGGCGCGTCGCAATACCAAAAGGTAAACGTTACGTCCGAGGTCCTCGATGCGGACCCACACCGTCTGATTCAGCTTCTGATGGAAGCGGCTCTGACGCGTATGGCGCAGGCGAAAGGAGCTATCCAGCGTAAGGATATGCAGGAGAAGGCTAGTTTGCTCGGCAGGGTGAATGAAATCATCCAGACGCTGAAGTCGAGCCTGGATCACACTCAGGGCGGTGAACTGGCCGGAAATCTGGACCGCCTTTATGATTATATGGTCCGTCGGATTCTGGAGGCGAGCGGCCAGAATAGTACAGACATGATTGATGAAGTTATGGGGCTGATGCTGGAGGTGAAGACGGGCTGGGACGGTATTCGTCAGGAATATCTTGAGTCCGTACATGGTACTCGCCCTGAAACCGACGAATCGGCACCGGGGCGCCTGTCGAGTTCAGTATCTGCCTGAATTCTCACGATTTTTTTTCACTTGTGTGAACTCCCTTGCCCTCTCTTTAGAGGGCTTTTTATTGTCCTGAGGCGCCAAATTCTGAAGTATTTCAACAAATTAAGTGTAGATTTGAGCTAACTGGATAAGTTTTAACGTCAGAAGTTTGACTTCGTCGCAATTTGATACTTAACTGAAAAGAGGGAAGTCAATCAGTTGGCGTCGATTACGCTGTTCCGTGTTTTATTGAGGTAAAGGGCATTTGCCATGTGGAGAGAAATCAAAATTTTACTTGTCGATGACGACGAACAACGTCGCCATGATCTAAAGGTGATTCTCGATTTCCTGGGCGAAGAAGTTATCGTGGCGGGCTCGTCAGACTGGCGCAAAGTTGCGGATGCCAGCATTGAAGAGAGCACTGAGATCAGTGCAGTAATGCTGGGCGACTGCGATGGTCAGCCATTGGAGAAGACGGTCGAGGCTATGCTCGCTTGGGACAAAGGTCTCCCGTTCCTTTTTGTTGGCAGTCAGGTTCAGGTCGATGAATTATCAGAAAATGTTCGTCGCTGTGTACTAGCCAGCCTGGCAATGCCCCCAAGTTACAACAAGATGCTGGATAGCCTTCATCGCTGTCAGGTGTTCCGCGAGCAATATACGCACAATCGTAGCCGCGGTGAGCGACGTGAAGTTCAACTTTTCCGAAGCCTTGTGGGTACCAGCCGTCAGATTCAGCACGTACGCGAGTTGATCATGCAGGTGGCTGACAAAGACGTCAGCGTTATGATCCAGGGTGAAAGCGGCACGGGTAAAGAAGTGGTTGCCCGTAATCTGCATTACCACTCCCATCGCCGTAATAAGCCCTTTGTGCCTGTGAACTGTGGTGCTATCCCAGCTGAGTTACTTGAGAGTGAGTTATTCGGTCACGAGAAAGGTGCGTTTACTGGTGCAATCAATAGTCGTCCGGGACGTTTTGAGCTGGCCGAAGGTGGTACGCTCTTCCTTGATGAGATCGGCGACATGCCCCTCAACATGCAGGTGAAAATTCTTCGTGTGTTGCAGGAGCACACGTTTGAGCGTGTTGGCAGTAATAAAACGCTTAAGGCGAATGTTCGGGTGATTGCAGCGACTCACAAGAATCTTGAGAAGATGATTGAGGACGGCTCGTTCAGGGAAGACCTGTATTACCGTCTGAACGTGTTCCCTATCGATATGCCATCGCTACGCGAGCGCGTTGAAGATTTACCCCTGCTTCTTAATGAACTTATTTCGCGTCTTGAGAATGAGAAGCGCGGCTCGATCCGCTTTAACTCGGCTGCCATTATGTCGCTCTGTCGTCACGAGTGGCATGGCAATGTTCGTGAACTTGCGAATCTCGTGGAGCGTCTGGCCATTCTGCATCCTTACGGTGTGATCGGTGTAAATGAACTACCGAAGAAATTCCGTCATGTCGATGAAGACGATGAGCAGTACACGCCACCGGTTGTGGCAGATGTTACCCAGAACGAAGGCCTGGCGGGTGTTGATAGTCCAGCGTTGCTGCCGGTGAACGGCCTGGATCTGCGGGAATATCTTTCCGATCTCGAGTGCTCACTGATTCAGCAGGCGCTCGATGATGCCAATGGTGTTGTTGCTCGCGCTGCCGAGAAACTGAGTATCCGCCGCACTACGCTGGTGGAGAAAATGCGTAAGTACAATATTAACCGTAAAGAAAAAGACATGGCCTGAGCAGGCCAGAAAGCGGCCTGCGTCTGCGGGCCGCTGTCTGCAATCCCACCTGACTTTCGTAACCTTTCTTTCTTAAATCATCCACCCTCAAAACTATTTTCGATTGCTGGCACGCTAATTGCCCAATACCTACTAGTGACATTTTTCCGCCGCAAATGTGGTGTTCTGGTGAGGTATTTATGGCGAGTGTGGCATTAAGTTCAGTTCCTGACGATCAGCAGCCGCTGGACCCCAGCGAGCTAAAGCGTGCATTTAACATGTTCAATGAAATGTCGCAGCAGCTGACAGACTCCTACGCCTTTCTTGAAAATAAGGTCGAGCAACTCAGTGGTGAGCTGGCGACAGTATCTGCTCAAAGGATGCAGGAGTTGGGCGAAAAAGAACGCCTGGCCGATCGTCTGGAAAGCCTGCTGCAGATGTTACCTGCAGGTGTTCTGCTGCTGGATGAAAATGGCGTCATTATTCAGAGTAACCCAGCCGCCGAAGACCTTTTATTAGCGGCTTCGGGGGCTGGCACCTTGCTTGGCCAGCGCTGGCGTAATGTGATTAAGCGTTGTTTCAAACCGCGCCGTGATGATGGTCATGAAATTTCGCTGGTTGATGGTCGCCGTGTCAGTCTGCGCACCGCAGCTATGACCAATGAGCGTGGGCAGCTGATCCTGCTTACTGATCTGACAGAAACCCGTGCATTACAGTCTCAGTTGGCTCAACACGAACGCTTGTCCGCCATGGGGAAAATGGTTGCGTCTCTGGCGCATCAGATCCGGACACCGCTGGCCGCGGCGACACTCTACGCGGGCCATCTTAATTCCGAAGATCTTGCTGAAGAACATCGTATTCGCTTTGCCGGTAAGTTGCAGGAGCGACTTCATCACCTGGAAAGCCAGGTGCGCGATATGTTGATTTTTGCCCGTGGCGAGGCGCCATTAAACGATGATGTGAAAGTGACGTCCCTGCTGGATGGTATTGCCTCGGCGATGGAGGTTGCCGTCGCCCAGAGCGGTGCTGTCTGCACGCTTGAGAATGAAGTGGGGGAAGCTTCCCTTATGTGTAATCGGGACTCTTTAATCAGTGCAGTAATGAACCTGATTAATAACGCACTTGAGTCCTGTGAGCATCCTATCGAGATCAAGTTGGTCGCCCGTCGTGACGATCAGGGCAGATTATGTCTCGCCGTGATGGACAACGGCCCCGGCCTCCCGGACGAGAAGAAAAATCGCATGATGGAGCCTTTCTTTACAACGAAGAGCAACGGTACAGGGCTTGGCCTTGCGGTTGTTCAGGCGGTTGTTCGTGCCCATCACGGTGATTTCAGATTAACCGACAGTCCACTGGGTGGGGTGTCTGCAGAAATGTACCTACCGCTCGCACGCGGTTAATTCAAACAGGTATCTAAGAGGAATTATTATGCGCTTACTCGTTGTTGAAGATGATCCGACTCTACGTGAAGCAGTTGTAGATACCCTGAAAATGAAAGGGTATGACGTTAAGGAAGCTCCGAACGGTATCGAAGCCGTGGCTTTGCTGAACCACCATAATTTCGACGTTGTTCTGTCGGATATTAATATGCCAGGCATGGACGGTCTTGAGTTACTTAACCATGTGAAACAGCAGCATCCATGGCTACCCGTTCTTTTGATGACTGCCTATGGTGATGTTTCTCAGGCGGTTCAGGCGATGCAGAAAGGCGCTGATGATTACCTGATGAAGCCCTTCGAGCTGCGTGAGCTTGAGGCTCTGTTGAAGCCTTATACGCAGGGTGAAGCTCAGGTATCAGATAAAGATCAACCAGTGTGTGAATCTTTTGCATCGCAGCAGTTATTTCAGATGGCCATGCGTGTCGCGGCAACAGATTCTACGGTTCTTATCAGTGGTGAGAGCGGAACAGGTAAAGAAGTTCTTGCCCGCTATATTCACCAGAATTCCCCCAGAAAAAGTGGCCCGTTCATTGCGCTGAACTGTGCTGCGATTCCGGAAAATATGCTGGAAGCCATGCTGTTCGGCTATGAAAAGGGCGCGTTTACTGGCGCCTACAGTGCGATGCCGGGCAAGTTTGAACAAGCGGATGGTGGCACCATTCTGCTTGATGAAATTACTGAAATGGACATGGGCCTTCAGGCGAAACTGCTGCGTGTATTGCAGGAGCGTCAGGTGGAGCGTCTCGGCGGCAAGAAAACCATTGATCTTGATGTGCGTATCATTGCCACAACAAACCGTGAACTGGCGGACTATGTGGCCGAGGGTAATTTTAGAGAAGATCTTTACTACCGCCTCACCGTATTTCCACTTCAGTGGCTGCCACTGCGGGAACGCCGTGATGACATTTTGCCGTTAGCACGCCGACTGTTGGCTCATCATGCTGACAAGATGAAACGTCCAGCACCATCGTTGCATGCCGATGCAGAGCGTAAGTTGGTAACGCACAGCTGGCCCGGCAACGTTCGTGAGCTGGATAACACAGTCCAGCGTGCACTGATTATGCAGACTGGAAATCAACTGAACGCTAATGACTTTATTCTGACTCCGGTGCCAAAGCATCGTCAGGTTTCAGCACCGGTTTCCGTGGATGCGGCTGATGTCGTGCAGGATGAAGGCGAGTTAGGTTCTGATTTGCGTACCCGTGAGGTTGAATTAATCGTTCGGGCATTGAAAGAAGAACCCAGTAGAAAAGAAGCCGCTGAACGGCTGGGTATCAGCCCTCGAACACTACGCTACAAGGTGGCGCGCTTAAGAGATGAGGGTGTTGATGTTGAATCTATGGTGCTGGCTGCGTCTTAAACGCGAAGCTGGCAAGGGGTTTGCAGCGTCAAAGAATACATCGGAAAAATACAGAAAAAGTGTCAAAAATAAGTTGCCGATGCGTTGCAGAAGAGGGTGTAGAAAATGGTTGATCGTGTTGATGTAAGTTCAGTTCTGATGCAGATGCGACAGGTAAAAGATCAGTTGCGTTCGCAGAATGAAATGGCCAGCCAGGGAGTGCGACCAAATGCTGAAATGGACGCCGTTGCACGGATCTCTAAGCAAGCCGAGCAAGCAACCAGCATTAACGAAGTCAGTGGTGATAATACGGTCCCTGATTTCCAGTCCATGTTTAAAAATGCCATCGATAATGTGAATGAAAATCAGCAGACGGCTGCACAGCTGGCAACACGGTTTGAACAGGGCGATCCTTCCATTGATCTGCCAGAGGTCATGATTGCTCTGCAGAAATCCAGCGTTTCTTTTCAGGCGATGACACAGGTTCGTAACAAACTTGTCGAGGCCTATAAAGACATCATGAACATGCCTGTATAACGAGCTGAGCTATGGAAAACGTACCCGCACAAGCAGGCGCCGGCGCTGATGGCGCTAATGCAAACGCTCAGGAACCACAGGCAAGTAGCACGAATACTGGTGCCGAAGGCCTAAGCGAGAATAGTGCTCCGACATCCGGACATCCTCTGCTCGCTGGATTCAGCAGCCTGCCAATGACGCGTCAGGTGATGGCGATTGGTGGTATCGCACTGGTCGTAGCCATTGGTATTGCGGTCATGATCTGGTCAGGCGAACCCACCTACAAGCCTCTGATTCACCGCATGCAGGATCACAACGCTCAGGACATTGTCGAGATCCTGAATCGTGAGGGTATTCCCTTTCAGATCGACCCGACGACCCAGGTGCTAATGGTCGAAGCAGGCGATGTGCATCAGGCAAGAATGAAACTCGCTGCGGCCAGCCTGATCGATGATAAAACCGTCGGGCTGGAAGTGCTTGAGCAGGACAGCGCGCTCGGTACCAGTCAGTTTATTGAAAATGCACGCTATCGCCGCGGTCTGGAAGGTGAACTTGCACGTACGGTTGCCAGTGTTAAATCGGTGCGCAATGCCCGTGTTCATCTGGCGATTCCCCGTCAGTCGGTGTTTGTACGTGATCAACGTAAGCCCCGTGCATCGGTATTTGTAGAGTTATATCCCGGCAGTAACCTGAGTAAAGATCAGGTAGAGGCCGTTGTGAATCTGGTCGCAACCAGTGTCAGTGAAATGGATCGGTCTGATGTGTCAGTGGTTGATCAGCACGGCAATCTGCTGTCGAAAATTGAAGATGACACGGAAGAAATGCTGGCAGCCCGCCAGCTGGAATATCGCGAGAAAGTTGAGTCGTCTATTTCTGACGCGGTGAATAATATTCTTCAGCCGGTGCTGGGCTCTGCGAACTACAAAGCGGAAGTGTCGGCAGACATCGACTTTACGATCAGAGAAGAAAGCTCTGAACTCTTTAATCCTGATTTGATTGCACTGCGCAGTGAGCAGGTCATCGACGAAGAAAACATGTCAGAGGCTGGTGGCGGCATTCCTGGTGCGCTTTCTAACCAGCCTCCGCCAGAAGCAGCTGCTCCGGAAGAAGCTATTGGCACGGGTGCCGGCGGTGCGGGTGCGGCAGGTAAGCGTCGCTCAGAAGCAACTCGCAATTACGAGGTCGATCGTACACTGAGCTATCGCCAGCATTCGGTCGGTGATATCCGTCGCCTGACCGTTGCGGTAGTAATTAACGACAAAGCGGTGCTTGATGCGGATGGGAACACCACGACGCAGCCATGGACTGTGGATGACCTGCAACGCCTGGAAACGCTGGTAAAAGATGCCGTGGGCTTTAATGCAGCCCGCGGAGACAGTGTAAACGTTATTAACTCTCCATTTATGGGCGACGACGCACTGACGCTGGGTGAACCTGATATCTGGACTCAGCCGTGGTTCTGGGAGCTGGTAAAACAGGTGCTGGCGGGATTGTTTGTTCTGATCCTTATCTTCGGTGTTATCCGTCCTACTATTAAGAGCATTACAAATAAAGGTCGGGAAGAAAGTGACTTACTGCTCGATGAGCTTGAAGATGCTGAAGCCGGTCTGGATGATGATAAGGTGACACTGGCGGGTATGGATGAATATCTCCTGCCCGGTGCGTCAGAAAGTTATGAGCGTCAGCTGGATGCCTTGAAGGGCCTGATCGCAGAAGATCCGGCCCGGGTCGCTCAGGTAGTTATTCAGTGGGTAAATGACGATGCCTGAAAATACGATGCCCGAAGCGGGTAATGCACTAGCCAACCTGAATCGCACTGAACGTGCTGCGATTCTGTTGATGTCTCTTGGTGAAAAAGACGCCGCAGAAATCCTGAAACACATGGGCCCGAAAGAAGTGCAGCGTGTGGGTTCGGCCATGGCCACTCTGACCAGTGTGAATCAGACACAGGTTGAAGGTGTGGTATCAGAGTTCCTTGATGCTGTCAGTGGTCAGACCGGTATGGGGCTCGGCGCTGATGATTACATTCGTAATATGCTGACTCAGGCTCTGGGTCAGGATAAAGCGGGCGCGCTTATTGACCGGATTCTCCTTGGCGGTAACACCACAGGTCTGGATTCATTGAAGTGGATGGAACCGCGTCAGGTAGCCGACCTGATCCGCCACGAGCACCCTCAGATTCAGGCCATTGTTGTGTCGTATCTGGACGCTGACCAGTCGGCGGAAGTGTTGTCTCTGTTTGATGAGAAAGTTGTCCTCGACATCATCATGCGTGTTGCTTCGCTTGAGGCTGTTCAGCCAGCCGCATTGCAGGAACTCAACGATATTCTCGAACGCCAGTTTTCTGGCAAAGCAGGCACGCAGACCACGACTATGGGTGGTATCAAATGTGCTGCCAGCATTGTTAACTTCGTGGACAGCACGATTGCTTCTGAACTGCTTGAGCAGATCAAAGAAGTCGACGAAGACCTGGGTACTCAGATCGAAGACCTTATGTTTGTCTTCGATAACCTCGTTGACGTTGATGACCGGGGTATTCAGACGCTGCTACGCGAAGTGTCGACCGACCTGCTGGTGCTGGCATTGAAAGGGGCCGATCCGGGCGTTCAGGAAAAGATTTTCAAGAACATGTCCAAGCGTGCTGCCGAGCTGTTGCGTGATGACCTGGATGCGAAAGGGCCGGTTAAACTCAGTGACGTTGAAGGCGCTCAGAAAGAGATTCTTACCATTGCCCGTCGTCTGGCGGATGCCGGTGAAATTATGCTGGGTGGTGGTGGTGAGGCCATGGTGTAACCCATGACCGACCTGAAGAAACGCGACGCGCCAATTCCCGCTGAAAGTGCGGAAGAGGCGCGCCCGTGGCGACTCCCTTTCTGGACTGAACCACCGGTTCACACTGTTGAGCGAGAGCCCGATCCGGACGCAGAGAAGGTGGATGCAGAATCCGCCGACGACAACTCCCCACCTAATTTCCCGACCGCCGAAGAACTGGAAGCGATTCGCCGGGAAGCCTACAACGCGGGTTTAGAGCAGGGCCTGGTTGAAGGGCGTCAGCAGGGCCATAAAGACGGCTACGATGCTGGTTTCGCCGAAGGACAGGCGGATGGTCAGGCTAAAGGCTTTGATGCTGGTAAAAAAGAAGGTTCGACTGCGGGCTTTCAGGAAGGCAAAGCACTGGGCAGTCAGGAAGTCACTGACGAGGCGCAGCGTCTGCGTCAGATTAATGCAACGCTGACCGCAGCATTAAAAGAGCGTGACGCCGAATTGCCAGAAGTCATGCTGATGCTTCTTACCCGGCTCGCCGAACAGGTGCTTGAGCACGAATTGAATTCTGGGGCCGACAGCATCGCGCAGTTTGTCGACAAGGCCATTGCGGCGTTGCCATCGGGTGAGACTCTGGCGAAGGTTTACGTTTCCGAAGCCGACTCTGAATTACTGGCATCGCATTCTGTAGCGAATAAACTGCTCGTCGATAAGACGCTGAATGCGGGTGAGTGCCGTGTTGAAAGTGAAAATACTCTGGTTGAGTATTCAGTCAGTGAAAGTCTTCAGCAAACAATCGTCGCACTGGCGAGTAAGTTACTGACGGCGTCTGACGGCTATCCGGATGACGCTTCCGGTGAGTCTGCGCTGATTGATGTGCCAGAGGATACCAGCTCAGAAGATGTACCGGATGACTACGATGACACTGAAGAGCCCATTCAGGACGACGTTCAGCAGCCGGAGGCATCAACATCAGAAGCTCTGAAGTCTGAAACTCAGCAGCCCGAAACTCAGCAGTCCGAAACTCAGCAGTCCGAAGCTGAGCAGCCTGTCGAAGCTGAGCCCCCTGAAACTGAAAACGGCTCAGGCTCAGAACAGAGCACAGAGCAAAACACACAAACAGACACAACTCCGGATTCAACGACGGAGGAATCAGACGATGACTCTGAGCAGCCGTTGGCGTGATATAGCACCCGAGGCGGTATATCAACCGCGCACATCCGGTCGTCTTGTGCGCATGGTCGGCCTTACGCTCGAGGCTATCGGTATCGATGTTCGCACAGGCGATCGCTGCCGTGTAGAACGTCCGGGCGGCGGTGATGTTGAGGCAGAAGTTGTCGGTTTTGATGGCCAGCGTATTTTCCTGATGCCGATTGAGCAGGTCGATGGTCTGCGTCCAGGCGCGCGCGTCTGGCCGTTGCAAGGCAGTGCGGATGTGCCGGTTGGGTTCTCTCTTCTGGGGCGGGTGGTTGACGGTGCTGGTCGGCCACTGGATCTCGACGGCCCTTTGTTAAATACTGAATCAGGCAATTTACAGGGGCGCTATATCAACCCACTGCACCGCGCGCCCATTCGAGAAACGCTGGATGTCGGTATCCGCGCCATTAATTCCATGCTGACGGTCGGGCGTGGTCAGCGTATCGGTTTGTTCGCGGGTTCCGGGGTCGGTAAAAGTGTGCTTCTCGGTATGATGACTCGCTTTACCAACGCTGATGTCGTTGTCGTCGGACTGATCGGTGAGCGTGGCCGTGAGGTTAAAGAGTTCATTGACGAAATTCTCGGGCCAGAAGGGCTCAAACGTGCCGTTGTGATTGCGTCACCAGCCGATGACTCGCCGTTAATGCGCCTGAGAGCCGCCATGTATACGACCTCGGTTGCTGAGTTCTTTCGGGATCAGGGACTGAACGTTCTTATGCTCATGGATTCACTGACGCGTTATGCACAAGCGCAGCGAGAGATCGCTCTTGCCGTGGGTGAACCTCCAGCCACGAAAGGCTACCCACCTTCGGTATTTAATAAATTACCTAAATTGGTTGAACGCACGGGGAACGGCCAGCAAGGTGGCGGGTCTATTACGGCGTTCTATACGGTATTGAGTGAAGGCGACGATATGCAGGACCCGATCGCCGACGCCAGCCGGGCAATTCTTGATGGTCATATCGTCCTGTCCAGAAAGTTGGCAGAAGAGGGGCATTACCCAGCGATTGATGTCGAGGCTTCCGTCAGCCGTGTGATGCCTCAGGTTGTCGACGAAGGCTGGCTACAGCAAGCGCAGCTGTGCCGACGCCTTATGGCGCATTACCGTCAGAACCAGGATCTCGTCGCTGTTGGGGCGTATCAGGCTGGCACCGACCAGGTGTTGGATGTTGCAATTGATCGTATGCCTCAGATTAAAGCGATGCTCAGGCAAGGGCTGACCGAAGGTGCGGATATTGCGAACAGCCGGAAGGCCCTCAATGATCTGTTTCCGGGTACCGATAAGTGACCTACCAGCACCCTCGCTCCAAACGATTGGCCGTTGTTCTTAACCTTAAGCGAAGAGAAGAAAAAGAAGCGCTGCAGCGCTGGGGCGATATTGAGCAGCGTCTGACCGCCGAAAAAGACAAACGAACGCAGCTGGACACGTACGCTCAGGAATATCGACGCCAGATTACCAGCCCAGCTGACCAGAGTGTTGCTGCCGGACAAATACACAACTCTCTCGAATTTATTGGTCAGATAGAAACTGCTCTGGCGCAGCAGGACAACCAACTCAAGGAACTTGAGGCACTCAGTCAGCGTGCACGGGACGCCTATTTAGAGGTTCATCATAAAGCCGATGCGATGGAAAGTATGATCGATAAGCTCGAAGAAGAACATAAGCTGTCTATCAGTCGTGCTGAGCAGCGTGAAGCGGACGAGTGGGCAAACCGTCGTCGCTGATTATCCAAATCCTATATTTCTTGACTTTCATACCTTCATTCATTGATCTACAAAAAAAACGACACATCGTGTGGCAGCTCACAGATTGCCTACTAATCTTAAGGTCATGTCCATGACCGGAATGAAACCATGACCGACACCAGCCCAGTTAACTGCGGTAGTCGTCTGAGCATTGATCAGGCTGAAGCGCTCCTGGAGAAGCTTGAAACTGCTGTTCAGGCGGGAGGGGATGTTGTTCTTGATGGCAGTGAAGTGCAGTACTCGGATACAGCGGGTTACCAGCTTCTGATCAGCCTCCGAAAAACACTGGAAACTACGGGAAACAGCATTCAATGGCATGCGGTCTCTGACAATATCCGGGAGATAACGGGCTACCTTGGCCTCAAGCAGGCGATAAACCTGCCAGATTAATTATTCGTTTACTAAGAGGGAGTACTCCTATGACGAGTATTTTAGCGGTCGATGATTCGGCATCCATGCGTCAGATGGTGAGCTTCACACTGAAAGGTGCGGGCTTTGACGTACGCGAAGCGACTGACGGTGTGGAGGCGCTAGAAATCGCTAAAACTGAGAGCTTTGACCTGGTGCTGACTGACGTAAATATGCCAAATATGAATGGCATTGAGTTGGTTAAGAACCTTCGTCAACTCGATAACTACAAGTTTACTCCAATGTTAATGCTCACCACCGAATCCGCAGGTGACATGAAAATGCAGGGTAAACAGGCTGGTGCTACCGGCTGGATTGTGAAGCCGTTTAATCCGGATCAATTGCTGAGTACGATCAAGCGCGTTCTGGGGTAAGCACATGAGTGTCGATCTGTCGCAATTCCATCAGGTGTTTTTCGAAGAAAGTTTCGAAGGCCTCGACATAATGGAAAGTGAGCTGCTGGATATGGACCCGGCAGATGTTGATGACGAAACCGTTAACAATATCTTCCGTGCCGCTCATTCCATTAAAGGTGGTGCCGGCACATTCGGTTTTATGCCGGTGTCCGAGTTCACTCACGTTCTCGAAACCTTACTGGATGAAATACGCTCCGGAAAGCGCTCTATGGAGCCTCGCTATGTCGACCTGTTTTTGCAGTCGGTCGATTGCCTGCGCGGCATGTTATCCGATATGCAGGAAGGTAACGATCCAGAGACAGAGCGACCGGCAGAACTCCGTAAAGAATTTGAAGTTATTCTCGGCATGGAGCAGGAAAGCGCTCCAGAAGAGGCTGCTTCAGAGCCTGATGAAAAAGATGGCGGCTGGTTGATTGACGTTCAACCGCATACCGACCTTCTGATGACGGGTAACGAACCCTTCCGTATGTTCCGTGAATTACGCGAACTGGTCGGGGAAGACAATTTTGAAGTCACTGCCGATATAGACAGCGTCCCTGAACTGAGCAGTCTGGCACCGGAAGAGTGTGTCATGAACTGGCAGATTAAAGTCACTACTTCAGTTCCACTCGATGATATTAAAGCGATTTTTGAATGGGTAGAAGACGAGTGTGATCTGACGTACTCGCCGTTGGTGGGTACTTCCGAAGTAGAAGCAGAGAGTAGTGCTGTAGATGCTACCGGAACACCTGCTGCTGGACAATTACCTGAGGCAGCCGCAGTTGCGTCACCTGAAAAAACTGCGGTTGTGGCTGAGGCTCAGAAATCCGCGAAGCCGGCAAAAGCTCCGAAGAAGGCCGCCGAAAGCTCATCGATCCGTGTGTCTATCGATAAAGTAGACAGCCTGATCAATATGGTCGGTGAGTTGGTGATTACCCAGTCGATGCTGGGTCAGCTTGGACAGGACTTTGATCTGAGCCGCCTTGCAAAACTGCAGGAAGGCTTGTCTCAGCTGGAACAGAATACGCGCGAACTGCAGGAAAGCGTCATGAAAATACGCATGATGCCGATCAGTTTTGCCTTCAGTCGCTTCCCGCGCCTGGTGCGGGATCTGGGTGGTCAGCTCGGTAAGAAAGTGATTCTCGAAACCATCGGCGAGCAGACTGAACTAGACAAAACGGTGATGGAAAAAATCAACGATCCTCTCGTACACCTCGTTCGTAACTCAATGGATCACGGACTTGAGACAACAGAAAAGCGTATCGCTGCCGGTAAATCTGAAGAGGGTACCATCACCCTGAATGCGTACCACCAGGGCGGAAATATCGTTATTGAAGTCGCGGATGACGGCGCTGGCCTGAACGAAGACCGGATTCTGAAAAAAGCGATCGAAAAAGGTCTGGTACCAGAGAATAACAGCCTTACTCCAGAGGAAATACACAACCTTATTTTCCTGCCAGGGTTCTCAACAGCAGAAGCGGTGAGCGATATTTCTGGCCGTGGTGTTGGTATGGATGTGGTACGTAGGAATATCCAGGCGCTGAATGGCAGTATTGAAGTCAAGTCTCAGCGTAACGTGGGTTCTACCTTCATTATTCGCTTACCACTGACACTCGCCATTCTCGATGGACAACTCGTTAAGGTCTGTGAAGAAACGTATATCTTCCCGCTGGTATCGATTGTTGAATCCATCCAGATTCACAGGTCTTCACTGAATCATGTCACTGGCAGCCAGTACGTCATGCAGTTGCGTGATGAATATATTCCGATTGTAAGACTCGACCAGATCTTTGGTCTGCGTGATGACAAAGATGTTGTCGATGAAATGATGCTGGTGGTTGTTGAAGGCGATAACGAAAAAATCGGCATCGTGGTCGATGATCTTCTGGGCCAGCAGCAGGTTGTTATTAAGAGTCTTGAACAGAATTATCAGAAAGTGTCCGGTATTTCGGGCGCCACAATTCTGGGTGATGGAACCGTTGCTTTAATTATCGACATTTCCAGTATCGGTAAAAATATTGTTCCTGTTAAACGAAACCAGAACCGCTCTGAACGAGCTGCATGAGGTCCGGGATGGAAGAGCTTAAGAAAGAGATAGTTTTGCCTGAAGGTGACATCGGTGACGAGCAGCAATACCTGACGTTCATCATGTCAGGTGAAGAGTACGGTGTAGATATTCTGGCAGTACAGGAGATTCGGGGCTGGGAAGAACCCACTCTTATTCCTAACGCACCATCCTACATTCGCGGTGTGATCAATCTTCGCGGCACCATCGTGCCCATCATGGATTTACGCCTGAGATTTGGCCTTGAAGAGGCCGGTTATACCGCGACGACTGTTGTCATTATCTTAAAGTTTGATAGCGGTAATGGGGAGCGGGTGATGGGGATCGTCGTTGATGCCGTATCTGATGTTTATACCATTGCTGACGATGATACCCGTCGTCCTCCGGAGCTGACCGAGGACGATAATTCAGATTTTATTAAAGGTCTGGTGAACGTAAACGAGAAGATGGTCATTCTGCTCGATGTAGAAGAGCTACTGATGCTACGCATGGGTATGGCTGCAACTCCTTATTCTATTGATGAAGATTAACTGCCGTAAGGTATTTGCCTGAAGAAGGTACAGGAAGGTAACTATGAGCTTTTTCCGCAATATCATTTCCGGTGGCGCAGCCATCGACCCTAATAAAATCCGTGAAATGGAAGGGAAGCTGGCTGCGATTGAGAAAAGTCAGGCTTCTATCGAATTTAAGCCGGACGGAACGATTGTCACAGCAAATCAGAATTTTCTGGATGCGATGGGCTACCGTCTGGAAGAAATACAAGGCCAGCACCACAGTATTTTTGTGTCGGCTAAGTACGCTAAAACGCCAGAATACGCGGCCTTCTGGAATTCTCTGGCACGCGGAGATTTTCAGACGGCGGAGTTTGAGCGCTTTAACAAAGCAGGCGAGAGTATCTGGATTCAGGCGACGTATAACCCAATCTTTGATGAAACCGGCAAAGTGGTGAAGGTTATTAAGTACGCAACCGACATTACAGAGCAGAAACGTCGGAATATTGATTACGCGGGCAAAGTAGAAGCCATCAGTCGTGCCCAGGCCATGATTGAGTTTACGCCAGAGGGTGAGATCCTGACCGCGAACGATAATTTCCTGAATACCTTGGGTTATCAGCTTAGTGAGATTCAGGGGAAGCATCATCGCATGTTCGTAAAACCAGAGTATGCAAACAGCCCTGAATACGCAGAATTCTGGAAGAAGCTTGGCCAAGGTGAGTTCAGTGCCGATGAATTTGAGCGTGTTGCGAAAGATGGCACCTCTGTCTGGATTCAGGCGACTTATAACCCCATCCTTAATGATGATGGGGATGTTGTTAAAGTCGTGAAATTTGCCTCAGACATCACCGAGCAGAAAGCCAGGGCTGCGCTGAACGAGAAAAATGCACAGATTGCCAGCGCACTGAAGTTGTGCCAGGCAACCGTGATGATGGCAGATAATGATCTCAATATCGTTTATATGAACGATGAGATGGTTAAAATGCTTCAGAATCGCGAAGCAGATATCCAGAAGCATCTCAGTAACTTCAAAGTGTCGGAGTTAATCGGCACTAACGTCGATAGCTTTCATAAAAAGCCGTCGCATCAGCGTGGCATTCTTAAGGCTCTTGATAAGCCCATTGAAACCCAGCTTTCATTCGATGATGTTAAGTTCGATCTGACCGCATCGCCATGGTACGACGCAGATGGTAATCGCATCGGCACCGTGGTTGAGTGGGTTGATATGACCGATATTCTCAAGGCTCGGGAAGAAGAAAAGCGTATTTCAGACGAGAACCTTCGGGTACGCCAGGCTCTCGACTCTGTCAGCACGAATGCCATGATTGCGGACACTGACGGCAACATCATCTATATGAACGAAGCCGTTGAAAATATGATGAAGAATTCTGAAGCGGATCTGCGTAAAGATCTGCCTTCATTTAATGCCTCGGCCTTAATGGGCGCGAATATCGATACATTCCATAAGAACCCTGCGCATCAGCGCTCTATGCTGGCCGCCTTAACACAGACCTATAAAACTCAGATTGAAGTCGGCGGCCGTCACTATGCGTTGATCGCTAACCCAATTATTAACGACAGTAATGAGCGTTTGGGGACGGTGGTTGAGTGGACTGACCGAACTATCGAAGTCCGCGCTGAGCGTGAAATCGATGCCATTGTTGAGGCAGCCGCAGGCGGTGATCTGTCCCGTCGTATCGATACGATCGGTAAACAAGGTTTCTTCCTTGGTCTGGCAGAAGGGCTTAACCGCCTTCTTGGTATTGCCGATGACGTGGTTAATGACACCGTGCGTATCTTTGATGCACTGGCGCATGGCAATCTGACCCGCAAAATCGAAACTGATTACATGGGGTCATTTGGCAAGCTCAAGCAGGACGCCAACTCAACGGTTGAGCGCCTGACTGAAATAATGACCCGTATCCGTGAGTCTGCATCGACCGTTGCTACCGGTGCCAGTGAAATCGCTCAGGGCAATGCGGATCTGAGTAAGCGTACTGAGTCGCAGGCATCCAGCCTGGAAGAAACGGCTTCCAGTATGGAAGAAATGACTAGTGCAGTGAAGCAGACCAGTGAAAACTCGGTACATGCCAATGAGCTGGCAAGTTCTGCGAAGAACAAAGCCGAAGAAGGTGGTGAGGTTGTCGAGAAAGCCGTCACTGCGATGGATGAAATTAATCAGGCCAGTAAGAAGATCTCAGACATTATCGGTGTGATTGATGAAATCGCCTTCCAGACGAATCTGCTGGCATTGAATGCTGCTGTAGAGGCGGCGCGTGCAGGTGAGCAGGGCCGTGGATTTGCGGTTGTGGCAGGTGAAGTCCGGAATCTGGCTCAGCGCTCAGCTGGTGCTGCGAAAGAGATCAAGGATCTGATCCGCGACAGTGTGGATAAGGTTGAAGCAGGGACGTCTCTGGTGAATGCATCGGGTAAAACCCTGAATGAAATTATCGGCGCAGTTGATCGTGTATCAGCTATGATCCAGGAAATCAGTACTGCGGCTGCTGAGCAGTCTGCGGGTATTGATCAGGTGAACAGCGCGGTTGCCCAGATGGATGAAATGACGCAGCAGAACGCTGCTCTGGTTGAGCAGGCAACGGCGGCGGGTGAGGCCATGGCCGGTCAGGCTCAGGGAATGACCCAGTTAATGGAATTCTTCACAGTTGATGCATCTTTCGCCTCCGGGTCTATGTCGATGGATGCACCCGTTGCGGCAGCACCTGCTCCAGCTGCTGCTCCAAAGGTGGCACCTGCTCCATCTGCGTCAGCTGCCGACCAGGGGGGATTGTCGGTGAGTAACTTTGACGACGACTGGGAAGAGTTTTGATCAGGTATGAACGCACATGTGTCTGATAAGCCACTGTTAGCCGACAAAGAGTTTTTAATGACAGAGCGCGATTTTGACGAAATCGCCGCTCTTGCTCTTAAGCATACAGGGATTGTTCTGGGCCGTCATAAAGCAAATATGGTGTATGGACGTATCGCTCGCAGGCTGCGTCAGACGGGGTACCGGAACTTTGCTGATTATCTGGAGTACCTGAAAGACAACTTTCGGGATGAATCGACTAATTTCATCAACTTAATTACAACCAATCTGACGTCTTTTTACCGGGAGTCGCATCACTTTGATTTCTTAAGAGATACGGTCATTCCGGAATTGAAGAAAAAATCAGATAAGAAGGTGAGAATCTGGTCTTCTGGTTGTTCCATCGGACAAGAGGCGTACACCATCGCCTTCACTCTGGCTGAAGCGCATATGGCTTCAGCGTTTGACGTGAAAATCCTGGCGACTGATCTGGATTCTAACGTCGTCAGTACGGGCGCTGAGGGAGTCTACTCTGCAGACAGTCTGATGTCTGTGCCAGATGATGCTGTCGAAAAATTCTTTGAAAAGAACCGGACTGGTAACCAGGTCCGCGTGAGAAAGAGCATACGTGATCTCGTGCATTTTAAACGTCTGAACCTCCTGGAAGGTTGGCCAATGAAAGGCAAATTCGACGTTATTTTTTGCCGTAATGTCGTGATTTATTTCAATCGAGAAACTCAGAAAACCCTGTTCAATCGCTATGCTGATTATCTACCGGTAGGGGGCTATCTGATCATAGGTCACTCAGAATCACTGAACGGTCTTACAGACCGCTTCAAGTCGCTGGGTAATACCATATACCAGAAAATTTACTAAGGGATCTGCCTATGCATCAGCGCCCACCCGAACCGAAACCTCTCAGTGGTTTTGAGCATGTCGCGCGATACTGGGACGGGGTTCACAACACCTGGGCCGCCAAAATTCTTCCCGGTGAACTATACGTTTCGACACAAGGAGAGATGATTGCGACCGTTTTAGGGTCTTGTGTCTCAGCGTGTATTCGTGATCGTAAGCTGGGAATCGGCGGAATGAACCACTTTATGCTTCCGGAGCAGAGTGAGCACTCCAGTGATGTCTGGGGGTCCAACCCGGTGACTCAGAACTCACGTTACGGTACCTGGGCGATGGAATTTCTGATCAACGAAATACTCAAGCGCGGTGGGCGACGACAGAACCTTGAAGTGAAGCTATTCGGTGGCGGCCAGATGATTGCGTCTATGAGTGATATTGGTCAGCGGAATATTCTGTTTGTGTACAACTACCTGCGAAATGAAGGGCTTGAGATCGCCAGTGCAGACGTTGGCGATGTCTACGCACGTAAGGTTCTGTACTTCCCTGACACAGGGTCGGTGAAAATGCGCCGTATCTCTAACGTTAAGAACGATACATTGATGAAACGTGAAACCGAATACAGCCGCAAAGTTAAGATGGAAGATATGGAGCAGGGAGACAGCGGTATTGATCTTTTTTGAGGGGAACGTGTATGAGTAAAATTAAAGTCCTGATCATTGATGATTCCGCTCTTATTCGAAAAATGCTGCGTGAAGTGTTTGATAGTACCGACGATATAGATGTCGTCGGTGTGGCCAGTGATCCATTAATAGCCCGGGATAAAATTAAGCAGTTGAATCCGGATGTCATCACGCTTGACGTAGAAATGCCGAGAATGGATGGGTTGCAGTTTCTCAGCAACCTGATGCGCCTTCGACCCATGCCGGTAGTGATGGTATCGACTCTTACCGAAAAAGGGGCGCCAGAGACGCTTGAAGCCCTGGAAATGGGCGCGGTTGATTACATCTGTAAGCCCAAAGCACAAAGCCCAGACGAGTTTTACGAATTTGCAGAAGCACTATGTGATAAAGTCCGGATTGCTTCGCAGGCGCGTGTCGTTGCCGTTGAAACGACAAGAAGCCAGAAAACGACACGAGTTGTGACACGTGAAACGAATGATAACTATCGGCGAATCGTCGCCGTTGGGTCCTCTACAGGTGGGACTGAGGCGATTTCAGAGGTTCTTTCGTCGCTACCGGTGAACTGCCCTCCTATTGTTGTCAGTCAGCATATTCCTGAGGTGTTCAGTGCCTCGCTGGCGAAACGCCTGGATAACCTCTATCCGATGGAAGTGCTTGAAGCGAGAAATGATCTTGAAGTGATTCCTGGCCGGGTGATTATTGCTCAGGGCGGGCGTCATCTGCGCTTCAGGCGGAAGGGCGATCAGCTGTTTACCATCGTGGACGATGGCCCGAAACAGAATCTCCATAAACCTTCGGTTGAGGCAATGTTTGATTCATTGCTACAGGTTGCGGGTGGTAAGCGCCTGGTGGCTGTGATGCTGACGGGTATGGGGGCTGATGGCGCAGTTGCCATGAAGCGGCTTCATGACGCTGGTGCCCTGACCATGGCGCAGGATGAGGCATCTTCTGTTGTCTGGGGAATGCCCAGAGCTGCTTACGAGCTGGGCGCCGTGGATGAACTGATTCCTTTGACAGGAATTGCGTCAGAAATGATTAAAAAAGCGCGTTTGTTATGACCACTTTCTGTGGCTTGTGCTAAACCTAATGTACGGGATTTTTTTCAGGAGATAGTCGCATGTCAGTACGTGCATCATTGGCAGGTAACGGCCAGGAACTGGTTATTCAGGTAGACGGACGGTTTGATTTCAGTGCTCATCAGGAATTCCGTGATGCGTATGAAAGTGCTTCGCAGGTGCGGAAATATATTGTCGACCTGGGCGGTGCTACTTACCTCGACAGCTCAGCTTTGGGTATGCTGCTTCTGCTGCGCGATCATGCGGGAGGCGATCACTCTGAAATTTCAATTACGAACTGCAACGACGATGTTCGTAAGATATTAGCGATTTCTAACTTCGAGCAACTTTTCACTATTCAGTAACAGGTAATCATGACCGCTTATAAGGTCCTGATCGCGGACGATAACAGCGTTGACCGCAAGGTGTTATCGCGAGTAGTCCGCAACCAGGGAAACGAAGTAATAGAAGCAACAAATGGATTTGAAGCGGTAGATATCTTCACGGAGCATCGCCCTGATATTGTTTTGATGGACGTAATGATGCCCGGCCTCAACGGAAAAGAGGCCACCCGCCAGATCAAATCCATAGCCGAAGAAGATTTCGTTCCGGTGATTTTCCTGACGTCGCTGTCGGATGCCCAGAGTCTTGCCGACTGTCTCGAATCAGGTGGCGACGACTTTCTGACCAAGCCGTATAATCATGTTGTCCTTCAGGCAAAAATAGATTCCTATCATCGCATGTCGGAGATGCATCGAACGCTGTTGAATCAGCGTGATGAAATCGCCCGGGTCAACCGCCACATGTTGCAGGAGCAGCGAGTGGCAAAGGCGGTATACGATAACGTCGCTCATGCAGGCTGCCTGACGTCCCCCAATATTAGGTACGAACTTTCTCCGCTGGCTGTTTTCAATGGCGATGTTCTGTTGGCCGCGCGTAAGCCGGGTGGTGGTATGCATGTACTGCTCGGGGACTTTACCGGGCACGGCCTTCCGGCTGCGATTGGTGCTATGCCTATGGCGGATATCTTTTACGGTATGACCGCAAAAGGCTTTGGTCTGCGTGAAGTACTTCGTGAAATTAACCAGAAATTGAAAAGTATTCTGCCCGTAGGCTTCTTCTGCTGCGCTGCTGCCGTTGACCTGGCTCCCGATAGGCAGGCAGCCAGTGTCTGGATGGGGGGCGTACCTGACTGCTATCTGCTACGTAACGATGGAGAGAGGATCGAGACATTGTCTTCTCGCCATCTACCTCTCGGTGTGATGTCTGCCGACAAGTTCAATGATCAGATGACTGAATTTCCAATGGCGAACGGTGATCGTTTATTTCTCTGGTCGGACGGCATTATCGAAGCGCGTAATTCCGATGGCGAAATGTTTGGGCAGGAAAGGCTGATAAATGTTGTACGCGATTCGGCTCATGCCAGCGATGTCTATGATGATATTCAGCGCGCAGTAGATGAGTTTGTCGACGGTTCAGAGCAGGATGACGACACGACACTGATCGAAGTGGTCATGGATGATGCGCTTCGCGAAGATAATGAAAGCGGGGTCACAAAAGCCGGTATATCCCAGGGGCCACGCGACTGGAGTATGGAATATCGCCTTGAAGCTTCGACCTTGAAGTCGTTCAACCCAGTGCCGCTGATGAATCATATAATGATGGAGGTTCCGGGGTTACGGGCGATTGGCGGGCAGTTGTACACTGTTGTTGCAGAGTTATTTTCAAACGCCTTTGAACATGGTGTGTTAGGTCTACAATCTTCAATGAAGCAGTCTCCGGATGGATTCATAGAATATTACCGTCAGAGAGAGAAGCGTGTCGCTGAGCTTGAGGAAGGTTTTGTCCGCATTAATATGCACCATACCGGAGTCGGTGAGAGTGGCACTCTGACGCTGACCCTCGAAGACAGCGGTGATGGTTTTGATTACAAGCGCCATGATAGAGAGGAAGGCAGCGGCAACAATTACTCGGGCAGAGGCATTCCCCTTATTGAAAGCATCTGTGATTCGATTGAATATCGCGGCAAAGGTAACGAAGTATCTGTAGTCATTCACTGGCCACTGGAACAGGCGACATGATTGATATTGAGTCGCTGAACATGCTTAAGGACATCATGGAAGAGGAGTTTCAACCTCTTATTGAATTGTATATCCGCGATAGCGACAGACGTTTCCCGGAGATGCGCATGGCACTTAGTGAGGGGGATTGTGAAAGCGTCCGGATGACGGTGCATAGTCTCAAGGGCGCGAGCAGCAATGTCTGCGCGGTTGATTTAGCAGAGCAGGCATATACTGTAGAAAAAATGGCGATCGATGGTGCTCTGGACCAACTCCCTGGTGCGATAGATGCGCTGGAGCAGTCTTACCAGCAGGTGCGTCAACAATTGAACACTCTTGTTTAACTTCCCGAAGTCACGTCGATCATAAAACTGGCCCACCTTTTGCGATATCCCTGGTAACCCAGATAACAGGAGACCGGGATGAACCCTTCTCTTCCAAACAGTCCGATGGCATCACTTCTGATGTCGCTTGGCGGAAATATCGACTTTAAAGACCTGAAACTCAGTGGTGACGGGGCCTCTGGCTTAAGTGACTTCTCAAGTCTGCTTGATCAGATGCAGCTTCAACCGCTGGATACAGAAAAAACTGGCGGCATACCTTCGGCCCTGGCGGCAATCTCAGAGGGGCAAAATCTGCCGCTGGACTTGCCGCTCGGTTTATCAGGCGACAAGGACACCGCATTGTCGGGGGAAAGCCTCTCGCTTCTCTCTACTGGTGAGCCTGTTGATACATCAGGCCAGGAGCTGATGGGCGACACCCTGATGGCTCAGATTCAGAAAGGAAAAGACATTTCAGTGCGTTACGCCGATACAGAAGTGGCGTCAGGCGGTCATATAGCTGAAGACTTTGACGGTGCTGATCTTGATGCATCGGCTAATGTTACACTAGCCACGCCTTCGGATCGTGTGACAGATACTGCTTCACCGCTTGCGGCCGCGACTGTCTCGCCGATGGCGAATGCGATACGTAGCCAGAACTCTGGCGAGATGCGCCAGCAGAGTGATCAGAGAGCCACAGGCAAATCCCAACTAACAGCCGCGGCTGCTAATCCCACTGAATCAGTTTCAGAAGACGCTGAGGGTGAACTGGTCAGTGATGTGTTTAAACCCGTGACCGCTGATGACACACGCCCGGAAACGTCCGGTTTCAGAGAGAGCCTGCTGAATAATCAGGGAAGCTCACCAACAGTACAAACCACTGCAGCGCCAGTATCGACTCAGGGGCAGCCAGCCGCAGCAACGACAGCCGCGGCCGCTAATGCAGACCTGGTTAACGCTGAAAGCACTGGCGAAGAAGTCGCTTCAGAGGATTACACTTTTGAAGAAGGCTTTGAGCAGAAGCTCCAGCGTCAGTTCCGGGAGCGACTGGAATTTGGGCAGGACCGTAGGGAGTGGACGCCAGCGTTAGGTGCTCGTTTGGTGACTATGGTCGCGAACGATGTTCAGCAGGCGCGTATTCAGCTTGACCCTCCTGAGTTGGGCAGTCTCGAAATTCGTATGCAGGTACAGAATGATCAAGCCAGTGTTCAGGTGTCTGCACAGAGTCACCAGGTGAAAGATGTACTCGACAACAGTGCCCAGCGGCTGCGGGATGCACTTGCTGCTGAGGGTATTGAGTTGAGTGAATTCAGTGTTTCTGCCGACAGTGGTGGTCAAGGTAGGGACGGTGCTTCTGATAACTCTGACGGCTCAAATGCGGGTTTTGCTGGCGGATCTGGCGCTGAAGGGGAGGAGGTAGTCGGTATAAATCAGGCGCATACACCGGCCCCTGATTCTTTACTGGATACATTCGCTTAACCAGATTGGTCAGGCCTGCAGTGTTTGCGTCAGGCCTGACATTCCCATTCTCTCTATAGCTAACTGAGACTCCGGCCCATCGGCCTCTTCGCGTCCTCTGTTTGATTGGCCAATTCCATCGGCCGCCACAGCAATTTACTTCTACACTGAAGTCAGACTTATCGTGGGGTTTGATGTCATTTTTTTGGCGAAAAAACGTGGCACAAGCTTTGCAGATTTGACTTCATACAGGAGATTTCCGAATGGCAAAAGAACAGGACCTTAAGCTGGAAGGTCAGGAAGGCGAAGAAGAGCAGTCGGGTGGTGGTAAGAAAAAGCTCATTATCATCATCGCCATCGTCCTGATCGTTTTACTGGCGGGGGGCGGTGCAGCAGCCTTCTTCTTACTCGGTGGCGAAGAGGAAGAGGTCACTGACGAAGAAGTGGTCGAAGAGGTCGTTGAAGAGCCTGAACTTGTTGCGGTGTACGTCAAGTTGAAACCAGAATTCGTCATCAGCTTTCAGGTCGGTACGCGTCAGAGATACGTACAGGCAAGCATCGAAATTATGACGCGTCAGCAGTCCATCGTAGATGCTCTTGAGTTGCACGAGCCCATGGTGAGAAACGAGGTGATCAATATTGTCAGCCGCCAGGAGTTTGCGAAATTACGAACAGCCGAAGGACGGGTTGCTCTGCAAAATGCGTTGAAAAGCGCGATCACGGAAATGATGGAACGGGAAGCAGGCTCTGACGGTGTCGAAGCTGTGCTGTTTACCAACTTTGTAATGCAGTAGGAATTAAGTGTGCAGGATTTACTGTCGCAAGATGAAATTGATGCCTTATTGCATGGTGTAGACGACGGCGACATTGGCCCCGAAGAAGAGGTCGATGCGGCCGGAATCAAATCCTACGATCTTACCAGCAACGACCGTATCGTCCGCGGACGTATGCCAACGCTGGAAATGATCAATGAGCGATTTGCACGTTACACCCGCATCAGCATGTTTAATTTTCTGCGTCGCAGCGCTGATGTCGCTTCTGGCGGTGTACAGATTATGAAATTTGGTGAGTACATACACACCTTGTATGTACCAACCAGTCTGAATCTTGTGAAAATGCGCCCATTGCGCGGCACCGCATTATTTATTTTGGACGCCAAACTCGTTTTTAAACTGGTGGATAACTTTTTTGGCGGAGATGGGCGTCACGCAAAGATTGAAGGGCGTGAATTTACGCCGACAGAGGTTCGGGTTGTTCAGTTGATTCTGACGCAGGTATTCAACGACATGATGGAAGCCTGGTCGCCGGTGATTCCTGTTGAGTTTGAATACGTGGGGTCGGAAGTAAATCCAGCCATGGCGAATATCGTCAGTCCAAGCGAAGTCGTAGTTGTCAGTACCTTCCATATTGAGCTTGATGGCGGTGGTGGTGACCTCCACCTGACTATCCCTTATTCGATGATTGAACCGATGCGTGAGGTTCTTGACGCTGGATTCCAGAGTGACGTGGACGACGTTGATGAGCGTTGGCAACAGTCGCTCCGTGAGGACATCCTTGAGGCTCCCGTCGATATACACGGAACGCTGGCGCAGCGCGATATTACATTACGAGAAGTTGCCGCATTAAAAACCGGCGATGTCATACCGATTGAAATCCCCGAAGACTTTGTATTGGAAGCGAATGGCGTTCCTATCTTCACCGGGAAAATGGGCATATCCAATGAGAATCTGGCTGTCAAAATTAAAGAACAGATTTCTCACAGAAAACGCTGACAGGAGCAGGTTATGAGTGACGAAAAAGATCAGGATCAGTCACCCGAAGAAGAATTAGATCCTCAGAAACTTGCTGATGAAGTAGCGGGTGGTATTGAAGAGGCCAGCGGCGAGGAAAGTGCAGCGGAAGGTGAAGAAGATGATCAGGCGCTGGCCGATGAGTGGGCCGCTGCCATGGAAGAAGCGGGAGAAACAGATGAAGAAGAACCTGAACCAGAGCCTGACCCTGTAAAGCAGATTGAGCTTGATGAACTGCAGGATGAAGGTCGCCCTGGTGGCAATGGTGATAATCCGGAGCTGGAGGTCATCCTCGACATCCCGGTTCGTATTTCAATGGAAGTAGGTGCGACCAAAATACCTATCCGGAATCTGCTGCAGTTAAATCAGGGCTCTGTTGTAGAGCTTGATCGCCTTGCTGGTGAGCCATTGGATGTACTGGTGAACGGAACCCTGATTGCGCACGGTGAAGTTGTCATGGTTAACGATAAATTTGGTATCCGCCTGACGGATGTGGTGAGTCAGAGTGAACGTATACACCGCCTGCGCTAAATTTTTACTCTTGCTGCCCGGCATGGCGTTCGCTGAAGAACAGGTGACGCCTATGCTGCAAGCGACACCGATGGCCAGTGCTGGAAAGGTCGTGCTTTTCCTGATCCTCATACTTGGCCTTATTGTGGGTCTGGCCTGGCTGGTGAATAAAACCCGCGTTGGTCAGTGGACAGGCGGTGCTCAACACCTGAAAACACTTGCGGTACTACCCTTAGGGCAGCGCGAAAAAGTGGCCATTATTCAGGCCGGTGAACAACAGCTTGTGATTGGTATTACACCGCACGGCATTAACACGCTGGCAACGCTGGACCAACCGATTGATGTTGCAGAAAATAAGCCCGCTGATTTTGCCGATATTCTGAAGAAGGCTGTACGCAAATGAAGACTCTGATGCGTTGGCTGCCTCTGTTTCTTATGATGCCGGCGTTCGCCTTCGGCGCGGACCCTGCGGCCCCGGTAACTGGCCCTGGCGGTATTCCTGCCGTTGTTTATACCGCTAATGACAACGGTGGTCAGTACTCAGTTACTATCCAGATCCTTGTATTAATGACGCTACTGACGGTATTACCGTCGCTGCTCATTATGATGACGTCATTTACCCGAATTATTGTTGTATTAGCGATTCTCCGACAGGCCATTGGCCTGCAGCAGACACCGTCGAATCAGGTACTTCTTGGCCTCTCGTTATTTCTGACGCTGTTTATCATGATGCCGGTGTTCCGCATCGTAAATGCGGACGCGATTCAGCCATATCTTGCCGAGGAAATTGCACCGCTTGAAGCGTTAGAGCGAGCCGCAGTCCCGATGCATGAGTTTATGCTGGCGCAAACACGTGAGACAGATCTTGATTTGTTCGTACGTATCAGTGGTCGTACTGATATTGCAGGTCCGGCAGAAACACCAATTCATATCCTGATTCCGGCGTTTATTACCAGTGAGCTGAAAACGGCGTTTCAGATTGGCTTTCTGATATTTATTCCGTTTCTGATCATCGACCTTGTCGTCGCCAGTATTCTGATGGCCATGGGTATGATGATGCTGTCGCCCATCATTATTTCGTTGCCATTTAAAATTATGTTATTCGTGTTGATTGATGGCTGGGCATTGATCATGGGTACTTTGGCGAATAGTTTCGGAACGATATAGGCAGGGTCTTATGAAAACGTCACCAGCGACAGGAGGCGAGAATGTCTGAAGCGATTATCGGCGATATTTTTACCAATGCACTCTACATCGTGCTGGCCATTGTTGTTGTCATTATTGTTCCCAGTCTGATCATTGGTCTGATGGTAAGTACTTTTCAGGCTGCCACCCAGATTAACGAGCAGACTTTGAGTTTCCTGCCGCGTTTAGTGGTTACCTTGCTGGCGATGATTATGTTTGGCCCCTGGGCTGTCAGCGCGGTGCTCGACTTTACGCGTGAAATTTATCTCAATATTCCCTTCCTGATCGGCTGACCCGTGATAGAGTTTGAGGCACTCGATATCAGCCATTGGATTACCCGATACGTGTATCCCTTTGCGCGGATATCCGGTCTCTTGATGGTGATGCCCCTGATCGGTACCCGCATGGTATCAATGCGGGTACGTCTGCTTCTTGCCGTTGCTGTCACTTTGGTTGTCGTGCCTCTGTTACCGCCGATTCCTAAGGTCGAAGCTATCTCCCTTGCGTCTGTCATTATTATTTTGCAGCAACTGCTTATTGGCGTTTTGCTCGGATTTGTAACCGAGCTGCTGATGCAGGTGTTTGTGATTGCAGGGCAATTGATCGCGATGCAGACCGGCCTGGGTATCGCCACCACGGTAGACCCCAGTCAGGGCGCATCGGTGGTCGTTATCTCGCAGTGGTTTCTGTTTATGGTCAGTCTGGTATTTCTGTCATTGAACGGGCACCTGGTGCTTATTGAAATACTGGTCGACAGTTTTCGCTCAATCCCGATTGGTATGGCCAGTTTTTCTGCTGAGCAGTTCGGACTACTGGTCAATTGGAGTGGCTGGATGATTGCTGCCGCAGTGGTGATTTCTCTACCTGCCATGACTGCTTTGCTGATTGTGAACCTCGCGTTTGGTGTCATGACGCGGGCGGCCCCACAGCTGAATATTTTTGCACTCGGTTTTCCTGTAACCATGATTGTCGGGCTGTTAATTATGTGGCTGGACATTGATGAGATGGCATCCAGCTTTCATGGCTACATGGATGTTCTCTTCGAGTTCCTGAAGAAGCTG
The DNA here is from genome assembly GCA_913019975.1 of Thalassolituus maritimus. GTDB lineage: Bacteria > Pseudomonadota > Gammaproteobacteria > Pseudomonadales > Oceanobacteraceae > Thalassolituus. The sequence goes on along the minus strand of CAJWBH010000019.1, from coordinate 36,049 downwards.
ATCACTCTCTAGAGGTTGTTATGGCAGAGCAGGATAGTAGTCAGGAAAAAACAGAAGAACCCACCCCCCGGCGCCTTCAAAAAGCGCGGGATGAAGGTCAGGTTCCCCGATCTAAAGAACTCGGCACCACCATGGTACTGGTCATGGGGGCTGCTGGCTTACTGATGTTTGGCCCATTCATGTCAGAGCGTATCGCTGCGATGGCCAAACATTCTTTTTCTTTCGATCGTGATACCGCGTTTGATACCGGTATGATGACGTCGTATCTCGATGCATCAGCACTAGAAGCGGCGATTGCTCTCGCACCTTGGCTGGTAGTGGTATTGATCGCCGCGTTCGCGGGCCCGCTTCTAGTCGGAGGGTGGTTATTTTCGGGCAAAGCCATCACGCCCAAACTCGACCGCTTAAATCCGCTCAGTGGCCTGAAGCGGATGTTCTCTGCCAACTCTCTGGTTGAACTGTTTAAGGCATGGGCGAAAGTGCTGGTCGTCGGTACCGTCGCCTGGTTGACGCTTCTGTTCTTTTTTCAGGATGCGATGCGCATTCAATACGAGAGTACCGAATCAGCGATTGATCACGCTATTACGATTATCATCTGGAGTGTACTGGCACTGTGTGCCTCGACGGCACTGATCGCGATTGTTGATGTGCCCTGGCAGATATACAGCTTCACGAAAAAGATGCGTATGTCGATGCAGGAAATTAAAGACGAATATAAAGAAACCGAGGGTAAGCCCGAGGTTAAGAGCAAAGTTCGTCAGTTACAGCGTGAAGTTGCGCAGCGCCGGATGATGGCCGATGTGCCAGAGGCAGACGTTGTAATTACTAACCCAACTCACTACTCGGTTGCGCTACGCTACGACGCGGGCGCCAGTGCTGCGCCTGTGTTGCTGGCGAAAGGTTCAGATCGGGTTGCTTTAAAAATCCGTGAAATCGCCAAAGAAAATAACGTACCTCAGATGCAGGCACCGCCATTGGCTCGTGCCCTGTACACCCACACCAAAGTCGGCGATGAAATACCAGAGGGGCTGTATGTCGCCGTGGCGCAGGTACTGGCGTATATCTATCAGATGGATCAGTTCGCTAAGGGGAAAGGGCCGAAGCCTGAACGTAAGCCTGACATGCCAATTCCTCGTGATCTGAGAGTCGACCCAGATCCTTCATAACTTAAAAAGTTCGATAAAAATGACTGTCTGAATTAAAACGGGAACACTTCTTGCGATACCCAGTTGGTAGAACATTTTTTTGACGGGTATCTAAATGGCAGCGGCCTCCGGAAGCAATGTAGTCGGACAACTGAAGAGCGGAGCCTCAATCCTTATGCAGGGCAACCTCGGCATTCCAGTCATGCTGCTGGTGTTGCTGGGCATGATGACGTTGCCTCTGCCGCCGTTTCTGCTGGATACCTTTTTCACCTTTAATATTGCTTTATCTATAGTCGTATTACTGGTCAGTGTTTATTCAAAACGCCCATTAGATTTCGCCATTTTCCCGACCATTCTCCTGATCGCGACATTGTTGCGTCTGGCACTCAACGTCGCCTCAACCCGTGTTGTGCTCCTGTATGGCCATGAAGGTGGTGATGCCGCGGGTAAGGTGATTGAGGCGTTTGGTGAAGTGCTGATCGGCGGTAACTATGCCGTGGGTCTGGTGGTCTTTATGATTCTGATGATCATCAATTTTGTGGTGGTGACCAAAGGTGCTGGCCGTGTTTCAGAAGTGAGCGCGCGCTTCACATTGGATGCTATGCCCGGTAAGCAGATGGCCATTGACGCTGACTTGAATGCTGGCCTGATTGAGGCCGAAGAGGCGAAAAAACGTCGTTCAGATATTGCCGCAGAAGCGGACTTCTACGGTGCTATGGACGGTGCCAGTAAATTCGTAAAAGGTGATGCGATCGCTGGCATTCTGATTCTGATCATTAACGTGGTGGGTGGCTTTGCCATCGGTATGGCTCAGCACAACCTGACGTTTGGTGATGCAGTATCTGCGTATACGCTGCTGGCGATTGGTGATGGTCTGGTTGCCCAGATTCCATCACTGCTGCTGTCGACTGCAACCGCCATTATGGTCACTCGTAATGGTGGCGATGAAGACATGGGACAGCAGGTCTTTGGCCAGATGTTTGGTTCTTCCCGCGCGCTGGCTGTGTCTGCCGGTCTACTTCTGTTAATGGGGGTTGTTCCGGGAATGCCACACACGGTATTTATCAGCGCCGCTCTGGTGGCTGGCCTGGCTGCCTATGTTATTCGCTGGAATAAAGAAGGCGGTGAGCTGGGCGATGCAGTCGTGCGACGATTGGGTGGAAAGCCGAAAGATACACCGGCGCTTGAAGGAGCTGGCGCTGGCGCAGGTAATGCCTTAGCAGCGCCGCAGGAAAAAGCTGCCGAGGCAATGAAGCAGCTGGAAGTTAAAGAATTGGGCTGGGACGACGTGGAGCCCGTAGATCGCGTTGGGCTTGAAGTGGGTTATCGCCTGATTCCGCTGGTGGATAAAAACCAGGGCGGGCAACTACTCAGCCGCATTAAAGGCGTTCGTCGCAAACTGTCGCAGGAACTTGGCTTTCTCATTCCGTCGGTACATATTCGCGACAACCTTGATCTGTTGCCCAATCAGTACCGAATCACCCTGATGGGTGTCACGCTGGCGGAAGCAGAAATTCATCCTGAGCGGGAGCTGGCGATTAACCCAGGCCAGGTATACGGCAAAATCGAAGGTATGGCGACGACCGACCCAGCCTTCGGTATGGAGGCCTACTGGATCACCACAGATTTGAAAGACCGTGCGCAAACGCTTGGTTATACCGTCGTCGATGCCAGCACCGTGGTTGCGACGCATATGAATCAGAAATTACAGACTCATGCTCATGAATTGATCGGTCATGAGGATGCTCAGCATCTGGTCGATATGCTGGCGAAGACATCTCCGAAACTGGCCGAAGAATTGGTGCCCAACAAAGTCAGCATCAGTCAGCTTCTCGCGGTCCTGCAAAACCTGCTGCGTGAGCAGGTGCCTATCCGGGATTTGCGTTCTATCGCCGAGTCTTTGGCGAACTCTCCGGCTCAGAGTCAAGATATTGCCGCTCTCGTTTCTGCCGCTCGTTTGGCTCTGGCCCGCATGATTACTCAGAATATCTTCGGAAATACCGACGAATTACCGGTTATGACGCTGGATCCGGGGCTGGAACAATTATTGCTGAAAAGCTTACAACAGAGTGCTCAGCAGGGTAGCCAACAGGGGCTGGTTCTTGAACCAGGTATGGCAGATACCTTGCAACGCTCACTGAATGAATCGGTGCAGACACAAGAAGCGGCAGGCCGCCCAGCGGTGCTTCTGGTGACTTCGCAATTACGTCCGGCGATGTCGCAGTTCGTCAGGAACAGTATTCCGCAACTGCACGTACTGGCTTACCAGGAAGTGCCGGACAACAAGAGCATTACGATTGTTGCTGCCGTTGGTGGCAAGTCGTAACGAGGCTGAATTATGAAGGTAAAACGTTTCGTCGCAGACAACATGCAGCTGGCACTGAAAATGGTGTCGGCTGAGCTGGGCCCGGATGCGGTTATTGTATCTAGCCGACGCCTGGATAACGGCATGGAAGTTGTGGCCAGTAGCGAGATGCTGGGAGAGATCGATTCGGCAAAACAGAGCGAACTGGATCGTCAGCTGCGCCTTCAGCGTGAGCTGGAAGCGGCGAAGCAGGCAGCACGGGCGAGTGCCGCTCAGCGTCAGGAATATGCAGCTGACACTGCGACGCGTTATGCACCTCAGCAAAGAGATTCTCAGCAAGCGTCAGCTCAGGTGAGTCGCACTGAAGCGGATGTGGCAGCCGCTACCCGACTGGCGGAGCAGGCTGTTGAAGCGCGTAAACAATCAGAAGAAACCTACCAGACCCGCCTCCAGGAAATGCAGGGTGAACTGCGCGAGCTGAAAGACTGGCTGGTCAGTCATCAGGGCAGTGCGTGGGATACCCGTCGCCCTCTGACCTGGCAGCAGTCGCAGTTGTGGCAGCGTTGTCAGGATATTGGTCTTGAGCCAGCGTGGGCGGACAGGGTGGTCAGCATGAGTGATCAGAGCGGTGACCTTGAACAGGCCTGGAAATCCGCCTTGGGTGTCATCCAGAGCGACTTGCCGTTACTGCCTCAGGGCGTACTCGAAAAGGGCGGAACCATCGCCCTTGTCGGTCCGACCGGTGCAGGCAAGACAACTACTTTGGGCAAAATTGCTGCGCGATTTGTTCAGCGCCATGGGCCAGACTCGGTCGCCTTCGTGACGCTTGATAATTATCGCATGGCAGCGCATGACCAGTTGCAGGCGTTCGCCCGGATTCTGGGTGTCGAGATGAAAGTGGTGTTGCAGAATGGTGATCTGGTGAAAACGCTCAGCACGCTGCGCAAGAAGAAACTGGTATTGATCGATAGTGCCGGACTTGCCAGTCAGGACCCACATTTTTCGTCACAGTTGTCTATGCTTAAACAGACTGGTCGTGATGTTCGTAAGTTTCTGGTGCTGCCTCTGACAAGTCAGGCGCGTTGCCTTCAGGAGAACTACGAGCACTTCAAGCCAGCGGGGCTGGATGGTTGTATTTTCACCAAACTGGATGAGTGTTTCAGCCTGGGGGCTGGCCTCAGTGTTGCCGCTCTGACCCGCTTGCCACTGACCCTGATTACCGACGGTCCTCACATTCCGGATGATCTGCATTACCCGGATGCATCAAGACTGGTCAACCTTGCTGAGCAAATGGCGCGGATGGCAAGAACGCGCTGGCAGGCGGCAGAAGCAATGAACATGGCAACACAACAGAAAAGCTTTCAACACGGAGTTTAATTGAAGATGGCGAGTCATCCTGTACAGGTCATAGCAGTCACCGGCGGTAAAGGCGGTGTTGGCAAAAGCAATGTCTCCGTAAACCTTGGTATTGCCCTGTCTGAAATGGGCCGACGTGTCGTCATCCTTGATGCCGACCTCGGACTGGCAAATATCGATATTCTTCTCGGTATCAGCTCGAACAAGACAATTGAAAATGTGCTGCAGGGCGAGTGTGACCTGAGAGAAGTTCTGGTCAAAGGCCCCGGTGGTATCAGAATTGTGCCTGCCTCTTCGGGGACCCAGAAACTGTCGCAGTTGAATCCAATGGAACATGCCGGGCTGATTCAGGCGTTCAGCGATATCGGCGACGATATTGATGTACTGATCATCGATACGGCAGCGGGGATTTCAGATACTGTCCTGAGTTTTGTCCGGGCGTCACAGGAAGTACTGGTAGTCGTGACTGACGAGCCGACTTCGATCACGGATGCGTATGCTCAGATTAAACTTCTGAACCGCGATTACGGTCTGTTCCGTTTCCGTGTCGTTGCCAATATGGTGAAGTCACCGCAGGACGGTATGGCCTTGTTTGCCAAGCTGACCAAAGTCACTGATCGTTTTCTTGATGTTGCTATGCAATACGTTGGCGCAGTTCCTTCTGACGATGCGGTTAAGCGAGCGGTACAGCGTCAGAAGGCGGTAATTGAAGCCTATCCACGGTCAAAAGCAGCGACGTCTTTCCGGGCGTTAGCCAAGAAAGTAGACAGCTGGCCGCTGCCATCCACGCCACGCGGACATCTTGAGTTCTTCGTGGACCGGCTGGTTGATCAGGTAGGAGCATGACGGGTGTCGACGGGAAGTTGTCTGGTGTACTCCGACGTTCAGAATACTAATTTCGACGATCTGGTCCGGGAACACGCGGGTCTGGTGAAGCGGATTGCTCATCATCTGATGGGACGCTTACCGGACAGTGTGCAGGTAGATGACCTGATCCAGTCGGGCATGATCGGTTTGCTTGAAGCTGCGCGTAAATACGATGGCGGCAAAGGCGCGAGCTTCGAAACCTACGCCGGTATCCGGATTCGTGGGGCCATGCTCGACGAAATACGCAAAGGTGACTGGGCACCCCGTTCAGTGCATCGCAATGCCCGCCGTATCCAGGATGCGATTAAACAGGTTGAAGCAGTCAAAGGTCGTGATGCCGACGACAGTGAGGTTGCGGCTGTCCTTGGTATAAGCCAGGACGAGTACCACCAGATACTGAAGGATAGTGCGGGTTGTCGTCTGTTCAGCTATGAAGAGTTGCTGGAAAACGACAGTTCTCCCGATCTGATGGATGACTCCACCCCCGGGCCCGGAAAAGGCATGGAGAGGGATGCATTTCGTCGCCAGTTGGCGGAAGCCATTTCAGGCCTGCCAGAGCGCGAGCAGCTCGTTCTTGCTCTTTACTATGACGAAGAGCTGAACCTCAAAGAAATTGGCGCTGTATTAGGCGTCAGCGAGTCTCGCGTGAGTCAGCTGCACTCTCAAGCCACACACCGTTTACGCGCGCGTCTGAGTGATTGGGCCTGATTTTTCCCTACCGGCGCATCCAGCGCTTTCAGACCATATCAGACGCCGTCATTATTCTTTTCTATTCTTTCTCTCTCTTTCTGGATAAACCGCTAACTGGGTCTAAACTTAATTCAGGACCGGCTTGGTTTGTAAAAGTCGTATATTGGAGGTCGTTTTGGACAAGAACATGAAAATTCTCATTGTGGATGATTTTTCAACAATGAGACGTATCGTCAAAAACCTGCTGCGTGATCTTGGTTTCACCAACACTCAGGAGGCAGACGATGGCACAACAGCGTTGCCGATGCTGCAGAATGGCGACTTCGATTTTCTGGTCACCGACTGGAACATGCCAGGGATGACAGGCCTGGATCTTCTCAAGCATGTGCGGGAAGACGAGCGCCTTAAAACTCTGCCAGTTCTGATGGTGACTGCGGAAGCCAAGCGCGATCAGATCGTTGCAGCGGCACAGGCAGGCGTGAACGGATACGTCGTTAAGCCCTTCACCGCGGCAGTACTTAAAGAAAAAATCGATAAGATTTTTGAACGCGTCGAAGGCTGATTAAAGGTAGCGCCATGGTGGATGTAAACCTGGACAATAAGGACAACCAGGTCGGCTCGGAGATACGCTCGCTTGCGGAGAATATGCTCGAACAGCTCGAGCAGGGAGATCTCGGTAAAGCAGTTGCTCTGGTAAACGACCTCAATCAGTTGCGTGATCGCACACTGTATAACGAGATCGGACGACTGACCCGTGCCTTGCATGAGTCGATCAAGAATCTGAATGTCGATACGGTTGGCGCCGCTTCTGATATTACCGAGACAACCGATAAGCTGACGTACGTTCTTGAAATGACGGATAAGTCAGCCAATCGCACGATGGATATCGCCGATGCCGGCGGCCCTTTGGCGGGCGCTATGGGCGATCGGGCAGCGGAACTTTCTGCTCGCTGGAAACGATTTATGAAACGCGAAATGAATACCTCCGAATTTCGCGAACTCAGTCGTGATATTGATGAATATCTTTCCAGCAGCGTTAAAGATTCGTCGGAAATAAAGAAACAGTTTTCTGAAATTGTCCTGGCTCAGGACTTTCAGGATTTGACCGGGCAGGTCATTCATAAAGTGATCAATCTGATTCGCGATGTGGAAGGACGCCTGGTCACACTGGTCTCGATGGCAGGGCAGGTTGATCAGATCACTGGCATCAACCATGAGTTTGAACAAAGCACGCCGGCGCCTGATAAAGGCCCGGATATTAACCCTGAAGGTCCACAGACCGATAGCAAAGCCGATGGTGTAGTGAGTAGCCAGGATGATGTCGATGATCTGTTGTCGAGCTTAGGGTTCTAGAGGAGCGGTTGAATGAGTTTCGATGCTGATGAAGAGATTCTCCAGGACTTTCTCGTAGAGGCGGGAGAAATCCTGGAACTGCTGTCAGAGCAGCTGGTGGATCTGGAGAACAGTCCAGACGATAAGGATCTCCTGAACGCAATCTTCCGTGGATTCCATACGGTAAAAGGCGGTGCTGGCTTTTTGCAGTTGAACCCTCTGGTGGATTGCTGCCATGCGGCCGAGAACGTGTTCGATACGCTTCGTAATGGCAAACGATCGGTGAATGCAGACCTGATGGATGTGGTTCTCAGTGCTCTGGATACCGTTAATGAAATGTTTGACTGTGTGCGTTCTGGTGAAATGCCAGAGCCCGCAGAGCAGAGCTTGCTGGATAATTTGCATCATCTGGCATTGCCTGAGGACGAAGCCCCAGCAGTTGAAGCTGCTGCAGTGGAAGAATCAGTAGTCGAAGAAGCTGAAGCGCCTTCTGCAGAAGGCACTTCAGCGGATGCGGACAACGGCGACATCACCGATGATGAATTTGAGCAATTGCTTGATGCGTTAGATGAAAAATCTGATGCTGCATCTGCTGCTACGGAGGCCCCTGCTGCCGCACAGAATACTGGTGATGATGACAACCTTTTTGGTGGGGATGATCTGTTCGACACCGACAGTGGACCTGTTGCATCAGCGTCTGACGATGAAATCACAGAAGATGAATTTGAAGCTCTGCTGGATCAGATTCATGGAAAAGGTAAGCCCGGCGATTCGTCGGCATCGAATAAGCCAGAAGCTCCGGCACCTGATGAACCAGAAAAAACAGCTACTCCAGAGTCGCCTGCTGCGTCAGTGCCATCGGCGGGGGGCGGTGACAGCGATCTGATTACTGATTCTGAATTTGAAGAATTGCTTGACCGCTTACACGGAAAAGGTAAGCCCGGTGCAACAGACATAACGGCATCACAGGGCTCATCTGCGGCAGTAGCTAACCCTCCTGCTGCGAAAGCGCCAGAAGAAACCGGCGCTAAAAAGCCTGAAGCAGCAACGCCGAAGCCAGCAGATACACCGGCCGCTAAGCCTGAGGCAGCAAAACCTGCGGCTAAATCTGCCGCTCCTGCTGCGTCCTCTGCACCCAAAGCGAAGCCGGACGCTCGCAAGAACGAAAAAGAGGCCATGGCCGAGGCGACTGTCCGTGTTGATACTAAGCGTCTCGATGACATTATGAACATGGTGGGTGAGCTCGTACTGGTGCGTAACCGCCTGGTTCGTCTGGGACTCAAGAGCAGCGATGAGTCGATGGCGAAAGCGGTCGCCAATCTGGATGTGGTCACAGGTGATCTTCAGTCGTCCGTGATGAAGACGCGGATGCAACCGATCAAGAAAGTCTTTGGGCGTTTTCCCCGTGTTGTTCGGGATCTTGCGCGACAGCTTAAGAAAGAAATTAACCTCGAATTGCGTGGTGAAGAAACGGATCTGGATAAAAACCTGGTGGAAGCACTCGCAGATCCACTGGTTCACCTTGTACGTAACTCGGTAGACCACGGCGTTGAGCAACCAGATGTGCGCGAAGCCAGTGGCAAAAGTCGCGTGGGTACGGTCATTCTCTCAGCAGAGCAGGAAGGCGATCATATTCTGCTACGGATTCAGGATGACGGTGCCGGTATGGACGCTGATGTCCTGAGACGCAAGGCGGTAGAAAAAGGTGTTATGGATCAGGATGCCGCAGACCGCCTGACAGACAATGAATGTTTTAATCTTATTTTCGCGCCGGGCTTTTCCACTAAAGAACAGATATCCGATGTTTCTGGCCGTGGCGTGGGAATGGATGTTGTTAAGACAAAAATCACACAGCTTAACGGTACGATATCGATTGATTCGTTCAAAGGTGAAGGTACAACGATCAGTATTAAAGTGCCTTTAACGCTCGCGATTATGCCGACGCTGATGGTGATGCTGAAAGATCAGGCCTTTGCCTTTCCGCTTGTGAACGTAAATGAGATTTTCCACCTGGATCTTACTCAAACCAATGTCGTCGATGGGCAGGAAGTTGTGGTTGTGCGTGAGCGTGCAATTCCACTGTTTCATCTCAAGCGTTGGTTGGTGAAAGGCGAGCAGTTTGCGAAAGCAGACGAGTCCGCTCATGTGGTAGTGGTCTCGGTAGGTACAAACAAAGTTGGTTTTGTCGTAGATCAGTTAATTGGTCAGGAAGAAGTTGTTATTAAGCCACTCGGAAAAATGCTCCACGGTACCGCTGGGATGGCTGGAGCAACCATTACGGGTGATGGCCGCATTGCTTTGATCCTTGATATTCCAAGCATGCTGACGCGTTATGCAACGCGACAATCGAGCGCGGCCTGACACAGGAAGTATTATGGCTTTAAAAGTTCTGGTGGTGGATGATTCAGGTTTTTTCCGCCGCCGGGTGACAGATATTATCAATGCCGATCCTCGTCTTGAGGTGATTGGCGTAGCTGAAAACGGGCTTCAGGCCATTGAGCTGAATGACAAACTGAAACCTGACGTAATCACCATGGATTACGAGATGCCTGTCATGGATGGCATCACTGCAGTACGAAAAATAATGGCATCGACCCCGGTGCCAGTTCTGATGTTTTCATCATTGACCTTTGAAGGTGCCCGGGTAACGCTGGATGCCCTGGACGCTGGGGCCGTCGATTTTTTGCCGAAGAATTTCGATGCTATTGCCCGCAACGCAGCCTCTATCCGTAAGTTACTTGCCGAAAAAATTATTGCCGTAGCGAGGGGGCAGCTGAAGGGTACCGCGCAGGTTTCAACCTCCCCATCTCAACCTTCACAAAAAAAGACGCCCACTGCGGCAGGGGCGAACGAGCCGGTGCCGCGTCATCTTGAACTGGTGGTCATTGGTACGTCCACCGGTGGCCCTGCTGCTCTGCAGAATATTTTCAAGAGTTTGCCCGCAGGATTTAACAAGCCCATTATTATCGTGCAGCACATGCCTGCTTCGTTCACCGCAGCGTTTGCTGAGCGGCTGAATAATCTCAGTGCGTTAAGTGTCAAAGAGGCAGAAGAGGGTGATATTTTAAAACCGGGTCACGTTTATGTTGCACCTGGGGGCAAGCAGCTGATCGTTGATAAACGCCACGGTGGATCGATTCATATTCTGGAAAGTGACGAGCGGGTAAGCTATCGGCCGAGTGTCGATATTGCTCTTGCTTCTGCAGCAAAACATTACGGTAGTAAGGCGTTAGGCATCGTCTTGACGGGGATGGGAGCAGATGGACGTGAAGGAGCCCGGTTACTCAAGCAGTCGGGTGGGCACTTGTGGGCCCAGGATGAACAGAGCTGTGTTATATATGGAATGCCGATGGCTGTGATCAATGCAGGGTTAGCTGATCGTGTCCTTCCGCTTAATGATGTTAGTAAGTTCATGAGTCAGCTCTGACTCTGTCTGGAACTCCACTCACACGGCAGGCTTTTGCCGCTTCTTTCTGTGCTATGCATAATCTGGGTTGTGCTCATTAGCTCATTGCCTGACAACCACCGTTGCAGGTGAACTTCTGACCGTAAATACCAGTTTATTTTAAAACTGACATGATATTTGCTTAGTTTCTGGTAGGGCATTGAGATTCATGCGATAAGCAGACATTCTGCTTTGAGCGGAGAGGAATACTATTGTGAAAATCTGGTCGATATCCAATCAGAAAGGTGGGGTGGGTAAAACGACATCGGTAGTTTCTCTGGGTGGGCTGTTGGCTGACCAGGGGCACCGTGTGCTTCTGGTAGACCTCGACCCCCATGGTTCTCTGACCAGTTACTTTGGCCAGGACCCGGACGGTCTTGAAAGAAGTCTGTATCACTTATTCTTTGAGCAACGCTGGCGCAATGTGGATTACATCCGCGATACATTGAAGGCAACCAGCTTGCCGAATGTTTCTATGCTTCCTGCGACAACCTCCCTTGCCACTCTTGAGCGGCAGGTAAGTGGTCAGGACGGTATGGGGCTGGTACTCGCGAGGAGCCTGGCGCAGCTCTGGGATGATTATGACTATGCCTTGCTGGATACTCCGCCTATTCTGGGAGTCCTGTTAGTCAACGCTCTTGCTGCCTGTCAGCAGCTGGTTATCCCAACACAGACTGAACACCTGGCGCTCAAAGGTCTGGAGCGAATGGTGCATACCCTTAAAATGGTCATGAAGTCACAAAACCGTGAGCTGCCATATACAATCGTTCCGACGCTGTTCGATCGGCGTACATCCGCTTCATTAACCAGCCTTAAAGAAATGCGACGTACCTATCAGGGAGCGTTATGGGATGAAGCAATTCCAGTGGATACCCGGTTGCGTGATGCCAGTCATGAGGGAATATTCCCCCACCAGTTAGATCCGAATACTCGTGGCGTCCGGGCGTATCGCCATCTGCTTGCCCAATTAAGTGGAGAGAAACGCTGAAATGTCGGGGAATACGGATGTCTTGATGGGGTACTTTGACAGTCTGTTGACGACAGTCGATGAGGACCCGAGAAAAGCCATCGTCAGCGACCTGCTCGCTGGCGCTGCGGCACAGGCGCCTGAGGAAGAGTACAAACCGGTCGCGACCGATACCATTGCTTTGGGAATGCGGGTTATTGCATTAAAGCCACCGCTGAAAATTAATGCAGTAGCGATCAACCGCATTACCGCTTTGCGGTTGCTGCATGTCGTTCAGACGATTCCCCCCAGCCGGCTGAAACTTCACGTCCTGTCGTGTTGCGCAGGTGTCCTCGATGTCTGAAAGCCAGCTGACGGACGACAAAGTCACTGCGCAGGAAGCCAGTACTCTTACTAAAGAAAATCAGGTTGATGGTGTTCTCCAGAACTATCTCGACCAACTTCTGATTGTCGCTACAGAAGTATCTGTGGTGACTGAAACAGCAGCTGCAACAGAGCCTGTGGTGGTGAACGATGTCGATACATCGGAGATTACCGGGACGCTGATGGAAGAAGCGTCACTTTCGCTTCAGCCGGAGGTAGTCACAGATGAAATTCAGGACTGGGACCCATACGCCCTTGATCCAGAAGTTAAGGTTGAAGAGGCATCCCCAGAGGCAAATATTGTTTCGCAGGAGCTACAGACCAGCGTCACCGTAGAAGACGAGATCGCCACCGTTACGAAAGATAAAAAGAAGTTGCTGTGGGATTCGAGTCAGGGTGTCGAGTGTCTGTTGTTCAGTGTTGCTGGTTTAAAGCTCGCGATTCCTCTTTCCCAGTTGGGGGGCGTGTACCCAGCTGAAAACATGAAAGTAACGCCACTGTTTGGTCAATCCGACTGGTCTCTGGGGGTATGGCAGAGCGATACCGACAAATTGACGATCGTCGACAGCGCCAGATTGATTATGCCAGAGCGCGGCATATCTTTACGTGAATCTGGATACGAATACCTCATTCAGCTGGATCGTACGCCTTGGGCGCTCGCTTGCGAAGGTATTTGCGACACTATTACACTGGTTTCTGAGTCAATTAAATGGCGCGGAGACGCAAGCAAACGCCCTTGGCTGGCGGGCACTGTCATTTCAGAGATGTGTGCTTTGCTGGATGTACCCAGCCTGGTCGATCTTCTTGAGTCTCACTTGAAGTCGAGGCAAGGCTGAACCCCTGAAAAGCCGCTGTAAACCAGCGCTTTACCCGGCTTTGGGCTCTCTTTTTTTAAGTTACAAATTTTCCTTCATTTCGGCTGGTACACTTTGTGCTCTGATCTATAGTTAAGAAAGGTTTGTAGTGTTTTTGACACTGTCAGGCATCGGCCTTTCTTAGCGAGGATGTTTTATGTCAGCAATTGCCGCTAAAAGTGCGGAAGATCCGGTACTCCAATGGGTAACCTTCCGGCTTGAAAACGAGAGTTACGGTATTAACGTGATGCAGGTTCAGGAAGTACTGCGTTATACCGAAATAGCACCAGTACCCGGGGCGCCACCTTATGTACTGGGCATCATTAACCTGCGGGGTAATGTCGTCACTGTGATCGACACCCGACAGCGTTTTGGCTTGCCGACATCGGACACCACAGACCAGACTCGTATCGTCATTATCGAGGCAGAGAATCAGGTCGTGGGCATTCTCGTGGATGCGGTGGCTGAGGTGGTTTATCTACGTCAGTCAGAAATCGAAACCACTCCGAATGTCGGCAATGAAGAAAGCGCCAAGTTTATTCAGGGTGTCTGCCATAAGAACGATGAACTTCTTATTCTGGTGGATCTTGAAAAACTGATGACAGATGAGGAGTGGACAGAACTTCACGGTCTATAGGGGTCTGTCATGCTAACACTGACGCTGGTTCATTGGTTACTCATCGGAAATTTCACTGTTTTGCTGGCAGCGGCAGGATTTATCGTCGCGCTGCGTAAACAGCAAAGCAGGGAGACACAGCAGCTGGAGGACAAAATCCTCCAGCTGCAGCAGGGGCAGGAGGCCATCAGCAAAAGTGCAATTGGTCTCGGCCGTCGGATGAAGCAGGTGGAGGCGAAAGCGGCAGCGGCAGACAAGCGTCCCGCAGCAGCCCCAGATGCACGTTTTGAACAGGCCTCCCGTCTTGCCGGTATGGGCGCGTCAGCGGATGATCTTATCGACTCCCTCGGAGTGGCGAGAGCAGAAGCCGAATTGCTTGTATCTATGCGGCAGAGTGCAAGCGCCTGATGGTTGAGACCTCGCTAACACTTCAGCGGATTTTCACATTTAATATGTGAACCGGTTACGAATCTCAACGTGAAAGGCCACGCCGCCTCAGAAAGCTCTTCTATACTTACTGATACTGCCTTTTTGATGAACAGAAAGGTGTTAGCGTCAGCGAGGAGGGGTATCGATGAAATACCTGCTATCGACGATCATGGCTGTGGCACTTGTAGCTGTGACGGATCAACCTGCTGTACACGAGTATGACAGATCGGTTCAATGGCACGCACAGGTCCTGAAGAACACGATGTTTTCTGAGCACACTCCGGGATTCAATGACCTGTATATGATTGAGACGCCTGACAAGGGCCGTCAGATCGTCATCTACTGCAACCCATCGTATTGCTACAAACTCCGGGGTCACCACCTGACTGCATAACTGTCGACTGCTTGCTTATCAGTCTCTGAACAGTCAGGTACTGCCCCCTTGCTCTTATGCGCCCGCTGCGAACAGAGCGATCACGCAGGCCAGACCAGCGGCCCACACGAGTGTGCGTAATGCAGCCAGATTTGCCAGATACATTGCACCGTACACGATACGGATACCAATAAACGCAATCGCCAGAGTATTGATGTAATCTTGTTCTGCACCGGTCAGGTGAGCAATGATCACGGCAGCAGCGAACATCGGGAACGCTTCGAAGCTATTCAGCTGAGCCCAGTGGGCACGTTTGCGGAAACCTTCCTGTTTTTCAAGAAACTCGCGCGGCGAGTAGTTGTTGTAACGTCCACCGCTGAATTTAGCGATACCTGTAAAAAGGAATGGCATCAGTGCGGCTGCCAGCACGCACCAGTAGGCGAGAGTCATAGTATTTCCTTGTTCTGATAAAAATTGGCTCTCAACGGGCGTGCTCTCTATGTATTAGCAAGCCTTAGTCTGAAGCCGCGACAGGGCAATCCTGAAGACTGTCTTCAGGCGCTTCCGGGTCAAAACAGTAGCCACCGAGTGGAGAAGCGACAAGGTCATTTGCGGCAGAGAAGCCGTGTCGCACCGATTCCCGTCGAGGTTTGGCGTTTATGCCCTGTATCTCCTCGTAGGCTGTCCAGATTTCCTGATGAACAGATTCAGCAGACGCAGCATAGCGGGTGACTTCTCTATCAGCCTGATCAAGGATGTCGGGGAAATAGTGAAGAGCAGTACCTGTGAGTACACCGCTGATTATAATACCGGCAGTGGTCTGCAAGGTTGAAAAGCCTGCAGAGGCACGGAGTGAAAAGTGCACGATGGCTGTCCCTGATGTGAAGTGGTTATGATTCCAGTTCACCGACCTTAACGGATCTCTCTCAGGTGGCCAATGGCACATGCAGGCCGGAGCGCCCGCATGTCGCATTAGTCAGTTTAGCGATAGCTGATACCCAGGCGATCATAGAGAAAACCGACCACCCAGGCGGGGCCAATCAGTAAGAACTGAATGTCTTTGAAAAACGACGGTTTTTTACCCTCTATGTGGTGCCCGACGAACTGCATAATCCAGAGAATCACAAAGGCAATAACACTGGTCAGCCAGAGCGGTGTGTCTGTCATTTGTTCATAGACGACCGGAAACAGAAGGCAAAGCAGGGTAAATACTCCAAGTCCTTTTGCCAGTGGTTTAGACAGTCTTACATAGAAAGTCATAGTGACCACTGCGCCCAGGACTGCCCAGTTAACCAGTGGTATAGCTGCCAGCCAGTCAGGCTGCGGAATTTCCCATAACAGGGCAAAAATCACCAGATAGATCAGGGGTACACAGAACCAGTGGATCAGTTTGTTCAGTGGGTTCTGATGGCTTTCACCATACTCAGCGAACCATTGGTCAACAGTTTTACGGCTCATCGCAGTCTCCGTTTGTTGTTATTATGCTCAGTCTACGTCAGCCCTCGGGTTTTATCTTGTCATTGCAGGTCAGAGGTTTGTTCTAAGCAATCATTATGACGACAGAAAGGAAATCATCGCAGTTACGTGTGTCGGCGCACTGGCTGACCGTTCTACTTCAGGGCTTTCGCTCTCTGGGCATTTCTGCGGATAGCGTATTGCAGGAAGCGCGTATTATGCCGGGCGAATTGTCAGAGCCTGACGCGCGTATTGATCTGGAGCGCACTCTGTTGTTCTGGAAAGCCGCCGCAGCAGCGACAGATCAGCCGTTAGGCCTGCGGTTAGGCGAGTACCTTACGCCACTGCATTTTCCTCTATTGGCGATGAACCTGATGCATAGCCGGAGTTTGCTGGAGGCATTAGGCATGGCAGAGCGTTATTCGTCGGTCATCAGTGAAGGCGGACGTTTTTCTCTCAATCAGGATAACGGCCAGATGCATGTGATCTATCTGCCGGGCGACAGGTCGTTCAGTCGTGATCAGATAGACACCGTACTCCTGTTACTCAAGAAGTTCGGCGAGTGGCTTTACTGCCGCCCGGTACCGCCGGTCAAAGTGCTGCTGGGTTTTACCGTCGACGAGGCGGAGGTTGAAGAATACGAACGTGCTTACGGTTGTATTCCGGAATTCGGAGCAGATAAACATGCCCTGGTCTACGACGTTGCATGGTTTCAGAAGCCACTGCCTGGTGGTGAACCAGCACTCGCCGGTATGCATCAGCAATTGCTGGATGCCCAGTTAAAGCGAATTCAGCAACCTGAAGTGAGAATCCGAGTGGAGCGTTGCCTACAGGAGGCTGTGCATCTTGCCACTGACCGTGAGGAAGTTGCCTCACGCTTATATATGAGCGTCAGTACGCTACAGCGTCGCCTCGTTGAAGCCGGAACCAATTTTCAACAGTTACTGGATGCCGAACGTGAGCGTCGGGCGACGCAGTTGCTTAGGGGAACAGACGTACCGATTGCCGACATCAGTGCTCTGCTGGGCTTTGCCGACGGCAGCGCCTTCAGCAAAGCGTTTAAACGCTGGCAGGGGATGACTCCCCTGCAGTATCGTCGTAGTGACTGACTTCTGTTTTGAAATTACAGAGCATCCAACGCTGCGATCAGGTCGTCGTGATGGGTTTTAGTTTTGACTTTTTCCATGATGTGGACGAGCTTGCCGTCTTCATCAATGATGAAGGTAATACGATGAACGCCCATAAACTCGCGCCCCATAAACTTTTTCATGGCCCACACGCCGTACTTCTCAGCGATGGCGTGATCTTCATCTGAAAGCAGGTCGAAATTCAGCTCATCGCGATCAATGAACTTCTGCAGGCGCTTCGGAGCGTCCGGGCTAAGACCCAGAACAACCACATTACGGTCGTCCAGCTCTTTCTGGGTATCGCGCAGACCACAAGCCTGAACGGTACAGCCTGGTGTCATAGCTTTCGGGTAAAAATAGAGTACGACTTTTTTACCTTTAAGGTCGCTGAGGGCAACCTCTTCTTCGCGTTGATTCAGGGTGGTGAAGTCTGGAGCTGGTTGACCCAGTTCTGGGAAGTCGAGTGCCATAGTGTCCTCTGTATAAAAAGTGTATAAGAATTTATAAAGGCTACCGGAAGGCGGCGATTGAATGCAAGACTCTGAACTATTGAAGTTTCAGGGCCGACTTCGGTATACAGCAGCAGGGCAGAATTTCATCATCATCAATCCATGCCATAGGCTCTTCAATATAGTGAACATCGCCTTCAACTAAGCGCACCCGGCAACTGCCACAGTAGCCTTCGCGGCATTGATATTCGATATGAATATCCTGAGCTTCGAGAGATTCCAGCAAGGTGTTTGCGTGCTGGAAACGTGCGTTACGACCGTCCGCGAATGCCACTTCAAAGATAGGTTTTTCCATGCCTTCAAAGATGGTCTGCGGCGTTGGCTCAGGAGATTCTGCGAGCAGATCAAACAGGTCACCCTGCTCGAGTACGGTATCTTCTTTGGGGAGCGATCTGGTAGTGGCGGGAAGGGGCAGTTCGCCCAGATCCATTTCCAGCTGAGTGGTGCTGCCACCGGTCAGTTCCATTTCGGTCTGGGCGTCAGAATAAAATGTTCTCGAACTGGCCCAGCGACGGCGGCCGATACGGGCCGCCCTGCGTGCGTTGGTCATGGAATCAGGGATTACAGGTCAAAGTCACCGAAGTCTGCAGTATCAACTTCACTGTCAATCGCACCTACCAGGTAAGAGCTGATTTCAGCTTCCTGTGGTGCCACCTGAACGTTATCACTGTTCAGCCAGGCGTTGATCCACGGGAGTGGGTTGTTACGCACTTCAAAGATCGGGTCGAAGCCGAGAGCGCCGATACGCTGGTTGGTAATGTATTCAACGTACTGGCTCAGGATGTCTTTGTTCAGACCGATCATTGAACCGTCTTTAAACAGGTAGTCGGCCCATTCCTTTTCCTGCTCGGCTGCTTCGTGGAAGATGCCAATGACGTCATCGCGGCACTCTTCAGCGATTTGTGCGAACTCGGCATCGTCTTTACCGCGCGCCATGATTTGCAGCATGTGCTGAGTACCGGTCAGGTGCAGGGCCTCATCACGTGCGATCAATTTAATGATTTTCGCGTTGCCTTCCATTTTCGCACGTTCGGCAAACGCGAATGAGCAGGCAAAGCTGACATAGAAACGAATCGCTTCGAGTACGTTCACCGAAACCATTGTCAGGTACAAACGGCGCTTCAGCTCGTGCAGGTTCACATCAATGGTTTCACCATTCACTGTGTGCTTGCCTTCGCCGAGCTGCTGATAGTAGTTACTCAGTTCGATAAAGTCGTCGTAGTACTTGGTTACCGAAATTGCACGGCGGACGATGTATTCGTTTTTGGTGATGTCATCGAAGACAACAGCCGGATTCGGGACAATATTCCGCACGATGTGCGTGTAAGATCGGCTGTGGATAGTCTCACTGAAAGACCAGGTTTCAATCCAGGTTTCGAGTTCTGGCAGAGAGACCACAGGCAGTAAAGCGACGTTTGGAGAACGGCCCTGAACGGAATCCAGCAGTGTCTGATACTTCAGATTAGAGACGAAGATATGCTTCTCGTGCTCCGGAAGATCCATAAAATCTTTGCGATCGTTGGTCAGGTCGACTTCTTCCGGGCGCCAGAAAAAGGACAGCTGCTTTTCGATCAGGTTTTCAAAGATCTTATGCTTCTGCTGGTCGTAACGTGCAACGTTGACGGGCTCGCCGAAAAACATCGGCTGCTCAAAAGTATCAAACTCGTTACGGTTAAAAGTTGTGTAAGCCATTCGCTGTTTTAGTCTCGTGCTATGGGCGCAGCCCCATAGCCGCGCCCCTTAATAAATCAGATTTTACACGCACCACCGGCGCAATCGCCGTCTTCCTGTACAGCTTCTTTCTGCGGGTCTTCCATACCGTCACGGGTGTTGTGGTAGTACAGTGTTTTCACACCGTTACGGTATGCGGTCAGCAGGTCTTTCAGCAGTTGCTGCATCGGTACTTTGTTGCCTGGGAAGCGGGACGGGTCATAGTTTGTATTCGCCGAGATCGCCTGGTCGACAAACTTCTGCATGATACCGACCAGCTGCAGATAACCCTGGTTGTCCGGGATCTGCCACAGGAGTTCGTAGTTTTTCTTCAGGTTCTCATAATCAGGCACAACCTGCTTGAGGATACCGTCTTTGCTCTGCTTAACGCTGATGTAACCACGTGGCGGCTCAATACCGTTGGTCGCGTTACTGATCTGCGATGATGTTTCGGATGGCATCAGGGCTGTCAGTGTTGAGTTACGCAGGCCGGTATCGACGATGTCTTTGCGCAGTGTTTCCCAGTCGTACTGAAGAGGTTCTTCACAGAACTTGTCGACATCTTTCTTGTAAGAGTCGATTGGGAGAATCCCCTGAGCATAAGTCGTGTCGCTGAACGCTTCACACGCGCCTTGCTCTTTCGCCAGCTGGTTCGATGCGCGCAGCAACCAGTATTGAATCGCTTCAAAGGCGCGATGAGTCAGGCCGTTGGCTGAACCGTCTGAGTACTTAACACCATTCTTCGCTAAGAAGTAGGCGAAGTTAATCACGCCAACACCCAGAGTGCGGCGTGCAAGGCTGGCGCGCTGAGCTGCAGGTACTGGATAGTCCTGATAGCTGAGCAGGCTGTCGAGCGCACGCACGATAAGATCAGAAAGATCTTCAAGTTCGTTCAGGTCGTCGATCTTGCCCAGGTTAAACGCGGCGAGAGTACACAGGGCGATTTCGCCACTCTCGTCGTTAATGTCGTTCAGCGGCTTGGTTGGCAGTGCAATCTCGAGACAGAGATTTGACTGACGCACTGGCGCTTTCTTCGGATTGAACGGGCTGTGGGTATTACAGTGGTCCACATTCTGAATGTAGATACGGCCGGTACTTGCACGTTCCTGCATCATCATTGAGAAAAGGTCGACCGCCTTGATGGTCTTTTTGCGGATGCTGTCATCAGCTTCGTACTTGGTGTAGAGCTGCTCAAACAGTTCCTGGTCCTCAAAGAAGGCGTCGTAAAGCCCAGGAACATCACTCGGTGAAAACAGGGTGATGTTGCCATTCTTGATCATGCGTTCGTACATCAGCTTGTTCAGTTGAACGCCGTAATCGAGGTGACGCACGCGGTTTTCTTCAACGCCGCGGTTATTCTTCAGAACCAGCAGGTTCTCAACCTCGTAATGCCAGATCGGGTAGAACAGAGTCGCTGCTCCGCCACGCACACCACCTTGAGAACAAGACTTAACTGCCGTCTGGAAGTGCTTGTAGAACGGAATACAACCGGTGTGAAATGCTTCGCCGCCACGGATCGGGCTG
Organism: Thalassolituus maritimus; assembly: GCA_913019975.1. Lineage (GTDB taxonomy): Bacteria > Pseudomonadota > Gammaproteobacteria > Pseudomonadales > Oceanobacteraceae > Thalassolituus. The sequence continues at coordinate 14,982 of CAJWBH010000019.1, read as the reverse complement.
CCAAGTGCACGGATGCGCCCGCCATTGATGCCAATACCCGCACGTTGTGAAACGTACTTAACGATGGCACCGGCTGTTGCGTTGATGGAATCCAGACTGTCGCCGGCTTCGATCAGTACACACGAGCTGAACTGACGGGTCGGGGTGCGCACACCGGCCATGATAGGTGTCGGCAAAGAAAGCTTGAACGTAGAGACGGCATCGTAAAAACGCTTGATGTAGTCGAGACGGCGCTCTTTATCGTACGACGAGAACAGACATGCAGCGATCAGGACATACAGGAACTGAGCACTTTCGTAGACTTTGCCCGTTACACGGTTCTGGACAAGGTATTTCCCTTCAAGCTGCTTTACTGCGGCGTAGCTGAAGTTCATGTCGCGTGAATGATCGATGAATGCGTCCATCGCCGCGAATTCTTCTTCGGTGTAGTCCTCAAGCAAATGCTTGTCGTAACGCTCGCCTTCAACCATCGCTTTCACATGATCAAGGAGCGCTGGTGGCTCAAAGCGGCCGTAGGATTTCTTACGCAGGTGGAAAATGTTCAGGCGAGCGGCCAGATACTGGTAATCAGGGGCTTCTTCTGAAATCAGGTCGGCCGCGGCTTTGATCAGGGTTTCATGAATTTCTGAGGTCTGGATGCCATCGAAAAACTGAAGATGAGCACGCAGCTCAACTTCTGACACAGATACCTTCTCCAGCCCTTCTGCAGCCCAGGTGACAACTTTGTGGATCTTATCGAGATCAATCGGTTCCTGACTGCCGTCGCGTTTGGTGACTCTGAGGGTAGCGTTCATGTTTTCTGTGCCTGTATTCAAGGGGAATCTACTCCATCTTTCCCTGACGGCGCCGGTGTCTTAATGCTTGACATTCCGGTTGTTTTAACTGCGGAAGCGCGCTAAGTCTCTGACGTCATGTAGGTTTTTTACTTCGCCACAAGATAATGCGCCCAGTGGGTGAATTCAACCCCATATCTTGTGTTGTTTCGGCACTATTGGACAGCTCGTATTGTGGATAAGTTGTGCGTATGTGGTGGACATGAAGGGGGTAAGCGACGCCAGCCCAGTCACCGCCTGATGGGCGACTTTTCTGAGTGCTAAAACGGCCGTTCTGATATAAATGTCGACTGTTACTGTGCAACAAAGCGTAACAGCGTCTAAAGTTATCTATAGTTAAGATAGTGGCGTTGCTGTGGCTGTTTCAGCTGAGCACAGGTTCCCAGAGTGGAACATTCGATTGTTAGGAATGGTAGGTCTTCATGTTAAAGCACGAAAATACACAGAGCCCCGAGGAAAACTGGCGAATCCTGATCGTTGAGGACGATGAGCGACTCGCTGCCCTGACCAAGGATTACCTGGAAAGCAATGGCCTGATTGTGACAGTAGAGGGCGATGGTAGCCGTGCTATTGACCGTATCAAGTCGGAGCAGCCTGATCTGGTCGTGCTGGATCTGATGTTGCCAGGCGAAGACGGCCTGGCAGTGTGTCGTATTGTTCGCCCGCATTATAAAGGGCCGATTCTGATGTTAACGGCACGGACTGAAGACCTTGACCAGGTTCTGGGTCTTGAAATGGGTGCTGACGATTACGTCGCTAAGCCTGTCCGCCCACGTGTTCTTCTGGCCCGTATTCGCGCGCTGTTGCGCCGCGTTGGCGACGGCGTAGAGGAAGTGGAAGAAGAAGGCAGCTCATCATCGCGTCTGACGTTCGGTAACCTGGTTGTCGACAGTTCGATGCGTGAAGCCTGGCTGGAAGGTGAGAGTATCGACCTGACCAGTGCCGAATTTGATCTGTTGTGGCTGCTCAGTAGTAACGCCGGACGGGTTCTGACCCGTGAAGAAATTTTTAACCAGTTACGTGGCATTGAATATGACGGCCAGGATCGTTCCATCGATGTGCGTGTCTCGCGGATTCGTCCGAAGGTGGGTGATGATCCAATGAACCCTAAGCGTATTAAGACGGTACGTAGCAAAGGCTATCTGTTCGTCAAAGAGCTCTGACCCGTTACAGGAGTAAACGGCTATTTTTATTCGGGTATATTTCGGGCTCCTTGGTGCTCTTCTGGCGGTGGCAGTACTGTGCTCAGCCGCCTTGCAGCTCGTTAACCTAGTGCGTTCTGCACAGTTCTACGAAGAAGTCTCCCGCGGCAGTCTGTATCTGATCGGTGAGCGCCTCGCATCGGATGAGGGGGCGTTGCCGCGTCTTGAAGCGGCGTTTGATGCGTCTATTGCGATTCGTCCTGAAGATGATGGGCCAGAGGATGAGTATGAGCGCTCGCGCTTACTGCGTGGCCAGGTCATCGTTACTGTTTCGCCGGATGGCAAAACAGCCTCTATGCGCAGCATGATGCCTGATGGACAGTGGTTGTATGTCGACTTTAATAAGCTTTCTGAGCTTCAGGTCAGGGCCACCGCTCGCCTGTTAGTCGAACTATGGCAACGCAGCGGAGAGGCAATCGATAGCTTCCTGGCGGATGTGCAGAGCCACTTCGGTTACCCTCTGTCCGTGGTGAATATCGCCGATCTGGAAATATCGGCAACCGATCTTGCACGTATGCAGTATGGTGATGTATTGGTGCAGCTTGCCGTCGATGGTGCCGGTGCGGATGCTTACATACAAATCCCTGGGGCTGAGCAGGTGGTCCGTCTCGGTCCGGTTGAAAAATTCAATCCATATTCTTTCAGAGCTGTTTTCGTTATTGGCACTATCGGTGTTTTACTGATTGGCCTTGGCGTTTATTGGGTGGTTAACACCTTTGAAACGCGTCTGCGAAAACTTGAACAGGCGACCAGTCGTCTGTCTCAGGGACACCTGAATGCGCGAGTGAGCACTTCTGGTGAAGATGCTGTTGGTCGCCTTGGTCATTCCTTCAATAAGATGGCTGAACATATTCAGCGTCTGATCTCAATTCAGCGTGAAATGGTACGCGCTGTGTCGCATGAACTTCGCACACCTGTTGCCCGTATTCGTTTCGGGGCTCAGATTATCGAAGATTCGGTAATGGATGACCCTTTTGTATCAAAGCAGCTCGCTGGTATGGATGCCGATATTCAGGAGCTGGATGAGCTGATTGATGAAATTCTGACCTATGCACGTCTTGAAGAGGGCGGCCCGATTCTTGATTTTCAGAAGATCAACGTTGCCGAGGTCGCTAAGCAGGTGGTCGGCGAAGCCCGGCCACCCGAGCATGTTGCTGTTTCGTTTGAGGGCAGTGGTCCAGAGGGTTTCCCGTTCTCTGAGGTTGAACCGAGGTACGTGCACCGGGCTATTCAGAACCTGGTCGGTAATGCAGGGCGTTATGCTAAAGGGCGCGTCAAAGTGCGATGCAGCGTAGCGGACGATATCTGTCGTGTAGATGTCGAAGATGATGGCCCTGGAATTCCGGAGGAGGACTGGGATCGTGTTTTCAGCGCGTTCGCTCGCCTGGATGACAGCCGGACCCGCGCTTCTGGCGGTTATGGCCTAGGATTATCGATTGTGCGCCGGATTATGTACTGGCATGGCGGGCGCGCGATGGTGGGGCGCAGTGATGAGCTTGGTGGTGCGCGTTTCAGTTTAATCTGGCCGCGCGTTCACACAGACTGACAATGTTATTGGCCACGACTTGCAATGCAGGACAAAATAGAGCCGTGAGTCGGTACGTTTCCAGACACTTGTAACATAACGTTACAAATAGTCACCTTCCAGCTATAGATTACTTGCTTCATACAGGTCACTATAAGCGCACGTATCCTTTGGAGACGTGGTGAGAATGTTGCGACACACTGTGTCGCTTTGTTGGGCCTCCTTTGTCGAGGCCCTTTTTTTTGGGCCGGTTTTGTTACATCAGCTTTCCGGTTGAACTATTCCTTTCAATGTCGCAAATGAGCTTTCTGCAGCGGTCTCGATGAAGTCCTTGAGATACTGAGTTCCGGATTGCTCTTTTCGGATGGCTGCATATAGCACAGGCCAGACTCCAGCTTTACCTAACGGCCGTACGGATATCAAACCTGCATCAAGGTAGGTCTGAAGCGCCCAGTTCGGCAGGCAGGCGACGCCACGGCCGCTGGCGACGAGCTGAATCATCATCAGCGTTAATTCGGTTTCCCGCGTTGCTGAAGGCTCAATGCCATGGGGTTCAAGAAAACGTTCAAAAATATCCAGGCGCCGGCGGTCAACGGGATAGTGGATCAGGGTTTCCTCGCTCAGGTGCTCCGGACTGATCCACTCGTATTGGGCCAGGGGGTGTTGGTTAGCGATTGCAAGAACCGACTGGTATCTGAACAGCGGGATGTGCGTGACCACGGGATCGTCTGCGGGGTCTGACGTAATCACCAGATCAATGTCGCCTCGCCTGAGTGCTTCAAGTGGCTGAAAATGGAAACTGGTTGTGAGATCAATCTCGACGTCGGGCCAGTGATCGCGGAACTGATTGATGGCTGGCATTAACCACTCAAAACAACTGTGACATTCGATCGCCATGTGGAGTCGTCCATCATGCCCCGCTTCAATCTTCTTCAGCGTTTGTTCTGTGCGTTGAATCATAGGTAAGACGTTATCAGCGAGTTGCAGTACCTCAAGGCCCGCCCGTGTGAAACGGATTGGGCGTGATTTCCGTTCGAACAAACGGGTATTAAGACGCGACTCAAGATCTTTGAGTTGATGCGACAGGGCCGACTGAGTGAGATGCAGGCGCCGGGCAGCATCGACGAGACTCCCGCTGTCTCTCAGAGCAATGAGCGTTTTCAGATGGCGTATATCAAGCATAGAGATCATTCTTGAGAATATTTCATGACAGTTTAGCGCTATCTATTAATTTATTCATATATGCCGCATTTTTACTGACATATCTGGAAGCGATTTCGTGGAGCAGTTAGTCTGGAGTTTTAGTCAGATTGGATCTCACTGTATGTCGAAGTATCTGCTTAGCTTTGATCAGGGCACAACCAGTAGTCGCGCCATATTATTTGGGCTGTCGGGTGAAGTGATTGCGCAGTCACAGGAAGAATTTGAACAGCATTTTCCGAACCCAGGTTGGGTCGAGCATGCGCCTTCAGATCTTTGGCAAACCTCTCTGAAGTGCGCGCGCGATGTTCTTAAGCAAGTGGGTGCTAAAGCCTCTGATATTGTTTCGATTGGTATTACTAATCAACGGGAGACAACGCTGATCTGGGACAGGCAGACTGGCGAACCTGTGTATCCTGCTATTGTCTGGCAAGACAGACGAACCGCGGATCTTTGTCGTCAGTGGGAAGGCCAGAAAAATGAGATATCAGCGCGCACCGGACTTTTGCTGGATCCTTATTTTTCGGCCACCAAAATCCGCTGGATACTGGACAACGTTGAGGGGGCCAGAGCGCGCGCTGAAGCGGGTGAGCTGGCGTTTGGCACGGTCGATACCTGGTTGATCTGGCAGCTGACAGGCGGGCGCTCTCACTTAACGGACGCAACCAATGCCTGTCGCACCATGCTCTATAACATCCATGAAGAGTGCTGGGATGCCGATCTGCTGTCCTTGTTTGATATCCCAGCGCCACTGCTTCCTGAGGTTCAGGACAGCGCATCAGACTTTGGCAAAACTCTGAGCGGCTGGTTAGGTGGAGCGGTTCAGATTGGCGGCGTGGCCGGTGATCAGCAGGCTGCTTTGATCGGTCAGGGTTGCTTTTCTGAGGGGATGATCAAGAGCACCTACGGGACTGGCTGCTTTATGGTGCTGAATACTGGGCGTGAGGCGGTGACATCCAAGCATCGCCTGCTGACGACAATCGCCTATAGGATCAACGGCGAAACGACCTATGCTCTCGAGGGGTCGATCTTTATGGCAGGTGCGACGATTCAGTGGATCCGGGATGGCTTGCAGCTGATTAAGGACGCCAGGGAGAGTCAGTCTCTGGCAGAGAAAACGGGTTACGAAAATCCAGTCTATATGGTTCCTGCATTCGCAGGCCTGGGAGCGCCATACTGGGATCCGGATGCGCGGGGCGCCATTTTCGGTCTCAGTCGGGATAGTGGAATCAAAGAGTTGGTTACTGCTGGGTTGCAGGCGGTCTGTTACCAGACCCGTGATCTGCTTTCTGCGATGGAAGGCGATGGTGCCAGAGCCGCTGAACTCAGAGTAGATGGCGGTATGGTGAAGAATGATTGGTTGGTTCAGTTTTTGTGCGATGTGCTCGGGGTACGGGTCACAAGGCCCCAGATTACCGAGACAACTGCATTGGGTGTCGCGTATCTCGCGGGGATTCAGTCCGGGGTCTACCAGAGCCTGGATGAAGTCGCAGGTTTGTGGCAGACGGAGCGGGTCTTTGTGCCAAAAATCTCTAAAGTGAAAAGGGACAAACTGTACGATGGCTGGAAAGATGCTGTAGGACGCTTGTGCCGCCCAGCATGACGTGGTTATAACGGAAATCAGGATGGAATCGGACCGGAATTGTTGTCCTTATGTAAAAGGCTCTGGCGGGGGGCGCCGTCACCCATTATTCTGACAGACAAGATACTTTGGGAAGCCTTTATGGGGCAGCTAAGAAAGGACATTTTACGCCGGCACAGCCTGGCTGCAGCGGGTGTTCTTCTATTCAGCATTCTTTACTACGTCGGCTTTGGTATTCAGTACGGCGCGTCGCCGAACGCTTGGTTCGGCACCATGGTATTTTTCTATCTTGTCGTCCATGGAATTACTGCCTGGTACATTTACTCGGGCAGAGCAATGGAGACTTCCGATCCCAGTATGACAATGCCAGTGATGGCGCTCGTGATTCTTTACATGTCTGGGCTAATGATTCTGGCCCCTGAACTGCGCGGAATCATGATTCTGGGTTATCTCAACATAATGCCTTTTGGTGTATTCCGCCTTTCGGGACGGGGATTCGTTGGTATTTCTCTGTTCACTGTTGTTAGTTATTCGTTAGTCATTTTTTCTACCCACTACAGCGCCAGTGAACTGCTTGTTCCAGAATTTGAAGTGGTTATCGGCGTCGCTTTGATGACGAGCCTGCTTGTATATGCATTTATCGGTCGCGAGTTCTTTATTCTGAGGAAAGCCTACGGCGAGAAAAATTCCGAGCTACGGCGCGCGCTGGCCCGTATCGAAGAACTGGCGGTCACAGATGAACTGACGGGGCTGAATAACCGGCGTTATCTGCTCAAGACTCTCGAAAAGCAGAGGGCTCTGTCTATCCGCCAAGAGATCCCGTTTGTTGTGGCCTTCATCGATATTGATTATTTCAAACGCGTCAATGATGAATACGGTCACAGGATCGGAGATCAGGTACTTGCTGAACTCGCCCATCTGCTTCGTGTATCTGTCCGGGAAATTGATCTCGCTGCTCGCTACGGCGGAGAAGAGTTTGTTCTGCTGCTGTCAGGGCTGAATCTTGAAGCTGCTTCCGGCGTTCTGGAGCGGATACGTGTTTCGGTCGAGAATCACAGATTTTCTGAGGTGGATCTGGAACAGCGGGTATCGATCGGCGGTGCCGAGTATCATCCGGATGAGGCTTCTGAGGATGTCCTTAACCGGGCTGACCGGATGCTCTATGAGGCGAAGCGCCTTGGCCGTAATCAGGTCTATCTGGAAGGCGCTCAGCAGTTGTCACTGCACTGAGCGCCACAGAGGACAGCCTCAGTCCTCTTCTTCCTGGCAGAGTAGGAACTCCAGCAGTGCTTTCTGGGCGTGAAGGCGATTCTCAGCTTCATCCCAGACCACTGCACGCGGATCTTCCATGACTTCATCAGTCACTTCTTCACCGCGGTGCGCGGGCAAACAATGCATGAAAATCACGTCGCTCGCTGCTTTGTCCAGCAAAGCAGGAGAAACCTGAAATGCCTGGAATTTGCGAATGCGTTCTTCCTGCTCTTCTTCCTGACCCATTGACGCCCACACGTCAGTCACGACGAGGTTCGCGCCTGCGACAGCTTCTTCAGGGGTTTTGAACAGCTGAATACGGTCACCGCCTTCGCTGACGATGCGGGCATCAGGTTCGAAGCCTTCTGGCGTGGCAATACGCAGATTGAATCCGAATTGTACCGCCGCCTTGATGTAGGAGTGGCACATATTATTACCATCGCCAATCCAGGCCACTGTTTTGCCCGCGATAGAACCGCGATGCTCAACATAGGTCTGCATGTCGGCGAGCAGCTGACAGGGGTGAAAATCGTCTGTCAGGGCGTTGATGACGGGTACAGAAGAGTAGGCAGCGAAGCGTTCGATAATGTCATGATCAAAAGTACGGATCATGACAACATCAACCATACGCGAGAGTACACGTGCAGAGTCTTCGACGGGCTCGCCACGACCTAACTGGGTATCGCGTGGCGACAGGAAGATCGCGCTGCCACCGAGCTGGCTCATGCCAGCTTCAAAAGATACTCGGGTACGGGTGGATGATTTCTCGAAGATCATCCCCAGTACTCTGTTCTTCAGCGGCTCGTAGATTTCTCCTGCTCGCTGCTTCTTTTTGAGCTCGATAGCCCGTTCAATTATCCAGTTGAGCTCATCCGGAGAGGTGTCCGAGAGCGTCAGAAAGTGTCTCACTGTCTTTTCCATTGGGTCATTCATTGAGTTCATGGATCAGCTCCATAACTCCCTCTACGATCAGGTCTGCTTCTTCTTCTGTCAGTGTCAGTGGTGGTAGAAGACGAATAACATTGCCTGAGGTAACGTTCAGCAGAAGGCCTTTTTGGGTGCCCTTTGCCATTAATTCGGTGCAGTCTTTTGTCAGGGCAATACCCATCATTAAGCCACGTCCCCGGATTTCGGAAAACAGAGGGTTGTCCTGTAAACGCACGTTGAAAGCACTGGCGAGGTAGTTACCCATATGAGCTGCGTTCTCAGCCAACTTTTCATTTTCTATGGTCGTTACTACCGCATTTGCGGCGGCGCATGCCAGTGGGTTTCCACCGTAGGTGGACCCATGGCTTCCGGGTTGCAGTACTTCGGCTGCTTTGCCCCGGGCGAGACAGGCACCAATAGGTACGCCATTGCCGAGCCCTTTGGCTGTGGTAACAACATCCGGAGTGATGCCGAATTGTTGGTAGCAGAAGTAGCTGCCAGTACGTCCGTTGCCGGTCTGAATTTCATCAACCAGCATCAGCAGGTCATTCTGGTCGCAGATATCACGCACAGCTTTAATGTAATCTTCGCCGGCCGTTGCCAGGCCACCTTCACCCTGAACAGGTTCCAGCATAACCGCGACGATATTCGGGTTTGCGCGAACGACTGCACGGATGGCATCGGCATCCATATATGGGACACGTACGAAACCATTCAGCAGAGGACCGAAACCTTCCTGCGCTTTCGCGTTGCCGGTAGCCGTCAGTGTTGCCATGGTACGACCGTGGAAAGCTTTGGTCATCACCACGATGACAGGCTCTGAAATGCCTTTCTGATGGCCGTATTTTCTCGCAATTTTGATGGCGGCTTCGTTGGCTTCTGCGCCTGAATTAGAGAAGAACACATTATCCATTCCCGAAATACGGGTCAGGTTTTCAGCCAGTTCCTGCTGTCGGCCGATGCCGTACAGATTTGATGTATGAACGAGCTGGCCCGCCTGCTCCTGAATCGCGGCGGTTACGGCCGGGTGCGCATGACCCAGACCACAAACAGCGATACCGGTCAGGGCGTCCAGATACTTACGGCCTTCTGTGTCGTACAACCAGCAGCCTTTACCGTGGGTAAAGGTGACGGGTAAACGGCCATAGGTATTCATAATGGCGTGCATATGTGTTTCTTCCTCAGAACGCAAAAGGGCAGCCATGGCTGCCCAGATAAATACCGCGCCCGGTTTTAATTAGGCGCATTCGAACTATACGAGAGGGGATGCTGTTTGTAAACGCTTACCCCTTGCCCTTTGTTTTGGTGTTGTGCGCGCGCGCATGTTTCTCAATATGCATCACGATTTTAGTGGCGACATCAATACCGGTAGAAGACTCAATGCCTTCAATGCCCGGTGATGAGTTCACTTCCATCACAACCGGCCCATGGTTTGAACGCAGGATATCGACACCCGCGACGTTAAGCCCCATGGTTTTGGCGGCACGCACTGCGGTGGCCCGTTCTTCAGGGGTGATTCGTACAACCGTTGCCGTACCACCTCGGTGCAGATTCGAGCGGAATTCACCTTCGGCAGCCTGACGTTTCATAGAAGCAACAACTTTGTCGCCGACGACGAGGCATCGAATGTCAGCACCAGACGCTTCTTTAATGTATTCCTGAACCATAATGTTGGCTTTGAGGCCCAGGAAGGCTTCGATCACACTTTCCGCTGCTTTCTTCGTCTCAGCCAGTACCACACCAATACCCTGAGTTCCCTCCAGAAGCTTGATCACAAGAGGAGCGCCACCGACCATCTGGATCAGGTCAGGAATATCATCCGGGCTGTGGGCAAAGCCGGTCACTGGCATGCCGATACCTTTGCGCGACATCAGCTGCATGGAACGCAGCTTATCCCGTGAGCGGCTGATGGCTACGGATTCATTCAGTGGATACACACCCATCATTTCAAATTGACGCAGTACCGCCGTACCGTAGAACGTGATTGATGCGCCAATACGAGGGATGACAGCATCAAAGCCCTCTAATTGCTCACCTTTATAGTGCATTTTGGGGTCAACGCTGTTGATGTTCATATAGCAATGCAGCGTATCCAGTACATGCACTTCATGTCCGCGGGCCTCGGCTGCCTCAATCAGACGTCGGGTTGAGTAGAGGCTGGCACTGCGTGACAGTATGGCAATTTTCATAACGGGTTCCTGATGGGTCATAGCAACGACTGAAAAAATTAATAGATAAGATGCTTCGCTCAGCCGCGACTGACATCCACAAGAAAGCGGCCTTTGATAGCCTTTCGGCCTATCAACATAGGGTACTTCATACTGCCGCGGTGACTGAGGCTGATTTCAGTTTTAAAGCTCAGGCCACCTACGTTCATTTCTGTACCGATAATATAACGCTGTGAGCTATGCCCGTTCGAACTGGTGATCACACGCTGCTCGACGACCGGCGCTTCGCACGTTTGATCAATCCGGGCTGACTGTTTATTAAACTTTACGTGAAACCGCACCCAGAGTTCGCCATCGCGTCTGAACTCTTCAATATGGTCAGCATGAAGGCTACTGGTAGCAGCGCCGGTATCCACCTTGGCGTCGCAGCCGATGCCAAGGTCCGGGAGTTCTACAGCTTCGATGAAGCCGAGTACATGATCAGTCATCTGTTTCCGTGTTCTCATAGTCTGCCTCCGATGCTGAGGAGGAGGCTGTAAAATAAATCTGCTTGCGAGCAAGCGCTTTGCAATAGGCGGCCCATGCGCGTTCAACCGCGTTAATAGGCTCAAGTTTCTGCTGGCAGAAGTCAACAAAGCGGACTTCTTCATCGGTCGCCGCTTCGCGTGTTCCTTCGTGCAGCGACTTCAGAGCATCGCCCATATTCTCGAGGATGTCAGCCTGCTGGCGCGTAAAGTCACCTGAGCGCTGAAAACCACGTGGAAAGTTAGCATCGTCAAAGAATTTCTTTGAAGTTTCAAAGCTTTTCGCTTGAATTTGACTCATAAAGCACCTGCCATCATCAAAGTTGTCGATCACAAAAGAAATCGGTCTTTTGTGTTGGGCGGAGTATGGTCAGGGGCGTGTCTGTGGTAAAACGAAAAAATCTTCTCGTTACGTGAAAGTTTTCTGGTTGAAATGGATACGGATCTACTTAAAACATTTATGGAAGTCTCACGCACCCGGCACTTTGGTCGTGCGGCTGAAAACCTCTATCTGACCCAGTCTGCGGTGAGTTTCCGCATTCGCCAGCTCGAAGGCCTTTTGGGTGTTGAGTTGTTTTCCCGACAGCGAAACAACATCCAGTTGACGCCTGCAGGCGAGAAACTCATCCCTCTGGCTGAAAGTAGTGTGCTTCTCGAGCAGCGCATTCGCCACGAAGTAGCAATTGCAGATGACCGTCATTATCAGTTCGCGCTTGGCGCTACCCCAAACTTATGGGACGCGGTGCTGCAACAGAAGCTCCCGGCTTTGTTGCGAAGGCCTGGTATGGCGGTCAGCGCAATGGCGCACAGCAGTAGCGCGCTGGTAAGACAGATCCTTGAACGGTCGTTAGATCTGGCGTTAGTGTTTGACGCCCCGAAAGCCGATGAACTGGTGACCCGTGAAGTTATGTCTGTTCCTCTGGTCATGGTCGCTTCTGAAAAGTGCTCTGAATGGAACCAGGCCGCCGAGCTCGGTTACGTGATGGTCGATTGGGGAACGTCATTCCGTATTCAGCACGCTCAGGAGTTTAAAGGTATGGCGGCGCCGGTGCTCAAAACCAATACTGGCCGTATTGCCCTCGACAGCATCCTGATGCACGGTGGTGCCGGTTACTTACCTGCGACTATGGTTGCACCTTACCTTGAAAGTGGTGAGCTGCATGAAGTATCCGATGTTCCTGAAATGACGCGTCAGGTATTCGCGAGTTACCTGAGTACCCGTAAAGATGATGAGCTCATAGGCGACATCATCAGCCAGCTATTGGGGAGCGGCCACCATGAGTAATACCGCACAGCAGAGTAACAGCGGCTGGCATTTCGCTGAAACAGGCGCCCCCACAGTTCTGGAGCAAACCTCACTTGATATGCCGCAGGTTTCTCCTGGCGGACTACTGGTCAGGGTCATAGCTTCGGGGTTTAACCCGATCGACACTAAAATCCGCGCCGGACTGGCGCCAATTGCCTCGGATAATCATGTGGTCGGTTGTGACCTCGCCGGTGAGGTCATTGCTGTTGGTGAGCAGGTTACCGGCTTCTCTGAAGGCGATATCGTTTATGGCTGTGCGGGTGGAGTGAAAGGCAGTAGCGGGACGCTGTGTCGTTACATCGTGGTCGATGCTGACCTGATGGCATTGGCTCCTCACTCTGTTAAAGCTGAGCAGGCAGCGGTTCTTCCCTTGGTGTCGATCACGGCCTTTGAAGCGATTGAACGCCTGCACTTACAGGAAGATGAATCCTGTCTGATTATGGGAGGATCTGGTGGCGTCGGCCAGATGGCTCTGCAACTCGCTAAGCTTCGTGGTGTTGCTGTTACGGCCACTGCCGGGGATGACATCCGCCGCGATCAGATCGCCTCGTTTAATGTGACTGCAATGTCGCACGGAGAGGCGGCTGAACATGCAGGCAAGTTCGATAAGGTGCTCGATACCTTCGGTGGTGAGAGCTTTCAGACAGCGCTACATGCCTGTGCTCCGGGCGGTCAGGTTGCAACCATCAATGCTCGTAATACTTACGACCTGACTCAAGCGCATGCTAAAGCCTTGAGCATTCATGCGGTGTTTATGTTGTTACCTTTACTGAGTGGTAAGGGCAGAGCGACTCATGGCCGCTTTCTCAGCTGGTTAGCGAAAGAAGTCGATGCTGGGCGCATCTCGGTGCCTGAAACGGAGGTGCAATCGGCGAGTGCGGTTGCAGACGTTCACCGGCGCTACGAAGCCGGTGAGCTGAAAACGAAGGTCGCTTTTACCCTGTGACGCTGAGTGGCCTTATTCTATTCCGAGCAGTTTGTGGGTCTGCAAGCTGAGCTTCCATTTTGGGTGCTTCATGCAGTAATCCACGGCTTTTCGGGTGTTGGAAACAGATAGACCTTCTTTTGCCCCTTCAAGCTTGTCGCTGGCGATCACTACAGGCTCGAAGTCTGCCATTGGTTGCAGGTAGCAATGCTCAGCGACGATGTAATCAAAGCGTTCTGGTGGAGCATCTGCTTGTGGGTATACCAGTTTCAGTTCGTCGCAGTTGATGACGGCAAGTTCAGAGTCGCCTTTCGGGCTAAGGCATATCCAATCAATACCGTCCGGTAACGGCAGGGTGCCGTTGGTTTCGATGGCAACCTCAAACCCTGCCTTATGCAGCTCATCGACAAGCGCTGAATCAAGCTGGAGCGCTGGCTCGCCACCGGTACAGACGACATAGGGCTTTCCCTGAACTGAATTTCCTGAGGTCTCTCCTGGCCACTGCGATGCAATGATTGTTACCAGTTCACTTGCAGAATACTCACCACCCAGGTGTCCGTCGGTACCGATAAAGTCGGTATCACAGAACTTACAGACAGCGGCAGTACGGCTGTCCTCGCGGCCATTCCACAAATTGCATTTAGAGAAACGGCAGAAAACAGCAGGGCGTCCGGCTTGAGCGCCTTCCCCTTGTAATGTGTAGAAGACCTCTTTAACGCGGTAGGTATTCTTTGCCATCACGCCGACTCGTAGGCAATAGGGTCGGTGGCGCTATTAGCAGCAAATGCTTCAAGACGCTCAGTGCATGAGCCGCATTTGCCACAGGCTTTGTCGCGACCGTTGTAGCAGGTCCAGGTCTTGCCATAATCCAGTCCCATCTTAAGTCCGTCGGCAAGAATTTCGGTCTTGTCACTATTAAGATAAGGCGTGACGATATCGACGGGCTCGTAGTTGGCCAGCTTGGCAACCCGGTTCATCGCATGGACAAAGTCTGGCCGGCAGTCGGGGTAGATGGCGTGATCCCCCGAGTGGGCGCCATAGAAGACCTTGTTGGCGCCTATATCTACCGCATAACCAATCGCGAGAGAGAGAAGGATCATATTGCGGTTTGGTACCACAGTAGACTTCATGTTGGCGGCTTCGTAGTGCCCTTCAGGGATTTCAATGTCTGACGTCAGAGACGAACTTTGTAATAGCTGGTTAATAGCAGTAATGTCGATGATCTTATGGCTGATCTCCAGTTCATCGCAGACCCGCTTGGCGAACTGAATCTCTTTGCTGTGGCGCTGCCCATAGTCAAAGGTAAGAGCATACAGATCAAAGCCTTCATTCTTAGCGCGGTTGAGTATGGTGAACGAATCCATGCCACCGGAATAAATTACGACTGCCTTCTCTGCCATCACAAGACTCTCTTCTATATATAGGTACAACACATTCTGGGTCGAGCAGGCGGGAGTATACGCGTATGCGTAACTACTTAAAATTTATTACAGAAAGTAGTTGACCCAAATCGCCGCATCTCTATAATGCGCCGCTCTT
>CAJWBH010000018.1 GCA_913019975.1 Thalassolituus maritimus | reverse complement strand
CACTCGGAGTCAGGCTTTTTCATTTGCTGTCCCAAAACTGTGGGACAGCAGTGGCACAAGGCGCCGGCTTTTTTATTCCTCCTCAATGCAGCTGTGGCCGCAATGCCTTTTTTCTGGAATAAAAGTGTTTATACTCTTAGGCCTAATCAGGACTAGATCGCTATTCTGAATCAGAGACAAGGACGCCATAACATGTTCTCCAACGCCGCCCCTACTCAAGACGTGGTCATTGCTGGCCAGCACTCCGGTAAGCCAGTCAAAATCACTCCAACTGCTAAGCCCGTTTATGACCAGCTGGTTAAATTAGCCCGTGATGGCAATAACTACTGGGCTGAGATAACGGTTAAAGCCATTAATGAGCTCGCTGCGGGTCGTCTGCACCAGAATAATATCTTTGTGAAACCCGGTGCAGTTCATCGTGACGGTACAGAAGAGTTCGTGATGATTTTACCGGGGTGTAAGGTCGCCTGTGAAAAGCTTGATGCTGATGGTTTTAAGATCCTTCATTTTGAAGCGGATATTAACTATGGGGAGCTTATTGAATCAGGGAAGAAGCCGGGATTATACAAAGCATCAAAAGTAAACGATATCTGGGAGGCTGAATTCAGAGAAAATGGGCTGATTGAACATAAAGAAGATCGATTAGTTGCAATCTCTGACAGCGGCTATGACAGTCCTATGTCTGCAGCAGCTGTTGCCGCTCCCAGGATTGGGGAGGCTCCACATGTAGGTGGTCTCAGGGTTAATACTAAAGGCTTTGATCTTCATTTCACCCCGGGTGAGAAGTGTATTGGTGGCTTGAGAAATTATCGAAATGCGATTCGGGTTAATCAATATACAGAATTACATGAATCTGCCCTGCTACTGGCACGTACTATGTACGATGCTAAGAAGATTGAAGGTGTTACTTGGGTTTCTGAAGATGGCGGCTCTGGTGTGCTAACACAGGCTATGACCATTCTGGCTTCTCAGGGGGTTCAGCTACCTAGTCATGTGGTGTTTATGTTTAATCCGACTACCTCTCCAAATACCGCAGTTAAAGCTGCGCACAGCCTTGGAGTCCTGCTGGACCGCAAGTTCATCAAGACACGTCCTATCAATATTGTGGGGAATCGTGATCACCTCGAGATGAACTGGAATCGTTGGAAGAGTGAAAATGATCGTCTGACTGCATTGCAGGCGGGCGTTGATGCTTTTGCTTATGGTAAAAGTTTGCAAGGTATCATTATGACTGGCGCAACTATTGCGGCTGGAGTCGCTGGCGTGGCGGGAGTCAGCTTGACAGCTCCGGCTGCACTTACCACCTTTCTTACCGTCATTGGTGGGGCTGTTGCGGCAGGAAAAGGTGCGGGAACTGTCGCTAGTGTAGGCAACGATCTAGTTAGGACTTTATTACCAAAGCATCACGATAAGTTGAAAGGCAAGTTTTAATGCGAAATTTTATTAAATTCTCGAAATTAAAACTGCGAGATCGACCAGAAATATGTAGTCCAGTTGGGCCGGATTTTAGCTCTTCGACTACACAATCGGTTCTGCTTGGCGGTACAAGGATAGTATTTAAAGCGCCGCGGCATAACCCTTCCCCCTATGGAAAAACGCCACAGAGGCGAATGAAAAAATCATATTCTTTAAAATCTGCCAGAGTGCTCAACTGGAATGAACAACCTAGTCAAAGCTGGCAACATACAGAGTTATTTTTCCGGAGCTGGAGTTTTTGTGGTCCTTGGTTTACTGGTCACATGGGTGGAGTGTCGTGCTACCTTGATGTCATACAGCTGGTCGAGTCTAATCCACAAGTTAATTTTATGCATCCTAGTGCGCTGGAGACTGCGGCGCTTGCTTTTTTAACTGCAACCTATGGGCATAGGGTATATCGTGAAAAAACAGGGAAGATGCATTACATTGGCCCTTTGAACTGGTCAACTCTTGAACAGCTTGATGTGCCATCGGTGCAGTTTGATACCGAAAAGACCTATAGCGGAGCAAACCCTGTTTGTCATGTTTTTATTCCAGTCTCTCGATCTCATATTGTACGCTTCGCTCTGAGTATTCATCAAAACGCCTCTGGCACTCGCGAAGAAGTGGATAAACAGGTCGATCCCGCACCCTTTAAAGAGCTGGTCGATAATATTGTCGGCAGTATCCGTGTAACCCTGTCGCCAGAAGCTCAGGCGGATTGGGATGAAATCAAGAAGAATAATCCTGATGCCAAAGTTTCTGAGACCTGCGCTCCGTTAAAGTGGCCTGCTGATGTCGATAGAGATGGGCTTACTATTTTAGAATACGATCCGAAGCGTTACACCTGAGTTGTTGCTGTTAGAGGGATTGTTTTGACCGCTCCTGCTTTTCGAACCGCCATTTCTGGAGCTGCTGCTGTCGGTAAAATTGCAGGAGGCACCGCTTCACTGGGAAACACGCTAGTAGAGAACGTATTGCCGAAGCATCTCTATAAACTGAAGGGAAGATTTTGTGATGCGTAGTATTATCAAGTATTCGAAGTTAAAACTTCGTGAGCGACCGGAAAGTTGTAGGCCAGTCGGGCCCAAGTTCTCTAGTGCTGGGGAGCTTTCGGTACGACTGGCAGATACGCAGTTGTCGTTTAGGGCGCCAAGGCATGATCCAGCCCCATTTGGTGATAACCAGCAGTTAAAAATGTGGAAAGATTATCCATTAGCGGTAGGTGGGAAGCCTCTGAACTCGAATGTTCAACCGAGTCAAAGCTGGTGTCATACAGAAATTTTTTTTCGGCAGTGGTCTTTTTGTGGCCCTTGGTTTACTGGGTACATGGGGCGGACTTCTTGCTATCTTGAGGTTGTCGAGCTAGCCGAGCCTAACTCACGCTTAAACTTTATGCACCCTAAAGCGCTGGAGGTTGCTTCTCTATCTTATTTAACTGCAAATTACGGGCATGAAGTTATAGATAGGGACTCAGGAGAGATGAACTATATTGCCCCTTTAAACTGGTCGGTGGTAACTCAATTAGAGATTCCTACTGTGCAGTTCGATAGCGAAAATACGATAGGAAGTGCTGATCCTGAAAGGCATGTATTTATTCCTATTTCCAGACGCCATATCGCTCATTTCTCCTTCAATACAGTACAGAACGCCTCTGGCACCCGTGAGGAAGTCGATAAAAAAGTCGATCCCGCCCCCTTTAAAGAGCTGGTCGATAATATTGTCGGCAGTATCCGTGTAACCCTATCGCCAGAAGCTCAGGCGGATTGGGATGAAATCAGAAAGAGTAACCCAGATGCTAAAGTTTCTGAGACCTGCGCACCATTAAAGTGGCCTGCGGATGTCGATAAAGATGGGCTTACTATTTTAGAATACGATCCGAAGCGTTACGCCTAGGAGAATTCAAGCGGATGCTGATCACCCTCAGGCTAGCGAGTACCAACAGAGTGCAGGAGTTTATGGCGAGCCGGGATAGCTTCCGCCCCAGGCTGCAGTCAGCCTTTATTCTCCTTGCTCAACACTCCCTTCAGAGCAAGGCAATTCTCGAAGTTAAACATAATGTTCATGGCTGGCTTAAGGTCTGCGACAGTGAGCATAGATACCCAATTATTCAGAATCCCTTGTTACTGGATTTCAGCCATCTCTGGTTAGCTATTGAGTACACTCTGGCAGAGGGGGATAGCTGGCCCAGCGAAGCCGACAAACAGCGATTGAAGCTCGAACGGCAGGTTAAGCAAAGGGCAGAGGAAGCAGAACTAAGGCGTCGCCGTTTTAAGGTGGTTAAGTAGTCATCACTCTTAATTTAACGACCACAAAAAAAGCCGGCACAAGGTGCCGGCTTTTCTAATTAAACGTCAGTATTACTGACGCTTACCTTCGACGTGCAGTTCGATTTCAACGTGAGTCGATGCTGGGCCGAGATTGTAATCAATACCATAGTCGCTGAGCTTCAGTTTTGTGGTGCCCATAAAACCAGCGCGGTAGCCGCCCCATGGATCATCACCTTCACCGATGCGCTCTACCGGGAAGGTAATGCTTTTGGTGACACCGTGCAGCGTAAAGTCACCTGTGATTTCGCCAGTGCCTTCGCCAGTGGATTTAAAATCGGTGCTTTTGAACGTCGCGGTTGGGTATTTCTTCACGTCCAGAAAGTCACCACCTTTCAGGTGCTTATCACGCTCAGCATGGTTTGAGTCAATGCTGGTGGTGTCGATAGTCACTTCAATCGATGAATCTTCCGGTGCAGCTTTGTCGTATTCGAATGAACCGTCGAAGTCGTTAAAGCGACCTGTCAGCCAGCTGTAGCCGAGGTGCTGGATTTTGAAGTTGATTGACGCGTGCGCACCTTCGTTATCGATGTCGTAGGTTGCCGCCTGAGCGACAGAGGTCATCAATGCAGCGCCAGAGATTGCAGTCGCGATTAACAGCTTTTTCATAGTTACTCTCCTTTGTGAGTATTTACTTCTGTGGACGGATCATGCGTTTCAGGGTGCCGTCGCGGTTAATAAAGTGGTGTTTGAATGCAGCCAGCGCATGGACAGAGACAAGGCCAATCAGTCCCCATGCCAGCCACTCGTGAATTTCTCCAGCAATGTCCTCCTGATTGTCTGCTGTCAGGCTGGCAGGAACATGAAACAAACCAAAGACATCAATGCTGCGTCCGTCTGCGGTAGAAATAAGATAGCCCGTAATAAACAAAGCGGCGAGGAGCGCGTACAGCCCCAGGTGCGCCAGGTGTCCGGCCAGATTCTCCAGAGGCTTTTCTGACAATCCTTTCGGAGATGGGTTCATCTGGCGCCAGATAAAGCGGGCAGCGACAGCGATGGCCAGCAGAATGCCTGCTCCTTTGTGCAGATCCAGCGAGCCTTTGTACCAGGCGTCGTAATAAGTCAGTTCGACCATGTACAGGCCAAGGCCAAACATGCCGAATACAACAAGCGCAACCAGCCAGTGCAGGGTAATGCTTATCCAGCCGTACGAGTGCTCCGTGTTTTTAAGACTCATATCGTCCTCCATCATCTGCTATCACTCTAGCTGCTGCTGGGTTTGCAAAAAAGGCATAAAAGCGGACAATAGTTGTGCATAAATGCACAGAATTATTTTCTCGGGCCACTTCAGGTTGATGTCATGGACAAAAACATTCGTTGGGACGACCTTCGTATCGTCTATCTGGTGGCTACTTACGGCAGCCTCAGTCGTGCGGGCGAGGTTCTTGGAGTCAATCACAGTACCGCTCAAAGGGCCGTTGGCAGGATTGAAGAGGCTCTCGGTACCCGTCTGTTTATCCGCCACCAGAGAGGCTATCAATTAACGGACGGCGGTCGGCTCTTGGCTGAGCGGATGCGCCCGATCGCGGCTGAAGTGCAGCGACTTTGCAGCACTTTATCCACCGTAGAGAGCGCACCCAGCGGCACCCTGAGAATTTCGACAGTGACCGATTTTTCGCCGTTTTTTGCGCCCTTACTGCACGACTTCCGGCGCGAATATCCACAGATCCGGGTTCAGATCGTTGCAACAGATGACATTCTGTCGCTCGCAGATGGTGAGGTACATGCGTCAGTACGTATCGGTGCTGAACCCTCAGAGCCCGACCTGATCGCAAGAAAGCTGATGCCGGTCGGGCTGTCCTTTTATGCGTCGCAGGATTATCTGGATCAGTTCGGTCGGCCTGCGGACATGACTGAGATCAATGCGCATCAATGGGTGTTACCGACAGGGGATAAAACGCGGATTCCGGCGATACGCCAACTGATCGAGCAGGTTGCTCCGGGTCAGATTGCTTTCCAGAGTAATAGTTTTAATGACATCGAGGCGGCAGTGCGTGCAGGTATGGGGATTGGCCCCATGAGTGTGGTGAATATGAGACACCCGGATGGGCGTGAGCAGCCTCTACAGGAAATTCTGTTACCGCTGGACAGTGAGCCATCTCAAATGTGGTTGGTGTACCACAAAGACATGCGCCAGAGTGCGCGGGTGAGGGCATTGCAGGAGTTTCTGCGTCGTCGGATACAGCCTTGATGTAGGTTCGTGTAGAGCGGACTGGATCAGGCTATTTTTGCGTTGTCTGCACGACTCTGCGTATCGCGGGTATCAGAAAGGCCGCCCGGGCCAGAAGGAACAGATGAAACGCAAGCCATAAAAGGGTGTTAGCGCTTACTTCGCCGTTGACTGCCCAAGCGGCAAGCAGCTCTGGGAGTTGCCCCGCAGGTAGTGCCGGAAGCAGGGCGATAGGAAAGAAAACCAGCGCCGCCGCAGCCAGCATTGAATTTCGCATGGATGCGGTTGCCTGAGCTCCGACCATCACACCATCAAGCCAGTAACTGGCGACGCCCGATAAGGGCAGTAGCCAGAGCCAAAGATGCATTTCCTGCAGGCGGGGGAGCACGTCTTCGTTATCCGTAAGCAAACGGAAGAGGTGGTCGCCTGCGAGTACAAAGAGTCCGACGAGGATGAAGGCTGCAATCAGGCTGTTTATGCCCGTGAGCTGGATTGCTTTGCGCATCTGTTGTGGTTGAGCAGCGCCCAGAAAGCGCCCGACTAGGCTTTCTGCTGCGTGAGCAAAACCGTCAAGGGCATTCGATATCAGAAGAAGCAGGCTGATTAGCACGGCGTTTGCGGCTAATACTTCTGTGCTCTGAGCGGCGCCGAGCGCGGCAAATGATGCGAATACGATCAGCAAAGTCAGGGTGCGGATGAACAGATCCCGGTTGATCACAATCATGCGCTTGAGGATGGCTCTGTCGGGTAGTGGCAGACGCAATGTAAGGCCTCGCTGAACCGCCGCAATCAGTGCGATCATCAGAGCGCCAGCGTCTGCCAGTACAGTACCCAGCGCGACGCCAGTAGCGCCCATATGCAGGTGCCAGACAAAGTAGTAATCCAGACCCGCATTAAGCAGGTTGGCGGAGATGAGCATCAGCATGGGGATACGGGTTTCCCCCCGACCAATAAACCAGCCAATGAGGCAATATTGCAGCAGGGTCACCGGAATCCCCCAGAATCGGGTGCTCAGGTAGTCGGCGGTGAGCGCATGAAGTGTCGGGTCATCTCCGAATAATGGCAGCAGCAAGGGTGTCAGTACCTGTGCAGCAATAATGCAGAAAATACTCACGGGTATCGCCAGCCAGATGGCTTGCTGAAGCAGAGGTAGGGAATTATCTATGCCTTTCTGGCCGACAGCATGCGCCGTGACGGATGTCGTCCCCATCCGCAGAAAACCAAAACTCCAGAGCAGCAGGGTAAATATCTGAGCACCAATGGCCACGGCGGCTAGTGGTTGGACGTCGTCGAGATGGCCAAGAATCGCGGTGTCGACCAGACCCAGCATAGGCACTGTGATGTTACTGAGAATGATGGGCCAGGCGAGGGCCCAGACAGTGCGTTGATTTGCCGCAGGCAGAGAAGTGGTCTGACCTGCTACACTGGCGCCTGAAGTCATTATGGGGAAGCCGTATGCGTGGTGAAAGAAGCGCTATTGTACTGTGTTCAGCACTATTTGCGGTGTTGCTGGCAGCATTTGTCGCAGGATGGCTGAGTGCGCCACCCTCTCCACAGGAGCGTCTTACACGTACGGCGGGTGTTGAGATGTTCGCTGGTGGCCAGGTTGATGAGCTGACGTTTATCAATGAATACGGAGACACCGTATCGCTGGCGGATCTTAAGGGACGCTGGTCACTTCTGTTTTTCGGCTACACCTATTGCCCTGATATTTGTCCAATGACACTGATGCACATGAATCGTCTGATGAAGCGCCTGAGTGAAGACGAGCGTGAGCAGTTGAACGTGGTGCTTGTCAGCGTTGACCCAGAACGTGACAGACCCGAGCAGCTTGGCCAGTACATGGATTACTTCAACCCGGATTTCACCGCACTGACGGGCAACCCTGACAATATGAAAAAACTCGCGGCACAGCTGAATGCATTTTATGCCCATGTCGACCGGGAGGATGGCGGCTACCTGATGGATCACAGCGCCAACATAGTGTTGCTGGATTCTAAGCTGAATTACAGGGGCTATATTGAGCCCCCGCATGATCCGAAGCGGATGTTGCCGGTTATCCGGTCTCTGCTGGCTTTACCCTGAAAGGGGGCTGAGGCGTGTTTCGCTGCTGGCTCAGCGCTTGCGGCGAAACGTCAGACTAACGACAAACAGCAACATGGCGGTGACCACAATACTCGGTCCTGCTGGTGTATCCCAACGGAACGACGCCCACATCCCAAGCAGAACAGACACAATCCCAACGACCGAAGCAATAGCGGCCATCTGACGGGGGCCTTTACTCAGTGCATGGGCGGCCGCTGGAGGCATAATCAGCAGGGCGCTGATCAGCAGAATCCCCACGACTTTCATCGCCAGAGCGACTGTCATGGCAAGCAGTAGGATCAGCATCAGATCAAGTAGCATCACCGGCCGGCCTTCGATTCTGGCCAGTTCCGGACTGACGGTAACCGCCAGCAGAGAATTCCAGAAACAAAGCACTAAGGTCAGCGTGATGGCGGTGCTTCCCAGTAACCAATACACGTGGCCCTCATTAATGGCCAACAGGTCACCAAACAGATAACCCATCAAATCGACCCGGATACCGTCCGCAAGGCTCAAAGCAACCAGGCCGATTGCGAGAGTGCCATGAGATACGATGCCGAGCAGTGTGTCAGCAGACAAACGGCTGGCGAGTTGCAAAGGCAGAAGAATAAGCGCCAGTGACGCCGAACCCACCACCAGGGCCAGCGTTGGGTCGAGGTCGGTCAGAACACCAAAGGTGATACCAAGTAAGGCGCCGTGCGCAAGGGTATCGCCAAAGAACGCCATGCGGCGCCAGACAACGAAGCTACCCAGAGGGCCGGCACTGACCGCAAGAAGCAGTCCGGCAACGAGAGGCATCAGCCACCAGGTCTGTAAACCGTCAATCATGGTGGTGTCCTGTACTGGTGTGCGCGCTGCTATGGTCGTGATCACAGTGCTCATGATCATGATGGTGGGTGTAGTAAGCGATACCATCGTCAAGGCGGCGACCAAAAAGCTCAAGATAGGCAGGGTCGGCAGAGACTGTTTCCGGGTGCCCTGAGCAACAGACGTGGCCGTTCAGGCAGATCACTTCATCAGTGGCCGACATAACGAGGTGCAGGTCGTGCGAAATCATTAACACAGCACATCCCAGTTCGTCGCGCAGTTGCGGAATCAGCTGATACAGCTCCAGTTGCCCCTGCACATCAACGCCTTGCACCGGCTCGTCGAGAACAAGGAGTTCAGGCTCCACTAATAAGGCACGGGCCAACAGTACCCGTTGCCACTCACCACCGGATAAATCATGAACGCTCTGGTCCTTCAGGCTGGTAATGTTCAGTCGCTCAAGCCAGTGGTCAACCGCAGCACGGGTGCTACGTCGCGTGAGTCGCAGAAACTCGTCGACGTTCAACGGCATACGCTGATCCAGAGGCAGGTTTTGCGGCATATAGCCGATACGCAGTTGCCGTGAGCGAATAATTTTACCGGAATCCGGGCGGACGAGGCCGAGCAACACTTTTGTCAGAGTCGACTTACCACAGCCATTGGGGCCGATCAGTGTAATGATCTGGCGTGGCTGAATATCCAGGCTGATCTGATCCAGTACTTTCTTCTGGCCAAAGGTGAGGCTCAGATTGTCGGCCCTCAGAATGGGCTCTTTACTCATGCCGTTGCCTTACAGTTCTGACACAGGCCTGTCAGTTCGTGGTTGCTGGTTTCGATGCTGAAACTGAATTTTTTCACCAGAGTCTCGTGCAGCTTCTTGATCTCTTTCGCGGGCAGTTCGGTCGCATTACCGCATTCTTTGCAGATAAAGAAGCCGGTGTCGTGTTCATGGCCGGGGTGATCACAGCCGACGAACGCATTAAGGCTGCTGATGCGGTGAACGACGCCCAGCTCGAGCAGGAAATCCAGGGCGCGATAGACGGTCGGAGGCGCTGAGTTAAACCCTTCTTCACTTAACTGCGCCAGAAGATCATAAGCACCCGTAGGCTTATGGTTCTGCCACACCAGCTCAAGCACCCTGCGTCGCACAGGCGTCATGCGTAAGCCACGCTGTTCACACAGAGTTCGCGCGGTGTCCATAGCGGTGGATATGCAGTGATTATGATCGTGCTGTTGTGAAGCGGGCATCAGACCAGTCCTTAGGTTATAATGTTGCAATTTTACGAAAGACGATAAATTTAGCCAGAGTTATGTTCAGACGATTTGCTGTAATGGTGAGTTTCACCATGTTATCACTGTTTGCCCACGCCGATCATTCCCCCAAGGTGCTCGCCAGTATTCATCCTCTGGGGTTGATCGCGTCATCGGTTGTAGACGCGGAGCAGCTCGATGTTCTGCTGCAACCCGGCGTGACCCCGCATGATTTCTCTTTGAAACCTTCGGATATTGATCGCCTGCAGGAGGCTGACGTCATCTTCTGGTCAGGTGCCCGAATAGAACCTTATCTGTCAGGGTTCGCGCGCCGCTGGCCGGACAAACATTGGATCGATATTTCAGCTTTCGCCTCAGAAGCGAGTATCAAAGATCCGCATTATTGGCTTTCGCCACCTGCTGTCGTCGCCGCACAAAAGGCGTTGGCGGAGGTGCTTGGCGCTGATTCAACGGACTTCGCTGATCAGGTCGCGCAGGCGGTGGCGTATAGTGATCGGGTATTGGCCCCACTGAAAGAGCGTGGTTTCTTTGTTTTCCACCGTGCCTACGATCACTGGGTGACCGAGTTTGGTCTAAATCAGGTCGGTGCTTTCACGATTACCCCTGAACAGAAACCTGGCATGCGTACAATACAACTGATGCGTGAGCAGCTCAGAGCAGGTCAGGTAGCGTGCATTTTTCGCGAACCGGAATATTCTCCTGCACTGGTGGTGAAAGTGGTTGGAGATCTCCCTGTAAAACAGGGTGAACTTGATCCTCTGGGTGGAAGTATCTCTCTTTCCCGCGACGGTTATCCCTATTTTCTTCGGGACATGGCCGACCGTGCGGTACACTGCCTCAGTGAATAAATAATCGGGCCTGGTCTTTCGTCATAAGACCAGACCGGTATATTTATCTTTCTAAGTATCAGAATAATAAAATAAATAGGAAGATCGCGTGTCGCAGAGCTATCCCTTTTATGACTTAACCCGTTTTACCTGGCTGACCAATATTGTCTCTGTTTTCCCGGGGGCGCTATGTGTTGCAGGTCTGGTTCATGGTTTCTGGAGCTGGCAGGAGCTGTCAGTATTGCAAGACAGTACAGCACTGACATCGCTCACTGTGGGTATACGTGAGCAGTTGCAGACAGACACCCTGATTCGTGAAGCTCAGGTCATGACGACCCTGGTGCTGGTACTTTTTTACACGTATTGGGTCTATTATTCATCGCGCAATATGATGTCGCTCTTTGAGGAGCATACCCGCAGTACCAAGCAATCTTTTAAACTGTTTCTCAGCCTGTTGAAGCGCCTGCACAAAATTACTCGCTTAATTGATGCGATGCGCTACGACAGCATTCCGCCTGATCATGATCATAAACCGGCTGCCTGGTTGTTACCTGTCTGGTCACTGTCGCTTGTATCAGCCAACGTCTGCAAACTGACCGCTGTGTATATGATGAGCTCAGCAGCTACGATTGCCGATTTTAAAACCGTCATGTTGTGGGCTTTTTCTGCCTACGCGTTTTATCTGGTTTTTTATATTGTGACGGCACGTATTACCTTTGAGGTTGTATGGCTACAGAAGCTCAGCCACGACTATCACTCGATCCGTTTATCAGACGCTGACTGATTTCTTCTTATCCATAAAAATGCCGCGCTGACAGCTCAGAGCGGCACTTTATGGATGACCTTTGCCAGTGCGATCAGCGGGCCTCGGTCCCATCCTGGTACCCTGCATCCCAACTCGCGGCGAGAAGATCTGAGCTATATGGATTTACCTTGCGGGCTTTGGAATTACCTTGTTTGAAGCCTTCATCATAGGCATCCTCAACGGTCACATTCTCTTCGCCACCACTACTGAAGGCGCGGCGGAAGGCGACCTGAATGTCGTCCAGAAACACATAAGTACATGGCACCAACAAGAGGCTGACGAGTGTTGCGAAAAGTACGCCGAACGCCAGTGAAATAGCCATTGGAATCAGGAACTGAGCCTGCAGGCTGGTTTCAGAGATCAAGGGTATCAGGCCCACAAACGTGGTCAGTGAGGTCAGAAGAATCGGCCGGAAACGGGCGATACCGGCTTCAATCACGGCATCGTATGTACTGGCTCCTTTTTCCCTGCGGTTATTGATGTAATCCATCAATACCAGGTTATCGTTCACCACAACGCCACTGACAGCCACCATGCCAATGTATGACCAGGATGTGATGACCATACCGAACAGCTGGTGGCCAATGACTGAGCCCATGATGCCGAAGGGGATGGCATAAATAATAATAAAAGGCTGCATGTACGACTTGAACAGAACCGCCAGCAACAGATACATAGCCAATACAGCGACCATGTAATACTGGAACAGGGTCGTCATAAATTTACTCAGGTCGCGCTGCTGACCGCCTCTCGCCCAATCCATTCCTGGGTACTGACGCACCAGCGATGGCAGTATTTCGTTCTCAACTACACGCTGAACATTCTGTACCGAGTTGCGGCCGGTATCGATGAAGGAAGTCACCGTGACCACGCGCTTGCGGTTGTTGCGCTTAATGTGTGTCGGTGCGTCCTGATACACGATATCCGCGATCGCAGATAAAGGAACATATTGCCCCGGAGCGTACTTCACGTGCATGTTTTCGAGGTGCCATGAAGAATCGCGCTCATCGTCAGGCAGGCCCAGCCAAACCTCGATTTCATCGTCGCGGGTCTGTACATTCTGAACAACCTTGCCCTGGAAGGCCTGGTTGATCTGGGCAACAACGGTTTGCTGCGTCAGGCCCAGCGAGCTGGCATTGTCGCGGAGAATAATATCGGCCTGCTGTTTGGTGTTCTCCTGCGTATGACGCACATCGTATGCACCCGCGAACCCTTTCAGATGAACCATTAACTGATCGGCTGCTTCTTTCAGATCTTCCTGGTCGTTGGCTGACAGCTCGATCTGAATATCGGGCCTGGCTGGGTTAAGACTGGCGCTGAAGCTCAGCTGGCTGACGCCGGGGATATCTCCAGCAATATTACGCCAGCTGGAAATAATCTCGCGGCCACTGATGCGGCTGGTTCTGTCAGAAACCAACTCCAGCGTAATATTGGCCAGGTGATCACGGTCCTGGCTGCTCTTCATATTACTCTTGGATTCGTTAGGCCCGATGACCGCATAGATATGGTCAATGGTTGCGACACCTTCCATTTCGTAGCGGTGTTTCAGAAGCTCTGCTGCATTGGTCAGGCGCTCAACAGCCATTTCGGTTTTTTCCCGCGGGGAGCCCTCTGGCAGAACCAGTCGTGCTACGACCGAATCAGCTTCGACCGGTGTAAACAGAGAAGACTTGATCCACCCGGTAAGCATCATGACCAGCATCAGGGTGAAGGTGATGGAGAATATCAGGATGATGATGCCTTTCGCCTGAAGTGCACCACGCAGTGACGGCAGATAAATCGTGCGCATAAAGCTCTGCAGGGCGCCATCAAACTTTGATTGAATCTTTTCGAGTGTTGACGGCTCTTTTTTAACGTTTACTTTCTGCGCATGAGACAAGTGAGCCGGCAGAATCAGGAAGGACTCAATCACCGAGAAAATAAGCGTGGCGATAACAACAATAGGAATCGCCTGCATCATTTTTCCTTCAGGGCCGGGCAGGCCGATCAAAGGAATAAACGCAATGGCCGTAGTAACTACCGCGAACAGAATCGGCTTATAAACCTCAAAAGCTCCCTGAAGTGCTGCCTCGGTACCATAAATGCCTTTTTCATTGCGGTTGTGGATCGCCTCTGCGACCACAACCGCATCATCGACCACGATCCCGAGTACGAGAATAAAACCAAACAATGACACCGCATTGATGGAGACGTCGTACATAGGCATCGCAAACAGAGCACCGAAGAAAGATACCGGAATACCCATACTCACCCAGAACGACAGACGGCCATTCAGGAAGAGAAGCAAGGTGATAAAGAGCAGCACGAGACCCGCAAGTGCGTTCTCCAGCAGCATGCTGATACGTTCGCGCAGGTGCTTTGATTCATCCTGCCAGACGTGTGTTTTGATGGTCTCAGGTAAGCGTAGGGCATCTACATAGGTGTGCAGGTCATCGGCGATGTCCATAATGCTCTGATCGCCAACCCGATAAATATCGATCGAGGCGGATGGCGTGCCATCAAAGCTGGCGTTCGTCTCGCTGACATAGCGGGTATCTGTGATGATCGCGAGATCGCGTAGCAGAATCTCTGCACCGGTTGAATCTGAGTAGATTACGATATTGCGATAGGCTTCAGCCGAGTCTTTGTACGCATCACTGGTAATCAGAATATCGCCGTCCTGAGTTTCCAGCACACCACCGGGTAGGAAGCCCGTCTGCTGACGGATCATTCCGGAAATATCGTCGAATGTTAGGTCATACTTTTCAAGGTTGTGAGCAGGTACTTCGATCCGGATTTCAGACTTCGACATATCCTGCAGCTCAATCACGCTGATGTCTGGCATGTCCATCAGGTCATTGCGTATTTCACGCGATGTTTCTGCGAGAGCGGCGTAACTGGTGTTGCCGTAAATAATTAATTTAGCAACGCGGTTTTTAACAGACAGCTCCTGTAACGTCGGTGTTTCGGCGTCGTCAGGGAGCAGGCCCTCTTCATTAATTCGACGGGATATTTCGTCAGAAATCTTATCAGTTTCGTAGCCGTCGGCGATGTCGACCGTCATGCTACATAAGCCATCATAGGCAAAGGAGGTCAGGTTCTGCGTACCCTGAATATCGTAAATGCGGTTCTCAATGGCCTTACAGACACTGTTTTCAATGGTTTCAACATTACCACCCGGCAGTTTAGTCTGAATGCTAAGGCGGTCGAGGGTGACATTGGGGATAAGTTCTTTGCGCGTTTCAGGTACTGCCATCAAGCCAAGGGCAATCAGGCAGAACATCAACAGATTGGCAGCAACGGTGTTCTCCGCAAACCAACGGATGATCTGTTTCATAAGTCAGCCTCCGGCAGGTTACTTCTTGCGAATCGGTTCGACGGTCATGCCTTCGACAAGACGGTTAAAGTTACCAGCGACTACCCGGGTGCCCGGTGGCAGCGCAGTATCAATATAGGCGAATTCCTTGCCGCGATAGCGGATGGTCACAGGCTGGCGCTGAATCGTATTGTCTGCGTTAATCATCCAGATGGCATCACCAGAGAGGATGACCTCTCGCGGTAGGATACGCATATTTTCAATTTCCTGGCCGCGGATTTCAGCTTCAAGGAAGGAGCCTGGTACGAGATAGCGACCGGTATTGCTGTACATTTCATCGCCGTTGACCTGAGCGATGATATAGAGGAGCTGGTTTGCACTGCGTTCACCGTCGGTGCGTACGATATAGCCGCTCCATTCATCGCCACTCTCATAGTCACGCAGAGTTACCTGCGGCATAAAGCTTGGCCCATTCTCAGTGCTGGTGTTTTCTTCGACACCGATGATCATGAGTTCGGCATCGTTTAATGGCAGACGAATTTCAGCCTGATCCATACCGTAAAGAACGGCAACCGGTGAGCCGGTCTGTACCAGGTCACCCTCGTTAATGAATACATCAACGACTTTGCCTTCGATCGGCGAGCTGATTTTAGTATTTTCTAACTGGTCATAGGCGTATTGCAGGGCGGCCTCTGCGGCTTCCACCTGTGAGTTTGCGTAGGCAAGCTGAGGTACGAAGCGCGCATAGTCTGATGCGTTACGTCCTGCCTGACGACGAGCTACGCGTGCATTTGCTTCGGTTTCTTCCAGCCGTAACTTTGTTTGGGTCAGTTGCGCTTTCTTCTGGGCTATATCAAGAATAAGAGGCTGTTCGTCGATCTGAACGAGCAACTGGTCAGCATTCACGATTTCGCCTTTTTTCAGCTCCGGAGCAATATCCGTCACCAGGCCAGATACCTGACTGGCTATCTTATGGACGCGTGAAGCCGAGACCCGTCCGCGGCTGAAAATAGGGATCGACTGCGTGGAGATACGCACCTCTTTGTACGGAACCTGAGGAATTGCGACCTTAACTTCCTGAGTCTGAGGTTTAGGCGCATTGATGTACATGGTGTATCCGGCGTATCCGGCAGCAGCGAGAATAACCAGGCCGATGATAAAAAATTTCAACTGTTTCATATTGCTCTCTGTTGCAAATAGCGAGCGCGCGGGCAGCCGGTGTTACTGAGGCAGATAATATTTTTTGCTACAGGCGCGCAGTTTCGAGATACATCAGCCCTTCAGGGTTCAGGTCGGGCGTTGGGTCGTCACCGTAGCCACATATAAAGTGAAGGCTGAATAATTCTTCTTTTTTGTATTTATCGGTTACCTTTTGCAAAGGGTCTTCCGTATCGAAGCCAACGACTAAGGCATCATACTCACTATCTTTCAGTTCCTTGCGTGCGTATGCGAGAAGATCTGCAAAGATATCACTGCGATTGTCTTTAAATACATTACAGTGCAGATAAATATAGCTGGTCAATGAGCCCGCAGGTGGGAGTGACAACCCTCCCGCGATCTTTGTGTATGCGTTGTAAAACGGACGTGCGTACTGAATCGCCTTAGAATATCCCGCGATTCGCGTCTGTTTAAAGGCCTTCTGATCCCAGAATCCGGTCATTCCCACCAATTCATCGCCTTCAAACGCCAGCAAGAAGTCGTTTAGTTTAATGTCGCGGTAGTAACTGTCTCCGGTTTCTACTCTGGAGAAGTCGTAGCATGGGTAGAACTGTTTTTTCGGGGCATTGGCATCAAAAAATGCCTGCATCGTTGGGATATCAGCGCTCGTTGCACGACGGATATTAAGATTGATGACATGTTTCTCGCGTCGATGCAGTTCGATCATATTGGTGCGATGACGACGAAACGCATTGTATGTTGGCTGTACCTTAATGCGGTTACCGCCAACGGTATCGAGAGATGCTTTGTTCTCTTCGAGAATGACGGTCTGGTAATTATCACTGCCAATAAGGCTTTTGACGGTTTTAAAAAAACGCAGCAGCGTGCGTCCACCCTGATAATCACGGTGGATACGCAGGTCACTGCCGTAGCGCATGGATTTACGCTGGCCATTTTCAAACACATCACGGAAGCCCATGCTGAAGGCTCCGGCAATGCGATGTTGTTCGGTGTCTTCCATGACCCACAGGTCGCGGGTCGTTGTGCCTACGTCAGTCGCATGGAAGTAGTTTGGCTCGCGTTCAAAGTTCAGCTGGATACTGCCTTCCTGTGGCGTATCAGACAGCAATTCACTCAGCCCCGGTGCATCCTCTTCGATGGTAGGGCGAATGATAAAGCGCTGACTCATGCATCGGCCTCCGCCGGTTTTGAGTTTCTCAGTATGTCGCTGACGGCGCCTGGCATCTGATCGTTCTGCCAGAGTGCGAGCGGTTCAATCTTAATGTTGCCTGCGACCATTCCACCGGCAATTTTGTGTTCGGTATACACTTCCATCGCGTCAGGCACGATCAGCATTTCTGCATGGCCCAGCTGCCCCAGCTCACGTGCAAGTTTGTAATGGAAGTGCTGGTTCAGTTGCTCTTCCAGTTGCGCGCCAAGAGGTTCCCTTACAGCGATAGCATCTGCACTGCCCGAACACAGCAGGCCATAGACGGGCTTAGCGCGCAGGTCTGACTGTGGAATAGCGATCAGGGTCACAGGGGACAGCCCCATGTTGCCACTGAAGTGATCGATCAGTTTAACCGCTGCATCTGGCGATAATTTTTCGCCGACCATATCAACACCGTCAATACGGCTGATAAAGCGCAGGCACGGACATTGATTAATAAAGTCAGTGACGAGCAGCATATCTTTGGTCTGATAACGTAGGAGGCCATTACCGGTCGTGATGATTGGCCGCACGCGCATGTCTTTCTTCAGTTCCCAGCTGCACAGAATCTCATTGGTATCGAGGTCTTCAAACTCATAGAAGTGGCTGGTGAACGCCAGTGGATACTCGTCACCCATTGGGAAGGTCACAACACCTTCGGTTGCGAACAGGCCTTTGCCCTGGAAGCCGCTGTGCGGGAATATCGCCTGCAGTTTCTCTGCCCAGCCTTTCGATGAAGAGGTGTCCCATGAGCTGATCAGTGCCAGGTTTGGCCAGATAGCTTTGGTGAAGGCCGGAGTGATTTCTCCGTCCCACTTTCGCATATAAGCGGCGGCAGCCTCATTCTTCGGAGGTTCGATATTTTTCAGGCTATCGAACGGAGCTACCCATCGGCCAGTTTCGAGCACTTCGGCGATTTTCTCGCGGTGTTCCTGCATAACCTGCAACAGGCTCATGGCGAAGGTTGGGCTCCAGACCGACATAAAGGAAAGATCAGTACAGGCAACCAGATAACAGGACGTCGCGAAGAATGACTCGTCTGAGCTTTCAGCCAGAGATACGCCTTCGGGTACCGCCATGGTGCCGGCCATAAACAGTCGCTTCCACCAAGGCAGCAGTTGCATGTCGTCGTTGATACTTTCACTGACCTGGTCGCGCAGGTCACTTGGCACCCAGGACAGAGACCAGTAGTGACGGCCTTTCTTTATCCCCGGGAAGTTGGCGTACAGGTCAGACATCCATGGGCTGATGGCTTCATCGGCCTGATCCAGAAATGGACGCGTGTATGGAATCCATTTGATTTTCGAGGTGGAGCCTGATGTTGGCTGGTAGCGATCACAGCTTGAGGTCGTCAGCATCGGCTTACCGCTCTTCTGCTGCTCGACAATCATGTCGTGCCAGTAGTTGTAGTCTGTGATGGGCACCTGCTGACGGAACTCCTCGACCGTCATATCCTTACGCAGGCTATGCTTAACGGCGGACTCCGCACCCACAACCATGTTCAGGGTGTCGCTAAGAATTGAACGCTGAACGCTCTCAACGTCATAACTGGCGTCAATGAATTTTCGTGCGCCCTTACGGGTCAGCGTGGATGATGCAAAATGAAGCAGCGACGTGGTCAGGTTCTTCAGAGCAGACATCTGACAGGCTCCTGTATCTTTCTTTGTGTGGTGAAGACTTTCATCGGTGTCAGGCTCTGAGCCCGGCAGCACTGGCCGGTATCAAAAAACCGGAATCTGACAATTAGATGAAAGGCACTATTGTTTATTATTATCCGTGCTTCCTTCGCCAGGTGCGGAGATCAGAACGGGCCTGCGATTTAACCATAAAGTCTTAGGCAACTGAATTGCCCCAGCTGGTCTGAGTGTGTCTTTGGCGCATATTACGTACTATGTCACACTTCAGGCCAGCTGCAGGCGGTGTTATGCCGCCTGACGAAGGTTCTTACGGGCTGGACGACGCCGCCCGAAGGTGCTGCGCATCAGTTTCTTGAAGAAAATCCCGATCGTCGAAAGGCCGATTTCACCAACGCAGGGCAGCTCAGTGCCACGACGCCATTCAGGATTGCGCTCCTCAAAGAAACGGATGGATGAGTTGCTGGCACGCATGCGAGGCGTGATGTCCGCGACATCTTCTTTCAGCGCATGGTAGCCCTCGCCGAAGTCGAGGATCTTCTCTTCTTCTTTATAGTAAGTCGGGTACAGCTTCTGGCAGTATTGCTGCATCAGACCTTCCATCTCATGGTCGTGGTGATCGTGGCGTGGATAGAAGCGTTGAAAGTTATTGGCCATCAGCAGATAGGTTTTGTAACCCTTCGAAATCAGTAACCAGAACATCGGCGTGGTAGGGCGTAACATCTTCGCTTTCAGCATTTTCATTGCGAACGCAGTATGCAATGTTTTGTTGCCCCAGAATTCAGGCTCAACAATAGTATCGCCAGTGAATACGCCAATGGCTTTCTTGCCCTGGTGCATCAATTCGACTTCATTGTAAGTACTGAATCCCACGATTTTCCCGGTGGTCTTGTTCTTCAGGATCATGACGCCTTTCTTTTCACTCATATCCTTAATAAAGGTTGTGAGATCGGCGTTCTCGTAGAAACGGGTGAAAATGCTGTGCATTTCGACAAGCTTAGCGATGTTTATTTCGTTGATAGGAAAGAAACGACAGGTGAGTTTCGCTTTTTTAGTCATTGTAGCCTCGATATTTTTTTATTGTTTTTATAACCGCCTCGCCAAACAGGATGGGCGGAATCTGCAATCCATTGTCTTAACCTGACCAGAACCAGGTGTCCTTCAAGCAGCTGCTCCGGGGCCAGCGGCCGGGAGAAACTGTTCGTATTTGTGATCTGTGAACTTATGTTAATTATATTTTCGGGCCAGTGACCAGCGTTTTGATAAAGGTATCAGAGCGGTATTCCTCCCTAATATGACACTGGTCATAATTGTGACATTGTAGGGTTTGAATAAGCCATACGGGCCCGATATGGCTTTGCATAACCCTTATTTTGCAGGAATTGACCTGTTTAGGGAAGTCTGAAGGGATTTTGATTTTAAGCAGTGCCATGACAGAAGTATGTTGCTTTGTTGCAACGCGATGGGGCCTCTCTACAATACGCGGCTGATTCTGAAACATGTGGGCAATCAATATGACATTGGCAGTTGTTACTCTGGCAGCGGGCAAAGGCTCGCGGATGAAGTCTGATCTCCCTAAGGTGCTGCATCGTCTGGCTGGGAAGCCACTGCTGGGTCACGTACTGGATGCTGCTGAGCAGCTCGATGGCGCCACCCAGCATGTTGTCATTGGTCACGGTGCTGAGTTAGTCCGTGAGATGTTCACTGACCGCCCATTGACCTGGGCGGTTCAGATGGAGCAGAAGGGCACAGGGCACGCTGTCGCGCAGGCTTTGCCAGATATTTCTGATGATGCGCTGGTTCTCGTATTGTACGGAGATGTTCCTCTCATCCGCACTGAAACCCTGGCAGGTATGGTTGCCGTTGCTGAGAATGCACTGGCTCTGTTGACCGTAACCCTTGACGACCCGACCGGCTACGGCCGTATCGTTCGCAACGATAAGAATGAAGTGCAGGCAATTGTTGAGCATAAAGATGCCAGCGATGAACAGCGACAGATCTGCGAGGTCAATACCGGCATCATGGCCATGCCTGCGCGTTATCTGAAACGCTGGCTACCAGCGTTGTCGGCGGATAATGCGCAGGGTGAATACTACCTGACGGACGTGATCGCTATGGCTGTTGCTGATGGTGTGGCCGTGAATGCATTACAGCCTTCGTCAGCAACAGAAGTTGAAGGCGTGAACGACCGTCGCCAACTTGCAGCTCTTGAGCGGGAGTTCCAGAGTCAGCAGGCTGACAGCCTGATGGTGCAGGGGGTGGCTCTGGCGGACCCTGCGCGAATCGATGTTCGCGGTACTCTGACGGTGGGGCGTAACGTGAGTATTGACGTTGGCTGCGTATTCGAGGGTGATGTCATCCTTGACGACGATGTTCAGATCGGTGCTTACAACGTGATCCGTAACAGTAAACTAGGCAAAGGGGTCCAGGTTGAAAGTTTTTGCCATATAGAGGAAGCCGTTGTGGCTCAGGCCTGCAATCTTGGCCCTTACGCCCGGCTGCGTCCTGGTGCTGAACTGGCGGACGGTGCTCGTGTGGGCAATTTCTGCGAAGTGAAAAAATCACGGATCGGTAAAGGCTCTAAAGTGAATCACCTTACCTACATAGGTGACGCGGTCATTGGTGAGGGAGCAAACATCGGTGCCGGTACCATCACCTGCAACTATGACGGTGTGAATAAATTCAGGACTGAGATCGGGAACGGTGCTTTTATCGGCTCCAACTCGTCACTGGTTGCGCCAGTGACGGTGGGCGACGGCGCGACAGTAGCGGCAGGCTCGACCATTACTAAGGATGTTGGTGCTGACGAGCTGGCGGTTGCCCGCGGTAAACAGCGCAATATCGCTGGCTGGAAGAAACCCAGCGATCAGTAAAATTACGGCTGTACTTCTGGGCTGGTCAGTCCAGAAGATCCAGCGCCAGTCTGACGAAATCCTGTGAGGTGACAATGCCGAGCAGGTTGCCTGCGTCATCTGCGATCAGCAGGCATCCTTCTTTTTCAGCCCTTAATCGTTCACCCGTGGTTTTCAGCGGCGTATCCGCTGGCAGGGTCTCGACTTCTCGGTCGAGACAGTCCAGAACAGGAGTTTTCGCAAGATAGTCCTGCAGATGGTGGGCACCGAACTTATCCGTAATCCGGAACGCTTCCCGCAGGAATTCTTTCTGACTCAGTACGCCCTTTATGGCGCCTGTATCACTGACGACCGGAATATGTCGTACATGGTGTTCACGCATCAACTCTTCGGCATCGCGCAGAGTTGATCCGGTGCCGAGTGTTTTGACGTCGCGGGTCATGATGTCGCTTACGATTCGCATATTTTCAGATCTCATTGATTACCTGACCTAAAGTAAAGCACTTAACCGTGGAGCTGCTATTCTGAAATCAGATAGTCACGCCGGACAGGAGGTTTCATGAGTTTTTCTGACAGTATCCGTAACTACTACGAGCAGATGGTGGCCGAAGAAATCGTCACTCAACTGCATGCCGCGGGGCGTGATGTGTCGACCGGCGTTATGGCTGATATTGCTTGCGTAGCTCTCAACAGGCTCCCACCTAAATACATCCGGTATGAGGTGGATATGGCGTTTTACATGTCTCCGGATGAGCTGATGATGACACGTCAACGGGTGCGGGACGGTGTCGCAGATGCGATACGGTTTGTCGACTCCCACCGGCGGGAAGACGACGCGGGCAATGACATCGGCTGACCAGCGTATTATTGTAACGGCAGGTTTGAATAATAAGACAGGATTGGCATGCCGGGTTCAGTGGCTGCCTGATGGAGTAATTGATGAATATCTTATTGGTGGATGACGATACTGAACTGACGGCACTGCTGACCCGTTACCTTGAGCGTGAACTGTTTAAAGTAACTGCCGTCCATACCGCAGAAGAAGGCCTGGCAGAGGCCCTGAGCGCGCGTTACCAGGCCGTTGTGCTGGATGTGATGCTCCCCGGCGGTAGCGGTATCGACATTCTTGGGCAAATCCGTACCCGCAGTGATGTTCCTGTTCTGATGCTGACCGCGAAAGGCGATGAAATGGATCGCATTCAAGGACTCGAGATAGGCGCAGATGACTATATTCCTAAGCCATGTAATCCGCGGGAGTTATCTGCCCGGCTGCGTTCCATTCTGCGTCGCGGGCGTTCCGCCGATGTGATCTCGGCAACACTCGAAGTGGAAGATCTGGTGATCGACTTCGATAAACATATCGTGCATCGCAATGGCGAGGAGCTTGATCTCACCGTGACCGAGTTCAACATACTGGGCGTACTGGTGCGTGAAGCCGGGAAAGTTGTCGACAAAAATCGTCTCGCTGAGCAGTCGATGCAACGGTCACTGACCTTGTTTGATCGCAGTCTCGACATGCACCTCAGTAATCTGCGCAAAAAACTCGGGCCTTCGCCGGGTGGAGAGCAACGTATCAAGACCGTTCGTGGTGTGGGTTACATGTACCAGATGGAGCAGGGATCAGCTGAAGCCTGATGCGCGGCGTATTTCTAAAAATCTACCTCGCCTTTATGGTGACTGCTCTGGTAACGACCGCAGTCACCATTACTCTGGCCGCATACTATCGTCAGTGGTCTAACGACTCAGTGAACCTGATCGCCCCGACCGGGGGTTATATTTCTGCCGCTGAATTGATTCTTCAGCAGGGCGGCGAGCCTTTGCTGCTCGAGTGGCTATTGAGGTTTGAAAGACACCCCAGCGTTAATGCCTATGTATTTGATGATCAGGGACTGAGTCTGCTCCCAGATCCGCCAGCGGCGGTTGTCAGCTATGCATTGTCGGCGGAGAGCTACGAGGCTCAGGTCAGCCCCCTCAGTCGTTCCGAAATATTGGTGAAAGCGCCGATTGAAAGTGTCGAGGGGCGGGTATACCTCCTCGTCGTAGAGTTTATGCATCCGCTGGTGGTGTTTAACCTCCCGGCCTATCTTGGCTGGGGGTTACTCGCATCGTTTCTGATTTTCGCAATCTGGAGTCTGTTACTTTCAGGTTATCTGACGCGCCCCGTGCGTTTTATGCAAAAAACTGTTCAGGCCTTTGCGAGCGGCGACTGGCGCGCCCGGATGGACCCTCGCTCATTAAGGCGACGCGATGAACTTGGTGAGCTGAGCCGCGAATTTAACCACATGGCTGGGTACATCGAACGCCTGATTCATGATCAGAAGCAGCTTGTCAGTGATGTGTCCCACGAGCTGCGTTCACCACTGGCACGCAGTACGGTCGCTCTGGAGCTTGCCCGCCTGGACGCTGTGCCAGATCAGGAAGAGCATCTGGATCGAATAGAACTCGAAACCAAGCGACTCAACGAGATGATCGAAGACCTGCTCAATATGGCAAAGCTGGATGCTCAGCAGGATCACAGTCACTGGTCGGATGTCCATTGTGATAACGTGCTACAACAGGTCGTCGATGATGCCCGGTTTGAACATCCTGACAGTAACGTGAACCTGACTCTCGCAGAAGGGCTACCCGTGATCTTTGGTGATCGAAAATTACTGAAGTCTGCCTTTGAAAATATTACCCGGAACGCCCTGTTGCACACTCAGGAAGGCACGAGTGTTGATCTCTCGGCGCGGATGAAAAACGGCCTGATCCGGGTAGTGATACGTGACCATGGACCGGGGGTACCTGAGGATAAGCTGAACGATCTGCTGCGCCCGTTTGTTCGTGCGGAATCTGCGCGCGAGCGCCTTGGGCAGGGGCATCGGGGTTTTGGTCTGGGCCTGGCGATCGCGCATCGTGTCGTGTCCCATCATAGAGGCCAGATTACGCTGCGTAATCATCGCGATGGTGGCCTGATGGTCACAATTGATCTACCCCCGGCGGGTTGAATTGGCCTCTTTACGTTGGGTTTACTTGTCTCTGCTGTAATAAATTGTTGGGCTGCCGTTACAATACAAGTCTAGAAAAATAAGCAGGTTGTCTTTGTGCGTTTAATTTCCACTCTTGTTTTGATGTGTCTTCCGGCGTTGGCTCTGGCCAATCCGCCGCAGTCAGGCGCGCGCCCGGATATGTCGGTTGAGTGGAGTAACAGCCAACCAGAACAACGTCAGGCACTGGATAACTTCTATCAGGCGCTGCAAGAAATGCCACCAGGTGCTGGTAGCTCTGATATCAATGAACGGCAACGTCACCTTGAGCAGTTGCGTGATATGTCGACGGAGCAGCGCCAGGAGATGTTCCGTAACTTCGTTCAGGACGCTGAGCGTCGCCGCTAAAAATCCCTCCCTTAAGAATTGCGTCATTTCGGCAATGGACAAATGCCATCCAGTCGATACAGTGTTGCCCGTCTAATCTCGGGAAACCAGCATGAAAACACGTATCACTGAACTCTTAGGTATCGAAGCTCCCCTGATCCTTCCGGGTATGAGCTGGATTTCTACCCCTCAGCTTGTCGCCGCAGTCTCGAATGCGGGCGGCTTAGGTATCCTTGCCAGCGGTCCACTGACTCCGGAAGAAACCCGAACTTCTATTCGAGAGATCCGTGAGCTGACGGACAAGCCTTTCGGCGTGGGTGTTACCCTGCTGATGCCTGGCGCCAAAGAAAACGCCATGATCGCTCTGGAAGAAAAGGTGCCAGTGATTAACTTTTCACTGGGTAAAGGTGACTGGTTGGTGAAAAAAGCCCACGAATACGGCGGCAAAGTCATCGCGACGGTTGTCTCCGAGAAACATGCACTGTCAGCCCAAAGCATCGGTGCGGATGCCTTATTGGTCACTGGCCATGAGGCGGCAGCCCATGGCGGTGATGTGACTTCTCTGGTTCTGGTGCCGTCGATTGCCAGTAAAGTCGATATTCCGGTCATTGCTACCGGGGGCTTTGCTGATGCACGTGGCCTGATGGCTGCGCTGTCTCTGGGGGCAGAGGCTGTGGCGATGGGCTCACGCTTTGCAACCAGCGCTGATAGCCCTCTGCATAATCACGTGAAAGAAACGGTGGTTAAAAAGTCGGAGCAGGAAACTATCTACTCAAAGAACTTTGATGGCCTCTGGG
Organism: Thalassolituus maritimus; assembly: GCA_913019975.1. GTDB lineage: Bacteria > Pseudomonadota > Gammaproteobacteria > Pseudomonadales > Oceanobacteraceae > Thalassolituus. The sequence goes on along the minus strand of CAJWBH010000018.1, from coordinate 43,303 downwards.
CTCGCGTAATGAAAACGCCACGCTCAATTAAAGAAACCAAACGCCCTATGAATCTCATCATGGCGGGCCTCGAAGCGACGAAAGCGGCAAAGATAGTAAAACAGCCGGTCTGGAAGATCATGCTGGGCATGTTAGTTATGCTAGATAAAATCAAACTGCTGGCGTACTTTGGTGCCAGCGTTCCTCGCTTACAGGCTGCGACCATTGATGGCGACCTTGATAAGGGTGTTCAGTTTATTGGTCAGACCCAGGGGTTGATTGAAGACATCCCAACGGTGCAGGAGCTGGTTGATCGTATCCTGGCGGACGCTAAAGCGATGCATGAAAGCAATAACCGCTTTTTTTCCTGATGACGCCATGCAGGCTATCTTCGGATAGTCTGCCTTTCTTTTTATACCCCTCTTTTCGGTTACACTTTTTTGAGGTGATCTTTCCGGTTTTTTCTGGCCAAATTCATTCTTAGGTATGAGGCTGTCCGGATAATGCACGGATTCCCGTAGTCCTTTTGTAACCCTGTCTTCATAAATCCTTTTATGTCCGAAAAAAGCATTTTTCGATAAAAAACCGCTCGTATACTCATTCCCGCTCTGGCCAAAGCACCAAAAAAAAATAATAGGGTGAGGAACAGGAAATGAAAAAATATCTGCTTACCGCGGTAGCAGCGGTTACTGTGTCTTCTCAGGCACTGGCGATGTCAGAAACCTTAGATACCGGTTATACCGAAACAAAATATCCTATCGTGCTTGTGCATGGCTTTCTCGGGTTTGAACAGCTGGTGGGAGTTGATTACTGGTACAAAATTCCAGAAACACTGCAGCAGGATGGTGCAGAAGTCTTTGTCGCAACCGTTTCAAATACGAACTACCCGGAAGTTCGTGGAGAGCAGTTAATTGATCAGGTTGAAGATATTCTGGCGATTACGGGCGCAGAAAAAGTAAATCTGATTGGTCATAGTCATGGTGGCCCTACGACGCGTTATGCCGGTTCAGTAAGACCTGACATTATTGCGTCTGTATCCTCTGTTTCTGGCGTTAACAAAGGCACTGTAGTGGCCGATACACTGATTGAATGGTCAGATAATTCTGAAGTGTTCGGTACTGCCTTCGATGTATTTATTTCTGGTATTTCTGAACTTATCTCTTTTGCTTCAGGCAGTGATCTGCCACTAGCGCCGGTGGAGTCTGTCCGCTCTATGACAACGGAGGCATCGGTTATCTTCAACGCGGCGCATCCGGGTGGGATTCCTGACAGCGAGTGCGGTGAAGGCGATTATGAGTATAACGGTGTGCGTTATTACTCCTGGGCAGGGGCGAAACCAGCAACCAACCTTCTGGATCCGCTGGAACCGATCACCATAGCATTTTCTCAGTTCTTCCCGGACGGGGTCGCTAACGATGGTTTCGTGGACCCGTGCACGAGCAACCTGGGTATGGTCATTCGCAATGACTTTGCGATGACTCATCTGGATGAAGTCAATCAGATGCTCGGCATTCATGACCTGAATGAAACTGACCCATTGACGGTATTCCGTACACACGCCAACCGTTTGAAGAACGACGGACTGTAATATGAAAACCAGCATAGTCGTTGTCGTTCTGCTGTTGTCAGCGACCGTCGCTGGATTTTATTGGCTGCCGCAAGGTGATCTTGTGATCAGCCAGTCAGATCCATTGTCCTCGCAGCCAGATGACTATCGGGAGCCCATAGCGGCCACCCCTATGCATGCTCGCATTAATCAATCCGCAACGTTCAGAGGGGCATCACCCGATGGGCGGTTGCAGGTATTGAATGGTGCCCTGATGGTCAATCGCGATCTGAAACGTTGGATGGATTTTTATCTCAGCTCTGTGGGTGAATTCAGTATCGAAGAAATCACTGAATTTATGGAAGCAGAGATGCGCACCTTGCCAGCGCCTGCAGATCAGCAGGCGCTGGATCTTTTGAATAAGTATCTTGCGTATCTCGATGATATTTCCCGGTACGATGAAGTTAGCGGAAGGAAAATAAATGGTGCCGATCTGGCCGGCCTTACAGCGCGTATGGAATGGCTGGAAGATCTGCGGCGGGTGTACTTCGCTGACGCTACTATTGCCGCTTTTTTTGGTGATGATGAGGCTTTGGATCGCTACTCTCTGGAGAGAATGCGCCTTGCACAGAGCGGCGATACAGAAGCTATGCAGCAGCTGGAAAAAGAACTTCCGCTTCACCTTCGTGTTGCACGAGAGAAAGCCCGAGCCATTGAAACGTCTCAGAGCCTGCGGGATTCTATCGATGACCCTGAGGCACTCTGGCAAGCGCGAAAAGAACAGTTTGGCGAGGCAGCCGCCGACCGATTGGCGATTCTGGATGCAGAGCGACAGCAGTGGCAGGCCAGACTTACAGACTACCATGACTTCCTTGAACGCAACTCCGCTAAGCAGAACTTTGATGAGTTGGCTGAAGCCTACCGCGCAGAAAATTTCTCAGTGGTGGAGCAGAAGCGGATCGATGCAGCCTTACAGGCTAGGTCTGCACAAATACCGGAAAGCAGCGCTATTTCTCCTCTGCCTCACGAAGAAGAGCTTGCAGCGGATTGAACAGCGGTGCTGCGGTAATAAGAATATTGTCGCCGCAAAGCTGAGGGTTTACCTCTACAGATAATGGCTGAATATGGCCGAACGAAGCCCCAGCCTCACGGGCAATCAGTTGTGCAGCGGCAAAGTCCCAGGGCTTTACTGATTCGTAGTAGCCATCCAGACGTCCGCAGGCTACCCAGCATATATCCAGTGCAGCAGCACCCAGGCGCCGGATATCAGCGCAATTCGCAAGAACCTGTTCGAGCCGTCGCATGAGCAAGGCTAAGTTATCAATCTCGTAGGGAAAACCGGTGGCGATTATTGCGCGGGAAAGGTCTGCTTTTTCGGTGCAATGAACCGGTACATCGTTGAGACGGGCTCCTTTCCCAGCCTGAGCATGAAAGGTCTCATTCGTAAACGGATTATGTACGACACCCACACGCGCTTTGCCATTGTGGTAGTAAGCAATTGAAACTGCGACCTGTGGATGACCATGAGCAAAGTTCACCGTGCCATCAATAGGATCGACGATCCAGAGGTGCTCATGCTGCCCGGCTTTGTTCAGTTCATCAGGATTTAATTCCTCGGACAGAATCTGATGATCAGGGTAGTTCCGCCGAATAGCCGCTGTAATCAGCTCGTCAGCCGCGACGTCGGCCTGAGTCACCAGTTCATTGCCATTTTTGTATGTCAGCGACAGCGACTTTCTTTGGCTCGCAATCAGGTCGCCGGCTTCTTTCGCCAAACGTAGCGCCAGAGTCAGAATGTTGGTCTCGTGCATGATTCATTCACCAGCAGAATTCATTGCCTGTGAGTATGCGCTCACAAAACCGGGCTGACCAGTGAGCTTATCGGGGGCGTGAGAGTGATTGAGTGTTACACTGTATCTTTTTAGGGTCAGAGCAACGGGTATGACACGAGTACATCTGATTACTGGTTTTTTGGGCGTAGGCAAAACGACTGCCATTCTGGACCTTTTGCAGCAATCACCCGACAACGAGAAGTGGGCGGTGTTAGTCAATGAGTTTGGAGAAGTCGGAGTCGATGGCGCCATCCTCGAAGCCAGCGGCGCAGTAGTACGTGAAGTCCCGGGTGGTTGTCTGTGTTGCGTGTCGGGGCTGCCGTTTCAGATGGGGCTGAATATGTTGCTGGCCAAAGAGAAGCCAGACGTCCTGTTGATTGAACCCACCGGTCTAGGTCATCCCCGTAAAGTGCTGACAACACTGCGCAGCGATGACTACCGCGAGCTACTGACGGCAGGTGCTAATCTTTGCTTAATAGACCCTCGCCACCTTAAAGACCCGCGTTACACCGACAACGATACGTTTAATGATCAGATCACATTGGCTGATGTCCTGGTTGCCAATAAAACCGACCTCTGCTCGCCTGATGATCTTGCCGCATTCGATGCACTGGTGGCGTCGGCTAAGCCTGCCAAAGCAGCGAGTGTGCGTACGGTACAGGGGCAGGTCGATGTAGGCTTACTGGCGTTGCCAACAAACCCTGACCGTCTGCAGCTGAAGGATCGTGGTCACCATCATCACCACAGCAAAGAGGCGAGTGCGCCGGTGGCGTTATCGCCGGGTGAAGAGCTGCGTCGCCTTGAGAGTCATGGCGAAGGGCATTTTTCCTGCGGTTGGTTGATCTCCGGTGAGTGGGTATTTTCTTTGGATGCTCTGCGCCACTGGTTTGATCAGTTGGAGTCGGGTGAGAACAAAGTGGTGCGCGCAAAAGCGTTAATCCGCACAGAGCAGGGGCATTATGTCCTCAACTGGCGGGATGGTGTACTGTCGGAGATGCCAACGCGCGCGCTGGAAGAAAGCCGGCTGGAAATTATTTCCGAGGCGACACCGGATACCGGCGCTCTGGAAGTCTCACTTAAAAAGTGTCGGAGGGAATCATGAAATATTGCCCGCAATGCAAAGCCGATATTAATGTTCAGGTCATTGATGGTGAAGAGCGGCGTGCCTGTTCGGTTCAGTGCGGCTTTGTTTTCTGGGATAACCCGACACCGGTCGTGGCGGTGGTCGTGGAAACACCAGGCGGTGTCGTATTAGCACACAACAAGCTCTGGCCTGCGGGTAAGTACAGCATTATCACTGGCTTTCTGGAGCGTGGCGAGACGCCGGAAATCTGTGCGCTACGGGAAACCGAAGAGGAGTTGGGCCTGCGTGGTGAACGAGCGGAGTTTATTGGTTTCGAATTGTTTGATGGCAAAGGCTTTAATGGCCATGAATACAATCAGATTATCATCGGCTTTTATGTCTATGCCGAAGGGGTCATTACCCTGGATGAAAACGAATTGGATGAATACAAAATTATTCCCGTTGAGAAACTGAAAGGTTGGGGCTCGGCTACGGGTAAAATTGTTCAGCGCTGGCTCGATCGGAAAAATTCCTAAGCTATTACTGATTGCCGGGAAACCTTATAAAAAATACGTTTAATAAACGGTAATAAATACGCCGCAAAACCGTAAAAAAAGTGACCCGGCACTGACATCTGTTTCTGACTGAATACCCGCTGGTTTTTCTACCGGACGGTGATGTAATGAAACATTCTCTTCTCTGGCTGGCGATGTTCTCTGCGAGCGCCGCTCATGCCGATATTCTTATTAATGAAACCGATGCTGATAACCCCAGCACAGATACGGCCGAATTTATTGAGCTGTATGATGGCGGCATCGGTGCTCAGTCACTCAATGGACTGTCACTGGTTCTGTTTAATGGCAGCGATGATGCCAGCTATGAATCTATTTCGCTGAATGGCTTTCAAACCAATGCAGACGGCTACTTTGTTGTTTGCGGTGACGACACTAACGTCAGTAACTGTGATTTGGATCTGTCACCAGACAGTAACCTGATTCAGAACGGCGCGGATGCGGTTGCGCTTTTTTCCCGCCCGGCTTCAGATTTTCCGAATGATACGCCGATTACGACTGACGGCCTGATCGACGCTGTCGTTTACGACACTAACGACAGTGATGACGACGCTCTGCTGGTATTACTGAATTCTGGTCAGCCTCAATTGAACGAGGCAATGAGCGGCAATAAAGATCAGCACTCACTGCAGCGTTGTTCTGGTGGTGCGCGGGAGACCGAAGGATTTGTCGCCGACCTGCCAACCCCGGGGGAGGCGAACAGCTGTGGCGGCAGCGAGCCTGAGCCAACGCTGGGTGCGTGCGGTGACGCCGCGACGCCGATCAGTGCGATACAGGGCCTGATTACAGATATCACCAATGATGCCAGCCCGCTAAATGGCCAGCAGGTGATTGTCGAAGCCATTGTTACAACAGACCTTCAGGGCGGCGCTCTGGCGAACGGCGATTATTCGTATCAGTACAGCGGCTTCTGGTTACAGCAGGCGGATAGCGAAGCTGACGCTGACCCGATGACATCCGAAGGTGTGTTCGTATACAACTACAGTGAAAACGTCTCTGTTGGTGATCGTGTACGTCTGCAGGCAACCGTCGGTGAGTACAATAATGTCACTCAGTTGAGCAATATCTCTGACATCGCAGTCTGCTCAAGTGGTAATGCGCTTCCAACTGCTGTTGAAGTGACTCTGCCGGTTGCTGATCTGGCAGAATTTGAGGCGGTCGAAGGTATGCTGGTTGAAAGCGACCAGTCGCTGTTGATCAGTGACCTGTTTGGTACCGGTTATGGCTTCGGAAATTACGGACAGTTTGCCGTGTCATCCCGCCTGCATTTTCAGGGCACTGAGATAGCGTTACCCGGCTCGCCAGAAGCGCTTGCCGCAGAGCCCAATCGTGTACTTGATACTCTGCTGGTTGATGACGGTGTGTCGGCGTCGTATCCGGAATATATTCCTTTCCCGGATGCCTCTGGTTTCTCTGCGGATAACCCGGTACGTATCGGTTATTCCGTCCCTGCATTCCAGGGTGTGATGAACGCGTTCCGCGATAATTACACGGTTATTCCTTCGGCCGTCACCATTGATCCGACACACCCACGCACACTGGCGCCGCAGGTGTCTGAGCAGGCGAATCTGGTTGTTGTCGGCATGAATGTGCTCAACTTCTTTAATGGTGATGGCATGGGTGGCGGCTTCCCGACCTCTCGTGGCGCACCGACTCAGGACGCACTCGATATGCAGACGGCAAAAATCGTTGCCGCTCTGGATGCCATGGATGCCGATGTTATTGGTCTGATGGAGCTGGAAAACGACGGCTGGGGTCCTGAAAGCGCCATCGTTGAACTCACAGAAGCATTGAACGCCGTTCAGGCGCCGGGCGATGAATATTCGGTTATTAATCCGGACGCTGCGGCTTCAGGGTTAGGTACAGATGCTATTGCCGTCGGTCTGATTTATCGCGCTGATCGCGTATCGCCTACCGGTGCGGCTCGTGTCCTTGATTCCAGCAATTCACCGCTGGATGAAAGTAACACTCCACTGTTTGACGACACCAAAAACCGTCCTGCGCTTATTCAGACCTTTAATGTTGATGGTCAGGAAATTACCTTTGCCGTTAACCACCTGAAGTCCAAGGGCTCAGCATGTAACGAGCCTAACGAAGGTGCCGATGGTCAGGGTAATTGCAACATCAACCGTACTCGTGCAGCTCAGGCGCTGGTCGAGTTTCTTGCTGACGATGAACAGGTCATGATTCTGGGTGATCTGAATGCCTACAGCCAGGAAGACCCGATGCAGGCTTTCTACAGTGCTGGTTTTACCAATCTTAAGTACACGGAAGCAGCCACCGAAGAACAGCCATACAGCTATACCTTTTCGGGCCTGTTAGGTTCTCTGGATCATGCACTGGCGACGAGCGATCTGCTGGCTCAGGTGGTGAGTGTCGATGCCTGGCACATCAATTCGGTGGAAGACTCGCTGGTGGATTATCTGACCGAAGCCAATGGTCAGCCGTATTCATCTGTTGATAACTACGCCGCGCCAGATGCTTACCGTTCATCTGATCATGATCCGATTGTCGTTGGTCTGATGATCGAAGCGCCCAATGTTGCACTAGAACAGATAGCCGATATTCCTGCGATTGAGATTACCCGTCGCAATGAAAACATCGAGTTGGACCTCAGTACTTATGTGAGCGATGCTGACGGTGACCTTCTGTCTTATGAGGCCTTAACGCTTCCAGAAGGCATGACACTGAGTGCGATGGGGGTTCTCTCTGGTGTGGCGGATCGTGATCTGCTGAATCAGCTACCTGCGACTGCAACTATTGAAGTCAGTGATGGGGCAGAGAGTGTTCAGCTGGTGGTCGACATCCGGGATGAGCGCCCGGCGACGAATTTTTTCAGCAGGATAATTGAGTTATTCCGCTCAATCTTTTCCTGGCTGTTTGGACGTTAACTTCTGAGCATGTCATGCGCCAGTCGTAGGCAGATCAGAAATTAACTTGTGCCTGTGCTGACTCCAGCAGCACAGGCAGAGCGCCCCGGCTGGCGAAGCTACTCAACAATGCTTCCCAGTCGGGACTTAATAATTCGTTACGATAACCCTGAATAAAGACATTTCGTTCTTTCAGACTGATGCCTTTGAACGCCGTTGTGGTATTCAGCCAGTCTTCCTCAATACCAATAATGTCTTCCGCCGAAATCAGCAGATAAATATCTTTGTATGGGCAGATATTCTGCGCGCTGGTGACTTCTGACGAATAACAGTCAAAGCAGACATCAGGCAGAGACTCTGCGAGTTTTTCGGTAATGTCTGCTGGGCAACCAGCGGTGCATATCAAAGCTGCGCAAGACATCGGAACGCTGGCCGTGGTTGCAGGGTTTTCGACGGTCGGACGTAAAGGAATTCGCTTGAGCATAGCAGCTACACCAGGTGGTGGCTGATGAACTGCATCTCGCGGACAAGATTGCGTAAACAGCGCTCACCACCTGGGCGAGCCTTGTACATATGGCGTAGGGCAAAGAACACCTGATACAGAGCATCGAAGCAGAGGGTGCGGGAGGCTTCCTCGCACTCTGGGTCGAGGCTGATTGAACGTAGGGTGGTGTAGATTCTGCGCAGCCAGCTTTCCTGCAAGCGTGTTAAGCCTGAGGTTCCAGCCTTGATGGCAAGGTCAAGGCCTGTGTCCAGATAATGATCCAACAATTCACTATTCAGCGAACGGTAATTGGTGATGCTCAGTTCAAGCACTGTAAATTGATCGTGCCGGGACAAACCAGGGGTAGTATCACAGGGCTTTGGGTCGTCTGGGACTGGTTGCATGGATCGCATTAGCTCTTCCTCCATCGGATAAGAATAAGTTAATGCGAATTATTATCAGTTGCAATATTTGGCTTATTGCAAATATCTATCAGAATTGGCTTTTAGATAGTGAAAGCTGCTTCGATAAAAAAGCCACATTCGATAGAAAAAGCAAAATTACCAGTTGAAAGGCTTCTCGCCCCGGGCGTTCAGTTTCACCCAGCCTTCTTTTCCGGAGTCGCTTTCTGATTCTTCCCAGCCACTGTCGCTACAGCGGACTTCGGTCTCTAAGGCTTGCCAGGCAGCTCGTGCTGCTTCCAGGTCGGTATTCCACGGCGTATCGTTCTGTTTGAACCAGAGGCTGGAGAAGTTCTTTTCAGCGTTGGCGTTCATATAGATGTCCATACCGCCTGAACGCCAGTGTTGATGAGCGCCGGTGTCCTTTATTGTGTTGATCTCTCCCAGCACGGAACGTAGCCACTCGGTAACTTTGGCTGGGTCGCCTTTCATCAGGTAAATCTCAAGGTCCGGGAAGCGTTCAGTCATTGCGGGTATCCGAAAACAGTCGAAGTAGGGTGAGCATTATATAGGCGCATAGAGAAATAAGGGCACCGCTTGCTGCGGTCGTCAGACCGATCAGCGTCACGACTTCCTGAGCCAGAGACGGCGATATTCGGTTATCGGCGAAAAGCATGGCGCCTGCGCCGGCAAAAAACAGTGTGGCGCCAATTGAGAAACGGGTCAGATATCGCCGCTCTTTACCCTGTTTTGCAATGATCCACTCTTTCAATGCCATGTTTGAGGCTGTCGGGCATGGGCCCGGTTCCGTTAATGATGTCAGGCTATCAGTGTAGGAGGGTTCCGGGGTTGAAGAAAGAGCTGGGGGATGACGTACGCAGCTACCGCCAACGGACAGACAGTTGCCCCAGTAGCTGCGTGGGTCAGGCTACCCTCATAGCCCTTATCTATAGTAGGGCCCGTAGTTAACGCTGGGGATGTGGCAGAGTGTCGCAGTCCGGGATTGAATCCACTGGCCTGATCACATATAATCGCCGCCCTTCGTTTTTCTGTGCCCTGTGATGGCACGGAAATCCGGACTCCTTGCCTTACCGGATGGGCCGGAAGGCTATAAACCCATAAGGAGCTGAAAATGCGTCATTATGAAATCGTTTTCCTGGTTCACCCGGACCAGAGCGAACAAGTACCTGCGATGGTTGAGCGTTACACCAACACCATCGAATCTACTGGCGGTAAGATCGACCGTTACGAAGACTGGGGCCGTCGTCACCTGGCATACCCAATCAACGATGTGCACAAAGCGCACTACATCCTGATGAACGTTGAATGTACTCAGGAAGCGCTGGATGAACTGACTACTAACTTCCGTTACAACGACGCTGTTCTGCGTAACATGGTTATCCGTCGTGACGAAGCTGTGACTGAAATGTCTCCAATCAAAGCGGCAGAAAGCCGTGAAGACCGTCGTCGCGCTGAGCGCAACGAAGCTTCTGAAGCGAAAACCGAACAGTCTGAAGAAAAGGCTGAACAAGAAGAATCTTCAGCTGAAGACAACGCTGAGTAATAGGAGATCAGATCATGGCTCGTTTTTTCCGTCGTCGTAAGTTCTGCCGTTTCACCGCTGAAGGTGTGACCGAGATTGATTACAAAGATCTGGACACTCTGAAAGGCTACGTTACTGAAACTGGCAAAATCGTACCAAGCCGTATCACCGGTACCCGTGCAAAGTATCAGCGTCAGCTTTCTACAGCAATCAAGCGTGCTCGCTACATTGCTCTGCTGCCATACACTGATCAGCACGACAAATAAGAGATACGGTTAACACTGTATCATTACTAATTTTCGTAGCCCGGCATCCGTGAATGAATGTCGGGAGACAAAAAGACACGGTGGCTTATTAATTCATAAGTAAGTCACCCTGTAATGAGGAATCATCATGCAAATCATTCTGCTGGAAAAAATCGCAAACCTGGGTTCACTGGGTGATCAGGTAACTGTTCGTCCGGGTTACGCTCGTAACTTCCTGTTCCCACAGGGCAAAGCGGTTCCTGCGACTAAAGCAAACGTTGAACAGTTCGAAGCACGTCGTGCAGAACTGGAAGCTCAGGCTGCTGATAAGCTGTCTGCCGCTCAGGCCCGCGCTGAGCAGATCAACGAAATTGAACTGTCTGCCGCAGTTAAAGCAGGCGACGAAGGCAAGCTCTTCGGCTCACTGGGTAACCGTGACGTCGCAGACCTGGCTTCTGCCGCTGGTGTTGAGCTGGCTAAATCTGAAGTACTGCTGCCAGAAGGCCCAGTGCGTCAGGTAGGTGAGTACGACATCACCATCCGTCTGCACCCAGAAGTTGAAGCAGTACTGAAACTGCACGTAGTTGCTGAATAAGTAATTACCGCGCGGTGGCCGCAATGATGGCTCATTGCGGCAGATTAAGGCACTATTGGTTCCCACTGATAGTGCCTTTATTTTTTGCATTGAAGATATGAACGAAGAATTCGGACAGGATACAGAAAGCGTCGGCAGTAGCCGTATGCCACCCCATTCAGTTGAAGCAGAGCAATCAGTGCTGGGCTCCCTGATGCTGGATGAGCGCGCCTGGGAGACTGTCTCAGAAACCCTGCTGGATACCGATTACTACCGTCACGATCACCGGATCATCTTCCGGGCTATTCAGCATCTCGTCGCTCAGGAACAGCCGATTGACGTTGTGACTGTCGCAGAAGAGCTTGAAGAGCGCGGACAGCTTGAGAAAGCAGGCGGGGCCTCTTATCTGAGTCGGCTCGTTGATATGACCCCTTCAATCGACAACTGTGCAGCCTATGCAACCATTGTCGCGGAACGCTCACAGCAGCGTAGCCTGATCGAAGCCGCTAGTGACATCATCGAGAAGGCCTATGAGCCAGGCGGCGCAGACGCTCTCACGCTGGTGTCTGATGCAGAAAAGTCCATCGCCCAGATTGCAGAAGGCAACCGCAAGGATGGTGGCCCTGAACTGGTCGCTCCTATCCTCAAAAATACGCTTGAGCAGCTTGATCAGATGTTCAATCAGCCTGAAGGGCTGACAGGTCTGACAACGGGTTTCACTGAGATTGATAACAGGACTTCGGGCTTCCAGAAAGCCGACCTGGTGATTGTGGCGGCACGTCCATCCATGGGTAAAACCACCTACGCCATGAATCTGGTCGAAAATGCGCTTCTGGCGACCAAGCGACCGTGTCTGGTGTTTAGTCTTGAGATGCCTTCAGAGTCTATCGTGATGCGTATGCTGTCTTCGATCGGGAAAATCGACCAGACCCGTATCCGCTCCGGTAAGTTAATTGATGAAGATTGGCCGAAGCTGTCAGCTGCGGTAAATATGCTGAAAGACCTGCCGTTGTACATTGATGACACCGCTGCCCTCACGCCACAGGAAATGCGTGCCCGTGCACGTAAAGTGTACCGCGAGAACAATAATGATCTGGCCATGATCATGGTCGACTACCTTCAGTTGATGCGGGTATCAGGCCCTTCTGAGGGGCGGACGCAGGAGATTTCTGAAATCTCGCGAACCCTTAAGATCATCGCCAAAGAATTTAACTGCCCAATGATTGCCCTGTCACAGCTTAACCGGTCACTGGAGCAGCGTCCGAATAAGCGGCCAGTGAACTCTGACTTGCGTGAATCCGGTGCGATCGAGCAGGATGCGGATATTATTCAGTTTATTTATCGTGATGAGGTCTATAACGAAGACTCTCCCGATAAAGGCATTGCCGAAATTATTACCGGTAAACACCGTAATGGTCCGATTGGTATCGACCGTCTGGCATTTATTGGTAAATACACCCGATTCGAAAACCTTGCTCATGGCTATGACGGTGATGACGAATATTGATTCGTCATCAGCCCGATTTTAATCAGTAGGTAGTTCCCATGAAATTTACTCCCGAGCTGGAGATCCCGGGCGGTTGCATCAAACCGCTGCAATACGACGATATCGACGGTTTATTCGAACTGTACAAACATCCTGAAATACCCGGCCAGCGCCCTCTTGAAGACAAAGAGCAGCTGAATCGTATGATTGATTACAGTGTTCAGATGGCTGCCACTCAGCGTGGGATGATGTGGGCTATCGAAACGGACGGGCAGATCAAAGGCATGGTCAGTGGATTTGACTGGCAGCCGTCAAATCTGCGAATTGTGATGCGCGTTGATGGCTTACCCGCTTTAACGGTAGAAGAGCGAGCGGGGGCATTGAAAGCAGCGATCGGATTCCTGAGCAAAAAATACCACGTCCGTAATTTTGCTTATCAGTGGATTGAAGGTCAGTCTGACGATATTAAAGTCGCGCTCTCAGAATGTGGTTTTACTTTGGCTGCGCGCTTGCGCGACGGCTGGCGCACTGGGAATACCGAGTTCTCAGATGTAGAGCAATATCATTGGGTGTCCAGTGACGATAAGCCCGTACCGAGAAAACTGGGTGACGATGACGAACTGGGCCAGAACCTCAATGCAAATAAAAGAGGGGAGTCCTGATGAGTTGGAACTTCGAAACAGAACACTTTTTTATTCGCCTGCCGGTTTCTGATGAGGACGGAGCAGCACTGTTTAAGCTGCTGAGTAAAAACTCGACAGTAGCTCATATTCCGCGTTTGCCTATGACTGTTGAAGCTCAGGCGCTGGATGAATTACGTAGAATCGCAATGCGATTCGAGACGCGTGAAGCGGCCTTCTGGTTGATCGAACGTAAGTCAGACGGAGACGTTATTGCACGTATCGGCATTCAGTACATCAACTGGATGATGCTGAACGCTCAGATGCAATGGGAGCTGTCGGACCGGTGTGGTCTTGAAGAATTGCAGGAAGTGCTTCCTGTTATTGTAAATTACCTATCACAGGACCTGCATTTACATCGCCTGGAAATGCGTTTGAGAGCGGGTAGTGACGGTCAGAGCAAGCTACTGACTGCGTTGGGCTTTTCATGCGAAGGCACGCTGCCTTCTCAGCAGGAGTTTGAAGGCGAAGATATTGATCTGGATGTTTACTCCTTACTTACAGGAGAGCTGAAGGCGTAATTTCACGCTCGCTGACAGAATAAAAAAGGCCGCAGATGCGGCCTTTTTTATGATGCAAGAGTAAAGCTCGGTCTTCAGGAGTCGTTCTCGTGAGAGATACTCAACGACACGCTGCCATCGAATTCCTCGGACAAGTGAAAATGGATAGGCCGGCAGCAGACCTGGCAATCCTGAATATAGTTTTCTTCTTCCACATCGCTCGGATCAATAAAGACGGTTTGATATTCGCCACAATACGGACAGTGAATACCTTGCTCTTCAAGAAACATGTCAGAGGTCTGCCATAAGGTTTTTCAAGCGGTCTTTTTGCTCATCACGGGAAAGCGGCGTTGTGGTTTCTTGTGGGAGAGCACGAGGAAGATCAATTTCCAGATCTTCGCCATTTTGTATGCGGTTTAATAAGAGGTCGTAATTTCTTTTAAAAACCGGGAAGACTTTTTCTTCGGGTTCGTTGGCAATAAAAAACCAGTCAGTTGCGCGCCCGGCGAAATAGACCGCGGGGTGGCTCCAGTTAAACTCTTTCTTCGGCGATGGTGCCCGGCAGGCTTCGACGTAAGCTGCGTGAGCGGCGGGAAGGCCCAGTACTTCAGCAACGTCACAGCGTGCCAGTACTTCGTGAACGTTAGGTAGCCAGCCATTTTCTTTTACCGCTTTTTCAGCGGCACGCATGATGACTTCACCACTGTAGTCCCCGAGCAGGCGCAACCACAGTCGTTTCGCCATATTCATGGTGTCGAGGTCGGGAAACGCCTTCAGAAACTGGTTGTGATAGTTAAATCTGAAGAGCTCAAAAATCTGGTTAATGGCAGACAGCTGGTCGTCGCTTGGCGCGCTATTTTGCCCAGCTGGTGTCACTGAGTCGGCTGACGCTTGCTTCAGCTGTTGAGTAACCCGGTTGAGTACCTGCTTGCTGTCCATTGTTGGCTCCTGTTGGATTGCCAGAGGATTGAGCGTGTCGTTTCGCCCATTGCTGCTTCACGTATTGTAAGAAGCGGCTATTCCAACTGTTGTGTACCTGATTCGAATCCCGCCAGTATAAAACAAACTCGGCGACCAGTGCGCTGGCGAATTCGCGTGGAATATGGCCCATGCCCAGAATGTCGTAACAGTCTTCGGCGGGCTGCCAGTTGCTCTCGATGCGGGTAGGCATAGGTGAGTGTTCAACGGCGGCGGTGTAACGCGCCCACTGTTGGCGGACATGCTGAATAAATTTGCTGTTCCAGGTTTTGAATACGTCGCCGCGCTCCTGCCAATAGAGAACAAATTCGGGCACTGCATCTTCAATAAACTGCGGATCGATACCCGCGCGCTGCAGGATCTGCAATGCATCGCTGCTGGGTTGCCAGTCTCCGGTAATGGGCTGGGCTTCTTCCTGAGTTGGCTGAAAGCCTGTCCGTTCCTGCTGTCGCCGGAAACGGCCAGCGTCGTTCTGCGCATAGACCCACTGATTTTTTATAAAACGGAAGAAGCGTGTGTTCCAGTCATTACGGTTTGAGCCCTGTTCCTGCCCCTGCAGTATGAAGGCATCAAGCTGTGAAAACGAAAACGCGCGAGGAATGCCATGTTGCTCAAGTCGCTGAACGGCTTCCTCAGAGGGTTGCCATTGCTCAGGCATAGGCGCAGGACGGGTCGGTTGTGGCTTACTCTGCGGCTGCGCAGCTACTCGTTGAACCGTCACTGACTGAGCAGGGGATGTATTGCGCTCGGGTGCGATCTGAGGCGTAGGGGCATTACCAAAGCTGAATACGATGCCCGCAGCCTGAGTAAAAGCCGGGCCGTGCAACTGCAACAATCCTTTGGCTGTCAGGGAATCCAGTACCCGCACTATGGTGCTGTCGTCCCAGAACGGCACCTGGCGCCGGAGAGTATCGCTGTTCAGACGTGCCTGAGGCTGGGTTTGCAGGCGTGCGGCGTCATTAAGAACCGACAGCAGTATTGCTTCTTCGAGCCCGATCGTTGCCGCGAGTGTCGCAGAGAGACTGATGGCATGATCGCTGATTAGCGGATGAACGGGCATGAACGACTTCCGGGGTGTAAGTAAGGCTGACATAATGACATAAGCGCTCCGGTGTTCGCACCGGCGCGAACCCAACATTGTACTGATTTTCAGGAATCTTCATACGCCTATGACCCGTCCGACACGTGCCCTGCTGAAATGGTCGAATCTGCGTCACAATTATCGAAAAGCACGCGAAGCTACCTCTCATGAGGCGTACGCCGTGATCAAGTCCGACGGCTATGGCCATGGCATGGTGGCCTGTGCCAATGCACTCAGTGGTGAAGCCGATGGGTTTGCCGTTGCCTGTGTTGATGAAGCGGTAAAACTGCGCAATGCAGGTATCCGTCAGCCTATTCTTGTCTTAGAAGGCGCCTACGATGCTGAGGAATGGGAGCAGGCATCAGAGCACCATATTCAGCTTGCGGTTCATCACCCTCAACAACTGAAAGATCGTGCAGAAGCTCAACTTTCTGATGATGTGGCGGTCTGGCTCAAGGTCAGTAGTGGGATGAACCGACTCGGCGTAAAGCTGGAAGATGCCCCTGAAATGATTGCTCGCATCCGCAATGATCGCGGTCTGATCCTCCGGCATGTCATGAGCCACTTTGCTACCTCGGATGAGGCGGATACCTCTTTCTACGAAGAGCAGAAGCAGCGGATGATCAGTCATGCCTGGCCGGTTCCTCTCAGTCTAAGTAACAGTGCCTCTGTCATCCGTGGTGGCGTTGCGGAAGAAAAGGTTATGCGTCCCGGTATCATGCTGTACGGAAGCTCCCCTTGCGAAGACATCAGTGCAGGCGAGGCAGGTCTGAAACCTGTAATGACGCTGCAGTCGGCTTTGATCAGTGTGCACACCGTAAAGGCGGGAGACACTGTTGGCTATGGCTGCACGTGGACGGCGCCTCGTGACAGCCGTATTGGTGTGGTCGCCATCGGCTACGGTGATGGCTACCCGCGTCATGCCCCCAGCGGAACGCCCGTTAATGTCGCTGGCCAGCGTTGCGAATTGGTTGGGCGAGTATCCATGGATATGCTGACCGTCGATATTACGGATGTTCCAGAAGCGACCATCGGTTCTCCAGTTGAGCTCTGGGGGGAGCTGGTGGATGTGGATGAGGTAGCAAGATTGGCAGGGACGATCAGCTACGAGCTTTATTGTCGACTGACGCAGAGAGTGCCTCGTATTAATTTGCAGTAACCATCTGGCAAAAGCCATCTTGCAGTAGCCATCCGGGATTCGTTTCTGCCGGTAATCAGATCTCTGGAACAGACTGGTGCGCGTCTCGGGCTGGCCAATTGCGGCCAGACGGGGACAAATCCTGCCCGACTTTGCATAATGCTGTCCTGATTATTTTTCCCGGTAAGAGAGCGCATCATGCCCTGGCAACCCATCAGCAAAGCTGACCACCGCTGTTTTGGCTGCGGTACAGAAAATCCACACGGCCTGAATATGAATTTCGAGACTGATGGCGAGAAGGTCAGAACGGTTGTGACGATTCCGGAGCACCTTCGTGGTTGGGCGAAGCTTGCCCATGGTGGAGTTACCTCAACCATTCTGGATGAGGTGATGGGTTGGGCCAGTATGTATTTCACTAATAAGTACCCACTGACCAGAGACCTGAACGTCACGTTCCAGAAGCCTGTTTACGTCGACCAGACGGTAACGGCAACGGGCTGGATCAAGGAGCAGAAAAATCGTCGGAAGTTTCTCCTCGTCGGCGAGCTGCATGACGAAAGCGGAGAGTTACTGGCTTCTTCATCGTCCGAATTCGCTATGTTCGATAAAGATCAGTTCCTTAAGTTAGGGCTGGTCGGCGAAGAGGATCTGGACGCAATGACCTGTACATTCTCCTCATCACACGATTACGGACACAGTTATTCAAATGACTGAGGCGGCGCAGATACCAGAGGTAAGCAAGGTGGAATCGGCCCTTATCGTGGAAGGGGGAGCCATGCGCGGGATATACAGCGCAGGTGTCCTCGATGAGTTTATCCGTGCAGATCATTATCCCTTTGATTGGTATTTCGGTGTATCGGCGGGCGCGTCGAATACAGCGGCCTATATCGGAAAAAAATATGGGCGCAATTATAAAGTCATCACCGACTACTGCCGGCGGCCCGAGTTTAAAAGCCTTCGGCGCTTTCTACGTGGCGGCCACCTGATCGATATTGAGTGGTTGTGGGATATTACCGAGCGCGAGCTTGATATTGGTCTCGACGAAATCGATAAGCACAAAGGCCGCTTTCTTGCCGTTGTTACTGATGCCGAAACAGGAGAGGCTGACTACATTGCTCCTGAGCGTCACGAACTGTTTCAGGCAATTAAGTGTTCTGCCGCTATGCCTCTGGCGTTCAGAGACTCCATCAGGTTTCGTGGACGTACCTGGTTGGATGGCGGTGTCGCCGACTCCCTCCCGGTAAAAGAAGCCTATCGTCGCGGTGCACGTAAAATTATGGTGATACGTTCTAATCCGGCTTCTTACCGTAAGCAGGCTTACCGTTTCCGGCACCTCTTTCCTTATATCTTACGGCAGTACCCGGCGGTAGCGCGTCGTTTGCAGCGGCGTCATATTGAATACAACGAAGCGCTCGACTTTATTCGCAACCCACCTGACGACTGCCAGGTCATCGAGTTGTGTCCACCAGAAGCGTTCTCCGCCGGACAATTTACTACAGATATGCAGATTCTGGACGAAGCCTATGCCATGGGCAAAGCCGACGGAGTTAACATTCTGAGTCAGAATCTGATCTGACTCAGGATAAAAGCGACTCTCTACTGACGCCCGAATTGTTCAACGGTATAGTCACTCTGAACACATCCTGGATGACTTTCCTCTTTTAAAAACAGGCTTAGAAATATGTCACGCAAAACGCTTATGACCATTCACCTTTATCTCGCTGCTTTCTTTGCACCGATCATGCTGTTATTTGCAGTCTCTGGTGGCCTTTACCTGACGGGCGTCAAGGGGAGTGTGGAAAAGGGTGAAAGCATATTTTTACCTTCTGTGGCCATTGATGCAGATGCGGAGAAAGAACCACAGGTCCAGAGTATTCTGGAACAGGCAGGGCTGGACCCTGATTTTGAATACGTTAAAGACCGTGGACGTCTGTTGCAGACACGGCCTACTAGTCGCGACTACTACGAGCTCGAACCGACGCCGCAGGGCATGAAGATCACGCCGGTATCGCCAGACCTTGTTGCTTCATTGATGGAACTACACAAAGGTCATGGACCGGGCCTGTTTCGTATTCTTGAGCAAGTGACCGCGCTTGGTCTGATCCTGATTCTGATTTCTGGCCTGATTATTGGTCTGAAGTCTCCTCTGTTGAAGAAACCAACCATCGGTCTGACGGCAGCAGGTATTCTGGTGTTTGTGGTTCTGGCAGCGGTTCTCTGAACTCGTGAAAAAGCGGTAAATGGTAGGCTGGCTATAAACGGGTATAGTCAGTCATACAAAGTATTCAGGAAGAGAGGCAGCATATGGATCGTGTTACAGGTGTGTATATTCTTACGAAGCGGCTGATCATTATGACAGCCGTTTCGATCTGCATTTTTACCGCGTTGTTCTCCGCAACCTTCTTACACGAAGGCCGCTTGATGGTCAGTTGGGCTGTGTTTGTTTGCGGTATTCTGGGTGGGTTTGTCAGTATTCAGCAGCGAGTAAAAACAGTCACGGATCAGGAGCTGCGGTTGCTTACCCGTTCCTGGTTCCAGATTCTGCTGATACCTATCTTTGGTGGCCTTTTTGCCCTCGTGCTCTATAGCCTCTTTCTTTCCGGGATTATTTCAGGACATATGTTCCCCTGGTTCTATATTCCTGAACCGCATGGGAATCCTGATAATGCCTATATTGTCTCTTTTCTGACCGAGACCTATCCAGCAACTGGTCAGGATATGGCCAAGCTTCTGTTCTGGTCGTTTGTTGCAGGATTCTCGGAGCGTTTCGTTCCTCAGATTATTAATCGTGTGGCGGATCAGGTTGAGGAAGACGAGCGCCAAAAGGACAAGCCTGGCTCGGGCAAGCGTGACGCTACAGCAGAAGGAAAGGAGGCAGCAGAAGATAAGACTAAATGATCTTCCGCTGCCTCAGAATCAGATGATTTGTGGGGCAAGACTCGATGTATGTGCCTGAAGTCCTTTCTCAATCTCAGCGTAAGACTTTTTACACCAGACGCGCGTCCGCTGACGTTCCATTAACGACAGCGTGCCCTCTGCGCGTTCGGTAAGATTCCCGGCAGCCCAGAAATTCAGCGACAGTTTGTCGATTTTACGCATGGTGCCGTCGTGTAGCTCATTGATGGCAATGGATGCTTTTGGGGTAATCCCTGCATCAGCGATTGTCTTCTCAAGGCTACTGAAATCGCCACCACGGCCATAGTTGTGAACCATGACACATGGGAGTTCATCCTGATAGCGATCGAGAAAAGCAGCAGCCAGTCGCGCTGAATCCATGCCATCGTCGACGACGTACCAGAAATAGCACTTCACGCCGGTTTCTTCACATAAGGCGCTGACGTCGTTGTCATCCATCCAGCGCTTAAGGAAACGTTCACTCTGAGCCGGTAGGTCTACAACAACGTTAACGTCGTTCTCCAGGGCGGTTTCAACAATACGGTCCGCGCTCTCGAACTTATCCAGATTTACTGGTTGGGTGAACTCAGGATAAAAGCGGGTCAGGGTGTCGTGGGACTGATCCGCGTCGAACCCTGCGTAGTGCATGTTGTTATCAAGAAAGTACTGCGACAGCAGGCGGGAGAATACGGATTTACCGACACCGCCTTTTTCGCCACCAATAAAGTGGATTGTGCTCATAGTGTGTCCCTGCGATGCCTGCATGGGCAGCAGGCAAAAATGTTTGAAGGTCGACTACGCTAGCACAATCCGGATGTCGGAATTATTTCAATTGTCGTCTTTGACGACGATCACTTGAGTGACTCTCGACCATGCGCCCGGTTAAAGTCGAGCGCAGGGCCGACGGGCACGATGCGCGTTGGGTTGATCATGTCATGGCTGTAATAGTAATGACGCTTGATGTGGGAGAAGTCGACCGTCTCCACAACGCCCGGATGCTGATACAGGTCGCGCACGTAGCCACTGATCGCCGGATAGTCTTCGATACGGCGCAGATTGCATTTGAAGTGACCGAAGTACACGGCATCGAAGCGGATCAGCGTTGTGAACAGGCGCCAGTCAGCCTCTGTCAGTACACTTTTGTCACCATCTCTGACCAGATAACGCTGCTGCGTCAGTCGTTCCTCTAGCCAGTCCAGTGAGTCAAATAATTCGCTGAAGGCAGCTTCATACTTCTCTGCTTTCGTAGCGAAGCCGGCTTTGTACACGCCATTATTGATCGTGTGGTAAACCCGCTCATTCACTTCATCGATCTGAGGTTTTAGATGCTCGGGGCAGAAATCCTGCTGATCGCCGGTAATATTGTTAAAGGCGCTGTTCAGCATACGGATGATCTCAGCAGATTCGTTGCTGACGATACATTCCTGCTGTTTATCCCAGAGCACAGGGACAGTTACCCGGCCCGTGTAATCCGATTTATTGCGGGTATAAATCTGATGCATAAAGTCGCTGTGATAAAGCGGATCGCCAGAGCTGCCTGCCTCGGTATCAAAGGTCCAGCCGTGGTCCAGCATATCGGGAGATACGACAGACACACCAATATGGCCAGCAAGTCCTTTCAGCTGACGAAATATAAGGGTGCGGTGTGCCCAGGGGCAGGCGAGAGAGACATAGAGGTGATAGCGGCCCGACTCGGCCTTGAAACCGGCATTCCCGGAAGGACCAGCACTGCCGTCTGCCGTTACCCAGCTTCGTAGTTGCGCGTCTTCGCGTTCGAACGCACCGTCTGATTTATCGGTGTCGTACCATTTGTCGTGCCACTCACCTTTTACCAGCAGTCCCATCGGAGCCTCTCTTGGTCATCATATTCTGTTCAGATTAGCAGCGGACAGCATGGGTAAAAAACCGCGATTCTGGAACAATGGGTTGCAAGCGGTCATGGAACCAAGCCATATGGCCTGTTGATCAGGTGCCGCAGAAGGTCCTGAACACCTGCTCTGCTGGCAGTGGAGGCGCTTCATACGCAGCGTATTCGGCATGTTGCTCGTAGGGTGACTTCAGCGCGCCGAGTAAAGCATCAAATGGAGCGTAGTCCCCTTCTTCCGCCGCCGAGATCACCGCCTGCACCTGATGGTTGCGTGGGATGATGGCAGGATTGTTCTGTTTCATCCGCTCTTCAACCACTTTCAGTTCTTCGCGTTCGCTCAGTCGTGCCTGCCATTTGCTGATCCAGTCTGAAAGGCGCTGCTTGATGTCATCCGTTGAACGGGCATCAGGTGAATCAAAGAGGGTAAACAGAGCGCTGGTATCATTATTCGGGTCTGTACAGTCACTCAGTCGGCGGAAAAACAACGTGAAGTCGAGACGGCTTTCATCAAGAAGATCGAGCAGAGACTCGAAGCACTCCCGGTCGCCAGTCTCGACTGAGCTGAAGCCAAGCTTCTTCGCTATGCCGGATTCCCAGGCATTCTGGTGCATCTGGACATAGTCATTGAGAATCTGAGTGGCGTCATCAATCGCCTGTTTCTCTGCCGCTTCGCTGGCTGTGTCATTCATAAACAAAGGCAGCATGGCTTCAGCCAGACGGGTCAGGTTCCACTGGCCAATCGCGGGTTGGTTGATGTAAGCGTATCGCCCTTGTTGATCAATCGAGCTGAAAACTTTTTTGCGATTAAACGCATCAATAAATGCGCAGGGGCCGTAATCAATTGTCTCGCCGCTGACGGTCATATTGTCGGTGTTCATCACGCCATGAATAAATCCAAGGTTCATCCATGATGCAATTAATTCTGCCTGTTTTTTAACGATATTTTTAAACAGTGATAAATAAATATTCTCGCTTTCAGGACTGCTTTTAAGCTCAGAGAAATGCCGGTCAATTACATGATCTGCCAGTGCTTTCAGGGCGACATGATCTCTGCGCATCGCAAAATACTGAAACGTCCCGACTCGGATATGACTGGAGGCCACACGGGTAAATACTGCACCGGGTTCGCGCTGCTGGCGAATCACATGTTCTCCTGAGCTGACCACCGCGAGTGCCCGAGTGGTCGCAATACCTAAGGCATGCATGGCCTCGCACAGAATGTACTCGCGCAGCGCGGGCCCGAGCGGGCTGCGACCGTCTCCACCGCGCGAAAAGGGAGTGCGCCCAGATCCTTTGAGTTGGATATCTTTCAGTTTCGCGTCGCTGTCGTAAAGGTCACCCAGCAGGATTGCGCGGCCATCCCCGAGTTGTGGATTCAGGTTGCCAAACTGATGCCCGGAATACGCCATCGCCAGTGGGTCGGCATTGTGTGGCACCAGATTGCCGGAAAATACCTGAGCGAGTTCTTCATCACCGGCATCGCTGAATTCGATATTTAATTCGGTCGCTAAGGGCGCATTGAAACGAATCAGCGTCGGAGTTTTCACCGGTGTGGGCATAACGCGTTCGAAACACTGCTCAGGGAGTTGCGCGTAGATGTTTTCGAACGGGAAGACGACAGGCATAGCGATGCAACCAATAATAACTGAGTATATTGATAGGGTATTATTGATTGTGGCGTATGTATACCAGAGCAGGCCCGAGATAAAAAAAGAGCACCCGCGAACGGGTGCTTAAAAAAAGGGCCTTAATGATGCCGGGTCTCCCAACAAACCGACATCAGCCCAGGAGGAGAAATGCAGCGCATTTCATACCAGAGGAGAGGTAAAGTTTTGTTCCTTAAAAGAAACCGACCTTAGAAGAAATCTGATTTCAGAAAAAGCCTAAGGGACTGGTGGCATAGCTGACCAGCAGGTTCTTGGTCTGCTGATAGTGCTCCAGTGCTACTTTGTGCGTCTCGCGACCGATACCGGATTTCTTATAACCACCGAAGGCAGCGTGTGCCGGATAAGCGTGGTAGCAGTTGGTCCATACCCGGCCAGCCTGAATGCCACGGCCCATGCGATAGGCGCGGTTCATGTCGCGGGTCCAGACGCCAGCACCGAGACCAAACTCAGTATCGTTGGCGATTTGCAGGGCTTCGGCCTCGTCTTTGAAGGTAGTCACACTGATGACTGGGCCAAAGATCTCTTCCTGGAACACGCGCATCTGGTTATTGCCTTTAAATACGGTTGGCTGGATGTAGTAACCGGTTTGCAGGTCGCCTTCGAGTTTCTCTGGCGCGCCACCGATCAGGACTTCAGCGCCTTCCTGTTTACCGATTTCAATGTACTTCATGATGCGCTCGTACTGTTCCTGCGAGGCCTGAGCACCGACCTGAACGTCAGTATCCAGTGGGTTGCCACGCTTGATGGTCTGAGCACGCTCAACGACCTTGGCGATAAATTCGTCGTAAATACTTTCCTGAATCAGAGCGCGGGATGGGCAGGTACAGACTTCGCCCTGGTTAAAGAAGGCGAGCACGGTGCCTTCGACGGCTTTGCTCAGGTAGTCGTCTTCCATCTGCATGACGTCTTCGAAATAGACGTTAGGTGATTTACCACCCAGTTCAACGGTGCTTGGAATCAGAGTTTCTGCTGCACAGCGCAGAATGTGCTGGCCTACTGGTGTTGAGCCAGTGAAAGCCAGCTTGGCGATACGCTTGCTGGTGGCCAGTGCCTGACCTGCTTCTTCACCCACGCCGTTAACGATGTTTACAACACCTGGTGGCAGCAGATCACCGATCAGCTCCATCAGTACCAGAATGGATGCAGGCGTCTGCTCGGCAGGCTTCATCACTACGCAGTTACCTGCCGCCAGTGCTGGGCCCAGTTTCCAGGCGGCCATCAGGATCGGGAAGTTCCATGGGATGATCTGGCCAACAACGCCCAGAGGTTCGTGAACGTGGTAAGACACAGTGGTCTCGTCCAGCTCAGCCATGCTGCCTTCCTGTGAGCGCAGGCAACCGGCGAAATAACGGAAGTGATCAATGGCCAGAGGAATATCCGCCGCCAGAGTTTCGCGCACGGCTTTACCGTTGTCCCAGGTCTCGGCAACGGCCAGCATTTCGAGGTTTGCTTCCATTCTGTCTGCAATTTTGAGAAGAATGTTTGAGCGCTCCTGCACTGAGGTTTTGCCCCATGCAGCCGCTGCAGCGTGTGCGGCATCGAGTGCTTTATTGATATCGTCGGCGTCAGAGCGGGCAACGCGGCAGAACACTTCGCCGTTTACCGGGCTGACATTGTCCATATAGTTGCCATTAACCGGAGCAACGAACTCACCGTTGATGTAGTTACCGTACTGTTCTTTATAGGATACGACAGCGCCCGGCTGTCCTGGGTTTGCATAGATCATGGTGTTATCTCCGTTGTTATTCTTACCGGTCCTTTCAGGTCTTCGACTAAAGTATTAGTCGGCCCGATCTGCCGGCGTTTTCTGTTGTGTGACTCCAGAGTATGTGGTCTATTGGGGTGATGACTTGCACGACAGTCCGCAAGAATGTTCTCTGAGTCCCGCTGGTGTCAGGATGTGTAACTGGCCCGCAATTACACACGAGAGCGGATTGGCAGACAGAGGCTTTTTCTTAGAACGACTCTATGTAACGACGACGGCGCATTTCTTATGACTACAGAACATCGACCGGGCAGTATGGCTGCACTCGCAGGTGCTCATCGCCAGAAAGTCGTCCCCAGCGAATTAATAGAAAACCGCACGGTATATGCCAGCCAGTTAGCCGAGTTATCTGTGTATGACACTTATGAACAGGCCGATCGTATCCGTCTGGATGCTGGTGAGTTGTTGTACTGCGGCATGATGACCGGCCGGAAAGTCATGCACGGTATGGATGGCTTTTCGACAGAATTTCTTCCTCATGAGTCCTTCGTTGTTGCGCCCGGCGAATACGTTGAAATCGATTTCCCCGAAGCCACGTTAGATACCCCCACCACCTGTATGACGCTGGAAATACCCCGTGAGACTCTGCTGAAAGTCTGCGATCAGCTGAATACTGTCAGCGAGCGACCGAAAGATCTGGGTGAGTGGGAAGTCGAGACACGTCAGTGGCATCTCGCTCACACCGATGCTACTCAGCAGCTACTAGAGCGTATCGTCGCCAGCCACGTACAGAAAGAAGACGATTGTGACCTGGTATTGAACTTCGGAGTAAATGAGCTGGTAGCGCGGATGCTACGTCAGCAGGGGCGGGATTTCTTACTGCGTTGTGTGCAACAGAACCCGACCCAGTCGGGCCTGACGAATGCCGTGGCTTATATTGAAGAGAATCTTGCACAGTCGGTGGATATTGATCAGCTTGCGCGTGTTGCCTGTATGTCGCGCACTAAGCTTTTTCAGCAGTTTAAAAATAGCCTTGGGTGCAGCCCAGCCCAATACCAGCAGCAGCGTCGCTTAGAACACGCCTGCAAACTTATCCGTAGCGGAAAAAGTATTACCAGTACCTGTTATGAACTCGGGTTTTCTAATCCAAGTCATTTTTCCCGTCGCTTCCATCAGCAGTACGGCATGACGCCGAGAGAATTTGCGTCGCGTTGATTTCTGTTTTTCAGGTTTTATTAATTTCCTTTTTTGTTTTTTCTATTTATTTCTTTTTATATTTGTTTCTTTTTTCTGAAAATAATGACGCGTTTTTTATCACGAAAAATACTGTCTAATCCGAAATTTTCTTCGATAAACAGAGTCGTTTTTTTATGCATGAAAATGACGTGGGTCGGATCACGGTTGTAATGCCAGTGCATGAATTTTTCGGCATTGCTCCAGCGACTTGTCATTAAAGCCAGAAGGCCTCCCGGCTTTAACATTGATACTAATTTTTTAAGCTCATTTTCCGGGTGGTGGAAGTGCTCAAAGCATTCAGTAGCCGTGATGACATCGTAGGGCGGAGATACGCCCTCCGGAAAGAAAAACGGGTCATAGTTATCACAGTGGATGCCGTTCTGCTCAAGCAACACAGAAAGGGTGGGGCCCGGACCACAACCATAGTCCAGCGCTATTGTCTTTTCTTTCTGCTCGATGAGATCTAATAACGGCGCCAGCAGAATATTCAGAAACCCGACATAGCCTTCGTCATCTATGCTGTTCTCGTGGGTTGCATAGTATGCTTTCTCTTCATCTGCACTCAGGTAGTCATTGGGATGCATATACGCCAGATAACACTGCCCGCAGGCGAGATAACGACGCGGCATGGCGCTGTCGAGAACCGAAATCTGCTCTGTTTCGTGGCACAAAGGGCAGGGGGGATAAGTCATGTCGGGTATTCCGGTGTGTGCATTTTGCCTACGGCGACCAATTCCGCGACAATAGAGTGCATAGTATCCAGCTTCTGAGAAGCCCGGCAATCATGAGACAGTAATGAGGCGCACAAACCCATGACAACCCGTATCGCCATCAACGGTTTTGGACGTATCGGCCGCTGTGTGCTGCGTGCGCTTTATGAAAACGGTTACCGGCAGGACATCGAAGTGGTCGCGATCAACGAGCTGGCAGACATTGAGTCGCTGAGCTACATGCTGCGTTACGACAGTACGCACGGTCGCTTCAATGGCACCGTCAGCATCGCTGATCAGCAGCACCTGATGGTCAACGGCGATCGTATCTGTGTTCGTCATATCAGTGATCCGGCAGAACTGGATTGGGCTGCGCTGGACGTGGACCTGGTGCTGGAATGCAGCGGCCAGATCCGCTCACGCGAAGATGCCGAGCTGCACCTCAGCCGCGGTGCGAAGAAAGTACTGATTTCGAACCCGGCAGACAGCGCAGTCGATAACACCATCATTTATGGTCACAACCATGACTCACTGGCGGCGGATCAGCGCATTGTTTCTAGCGGTTCCTGCTCGACCAATGCTCTGATTCCGGTACTGACATTGATCGATCAGGCCTATGGCATTGAAGCCGGGGTCACGACCACCATCCACTCCGCGATGAATGATCAGCCAGTGATTGATGCCTACCACTCAGACCTGCGTCGTACCCGATCATCTGTGCAGAGCATTATTCCTGTCGATACCGGGTTACCCGCGGGGATCGAGCGCCTGATGCCGCAACTGGCCGGCAAAATAGAGAGCCTGCACGTGCGTGTGCCTACCATCAATGTCTCGGCGTTGGATATCACGTTGCAACTCAACAAAGCGACAGATACCGAAGCGGTGAATCAGTTACTGGCGACAGCGGCTAATCAGAGGTTCGACGGTATTCTGGGGCTGACCCGTGAAGCCCACGCCTCTATCGATTTTAATCATGATCCGCGTTCGGCCATTGTGGATGCGACTCAGACCCGGGTCAGCGGCGGACGCTTGCTCAAACTGTTGGTCTGGTTTGATAACGAGTGGGGCTTTGCTAACCGTATGCTGGATACGGCCTGTGAGATGATTGTGATCAAGGCCTGATTAAGCGCTTTTCTCTTCCCCAAACTGCAACTCGGCCAGCCGCTTATACAAGGGCGAGCGTTCAAGTAGTTCATCGTGCGTGCCGACAGCTACTATACGCCCTTGATCCATCACAACGATGCGGTCGACGTGTTTAATGGTCGACAGACGATGCGCGATCACAAAGCTTGTTCGATTCTGCATCAGTTTATCTAACGCCTGTTGCACAAGGTATTCGCTCTGGGCGTCTAAGGCGCTGGTGGCTTCATCAAGCAGAAGGATTTTCGGATCGTGCAGAATCGCACGGGCGATGGCCAGACGTTGCTTCTGACCCCCTGACAGTTTCACGCCGCCTTCTCCCAGATACGACTCGTATTGTTCCGGCAGCTGCTGAATAAATTCATCGGCATGCGCCGCTTTGGCGGCAGCGAGAATATCCGCATCGGAGGCGTCAGGTCGGCCGTAGCGCAGGTTTTCCAGCACGTTTGTGCTGAACAGTACCGGCTGTTGAGGCACCAGAGCAAACTGACTGCGCAGGCTCTGTAACTGCCATTCAGGTAATGGTGTGCCCTCTACCAGAATTTGCCCTTGTTGCGGATCACGAAAGCGCAGCAGCATATCGAACAGGGTGGATTTGCCTGCCCCAGATGGCCCGACCAAGGCAATGCGCTCGCCAGCGCGTACCTCGAGATTGAGTTCTGTTAAGGCTGCTTTGTCCGGGCGGGAAGGATAGTGGTAACTGACCTCTTGAAACGCAATTTGAGTATCGCTGTGCGTTACCGGAGGCGTCATAGTGTCGGCGGGTGATCGTATATCAGACTCCGCCGCCATCAGTTCACGAATACGCTCTGCTGCGCCTGCCGCGCGTTGAACTTCTCCGTAGACTTCGGTCACCGCGGCCAGCGAGCCGCCGACCATGATGGCGTAAAACACAAAGGCGGCCAGATCGCCGCCACTCAGGCTGCCGGTAATCACATCGTGACCACCGACGTACAACATGCCTGCGACCGACCCCATCACCAGAATCATCACCAGCGCGATCATAAACGCGCGTTGGCGAATGCGCAGCAAGGCCACATCGAAGGCGGATTCCGCCGCGTCGCCAAACTGTTTATTCACGCTGTCTTCACGGGTAAAGGCCTGCACAACTTTGATGTGTTGCAGACTTTCACCCGCCCAGGCGCCGACGCTGGCAACTTTGTCCTGACTTTCGCGTGAGAGTTTTTTCACTTTGCGCCCGAAGAACACCATGGGAAATACCACCAGAGGCACCGCCACTAAAACGATCAGGCTGAGCTTGAGGTTGGTGATAAACATCAGGGTAATGCCGCCCACAAACGTGAGGGCATTGCGCAGAGCAAAGGAAAACGATGAACCAATCACGGTTTGCAGGAGCGCAGTATCGGTAGTGATCCTGCTCTGGATTTCGCCAGACAGGTTATCTTCAAAGAAGGAAGGCGGCAGAGTGACTAAGTGTCGGTAGAGGGTTTTACGGATGTCAGCGACCACCCGCTCGCCAAGCCAGGACACCATATAGAACCGGAAGTAAGCCCCGACTGACACTGCAACCACCAATACGGCGAAAAAGATCACCGCGTCTTTCAGGCCTTCGACTGAACTGGCCGCAAACCCCTGATCGATCATCAGGCGAACGCCCTGACCAAGGCTGAGCGTCAGGCCAGCCGTAGTCACCAGTGCGATCACTGCAATGGTTAAACGCAGTTTGTAAGGGCGGATAAATTGCCAGAGCCAGCGCAGCATCAGAAAGCCTTTGAACTGTAATTACACAAAAGGGTAAGCAGGCTATCGGCACTGACCGAGGTAAACAAGGTAAAGGTCAGTTCTGGGCGGTGATTGTCATGTGTGTGCCGATGAAACGCACTGTTCATGCTGGTATACTCCCGCGCGATTTCTAACCAACTTATTGGCATCGCTCCGCTTTGACCGCCGCGCGGTGTCCGTTTGAAGTGGGGTAGTGCGGAGTCAGGCTGAGCGTCTGTCGCATGGACGCGACAGCCGAGCGTACAGGGATGTATCCACCGCGTCTCAGCATGGCTATGCACTATCACGCTGAAGAATTTAAAAGACTCCATTATCTGGGACATGACTATGACTGTTTTGAAAATGACCGACCTGGACCTGAAAGGAAAACGGGTTCTGATCCGCGAAGACCTGAACGTGCCGGTAAAAGACGGCAAGGTGACTTCTGATGTGCGTATCCGTGCGTCACTGCCAACCATTCAGCACGCGCTTGAAGCCGGTGCCAAAGTCATTGTGATGTCTCACCTGGGTCGTCCGACCGAAGGCGAATACGCCGAAGAGTTCTCCATGCAGCCTGTGGCTGATCACCTCGCTGGCCTGCTGGGCCGCGACGTCAACGTTGTGAAAGACTTCCGCGCTGGCATCGAACTGGCCGATGGTGAGCTTGCACTGCTCGACAACGTGCGCTTTAACAAAGGCGAAAAGAAAGACGAAGACGAATTGGCCAAAGCCTACGCTGAACTGTGCGATATTTTCGTGATGGACGCCTTCGGTACCGCGCACCGCGCTCAGGCGTCTACCCACGGTGTCGCTAAGTTTGCACCCGTTGCTTGCGCAGGGCCTCTACTGGCCGCTGAACTCGACGCACTCGGTAAGGCTCTGGATAAGCCTGCTCGTCCGCTGGTCGCCATCGTTGGTGGCTCTAAAGTGTCCACCAAACTTGAAGTACTCGAAAGTCTGTCCGACATCTGTGACCAGATCATCGTAGGTGGCGGTATTGCTAATACCTTCCTGGCAGCAGCAGGCAAGCCAGTTGGTAAGTCACTGTACGAAGAAGACCTGATTCCAGCGGCGAAAAAGCTGATGGAAAAGGTTTCTATTCCAGTACCAACCGACGTTGTGTGTGGTAAAGAATTCTCTGAAACCGCAGCAGCGACTCTGAAGTCTGCTGACGACGTTGAAGCTGATGACATGATCTTCGACATCGGCCCAGACTCAGCCAAGGCACTGGCAGAACAGCTGAAAGAAGCGAAAACCATCATCTGGAACGGCCCAGTGGGTGTATTCGAATTTGATCAGTTCGGCGAAGGCACCAAAGCTCTGTCTCTGGCAATCGCTGCCTCTGACTCCTTCTCCATCGCGGGTGGCGGTGACACCCTGGCAGCCGTGGACAAGTACAACATTGCTGAGCAGGTGTCTTACATCTCGACTGGTGGTGGTGCATTCCTTGAATTCGTAGAAGGCAAAGTATTGCCAGCAGTAGCGATTCTGGAAGAGCGCGCGAAGTGAAAGCGTTACTGTTGATTGCTGTTTGCCTGCTCACGGCTTGCGCACAGCACACCATCGATGAGGACTCAGCCGTTCAGCAATCGGTGGATCAGCAGAACAGGCATTTTGAGACGATGGGCGTGCCGAGGAATCACCAGCCTCAACCGCAGGCGCCGTTTTATTAAGCGTTAGCCGAAAGAAAAGGTTTAGCTTAGAAATATCGTCTCTATTTAAACCCCAGCAATGCTGGGGTTTTTCGTATTGACCACCTTGCGAAGCGACATTCTTCCCTCGAGGTTTCTATCCCCTCCTTTAATCGCTAGAATACCCGGATATTTTTTAGTCCCCATTTTATAGACCCATTGAAGGTATTCTCATGGCATTGATCAGCATGCGTCAGATGCTGGACCACGCAGCCGAGTTCGGCTACGGCGTACCAGCGTTCAACGTAAACAACCTCGAACAGATGCGCGCCATCATGGAAGCGGCAGACAAAACGGATTCTCCTGTGATTGTGCAGGCCTCTGCAGGTGCCCGTAAGTACGCAGGTGCTCCGTTTCTGCGCCACCTGATTCTGGCTGCCATCGAAGAATTCCCGCACATCCCGGTATGTATGCACCAGGATCACGGTACCTCTCCGGCGGTATGTCAGCGTTCTATCCAGCTGGGCTTCAGCTCAGTGATGATGGATGGTTCTCTGGGTGAAGACGGCAAAACGCCGACCGATTACGAGTACAACGTTGATGTAACCCGTCGCACCGTTGAAATGGCGCACGCTTGCGGCGTTTCGGTAGAAGGCGAGCTGGGTTGTCTGGGGTCTCTGGAAACTGGTCAGGCCGGTGAAGAGGATGGTATTGGAGCAGAAGGCACTCTCTCTCACGATCAGATGCTGACTGACCCAGAAGAAGCCGCTGACTTCGTACGCAAGACTCAGGTAGATGCGCTGGCGATTGCCTGCGGCACCTCACACGGCGCCTACAAGTTTACTCGTCCGCCAACGGATGACATTCTGGCCATCGATCGTATCAAAGAGATCCACAAGCGTATCCCGGATACTCACCTGGTTATGCACGGTTCGTCTTCAGTACCTCAGGAGTGGCTGGCGGTGATCAACGAGTTCGGTGGTGAAATCCCGGAAACTTACGGTGTGCCAGTCGAGCAGATCGTTGAAGGTATCAAGTTCGGCGTTCGTAAAGTAAACATCGATACTGACCTGCGTCTGGCATCTACCGGTGCGATCCGTCGTTTCATGGCTCAGAACACTGCTGAATTCGACCCACGTAAGTACCTGAAAGAATCAGTGAAAGCGATGAGCGAAATCTGTATCGCCCGTTATGAAGCGTTCGGTACTGCAGGCAATGCGTCTAAGATCAAAGCGATCTCTCTTGACGATATGTTTGAGAAGTACCAGAGCGGTGCTCTTGATCCAAAAATCAGCTGATCTGTTGATCCAGTTGATAGTAAAAAGGCGCTTCGGCGCCTTTTTTATTGCCTGTATTTCCTGCACCATAAAAATATAACCAAAAAGGAATGAAGATGAACAGGCTAGAGCACAAAATACCCCCTCCCTTGGTTGGCCTTCTATGCGCACTACTGATGTGGGGGTTAAGCACACAGACGCCGGTAATACACTGGTGGGGAGTAACTGCACAAATAGTGACAGGTGTTTTAGTCGTCATCGGTCTGTTTTTGGATTCCGGTGGGCTTCTCTCGTTTATCCGCAGTAAAACCACAATCAACCCGATCAAAATTGAAAAGGCGTCAGCGCTGGTCACCGGTGGAGTGTATCGATTTACCCGCAATCCCATGTACCTGGGAATGGCCTTCCTGCTGAGTGCGCTGGGTGTGTGGCTTCAGAGCCCGGCGGCCTTCATTGGGCCTGCCATTTTTGTGGGGTACATCACCCGCTTCCAGATAATTCCGGAAGAGCGAATCCTGCTCATGCTCTTTGGTCAGGATTACTCAGATTATCAGGCCAGGGTCAGGCGATGGCTCTAGGGCATCCTGGTGTACGGCCTTAGTCACGGGTCGGAACACTTTTCGAAATTCCAGCATATACTCTAAGGGTTTTCCTTTTGGGCCTTTAGTATGTCTGACCTATCCGATGCTCTGGAGCAGCTTACCCACGCCTTTGACCCGGTTGCTGTGCTGAAGGGCAGTAAGCTGCTAGAGCAAAGTCTGTTGAGCTTACTCCGTACCGCACGAACAAAGCTGAGAATGGAAGTCGGCTTTATATCGCGCTTCGATGGGGATATGCGGACCTTCTATCTGGTAGATTCGGCTCCGGGTGTTGATATTGTCCGGTCTGGCGGATCGGATTACCGGGGTGAAAGCCTGTGTCAGAGGGTCGTGGATGGCCGCGCACCGCAACTGATAGGAGATGCACAACAGACCTCCGGGGCAAGTGACCTCACCGCTGTGAAACTGGTGCCGGTCGGGGCTCATATCAGTGTTCCTATCGTGTTCTCTGACGGCTCTGTGTTTGGCACCTTTTGTGTTTTCAGTCGTTATTCCATCCCTGAGCTTAACTATCGAAGCCTGGCGATGTGCCGGGTGTTTGCTGATGCGATCGCGACTATGATCGAAGAGGCAGAGGCTTTACCTCAGTATGAATCTGAGCATCGTATTCAATTGAAAAGCGAAGTTACCGAGCTGATCACCACACATAGACTGAAGTATGTTCGGGTTCCGCTGGTTAATCTTAATACTGGTAAGCAAGAGGGCACGGAGTTAATACCGAGCCTGGTGAGGGCAACAGATAACATAGCGAGCCCACTACTGCTTGTGCACCAGGCTGTTCGTTTAGGTCTCGCAAATCTGATAGGTGTAAATTTAATTGAGCAATTGCTGGCTGAGCTATCAGCATCACCCCATGAAAGACATGTAGTAGTTAACGTTACGCCAGAATTTCTCGCAGAGTTTAATTTTACAGCTTGGCTCAATGATGATCTTTGTGGCCGGATAGTTTTTGAGATATCTGAACACGACCGCGTCGCCAGTTATCATGAACTGAAGCGAATACTACAGCCGCTGCGTCAATCTGGTATCCGGTTGTCTATTGATAATGCGGGGGCCGGATTTGCATCGATGCAGCATATATTGCAGCTACAGCCTGAGTTCGTAAAACTGGATAGTGGCCTTACTTGTGGCATCGCCTCAGACACCGGCCAGCAGGCGATGCTGCAGGCTCTTTTGCTGTTCTCAAGGTCTCAGGGAAGCACCTTAGTTGCGGATGGAATATCGGATAAACAGGATGAGGACTACCTGCTCCACTCCGGGATATCACTTGGGCAATATTGCCAGTAGTTCTACATATCTTGAGCAGTAGATTCTTGCGTTTAAGTTTATTTGGGAAGCTGGCCATAGTTTGGCGTATTTTGTCTTCTATCGTCGGTTCAATCACCATAAACCGAGCTGAAAATACGATATTTGCCTGAATGACCGTTGAAGATTTATTCACGCTTTGCAGAAATAATCCGTACAAACGCTCCATATTTGACCTGACTGGAGAATGCTGGGAGGTGTCACCTTGTGGGGCATGTTTAATTCCGACAGAGTGCTATAGTTCCATGGTGAAGAGTCTGAAGGTATTACTTAATGGAAAAGCGCCCGGATGTCGCGAGACAGCTCGCAGAGGTGATCAATGAGCCTGCTCCTAAAAGCCCGGAAACACTGAAAACAGCGATCTCGAGTCTTATACGTTCTGTACGTGATCGGCTTGATATGGATGTGGGTTTTTTATCTGAGTTCAGCCAGGATCAGCGGGTATTCCGTTTCGTCGATTGCGCCAGTGATGCCAATCTGGTGTCTGAAGACAGCTGTGGCCCATTAAAAGATAGTTTCTGTGAGATGATCGCCGATGGCCGCCTTAAGCAGCTGGTACCGGATACTGAAGTAAGTGGCGAAACAGACCTGGTTCCCGAATTTACGACGATTCCCGTTAAATCCCACGTCAGTGTTCCTGTTGTTTTGTCTGATGGCCATACCTTCGGTACGTTCTGTATTTTCAGTCGTGAGGTTAAGCCAAAACTTAATAATCGTAGCCTGATGCTCGTACGGGTTTTCGCTGATGTTATTGCGGCTTTGATTGAAGATGCTCGTAAAGGCAGCGAAGAAAATCGCCAGCGTCAGGAAGTCATTCTCGATATTCTCGAGCGTGATGAGTTACTTCTGCACGCCCAGCCAATCTGTGCTCTGACAGACCGTTCCGTTAAGGGGTTTGAATTACTGGCGCGTTTATCGACAGACCTTGATCTGTCACCGGCTCAACTCTTTATTGATGCGGATCGCCTTGGCCTGTCGTCGGCGATTGGCCTCAGAGTAGTAGAGAAGTCTAAAGAGGCTCTGGCGGTGCTACCTGCTAACGCATATGTCTCTATCAACGTAACGCCGGCCTTCCTTCTCCAATGTGATATTTCAGGAATTTACACCCCTGAAGAAGCAAAGCGTATTGTTCTCGAGCTGACAGAGCATGAAGAAATCGCGGACTATGACCTCTTAAACGCCCGCCTGAAACCGCTTCGGGATTCGGGGATGCGTCTGGCCATTGATGATGCGGGTGCAGGCTATGCGAGCATGCGTCACATTCTTTTACTCAGCCCGGATATGTTGAAACTGGACATGAGTTTGATCCGTGACATCGATCAGGACAGAGATAAGCAGTCTCTGGTTGCTGCGCTGAGGGGCTTTGCCGAAGTTCAGGGATATAAAGTTGTCGCCGAGGGGATAGAAACCGAAAGCGAACTCGCTGAGTTAGAGACGCTGTTTATAGGCTACGGGCAGGGCTATCTTTTATCTCGCCCGCAGCCATTAGCAACGTTTACTGAATGACGTAGTGCGGCTGTCAAGCAGCCGCTGCAGTATCTTTAATTTTCTGTACCATGGCCCGCAAACCATTTCCTCGTGTCGGGCTAAGGTGCTTCACTAAGTCGACCTGCTTAAAGTACTCATCACTGTCGAAAGTAAGAATCTCTGCTGGCGTTTTAAAGTTGTATGCAGCCAGCACCATGCCCAGCAGCCCCCGAACAATATGGGCATCGGAGTCAGCCTCAAAGACAAGCTTTCCATCTTCCGTGCTGTGATCGATCCATACCTGGCTCTGGCAGCCACGAAGAAGAAATTCATCGGTTTTCTTGTCGTCGCTCATTCCGGGAAGTTCTTTCCCCAGGTCAATAATGTACTTATAGCGCTCTTCCCAGTCATCGAAGAAGCTCAGAGTATCGACGATGTCTTCGCTGGTAATACTGTTTCCAAAAGGACTTTCGATAGACATATGCGCTCCTTATAGAGATTCAATGAATGTGCGAATACGCTGAGCCGCTTCAATGCACTCCGATGTTTCAGCAACCAGCGCCATGCGAATACGGTGCTCACCAGGGTTAATACCTTCGACTGTACGCGAAAGGTATGAGCCCGGCAGTACAGTCACGTTCTGTTGAGCAAACAGCTGCTGAGCAAATGTTTCTTCGTTAATCGGCGTTTTGGGCCATAAATAGAAGCTCGCTTCCGTCTGTTTAACGTCCAGTACCGGGCTGAGAATCTCAAGAACTGAGCGGAACTTCTGAGTGTACTCGCTGCGATTCTGCTGTACGTGGCTTTCATCGTTCCAGGCTGCGATGCTCGCTAGTTGAGTGTGAACCGGCATCGCGCAACCATGGTAAGTACGGTAGAGCAAAAACGGCTTCAGCAGATCGGCGTCGCCGGCAATAAAGCCAGAGCGCAGGCCCGGCAGATTTGAGCGTTTAGACAGCGAGTGGAATACCACGCAGCGTTTGAAGTCTTTGCGGCCGAGTTGCTCACAGGCTTCCAGCAGGCCCATCGGTGCATCGGCACCATCCACATAAATTTCTGAATAGCACTCGTCGCTGGCGAGTACAAAATCGTATTTATCGGCCAGTTCAATCAGTTTTCTGAAGTCGTCCAGCTTCAGGGTTGAGCCGGTCGGGTTGCCAGGAGTGCAGACAAACAAAAGCTGGCAGCGGTGCCACACATCCTCAGGCACAGCATCGTAATCCGGGTTGAAGCCGTTTTCCTCAAGGCATGGTAAGAAGTGTGGTTCCGCACCTGACAGATACGCCGCGCCTTCATAGATCTGGTAGAAGGGGTTAGGAGAAACAACCAGAGGACGATACTGGCTACGATTAACGACTGCCTGAGTAAAAGCAAAGATGGCTTCACGGGTACCGTTGACCGGAATGACCTGAGATACCGGATCGACGTTCTCCAGCGAAAAACGGCGTTCCAGCCAGCTGGCAATGGCCGAGTTCAACTCTGGCAGGCCCTTCGTTGTCGGGTAGTTCTCAACGCGCTGTAGTTCTGTTCGTAGGGTATCGAGTACAAACTCCGGCGCTGGGTGCTTGGGTTCGCCAATCGACAGGGCGATGTGCTCCAGATCTGCAGGAGGCGTGACTTCGCCCTTCAGTTTGGCCAGTTTTTCAAATGGATAAGGCTGGAGTTTGCTCAGATCTGGGTTCATGCCGCTTCCGGTCTTGTTGTTCAGAAAGCGCGCATTATAGCCCTTTTACAGCGCAATTCCGATTGTGTGAAGTAAACAAAAAAGCCCCGCCAGTCTGCACTGGCGGGGCTTTTTATTTGCTAGTTAAAGCAGGTCTTATTTAGACGCTTCAACGATACGCTTCATGTCAGTCATGTAGCCACGCAGCTCAGCACCAACCCACTCAACTGGGTGGTTACGGATAGCTTCGTTAACTTCGATCAGACGAGCGTTGTCTACGGAGTTAGACTTCAGGTTCAGGCCTTTACCGATCACGTCAGTGCTGATGTGTGGCATGAACTTCTCGCGCAGCAGAGGTACGGCAGCGTGAGAGAACAGGTAGTTACCGTATTCAGCCGTGTCAGAGATAACAACGTTCATCTCGTACAGCTTACGACGTGCAATAGTGTTCGCGATCAGTGGCGTTTCGTGCAGAGACTCGTAGTAAGCAGACTCTTCAACGATGCCGCTTTCAACCATAGATTCGAACGCCAGCTCAACACCGGCTTTGATCATAGCAACCAGCATGATGCCGTGGTCGAAGTATTCCTGTTCGTCGATCTGAACGTCAGACGCTGGTGCTTTTTCGAAGCCAGTTTCTGCCGTCTCTTCACGCCATTTCAGCAGGTTAGCATCGTCGTTCGCCCAGTCTTCCATCATGGTACGGGAGAATTCGCCTTCCATGATGTCGGCCTGGTGCTTGCGGAACAGAGGGCGCATCAGTTCTTTCAGTTCTTCAGCCATGTCGAACGCAACGATTTTCGCTGGGTTAGACAGACGATCCATCATGTTAGTGATGCCGCCGTACTTCAGAGCTTCAGTCACAGTTTCCCAACCGTACTGAATCAGCTTAGCTGCGTAGCCTTCGTCGATACCGTCTTCAACCATTTTCTCGAAGCCCAGGATCGCGCCAGTCTGCAGCATACCGCACAGAATGGTCTGCTCGCCCATCAGGTCAGACTTAACTTCAGCAACGAAAGAAGATTCCAGACAGCCAGCGCGGTGACCGCCAGTCGCTGCAGCCCATGCTTTAGCGATGTCCCAGCCTTCGCCCTTAGGGTCGTTTTCCGGGTGTACAGCGATCAGAGTCGGAACACCGAAACCACGCTTGTATTCTTCACGTACTTCAGAACCAGGGCACTTAGGTGCAACCATAACAACAGTCAGGTCTTCACGGATCTGCATGCCTTCTTCAACGATGTTGAAACCGTGGGAGTAACCCAGGCAAGCGCCTTCTTTCATCAGAGGCATAACAGCAGTAACTACTGCAGTGTGCTGCTTGTCTGGAGTCAGGTTCATCACCAGGTCAGCAGTCGGGATCAGCTCTTCGTAAGTACCAACGTTGAAGCCGTTTTCGGTAGCGTTTTTCCATGACTGACGCTTCTCAGCGATTGCAGCTTCACGCAGAGCGTACGATACGTCCAGACCAGAGTCGCGCATGTTCATGCCCTGGTTCAGGCCCTGAGCACCACAACCAACGATGACAACTTTCTTACCTTTCAGGAATTCAGCTTCAGAAGCGAATTCAGAACGGTCCATGAAACGGCAGCGGCCGAGTTGATCCAGCTTTTGCTGGAGGTTCAGAGTATTAAAGTAGTTCTGACCCATCACAATTCTCCTGTAATGAAAGCTGGCTGCATCGCCCTGACTGTGTTGCCGGTTCACTGTGAGTGCTCACTTATTACAATAAGCTCCGCGCTCCCACTGAACCGCCGCCTTGCCAGGCCATCTTCGCCGACGCTTTCGCAGTTAAGTTAAACCACTCGCCTTGCTCTGACTGCCTCGGTTACGCTTCCGAGACGGTGCGATGTGTAGCTAGTGGTTGATATAAAAATTCGAGACGAATGATAGGTGATGAGCGTCGTTGCGTAAAATGCTATTATTGCTAGCAGTTGTTGCAAATACTGCAATGTCGAGTCAGGTACCTATTTAGCCTATGGAATACAAAGACTTACGGGTTTTCCTTACCGTCGTTGAAGCTCAGCATCTCGGACGGGCGGGGCAGCAATTACATATGAGCCCTTCAACACTCAGCCGTCGTATCAGTCGTATGGAACAGGATGCGGGTGCTCAGTTACTGGTACGTGACAGCGGGCCGTTAACCTTAACGCCAGCCGGCGAGCTGTTTCGCCAGCATGCGGAGCAGACACTGGATGCCTGGCAATCGCTGCGCTCCGCGGTAAATGCGGAGGTAAGTGACCTGGAGGGGTCGCTGACGCTTTTTTGTTCTGTCACCGCCAGTTATTCTTTTCTGGCTGACCTTTTGGCCCGGTTCCGGGAACAATATCCTAAAGTTGATCTGCGGATTCATACGGGGGATGCCGCCGAGTCTATTCCCAGAGTCGCCACCGGGGATGCGGATGTCGTGATCGCTGCACGGCCCGAACAATTGTCGCCTGACCTGACGTTCAGGGGGATTTCTGAGTCGCCGTTGCTGTTTATCGCACCAAGAACGGTGGGAACTG
The DNA here is from genome assembly GCA_913019975.1 of Thalassolituus maritimus. Classification (GTDB taxonomy): domain Bacteria; phylum Pseudomonadota; class Gammaproteobacteria; order Pseudomonadales; family Oceanobacteraceae; genus Thalassolituus. The sequence continues at coordinate 2,943 of CAJWBH010000018.1, read as the reverse complement.
TTCCTCAGCTCTCACAATCAGACATATCGTGGGCCGAGGTGCCTATGGTGCTCTCAGAGACTGGTCTGGCACGTACACGCGTAAACCAATGGTTTGCTTCACGTAGTCTGACGCCCAACATCTACGCACAGGTAACGGGGCACGAAGCCATCGTCAGTATGGTGGCTCTGGGTGTGGGTGTGGGGGTTGTCCCTCAGGTTGTTTTACAGAACAGCCCACTTCTTAATCGTGTGCGGGTGTTGTCGGTAGCGCCTGAACTGGAGCCCTTTCATATTGGACTCTGCTCGCGGACGGAACGACTCAATGAGCCAGTCTTACAGGCGCTTTGGCAAACCGCGGGGCGATGACATGGCCAGATGGACTGGTTTCGCCCATAATAGCCGCAGAACTTTAAAACCCGCAGCTCATGCGGGCCGAACACATTAAGGATCATAGTGTGAGTGATAACGAAGACGCTCAGGTACCGGTAGCAACCAAAAGGGACAGGAAGGGGATTTACCTCTTGCCTAACCTGTTTACGACGGGTGCATTGTTTTCAGGATTTTACGCCGTCGTTGCCGGCATGAACGGCGATTTTGAGAATGCAGCCATCGCAATTTTTGTCGCCATGGTGCTGGATGGACTTGATGGTCGCGTTGCGCGTATGACGAATACCCAGAGTGATTTCGGCGCAGAGTATGACAGCCTCGCCGACATGGTCTCTTTTGGTGTGGCGCCTGCGCTGGTCGCGTTCAGCTGGGCGTTGCAGGATCTGGGTAAAGTCGGCTGGGTCGCAGCTTTCGTCTACTGTGCGGGGGCAGCTCTACGTCTCGCGCGCTTTAATACTCAGCTGGCGGTGGCTGATAAAAACTACTTCACCGGGCTGGCCAGCCCGTCTGCAGCGGCAATTGTTGCTGGGAATATCTGGGTCTTCACAGAGTCGGGCACGCAGGGAGCTGATGCTGCCTGGTGGATGGCTATTATCGTGACCGCAGCGGGCCTGTTAATGGTCAGCAACTTCAAGTACCACAGTTTCAAAGGTCTGGATCTGCGCGGCAAGATTCCTTTTGTCGCCTTGCTGGCCATTGTTATGGGCTTTGCGATTGTATCGATTGATCCCGCAACGGTCCTGCTGGCTGTCTTTATGTTGTATGCATTATCTGGCCCGGCATGGGCGGTGAAAGAAAAGTTGTTTGATTAACGACTATACGAATGTAGACATAAATATGGAAAGAAGCCCGGCACAACAACCGGGCTTTTTTGTCAGAGTAATTCAGCCATTAAGAGGTGCATATGCTGATTCCAAAGCGTCGCTACCCCAAAATCGATCCTTCAGAGATCACGCCAGAAGAGTTGTACGTAAACAGGCGGCTCTTTATGAAGGGCAGCCTCACTGCGGCAGCGGCGCTCAGTACAATACAGGCACAGGCGCTTGTGTCACCTGAGGGAGGTAGTCGTATACCTGAAGGCCCTGAGTGGCTGGAGAAGGCTGTCGTTAATGCGTCTGAAACGTCCTTTGGTACTGGTGAAAAGCCAGCGCCTTACAGCTCTGCTACGCAGTACAACAACTTCTATGAGTTCGGGATGAGTAAGTCGGACCCATTCGAAAACTCAGGTAAGTTCACGACAGACCCATGGAACATGACTGTTGAAGGTGAGTGCGAGGTGAAAGGCTCCTTCGCGCTCGAAGATCTTCTAAAGGGAATCGACCTGGAAGAGCGGATTTATCGACTGCGTTGTGTAGAGGCGTGGTCAATGGTGATCCCTTGGGTAGGTTTCCCACTGGCTGAGCTGATTAAACGCTTCAAGCCCTTATCTTCAGCCAAGTACGTCGAGTTCGTGACTGTTGAGCGACCAAAAGAAATGCCGGGGCAGCGCTCGGTATTCTCTACTATCGATTGGCCTTACCGAGAGGGGCTCAGAATGGATGAGGCCATGAATCCACTGACGCTCATGGCAGTAGGGATGTACGGCAATGTCCTGCCAAATCAGAACGGAGCGCCGATGCGCCTTGTTGTTCCGTGGAAATACGGCTTCAAGAGCATTAAGTCGATCGTGAAAATCCGTTTCCGCGAAACCATGCCACCGACGACATGGAACGATCTTGCGCCACAGGAATATGGCTTCTATGCCAACGTAAATCCGGAAGTCGATCATCCGCGATGGAGTCAGGCCTCTGAGAGGCGCCTGCCTAACAGTATCTTCAGCCCTAATCGGATACCGACTGAAATGTTTAACGGGTACGGCGAACAGGTTGCTCACCTGTATAAAGGTATGGATCTGCGTAAATGGTACTAACGCTGACTGGGCGTAGGTGGCTTATCGGTATCGCCTGCGCACTACCACTCATATACATAGTGCAGGCAATAGTCCGGGTGCAGACAGGCGAATGGAACCTGTTAGGGCCGGAACCTGGCAAGGCAATTACCCACTTTACAGGCACATGGGGCTTCAACTTCTTGCTGCTGACTCTCGCAGTGACACCGATAGTAAGGCTTACGAAACAGAAGTGGCTGATGCCACACCGGAGGATGTTGGGCCTCTACGCGGCCTTCTATGTATCTTTGCACGCATTAGCGTACCTGGCTTTCCTTCTGGGGTGGCAGTGGGGTGAGTTAGGTCGTGAGGTCGTGGAGCGTCCATACCTCTTGGTTGGGGCTTTATCATGGTTGCTCTTGTTGCCGCTGGTGATCACCTCGACGAAAACGTGGCAGCGAAGGCTGAAGAGGCGTTGGAAGCAACTACACCAACTCATCTATGTAATCGTAGCCCTCGCAGCCGTTCACTATTTATTACAAATCAGGGCTAGCTGGTTTGAGCCTGTTGCCTACACTCTTATAGCTGCATTCCTACTGGCGTTAAGACTATGGTTTTTTGCTAAGAAGAAACGCGCCAGAACTTCCTGAAAATTATTACAGAAAGTAGTTGACCCAAATCGCCGCATCTCTATAATGCGCCGCTCTT
>CAJWBH010000017.1 GCA_913019975.1 Thalassolituus maritimus | reverse complement strand
ATGATTAAATCATTCCGTCACAAAGGACTGAAACGGTTCTACTCGACTGGCAACATATCTGGCATCCAGCCGGATCACGCCAAGAAACTGCGTATGCAGTTGACTGCTTTGGATACTGCTACGTCGGTGGACGACATGGACATCCCAGGCTTTCGGCTTCACCCATTGAAGGGGAAAGACAAGGGTCGGTGGTCGATTCGGGTTAACGGAAATTGGCGCATGACGTTCGAATTTCAGGACGGCAACGCCTACATTCTTGATTATGAGGACTATCACTGATGACTATGCATAATCCGCCGCATCCAGGTGAGTTCATTCGGGAGGTGTACCTGGAGCCTTTCGGTATCAGTTCCCGTCAGCTGGCTTCCAGTCTGGGCGTATCACCTTCTACTTTGTCTCGGCTGCTCAAAGGGGATAGTGGTATTAGCCCGGAAATGTCGCTTCGGCTATCCAAGGTTCTCGGGCGTACACCTGAAAGCTGGTTGGCGATGCAGGATATGTACGATCTGTGGGTGGCCCGAAACACGGTCAACCTAGATGGAATCCATCCTTTGGACTTCGAAGCAGCTTAACCAGTGGCTGTTGTCGGACGCGCCTGCGCTGGCGCTCCGACACGCCGCAAAGCTTAGGCGTTAGATAGATGAGAGTATTCATGTCGAAGATGATTTTACAGTTGATGGCTCTTCTTGGGTTGTCTGAAATGGTGTTTTCGGAAGAGTCTGATCAGTTTCCACCGGTACCTAGTTGGCAACCAGCTTTTTCAGCTCCGGTTGAGTTACAACTCGAGCGGATGGTTTTCTATACGGATGATACTAGAGACCTAGTTCAGTATAAGAACGGTACCGTTGTTGTGATCAACAAGGGACTTGATGACAATGAGGCGAAGCTATTTGCGAATGAGGTCCTGTCCAAAATTTACAACTACCATCCTGATATGAATCCATTAAACATGAAGGACGGAAATATTCTAGTTAGATATAATCATCCGGCTTTTAATGTGGTATTAACAGAGTTTACATCAAAATACATTGATACAATCAGAAATAAATACAGAGATGCATTGGCTACTCATGAGGTAATAATTACAGGGTTAGGAACCAATGTATTTGATGACTTCGGTAAACAGGCATTAGATGGCAGAACTTTTATGTTCATGGATGCTCAGAATCCTGAGGTTGTAGCGATATATAGAAGCGGAAAATCTAACAATTTAAAGCAGAACGGGACGCGCTAAAGCGCGCCCCTGTTTGAGGCGTGATCTTCCCCCGATTTAACGGACACCAAAGTCAAACTGACGAGGTATCTAATGCCAAAAAAAATACACTAAGCCAAGAAAGACCTAGCAGTATTCGAACGAGTCCAAAGTTAGAGCGGTTTTGCTAAAAAACTGAGTCCCCTTTCCCACCACTGCAACACTGAGTGCCATCTTAAGCCAGTGTTTGACCTGTGGTGTGATTCAGGCATTCTTTAGGCTGAGTTTTACAGCAACGTTTTTATGCGAGGCCATCATGAGCGAACCCGTAGCAGAGCCAAAGAAAGCCGAAGAATCCACCGACTGGGATGAGCTGTCATTCCTGGATGATATGGAGTTAGGTGAGATCGATCCTGAGTCCTACCAGGAGCAGGAAGACGATGGCTGCGAAGGCGGTGCCTGTAAGATCTGACGTAGCTTTGCACTTCTCCGTCTGCCCTGCGGTACAGGCGGTCTGCTATAGTCGGCGTTCTGTTCCGGGACGCCACTATGCTTGATACCACCCATGTTTGATAAAGCCATACAGGATGCCCTGATTCTTTGGGCAACCATTGATCCTATTGGCACGCTTGCCATATTTTCCGCCTTAACTGCGGGCATGTCTGTTACCCAGCGTCGCAAAACCGCGACCCGCGCTGTGCTTTATGCCGGCGGCGTTCTGATTGGTTCGTTGGTGATTGGTCAGGTACTGCTGACAGCCATGGGCATCAGTTTGCTGTCGTTCCAGTTGGGGGGTGGCATTATCCTCTTCCTGTTCGGTTTGCAGATGATCTTTACTGAAAACGACCAGAGCTCGGGCAAAGAGCCTGACCACAATGTGGCCATTTTCCCGATTGCGATCCCAGCCACGGCAACCCCCGGCGCTATTCTTGCGGTGATTCTGCTAACCGATAACCAGATCTACCCGATTGCTCAGCAATTGATGACGGGGCTTATTGTCGTAGCAACGCTGGCCATTACCTGGGTGATGATGTTTTTCTCAGACCGTATTCTTGCGGTGATTGGCAGTGGTGGTGCATCTCTGCTGACGAAGATCATGGGGATGATTCTGGCGGCCTTATCCGTTCAGCTAGTGATGAACGCCATAGGTGTCGAGCAATGGGCAAATATCGGCCCCTGATACGAGCCGCTGCGTCTGAACGAATAGACTCATAGCGCCATTCGTTGGCATTGTTAACCAGTAACAGGCCAGCATGCGTTTGCTGCGATTCAGAATATTGTAAGCTGTTTTTCAGTTTATTTTCTGATCAGCAGGGACGCCGCTATGACATCAAGAACGATCCATAAGATGCGCACCTTTATAGGTGTGCTGACTACTACCCTACTCCTTTCTGCCTGCAGCCATAACGGAATCTACCGTGGCAATTATTCGGACGAGTGTACCTTCAAGAAGGAAGGCGACTGTGCCGGGAACGCGCTTCAGATTGGCGAAACCGGCACAGACTCTGAATATCGCCTTGGCTTTATTGAATACGATGATCAGGGCCAGTTGTGGGCCCGCGAACAACAGGATTCTGTACTCGACCGCTATCTGAGGCTAGCTGGGATGCAGGATATCATCGTGCTGACCTTTATTCATGGCTGGCATCATAGTGCCGAACCCGGCGATACCAATGTGGCTGAGTTCCGCGACATGCTGGCCTCGGTATCGGCACAGGAGGCCGCTTCCAGCGCTCAGCATAATCGCGACCGCAGACCCGTGTTGGGCGTTTATATTGGTTGGCGTGGCGATTCTCTGGCGATCCCTTTTGTGAATCACACTACCTTCTGGGACCGGAAAGCCACCGCCCACGAGGTCGGCCGTAAAGGCGTGACCGAAGCCTTGCTCCGCTTAGAAGAGCTGGTAAACGTAAGAAACACGTTTAAAGATGGCGAGCCACCGTCCACCAGCCGACTTGTCGTCATAGGACACAGCTTCGGCGGTGCCGTGGTCTACAGCTCTTTGCAGAAAATCCTCAACGACCGCTTTATTAATTCGCGCAAGGGGAAAAACTTTGGAGGCAACGCAGAGGGCTTTGGTGACATGGTGATTCTGATGAACCCAGCATTTGAAGCATTGCGGTTTTCGTCGTTGCTGGAATTATCACAAGAACGATGCCGGGGTTATTTCCCCGGTCAGCTGCCTAAGCTCGCCGTGTTGACGTCTGAGACAGACCTGGCAACAAAATGGGCGTTTCCGGCGGGTCGGTTTTTCTCAACCCTGACCGAGCGGCACCGTGATATGGAGCGCTACGAGTGCCCGAAACCCGGCATGGTGAATCATAAGCCGGTAACCATTCCACAATGGAGCGCCGATAAAAATACCATCGGCCACTTCGAGCCTTACCACACGCATTATTTAAAGCCGCCGAAAGAGAACGCACCCACGACCTTTGATCTGGAGCGTGCGTATTTCGAGTGGTCAGCGCATGATCCGAAGCAGCCGGATATCTACACCACGGTGGATCTGTTCAGTAAGCAGCGCACCACAGCCCGGAACCCTTATATGAATATCATTGTCGATGAAGCGCTGATGGACGGGCACAACGATATCTGGGGTGATCAGATCATTGGTTTTATCAGTGAGCTGATTACCGTCTCGACCACTCCGCAAGAAGTTTATGAAAAATTATTAAAAGACTGATAGGTTAGAAACCGGCTTATCTGTAACTCAACAGGAGACTTTTATGCGTCGCACCGCAACCCTTCTGGGCACCACTCTGGCACTGATGTCAGGTACTGCTCTGGCTGACGATTTTGCTGTTTCAAGTGACACCTTTGCCGACGGCAGCACCCTGGCGAATACTCAGGTGTTTAAAGGCTTTGGCTGTGAAGGGGAAAATATCTCTCCCGACCTGAGCTGGACCGCAGGCCCTGAGGGCACCAAAAGTTATGTTGTGAATGTGTATGACCCGGATGCACCGACGGGCTCGGGTTGGTGGCACTGGATTGTTTATAACATCCCGGCGGATGTTACGACTCTGCCAACCAATGCGGGCGTGACCGGTGGTGAAAACCTGCCTGATGGCGCCGTGCATGGTCGCTCAGATTTTGGCACTTACGGTTTCGGTGGCGCATGTCCGCCCGTGGGTGATGACCCTCATCGCTACATCTTCACCGTTCACGCCCTGTCTGTTGAGAAGCTGGACCTGCCCAAAGACGCCAGCGCCGCTCTGATCGGCTACATGGTGAACGCCAACACCATCGAGAAAACCTCGATCACGGGTATGTACGGCCGTTAATCCGTGAGTGCCAGACTCTATAGAAGCCTGCTAATGGCCTCTGCGCTGTTGGCCTCGACAATACTGGCAGGCTGCTCGGGTTTTCAGGCACTCCCTGGCCCGGGCAATCAAAGCAGCGCACAGTTCAATAATCCGGATGTGCGCTCTCGTCTCTACGATGAATACCAGCAATGGCAGGGTACGCCCCATCGCCTTGGTGGTTTATCAGAGCGTGGGATTGATTGCTCAGGGCTGGTGTACGTGACGTTTCGTGATGAATTTAATATCCAACTGCCGCGCAGCACACGCCAACAATCCAACCAGGGTGTTCCGGTCTCGCGACACTCGTTGCGCTCCGGGGATCTGGTATTTTTTGATACGGGCGTGAACTCCCGACATGTCGGCATCTACATTGAGCAGGATAAGTTTCTGCATGTGTCGAGCAGTCGCGGGGTTATGGTCTCGTATCTGACCTCCGATTACTGGAAGAAGCGCTTTACTCACGCCCGACGAGTGCCCATACACTAGCCTGTTCAGACATAGCAGCCCTGCGGCATTTCTGATAATTTGTCGCCTCTCGTAAATTCGTATTTATTCTTACTTTTATAAGCCTATATTTTGAGGACGCTCATGACCGATTTCGCCAAAGCCAAGTCTGAATTTCTTGATTCTCTGACCACCGATGAGCATATGTTTGCGTCGACACTGGCGTTTATCGAAGGCTGGTACGATTTCACGCCGACGGCGTTTAATAACGGTGGCGTAATCAACAGCGCAGACCAGAATCAGGGCAGCGCTAAGGTTTTTGCTCTGAGCCAGTTGCTGGAACTCGATAAAGAAACCACTCTGCGCCTGTTCGGCGAACACTACCGTGATGTGCTGGCCACGCCTGACGTGGATAACCACCACAACCTGCGTCGCGTTCTGCGCGAAGGCACCGATAACATCACCTTCGATCAGTTTCCGCTGAAGGCGAAGGCATGAACCGTCTGGTCAATAGCCTGCAACAAGCGACCTGGGCACAGCGCTTGGGCCTGCTGCTTGCCATTGCCAGCTATGTGGTGCTCTGGCCTGGGGTTACCGAGCCCATCATGACGATTAAGGCCAGCGTGAATATGTTTGGCCTCAAGGCAGAACTGTTCAACGAAACCCGTTCCATCTGGGAGACAGTGACGTCTCTGAATGAACAGGGTTATGCTCTGGTGGCGTTTCTGATTGTGACTTTCAGTGTGGTTATCCCGGTACTGAAAGGCCTGACTATTCTGTTCACCTGGCTGTGGCCCAGCGATCTGCGCTGGCGCATTGTCGCCGCGATCAGCAAGTGGTCGATGGTCGATGTGTTTGTGGTCGGTATTCTGGTGGCATTTTTAACCGCTAAAGCGACCGCTGAAATGCAGGCGACGCTGCTCGATGGTTTCTGGTGGTTTCTGAGCTTCTGTATTCTGTCGATTATTTCTGGGCAACTACTGGCTCTGCATCGGCTACCGAAATAAAACGACTGAAATAGCCGGGCTTATACAAAGCAGCCTGCCTCGCTAACGTTATTCAGATAACGTCTATACTGGAAGCCAACGATTTAAATTCCGGAGGCTTCCAGTGACCATCATTCCGCTGAACCATATTCTTCTTAAAAGCCCGTTGCTGGCCGACGACATTCTGAAAGAGCTGACACTGGGCGCTCGCTTTGAAGATCTGGCCGCTGAGCATTCGGCGTGCCCATCGGGTTCAAACAAGGGGTTTGCCGGAAATCACGATGTGGATGATCTCCCGGAAGAAATGATTCAGGCCATGCAGGAATACGATGGCAGCAGCCCATGGATTGGCCCGGTGAAGACGCATTACGGATTTCATATCATCCGCCCTGCCGGCCAGATTGAGGAACTGCGCGAGCGCATCGATGACCTTCAGGCCACCGATGCTGCCTACGAAGAAAACAAAACCGAAGAAAATAAAGTCGAAGAAGACAAGCCGGAAAACGACCCGCAGGAAGAAGATTAATCCGGAGTCAACGCCCGTACTAACGCTTCCGACGCAGAGGCCGCGCCATAACAGGTCTGCACAAACTCCAGCTCCCCCCAGCATTCGAAACGCAGTCGCGGAAGGCTGATACGCCAATGCTGATCTGAGCTGCTCAGGCAGGTCAGACCTTCGGTAAACTCATCGCCCAGCCAGTCAAAGTCGTACTCCGACCATAACCGGAACACCGCAAAGGTGCGCGGCGCCGACAGAAAATCCCGATGCACTTCGTACACCAGCCAGTGCGGCGATACTTCATCACCCCGGGCAATCAGCAGGCAATTATCTGCCTGATCGTTAAGATCAGGCGTTGGTAATTTACTCATAGTCTCTCACAGGTACCTACTGTCATTCGGTATCACTCGTCAGGCTGGATGCCAGCCAGATCACACAGCACATCAATAAAGGCCTCACAGGCTACCACAGACGCGCTCTCATCCATGGTGTGATACCCGGTTGTTGGTATCTGCAGAGTCGTACCGTCTACCAGGCCGCCAGATGCCGAAATAATGCGGCCCATTTCTGTCGAACCCAGAGACTTCGGCGATTCGCCCTGCGCTTCCAGTGCTGCGTTCTGCGCCTGAATGTAGCTGTCTTTAAACTGGTAGCTGATACCCATGCGCTCACAGGTGTCGGCAAGTTGCTGAGTCAGCTCTTCATTGAAGGGCGCGTTAGCATCCCGGTGACGCAGCGTCAGTGTGTGCTCACGCGCAGTGGGCACATCCGGAAACGGGCTGGTGTCGACCACCACCAGCTGGTTGGTTGAACCACCAAAGCGACGGAACCATTCCAACAGATATCGCCAGCTACGACCGGCCTCTTCCTGCGCGGTAAAGAAGGCGGTGCCTTCAAATCCCAGTTCAAACAGGTACACCAGAATGGCCGCCGTAAGGACGTTATCCATCTGCCCAGTCACACTGTCATCGGTAATGCGCAGGTCATCCTGGAACGCGACCGGCGTACCAGCAACCACATGCTCCAGACCTTCAAGTTCGAAGATCAGGTTATTGCGGTGCGGACACACGTACGTCTGGCGAATGCTGCCCCGGCCGCGGTACATGCCCGACCAGGGCTCGTAGGCATAGACCTTCTCGTCACCCATGCGATCAACAATCAGCTGCATCAGTTCTTCAGAAACAGAATTACCCAGCAGGTCAGAGCGACCGCCTGACACAAAGGCCGCGTACTGAAACTCGTTCGGGCCGGTACAGATCAGGCCATGACGGTCGATGTGGGCCGACAGCATCAGTGAATGCGGGCGCTTACCCTGCGCCACCAATACGCCTTCGTACCATTTAACGTCTGCTCCGCGTTCTTCCAGCGCTCGCTGCAATACCCGGAAAAACGAATGCTCTGCCCCTACCACAGACGGCGCACGCGCAAGGATGGTCAGAAGATCACGAAATGATTGAGATAACACGGCAGTCCGCCTCTGTAGGTACTGGTTGGTATGGTTAAGGTGCGCAGATAGTTGCACCTGTGCCGTTCGAGGTAAAACGAGATTTATTTATCGTGCAGATAAGAAAATGTTACTATGAGCGCTCTCTTAGGGGAGTAATCTGCCGTCACGGCCATTCTGGCTGCTGATTCTGGTGTCTGTATCAACATAATTGAGCCTCAAGCTCATGGTGCAGACGTCCCGTCATCGGGATTGATGAGACCTGAGATAACGACACAGTCGCTGGGCGATGCTGTGGCGTTATCTTGTGCTCATCATCGCCCGGAAAATTTTTTATGTTTGATATTACAACCTTTAGCGCCTCGCCATTTCTTGCCTCTACCGTCGCTGTTGCCATCGCTGAAGTCGGCGATAAGACCCAGCTATTGTCCCTGCTACTCGTAGCCCGTTTTCGCAACAAGTGGGCGATCATTGGCGGCATTCTCCTTGCCACACTGCTGAATCATGGGCTCTCTAGTTGGGGAGGTATCTGGCTTGGCGAAAATATGGACAGCTGGCTGTCAGGTAGAGTCGCCAACTATGTTCTGGCCGGATCCTTTGCTTTGATGGCACTGTGGGTGCTGATTCCGGATAAAGAAGATGACGACGACGATAACTTCGCTAAATACGGTGCCTTTATCGCCACCACGCTGCTGTTCTTTATTGCCGAAGTCGGGGATAAAACTCAGATAGCTACGGTGATTCTCGCCGCTGAATTTCAAAGTTTTTTCTGGGTTACCGCGGGCACCACGCTGGGCATGTTAATCGCGAATGCACCAGTAGTAATCTGGGGGCAGTGGTTAATGGACCGATTACCGTTAGACCTGGCGCGTCGCCTCACTGCTGTCGTATTCCTCAGTCTGGCGGCCTATACGCTTTTCAGTAGCTGACTCACTGATCGTTACGACAAAGTTTTCTCGTTGTACGCCGTGATTTCCGGCGGGTATAAACGCGCCTCGCTTATTTGGATACCCGCCCGTGAACGCCGTTATTAACAGTGCTGTGCCTGCTCGTTGCCTTCCTCTGCTGAACACCATCATGGATGCACTTCGCAGCGATGGTTATGTTGTCATCGACGACGCCCTCCCCGCTGCACTTGCAAACGCATTGCAGCAACGGGTTGCTGAGATAAAGAGAATCGGGGACCTCAAGCAGGCAGGCATCGGACGGCGTGACGATCACACAATTGCGCGCAGCATCCGTCAGGATTCGATTCACTGGCTGGACAGATCCGAAGCGTCAGAAACAGCTTGGCTCACGGCTATGGAGCATCTGCGTGGCTACGCTAATCGAGAGCTGCTGCTCGGGCTGTTTGAGTACGAGAGTCACTTTGCTCACTATCCACCAGGCGCGGGTTATAGAAAGCATTACGACGCGTTCAAAGGGCAGTCAAACCGTGTACTGAGTACTGTGTTTTATCTCAACGAGAACTGGCAACCCGGGGACGGCGGTGAACTCGCTATTTATGATGCTGAGGATCAGCTAATAACCAGGGTTCAGCCCGTGTTAAATCGTCTGGTGATTTTTCTGTCTGAAGAATTTCCACATGAAGTGCTGCCCGCAAAGAATCATCGTTACAGCATTGCCGGTTGGTTCCGCGTCAATAATAGCCGGGACATTCTCAGCCTACCCGCATGAACACGGCACTCAGCGGGTAAGCCGGTTACATAATTCTCTGGCGGCTGGCCCGACTTGAACTATCCTCAATGGATAGTCCCTGTTTCGTGGAGAAACGTATGAATTGGCGCGATCTGAGCCTCACACTGAAGTTACGTATACCTCTGGCCGTCATTGGGGTTCTTCTGGTCATCCTCAGTGTGCTGCAACTAAATACTCTGAGCGGAGTAACCACCACATCTGAGCTGATTAACGGTACCTATACCCCAGCTCTGGATAAGGTACTTAACGCTGACCGCGACCTGTATCAGGCTCAGATCGCCGAGCGCACTCTGGCATTAGGCGGAAACTACGAAGGCCTCAAGGCGTCTCATAAAGAGAACCTGGACCAGGTCTATGATCGCCTCAATGCTGTCATCGACATGCAAGTGAATGACAAAACGCGGGTTCAGGCCGAAGCGTTTCTTGCCGCCTTCGCGAAGTGGCGTCCTAAATCAGAAAAAATGGTAGAGGACGTTACCTCGGGGCGAATTTCGTATGAACAGGCAGAGGCACTCAGTACAGGCGCGCTGGAAAAAGAATTTGAGGCCACCCGTGATATTCTGGATACCGTTGGTGAAAACCTGGCTGAATCTGCGGCGTCACTGCATGCTGAAGGCGTATCCTTGAATGAGGCCGCTCGCCGGAACCTACTGATTCTCACGCTTCTCTCGGTCGCGATTATCGTTGCTGTTATCGTATTCCTGCCGCCACTACTCACTCGTCCAATAAAACGAACCACCTCAGCGCTGGATAAGCTTGCCCGAGGCGAAGGCGATCTGACCCGTCGGCTCACGGTTGAAAGTAACGACGAAATTGGTGAAATGGCGAAGACCTTCAATAAATTCCTTGAGGGAATGCAAAGCCTGGTCACCAACGTGCAGACAGTATCGACCCAGGTACGCGGAACCACAGAGCAGCTCGAACAAGGTGCTCAGAAAAGTCAGGAAACCACGGCTCAGTTTGTTGCTGAGCTTGAACATGTGACTCACGCTAACCGTGAAATGGAACAAGCCATTGGCGAGGTCAGCCAGTCATCGACCCGTGTCGCCGAAGAAGCGACCAACGCTGAGAAACACGTCCGTGAAATCGCCGAACAATTCCGCAGTGCGGTTACTGATATTGCCGCCCTCGCCAGCAGCGTCAGTGAATCCGCCGGCGTTATCCGCGAACTGGAACAGGAAACCACAGGGATCGCCTCACTGCTTGATGTCATTAAAGGCATTGCTGAACAAACGAACTTGCTGGCTCTCAACGCTGCTATTGAGGCAGCCCGCGCGGGTGAGCAAGGTCGTGGTTTTGCGGTGGTTGCTGATGAAGTCCGGAGTCTGGCCAGCAAGACCCAGCAGGCGACTGAAGACATCAACAGCATGATCGATAAACTTCAGAGCGGTGTGAACCGCGCAGTCAACAGTATGCAGGGCGGCGAAGAGACCGCTGAGCGCTCTGTTGAAACTGCGAGAGCTTCAGAATCGAACATTGGTGAAGTATCGGGCGCACTGGTGCGTATTAAAGATCAGGTACTGCAGGTAGCCTCGGCCATTGAGGAGCAGACGTCTGTGATCAATAACATCAACCAGAACCTGACTGAAGCCAGACACATGAGCCAGGAAAACCAGGCAAGCACGCGCCAGCTGGTCGACTCGGTGAATACGCTGGAACAGAACACATCGGATATGCGTAAGAGCGTATCGAACTTCACTGTCTGATATCTGGAACAGTGACAAAAAAGGCAGCCACGGCTGCCTTTTTTATTGCGAGGATAATCGCAGATCAGGCGATAAGAATACCCACCCACGAAAGCGCACTGTGTGCTTTTGCCACGCCAAAAATATAAACAAATACCACCAGCGCCAGAACAAACGCTTTCACATTTACTTTCTTAATTGCGATCACACCCAGCACAACGTAAGCGATCAGACCAAGTAATTTGGCGGTTACCCATGCTGCTTCGAACGGATATTGGCTGAGGGTTACGCAAAGCGCACCGGCGGTAATCAGGAGCAGAGCATTGATGCCATGCGTAGCAATGTTCAAGGCTTTATTGCTGTTCAGCAGTGGCTTGTAATTAGCCAGCACAAAGCGGACGACGAAGAGAATAAATGATAAGTAGACAAATCCAATATGAGAGTGCTTCAGAGCCATGTACATGACGGATTTCCTTCAGTATTTGGTTATTTTAAATGGGGCCAGTCTGCATACGTGGCGGCAGAATAGCCGCGAAGCATAGCAGATGACCGGTGTAATGATACTTGATCAATATCAATAAGCGTGAGGCCGGACCTCAGACTTCCAACCAGAAGGTGACAGGGCCATCATTTACCAGAGAGACCTTCATATCGGCGCCAAACCGTCCGGTCCCCGTAGTTACCTTCTCACTGGCACGGCTGCAGAAGTACTCATACAAGGCGCTGGCGTCGTCCGGTGCCGCCGCCCCCGAAAATCCGGGGCGTGTGCCCTTTCGGGTATCTGCCGCCAGAGTAAACTGAGAAACAACCAGAAGATCACCATCAATATCGCTGATGCTACGGTTCATGCGCCCCTCATCATCCGGGAAGACCCGGTAGCGCAGGATTTTATCTAACAGGCGGTCAGCCTTCTCTTTGTCGTCTTCCTTCTGAACCCCAAGCAATACCAGTAAACCGCGCCCGGCACTGCCAATCACCTCGCCGTCGACACGAACACTCGCCTCAGACACCCTTTGTATCAAGCCAATCATTGAAAACTCCCACTGAAATACCGCTGCAGTTTGCCGGCGCAGGATAGCGCGTTCTATACTCAGTTCAAATACGTGCCCAAAGCACTCCGGAGATATGGATATGCGACACTCAATGACCACCTTCATCACGCTTCTGGCTACTGCGGCTGTTACGGTCACCTGTGCGCTGCCCGCAGTTGCTCAGACAAAGGTGTACATCACAAGGGATGCTGACGGCAACCCGGTATTCAGCGATCGCAAGAGTGCAGGTTCAGAGACCCATGTGGTTCAGGAACTTCCATCCATGCCGGCGTTTAATGTTCCTAAGCCCGAGCGCCCTTCTGAAGAATCAAGCGATGAGCCCGTCACGCCGGTGTACACCAGCCTGAGTATTATCTCTCCGGCTGACGGCACTACCCTGCCCATTGGAGTGAATGGCGATGTCCGCATTTCGGGCGTTCTGACACCAGCGCTGCAAAAGAAAGATACGATCGTACTGATGGACGGCGGCATTGAGATTGCCCGCGGTAGCCAGACAAGCTTCCAGCTCGATAATCTGGACCGCGGCGAACATCGACTGCATATGGAAGTCAGAGGTCCTGACGGCGACGTGCGCATCAGCAGCCAGTCGATTACTCTTCATGTGAAACGGGCGTCTTCCCTGGCTCGTTAAACCTCACCCATCAAGGGCTACTTTCAGAGCCAGGCCAAAATCAGATGAAGGCTAAAAAGCCTTCTATACGGTCCAGAGCACTGAAACAGGGCACCAAAACAACTCACACAAACCATTGCGCGCCCACATTTGGTGCAATCAAGGGGCTGTTTTTCTTCATTTGAACACTCACGCAGCACATCAGAAGCGACTCCGCGCCATTTATGTGCAAAACTCACTTCTGGCTCAATTATTGCTGAACTGAGTGCAAACGGAGATAGCTATGCTCGCCAGCCCACACCTCAATCAACGCCTGATGGAACACCTGAATACCGGGGTTGTTCTGCTGGACGCTGATCTGAGTATTATTTTCATGAACCCCGCTGCCGAAGCCCTGCTTGAAGTCAGTGGCCAGCGTGGAAGAGGCGTTGAATTCACCATGCTCGCCAGAGAGTCTGATGAAGCGACACAGGCCTTTCGTGATGCTCTGATCAATGGGCACTCTTACACCAAACGTGAAGCGACGATTGAGCTTCATAACCAACAGCAGGCGACTCTGGACTATAGCGTAAGTCCGTTATCACACCCTGAAACGCGACTGCCCTGCCTGCTGGTTGAACTGCAAGGGCGTGACCGCCTGATGCGCATCAGCCGCGAAGAGCAACTGATCGCCAAGCAGGAAACAACACGTAACCTGGTGCGCGGCCTGGCCCACGAGATTAAGAACCCACTCGGTGGGATTCGCGGCGCAGCCCAGCTACTTGAGCGTGAATTACCAACGGCCGATCTGGCCGAGTACACCAATATTATTATCGAAGAGGCAGACCGTCTTCGTGACCTCGTGGACCGGATGCTCGGCCCCCGTACTCTGCCTCAGACCGAACAAATTAATATTCACGAAGTTCTTGAGAGGGTATGCCAGCTCGTCGACGTTGAATCTGAACATCAGATTGAAGTCGTCCGTGATTACGACCCGTCTATTCCTGAAATGGAAGCGGATCGCGGTCAGATGGTTCAGGCCCTGCTGAATATCTGCCGCAACGCGATGCAGGCGATGATGGAAAATCCAAACCCGGAGCGACCACCATCACTAACAATGAAAACCCGATCGATGCGCCAGTTTACGATTGGCCATCATCGTCACCGACTGGTTGTACGTGTCGATATAACCGATAACGGCCCGGGCATCCCCGAAGAGATTCAGGAAAGCCTCTTCTACCCTATGGTCACGGGTCGCCCGGAAGGAACAGGTCTTGGCCTTTCAATCTCACAATCAATTATTAATCAGTGCGACGGCATCATTGAATTTGAATCCGAGCCCGGACGCACCACATTCTCAATTTATCTGCCTTTGGAACCACTATGAGCACTGTCTGGATCATTGATGACGATAAATCCATCCGCTGGGTTTTAGAAAAAGCACTGCAACAGGCGGGGATTGATACCAAAGTATTTGAGCAGGCTGAACCTGCACTCAATCAACTGAAAAAAGAGCATCCCAGCGCCATTATTACGGATATCCGCATGCCGGGTATGGATGGTCTCACGCTGTTGAAGCACGCAAACGAGGCACATCCTGATTTACCAGTCATCATTATGACAGCGCACTCTGACCTTGAGAGCGCGGTCAGCTCGTACCAGAGTGGTGCCTTCGAATATCTGCCAAAGCCTTTCGATGTCGACGAAGCGGTCAGCCTGATTCAACGTGCCATAGATCACTTCTCTGAAATTTCAGCACAGGCACCATCGGTTGAACCTGAGATGCCAACGCAGGAGATCATCGGTGAAGCGCCCGCAATGCAGGAAGTTTTCCGCGCCATTGGTCGTCTCTCGCAATCGAATATTACTGTTTTAATTAACGGTGAATCAGGCACGGGTAAAGAACTCGTCGCTCATGCACTTCATAAGCATAGCCCTCGTGCTCCTGAGCCTTTCATTGCTCTGAACATGGCTGCAATTCCCAAAGATCTGATTGAATCAGAGCTTTTTGGCCATGAAAAAGGCTCTTTCACCGGCGCTGGCGGCCAACGTCGTGGACGTTTTGAACAAGCTAACGGTGGCACCTTATTCCTCGACGAAATCGGTGATATGCCGGCTGACACCCAGACACGACTGCTTCGTGTACTGGCTGATGGTGAGTTTTACCGCGTAGGTGGTACGACACCGGTCAAGGTGAATGTGCGCATTATTGCTGCAACGCACCAGGACCTTGAAGGTTTGGTAAAAGACGGGAAATTCCGCGAAGATTTATTCCATCGTCTTAACGTTATCCGTATCCACCTGCCTCGTCTCGCCGATCGTCGTGAAGATATTCCGAAACTTCTGACGCACTTCCTGCAACGCGCAGCCGAAGAGCTTGAAGTAGAGACTAAGTCGCTGCGACCAGAAACCGAAGAGTTTTTGTCTACCCTGGACTGGCCGGGTAACGTCCGCCAACTCGAGAATACCTGTCGCTGGATCACTGTGATGGCATCTGGTCGCGAAGTGCTGGTAAAAGATCTGCCACCTGAGCTTCTGGAACAGAAAAGTGATATTCAGACCTCAGGTAACTGGGAACAGAATCTGCGTTTCTGGGCTGATCAACAGCTGGCCTCGGGCATGACGGATCTGCTTGATACCGCAGTTCCTATCTTTGAACGTATTATGATTGAGACCGCACTTAAGCATACCGCGGGTCGTCGTCGCGATGCCGCAAACCTGCTGGGATGGGGCCGGAACACCCTGACAAGAAAGATCAAAGAGCTGCAGATGGACACCGAAGATCATCATGACGATGATCATGGCGATGACTGACTATTTCAGCTGACCGCGACAAAACAACCGGGAGCCTATTACTCCCGGACTTCCCTGCGATATAAAATGCGTTCATGCCCACGGAAGACACCGAAGCTGACGGTTGATGAGGGCGATTCAAAACTACCATCTCCATCGTAATCGCCTCGTAACCACTGCGGGGCAGTGTAGCTCAGAGACGCATCACCTGTATCCGGTGTGCCGGGTACCAGTGTTGGGGCGAGCAAGGTAATTCCCGCATTACCACTGCTCCCCCCGGTTAACTGACCTGAGGTGGCCGTAATCTGACTGATACCATCGACAGAAGCATTGGCACTGTCCCAGACGGTACAGTCATCGTCAGTATTCTGTACATACCTGCCGCCCTGGAAATATTCTGTGATCAGCCTTGCGGTCAGATCGTGGGTTTCGGCACCAAAGGTATCCTGTAAACGCATACGGCCAAAGCGCACACTCACCCCACTACCATCAGGTGTAAAGTCGACACTGGCAGACTGGGTTACCTCGCCGTCGGTAACACCGGTAAGCGTAAATTGCAGCTCCGGAGAAAAAGGATTTATTTCAGCATTTAAATCACGCACATAGGCGATGTTATCTAGTGGTGAAAAGACATACTCCATCACCCCAGGGCTACTTACCGTTAATGAGCCAGCCTGATAATCAGTAGTAGGAGAACCAGCCAAAGAGAGCGCCAGGCCATCGTTGCCCACAACACTCTGGTCGACTAACGGGAATGAAACTCCGTTAAATACGTCACCGGCCGATAAACGCATAAAAGCAGTGTCAGTATAATTCTGAGTAATCTCAGCATCGGCTGATGCGTTGTAGGCAGAAACAATGATTGCCGGTGCCACCAGCCATGAGAAAGATTGCCCGGTGTAGCTATTTCCAGTACTACAAGCGCCAGAAAATACGCCAGAGTCTGCCACACTCACCTCAAAATACGCGGGAACAAACCGCCCCAGCGGCGCACTTGAGAAGGTGGCTAAATTGGTATCAGACAAGGTGCCGAGCGCTGCGCCAAAATACAAAGGCGGCGTTGCATTTAGAGTAAATACACCGCTTTCTCCTTGCGTAAGATTAATACTAGAAACGCCGCTGACGCTCGCTGGGTGAATATATTCAGCGGGTTCCAGTGTGCCATTTTGTCCGGCGGCTGGTGCGACAACGGTTGAAGACAAAGTAATCGGCGATCCTGAGCTGTAATTTGGTGTCGTGATGTTATCCAAACAGAAATCACTGTCGCTATCTGCTTCCCAGGCGACCGCACGAATATTAACCGGGAATGCCGCACCTGCGAGCGCAAACACTGGGCAGTCTTCATAAGGCTCGTTACAGACATTAGCTGGATCAATACACAGCCCCGCTGGGCGCGCTACAAAGCTGGTTTGTCCATTCAGGATCAGTCCAGCATCAGCACCACTTCCGGTATAACTGGCAAACAGTGTTTTCTGCCCGGCGTCGTCGTAGTTAAAGGACGTCAGCGAGGCGGTGCCGGAAGCATCAAAGGCAAGAGAGAGGCTTGTTGGGCTTACAGGTGAAGTGGACACATCAACGCCTGCGACTTGCACAGCTTTACTGCCAGAAGCAGGCGCGTCGTAACGGGAATATAAATCCACATCCTTCGATACGTTTGCGAAAGCCGGCACACACTCAGGTGAGTTATCACTCTTTCTGACTGCCTGTATAGTCGCCGAAGCGGGTCCTTTCGCGGATATAAAATCAGGAACACTGACTACAAAACCCGCATCGGCAAACGCCAGGTTACACGTCACAGATACGCTGCCGCCGTCCACCGAGCAGAGATTACTGCCCCCGACTTTTGCGGGCGAAGATGATGACACTCCAACAATCGCTGTACCAGGGACAGTCTGGCTAAGCTCAAAGCTACCGCTACCGCCCGACAGAGTTCGCGTATTGCCGCCGACCCACCCCGCTGGCAACAAGGTTATATTCACATCGTCGGTGTACAGACTGGAGCAAGTGCTGTCTGCGCATGCCAGAATATCAACCGTCTGGGGCTTGCAGGTTAAAGCGTCAGACTCATAGGATAACCGGAAATGATCCGGGCCAGCCGGTGGCAGATCCGCAGTGATCTCAATATCACTGACATACCAGTTATCACCGAGAAGATCGAAGAAACTGATCCCTCCGCCGGTCATGACATAACGTAACTGAAAATTATCGTGGTAAGCATCTGCAGGCAACGAGGCGGAATAGGAATAGCTATCTCCTATCGAGAGCAACCCAAGAAAGCCATAGTCTGCAACAAAGGTCGTCAGAGTCTGCCAGCCGCCGTTACTGCGCCGGTACTGAACAACTAAGTCTTCTCCCGGGTTAGGTGCCCTACCGATAAGTCCAAATCCGAGGCTGAATGGCACGTAGACATCGAAACTTATATCAACAGAGTCTGCTTCAGAGAAATCAAATGCCCGTGACTCGACTTCGACATAACCGTTACGAAGATTGAGTTCGCCCAGTGAATTAATCACCACCCGGGAAGTATTACTGGCAATCCAGTCTACACCGACAACGGCACTGTTGAGCAAATTAAACAGCACCGGAAGGGCAGCCACAGTTGAAGCGCACAGATAAAACAGTGCTGAAATGGCCCAGACTCTGGGCCGCACGCGAACCTGTTTTTTACGTAGGCGCATTTATCTCAACTCTTTTTTGTAGATAACCCGCTCGTGACCACGATAAACGCTGAAAGTCGACGTTGCGGATGGATCGTTGTTGAAGTTGCCATCACCATTAAAATCACCCTCCAGCCAGAAGGGTGCATCGTAGGTCACGGTGGCATCACCTGTGTCAGGAGTCCCTGCTACCGTGGTGGGCGCTGCTAATTCCAGACCATTGCTACCCGTCGTGCCCGAAGACACTGCCCCTGACCCCGGCAGGATCGAGCTTAAGCTATCCACACTGGCGTTAGCGCTGTTCCAGGTCGAACATGAATCAAAGGTATTAAGGACGTATTCACCATCAGCGAAATATTCCATAGACATGGGCAACGTCAGATTACTGTTTTCAGGGCCGTAACTGTCTTCAACTATCATCCTGCCGAAGCGGACATCAACAGAGCTTCCATCGGGTGTGAAGTTGACCGTGTTGTTTACATTCGCCTCACCATCAGAGATAGCCGAGCCAATTTCAAAGACCAGGTCAGGACTGAATGTATTTATTTCAGCAGCGCTGTTGCGCAAATAGGCGAGGCTATCCGCTGCCGAGAATACATATTCCATTTGCCCTGCTCCCGAGACACTTATTGATCCGTCATTAAACTGTGTGTCAGGCACTCCAGAGAGCTGCATCCGGCTGCCATCGTTACCATCCGTCGCGTTGTCCTCTGTGGGATAGGTAATATTATCTGCGACGTTTGCCGCTGCCAGGCGACGGAAATCGTCGTGAGTATAATTCTCAGTCACTGCCTTAGGGCTCGCCCCATTAAACGCAGTAATAGCGATTGTAGGAGCAATTAACCAGTCGAATAACTGACCGGTATAGGTATTTCCCGTCGGACAGGCAGGAGAAAACTCACCGACATCACTGGCCGAGACTTCGAAGTGATCGGGTATGAAGCGGCCGGTTGGCTGACTGGTATAAGTCACTGGTGTTGTGCTTGATGTCGACCCTAAGGCCGCGCCCAGGTAAAGAGGTGGAGTCGCACTGAAGGTGAAAACGCCCACCTCACTTTGCGTCATCGAAACGACATTCTCGCCGCCAGTTCCATTAGACGATAAATGATTATACTCCGTCGGTTCTGTAACACCGGGGTTACCTGGAATAGGCGCCAAGAGGTTGGAACTCAGCGTAATATTGCCACCGGAGTTGTAATTTGGCGTCCCGCTGTTGTCGCTACAGAAATCACTATCTGAATCTGACTCCCATGCAACCGCAGTGATACTAACGGGGAAAGGAGCTCCCGCGGTGCCAAAGACTCCACACGTTGCTGCCCCTGATGTGCAACTACTGCCCGTATCCACGCACAACCCGGCTGGGCGTGCAATATAAGGGTCGCTTCCTTCCATAATCAGACCGAGATCAGCACCCGTGCCTACGTAGCGGGCGTAGAGTGACTTCTGGCCGGCATCGTAATAATTCAATGAAGGCAATACCGCCTCACCATTACTATCGAAATTCAGCGACAGCGTTGTCGGCAATAGATTATTTCCTGATATCGCTACGCCGCCCATACTTGTCACCATCGAGCCCGAGGCCGGAATATCGTAGCTGGTCCAGAAGTCCACATTTTTAGTGACGTTGGCAAAGGCAGGTACGCATTGTGGTGCGTTATCACTTTTACGTACTGCCTGTATCGTCGCTGCAGCCGTGCCCTTACCCGCAATAATATCCGGTACGTCGACCAGAAAACCCGAGTCAGCAAAGGTCAGAGAACAAGACGGCGTATAGGGGCCGCCATCAATAGAGCAACGATTATTGGAGCCTGTCATCAACGGGATTGAAGAAACGACATCCAGATCAACGGTTCCAGCTGTGGTACGGGCCAGTGAAGCAACGCCACTCCCCCCCGTTATCGTGACGGCATTTCCACCAACCCACCCTGTCGGGGATAAGACGATATCGACGGGGTCTGTATAAAGACCCGAACAGGAGGCGTCCTCACATACCTGAATTGTTACGTCCTGCGGATTACAGGTCAGGGCGGCCGAATTGTAAGATAAGCGGAAGTGATGAACCGCCGATGAGGTATCGTCGCGTGTACCTACGTAGACATTATCAATATGATAAAAATCATAGCGTCGAAACAAAGAGGTCGTGCCGTCTGCCTGATAAAATCTGAGCCTGAAATTACTGTGTAAAGCATCATCAGGAACCCGCGCCTCATACCGATAAATTTCCCCAGAATTGGATGCCGACGGATCATGGAAATCGATCGTACGCCACGTGCCATCAGGTAAATAAATCTGCACATACAATTCAGCCGCTGACGGGTCTTCACTGTCGTAATTCCCTGGCGTGATTGCATCCGTACCACTGAAGTTATCATCGCCGTAGCGAATCCAATACTCCATTTCGACAAAGGTTTCGCCCGACAGGTCGATACTTCGGGTCGTCGTTGTCCGCTCACCGCAACAGGTGTACATACTACGAGTGCCCGTTTCTGCCGTGTGATTACTGATTTGAGATGTGAAATTTCCATCGAAAATAGTGACGTACCAATCGGGCAGAGTCTCCCCCGGAGGTGGTGTCATTAAGAGATTACGCTCAAAATCATCGGAGAAAAGAGGGTAACGAGTCGTACCGACTTCAAAGTCGGTTACTTTCAGATCATCAATATGCCAGAAGTCCCGACGGGTAAAAGAGCTTCCTGAGCCGTCAGCCTGGTAAAAACGAAAACGGAAATTACTGTGTAAGCCTGCAACAGGAATTCTGGCATAAACGTTGTAGGTATCCCCTCCTGACGAGCCGCCACCTTCCCATAACTGCAAAGCCTGCCAGCTGCCATTATCCAGCAAAACATCCAGGCGGAGATCATCACTGCTTGAAGGCCATTCACTGTAGTTATCAGAACCGCTTCTTAACCAGAAATTAACTTCTGCGTAATTCGAAGCACTCAGGTCCATTGGATCTGAAGTAACGTAAACCTCATCGCAACAAATAAACATGCTGCGGGAACCGGAGTTTGCGATGTAAGTTCCAATGCCCGCCTCACCACGAGAACCAATAGGCGTTACTGTGTACTTCTGAGGACCGCCGTTCAGATTGCTCCGCTCGAAGTCGTCCGACCATAAATCGATGCGAGCCATGGCACTCATGGAGGTAAACAATAAAGACAGCAGCGCATATTTCAGCATAATATTCTTCCAGCTAACCTTTGGTTACGGCAAAACCTGCAGCACCTTGCTAAACCTTCCCGATATAACTAAATGATATTCTTCAGTTTGGCTTTTTCTATTCTTTCACAAAACGTCACGATGGACTGTATTAACCTCGTAATCACAGCGCTATGTAACGGCAATCTAGCTATAGGCGGGAAACACTACCGAGCCCGAACTTCTAGCGTTCGTGACGCCTGATCAAGTCCGGTGCCACAAGAACCCTGCGATGTCAGTGTAAAAAGGTTTTCGCTACCGATGGTCATCTGAACACAACTGACGGAAACACTGCATCCGCGCAGACCAGGAGCAGTAAAAGTCGCAGTAAAAAATGGGGAAGTTGCACAGGCTCGCCCGGGAGAACCATCCGGAGGCAGCAGTACATTAAGAGCCGCTTCGGTACCTGATTCAGCAGCGTAAAAAGCGCGCTCCCCCTGAATATGAAGCACACTCGACTGACCACTGGTCGTCTGCATAGACCCCATTACCGTGACGATCACAGCAAGCACAGTAATAACAAACAGCGCCATTGGCAGACCAAAGCCGCGCTGCGGGGATAGAGCTATCCGTTTCACATCATCAGGGAACATTAACAACCCTCACCTGCTGCCCCATGGAAAGCGTCTCGCCTGTTGTCGGGTGTTGCAGCACGTACTCAAATGCCACCAGGCCACTTCGCGCCAGCGTTGGATTCTGAAAGCGAAATGTCATGGATCCTGCCTGAAGTGGAAATGCCAGAACGGTGCGACCGCCAGCCCGATTGGTAGGTAAGGCTGCCTTTAGGTTAGCGACGTCACTGATAAAGCCGTAGTTGCGGTAACGATAGAGATAGGCTCCATCCTGACAGACGGCTTCAGGCGCAGACGATAAATAGTAGCGACGCTCCGGCGAATCTGATGGGAAGGTATGAGAGCTCGCAAGCGTGACATCAACCTCGGTTGTCCCCGCGGGCACTGAGCCGATATCCGGCGTCAGAGGTCCCGGATCATTCTGGGCGTACAGGTTAGCCGACCCGATAGGATAAACAGATACGTAACCACTCGCACCGTCGGATACAGAATATGGTGCGGCACGGAATGAGGTAACTGCCGAATTAACCGATAAATCGGTGTACATCGAAGCGGCGACTACAGGCATATATTCAACGCACAGTCCGTCAGCGGTGGTACGGATACTGCCCGGTAGAGCGTCGCGCAATCCGCGGCTGATCTGTTCGTTAACGACATAGCCAGCCGCCGCTAATTGTTCACGACCGTTGCTTGAGATAAAACCTTCACTGGTAGAGCGGATAAACTGAACCGACATGATGCCCAACACCGCAGCCACCACCAATGTCATCACCAGCTCAACCAGGGTAAATCCAGACTGACGCCGCAGATAAGTTAACGTCATCACTTTTGTTACCATCAGTAATTCCCCTTATACATAGAGAATACCGAGGTATCGCCGATCGGGTCGTCAATCGTGATTTCTATACGCTTAGCGCCACCGGTGTTCACACCAATAGAGTCATCACAGACTACGTTGATAGACACCGTGTAGCCGCTGTAATCCGTTGCAAGAGAGGCGTCCATCGTATCCGGGGATTCGTTGGTGACGGCATCGTAATCATCGACGTCATCGTAATTGTCACGGCTTTCGCCGTCATTAGTAATCCGACACGCCCCAGTGTAGGCAGGAACACCATTCGTCCCCGTGGCCTCGTCATAGCGACGCGACAGTATTTCATCAAAATAAAGCTGAGCCAGATCGACGGAGCGGGTCTGAATAAGAACGTCAGCAGATCGCCCGGTAAGAACACTGAACGCCCGCAGAGAACCAACTAAGGCGACAGAAATAATGACGATAGTAATGACCATTTCGACCAGAGACATGCCGCGCATTCTTAGCATAAGTGCGTGCCTCCTTCAGGGCTGGCAGTTGCCGATATAGGCGAAACCACTGGCAGAAATACAGAGTGAGTGAGAATTACCAGCGGAAAAAACAAACTGATTCGCAGCGCCGGTTTCTGCATTGATATCAAAATTAATCGTTGTGCTGCCACCGTTAGCCAGAGTAGCACCGTTAATGGCCAGCGCTGCCCCTGCGCGCGGAGCTTCCCGCGTGCCAAAGGTGGTTGTCCCCTGCGAAACAGTGAAAAGCCAATCAGAGCTGGTCTGAGAAACCGTGAGATTGACCGGAGTTGCCGCCACTGCATTTGCCAGTGCTCTTCTCTGAGCAAGGATTGCTACCGACACCAGTTGCTCACGAGCAGCAAGCGTAGTGTAGCGATCGGTATTCAGGAAAAGGCTGCTTGCGCCGATTGAGATAATGGCGATCAATGTGATCACCATTATCATCTCAACCAGAGTAAAGCCTCGTTGGCGGATCAAATCAGCCTCAGCAACCGTTTGGATCAACAACAACCTTTGGCGCGGCGGTGATTGGATTCACGTTTTCCACTGCGGCGGTTGCAGCGGTGTAAGTCACAGTACAGCCAGCGCCAGTTGTCAGGGTGTAAACTGCCTCTTCACCACCTGCGGCGGTTCCATGAGTAATCTGGTAGTCACCCGCCACCTGAGCAGCGTCAGTGATACCAGCCTGTACGGCCTGAGGGTAACCATTCACCATAGCGATAGAGGCACCTTCAAGAACCACTGCCTGACCGGGTGTCGAGCCATCTGCCAGCTGCTGCGCGTGAGCAATATTGGCGGCTGCACGGAGTGCACCGGCCAGCGCATTCAGACTGGCAACCCGCGCGTCCTGACCAAAATCTGCGAAACGCGGCAGCGCAAAGGCAGAGAGCACACCGAGAATAACAATTACCATGACCAGTTCGATCAGTGTAAAACCTCTTTGTTTTTTCATGTCCCGACTCCTGTGTGTTATCGGATATTCCAGCTTACGCGGCCATCGGCCGAGCTATAGTCAATGTAAAATCTGTCGCCACTTGCTCTGTGGTAGTACCGACAATGTCCCTCTACGACTTCGACCCGGAAATCGGCGCTGGCATTATCACCAGCGGTCAGTGTCGGAACTTCTATATCCAGAAGACTATTCCACAGCGCTTCACAACTCAGTGTCGTTGTTACTCCTGATCCGGACATCCCGTCCGGTTCCTGCGGTACCGGCCAGCCATATTGATTCATAGCAAAGCCTTCAAGCAGGGTGCTGTTTTTATCGGTCATCCAGGCTTTCCGGAAAATCATCACTCCGGTCTGCAGGGAGCTACCCACCGACTTAACATGTGCACGCCAGGCATCCTCGATAATGTTGTCCATCCGGGGCACCAGAATCAGTATCCCGACCATCATTACCGCCAATGCGATCGCCGACTGGAGTAGAGAGAAGCCTCGTTTCCGGCCGACGTTCAGTAACGTCGTTGGCATACTTAAACCTTAGTCAACAATTGAATTTTTGAAGCTGGTATTAACGAAAATAAACAAATATTGAATTACAAAAACTTCTGTTACATATGTGGCGTCAGTGTCTAACCTGACACTGCACCACTGAGCTCCCACACGGGTAAGAAAACACCCAGAGCGAGCAGAAGTACCAGCGCCCCCAGAAACACGAGCAGGATGGGTTCTATCGCGTCTGACAGTTGGTTGAGCTCGTAGTCGACCTCTTCTTCATAAAAGTCAGCGACCTCATCAAGTAGCCGATCAACAGCCCCTGTTTCTTCACCAACCGACATCATTTGAAGTACTAGTGGTGTGAACAGGCCAGTTCTCTGCGCCGTATTGGTCAGCCCTTCGCCACGCTGGACCCCATCGCCCATATCGCTGACGGCATTACCGATATATTTATTACCAACACTCGCCGCCACAATAGACAGGCTATTCAGGATTGGCACACCAGCAGTCAGCATCATGGAAAAAGAACGGGAAAAACGCGCCAGTGCGATGCGCTCGAAAATAGTACCGATAAGAGGAATATTCAGTTTGGTTCTGTCCCACCAGACAGCCCCTTCATCGGTGGCGATAAACTGTCTAAAAGCAAGACCGCCAACAATCAGACCGGCCAACAAGGCATGCCACCAGTTCTGCATGAAATCGGAAACAGCAATCAGGATTAACGTGGCAAATGGCAGGTCAGCGCCTAGCTTATTAAATACCGACGAGAAGCTTGGAATCACAAACATAGTGACAACCACCATCGCGATTGCAATGGCACCGATAACCATAATGGGATAGCGCAACGCGGACTTGATACGCTTTCTGGTTTCCCGTTCCATTTCCAGGTGGCCCACCAGGCGGATCAGTGCATCATCAAGATTCCCTGTGCTCTCACCTATATGGATCATGCTGACGTAAATAGGAGAAAAGAGTTTAGGGTGCCTTCTAAATGCCGAAGCCAGATCAGAACCACCGACCAGCTGGTCGCTGATATCCTGAAGAACCGTGCGTAACTGATCGTTGTTCGCACTTTCGGCCAGCCCGGTCAGCGCCCGGATGATAGGAACACCCGCCTTAGTCAGTGCATACAACTGACGAGTAAACAGGACGAGCTCTTCAGATTTAATTTTTTGAGAACGCTGGACCGTTTTACCGTCCTTCGAGGGTAATACTTTCTGTTGCTGAATTTTAAGCGGGGTAATGCCGCGTTGCATCAGCTGCGATACTGCGACTTCCCGGCTACCCGCCTGTAGGGAGCCCTCTACCGCCGCCCCCGAATTATCGCGACCGCGATAGAGATAAATGGCCATCAGATCTCCTCGCCATCCAGGGTTGCTGATACACGGAAGACTTCATCAAGGGAGGTCACACCCTCTGTCGCAAAGTCCAGTGCAGACATTGCTAACGGGCGGAAATACGGAGATTTCAACGCTGCCTCAGAGAACCCTTGAGAATCCCCCTTACGCAATGCACCTATCATGTTGGCATCGAGTTCCAGTAACTCGTAAATACCGACACGCCCCTGATAGCCGGTATTGTTGCAGTGATGGCAACCTCTTCCGTTCAGGAACTGACGTGTTGAGCTGCCAGGTTCCATAGTTTCTAACCAGGCTTTTTCCTGATCATCGGGCTCGTAATTCTGAGTGCAATGAGGGCACAGCTTTTTAATAAGACGCTGTGCCAGAACAGCTCTCAGTGACGAAGCAACCAGATAGCTATCAACGCCCATATCCATCAGGCGTGCCGCTGCTGACTGGGCATCGTTGGTGTGCAACGTCGACAGCACCATGTGACCTGTCATTGCAGCTCGTAAGCCGATCTCTGCCGTCTCGTGGTCACGCATCTCACCAATCAGAACGATATCCGGGTCCTGACGCAGAGCCGCACGAAGAACAGTCGAAAATTCGAGACCCACTTTGGTATTTACCTGGACCTGGTTAATTCGCGGAAGCCTGTACTCGATAGGATCTTCGGCGGTGATAATTTTCTTTTCGGCCTGATTCAGCTGAGTCAGTGCCGCGTACAGCGTTGTTGTTTTACCTGAACCCGTCGGGCCGGTGACAAGGATCAATCCATGAGGACGTGTGATCAGATACTCAAAACGATTCCTGATCTGATCTCTCATACCGAGGGATGCCATGCTCAGAATGCCGCCACTCTGATCCAGCAGACGCATAACCACCGACTCACCAAACTGCACCGGCATAGTCGACAGACGCACATCGATATTCTTATTACGGACACGGATATTGAAGCGGCCATCCTGTGGTAGACGCTTCTCCGAAATATCCAGACCCGACATGATTTTTAAACGCGATACCAATGCCGAGGCAACGCGTTTCTCTTTCATAATCTGTTCTTGTAATTCGCCATCAACACGCAAGCGAATACGCAACTGGCTCTCTTCGGGCTCGATATGAACGTCCGACGCCTTTACCTGAACGGCATCTTCAAACAGGCTCTGCAACAAGCGAACAACCGGAGCCTCTGACGTATCAGAGCTTGAAACAATGGCATTGATATCGAAGTCGCTGCTCTGTAATTCACCCGCCAGTTCACCCGCAATGGAAGCCATCTGCTCCTGACGACGATAGACATTATCGAGAATAGAGAGCAGCTCATCTTCCTGAACAAACGCTGGCAGAACGGGCTTTTTAAGAATTTTCTGGAGATCATCAATAACCATCAGATCAGTCGGATCGGCCATACCGACCATCATTCCGCCCGGCTCTTCTGACAATAGCAGGCAGCGATATCGACGGGCCTGAGTTTCAGGCAACTGCTGTATCAGCGCATTATCGAGACGAAAACGCGACAGATCGATAAATGGATAACCAAAGTAATCAGAAAGAATAGAAAGCAATTTAACCTCTGAGACAAAACCGAGATCCGTAATCGCTTTACCCAATTTTTTTCCGGTGCGCTTCTGCTCTACCAGCGCCATCTGCAACTGTTTCTGATCGATTAACTGCTTCTCAAGTAGCAGATCGCCGACACGAACTTTACGACGTAATCTTGCTTCCATGTTTTACTCCAGCAGCCCTTGCTGATATTTCACCCAGTCTTGCTGTGGTTTACTCAGAGGGTAATTTTCGGTGAGGAACTCAAGGCTTTGTTGTGCTGCGGCGGTTGCGCCAGCGTCTATTTGTGCCTGAGTGCGGGCAATAGCCCACTGTGTATTACGCGGCTCCTGTTGTATCAGGCGCGAGTAGTATTCTGCGGCCGCCTGATACTGCCCAAACATATGCAGGCCCGGTGCAATCGTACTGAGCCAGGTGCGACTCTGATTCGTGGCGTATTTTTCGGACGCAGCAATAAACTCATCACGCATCCCCTGCTCCAGATAAATACGGGCCTGCAGTGCGGGATACTCAATCGCGGTTCCCAGCTTGATCGCCTCTTCTAACTGAGACAACGCGCGTTGCCAGTCGCCATTGCGATAGTAAGTTACCGCACGGATATAGAAATTCTCAGGGTCCAGACGTCGTGTCACACTCGCACTTGCTGCGTTAGCGTCTTTTGCAATGGAGGCTTCTGTGGAGTGGGCTTCTATGACGGAGACTTGCACGGATGCTGCTTCAGGCTCGTCGACCACCAGGGCTTCGGGAATTGAAGCTGGAGCCTCTGATCTGGCTTCAGCAGGTTGGACGACCGCGGCAGGTGGCGACTGTTCCTGAGCGGCTACCTCTTCAAGAAATACTGAATTACCTGCCACTTCAGGTTCTGGTGCAATGGCCAACGTAATTGTTTCGGGTTGCTGCATTTGCTGCGTCTCTCTGCCTGTGTCGCTTAAAGGCATCTCTGCTGGGCCAGACACTTCAGCAATGACGGGAACAACGGCTGGATTCGTTCCCGTTACAGGAATAACAGGTATAGAACTGCGATTAATTACAGACGGATCAGACTCAAAATACTGACTGAAATACAATACAAACACAGCAGCAAGAATAGAGATCACAAGTGCAGGCCATATCATCACACGATGGTTGTTCTCGTGATCGGCATAGCCAATAATTTCTCCGGGTGTGACTTCTCGCTGACCATCGAGATCTTTCAGAACCTGATGTATAAGACTCATAGTTCGCTCCTTATAGCCCGATAACGAGTTTCAGACGTTCATGCCATGCGATCGGTTGTTGAATACTTTCAGTGTCTGCTGCCGCCTTTTCTACATGCTGAGCATGGATGGCCTTACTGCCCTGACCGAAGGCCACCAGCAAGCATTTGGCGGCCAGAACATTGACCAGCCTCGGTGTACCACCGCTGCTGATCCATAAAAATCGAACGGCCCCCCGTGTAAACAGCGGCTCACCACGGTAGCCTGCGCAGACCAGTCGGTGATTCAGGTAATGACTGACACTCTCAGGCGTACGTAACGCTTCAATATGAGCGGACGTGGTGATGCGCTGGCGCAGTTGCCGGAAGCGTTGTTCACTCAGGATGTCGTCTAATTCAGGCTGACCGAAGAGAACGATCTGGACCAGTTTCTGACGTTCTGTTTCGAGGTTGGAAATGAGTCTTAATGCCTCCAGCGTTTCTGCTGGCAAACACTGGGCTTCGTCAATGACCAGGACCAGGCGCCGTCCTTCCTGAGCGATATTAAGAAGATAACGCTGAATATCCGCCCTCAGCTGGCTCAGTCTAGAGTGGCCAGATAATCCGAGTTCATCTCCGATTGCCAGCCAAAGTGCTGTGGGAGATAGCGTCGGATTAGGAATATAAGCAGTATCACTGTTAACTGATTCAAGGTGATTCAGAAGACGTCGACACAACAATGTTTTTCCAGTGCCGACTTCTCCAGTGACTTTGATAAAACCTTCACCGCCAGCCAGTGCATACTGAACGGCTTCAAATGCTTCGTCATGAGACTCAAGGCCGACGTAAAATCCGGTATCCGGCGTCAAAGAGAAAGGGGTGTCACTCAGTCCATAATGTGACTCGCAAGCTTGCTTGATCTCAGTAACATCCATCTCACCACTCCGGCAATAACACGCGAGAGTAACGGCTGTTGAGCTGCTCTATACGCTCCGCAGGTAACTGTGTACCGATAATTCGGGGCTGAATAAGAATGACCAGTTCACTCTGGACTGTCTCGCGGCGCGTCTGACGGAACAATGCACCCAGCACAGGAATATCTCCCAGTACCGGTACCTTGTGCACAACATCGTTTGACTTGTTCTGCATCAGTCCGCCAATAACAACGATCTGGCCTGAGCGGGCACGAACAATAGAATCTGTCTCGCGAACGGTACTGGCTGCGACCGGCAACGAATATTCATCATCGTTCAGCTGGATACGTTTCTGTTTTTCCTCGACTTCTGTCACGCTCGGATGAACGTGCAGGGTAATGTCTTCGTCATCACCAATCTGTGGGGTCACATCGAGAGCAATACCCGAGAAAAATGGCGTCAGCTCAATTTCAGGAGTATCCGAGGTGCCTGTTACCGTTGCCGTCGTTGTGCGGGTCACGTCGGTAACAAAATATTCGTCGTTACCGACTTTGATCACTGCTTTCTGATTATTGACGGTGGCGATACGTGGACTAGAAAGTACCTCGACATCACCTTGTGTTTCCAGAAGGCTCAGGGCACCGGCAAAGTTACCTGCATCGATATTGAGACTGAAAATACCAGCCAATTCATTCGGGTCATTTAAAGCAGTTGAGGTTTGTGTTGCCCAGACGTCATTCTTTCCCGTCTGTGCCGCAATCGTATTCCAGTTAATACCACTCTGGTAACCGTCACTGAGTGTGACTTCTACTATTTTTGCTTCGATCAGAACTTGCTTCTGTACAGTCAGCTCAGCCTGCTCCAGGTATTTCTGAACCTGAGTCAGTGTTCCAGGCATTGCACGAGCAATGACAAGGCCAGCATGCGCATCAACGACGACGGAGGCACCTTCCTCTGAAGCCATCATAAGAGACAGTGTCGAACGCAGGTCTTTCCAGAATTCAGAGCCGGTCAGTGTCTCTACTTCTGAGGAATTAGTCTGATTACCGTCGTACTCGCCGAACACAGAGGTCGCTGCTCCGCTGTTCTCTGCGTCAGAACTGGTCATACCACTACTGACCTTCATACCTGAACGGCCTGAACGCATGACATTTAGGTAGTTAATCGGAAATATGCGGGTTTGCGCAGCCTTAGGAAGAATCTGCACGCCATATCCAGATTCATTAAAGTCGTACCCGTAAATATCACGAACAGCCATCAGGGCTTCACGGACAGTTACGTCTTTAAGGTTTAAAGAGATTTTGCCGCTGACATCCGGATGAACAATCATATTCATCCCAGTACCTTCGACCAGGCTGTTGAAGAATGCCGGCGCAGGCACCTGATTGGCAGTGACATCAAAACGCTCTTCAGCTTTTTCTGGCAAGGCGATTTCTGGCATCAGGCTTTTCGGGTCCAGGCCAGCCAGCATAGGAGCATCTGCTTCGAGCAATTTCTTTGGTGCAGCTGGTCGCTCTGCTTTCTGATCTGTCTGCTTCTGCGTATAGGTCGTCGCGCATGACGCCATAAGCAGGCTGGCAACAATCACAGCAGCTCGGTCGAACCTTGTATTTCTAAATATTTTCACAGTCTGCATCCTACTTACCAGAATGTTTCGTATTACTAAGTAAAGACAGTGTTTTAAGTTTCTGCCTGTATTTCAGAACAACTTTGCCTGATGTAATTTTCACAACCCGGGCACCGGAAACGATATCGCCCTCTTTCACTAAGTTGCCGTTAATTACCGCAGACGCTCCGTTCTGACTCATTTTTATCTGTTGTAGCGTAAAGCTTGTTCTCTTTACTGCTGATTGCTCAACCGCTGCAGGAGCGAACTGTGGCGGCTTCATCGGATCACTGGCCGCCATCGCATTCAGGAAAAGTCCGCTCAGGCAAAGCGCCATAACGACTGATCTAATCACTGAGAATCTCCTCACGGGTACTGAGGGTAAAGACTTCAAGATAAAGCTCACCGCTGGGGTAGTTTTCAACCGTGTAGTCAAGCGACTGCCAGTAGAGTTTCCATGGCATCGAATCCAGACGTTGCAGATAACTCATCAGCGACGGGTAGTCAGCGGACATGCGAATTTTCATGCCATGGCGGTAAAGGTCGACGTCACTGTATTCAGAGCCGAGCGCGATGCTCTCGCCCTCACTATTCTCGAGACTGATCAGCTTGAGTCGGGTGTCCTGAGTCATCATCGATTCCAGTACCGATGGCATATTTTCAGGGGCGACCAGGGTATCGGTAAGACTCTGAATCCGCTCATCTACGACGTCTTTCTGACCCAGAACTTTTTCTATGTCATCGCGCACGGCGTCATTCGGGTCAAGCACAGGGGTACTGCGTAAACGCTGCAAATGAGCCTCCAGGCGCAAAGCGTTAGACTCAAGTTCGTTCGCTTGCTGGCGCTCATTCAGCGCCGTCGTCCAGATGGGAGCTGCGATAAAAAACAGAACGACAGCCGCAATGACGACATGCGCTGTGATCAGTACGAGCTTTCTCTCTCGGGCACTCAAGTCACGATACTTTTCCAGCCCTGAGACAATACGAGGGTCTTTCCACCAGATTATCTTCACAGGACATCCTCCCGTGCACGACGCATCAACTCGGCAGACGTCAGCGCCGCATTACGAGGCTCCGCCGGCTTTTCTTTTTCACGTGGACGGGTATCCAGCTTGAACGTCAACCAACGGCTATCTTCCTGTTTACGGACGTCAACGAAACGGAATGCCTGCTCAGAAAAACCGCTGCGTTTGAGAAGGTCAGAAACGTAACGAGAGATTTTCGCCGGATCATCGGTAAAGCCTGAGATATTGATGTGACGCCCCTCGTCGTAGAAGGCGAAACTCTTGAGCCAGACTCCTCGGACATCCTGATCCCCTAACTCTTTCACCATGGTGGTGAATGACGTGCTGCTGTCGAGTTCCTGTTGAGTCAGATAGCGCAGAATTCGCTGACTGCTTTCAAGATCTTCGCGGAGTTTGGCACGCTGGGCGACGAGAGCATCATCCAATTTGAGCGGCGGACGCTCACTTTCAATATTGGCAACCTGCTGCTCAACAATGGCCTGACGCTCCTGCATGCCTTCCAGACGGTGCCCCTGCCAGTACCAGTTGATCACCAGACCGAGAAGAACAACGACCGCAATGCCAACATGCAAGCCAGCACCAATCAGAATCATCTTCAGATCACCAGGGATCTTAGGAGGCTGGAACTCGTCCAGATAGAAATTGACCCGTTGTTTAATTTCCCAGCTCATAGCTAAGCGCCCCTCCGAGTGCAACGGCCAGAGACGCCGTGAGTGGGCGGTCATCTTCCTGACGGTTAAAGGAGCTTTCCAGCGACATCAGGCGGACGGGCGTATTCACACGCTCCTCAAGTTCACCCAAGGCATCGGTCACATCGACAAGATCAGACTTCAGCATCCACAACTGAGAAACTGCACCCAGCCCCAGCTGACTTTCGAAATAGTCCATCGAGCGTTGCAGCTCAAGGGCAAGCACATCAATGCGGCTGTTTGGCTGCATACTCAACCCACCCTCTTCGACATTAAGCGAACTGAGGCCCAGATCGTCGGTTCCCAGAGAAATCTGACGAGTGAAGTAGAGTGCTCCGTCACGGTAGAGATAAATGACACCGCTATTACCTTCGAGGCGCACGACAGCGACGCTGTCCTCGGGCTCAATACTTGCCAGAAGATTCAGAACCGCCAACTCGTTGATAATGATCTGCTCTAACTGCAGATTGCTGTCACGGCAGAATTCAACGATCTCCTGCAGATATGCCCTGTCGGTAATCGCGGCAAACGCCATGCTCATTCGCCCACGATACGCATCGCCGGGAAGAGGAAATGCCTGCAACACCTTATCGGCGGCAGGCGCTCCGACCAGCTCGTCGATACGAAAGCTCAGCGCATCTGTCAGCTCTTCCGGTGCAACTGGGGGTGCATCCACTAGCTGCAAGTCATAGCGTTCGCTATCCATGCAGACCACGGTCGGCGAACCTGCTAACCCCTGAGCTTCGATCCATTCGGACAATTCAGCAAAGCCTGACTCATCAGCCTCTGCGATATAGCTGGAGACGACCCCACGCTGAGTGCGGTGTACTGCCCAGGCACGACCATGATTGATCTCTATTCCCAGACATCCCTGCGCGGTTCGACGTTGTTTCAGCCACGGCAGCTGCATGGCAACCCTCACACAAATTCAACTTACTGAATCTGAGTGTAGACCATGGTGGGAAAAGCGATGGTCTGAGACGACACGCCTGACTATAATGACCCCGAGCCGACCCAGAAAGTGGCCCAAAGCAATAAGATTTCTATTTTAGTGCGTCGAGTGCACCACCCCTACTTCCGGATATCCAGCGTGTTTCATATCGTTCTTTTCGAGCCAGAGATTCCACCCAACACGGGCAATATCATTCGTCTGTGCGCTAACACAGGCTGTCATCTGCACCTTATTGAGCCCCTGGGCTTTGACATGGAAGAGAAAGCATTGCGCCGGGCGGGTCTGGATTACAGCGAGTGGGCGAGCGTGGAGATACACAAAGACTACGAAGCGTTTGTTGATTGCGAACATCCACAACGCCTCTTCGCTCTGACTACAAAAGGTAAGACCCGTCATTCTGATGTTGCTTTCACCAAGGGGGATTATCTGATGTTCGGGCCAGAAACCCGAGGCCTGCCCGAGGATGTAAGGCTGACGATTCCAGAAAAAGACTGGCTGCGTCTGCCCATGCTGTCACACAGCCGCAGTATGAACCTGTCGAATGCCGTTGCAGTCATGGTCTATGAGGCCTGGCGCCAGCTTGGCTATGAGGGTGGACAATAAGCCAGAAGTGAGAGTCTTACAGATACAAAAACGCCCCGATCTTCGGGGCGTTTTTGTTGAAGCAGCATTATTAATGCGTTGGCTGTTCGCCAGCCTGCTGGGCCTGTGCTTCTTTAACACGCTGCTGATACAGGGCGTCAAAGTTGATCGGCGCCAGCATCAGCGCAGGGAAACCGCCTTTGACAACCAGGTTATCGACGTTTTCGCGCAGATACGGGAACAGAATATTAGGGCACATAGCACCCAGCATCGGGCCCATCTGCTGTTCTGGAATATTCGCCACAACGAAGAGGCCACACTGTACCAGTTCAACCAGAAACGCGGTGTCGCCGTCGTTCTTTGCAGTCACAGTCACTTTTACAGTAACTTCGTAGTGCTGTTCATCGACTTTGCGACCATTGGTATTCAGGTCGAGCTTTACTTCAGGCTTCCACGGCTTGGTAAATGCCACTGGAGAGTTAGGTGCTTCGAATGACACGTCTTTGGTGTAGATACGCTGAAGAGCGAACTGCGCCTGTTCTTTATTTTCGGCCATTGGTTGGTTCCTTATCAGATTTAATTCTTAACGACTGGCAGATTCTGGCTGTTCCATTCCATCATGCCGCCTTTCATACGTACAGCGTTGAAGCCTTTTTCACGCAGCATTTTACCCGCCATGCTGACGGT
Source organism: Thalassolituus maritimus (assembly GCA_913019975.1). Taxonomy (GTDB): domain Bacteria; phylum Pseudomonadota; class Gammaproteobacteria; order Pseudomonadales; family Oceanobacteraceae; genus Thalassolituus. Next base: position 37,933 of record CAJWBH010000017.1, on the reverse strand, counting down.
CTGGCCTGTTTTGCACACCAGTACAATCGGACGCTCGCGTTCTTTATCCAACTCATTCATGCGCTGAGCAAGGCTTGCATACGGAATGTTGACCGCGTTCACAAGGTGACCTGCTTTGAAGTCAGCCTTGTCGCGGATGTCCAGAACCAATGCGTTCTGGCGGTTGATCATAGTCGTCGCTTCAGCGGTGGACACAGTCTGCCCGTTGCGGCGGTTGTTATCCCAGAGCAAAGCGATCAGAAACGCTGCCCAGATACCTACCAGCCACCAGTGATTTACGACAAATTCAATGTACTGATCCATTAGCCTGTCTACTGTCTTTCAATATGGAGGCCGGAGTATACCGTCACTGGCGCTGTGCCTCCACCGCCGACGCATTGTCATTCCTGTATATGACAATTATTCGCGGGCGCTTTGTTCAGTGTCGCACGGGGGTAAGGTATACTGCCGTTTTGCTGTAATTCTGAGTGTACGGACATGACCACGCGACCAAAACCGACCGCCCTGATTATTCTTGATGGCTGGGGCTACCGCGAAGAAACCGCGAACAACGCCATTGCCAATGCGAATACCCCAACCTGGGATCGCCTTCTGAATGAATACCCGAATGCTCTGATTCAGACCTCAGGCGAGGCCGTTGGCCTGCCGGATGGCCAGATGGGTAACTCTGAGGTTGGCCACATGAACCTCGGTGCTGGTCGCATCGTGTATCAGAACTACACTCGCATCAACAAAACTATCCGCGATGGCGAGCTGACCAGTAACGCAGCTCTCGCAGCGGCGATGGACAAAGCGGCAGAGACAGGCAAGGCCGTGCATCTGCTTGGTCTGCTATCGCCGGGCGGTGTTCACAGTCACGAAGATCACCTGATTGCCCTGCTTGATATGGCCAAAGAGAAAGGTGTCAGCAAGGTCTGCATCCACGCGATTCTCGACGGCCGCGATATGCCACCACGCTCAGCCGAACCGTCGCTCAGCAAAATTGAAGCGCATTGCGCGACACTCGGTAACGCCGCCATTGCGACTGTGATTGGTCGCTTCTACTCGATGGACCGTGATAACCGCTGGGACCGTGTCGAGCAAGGCTATAACGCCATGACACTAGGTCAGGCCGAATTCTCAGCACCAACAGGTGTTGATGCGTTGAAAGCCGCTTACGAGCGTGACGAAAACGACGAGTTTGTTAAAGCCACTGTGATTGGCGACCAGCCGGGCAAAGTGGAAGACGGCGATGCCATCATCTGCTTTAACTTCCGCCCAGACCGCGCCCGTGAAATCACCCGCGCGTTTGTCGAAGGTGATGAATTCAAAGGCTTTGAGCGCCAGGCTCACCCGGCCCTGTGCGACTACGTCATGATGACGGAGTACGCCGCTGACATTCCAGCCAGCTGTGCTTTTCCGCCGGAAAAGCTGGTCAATGGCATTGGCGAATACATTTCTGACAAAGGCATGAAGCAACTGCGTATTGCTGAAACAGAAAAATACGCCCACGTGACCTTCTTCTTCTCAGGCGGTCGCGAGCAGGAGTACGACGGCGAAACCCGCATTCTGGTGAAGTCACCAGATGTTGCCACTTACGACCTGCAACCTGAAATGAGCGCACCGGAAGTCACCGAAAAACTGGTAGACGCCATTAAAAATGGGGGTTACGACCTGATCGTCTGTAACTATGCAAACGGCGACATGGTCGGTCACACCGGTGTCTACGACGCTGCTGTTAAAGCCGCGGAATGCATTGATGACTGCCTGCAGAAAGTAACTGACGCGATTCTGGAAGTGGGTGGCGAGTGCCTGATTACTGCCGACCACGGCAATGCCGAGCAGATGTTGGATGAAAATGGCCAGGCGATGACTCAGCACACCACCGGCCCAGTGAATCTGATTCACGTCCACAACCGTGCCGAAGGTGGCCTGAACACCGGACGCCTGTGTGACGTATCACCTACCCTTCTTGATATTATGGGCGTCGAACAACCGGCTGAAATGACCGGTGTTTCGCTACTGACCAGGTAATCCAGACTTACGACCTCATGCTACGTTCTGTTGTTGTCATCCTGACTATGATCATCAGCCTGACCGTTCAGGCTGATGACCAGGCGCGTCTGGATCAGATCAAAGCCGAAATCAAAAAGCTGCAAAGTTGGCTCACTGAAGCCCGTGAAGAGCATGATGAGCTGCAACAACGCCTGCGCAAATCCGATCAGGAAATTGCCGCGCAGATCAAAGAGATAGAAGCTACCCGCGCTCGTTTGCGTGAGGAGCAGATTCGCCTAAAAAAGCTTCAGGCGGAGCAGGCCCAGGTTCGTCAGCTCCGTAACCGCCATCAGAAACTATTAAGTGAACAGATACGCCTTGCCCGACAGATGGGTGATGAGGCAGCCATACGCTTCTGGCTCGCTCAGGACGATCCAGCCCAGAACCAACGAATGACCCGCTATTTCGGTTATTTCAACCGTGCCCGCCTTGAAAACCTCAGTAACACCATCGCCGAACTGAACCGGTTGGATAACCTCGAAGTCCTGATCGCAGAGCAGGAAGCTCAGTTACGCGAGAGTGATGCGCGCCTGACGCGGGAAAACAAACAACTCGAGACGCGCCGCGCAGAGCAACAGACTCTGCTCGCTAAGCTTGATCGCCAGATGAGCAGCGAAAGTGAACGTCTGAAACAGCGAGAAGCTGACCGAAAACGCCTCGAATCCCTGCTGGCCGAAGTTGAAACACTGGTCAGTAACAGCCCGCGACATAACGATGAAGTGCCGTTCCGTAAGATGCGCGGCAAGCTCCCCCGACCACTTGCCGGCCCTGTGCTCGCTGCATTTGGCAACCGCAATGGCCCCAATGCACGTTGGGAAGGCTGGAAGATAGGCACACGGGAAGGCGCAGACATCCGCGCGATACATCATGGCCGGGTTGTATTTTCTGAATGGCTCCGGGGCTTTGGTCTGCTGTTAATTCTTGACCACGGCGATGGCTACCTCAGCCTTTATGCTCACAATCAGACTCTGCTCAGGGACGTTGGCAGCTGGGTAAATGGTGGTGAAATTATTGCGACCGCCGGGAAAAGCGGCGGACAACAGAGCGCCGCCCTCTACTTTGAGATTCGTCATAAAGGTCAACCGCAAGACCCGGCGGCCTGGCTGAAGCGCGGATAAAACGACCAGATTAAGAAGAAAAACGCCTCTGAACAGGCCATTCTTAACAGCCAGACAGTTTTGTGCCATGCTTGCGGCACGTTATACAGAGCGAGTGAACATGCTAAGGAAACATCTGCTCCGCCCCTTGATTGCCAGTGCAGTCATCGTTATGCCGTTATCAGGTATCGCTGAAGAGACCGCAGTAGATATCACAGAGGATCAGTCGGCGATTGAAAGCAGCCCGCAAATCCAGCAGGAACTGCCCCTTCAGGATCTTCGCACGTTCACCGAAATATTCGAACGCATCCGCAGCTCGTACGTTGAAGAGATCGATGACAAGACGCTTTTCAACAATGCCATTAAAGGCATGCTCAATTCTCTCGATCCGCACTCCGCCTACCTTCAGGAGGAAGACTTCTCCGACCTCCAGGAAAATACCTCAGGCAAGTTCGGCGGCCTTGGTATTGAAGTCGGCATGGAGAACGGCCTGGTTCGTGTCATTACACCGATCGACGATACCCCGGCACAACGTGCAGGCATACGCGCTGGCGACCTGATCGTCAGCCTCGATGGCGAGCCCGTGATGGGCTTATCACTGAGCGATGCCGTTGAACTCATGCGCGGCGAACCCGGTACGCCGATTACGTTAGAAGTACGCCGCAAAGGTGAAGCCGAACTTCTCAGTTTCACGATTGAACGCGCAGAAATCAAAGTGGCCAGCGTCCGTACCGAAATGCTCGACGGCGAAATAGGCTATGTCCGCCTGACGCAATTTCAGGAAAACACCGGCATTGAACTTCAGGAAGCGCTGCGCGCCTGGCAAAACGATTCTGACCTCAATGGCCTGATTCTGGATATGCGTAACAATCCGGGCGGAGTACTCCAGGCCGCAGTTGTTGTCGTCGATACCTTTATTTCAGAAGGCCTGATCGTCTACACCGAAGGGCGCTCGCCTATGTCAGATGTCCGCTACGAAGCGCGCAAAGACACTCTAGTGCCAGACATCCCTATTGTTGTGCTAATTAACGGTGGTTCTGCCTCAGCGTCAGAAATTGTCGCTGGTGCTTTACAGGATCACAGCCGTGCCGTCATCGTGGGAACTCAATCGTTCGGCAAAGGCTCCGTTCAGACGGTTCTGCCAGTCTCAGAGACCGCTGCGGTCAAACTGACCACAGCCCGCTACTTTACACCGGACGGCCGCTCTATTCAGGCGCAGGGTATCGTGCCGGATATCGTCGTCGAACAAAGCGAAGTGACGCCAAGTGAACAACAGTACTACAAAGAGTCTGATTTACCCGGGCACCTTGAAAACCCTGACGGCGAAGTCACTTCAAAGAACAGCAAAGAGAGCCAGAAAGAAAATAAAAGCGATGACCTGATTCGTCGTGATTTTCAGCTCTATGAAGCACACACATTGCTCCGTGGTGTCACCATCCTTAGCCCAAAAAAAACCAAAAGCAGTACGACTGCTGAATAAGGATGGTCCGCGCGGTGAGAAACATCATTAAAAAGCCACTAGCTGCGCTTTTACTGACTCTCACCGCGTTTATTGCCTCACCGGCACTCGCCACTCCTACACTGATTATTATCATTGATGACGTTGGTAATAACGGTCCGTTAGGCGACCGTGCCGTCGCACTTCCTGGCCCGGTGACACTGGCGTTTCTCCCTCACACGCCACATGCAGCGCGTCTTGCTCGCATAGCCGCAGAAAATAATAAAGGGATCATGCTTCATGCCCCTATGGCTAACGCCACAGGAGCAGCTTTAGGGCCGGGCGCCCTGACACAAGAGATGACACCTGAAGAACTGCAGCAAACACTGGCGGAAAGTCTGGACTCAATTCCCCATGTGCAAGGCGTGAATAACCACATGGGCAGTGTTCTTACCGCCGACCAGACTGCTATGAACAGTATTATGAAGGTGGTACGGCAGCGTGGACTCTATTTTATCGACAGCCTCACTAATCCCTTGAGCGTGGCTGAGAGTGAAGCTCTGCAAGCGGGAATACCAACAGACCGACGCGATGTTTTTCTCGATAATGACCGCAGTCTTGACGGCCTTTTTGCTCAGTTTCAGCGCGCTATGAAAGTCGCTGAACGCAAAGGCAGCGCTATTTTAATTGGCCACCCCTACCCGGAAACGCTCGATTTTCTCGAAGTTGTCCTGCCCGAACTGATCGCCTCCGACGAAGTCATTATTACCCGCGCAGATCAACATCTTCAGGAAGAAGCGTGGTTGAACTCTGTTCACACAGCCGATAAAGCTGAGCTGAAATCCAGACTCGAGCTGCGGTTGCCTCTGCCAGTAAAGAACAAGGCAGAGGCTCAACTTAGCAACCTTAGTTATCAGAACTGATAACCCATCCCAAGGTTGAAACCGCTGCCTGAATTAATATCACCACGGCTTTCAGCGTCGTCATTCTGCATCTGAACATCCGCCTTAAATACAACGTCAGGATGCGGATAATAATTCACCCCAAAATCAGTCTGAGCGGCGTTATCGTCTTCTTCCTGAGACCAGTTACTCTGACGAGCAAAAACGCCCCACTTTTCGCCTAAGCGCTGCGAGACCTCAACATAGCCGCCATACTGTTCGGACTTGCCTGCTGCTTCGGCGGCATCGCCTGCAAGGTCCCAACGGGCATACAGCGCCGTAAAGGTTGTGTCTTTAAGGGTGTAAATCACGTGACCGCCCAACAGTAATGCAGAATCGGCATAGGACTCCTCGGCACTCTGATCAAGGTCTGGCTGGTACTGGGTATAACCCGCAACTTCGAGGCCCGTAATACCACGGTAACGTAAGCGAGCCGTGATAGCAGGATCAAATACCGACGCATACGACGACTTCTGTTTGCCCGCTTTCAGATCAAAGGGATCTGCGGCGTCGTTGGTGGTCGGATCTTCGGTTTTAAATCCTTCAGTAATCAGGACATCGTAGCTCAGGCCGTTATCGAGCGTATCTGACAGTGAGATACCCGCACTGTACCAGGTGGATGGAATAACCGTGGTCTCGATAATCGGACGCTCTGTTCCGTAAAACGTCGGTGGCTCATGTGTTTCATTGACAATACCGAGCGGCATCAACATAACACCGGTACGGAACTGGGCGCCATTGAGAACATCCATTTCGATATAGGCCTGCTCAATTTCTACCGCACCATACTGACTGCCACCACTGACCAGAGTGTGCTCAACTTCAAACTCAGAAACAAAGCGGATCGAGTCTGAATAATCGTAACCTACGAACAGCACCAGTCGATGCAGATCAATCTGACGCTTATCTTCGTCGTCGGTACTCAGATTGTTGTAGTGCAGCTCGCCATAACCGCCAAGGTGAACCTGCTTCGTCGACTCCTGAGCCAGGCTTTCATCCATAGTATCCGCGAGCGCACCCAGCCTCTCATTTAACATAGACTCAAGCTCAGAGATACGCTGTTCAAGCTCTGCGCGCGAGACCGGCTCATCTGCTGCTTCCTGCGCCGATACGTTCCCAACCGCGAGTGAACAAATAGCGAGCGACAGCGTTGCCAGCATCGGATTACAAAAATGCCCGTGTTTTTTCGTGTTCGTTTTCATTGTGTATGTCCTGTATCTGATCCTGTTGAGGGCACTATTTATTAATCGCCATCACTGAAATTAATACCCAGTTCTACGGCCAGGGCATCGGGAATTTCTCGTTTAAAGTTGCCATCCAATAGTCCGGCTGCGGTATAAAAATCGAGATTGCTCTGATCAATAACCGCTTCGTAGACTCGTTCAAAATTATCCCGCACGCTCAGTAACGCGGACTCTTCCTGGGCCGCCAGCATAAGAGAGGCAAGCGTGACAACTGAATCACCACCACCTTCAATAATGACCTCAGTCGCTTCCATTGTTGCCTGCATCAGTGCCCAACTGGTGCCGGATATCTGGCCAGCCTGATCAGCCACTGTTCTCTGCTTCAGATAGTTGAGATGTTCTTGTGCACTGGTCAGAAGCAGAGTCAGTGGCGCCGAGCCATCATCCGTCGCGCCACGAAGAAAGCGCTCGCGGTAAGCTTCACCCGAGCTCTGATAGTCACTGATCCAGCCTTGGAAAAAGTCATTGGCATAGTTCGCCTGCAAACGGGCCAGCCCCTCCAGAACGTCACAACGTCGGGGCTCTGTAATAAAACCGGCAACGATGTCTGAATCAGTTGTGCTTTCAGAGGCGTCTTCAAACAGAGCGACTTCTAAGGCCAGCAGGCCTACTTTAGTAAAACTCAGCCCCTCAAAGTACGCGTCGTTTAATGTTTCACTGCCAGAGGCTGACTCATTGATTTCTGTACGCACGGTTGAGATGTAGTCATTACCGCGCTGACGCAACGAATCAATATACAGATACCCTGGCGTCAGCAGGTTATCGTCCGGCGGTCCAAACAGAAACGGGAGTACGCGATACCAGCTGACACTGCTTTGTTGCCAGGCCGTCTGAGCCTGTTCGAGCCTTTCTATATCGGGGTCTTCGCAAAAACTAACGGTGGCAGACACCAGCGCATCAGCGTCAACAGCGAAAGCTTCTGTATTAGGAATCACTGTCTCATCGACAATGCGTGTCAGTGCGGTATTTAGCGTGTCATCAGTCAGAATGAGCGGATCATTTTTACGCTCACCACCACAGGCTGTGAGCGCTCCAGCCAGTAATATCGCGACTGCAATTCTGACATTATTTTTACGGTATCCGTCATCATTAGGGACGCAGCTGGGTAATGCTTCTGGCTTATTCAAAGTTGGTCAGCCTTTTCGGATTATCACAGGTTGAGATAAATGGTTATCGAAACGCAGATCTGAATAACTCTGACGCAACGATGTATTTTCTTGTTGGGATACGGGATCAATAAATCGCAATTCGCCCGCTGAATTACTCAGCACAAAACAATCATTTAATTCGCTGACGGACACACCGCACACATCGTGCATCTGAAAGTACCCCAGTAAAGTCTGCGAACTCACATGCCAGAAAACAGCGAAATTCCCTTTCGGAGTCGTCATACAGGCAACATCCGTCGAAGCATGTACCGCAACGCTGCCCATATAGTCATGGGCTCCCAACCACAGATTGTCCGGGGCAGGTAAGTAACTGAAATCTCCCTCGGGAGTCAGCACCGCGGCTAATGGCCGCGGATCGCTATCGGTCAACGCCTGACGCTGCACCTGCAAAGCGGCAACCACACTGCCCTCCTTGTTGATGGCAAGATGACGGATGCTTGCTTTCAGCTCCGTCAGGGTGTGGCGCTGACTGATTTCTCCAGTAGTTCTGTCGATGATCACCAGTGACGAACTCATCTCTGTGGCGTCGTTACTTCGCCCATCCTGTCCCGGAAAACGACCACCGTTAGCAACGACAAGGTGTATTCCGTCAGGCATCAGCAGCACTTCATGGGGCTCGGGGTCGCCCGTTTCAAACTCACGTAATTGAACGAAGCTTCTGGCATCACGAACACTGATCATGCCTTTGCCGTGATCAGGGTGGCCGGGAGAAAATATCGTTTGTGTCACGTATATTTCTGAGCCATCTTCACTGTAACAGGCGTGGCCCTGAAACTGACGTTCAGGGAGCGCGTAAAAGCGCGATAATTCTTCGCCAGTCGCTAGGTCAAAAATAATTCCCTCACTGCCCGGGCGGCGAGCCATCATCAGTATCGAATGGCTATTTTTATCTGTAGGATTCAGGCACACCCCGTGACCGCGAAATGCCGTTTGCTCAAGGGCGGACGTTTGATTGCGGGATACAGAAGCAAATCCGGTCTGATCCTCAGATAGAACTGCTGAGCCCCAATATTCACTCTCCATCACCGAAGAGGAATAACCCAAAGCAAGGCCATGCAAAGGTAAAAGAACCGTACTGCCGAACACGCCTGATTTCAGGATCTGCCTTCTCGTCATCATGTCAGACGTCGCCATTCAGAGCGCCTCCACAAAGGCGATCAGTTGTCGCCGGGTATCTGCAGACATAGCCTCAAAAAGAGCCCGCGCTTTAGCTGCTTCTCCACCGTGCCAAAGAATCGCTTCTTCAACGCTACGGGCTCGCCCGTCGTGCAGTAGTGAAAGGTCTGCCCCCACGGTTTTCTGAAGCCCAATCCCCCACAAAGGCGCCGTTCGCCACTCAGAGCCCGTCGCCTGGAAGTCTGGTCGCTCATCAGCGAGCAAAGGCCCCATATCGTGCAAAAGAAAATCGCTGTATGGCCAGATGCGTTGATTTGCCAGATGCGCGGCCGGTGCGTTCTCTGCAGTAATAAAAGAGGGTTGATGACATTGCTGACAGCCAGCGATATTAAAAGCTTCCTGACCTGCATTAAGGTCTTCTGTCAGCCGAGCCGCCGGTGTCCCCGTATGGCGGAGAAATTCGACAACCAGATGTAACAGGTCTTCAGGAATTTCAAAGCCATCAGCGTTATTTCCATTGGGCTGCTGTTGGCATAACGACTGAACAGATGTGCAAGGTTGCACAGGAAATAAAGGATTCGAAATACCGATATCATCAGCGAATGCTGCCGCAACCGTCACTTCCAGGTCCGGGCGGTTCGCTTTCCAGCCGAAACGACCAGGAACCGTCGCCTGCTCAGAAACACTCCAGACCTGATTCACCCGGCCGGAAATACCGTCTCGATTCTCATCAGCGGGGTCTGCAAGAGCATCAATATCGGCTTGCTTAATAGCCGCGATCAGTCCGGTACCAAACATCCCTGGTGCCTGGCGCAGGCTGAACAGAGTATCAGGATGCAGTTCCCCATAGCTCAGCTGGCGTAAATCCAGTTCGGGTTCACGTAATTCTACGACACGACCATCTGGATACGTATGCGAGTGGTACTGCCAGTTAATTCTCAGATCAGCTTCAGGCTTAAGATCGTCCGGACCGGGGGGCAAGCCCAGCTGCGACATCAATCCCGTCGCCTGTGTCTGAATCTGCTGACCATAACCAGGCTCGGGCACAGAACCGAGTTTCTGTTCCTCACCGGGAATACTCAAACGAACAAAGGCGGTAAAAACAGCTTCGCTATTGTCGTCAGGTAATGTCCCCCGACCACCCTCAATATGGCAACCCAGACAACTGCGGGCATTAAACAATGGCCCAAGGCCATCACGGGCCGTCGTACTCGTCGGTGCTTTTACCCATGGCTGGTGCGCTAATGCACGCCCCGCATAAAAGTCCGCTTTCTGCGCGTCATTGAGGGCCGGTGCAGGTAAGTCAAAACGTGTCAGGTGACTCGTCACATAAGTTGATTCGCCACCCGTTGCAATCTGTTGATGCAATGTTTTGCTGTTGTCACAACCACCGCAGAGGCCCAAAGAAACGAGCCCTGAGACACCGGCTGCTAACGCAAAAAGCCGGCGAAACGCCGGCTTTTTATCAACCACGGCAGACTTACTCGTCACAGCTCGCAGTTGGGTCTTCGGTATCACAGGCCGACGCTTCAGGGTCGACAATAACAGCTCCGTCGATGCCAGCTTTTTCAGCAATGTCTGCGATCAGTGCAGACTGAGCGTTCAGGGCGATAATGGCCTGAGCCACAGCGCTACTGACTTCAGCATTCTCTTCCATGATCTGAACATCGAATGGAGAGCCCGCACGTGCCTGGGTATCAATGGCAACGTATTGAGTTTCAGTCGCCGACAGAGCAACGGCAATGTCCGCCGCCAGTTCAGCTTCGCCAGAATCTTTCAGCCAGTCATCAATGCCATAACCATTCACTGCGTTAGTGGTCACGTCATCAACGCCGTTCAGTGTGCTGTCATAACCGGCGTATTTCCCGTAGTAGCTGTTTGAAACGCCTTCAGCGTTCAGCCAGATATCACGGTGCGTGTTGTCAGAAAAGCACGAGTGTTCGTCTTCCTGAGAGTTCGCAGAGAAAGCGATCTGCATACGCTCACCCGCCAGTTCACCTTCAGACAGGGTACCCATACCCGTCAGAATTTCAGTCAGCTTCTGCTTCGCCTGAGCTTCGTTAGTGACTGTGGTAAATGCAGTACGATAAGTGGCACCCGGTGCCCAACCATCACGTACAGATTCGAGATCCGCGATCAGCTTATCAACAGCAACCTCGAGGAATTTGTGGCGACGGTGAGATTCGACAGTAAAGTCGTAAGCTGCATCGACATTTTCGTTCCCAGATGCTGCTTCTGCATCGTAGCTCGGCTGGAATTCTTCAATCGGGCGATCACCGCCGGCCGCGTAGAAAGAGTTATCTTCATCGGCATCTTCCTCATCGAGTACTTTCACTGCATCACCACGATCAGTACCGTCAGTAGTCTCTCCGTTATCGTTGAGATCCTGGCCCCAGAGCAGGAACTCAATCGCATGGTAGCCGGAAATCACATCATGCTCATCTTCAGCCGTCGCGCTTAACTCAAGAAGTGCTGTGTTAATCTCAATATCCGTGCGCGAAATAATATTGTCAGAATCATCATAATCTTCGGCCGTGATCTCGTAGAGTGTTCCATCGTCAGTAACGTTTTCGTCACCAACGCGGCCATTGGTGCCTGACACTTCGTTATCGGTTACGCCAATCTCGCTTGTGCCAAAATCCGCGCTGATGTTCATTTCTGAATCAAGAACTATTACATCATCAATCAGCGCTTCACCCAGAGGCCAGGCATTAATCGCTCCTTCTGGGCCATCTTCACTGCTGTAATCGGTAGAATCAATCGGGCTGTTACGGAAACGGTAAACCTCAGTCTGACCATATGGCTCACGCGCCACCAGCCAGGCGCGCTTCGCTGCCTGCAGGTTCGCTTCGCTTGGATTAGCACGGAAATCAGCCAACGCAGCTTTCAGCGCCTGAGCAGTCGTGACAGAGTCAGAATACGCGGCGTATGCGATATCGGCATTGGTCTCAAGCACCTTACCTACGTTCTCGAGGTTCAGGATATCTTCCGTGCTGCTGCTATTACTGCCACCGCAGGCGGCCAGTGTGAATCCGGCTGCGACAACGATCGCCAGTCGAGAAAGCTTCATATATTACTCCATCATCAGAGAGCCACTGAGGGCTTAAAAAGTGAGGTCACATTAAACTCAATGCGAATTACTTTCAATACCAAATGTAAGCTAATGTCATGATTTAAATCACGATCATCTGCTACTATCGCGTTATGCTCAACAACTGACCCGAATAGTCGTATTTTTTTATGGTGTGTACATGGTGTGGAATATGAAGCTCAGCCTGCTCGCTGTGACGGTTTTCTTATCGGCAGGCCTGACGGCCTGTGGCGGCGGCAGTGGTGGTTCAGACTCCGCTTCAGCCAGTGACCTTGAGAGCAAGACGATAGACCTGGGTGAATCCCTGTTTCACGATACCAACCTATCTCTGGACCGCACACAGTCCTGCGCGACCTGCCATGATCCTGACCATGCGTTTACAGAACCTTCGACCAACGACGGCGGCAACGTTCGCGCTGCCTCATTAGGTGATGATGGCGTTTCTCTCGGTGACAGAAATACCCCAACGGCACTTTACTCTGCCAGTATCCCTGAGTTCAGCTTCGGCACGCACCGTCGTTTTAACAGCCCGCAGGCAGACTATGTGGGCTACATAGGTGGCCAGTTCTGGGATGGTCGTGCAACGACACTGGAAGATCAGGCCGGCGGCCCGCCTCTGAATCCTGTCGAGATGAACATGCCAGACAAGGCGACCGTCGTCGCGCGTCTGCGTGAAAACACCGGCTACGAAGAAGCCTTTACCGAACTGTACGGCACCAATATTTTTGATGATGTGGACGCAGCCTACAGCGCGATGACGCAGGCGATTGCTGCCTTTGAGCGCAGCCCCGTGATGTCGCCCTTCAATTCAAAATACGACAAATTCATCCGCGGCGAATACCAATACAGCCCAGTGTCCAAAGCAGCGCTGGGCAAAGCTCGCTTTTTCTCGCAGCAATTTACCAACTGCGCAACCTGCCATCAGCTTCGCCCCAATGGCAATAGTGGCGAGACATTCAGCAATTACGAATTTCACAATATTGGCGTCCCGGTGAATACCGAACTCCGCACAGCGAACGGCAGCGAAGATGGCTTTACCGATACAGGCCTCGCTGCCATTGACGCTGTTTCAGACGAGACTGATACAAGTGGGCTTGAAGGGAAGTTCCGGGTACCAACGTTACGCAACGTCGGCGTCACGGCGCCCTACATGCACAATGGGGTGTTTCAGTCGCTGGATACCGTCATCCGCTTTTACGACCGCCACCTGACAAACTCAACTAACGGCATAAACCCGGAAACCGGGATTGCCTGGGCGGCACCAGAAGTCGGCGAGAACATCAGTTTTACAGAACTGCGTCAGGGTACGGCACTGAGTGAAAACGATATCGAAGGACTGGTCTGCTTCCTTTATAGCCTGACCGATGAGCAGTACGAACACCTGCTTCCCGAAGATGCCGCTGAATGTGGACTCTGATTACCAGAGCCCACATTCAGCAACTATTATAGCCAGCGTATTTTACGGAACAGCGCCAGCAGCCCCACAGCAATTGAGCCCATGGCCGCTAATAAAATAAAGTAGCCATTTTCTATTTTAAGCTCGGGAATGTATTCAAAGTTCATCCCGTAGAGGCCCGCCAGAAAGCCGAGAGGCACAAATATCGCAGTAATGACTGTGAGCACCTGCATCGTACGGTTCAGCTGATGTGAAGCAATAGAAATATAACCATCAATTAAATCACCGCTGATGCTGTAGAAAATTTCCGCAAGCGTATAGAGACGGTCAAAACGATCGTGAAGGTCTGTGATCGCGTGCCCCATCGGGTCGTCTTTATAATTCAGGGCCAGATACTCATCACTGCGCAATTCATCGGTAATATTGCGGTGATAATTAAACAAGCGCCGCAGTTTTACCAGGCGAGTACGGTAGGTCACCAGCTCACGCATCAGGTCGTCATTACCGTCGTCTAGCAGAGCATCTTCGATATCGCTCAGGCGCTCTTCGAACTCAAGCAACGCATCAAGATACAGCCCCGCCGACGTATGCATAATTCGCAGAGCAAGAAACCCCGGGCCTTGCTTAAGTAACTTTGAGCCCTGTTCAGAAAACAATTTTTCAATACTGACCGCAGGTTTTGGGTGACGGGTAACAAGGAAATTCTCACCGACAAAAAATGCGATGTTCTGCGAGTCATGCACCAACTCCGAGTTAAAGCTGGCAATGCCCCGATACAGTACAAAAGTGAAATCATCGAACTCTTCGAGTTTAGGCGGGTGACGATCACGCTGAGCATCCTGTACTGCCAGAGTATGCAGACCCAGGTTCTCTAGTAATTTGCGCTCACCGGACGTATCTTCTTCCTGGATATCAAGCCAGAACTTACCCTCACGGTTACGCTGCCACTCAATCAGCAATTCAGAACCACCAGTACGGATAGAACCGTCGCTACTTTCGAGCATACATCTGATCATAGTATTTCCTGTCGTTATTCTGCCGGTCAGAACAGTCGGTGTTGCTGGCCGGCTTCCTGATCAAAATTATGGCCAGTAAACTGAAAGATAGAGTCAGCTACTGGTTTAAGTTGTTTTTCCAGATAGTGGTCATAGTCGATGGCCGACTGTTGCACCTCTACTGGCTCTGGCCCGTTCACTGTCATGACGTAACTGATCCACCCTCCCCTGTCCTGATATCTGGGGGGACGTTTCTGGGTCTCCAGCCAACGATCCATCACCGCCGCGGCTTTCGCATGGGGCGGCCTGCTTTTCTGGTAGTGAGGTAATGGTCGTCGCAAGCGCTTACGATATATCAGCATGTCATCTGCGTTGCCATCAAAAAGTTCACCGACCTGATCTTTTAGCCACTGCCCCCATGGCTCGCCACAGAACACCCGACGGTATAACTCTTTCTGGAACTCACGAGCCAACGGTGTCCAGTCGCTCCGCACCGCTTCTAAGCCTTTAAATACTAATCGTTCATCACTCGCATTGATGCCAGCATAGCGCTTCTTACTTCCAGTTTCGGCACCGCGGATGGACGGCATAAAGAACTGTCGGTAATGCGTTTCGTATTCGAGTTCCAGATAGCTTTGGAGCCTGAATTCGTTTTTCAGTTCAATGGAAAGCCACTGGTTAATATCTTCAGCCAGTTGATGCCCTAGCTTATCGGCCTCGTGATCATCGAGGTCCTGACGCAGCCAAACGAAAACCGAGTCAGTATCGCCGTAAATAACCTGATAGCCTTTCTCAGCAATATAAGCCGTTGTTCGCTGAATAATGTCATGACCACGTTTGGTGATTGAGGCCGCTAATCTCGTGTCGTAAAAGCGGCATCCGTCAGACCCCAGCACGCCATAACACGAAGCCATGATGATTTTGATCGCCTGAGAAAGCGGCTGGTTATTGTGCTTTTTTGCCTCCTCCCTGAGCTCACCAAGATGTCGGATTAAATCAGGAAGAATGTGCTGATCCCGATGAAATACGCCACCAAAGTATCCGGGAATAACCTCTTCAGCCGGCGCATGTTCCCCTGTAATCAAACCAACCGGATCTATGCAGAATGTCCGGATAATAGAGGGGTAGAGACTTTTAAAATCCAGCACAAGTACATGCCTGAACAAGCCCGGCTGTGAGTCCATAACATAGCCGCCTGGGCTTTTTTCTGCGCTGTAACCGTCCCCCATATTCGGCGCAACCCAGCCAGCCCGGTGCATGCGAGGCAGATACATGTATTCAAAAGCGGCAACAGAGCCGCCCATGCGATCCATCAGCAGACCCGTCATACGCGAGCGCTCAACCAGAAAACTGAACAGATCCGTGTGCTCAAAAATACGCCAGACAAGTTCACAGTCTTTCAGGTTATAAGCCGCAAGCGCCTGCTTATTTTCAACAAACAGCCGCTCAATATCACCACCGCGCTCTTCGCCATGAAGTAACTTACCTTCGCCCAGAAGCTGATCAGCAACGTCATCAAGCGCGAAGCTATCAAACTGCCAGGTTGCCGTACGCAGACATTCTATTCCATCGAGGATCACCCGCCCTGGCGTATGCAGGAAAGTACGATCCGGGTTCTGTGCAGACTGGCGCCAGTCCAGCAGACTGCCGTCGCGACCAAGGGCGAACGGGATATCGTGCTCGGCATACTTACGCTTAAGAAACGCCATATCAAACTGAATAAAATTCCAGCCGATCAGTACATCTGGATCATACTCTGCGATGACATCCAGAAAACGTGTCAGTAAAGCAGGCTCATCGGCAACCGCTTCATAATTATCGCCTTTCTGGTCACTGATCATCAGAACGTGAGAGAAATCGGGTGCATAAAAAGCAATAGAAAACAGCCGGTCAGGCTCATCCGTGCGCGGGAACGAAGTTTCGATATCCACCGACAGGTAACGCAGTTCCGGACGATAATCACCAGGAGTAAGCTGCACACCGGTCGCAGAGTGCCAGGTGGCAGATTGCGAGAAAGACGTCCACTCCCCACCATGTATCTGAGCCGACCCGGCAATAAAACGCTCCATCAAATACCGATCGGTGGGGCGGATATCCAACTCATAAACCTGAATTTTCTGGTCGCTCAGGACATCGCGCCAGCGGTAAAGGAAAGCAGAAGGAAGATAACAGGCGACGGCCGGTTCCTGACTGAACAGCTTTAAGCTAACTTCCCGCAAGGTAATGGGCCAGCCAAGGGCCGATATGACCTCTTGAGCACGCCCCTTGTGTTTCGCCGGAATAAAGCAAACGCAGGGCTGTTCGATACAGGTACGGACGGCACCTTGGGGAGTCGCCCACCAGAAAATCAGTTGTGTTGTATCGCCCTCATCCTGCCAGCGACTGCTGAGAAGAAATGCGGGAAGCGGTGTGGAGAGCAATGTCAGAACCAGTGCCTATACTGAGAGCATCAAAGTGTATTTCAGGAGTCACTGCATGACCACACCTCAAATCAGTCAGGACCCGATGTATTTGATGCTGCGCGACGATAACGTCGAGGGCTTTAATCAGGCGCGCGAGTCCGGGCAGTCCTGTGATCTTACCGGGTGTGATCTTCGAGGTCTGGATCTTCGTAAGCTCAACGTATCCGGTATGGACCTCACAGATACGTATTTCCGCGGTTCGGATCTGCGTGGTATAGACTTCCGGGGCTGCCAACTCGGAGGCGCGAGTCTGGCGGATGCAAAAATCAGCGGTTGCTATTTCCCGCCCGAACTGAGCGCCGAAGAGATCCGCTTATCAGTGACAATGGGGACACGTTTGCGCCACACGAGCAATATGTGACTCAGTTATCACTGAGCGACTGAGGCTGCTTACATCTCAGCCGAATCGGGTAAAGTAGTGTCATCAACGAATTGCTCACAGAAGCAAGAGAGGCACCATGTATCAGAATGGAACTGAACCCGCGACAGGATTTGAAGCGAACTCCCCCCGGCTGCAGCAACTCGCAAGAGAGATGCTACAAGGTTTCGCTCACACTCAGAATACTGTCACTTTTGAATCAGTGGATGACCTCTACGAGCACTTTGACGAAGACACCCTGTTCCTTGTCAAAGATGGCATCATCAATATCTGCAGCAACGAAAATACCCTGTTCTCCTGTGAAGAAGGCGACCTGATCGGAATCAGTCAGTCGTTCCACCTGCCATCACCAACACTCATGACCGATGGCTATGTCGAACTACAACCCGTCAATCGCGATGATTTTCTGCTTCATATCTACAACGATAAGCGCCGCCAGCACTGCTGGAGCCATTACCTGGTCACCCTCAATTCGCTACTGACAGAACGCCTCGGCGCTCTGTCGAAAGAGCAGCTCAAACCTGCGGCCGGATTCCTGAATTTTTCAGCGGGCGACATCATTATTCAACAAGGCGACGACGCCGACATGGTGTATACCATCATCAGTGGCAATGCTGATGTGATCGTGGACGGAGTCTCTGTCGGCGAACTGGGTGAAGATGAAGTCTTTGGTGCAATGGCAGTGTTTACTGGCGAAAAGCGTTCGGCGTCCATCATCGCCTCAACGGCATGTACTGTGATGGCAGTGCCGCAGCAGGACTTTACCGTATTGATCGAAGCACAACCTCAGGCTGCGGTTAACCTGATTGAAAACCTGGCACGACGCATCAATATGATGAACCAGCAGGTACTTGAGCAGCACTGAAATGCGCTCTCTGGTCAGAGAGAACGCCTTTGACACACTCTTTACAAAACTAAATGATAATTATTATTGACTGCATTTAGAGCCTGCCCTAGTATGAATCCTGTCGCTGGCTCATCACCAGCGATGTTCAGCATTCTGACATGGTCTGAATGATGATCTCTCTCATCACTGGCCGAGAGGCCAGGCTAATCACGGTTGCTTTGCCCCTCTATCTTTTCACGAAGAGTCGAGGGGCGTTTTTTTGCCCGCTTGTCAGATCGCCTTGCTAGAATAGCCCTCCGGCTTTTCTTACGATCAAACGAAGTAACAGGACGCACTGTGCCAGCCATCTGCAAAGATTCCGACCTGCAAGAAGGTCAGTCCCGTGGATTCGAACTCGACGAACATTCCTTTTTTATTGTCCGCCAACAAGGCACTCTTTACGCCTACCGTAATCATTGCCCGCATCTGGGCGTAAACCTTGAATGGATGCCAGATCAGTTTCTGGATTCGGATGGCAGGCTGATTCAGTGCGCCATGCACGGCGCACTGTTTCTGATCGAAAGCGGTTACTGTGTATCCGGCCCCTGCACCGGCCAGTCGCTCACGCCACTCCCTTGCGAAGTACGCGATGACGATATCTGGGTAGAACTCTGACCAGTAACCTGAAATACATCAGAGTGCTCTCAAATTGCTCTCAAAGTACTGTCAGAGCACTACCGGCAATACGCCACTGACCTCAAGTCCTGAATCATCGTCGGCGAAGCTGACCTTCGCCGCCATCACTTCAACCCCCGAAGCCACCACCGCACGTAACGCCTCAGCGTACCTGGGGTCGATATGCTCTGCCACGGTCACTTCATGAATACCTTCGTGAGGCACACAAAACAGAAGTACCGCCCGGTCCCCCTCTTCTTTCAGGGCCTGTAGACGAAGCAAGTGCTTACGTCCGCGGTCGGTTACTGCGTCCGGAAAGCAACCAAGGCCATTGTCTTCTTCGAGCAGAGTGACACTTTTTACTTCAATCCAGCACCGGCGACCGTCTTCAAACACCTGGCAGAAGTCGAGGCGGCCATCCTCGACTTTGGGCTCCCGCTGCAGTGATTCATAATCAGTAAGGCTTTCTATCGCTCTGGCCTCGAGTGCCTCACCAATGATCTGATTAGGACGGGAGGTGTTCACGCAAACACGGTACTTTCCATCCACTTCGACCCATTCCCAGGTATAGCGGTATTTGCGCTTCGGGTTCGCACTGTCCGAAATCCAGACTTTACTCCCCGGCTCAGCGCAGCGTTTCATCGAACCTGTGTTCGGGCAATGCACTGTAATCTCGGAGCCGTCCTGCAAACGGATATCGGCAAGAAAGCGCTTATAACGCTTAATCAGAGTGCCTTCGATCAGAGGTAATTCGTACTGCATTATCGACCACCCTGTTCAGCAACGTATTCTGGCAACCAATCAGCAAGGCGCCCTATCGCTTCCTGTAAGCGCTCAATACGGGTCGTGAAAGCGAAGCGCACATGCTCGCCAGCACGATGCTCGCCAAAGTCCACGCCCGGCGTGATGGCAACCCCCGTTTCACGCAGAAGCCGCGCACAGAAGGCCAGACTGTCATCGGTAAAACGACTGGCATCCGCATAGACGTAGAATGCTCCTTCCGGGACCACTGGCACCTTGAAACCAAGCTCAGGCAATACACTCAGCAGATAATCGCGGCGCTCGTGCAGTATCTGACGGCGCTCTTCTAATGTCGCCATGACCTCGGGAGAAAAAGCGGCTAACGCAGCGTATTGCGCCGGTGTAGGTGGCGCCAGAAACAGATTCTGTGCGAGAGTATCCAGCACAGGAACCAGTGATTCAGGTACGACAGCCCAGCCGAGGCGCCAGCCCGTCATGCCGAAAAATTTGGAAAAGCTGTTCAGCACGACAGCGTCGTCGGCGACAGATAATACGGTTTCGGCTCCGCCGCCTTCACCGGCTCCGAAATTCAGCCCCTGATAAATCTCATCAACCCAAAGCTCACCGCCCTGCTTAGCGACGGCCTGTGATAACTGTGACAATTCATCCAGAGACAGAACGGTGCCCGTCGGATTTGCCGGGCTGGCCACCAGCGCGGCGCGAGTCGATGGCTGCCAATGCCGTTCAACATCGTCGGACGTCAGTTGATACTTCTGCTCGGGACCAGCCGGAATCAGTTGCCCATGGGCCTCAAACACGCGCGCGAAATGTCGGTTACACGGGTATCCCGGATCAGCCAGCATCAGTTGATCACCCGGGTTCAACCGCGCAGCCGTCAGTAGCAGCAACGCCCCCGACGCACCGGGCGTCAGTACCACACGGGATGCTGGCACGGTAACGCCAAACCGCGATTGGTAATAGTGCGCGATTTTTTCGCGTAGCTCAGGCAGGCCAAGTGCCGGTGTATATCCCGTTTTTCCTGCTCTTAAGGCAGCAATACCTGCTTCGGTTACAGGCTCCGGCGTCGTGAAATCTGGTTCACCGACCTCAAGGTGGATAATGTCATGTCCTGCGGCCTGCAGAGCCTGCGCTTCTGCCAGAATAGCCATGACCTGAAACGGCTTAATTTCGCCACTTCTTTTCGAAGTTGATGACATAGTTCTCAAATTTTTGAAGATTTATGGGCTATTGTGCCAGATTAGGTGTTAGCACAGCAGGATATGAACTCACAAATGAACACATAAAAGTATTGGCGCTGGCGATGTTATCTGATAGTTTCCCGGCCTTGTATTTTTTGCGCATCTGATGCATTGCTCAGAAAAGCGCTGATGCGTGACTATTATTTGAACAGGTGAGGCACAAGAGAAATGCCGCAAGAGAAAAAAGAATTTGCCCTGTCTGACTTTACTCCATACGACCTGAAAGAAGGCGAGGAGTATATGAATGAAGCGCAACAGGATCACTTCCGCAAAATCCTCGGCAACTGGCGCCAGGAGCTGATGGAAGAAGTTGACCGCACAAAAGAGCACATGCAGACCGAACTCAACAACTACGCTGATCCGAATGATCGTGCCAGCCAGGAAGAAGAGTTCAACCTTGAACTGCGTACCCGTGATCGCGAGCGGAAACTACTTAAGAAAATCGAGAAAACCATCGATCTGATAGATAAGGACGACTACGGCTACTGCGAAGCCTGTGGCGTTGAGATCGGTATCCGTCGTCTTGAAGCCCGCCCAACTGCTGACCTGTGCATCGACTGCAAGACCCTTGCAGAGATCAAGGAAAAGCAACTCGGCGTATAAGCTCCGACGCTTTAGTTCAGTGACCGGTGGGCAGCGCAATAAACTGCCTGCCGGAACACATCTATGACTGATTACATCGGGCGTTTTGCTCCCTCCCCGACCGGGCCTCTTCATTTTGGCTCTCTGCTGGCCGCACTCGCCAGCTATCTGGATGCACGACACTGTCATGGACAGTGGTTGGTCCGCATCGAAGATCTCGACCCTCCCCGCGAAGACCCGACAGCAGCCTCTGAGATTCTACGGATTCTTGATGCTTATGGTCTTCACTGGGATGGTGACATTGTTTATCAGAGCCAGCGTGGTGAACTCTATCAGGCGGCACTGGATAAACTACGTGATCAGGGCGATGCCTTTCCCTGTGCCTGTTCCCGTAAGCAGCTTGGTGGAGAACTTCATCTGGGCGTCTGTCCAGCACCCGCCGATCATGATTTCGCCTGGCGTTTCCTCTGCCCCGGCGGAGTTACTACTCTGCACGATGGCCTGCAGCCTGATCACCGCTATGACCTCGCTGATGAAATCGGTGATTTTGTTATTCGTCGCCGCGACGGCTTCTGGTCTTATCAGCTTGCCGTCGTCGTCGATGACGCCGCACAGGAAATCACTCATGTCGTTCGCGGTATCGACCTGATCGACTCCACCGTTCGTCAATATCTGCTGCAACAGGCATTGTCTCTCAGTGTCCCGCAGTACAGTCATATTCCAGTGGCGGTCGAACAGAATGGCCAGAAGTTGAGTAAACAGAACCTGGCTCTGCCGCTCTCGGATCAACGCATCAATGAAACTCTCTGGCAGGCCCTGAACTGGTTGCGCCAGTCACCACCACAAACCCTGCTTGGCGCGCCAGCGGACGAGCTCTTAAACTGGGCTGTCAGTCACTGGAACCCCGCGCCCTTGAAAGGCGAGCAATCTATGCCTGCGCCCGGGCCATTTCAACGCACATAATCAGCGTCTGGTGTGATAACCTCTGGGCAACCAAACACCCAGAGCGCTAAATGTACGATTATCGCCTCAGTCTGCTGATGCTGGTTGGCATCTATCTTATTTCTCCAGTCATGATGGACTGGTGGCTCGACGACCGTGCCGCCTGGTATCGTCCATTCGGTATCTGGGCGCTTCTGATTGCTCTCTACATCTGGTTTAACAGCAAGCAGAAGGACAACGATGACGTTTAGCCTTGGTCAGCTGGCGCTCCTCGGCGTTGGCTATCTGTTTTCTCTCTTTCTCGCGGCCTATGCCGTCGAGCGCAACTGGCTACCCCGCGCCTGGGTACGCCACCCTCTGGTGTATGTGCTGTCTTTGGGTGTCTACGCCAGCGCCTGGGCGTTTTACGGCTCTGTCGGTCTGGCTAACCAATACGGTTATGGCTTCCTCGCCTACTACATGGGTATTTCCGGGGCCTTTGTCATGTCCCCGATTCTGCTGAAACCGATTCTACAGATCACCCGGACCTATCAACTAAGCTCTCTGGCTGACTTACTCGCCTTCCGTTACCGGTCGCGATGGGCTGGGATCACGGTGTCCCTGATCATGCTGGCGGTTGTGATTCCGATGCTGACGCTGCAGATCACCGCCATTGGCGACACACTCTACCTGCTGAACCGCGAATGGCCGGTTGAGAATCTGGCGCTGGCCTACTGTCTGATCATGATCCTGTTCGCCATTCTGTTTGGTGCGCGCCATGTGTCTCCACGTGAGAAACACGAAGGGCTGGTGTTCGCCATTGCCTTTGAATCCGTTCTTAAGCTGGTCGCCATTCTTGTCCTGGGCGGCGTGGTTCTGTTTGGCGTATTCCCTGAGGTCGGCGGTCTGGAACAGTGGTTATCAGACAATCAGGCCCAGCTCGCACGCGAACAGGTAAGACTTCAGGATGGCCCATGGCGAACCCTGCTGCTGATGTTCTTTGCGGCTGCGGTGGCGATGCCGCACATGTTCCATATGGCCTTCACCGAGAATACCAACCCGAGCGCACTGAAACATGCGAGCTGGGGCTTTCCACTCTTTCTGCTGATCATGAGCCTGTCGGTGCCACCTATTCTGTGGGCTGGCTACTATCTGAACGTCGACAGTGACCCATCCTACTTTGCACTGGGCATTGGCCTGGCGCTGGAATCTGAATTTCTGACTGTGATGATTTTTGTCGGCGGCCTGGCGGCTGCGTCTGGCATCATCATTGTTACCACCCTGTCGACCGCGGCTATGTTCCTCAACCATCTGGTGCTCCCGGTTTATAAGCCTGCACCACGCTACGATTTCTATCGTTGGTTGCTGTGGATGCGCCGCTCACTGATTGGGGTAATCCTGTTACTGGCGTATGGCTTCTACCGCATCGTCGGCTCTGATCTCGACCTCAGTCAGCTGGGCATTCTCGGGTTCGTTGCCTGCTCGCAATTCCTGCCTGGTATTCTTGGCTTACTGTACTGGCCTCAGTCCAACCGCAAAGGTTTTATCGTTGGTCTGGTCGTCGGCACCGTCACCTGGATCTATGGTCTTTTACTTCCGTTCTGTGAGCTGGCACTGGGCTGGGAAATTCCGTTCTTCTTACCGCCGACCGATGAAGGCAACTGGCACTTGTCGGCCATTACTGCGATTGGTATCAATTTCCTGCTGTTTGTCATTATCAGCCTGAGCACCAAACGCAGCGCCGAAGAGCAATCAGCAGCGGATGCCTGCTCGATTGATAACGTGTCACGCCCATCGCGTCTGCCTCTGCAAGCGGTAAACACCAATGAAGTCATCAATGCGTTAACACCGTCATTGGGACGCTACGTCGCAGAACGCGAAGTCTATCAGGCGTTAGATGATCTTGAGCTTCCGTCCTACGAAGACAGACCCTACGCTCTGCGCCGCCTGCGCGCCCGACTGGAGGCCAACCTCTCAGGTCTGATGGGCCCGACGGTTGCTCACGATCTGGTGAACCGCTACCTGCCCTTCCAGAAAGACGTTGAGCTGACCGAAGACATCTTCCAGCTGGAGCAGCGCCTTGAAGGTTTCCACAGCCGCCTGGGCGGTCTTGCCAGCGAACTCGATAACCTGCGACGTTATCACCGCCAGACACTTGAGCGCCTTCCTATGGGGGTATGCTCACTCGCTCCGGATGGCGAAGTATTGATGTGGAATCAGGTCATGTCGCAACTGACGGGTACCGAATCCCGTGAAGTGACGGGCTCGCACGTCAGTCGCCTGCCTTCTCCCTGGGGCCCGATGCTGACCGACTTCCTGACCAGCCACGCCATGCACAAACACAAGCACCGGGTCGACAGTGCCGGTCGTCCACGCTGGTTTGGTATGCACAAAGCCGTACTGCAACCCAGCGGCAGCCAGCCCGGCGGTACCGTTATTCTGCTTGAGGACCAGACGGAAACTCAGCTCCTTGAAGAAGAACTGATGCACAGTGAGCGCCTTGCGTCGATCGGTCGTCTTGCTGCCGGCGTCGCCCACGAAATTGGCAACCCAATCACGGGGATCGACTGTCTGGCGCAAAGCATGCGTTACGAGACCGACAACCCGGAATTACTGGAAATGGCCGACCAGATTCAGGAACAGACCAAGCGTGTTACCCGAATCGTGCAATCACTGATGAACTTCTCTCATGCCGGTCATCACAGCACAGAACACGAGCCGGTCGACGCCACCTACTGTATTAACGAGGCCATCCAGCTTCTTAAGCTGAGTAAACGCAGTCAGGACATCAATTTTATTAACGACTGCCCGCCCGAACTGATGACTATGGGAGATGCTCAGCGTCTGGTGCAGGTGTTTGTAAACCTGCTGGGTAACGCGCGCGATGCCTCCGAAGCCGGCGGCACCATCTGGGTTCAGGGCGATATGGATGAACAGCAGGTCAGAATCCGCGTGATCGATGACGGACACGGCATTCCGGCGGAAACGCTCGATCATATATTTGAGCCATTTTTTACCACCAAAGACGTGGGTAAAGGGACAGGACTGGGACTATCACTGGTCTACAGCATCATTGAAGAGCACTACGGTCACATCGCAATCGACAGCCCATTGGCCAGCGGACGCGGAACCTGTGTTACAGTCAGTCTTCCACGTTGTGAACAACCTGAGTTAACGGATCACCATTCATGAGTCATATTCTGGTCGTAGAAGACGAAGCTATTATCCGCAACGCGGTGCGTCGCCTGTTAACTCGCCATAATCATGAAGTGACTGAAGCAGACTCTGTCGATGCCGCCAAAGCGCTCGACCTGACCAGCTATGACATGATCATCAGCGACCTGAGACTGCCTGGTGGCCATGGCACTGACCTTATTGAGCTCGCAGGTAAAGTGCCGGTTCTTATCATGACCAGCTACGCCAGCCTGCGTTCTGCCGTCGATGCCATGAAGCTCGGCGCGGTTGATTACATTGCCAAACCCTTTGATCACGACGAAATGATTCAGGCGGTCGAGCGTATCCTGGCGATGCGCACAGATACCGACGACACCGCTACCGACACCCACGAAGACCTGCCAGAACCAGTGCCTTCCTCTGAGACCGGGATTATCGGCAGCTGCGAGCCAATGCAGCTGTTGTTCCGAAAAATTGCGAAAGTCGCTCCGACTGATGCCACTGTGCTTATTCAGGGCGAATCAGGAACTGGTAAAGAGCTGGTCGCGAAGGCGATCCACAATCAGAGCCGACGCGCTGACAAGCCGTTGATCTCCGTAAACTGCGCGGCGATTCCTGAAACCCTTATTGAGTCCGAACTGTTCGGCCATGAGAAAGGCGCATTTACCGGTGCGACCGCTCAACGCCAAGGCCTGGTGGAAGCTGCTGATGGCGGCACCCTGTTTCTGGATGAGATCGGTGAGCTTCCTCTTGAAGCTCAGGCGCGACTGTTGCGCGTTCTGCAGGAAGGTGAGATCCGCCGCGTCGGTTCAGTGCAAAGCCAGAAGGTTAATGTACGCCTCGTCGCTGCGACACACCGCAACCTGAAAGAACTCTCCTCACAGGGCGAATTCCGGGAAGATCTGTATTACCGCCTCAACGTAATGGAACTGCACCTGCCGCCTCTGCGTGACCGCGGTGAAGATGTCATTGAAATTGCCACCGCTATGTTGGCACGCGCCTGTGAGAAAATGGCTCAGGCGCCGATGTGCTTTAACGATGCCTCGTTGAAAGCGATTCGTGATTACCACTGGCCCGGCAATGTGCGCGAGCTGGAGAACGCTGTTGAGCGCTCTGTCATCCTCGCTGAGTCTGATGAGGTTGAACCTGACCTGCTGGGCATCGAAGTCAGCCCTGATCGTTACATCAGTGACTCCATGCGTAACAGCCTGGTCGAAGACAACCCATACCAGCCTACGGACCAGAACGACGAGCAGCAGGGTGATCTGTCATTGGACGATTACTTTGTGCACTTCGTACTCGAGAACGAAGCGTCCATGACCGAGACCGAACTGGCTAAAAAGCTGGGAATTTCACGTAAATCGCTGTGGGAACGTCGCCAGCGCCTTGGCATTCCACGCAAAAAAGGTGGCCGCTGATTCCATCTCGGCCACTCCTTTTGTTACCCCCACTGTTACACATTCCTTTCAGGACAGCCCTCCATCCTTTCTGTTACGCATGTAACGAATCCAGTTACAGAGTGTTACTCAGGTATCAAAACTGTTACCTAATGGCTCACAGTTCGTAACACTTTAGTCTAACTGTCTATAATTATAGACAGGTGTATTTTCATAAGTTGTTGTTTTTATTGATTTTTTAATAATTGGCACGGGTTTGGCTTTATAGACAGTACTGAGCTGGTGTCCATGAATAAAAATAACAAAGAGACACTGCCGGTAAGCGGGAGGCGCACTAATAAAAATAATAAAGCGCCGGCAATTCCCAACCTCATAACAAAAACGACAATGGCCACCATTGTTAGTTTCGAATGAGCAGAGACAGAATAAGAATAAAAACAGAAGCTCTGCCTATTCAAAACGACGATGACACCTGTGGCAGCACAGAATAATAAGAATAACGCCCCTGAAGAGCCGCCTGAGCGGCTTTTTTATTGCCTGCTCGTCAGGCATCAGTACTAGCTCAGCAATCATTCCCGATCGGTAACGTCTTTGTTACCCCAGGCAAAACACTTCGACTAAAGTGTTACCCCACTCGCCCAACTGTTACCAATAGACATATGTCAGCGTAATGTTACGTAACACTTTCTGTAAAAATGCGCCTAATGCCCGCCAACAAAAACCATAAACCATTGAAAAATAAAGACTTTTAAAAACTGGCACGGTCTTGGCATTAATTTACGTACAGCAGGACGACACAAATAAAAATAACAAAGTCGGACTGCCGGGCTTGCCGCTGAAACGCAAACAATAAAAATAATCAGCAAGCCCAGTGAAGGACCCCTTCACAAACAATAAGAAGTACGGAAGATCAGAGAAAAATAAGACAGTTGGGCCGCTAACAATAAAAATAACAGAGGCGTCCAAACAAGACTGCAGAAAGAATCCAAGAAGCCGCACCTGCGGCTTTTTTATTGCCTGAAATTCGCCCTACCCGATTCGACCTCTTCATAACCTCTCGACGGTTTACTCTTCAGTGGCATCCGGCGTAAGGCTGATTGAACATTTACTCAGTGTTACGTTTCCTGAAGTTTGTTACCTGTGGGTTACACAATACGTAATCTTTCGTAACACTTCGGCCCACAGCACAACTCAAAAACCGGGGCAATGAAACATAAGCTATTGATATATATAGGTTTTTAAAAGTTGGCACACCATTCGCTTTATATTCATCAGAGAGCAACGCAAACTATAAAAATAACAAATGCGACGCCTCAGCAAGATCTCAGAACGAAGCGCACCAATAAAAATAACAAAGTGCTTCCAACGGGATCGGGTAGAGAAGAAGGGCCAACAATAAAAATAACAAAGGCCTCGGTGACAAATGTTTTGAATGCGCATTGAGCGCCGACAACAACAATAAAAAATGAGGCAGGGGATGCCCATTCAAAACATCTGTCGACATGGTTGCTGGGCATAACAATAACAACATCCGGCACCACCCGACTCAGAAAGCCGCACTGACCCCAAGCAGTGCGGCTTTTTCTTTGCCTGTTACCTACCCCTCCGGGCCAGCCTCAACTGTTTACTTTGTGTCCGCTCCGGCTTAGCTGTAAACTCGCTCGCAGATTAACCAGAGAACCACTTCTATCGTGACCCTGATCAACCGAGTCAAAAAACTGTTCAGCCAGAAAGCCGATGCTGACGATGTACAGCTACGTGTGATTCCGCGCGACGAGCATTCTATCTCCCGCACAAACATCAGTGAGCCTGCGCTGAAGGTGCTATATCGACTGCGCAAAGCTGGCTATGGAGCCTATCTGGTGGGTGGAGGTGTCCGCGATAACCTTCTGGGTTTGTCTCCTAAAGATTTCGATGTGTCGACGGATGCGACGCCAGAGCAGGTTAATGCGCTGTTCCGCAACTCTCGTCTGATTGGTCGTCGGTTTAAGTTGGTTCATGTGGTGTTTGGCCGCGAGGTCATTGAAGTCGCGACATTCCGCGCGCCACCCTCTGAAGAGCATTCGGATAAAGTATCCCGCCAGGGCGATCAGGGCATGATCCTGCGCGATAACGTCTACGGCAACAAAGATGAAGACGCGATGCGCCGCGACTTCACTATTAATGCCCTCTACTACAACATCGATGACTTCAGTGTGCATTCTTACGCTGGCGGTTGGGATGACCTCAAAGCCAAGCAGATCCGCCTCATCGGTGACCCGGCAACACGTTATCGGGAAGACCCGGTGCGCATGCTCCGTGCCATCCGCTTTGCGGTAAAACTTGGCTTCGACATCGAAGCGAAAACGGCCGCGCCGATTCGCGACATGGCACCACTGATGACTCAGATCCCTGCTGCTCGTCTGTTCGAAGAGTCTCTGAAACTTATTCTGGCAGGCAACGCACTGGATACTGTGCGCATGCTTCGTGACTATCACCTGTTCGAACCTCTGTTCCCGTCTGCGGAACAACGCATGCAGGAAGACGATTACGCCGTGTCTCTGATCGAGAACACCATGCGTAACACCGATGCCCGTATTCAGTCGGGTAAGTCGGTAACACCGTATTTCTTCCTGGCTGCACTGCTCTGGCCGCAACTGAATAAAGTGCGTCAGAAGTACGAAGACGATGGCATGGCCCCCCACCCTGCCCTACAGAAAGCCGCCGACAAAGTGCTTCAGGAACAGGTGAAAGCGACCGCGATTCCGAAGCGTTTCTCGATTCCGATGCGTGAAATCTGGGAAATGCAGCTACGCCTGCCGAAAACGCGCAGCCGCAAAGCTGCCGAGCTGACCCAGCATCCGCGCTTCCGTGCCGCTTACGACTTCCTGTTGCTACGTCAGCAGTCCGGCGAAGACCTGCAGGAGCTGTGTGATTTCTGGACCGAAATCCAGAAAGACCATCCACCAGCGGCGAGTCGTTCACACGATAGACGCAGTGATGGCGCAGGCGAGCGCAATGATGGCCAACGCCGCCGTCGCCCGCGTCGTCGTCGCAACGGCAATAACAACCGTAGCTGACCCCAATGACCACGGTTTATATCGGGCTTGGGGCCAACATAGACGGGCCCATCGAGCAGATTCATATCGCCCTGCGAACACTGAAAGCTCTGCCAGAGACTCAGCTCATCCGCTGCTCTTCTCTTTATGGCAGCGCGCCGCTTGGCCCTGAAGATCAGCCCGACTATGTGAATGCGGTCGCCGAGCTTGAGACAATTCTGGCGCCTCTGGATCTCCTCGATGCCCTGCAGGCAATTGAAAAGACCCAGGGCCGGATAAAACACCGCCACTGGGGCGAACGCTGCATCGACCTCGATATCCTTCTTTACGGCAATGAAACACTGAATTCAGAACGCCTGAATCTTCCTCACCACGAAATGGCGAACCGCTCTTTCGTGGTGACTCCATTACTGGAGATTGCGCCAGATCTCACCCTACCTGACGGGCAACGGCTCAGTCAGATCCAGCCCGCATTTGACGGCGATCTGCACAAGCTGCAATCGCCCGTTATTGACTTATAACCCACAATCCGCACCATACGCCCATTACCCGCGTATCGGGATTACCGGAGAATAAACAGCATGAGCGCTATCAGCATCCGCACGTTACAAAGCATGAAAGACAAGGGTCAGAAGTTTTCTGTACTGACCGCGTACGATGCCACCTTCGCCCAATTGGCCGCCGACGCAGGTGTTGAGGCTCTGCTGGTTGGTGATTCACTCGGTAACGTAATTCAGGGCCAGACCAGTACGATTCCAGTCACACTGGAAGAAATGGTCTATCACACGGCTGCTGTAGCACGTGGTAACGCCCGCGCTGAACGCCAGGCACTTATCATGACCGACCTGCCATTTATGACCTACGGTGATATCGCAACAGGCGTAGACAGCGCTCGTGCTGTCATGCAGGCCGGTGCTCACATGGTTAAAGTCGAAGGCGATGAGTGGCTGGTGCCACTTGTAGAAAGCCTGGCTCGTCAGGGCGTGCCAGTATGCGCTCACCTCGGCCTTACGCCGCAGGCAGTTAACAAAATGGGCGGTTATCGTGTTCAGGGTCGTGAAGAAGAGAAAGCCGACGCCATGGTCGCGCACTCCATTGCTCTGGCCGAAGCCGGGGCCGATATTATCCTGCTTGAGTGTGTTCCCAGCCCTCTGGCGAAGCGCATTACAGAAGCGGTTAACGTACCTGTCGTCGGCATTGGTGCGGGTTCAGACACTGATGCTCAGGTGCTGGTCTGCTACGACATGCTGGGCCTCAATACTCAGCACATCCCGAAGTTTGTGAAAAACTACATGACCGGTGGCCGCACTGTGCCAGAAGCAATCAAAGCATACGCTGACGAAGTCCGCGATGGCAGCTTCCCGGCCCCAGAACATGGATTCGATGCATGATCACTGTCCATACCATTGCCGAACTGCGGGAGCACGTCCGCAACGCTCGCATGAGTGGAAAACGTATTGGTTTCGTACCGACGATGGGGAACCTTCACGCGGGCCACATCAGCCTGGTTGATCGCGCCAACGCTGAGACCGATTACGTCGTCAGCAGCATCTTCGTGAACCCGCTCCAGTTTAACGACAAAACCGACCTGCAACGCTATCCACGCACCCTGCCACAGGATCAGGAAAAGCTCGCTGCGGCCGACTGTGACCTGCTGTTCGCACCGGACGTCGACGAGATGTATCCGAATGGCCAGGACGAGCAAAGCATTGTCCACGTGCCAGTGGTCTCTGAAGGCCTGTGCGGTGGCAGCCGCCCAGGGCACTTCGACGGCGTTTCTACTGTCGTAACCAAGCTGTTTAATCAGGTCCTGCCCGACGCCGCCTTCTTTGGTGAAAAAGACTTCCAGCAGGTCGCTGTGATCAAGAAAATGGTCAACGACCTGTGTATCCCGGTGGAGGTAGTCACCGTCCCGACTGCCCGCGCAGAAGACGGACTGGCCCTGAGTTCACGCAACGGCTACCTGACGGACGAAGAGCGCCAGCTTGCCACCGGACTCTACAAGACACTGAACGAAATTGCCGACGCGCTGAACGCTGGTGAGTCGCTGGAAAATAGCCTGAGCGCAGCTAGTCTTCGCCTTGAAGAGCGCGGATTCCGCCCAGACTATGTTGAAGTAAGATCTGCCACAGACCTGAGCCCAGCGGCATCAGGGGTTGCCGAGGTGGTCATTCTGGGGGCAGCATTTTTAGGCAATGCGCGCCTTATTGATAATCTGGTCGTAACGTTGAATCGCGGGATTGTTTAGGGCATACTTCCGCGCCTTACGCCTATAGGCCAGAAAATGAACAGTTCAGACAGCCGCCAAAAAC
This sequence comes from Thalassolituus maritimus, assembly GCA_913019975.1. Lineage (GTDB taxonomy): Bacteria > Pseudomonadota > Gammaproteobacteria > Pseudomonadales > Oceanobacteraceae > Thalassolituus. The sequence continues at coordinate 5,646 of CAJWBH010000017.1, read as the reverse complement.
GCGGATTTGGATTGTCCGAACAGAGAACTTGAAGGGTTTACCCATGCAAACCATCATGCTGAAAGCCAAGCTTCACCAGGCACGTGTGACTCACTCTGTGCTGAATTATGAAGGCTCTTGTGCCATTGACGGCAAGCTGCTCGAACTAACGGGCATGCGTGAGTTTGAACAAATCCAGATCTACAACATTGATAACGGCCAGCGCTTCACCACCTATATCATTCGTGGCGAAGACGACTCAGGCATTATCTCTGTAAACGGTGCAGCTGCGCACCACGCCAGTGTTGGCGACCGCATCATCATCTGCGCTTATGGCAACTACAGCGAAGAAGAACTGGCAACCTTTAAGCCAAAGATGGTGTACATGAACGAAGACAACACTGTCAGCCACACCAGCTTCGACATTCCGGTTCAGGTGGCCTGATCACACGATCACTGTCAAACTGACCACAAAGGCCGCCTCCGGGCGGTCTTTTTTTGCCCGTTGATTACCCACACCGTATACTCAATTCATTAGTTACGGAAAAAGTGCAGGAAAACCAATGGGATACACAGGAAGCCTGACGCAGTCAGCAGCGTGGAAAGACCTTCAGGAACACTACAGCCGCATCAGTGATCACCACATGCGTGACTGGTTTAACGAAGACCCCAACCGCTTTGACACCTTCCAGCTTGAAGCGGCAGGCCTTACCCTCGACTACTCCAAAAACCGCATCACCGAAGACACTATGTCTCTGCTGCTCAGCCTTGCCCGTGAGCAGGACCTGCCAGCGAAAATCGGAGCCATGTTCAATGGCGAAACCATTAACCGCAGCGAAAACCGTCCGGCACTGCACACCGCTCTGCGTAACTTCGGCGACCGAGACATCATGGTCGACGGCGAAAACATCATGCCAGAGATCCGCGAGACGGTTCATCGCATGGAAGAGTTCTGCTGGAAGATCCGTCGTAACCAATGGCGCGGCTACACCAACAAGCCTTTTACTGACGTGGTATCCATCGGTATCGGTGGTTCGTTCCTCGGCCCGAAACTGGCCTCCAGCGCTCTCAAGCCCTACTGGGACAGCCGCCTGAACATTCACTACCTTGCCAACATTGACGGCTCGCACATTACTGAGATTCTGAAGCGACTCGACCCGGCGACCACCCTCTTTATTATCCAGTCGAAATCGTTTGGTACTCAGGAAACCCTGAAGAACGCCAATGCCTGCCGTCAGTGGTTCCTGGATAATGGTGGTACCGAAGGCGACCTGTGCAAGCACTTCACCGCGGTGTCTTCCAACGTCGAAAAAGCCACTGCTTTTGGTATTTCTGAAGAGAACATCTTCCCGATGTGGGACTGGGTAGGCGGTCGTTATTCGCTCTGGTCGGCCATTGGCCTGCCACTGGCGCTGGCCATCGGGATTGATAACTTCCGCGACCTGCTGCGCGGTGCTTACCTGATGGATGAGCATTTCCGCACGGCACCACTCGAACACAATATGCCCGTCATCATGGCCTTGCTGGGTGTCTGGTACGTTAACTTCTTTGGTGTGAACTCACACGCCATCCTGCCGTACGATCACTACCTGCGCTCACTGCCTGCGCACCTGCAGCAGCTTGATATGGAAAGTAACGGCAAAAGCGTGACCATTGATGGCAGCAAAGTGAATTACAACACCGGCCCGGTTATCTGGGGCGGCGTAGGGACCAATGGTCAGCACGCGTTCCACCAGCTATTGCACCAGGGCACGCACTTCTCACCGTGTGACTTCATCATGCCGATGAACAGTCACAACCCGATTGATAACTTCCATGCGATGCTGGTATCTAACTGCCTGTCACAGAGCCAGGCGCTGCTGCAGGGTAAATCAGAAGACGAAGCCATAGAAGAGTTGGTTGCCTCAGGCATGAGCAAAGCCGAAGCCATGGTGCTGGCGCCACATAAAGTGATTCCGGGTAACCGCCCGTCTAACACTCTGTACTTCCCGAAATCGACGCCTCAGGTGGTTGGTGCACTGATTGCGCTTTACGAGCATAAAGTTGCCGCACAGGGCATGCTCTGGGACGTGAACTCATTCGACCAATGGGGTGTGGAGCTGGGCAAAAAGCTCGGCAACAAAGTACTCGATGCTCTGGAATCACAGAGCGCACCGGACGGTTTCGACGGCTCGACCAACGGCCTGATTAACGCCTTCCATCGCATGCAGAAGCTTCTGTAACCCGGAACACCCCCAGAATGTCTGAGTGCAGCACGTTGTAAATACATCCCTGTAAACTCTGTGCCAGCATCCCTGCTGGCAAAGGCTGCAAACAGACATTCTGGCGCTGTTGTTACCTCCGCAATGATTTTATTGCCGGCGCCCATGCCAGCAATGGCCGCTCACTACTTCCCATCACCCCATCGTTAACTCTGCAGCAGTAATTGAGCCCGGTATGCGGCAGCGACACACCATCTCCCACATGGATGTGGGAGCTGAGCATACAAGGACGTACTTGCTGCGTGTGTGGAGTGCCGTATAGCAGGGTGATACTCACCGGTACGCACGACAAGTCGAGGTGAAGAGGTGTAAAATGCGGCGCTTTAACTCCTCAGTCTGGTGTTACCTATGACAGCGCATTCATCATCGTTTCATGCCATCGAATGGCGCGGCCAATCGCTGCATCTTTTAGATCAGCGCGTACTGCCGCACACTCACACAGTGCATGAATACACCACCGCCAATGATGTTGCTGATGCCATCCGTGACATGGTCGTGCGTGGCGCGCCTGCCATCGGTATCACCGCCGCCTACGGTTACGCACTGGATGCTTTAAACGGCCGTGATCTTGGCGAAGCTTATAAAGTATTGGCAGAATCCCGCCCAACCGCCGTTAACCTTTTCTGGGCACTGGAGCGCATGGCCAGCTTGGGGACGGAAGATCCACACGCTCTGGTCGCCGAAGCGAAAAAGATTCACGAAGAAGACATCGCCGCTAATCTGGCAATGGGGCAGTTTGGCGCTTCGCTGATTAAAGAAGGCAGCCGCATTTATACCCACTGCAACACAGGCGCTCTGGCGACTGGCGGCCACGGTACCGCATTGGGCATCATCCGTTCTGCCTACGCCGATGGCAAAATCACCCAGGTATACGCCGGTGAAACCCGCCCATGGCTGCAAGGCGCACGCTTAACCGCATGGGAGCTGATGCAGGATAATATTCCGGTGAAATTGGTGTGTGACGGCGCAGCCGCACAGCTATTCCGTGCCAACGGTGCAGACTGGGTGATTGTCGGTGCTGACCGCATCACCGCCAACGGCGACGTTGCCAACAAAATCGGTACTTACAGCCTGGCTGTTTTAGCCAAACACCACGGCATGAAAGTCATGGTTGCCGCACCGACCACCACCTTTGACCTGACACTCGATAGCGGCAATGCCATCCCGATTGAACAGCGCCCGATGTCAGAAGTGACATCACTTAACGGCCAGCTAATCGCCCCTGAGGGCTGCGAAGCGATTAATCCATCGTTCGATGTCACCCCTGCGGAACTGATCGACGCCATCGTGACCGAGAAAGGCTTTGTCGAAAATCCAACGGTGGATAATATCGCCGTTATGGTCAACAGCTGAGCACTGGGCAGGTATTAACTGATGACCGCATTCAACAAAGCCGCATTCAACAAGGCAGACTTCCAGAAAGCCGCCGAAGAACTCTGCCGATACGGCCGCATTCTCTACGGTAACAACTGGTCGCCCGCCACCAGCTCAAACTATTCCGTACGTTTAAACGAAGACGTCTGTGCCCTGACCAGCTCCGGCAAACACAAAGGCGAGCTGACACCGGCCGATATACTTGCCGTGAACATGAACGGCGAACCGCTGTCAGAAGGTAAACCATCAGCAGAAACCGGCCTGCACACGCAACTGTATCGACGCGATGGCAATATCGGCGCCGTGCTGCATACGCACTCACCGACCGTCGTGTTACTGTCGCAGATCTGGAAAGAAAACAGCCTGAGCATCACCGGCTGGGAACTGCAGAAAGCCTTCGCTGGCGAAACCACCCACGAAGGCACAGTGACCTTCCCGATATTTCCTAACGATCAGGACATCGACCGCCTGTCTGCGCAGGTAGAAACGCACATGCAGGAACACGGTCAGGGACATGCCTACCTGATCCGTGGCCACGGGGTTTATACCTGGGGCAAAGACCTGGCAGAGTGTTACCGCCACCTTGAGGCGCTCGAACACTTGTTAGGTTACCAACTCGAATTATTAAAAATACGCCAACCGTGAGGCCACTATGAGCGTACTCCGCGTATACACAGACCACGACGTCACCAACCTGTTGTTCACCACCGACAACAAAGAAAAAATGGCCGCAAAACTGGCAGAAGCTGGTGTGCGTTACGAACAGTGGGAAACCGACGCAGAACTTGATCCGGGTGCGCCACAGGAAGAGGTCATCGCGGCCTACCAGAAAGACATCGACCGCCTGATGAAAGAAGACGGCTACCAGACTGTCGACGTGGTGAGCCTCAGCGCCGACCACCCACAGAAAAACGAATTCCGTCAGAAGTTCCTGAGCGAACACACCCACAGCGAAGACGAAGTGCGTTTCTTCGTGGGCGGCGAAGGCCTGTTCACCCTGCACATCGGCGAAAAAGTCTACGAAGTGCTGTGCACCGAAGGCGACCTTATCAGCGTACCCGCGAACACCACCCATTGGTTCGACATGGGCCCGAACCCGAACTTTATCGCCATCCGCCTGTTCAACAACCCAGAAGGCTGGGTCGCGAACTTCACCGGCAGCGATATCGCCAACCGCTTTAACCGTTTAGAAAACTGATTCCGCTATGCAGAACGTCAAACTGATCCTGACCGATATCGAAGGCACCACGTCTTCGATTTCCTTCGTTAAAGATGTACTTTTCCCGTACGCGGCAAACCACCTGCCCGCGTTCGTAAAAGAAAATATTAACGACGAAAAAGTTCAGACCGCCCTGCAACAAACGGCAGAACTCGCAGCAGAAGACGGTGACAATCTCAGCGCCAAAATCAGCGCCGACAATACAGACGCACTCATCGCCAAACTGCTGCAATGGATCAGCGAAGACCGCAAAGCCACCCCGCTCAAAGCCCTACAAGGCCTGATCTGGAAAACCGGCTACGAGAATGGCGACTACCAAGCGCATATGTACCCGGACGCCACCGAATACCTGAAAAAATGGCACGACAGCGGCCTGCCACTCTATGTGTACTCTTCAGGCTCAGTAAAAGCCCAGGAACTCTTCTTCGGCTACTCACAGGATGGCAACCTGCTGCCTTTATTCAAAGGCCATTTTGATACCCTGATGGGCGGCAAACGCGAGACTCAGTCGTACCTGAATATTCTTGCCGAACTGCAGAAAGCACACGCCGGTTTAAATGCCGCGGACGTGCTGTTTTTATCGGACATCAAAGAAGAACTGGATGCGGCCAGAGAAGCCGGAATGCAGACGGTATGGCTGCTGAGAGAGGATGATATTCCTGCGAATGCAGAGCATAACGCTGTGAAGAGTTTTGCGGAGATCTGAGTCTCCTCTATCGATATATCGTGCGCTATGTGCTCCCAACGCCTGCCCCCTTTTTGTAGGAAATGAGATGGACCCGTCCCCCTTGTGCCATGATGAGATTGCACAAC
>CAJWBH010000016.1 GCA_913019975.1 Thalassolituus maritimus | reverse complement strand
GTTGTGCAATCTCATCATGGCACAAGGGGGACGGGTCCATCTCATTTCCTACAAACACCCGCGAAATCGTATTTTCTACAGGCACAAAAAAGGGCCGCCGAAGCGACCCTCTTTCAACTCAGATAATCCGAAGATTACACAGAGTAGTACATGTCGAACTCTACTGGGTGAGTAGTGTGTTCTACACGGTGAACTTCTTCCATCTTCAGCTCGATGTAAGCTTCGATCATGTCTTCGGTGAACACGCCACCAGCAGTCAGGAAGTCTTTATCAGCTTCGAGGCTTTCCAGAGCTTCACGCAGTGAGCCACAAACCTGTGGAATCTGAGCAGCTTCTTCAGCTGGCAGGTCGTACAGGTCTTTGTCAGCTGCATCGCCAGGGTGGATCTTGTTCTTAACACCGTCCAGGCCAGCCATCAGCATAGCTGCGAACGCCAGGTATGGGTTAGCCGTTGGATCTGGGAAGCGAGCTTCAATACGCTTACCTTTAGGGCTTGCAACGTATGGGATACGGATAGAAGCAGAGCGGTTACGGGCAGAGTATGCCAGCATTACTGGAGCTTCAAAGCCTGGGATCAGACGCTTGTAAGAGTTAGTAGACGGGTTGGTAAACGCGTTCAGTGCTTTAGCGTGCTTGATGATACCGCCGATGTAGAACAGGGCAGTTTCAGACAGGCCAGCATAGCCGTCACCAGCGAACATGTTTTCGCCGTCTTTCCAGAAAGACTGGTGTACGTGCATACCAGAACCGTTATCGCCAACAACTGGCTTAGGCATGAAGGTAGCAGTTTTGCCGTAAGCAGCTGCAACGTTGTGTACAACGTACTTCAGCATCTGAACTTCGTCAGCTTTCTTAACCAGAGTGTTGAACTTAACGCCGATTTCGTTCTGACCAGCGTTTGCCACTTCGTGGTGGTGTACTTCTACGTCCTGACCGATTGCGATCAGTGTGTTACACATAGCAGCACGGATGTCGTGCAGGCTATCAACTGGTGGTACTGGGAAGTAACCGCCTTTAACACGTGGACGGTGGCCCAGGTTGCCGCCTTCTACTTTAGAAGCAGTTGCCCATGCGCCTTCGTCAGAGTTGATTTTGTAGAAGTTGCCCTGCATGTCAGAGCCCCAGGTTACGTCATCAAAGATGAAGAATTCTGGCTCTGGACCGAAGAATGCAGTGTCACCAAGACCAGTAGACTGCAGGTAAGCTTCAGCGCGCTTAGCAACAGAACGTGGGTCACGCTCGTAACCTTGCATAGTTGAAGGCTCGATGATGTCACAACGCAGGATCAGAGTAGCGTCTTCAGTGAACGGATCCATGTACGCAGTTTCGTCATCTGGCATCAGGATCATGTCAGATTCGTTGATGCCCTTCCAACCAGAAATAGAAGAACCATCGAACATCTGGCCAGTTTCGAAGAATTCTTCGTCAACATAAGAAGCCGGAATAGTAACGTGCTGTTCTTTACCCTTGGTGTCAGTGAAGCGCAGGTCTACCCACGTCACTTCATTCTCTTTGATCAGGTTCAGAGTGTTCTCTGACATTGTCTTTCTCCAGATGCTGGTTCTATTAAGTTCGGGGCTCGCCCCGGATTCCATGCTCACTGTTAGAGCAAGTAGTGTGCCATTTTGGACATCACTGCAAACCCACTACTTACGGGCTAGACCGGAATGTCGCACACTCTGAATGCACCTCTATGAATCACACATCTGGCAATGTGCACTATTTTGATGCAATTATTTCCTTCCATCGGTGTGCGATTTCAGGCCCGCACAGTATATGTTCACAGCCCCCCTGCCGTATATGCTCTTTGGTGCAAATCCACGCCTTTTTTATCCTGCCTTCTGGCGTACCGAAACCTCTTGTGTATTCCTGCGACACGGCATGAAAGAAATATCCCAGCTGTAATGTGTTTCAGGTATACTCCGCGCTCAAATTTTAACCTGCTCCTGACTCTGCTGACGCAGTGCCATCAGGGCTCACAATTCTGAAGGCTACTGTTGTGATTGAGAATCTCAGAAACATCGCCATCATCGCCCACGTTGACCACGGTAAAACTACTCTGGTCGACAAGCTCTTAGAGCAGTCCGGTACTCTGGACCGCAATCAGGGCGGTGAGCGCGTGATGGACTCCAACGATCAGGAGAAAGAACGCGGTATTACCATTCTGGCGAAGAACACCGCCATTAAATGGAACGACTACCGTATTAACATCGTCGACACCCCTGGACACGCCGACTTCGGTGGCGAAGTAGAACGTGTTATGTCGATGGTTGACTCAGTGTGTCTGCTGGTAGACGCGGTTGATGGCCCTATGCCTCAGACCCGTTTCGTAACTCAGAAAGCATTCGAGCGCGGCCTGCGTCCTATCGTTGTTATCAACAAAATTGACCGTCCGGGTGCACGTCCTGACTGGGTAATGGACGAAATCTTCGACCTGTTCGACCGCCTCGGCGCGACCGAAGAACAGCTCGATTTCCCTGTGATTTACGCTTCCGCCCTGAACGGTATTGCTGGCGATGATCCTGACAACATGGCTGACGACATGACGCCACTGTTCCAGATGATCGTTGACCACGTTGAAGCTCCAAAAGTTGAGCTCGATGGCCCGTTCCAGATGCAGGTTTCTGCACTCGACTACGACAGCTTCGTGGGCGTTATCGGTGTTGGCCGCATCACTCGCGGTAAGCTGAAGCCGGGTACTGACATCCAGCTGATCACTGCGGAAGGCAACACCCGCAAAGGTCGCATCCAGCAGGTAAAAGGCTTCCACGGCCTGAACCGTGTCGACGTTAATGAAGCTGCGGCCGGTGACATCGTTTGTATCTCGGGTATCGACGGCCTGAACATTTCTGACACCCTGTGTGCTGTCGGCAATGTTGAAGCTCTTCCGCCACTGACGGTTGATGAGCCTACCGTAAGCATGACCTTCCAGGTGAACGACTCGCCATTTGCTGGTAAAGAAGGTAAGTACGTTACCTCGCGTAATATTAAAGACCGTCTTGAACAGGAACTGATCCACAACGTGGCTCTGCGTGTTGAAGAAGGTGACAGCCCGGAGAAATTCAAAGTCTCTGGCCGTGGTGAACTGCACCTGTCGGTACTGATTGAAACCATGCGTCGCGAAGGCTTCGAAATGGCCATCGGTAAGCCGGAAGTGGTTCAGAAAGAAGTCGACGGTGAGCTGCAGGAGCCATACGAGCAGGTTGTTATCGACATCGAAGACGAGCACCAGGGTTCCATTATGGAAGAAATGGGCAACCGTCGCGCTGAAATGACCAACATGGTTCCTGATGGCAAAGGCCGTACGCGTCTTGAGTTCATCATGCCAGCACGTGGTCTGATCGGTTTCCGTAACCAGTTCCTGACCATGACGTCCGGTTCAGGCATCCTGACCAACGTGTTTGACCATTACGGTCCGGTTCAGACCGGTCTGGGCTCTACCCGCCACAACGGCGTACTGGTTTCTATGGTTGCTGGTAAGGTTCTGGGTTATGCCCTCTTCACTCTGCAGGAACGTGGTCGTCTGTTCGTATCACCAGCGACTGAAGTGTACGAAGGCATGATCGTGGGTCTGCACAGCCGTGATAATGACCTCGTGGTTAACCCAACCAAAGCAAAGCAGCTGACCAACGTCCGTGCATCCGGTACCGATGAAGCGATCAACCTGACACCACCAGTGAAACACACCCTGGAGCAGGCACTGGAATTCATCGAAGACGACGAACTGGTAGAGGTGACTCCTACCAGCATCCGTCTGCGTAAGAAACTGCTGACCGAAAACGAACGTAAGCGCGCCAAGCCTAAGAAGAGCTGATAGCAACGACGTTTGAATAAAAAAGCCCGGCCGAGAAATCTGCCGGGCTTTTTATTTGCTATCTGGTAGCGATTTATTTGGGATAAGAAATACGCGCGACCAGAATGACGTCTATCTCGCGCAAGCTTCGCGTTGCGCTCCTACAGTATTCCAGCCCCTGCCCGGCTGTGCTGAACAGGCGGGAGTCAGACACAAAAAAGGCCGCGAATAGCGGCCTTTTTATTACTCACTGAAATTCAGATCAGATGTCTGAAATAGACTTCAGTGGGTAGTTTGCTGGCAGTGGGCCATCAGCCGCACCAGTATCAATCGCAGCCTGTGCAACTGCAGTCGACACAACACCCAGCAGACGGCTATCAACCGCTTTAGGGATGATGTACTCAGGGCCGAATTCCAGAGAATCCAGACCGTATGCATCCAGAACTTCCTGAGTCACTGGCTCTTTCGCCAGACCCGCCAGCGCTTTAGCAGCAGCCAGCTTCATTTCTTCGTTGATGCGACGAGCACGTACGTCCAGAGCACCACGGAAGATGAATGGGAAGCCAAGTACGTTGTTTACCTGGTTCGGGAAGTCAGAACGACCCGTCGCCATGATGGCGTCGTCACGTGCTGCTGCTACTTCTTCAGGCATAATTTCTGGGACAGGGTTCGCACAAGCGAAGATGATTGGGTTAGCCGCCATCGTCTTGATCTGCTCACCAGTCACCATGTTAGGACCAGACAGACCGAGGAAGATGTCAGAACCGTTCAGAGCGTCGTCAACAGTGCGCTTGTCAGTGTCGATAGCGAAGCCAGCTTTGTACTGGTTCAGGTCGTCACGGCCAGAGTGAATCACGCCTTTACGGTCACACATAAAGATGTTTTCTGGCTTCATGCCTGCCAGGATCAGCAGCTTGGAGCAAGAGATTGCTGCCGCGCCTGCACCCAGTACAGTCATTTTAACGTCAGCGATGTCTTTACCAACGATTTCCAGAGCGTTCAGTACACCAGCAACCGTTACGATCGCAGTACCGTGCTGGTCGTCATGGAATACAGGGATTTCACACTGCTCGATCAGAGTACGTTCGATTTCAAAGCACTCAGGGGCTTTGATGTCTTCGAGGTTGATACCACCGAAAGTATTAGCAATACGACGAACTGTATCGATGAAGGCCTGTGGGCTTTCAGATTCAACTTCAATGTCGATTGAATCTACACCGGCAAAACGCTTGAACAGCAGGCTCTTACCTTCCATAACTGGCTTAGACGCCAACGGGCCGAGGTTACCCAGACCAAGAATGGCAGAACCGTCAGTGATTACTGCAACCAGGTTGCCTTTGGCGGTATAGCGGTAAGCGTTTTCAGGATCAGCAGCGATTTCTTTCACAGGCTCAGCCACACCCGGGCTGTATGCCAATGACAGGTCGCGTGAGGTTTGTGCTGGCGTGGTCAGCTCAACGCTGATCTTACCCGGCTTTGGAAACTCGTGGTAATCCAATGCCGCTTGTTTGAAATCTTCTGACATAGTCGGTGTCCAGTTTCGTCGCTGTTTGTGTAATTTCGCCTCTTACACCGCTTCTTCCGGAGGTGCTGGGGCAAAAGGGCCGTATTTAATACCAAAAACAGCTGGGAAACTCCAGAAGAAAAGGGGGAATCTGGATGATTTATGAACATTTCATGATGTCAGGCGGATTTTTTATCAGATACCGGCATAGAAAGCGTTACCCGCAGGCCCGGCGACTGGTTTTCGGCGACTACTGTGCCATTGTGTAGCTCGGTGATGCGACTCACCAGAGCAAGGCCGATACCATAGCCACCAGAGGCGTGATCACGGGCAGAGTCCACCTGCGCAAACGCATCGAAAATACGTGACAACTCTTCTTCCGGAACACCGGGGCCAGAATCACGCACGGACAAAGCCACGACTCCGCTGCGCTCGTGACAGCGGATGACTAACTCACCTCCTTCAGGCGAGAAACGGATGGCGTTGCGCAGAATATTATCGAAGGCCCGCTCAACCAGCAGCCAGTCCCAGTCAGCCTTGATGGGTTTTGAATCGATGTCACAGCGGATGCTCAGCTTATGGTCGTTACTCTCGATTTCAGCATCATCCAGCCACTCCTGTAAGCGCTCCTGCACAATGTCTTCTTCGCGCAGCAACTCTGCCTGATCCTGTTGTTGCAGACGTGCCAGATCAAGCATTTGACCGATCAGGTTATCTACCTGACCGACAGCGCGTTCAATACGATCATGCTCTGCGATCAATTTACTGCCTTCGTCTTTTTTGCGGGCAATCGCTAAAGCAATCTGAAGGCGGGTTAGTGGCGAGCGGAGTTCATGTGATACATCGCGAAGCAATTGCTGATGACTATGCAGCAGGCGCTGCAAAGCATCCGCCATATCGATGACTTCCTGTGTCAGTGCACCGATTTCGTCGTGGCGTCGATAAGTCTTACTGAGGGCAGACATATCAAAATCGCCTTTCGCCAGACGTTTCACAGCGCCTTGCAGGCGTCGGACCGGACGTGTCATGGACCAGGCCAGTAGCGAACACATAAGTGTAACTACCAGAACCACAGTCACGGGGATCAACCAGCGGTTCTCGTCTTCGAGCACGCCCTGCCAGCCACTCCGTGCAACAGCGACATAAAGGTAATTACCGCGACTCACAGGGCCGATCATCTGCCAGCCGTCGTCCTGCCCCCAGAGGATCTGAGAACGCTCTGCCGCTTCGTCGGCGAACTCTTCAATGTCGTGTGGAAGCTGACTGATGTTATCGAGGGGGGTGATGACCAGGTTCCAGCCCGGCCGCAAACGGCGCCAAAAGCGACGCTCTTCAGCAAGAATCGGACGCTGAGTTTCTACAATGGTGCGCAACAAGCGGATTTCCTGCGTGTTGGCTTCGCGGTAGTAGTCATCTTCCAGCCAGACGATGACACCAATCGCCACCGTCATGGAGAAAAACACCATCAACCAGAACCAGAGGAAGATGCGCAGAAACAGAGAGCGGTACCAGCGCACCATCAGCGGCTCACCACTACCCAGAGAGTAATAAAGCTAGTCAGCAAAACAGACCTTACACCCGCACCAGCATGTAGCCACGGCTGCGGACGGTCTTGATCCAATCTGAATCGTCGTCACGCTTACCGAGTTTTTTACGCAGGTTACTGACGTGCATATCAATCGAGCGGTCGTAGGCCATCAGTTGGCGACCCAGTGCCGCCATCGACAGACTATCTTTATCCACAAGATCCCCGACGTTTTCCATCAGGCACTGCAGCACACCGAATTCTGCGCCCGTCAGGGGCAGTTCTTCGCCACTGCGCGTGGCAGTGCGGGTCGCTGGATTCAGCTCAAGCTCACCAACCTTAAGCTCATTTGAGGTCGATTCAGGCTCTTCCGCTGACATTTCGATACGACGGAACAGCGCTTTGATACGCGCCATCAGCTCGTGGTGGTGGTAAGGCTTGGGAATATAGTCATCGGCACCGTGTTCGAGCCCCAGAACACGATCAACGCTTTCGCCACGGGCAGTCAGCATAATGACCGGAATAGAAGACTTCTGGCGCAGCTCACGCAGAACTTCAAAACCATTTTTCTTGGGCAACATTACGTCGAGCAGCACCAGGCTGTAATCACCCGACAGCGCCTGCTGTAAGCCAGTTTCACCATCGTGCACTGCAGTCAGTTCGAACCCTTCCATCGAAAGGTATTCCTTGAGCAGTTCACCGAGCTCAACATCATCATCAATCAACAGTACAGATTTCATAGCTTACCCTTAATCTTTACATTCAGAGTAACCCCGCGCTGTAACTGCGCCCACACGGTTTTACCCTTATTTACGCTTACCGATTTACGCTGACTGATCGGCCTTGGCTATATACTCTGATCGCCCGGTCACTGATCCAGCAAAGTGGCGACCCAGCGAGTGCGATCGTTAACCTCGAACGCGATCTTCACAACCATGGTGAGCGGAATAGACAACAGCATACCTACCGGGCCAAGCACCCATCCCCAGAACACCAGAGATAAGAACACTACCAGAGTCGAGAGACCTAACGTCCGCCCCATCATCTTGGGTTCAACGATGTTGCCAAAGAAAGTATTGGCAATAACGTATACAAGCGCCGTCAGCGCGGCTTCACCAACACTCAGTTGAATCAGCGCCACCAGCACAGCTGGCACCGCCGCAATAATAGAGCCGATATTCGGGATGTAGTTCAGGAGAAATGCGACCAACGCCCACATAGCAGCGTAATCAACACCAATAACCCAGAGCGCGATACCAATACTGGCCCCCGTCATTAAGCTCACAAGAGTCTTAATCACCAGGTACTTCTGAACCAGCTGAGAGAAACGGGCAAAGTGCTGAACCGCCTGAGTTTTGTCACCCAAGGCTTTTCTCAGTTTTGCCGGGAAGCCCGCCGCCTCCAGCAGAATAAAGATCACCGTAAAAAGGATCAGGAAGGTATTCGCTAAAACGCCGCCCAGGCCATTGAAAACGTTGGCGACCATTTTCATTACGGCGCCCGGATTAACGTACTCTCGTAGCACATTATCAGAGACGTCCACACCGTTGGCCTGCAACCAGGCAACCGACTGATCGACTAGCGCCTGCAACTTACTCTCGTACAGTGGCATATCCTGGTAGAACGCATTAATCGTTCGACCAACAAAGGTGGCCAGAATCGTCCCGAACAGCAGAAATCCCACAAGAATCAGAATCACAGCGACGATTTCGGGTACGCGGTGATGCGTCAGCCAGCGCATCACGGGAGCACTCAGAATCGCAATGAAGATCGACAACAAAAACGGGATCAGAATACTCGCAGCGCTTTTAACACCCGCGATCACAATCACAAAAGCAGCAGCTACGAGCAGAATATTGGTGTTCAGGCGGGTATCGCTTGGGTTCATAGAGAACTTCCTGTTGTCAGATGCCAGTACGATACCGCAGACACCAGAACGCGCCAAGATAGGCTTGCAATAACCGCAATAATCAGTAGAATCGCCACCTCTTCTTTGCGGAAGTGGTGAAATTGGTAGACACGCCAGATTTAGGTTCTGGTGCCGTAAGGTGTGAGAGTTCGAGTCTCTCCTTCCGCACCACTTACTCTCTCTGAGTAGGTGATTTTCAATAGTAACTCCACGCAGTACCCGTCTCGCTTTCCTTAGCTGGCCTATTCACGCCAATCGACAGACATCAGCAGCACAAGCCATTCGTTACGGTAGCAAGCCTCTTTAAACCGCAGTATTGTTAAAGAAAAAATCTCTCACCGATTCCAAAGCGCATGCAGTGCCTGGCAAGACGATCAGGGGTGCACGTCACCAAAAGGAGTTTGATCATGCAAACCGACAGCAAATACCTCAAGCTGAACAAATCTGAATTTCTCTATCTGGTCGTCGAGGACCTTGCACCCTCCGTCTCACAGATGATTACGCTGAGGCTTGCGACGGTGCACTCTGAGGAGGAAATCCGATCCGCCTTCAGGCACATAATGGATCTCTATCCGAAACTCAGAACAATTGTAGAACCGACGCTTTTCTCGCAGCGCCTGAAAGTTATCTCTGATGAAATTCATATCAACGCTTTATTCGATGACGCCTTCAAGATAAAGAGAGATCTTCCTTTTGATTCACAGGCTTTCAAGGATTACCAGAATGAGTTTCTCAACGAGTCATTCACTCTTCAGCAGGCACTGCCGATTAAAATCCGCTTCCTGCCCGAAGAAAACATCCTGCTGATATCAGTTCACCACATGACCTGTGACGGTGTTGGCTGGATTAATATGGTCTCGTCATTGATGGCGCACCTGAATGGCAAAGAAACCATAGCGCAAGCCCTTGAAGACCCATCAATGGTGCCGGGCGTATTCCAGAAACCCTACATCACCGCACCCATCCAGGTATTTAAGTCCTGGAAATTACTCTCAGCCGAAAATAAAAAAACGGCTCACGACAAAATCATCAGCCCGGCAGAAACAAAAACAGACTTTATCGGCTCTGTTTCTATGAAGCACCGGTACCTCCAGAATGAACTGGCCGACCTGAAGCCGAAAGCCAAATCAATGGGCTACAGCCTTAATATTTACTTCCTCACTGCGCTTGCACGAAGTTTCTTTGAGCGATACGGCGAAGAGCACGGCGATACTGTATCCATCCGCCTCTCATACGATCTGCGCACTTATTTCGAAAAAGATGCGCCTGTATTTGGTAATTACGTTACTACTTCCATACTCAGGGCGTACCGTAAAGATATGGAATCCCCGCAGCGCATGATGGAAAACCTGCAAAGCCAACTCACTACCGCAATCGACAGACTGAAGCACAAAAAGCTTTCTTACCCCTGGCTTCTTGATAAAGCATTCACTCTCGTCGGTAAGAAGCTTTACTCTCTGGGGATATTGGCAGGCAAAAGAAAAGGAACGATCCCAGTACCGACCATCCATTTTTCTACGGTTGGTAGTCTCGACTTTCTGAACAAAGCCGGCGAAGCAGCGAGGGTAAAAGATGTTATCGCTACAGTGCCGACCTTCGGGATGTTTATGACGCTCTGCAACATTGATGGCGTTTTCAATGTGAACCTGTCATACCCCTCGGCTGAATTTTCCGATGACAAAATGGAAAGCTTTATTGGCGAATTCGACCAGGAGCTGGGAAGTCTTGCGTCCATGGAGTCTGGGACAGTAACTGAAACTACTGAGCGGGAAGCAACAACCGCCTGAACGGTGAAGTAACGCTTACAATTCGCAAGCACTCACTAACCTCCTGCATTGCAATCACCGCTGTGCAGGAGAATATTCCCAAACAGTCATATCATTCCTGCCAAGTGTCCCAAGATGCCATCTGAAATTTGTCTCTATCTGTCTCATAATGTCGTCATAGAACAAAGATAAGCAGGGGATCATGATGATACGCAAAGGCACGCCAGCCGGCCGCATTGGCCTTGGAATAGCAACCACAGTTCTTGGGGCAGCACTGCCTCTCAGTAGTCACGCTCTCGATAAACAGTTTGTCGCCTACAAACAAACCCAGGTCACACCGTTTGGCGACGAGGACTCAGTCGTCTTCCCTGGCGACAGTGTTACCTTCGACTCAACCACCTTTACCGAGCTGACCTACTCCAGCCCAACCAGTAAAAAGTTCTCCGTAGAGGTATCTGCACTACTTGATGCCGACAAGGAGATCGATCAGTTGAAAGCGATATTCAACTGGGGCGGGATCATGCTGGTGACTAGCCAGGGCTCGATCAAAGGGCGCTTTTCAGAAACTGACGAAGCAAGATTTCCCGGTAATCAGGACCCTGATGAATTGTTTCAGACACTCCTCCCGGAAGATCCCGAATTCGACGGTAAGTCTCAGTTTCTTGCCGTGGGTGTCCAGCGCTACGGCGACCGCTACGTCGGTATTGGTTACGAGAAAAGCGTATTTCCTGTCCTCCTCGATGTAGACACAAATCAGAATCCCGAATTTGGCTTTAACTCCCGTACCGGCGAATTTGAAAGATACAACGAAGAAGGTAACTATCCGTATCAGGCGATTGATGCTGAGGGCACCATTGAAACGATTGGCCTATGGCTTCGGGTTGATTCACTCAAAAACAGTTTCGATCAAGTAGCAAGCACGGGAAAGCGGGACATAGGCCTGTTCCTGGATCTTGATATCCTTATGGGGTTCTCAACCTACACACCCGGTGATCAAGTAGAAATAGACTACGAAATCGCGACGGAGCAAGTTGCCGCAGACACAGGCAATCCTGGTGAGGGCACGGCACTGAACGTATCCGGAGCCTCTTCACTGTTTTCAATAAGTAGTACTTATGGTGTTGGCTTTCAAGCCGTCGCTCCCGTTGCCGACTACATCATTGGTGCCAGCCTTGGTGTCGAAGGCACTCTCAACACCTACACCTTCGAGTCCGACTACGATATCGGCCCGGGTGTTGAAGCAGAGTACGGATCTGAGAGTTTTTTCGCCACCTACGGGATATTCTTCCGTGTAGCTGGCGCATTCTGACTTTACTCTGAAACAGAGATCGCTTTACTGTGGGGTTAACCGTCTTTAAAGGATTAACCCCATGGCCTTCCCTACCGCAGTTAATGATCAGATCACTGATTCCATCACCCAAAGCAATGTAAAAGTTCTGGCCGACGCCCCTGCAATGGCCATGGGGAATTTGTATCAGGCGACCGCTCAGGCGCTTTCAAACGCAGCGCATAATGCCACTAGCGCCCAGCAGCAGGCAGGAATCATCGCACAAGCCGCACTGACCCAGGGCATATCGACGCTGTATAGCATCGACACGGCAAGTACCGCGGCTCAATTCAAAAAGACCAACCCTACAGAAGAGAAAGCAACATCGCCGGTTAATGCCAGCAACGCGTCTAAAGAAGTACCACTGGCGCAGAGGAGCACGGATAAGAATACCCTCAGCGACAGCGCTCAGAGCGCTGAGATAGAAAACGTAGCTGAGCAACAGATCGAGGCTCTGAAAACACAGTCAGAAGAAGCGCAGCAAAACATCAAAGAAAACCTGAATAAAACCATCGAAGAAGCCGTGAAATTCGCACTCGAATGTAATTTGGGCTCAGCCGACCGTTTTAACCATGCCGTGCGTGAAGTCATGGGTGCCTTCATAAGCTCACTGCAGGCAATCGCAGAGAGTGAACACAAAAGCGCGATGAATACGGTAAAAATGGCAGCAACAATTCAGACCCTGCAAGCGATGCTGGTGTTTCCTGATAAGCATGAGCAGTACGCGAAAATACTGGAGACTGTGCAGGGGCTGTAGCTCCTGCATCACTCATATAGATGGAAGTAGCACCACGCTATATCATTCGCACTTCTTGGGTAAATACCCGCGACTGATAGGAATCTCAAATCAGCGAACTCTGCAACAACCATCAACCGTGACTATTGCTATGGTCGCCCACTTCATAATCAGGTCAAGCAGGCTTCTTTATGTACCAACGCTTGTACAAAACCAGGCTTAAAACGACAACCGGCAGAATAAATGGCAGAAAAATAGTTGAGTTCTCCAGATCAATATCTTCCTTAAAGACTACTTTAAATTGCAGGGTGGAGACTGTTGCCGTGGATAAAAGTGCAGCCAGAAAATGTTTTTTGAACTCAGAAAGCTTTAGCCTCTGAAGAAGAAAATAGAAAACACACCAGAAGAAGGGGCCGCTGAATCCAAATAAGACGAGACCAAAAACCCAAATCATACCGGCGACACCAAGAGCGGGTAATAAATCCGCCAATTCACCGTCGTCGTACCAAACAATTAGTGAAAATAAGCCGCTCAACAACAAAGCAAAAGAAGTTAACGCGGTCAGCACCGACACGAATACTCTTATAAACAATTCCATTTCAACAATCCTTTGACGCCTGGGAAGTTCTCACGCTGGTGCCCATGTTTTTCCTATTACCCACAAGAGTCAACCTGCATGGCGAACTATCCACTTCCGATCAAACCGTGCTACATTGTGTACACTTGAACACAGCATAGTGAGGCGTGCCCTATGTCCACAACCATGACTATACGGCTAGAACCTGAGCTCAAAGAACGGCTGGATAAGCTAGCAACTGCTACACATCGCTCTAAATCGTTTCTGGCGAGCGAGGCATTGCGTGAGTTCGTTGAGCTGAATGAATGGCAGATTCAGGAAACTCTCGATGCCCTCACGGAGGCGGATGCTGGTGACTTTGCTTCAGAAACCGAGGTGACAGACGCGCTTAGCAAATGGCAGACGCCAAAGAAGTGACCCCATAGATGGAAATCAAGTGGCTACGCAAAGCGCTCAGCAATCTGACGCAGGAAGCAGATTACATCGCTGAGACAGATCCAGGCGCAGCGATGAGAGTCGTAGAAAGCACAACCTCTGCCATTGGCCTTCTGGCAGATAACCCTGCACTAGGACACCCCGGCCGGATTCCCGGAACACGCGAGCTGATAGTTCCTGCCACACGATACATCGTGCCCTACCGCGTTAACGCGAGGCTCAAACGCGTCGAGATACTTCGCGTTTTTCATTCATCCCGTAAGCTGCCTGAGTCATGGTGATTGTCAGATGACTGGTCTTTTAATTCTTCTTTTCTTTCTTGTCACAGGCAACCTGCTCCAGTCCCAACTGGATTCGCCTGTCCCCGGCTCTATCATCGGTATGCTGCTGTTGCTAGTGTTCCTGATGATTCGTGGGCGTGCGCCTGAGTCGCTGTCGCAGATCAGTAAGACGCTGTCGCCGCTGTTGCCTCTGTTTATTATCCCGGTGAGTGTGGGCCTCGTGACTCAGAAGGAGCTGCTGGCAGAGAACGGCGTTGCCTTGCTGGTGATTATGGCGGTTAGTATTGTGCCCGGCGCGATTGTCTGTGCGGCCATTATGAGGTTCCGGAGGAAGTCTGATGCTGAATGAGCTTCTGCATATGCCGCTGTTCTGGGCGATGCTGACCATTGCGGCATTTACTGTGGGTCAGCACATCTATCGCCTGTTAGGTAATACGGCGTTTCTGCCGCCGATTCTGACGGGCATCATTTTGGTCTCTGTGGCGCTTGAGGTCACCGGCATCAGTTTTGATACCTACATGGAGGGCGGGCAGTACCTGCACTTGATGCTTGGACCAGTGGTGGTGATGCTGGCTGTGCCTCTTTATCAGTTTATTCATGTGATGAAGAAGGAGTGGCTGCGCATCTCGCTGGCGATCAGTCTGGGCAGCGGTACCACGGTGGCCGTTGCGGTGGCGATGGCGCATTTCTGGATCGGCAATGACACGATCACAGTTACGATGTCGACCAAGTCGGTGACCACGCCGGTAGCGGTCACGGTCAGTGAGCAACTGGGCGGTATTGGTGCGCTGGCATCTGCGTTTGTCATCATTACCGGCGTGTTCGGTGCGTTGATGATTCCGCCTTTGCTTAAATCCGTTAAACTCGATGACCCCAAAGCCATGGGACTTACGCTGGGTGTCTGTGCTCATGCCATTGGTACCAGCCGTGCGATTGAGCTGGGAAATCAGCAAGCGGCTTATTCCGCGATGGCGATGACTCTGACCGCAACCTTGCACGCGGTTCTGTTACCGCTAGTGATGTAAAAAGCCACAATAAAAAAGTATTTACTATGAAAAACGCTCTAAGAAAACTCTTTGCTCCGATCCTGAATATTTTTGAAAACAGCGAAGATGAATACGTTTATAAAGAATCTCACCGAACCATTCTGATTGCCGTAGGAAGTTTGTTTCTCGTGCTGTCGGGTGCCGGCGGTTGGGTTGCTGTTCAGGCAGGTCAGGCGGGCGGCGCATTCCCGGCGATTATTTTCGGGCTGATCGGTCTGGTTTGTTTAATTGTTGGCTTTCTAGGCAATGATAAGGCGGTCGCCAACATCTGGAAAAATCGCTGAACATGGCGACCGCGAAGCGTTATCGCCTGGATCGGTTTTTAAGTGTTACCACAGGCACACCGAAGCGCTCGGTTCGCTCGCTCTTAGCGCAGAACCGCGTCACGGTAGACGGACGGGTAGCGACCGACATCAATCAACCGGTTGATCACTTCTCGCGTATTACTCTGGATGGCAAAGAGCTACAGAATCGCACTCGCCGTTATGTCCTGCTGCATAAACCGGTTGGTGTCGTCAGTGCCACAATAGACGATATTCATCCAACCGTCATTGATGTGCTCCGTGATGCAGGGTTCCCTGAAGCTGAACTTTGCGATATGCATATTGCCGGGCGACTGGATCTGAACTCCTCCGGCTTACTGCTTCTGACTAACGACAGCGACTGGTCTGAGGCGCTCATGGCACCCGATAGAAAAGTCGCAAAGGTGTACGAAGTGACACTGGAGAACCCAATAAGCGACGAGTGTGTGAAGGCCTTTAAAGAAGGCATCTATTTTTCGTTCGAAGGTATTACTACTAAGCCAGCAACCCTTGAGCGACTGACTCCCTATACTGGAACAGTGACGTTAACTGAAGGCAAGTACCACCAGATAAAACGTATGTTCGGGCACTTTAGAAATCCGGTATTGAGGTTACATCGTGTAGCGATTGGAGACATCCGGCTGGACGCCTCCCTGAAGTGCGGGGAATATCGAGCTATATCTAATATCAGTCAAAGATAGTTAGCCCTGGATTCAGCATTGTTAAAGCCGGCGCGCCTACCAATGTCTAAATAAATTGGACTGCTGCAATACCCGCAGCCAGTTTTTCTGGCGAATCTGCTCGCAAGCCGATACAAGGTTTATCGTAGTTTTTGCTCTTCTCTACTACGCCAATCTCACCCCATGCAGAGATGGTTTCTTCCGAAACTCCGTGATCCTCGCGACAGGAAATCCAGCAGTCATTAGCTGTACTTTTAAGTCCAGCAAAAAAGTGTTTCCCATATAAATAAATTCTGATCTGAGTCTTGAGTATCGTCATGTCCGATATACCAGGAACCTTCGACAAGCTCATCGCAATAGCCTCTAACCTGGCTAAGTTTCCTCCATCACGCCCCCCACGGCTGATCTTATAATCGCCTTTGTCGATGATAACTTCTCGATCAGTCTTTCTGTTTTTATCAACTGGCATATGCTCAAGCGCATACTCAATGGCGGCGAGAAGTTTGTTTTTTCCTTCCTCTCCCCAAGTTCTGGCGCGAATAGCATTTAATTTCAGTTTCAACAGTTCCTCTCGCGTATATTCATACGACTCAATTTTTCCGAGGATATCGTCTATCTTAGACATCTTAACTCCTTGTATATTGGCAATATCACCTGACTATACGTTTACATTCTGAAAACGGAACTATCGAGCAATATATTTCGACTGAATTCATTTAAAAGCTTAAATTTTTACCAACCATCGTCCCGGAAACAGTATGAAATTATGCCCGCAACCAACGATCATCCAGTAACGCACGACCAAGGATGATAGCCACTAAGCCACCGACCAGGTTAGCAATAAGCTCTGCGGCATAAATCGAACGCGACTCAAGCACCAGACTCAAGCCAACCGCCACAGGTACCATAATCAAAGCAACACGAACAACCGATTGCCCCAGCGCCCAGTAAGCACGATCAATTGCGTTAAACGCACCATTCACAACGATCAGGGCACCAAAGCCGGCATACCCCCAGACAGAGATCATTAGATACGTTGAAATAGCATCAATTACTGCTGGGCTATCAGTAAATACTGTCGCCAGAGACTCACGCCAGGTTACCAGCAAAGCGCCCGCCGTCAGGCTGTACACCACACAAAAGCCAATGGCCATCCACAACGCCCGACGAGCCCGGTCGCCATAGCCTGCCCCCCAGTTCTGACCAACGATTCCGCCAATCGAACTCGAGAGCGCCAACAAAGGTACGACGGCAAGCGCCTGCAAGCGACCACCGGCGCCAAACCCCGCGACTGCGGCATCGCCGTACTTCGCCAGTAATGCCGTCATGATAGACAGGCCGACGGGGTTTACGGAATTAGATACTGCCGCCGGGGCACCCACCCTCAACAGAGCACGAATATCCTCACCCGGATGCGCCTCTTTCAGGCGAGAGAAGTTCAGGCCGACAGGGCTTCGCGCAATCAGCACCAGTGCCAGAATGGATGCCAGCGTCCAACCCGCCACCGTGGCGTAAGCCGCGCCTTTAATACCGAAACCTTCGAAGCTACCAATACCGGCAATCAGGATAGGGTCGAGTATCAGGTTGACCAGTGCCATCATCATCAGAATGAGGGACGCCTTACCCGCCATGCCCTGAGCACGCAGAGCACCATTACCGCCCATATTAATCAACAACATTGGGAAGCCGAACGCAAAGGGGGTCATATAGGAATCGATTAATGGCAACAGGTCTGGAGAAGCATTCATCACTTCAAACAATGGGCGTTTGAAGAGCAACAGGAGCACCGTGATAACAATGCCAAAAATACCCGCTGCCACAATTCCCAGAGCCACCAGACTCTGCGCCTTGTGCTTCTGCCCTGAACCTAACGCCCGCGAAACAACAGAAGCAATGGCAGCGATCACTCCGACACCAAGCGAGGACAGAGCAAACACCACCGGGAAGATAAAGCTAACGGCCGTCAGAGGGTCCTTGCCTAAATTACCAATAAAATAAGCATCCAGAAGCCCGACCGACATCAGTGCCAGAATGCCTATCACCATAGGCAACGTCTGGTGATACAGGTGGCGCCCCACAGAGCCGCTGGTAAGTAATGCGCCTTCGACGCTCATAAAACCCCAGAATTAATAAAAGATGACCGGCTGCACAGTACCACAGTCTTAACAGGCGGCGCGCGGGATAGTCTGTTCAGGCCAGTTGCAGGATGCCAGATTTGCCATGCATGTCGCCAAGTATCCAGATCTGCTCAAACGGGTGAGATGCGGGCACCTGAATTTTATTGATGAATTGAATGATCTTGCGCGCATTCCATTGCGGGTGTGCGTTGCGGATAAGTAGCCAGGCACGCTGGCTCTGATAGGTTTTCTCCGCTTTCTGGCGCAGTATCCGGTTCAGTGCACTGACCAGGCGTTGATCGGTATTGTGCTCCAGCTCCTGTTCCGCCAAAGCCGACTGTGTCTCAGCACTCAGCGACCGACCCAGAATTTTCATGGCCTCGGCCTCGC
The DNA here is from genome assembly GCA_913019975.1 of Thalassolituus maritimus. Lineage (GTDB taxonomy): Bacteria > Pseudomonadota > Gammaproteobacteria > Pseudomonadales > Oceanobacteraceae > Thalassolituus. The sequence goes on along the minus strand of CAJWBH010000016.1, from coordinate 57,706 downwards.
TGCCGTATAAATGAGCAACTTCAATGTCGAGCTTATCTCCTTCAAGCAGACAGGACACATCGGGCTTGGTCGGAAGGTTGTGCCACAAATGCCGTATTTTATGGCCGGTTTCTTTCTCGTACGACCGCATAAACAGCTTGGCCGCTTCATGCTCAAGACGGAGCTTCTCGTCTTCGCTGCTCGACATCAGAAGTTACACCCAAATTCCGCTAGAGCGGCGTGCCCTCAAAGCGGCCATTCAGATATTCAACAGCAACCGCTAAGGCACCGATTGCACGACCTTCGTTAAAGTCATCGCGGCCGTAAAGCTCGGTCAGATCCTTGAGCTTCCACTCAACCAGCTCCAGTGGCTCTGGCTCATCGCCTTCCAGCTTTGACGGATACAAGTCACGGGCAAGCACCACATCGATGCCCCCTCGCATGTAGCTTGGCGACAGGCTCATTTTCTTCAGATAAACGAACTCGCGCGCAGCAAAACCGATTTCTTCCTGCAGTTCGCGGTTGCAGGCATCACGCATCGATTCGCCCAGGTCCACCGCACCTTTTGGCAGGGTAAGGGTGTAATCTTCAACACCGCCCCCATATTCACGTATCAGGGCAACCGTTTCATCATCCAGCAGAGCGACCATCATGACGGCGCCGCTGCCACCGGGCACCAGCCGTTCGTAAGTTCGTTCAACGCCGTTACTGAACCTGAGGTCAATGGATTCCACCCGGAACAGGCGGCTTTCTGCGACCATGTGGCGATTCAGGATTTCGGGTTTTTTATGCATGACAGCCCTGTTTAAATAGTCGGTGAACACTTTTCGTAAGGTATTAGCGCATGACGATGCCAGACTGGCAAGAGATAGACACGGTTCTGTTAGATATGGACGGCACCCTGCTCGATCTGCATTTCGACAATTACTTCTGGCTGGAGCACGTGCCGAGTAAATACGCCGAGCATCACGGCCTCTCAGAAGAAGAAGCTCTCGCAGAGCTGAACAAAAGTTTTGTCGGCCTGCGTGGCACGCTCAACTGGTATTGTCTGGATCACTGGAGTGACCTTACGGGCCTGCCCATCGCTGAGCTTAAGCGCGATGTGCAGGACAAAATTGGTTTTCGCCCGCATGTGGAAGACTTCCTCGATACCATGAAGAAGCTTGGCAAGCGCACGGTGATCGTCACTAATGCACACCGCGACAGTGTGGACCTGAAAATGGAGCGTACCGGGCTCGATAAACTCGTCGATCACGTCATCAGCTCGCATGACTATAAAGAACCGAAAGAAAGTCAGGCGTTCTGGGACCATCTGCAACGCGAAGAACCCTTTGATAAAGAGCGTTCCCTACTGATTGACGACAGCCAGGCTGTGTTAGAATCGGCAGAGAAATGGGGTATCCGCTGGCTGCTGACGATCTTTCATCCAGACAGCCAGAAAGCGCCGAATACCGACAGTCGCTTTCCGGGTATCCACCACTTCGATGAATTCAAATTTTAGTGAGTCAGGTTGTCTGCGAAAGCGGGCATCTGCGCCAGGGATGGCGCAGCTTGAGCTTACATAGACGTACTTGCAGCGACCCGCGATGTAGAAACCTGATGAATAAAGGGCTTGGCGGAAAAGCCGGGACAGATACAGCGTACTCCTGATCAGGAATTATGAGCGAACAGACACACAAAATCCGACTCGATAAATGGCTCTGGGCCGCGCGTTTTTTCAAGACACGCGCGCTGGCAAAAGGCGCAATTGAAGGCGGCAAGGTGCATTACGAAGGCCAGCGCTGCAAAGTCAGTAAAACCGTCGACGTGGGCGCCAAACTGACGATCCGGCAGGGCTTCGACGAGAAAATTGTCATGATTAAAGCGTTGTCGGAACAACGCCGCGGCGCCCCGGAAGCACGTCTGCTCTATGAGGAAACTCCCGAGAGCATCAAAGCGCGGATGGACAAAGCGGAGTACCGCAAGGTCGTCAAAGCCTCACAAGCGGCACCCGACCATAAACCAAACAAGAAAGAGCGTCGTGACATGCGCCGCTTTGAGCACAATCAGGACTACTGAAGAATGTCTGACACTCCAAATAGCGCTGACAGCCTGCAACGCTTCAGCTTCGACAATACCAATATCCGCGGCGAGCTGGCTCACGTAAATGCGAGCTACCGCGAAGTACTGAAGCGTCATCAGTATCCCACGCGGATCGCTAAAGCCGTCGGTGAACTGATGGCCGCTACCGCCTTGCTGAGTGCCAACCTCAAATTTACAGGGCGCCTGACCTTACAGATTCGTCTGCCGGGCAACATCAGCCTGCTACAAGCCGAAACCAGCGACCAAGGTCAGCTGCGAGCCATCGCCCGTTATGAAGAAGGTACCGAAGAAAGCGAACTGAGTTTCGACGACGGCCAGATGATCATCACTGTCGAGCCTGAAGTGGGCCAGCGTTATCAGGGCATCACTCTGATCAAAGGCGGTAATGTCGCTGGCGCGCTGGAAGACTACTTTGAGCAGTCAGAGCAGCTGGGTTCACGCTTCTGGCTGGCCTGCGATGGCCAGAATGCTGCCGGTTTCATGCTACAGCAGATGCCATCAGAGCAGAGCGATGATCCGGATGCGTGGGATCGTCTCACTCATCTGGCCAGCACCATCAAAGAAGAGGAGCTGATCAACCTCAACAATGATGTCCTGCTTCACCGCCTTTACCACGAAGAGCAGGTACGTACTTACCCGGCAAGCGAGCTGAGCTTTTTCTGCACCTGCTCGAAGGACAGAATCGGCAATGCTCTGCACCAGCTCGGTATAGACGAGCTGATGCAAATCATTGAAGAACAAGGAAAAATCAGCATCAACTGCGATTTCTGTAAGCAGGCATACAGTTTCGATAAAGAGCAGGTTAACGAACTCTTCCCGGAGCAGAATCTCCAGTAAAACCAGATAAAACAACAACTTAGCTCTGCTGCGAATAATTATCGGTCAAAAAGCGACCAGTAGGGCTTAGCGCGCAATGAATTTTCTGGCATAATTGCGCGCCTTAAACTTTTGGGCTCGCCCGGGCACCCTTCAGGGCGGATTATTGAGATACAAAGTATGGCCACAAGCCGTACTGAATTTACGAGGACCCTGCGGGGCATCGATATGACTGTTTACACCGATTTATCTACTCCTCTCCTGGTAGAACAAGCCATCGCCCGCGGCGAAGGTGAACTGCAGGATAACGGCGCTCTGGTTATCAAAACCGGTAAGCGCACAGGTCGCTCTCCGATGGACAAATTCATCGTTGAAGAGCCAAGCAGCAAAGACGCGATTGAGTGGGGCAACATCAACCGCCCGTTCGACGCGGACAAGTTTGATGCCCTGTGGGAGCGTGTAGAAGAATATCTGGCCCAGCACGACAGCTTCGTATCTCAGGTACACGTGGGTTCTGATCCACAGCACTACCTGCCAGTAAAAATGACCACTCAGACTGCATGGCAGAACCTGTTTGGCCGTAACCTCTTCATCCTGCCAGAAAGCTACAACCCTTCTGATAAGGAAGAGTGGCAGATCCTGAACGTTGCTGGTTTCGAATGTGTTCCAGAGCGTGACGGCACTAACTCTGACGGCGCAGTGATCGTTAACTTCGCACAGCGCAAAGTACTGCTGGCTGGCATGCGTTACGCGGGCGAAATGAAGAAAGCGATGTTCGGTGTACAGAACTTCCTGCTGCCAGAAAAAGACGTACTGCCAATGCACTGCTCTGCCAACGTTGGCGAAGATGGCGACACCTGCCTGTTCTTCGGTCTGTCTGGTACCGGTAAAACCACCCTGTCTGCTGACCCTGAGCGTTACCTGATCGGTGATGACGAGCACGGTTGGGGCAAAGGTACTGTCTTCAACATCGAAGGCGGCTGCTACGCAAAAACAATCGATCTGTCTCAGAAGAACGAACCTATCATCTGGGACGCGATCAAGTTCGGTGCGATCGTTGAGAACGTCACCATCGACGAAAACACTCGCGTTGCTGACTACAGCAACACTGAGCTGACTGAAAACGGTCGTTGTGCATACCCGCTGACTCACGTTGAGAAGCGCGTTGAAGAGAACATGGCTGGCGAACCAAAAGCTGTGATCTTCCTGACCTGTGACATGACTGGCGTTCTGCCTCCAGTGTCTATCCTGAGCAAAGAACAGGCGGCTTACCACTTCCTGTCTGGTTACACCGCTCTGGTAGGTTCTACTGAAATGGGTGGTTCTAAAGGCCTGAAGTCTACCTTCTCTACCTGCTTCGGTGCTCCGTTCTTCCCACGTCCAGCAGGCGTTTACGCTGAACTGCTGATGAAGCGTGTGACTGAATTCGGTTCTCAGGTATACCTGGTTAACACTGGCTGGACTGGCGGTCCTAACGGTGGCGGCGGTGAGCGTTTCAGCATCCCGACGACCCGTGCTGTCATCGCTGCAATTCAGTCTGGTGCTCTGCGTGATGCGGACACTGAAGAACTGCCAATCTTCGGCCTGCAAGTTCCAACCACTCTGGAAGGTGTTGATGCGACTCTGCTTAACCCAACCAAAGCCTGGGCTAACAGCTCAGACTGGGAAGGTGCTGCGAAGAACCTGGCGGCTCAGTTCGTTGAGAACTTCAAGAAGTACGACGTATCTGACGCTATCGTAAACGCAGGCCCTCAGCTTTAAGCTGAACCTGTTTTACGAGCATGAAAAGGGGCGCTACGGCGCCCTTTTTTGCGTCTGATTATCGGGTGATATTCACCTCGCCATGTCACAGGTATACTCACGCCCTCGTGAATAATGTACTTATGAGTTATGACCCTGCCTTCGATCACCCAACGCCTCGCTACTGAACTGAATATCCGCCCACAACAGGTAGACGCCACCGTCGCCCTTCTTGATGAAGGTGCTACTGTTCCCTTCATCGCTCGCTACCGGAAAGAAGTCACGGGGGCGCTGGACGACAGCCAGCTGCGTACTCTTGAAGAGCGTCTGGGCTATTTACGCGACATGGAAGATCGTCGTGCGTCTGTGATCAAAAGCATCGAAGACCAGGGCAAACTCACCGATGAGTTGAAACAGGCGCTGTTGACGGCGGATACCAAAACCCGCATCGAAGATCTGTACCTGCCCTATAAGAAAAAGCGCCGCACTAAAGGTCAGATGGCCATTGAAGCAGGCCTTGAGCCATTGGCCGATGCCCTGTTCAACGAACCGAACCTGACGCCTGAACAAGAAGCGGAGAAGTACCTCAACGCCGAGCACAGCATTGGCGACACCAAAGCCGCTTTAGATGGCGCTAAATACATTCTGATGGAGCGCTTTGCCGAAAACGCCGACTTACTCGCCGCGCTGCGCCGCTTCCTGAAGCAAGAAGCCACGCTCTCTGTCCGCGTGGTGCCGGGCAAAGAGAAAGAAGGTGAAAAATTCGCTGACTATTTTGAACACGACGAGCCTCTGAAGTCGGTACCGGGCCACCGTGCGCTTGCAATTCTGCGTGGCCGCAACGAAGGCGTATTGTCTTTTTCACTGGTCACCGGGGACCCAGATGACAAGCTCGCAGCCAGCCCGTGCGAGGCCATTATTGCCGAGCACTCAGGCATAAAAAATGAAGGTCGCGCAGCCGACCGCTGGCTGGCCGAAGTCGTAAAGTGGACCTGGCGTATCAAGCTGCTGACCAGCCTCGAGACCGAGCTGATTGGCCAGCTGCGTGAACAGGCCGAAGATGGCGCGATTAAAGTCTTTGCCGATAACCTGAAAGACCTGTTGTTGGCCGCGCCGGCAGGGCCAAAAGCCACCATCGGGTTGGACCCCGGCCTGCGTACCGGGGTGAAAGTCGCGGTCGTCGATAAAACCGGCAAAGTCCTCGATCACTGCGCCATCTTCCCAACACCGCCGCAAAATCGCATCGCCGAATCCGAAGCCGTACTGCTGGCATTGATTCAGAAGCACAATGCCGAGCTGATCGCGATTGGTAACGGTACTGCTTCGCGCGAAACCGATAAGTTTGTTGGCGATCTGCTGAAAAAACACAAAGACCTGAACGTGCAGAAAATCATGGTCAACGAGGCTGGTGCATCGGTGTACTCAGCTTCCGAGCTGGCGGCCAAAGAATTTCCGGATCTCGATGTGACCATTCGAGGCGCAGTTTCTATTGCGCGCCGCCTGCAGGACCCATTGGCAGAACTGGTGAAAATCGAACCCAAGTCCATCGGTGTTGGCCAGTATCAGCATGATGTTAATCAGAGCCAGTTAGCACGTACGCTGGATGCTGTGGTGGAAGACTGTGTGAACTCGGTGGGCGTCGATCTGAATACCGCCTCCGCGCCACTGCTGACACGAGTGTCCGGGCTGAACGCAACACTGGCCAATAACATCGTCGCTTTCCGCGATGTGAACGGTGCCTTCACCTCACGTGAAGACCTGGCAAAAGTGCCGCGTCTGGGTGACAAAACCTTTGAGCAGGCAGCCGGCTTCCTACGCATTATGGACGGTAAAAACCCTCTGGACGCCTCCGGCGTTCACCCTGAGTCTTACCCTGTGGTGGAGCGTATCGCCCACGAGTTCTCGCGCGATGTAAGCAGCTTGATCGGCGACAGTGCCTTTCTGAAATCTGTCAACGCGGGCCAGTTTACCGACGAGAGTGCGGGTGAGCTAACCTTAAAAGATATCCTCTCAGAGCTGGAGAAACCCGGTCGCGACCCTCGTCCTGAATTCCGCTTTGCGGAATACAAAGAGGGCGTCGAAGACATCAAGGACCTGAAGCCCGGCATGATTCTCGAAGGCGCGATCACTAATGTCGCCGCCTTTGGTGCCTTTGTGGATATCGGTGTACACCAGGATGGTCTGGTACACATTTCAGCGCTGGCCGATCATTTCGTGAAAGATCCGCGCGACGTTGTGAAAGCCGGCGACATCGTAAAAGTGAAGGTAATGGAGGTCGATGTGTCGCGTAAGCGCATTGGTTTATCCATGCGACTGGGGGATGATATCAACGCCTCGGGCGACACCGGAAGCCGACCTGCTAAAGACAGACCTCAGCGCCAGCCGCGTGGTTCAAAACCGACGCAGCAACCTGCCGGAAACGGTGCTATGGCGGGGGCCTTCGCAGCCGCGTTTGCAAACGCCAGAAAGAAATAAAGCGAATAATGAGAAGTTATCGTGCAAAAAAAAGGACCTCTACTCATCATACTCACGTGTGCCGCGAACCTTTGCCAGCCTTTGCACGTTACAGCAGATGATAACCCGGATAACTTCTCTTCCCTCTCGTGGGATGCCTCAAGCTGGGATGCCTCAGCAGCCGATATCCCGCATGTACTGACACCAGCGCGACTGCATCAGGCCACCGCAGAGGTGCCAGGCAGTGTGACGGTTCTGGATGCTGATTTTATAAAACGCACGGGCGTCAAACGTATTTCTCAGCTTCTGCGTTACGTTCCTGGAATGCTGGTCGCTCACGACATCCGGGATAATAGCGACGCGGTGGTCTATCACGGTGGGCCATCCATCCTGCCCAAGAGCTTTCAGGTCCTCATAGACGGACGGGCACAATACCTCGCCGGGTTGGCCGCGGTGTCATGGGAAGACTTACCTGTTGCGGTCGAGGATATTCAGCGGATCGAAGTCGTTCGCGGCCCTGCGGCCACCAGCTTTGGCACCAACGCTTATCAGGCTGTAATCAATATCATCACGAATTACCCACAGGATGCCTTCGACGACCAAATCGGTGTCCAGCAAGGTAATAATCGGGATACTTATCTCTACGCACGAACGACCGGCGATCAGGGGATTCATCACTGGCGCTTGTCGGCCAAGGCCTATTCCACAGAACACCTGCGCGACAGTGATGACACCAGCATAGGCTGTACAACCCCTTGTGACGACAACCGTGATTTCGCGGCAGTTATGCTAAATACCAGCCATCAACTGAGTGATGCTCAGAGCCTGAACACTGCCTTCACGATGACTAACGCTTACCGGGACGTGCCTGATTACGAGTTTACGAGTAATCACGTTGAGTCCAACCAGTTTGAAGCCAGCGTCGTTTATGATCATGACCTGTCGGATCTACATGAGTTGAAAGTGTCGGTTCACGCAACCCGTTTTGAGCGTCGCCAGCATGGTGTGCTGGAAAGTGGACCTTCCGGTTTCTTTGATCCGCTTCTGAGACAACTGGATGAGGTAAACCCGGAAGCCGCCGATCAGTTTGTTCAGGGCGAATCTCTCACCGCACTGGATACCACCAACCCGGAAGAGCTGACACTGGCTCAACAGCTCCTCACTCGCTACGGAGCCGACCCGGCTGCTTTCTTCATACCGATCAGCGGTGATGTGCACGCTGATACGAACGAACGACGTATCGACCTGGAAATACAGGATACGGTCGCCTTCGCAGACAACCTGATCATGATCAGCGGTCTCGGATATCGCAGAGAACAGATTTACTCGAAGCCATTCTATGGCGGCTACATAGACTCAGATCAACTCCGCGGGTTCGGCAACATCAACTGGAGAGCCAGCAACCGCTGGGCCCTGCATTCAGGTGTTATGTATGAATATGAAGAGGACGGTACTGACGTCTGGTCTGGAAAACTGGCGGCCAACTACCTGATCAGCCCAGTCGAATCGGTCAGGCTGGTGTTCAGTCGTGCCGGGCGTACGCCGGACATACTCGAACAAAGAGCAGACTGGATATACGTCGTTGATAATGCCGAAACAGAATCGCGATACGCGGGTGTCGAGTATTACGATGGATTCAAAGGACCGGGTAACCTCAAACCCCAGATCATCCACTCAGTCGAGTTAGGGTATTTCGCCAGCAAACCGTTCTGGAAAGGCAATATAGAGTGGGACGTTAAGCTGTTCCGGGAAGAGCTGAATAATGTCATCTATCACTACCCATCCATTCGTCTCGATACGGTCAATGATGGGAATGAAATTGTCTACACCGGCGCTGAAGGGCAGTTAACGTTCACGACGCGAAGCACCGCAGAGTTCCGCCTGACCAGCGCATGGCTGCGCGCAGAGGTAGATCCAACAGAGGATCTCAGCGACAGCGATCTGGTCGCCCTGTATTCGCCACGCTCGCACTCTGCCTCGTGGTTCCAGCCATGGCCAGCGCAGATTTTCACTCATCTCAGTGCGTTTGTTATTGAAGACGGACGCCGGGTGAACCGTGGCGATGACGGCGATGATCTGCATACACTGGAACTGAATATATACCGTGACTTTGCCTCGGCAGAGACAACAACCCGGTTAGGTTTCAGAGCACAGAGAGACTTTACGTCAAATACCTTCAAGCCGGACTCAGAACCCTACGAGCAGGCTGTACGCGTTCAGTTAAGTGCCAGTGTTGCATTCTGATAATCGATCTGACGAACAATTAGTAGGCCTATACACAACACTGTTCATTATGAGCGAATAATCTGAGACCAATTTCTGATACAAGCATGTATAAGATCCTGTCGATTCCTCCTATAATCCGCTGACTTCCAACCTGATGCAGAGGTGCTCTTGGCTTCCTACAATTCACTGCTGGCGCTACTGGCCGACTCCCGGCACCTACCCATGCTTTCCCGACTGCAACGGGGAATTGAGAAGGAAGGCCTGCGCTGCGGCAATGACGGACTAATCGCTCAGACACCTCACCCTAAGGGAATGGGCTCTGCGCTGACGCACCCGGCTATTACGACCGACTACTCCGAAGCCTTACTTGAGTTCATTACGCCGGTTTTTACCAGCGCCCATGAGGCGTCGGCTTACCTCGAAACCGCCCATCGCTTTGCCTACCAGCAAATGGAAGGAGAGCTGATCTGGCCAGCGTCGATGCCCTGTATCCTGAAAGGCGAAATGAGCATCCCTATTGCCGAGTATGGCAGCTCCAATATCGGACGTCTGAAGCATGCCTATCGCCATGGCCTCTGGCACCGCTACGGTCGTGTGATGCAGGCAATTTCAGGTATCCACTATAACTTCTCGCTGCCAGATGAATTGCTGCAATTGCTGGCGGAGCAGGAAGGTCAGAAAGCAGACAAAGACTTCGTATCCCGCCGCTATCTCGGCATGATCCGTAACTTCCGCCGCTATGGCTGGCTGCTGATGTATCTGTTCGGGGCATCACCGGCGGTATGCAGCACATTTCTTGATGGCCGTAAGCACTCTTTGCAGAAGCTTCACAAGCACACCTTATACGCCCCGTACGCGACCTCGCTGCGGATGAGTGATCTGGGTTACCAGAATAATGCTCAATCGGGCTTAGTGATCTGTCACAATTCCCTTGAGTCGTACATCGACACGCTGAGTAAAGCGCTGACCATTCCTGTCGCTGAATACGAAGCCATTGGTATGCAGGAAGAGAACGGCCAGTATAAGCAGCTCAATACCAACCTGCTTCAGATCGAGAACGAGTACTACAGCAATATCCGTCCTAAGCGGGTAGGCGAGTCCGGCGAGAAGCCGCTGGAGTCATTGGCTCGTGCCGGTATTCAGTATATTGAAGTCCGCAGCACGGATGTGAATCCGTTCCTGCCACTGGGTATCGACGTTCCACAGATGCACTTTATGGATATATTCCTGACCTGGTGTGCTCTGCAGGACAGTGGTGAGATTGATGATGCCGAATACGAACGTATTCAGCGCAACTTCAGTAAAGTGGTTTACGAAGGTCGTCGCCCGGGATTAATGCTCGAAAGCGCCAGCGGCGAAACCACTCTGGCAGACTGGGCAAGCGAACTTCTCGACAGCATGCAGCCCGTGGCAGCCTTGCTCGACGAAGCCAACCATCACAGCTTCCACATAGATACTCTTGGTCAGCAACGCCTTAAGATCGCTGACGCCAGTCATACGCCATCCGCGAAAGTGCTGAGAATTCTGGAAGACGAGAAGATTGAATTTGCTGAACTGACATTACGTCAGGCGCAGGCACATCGTAAGTTCCTGAGTGAACCCTTGTCAGCAGACGTCCGCGCCGAGTGGAAGGCAACAGCCGAAGAAAGCCTCAAAGCACAGGCCGAACTCGAAGCAAACGATGTTCAGCCCTTTGACGAGTTTCTGCATGACTATATGACTCGCTGAATGACCCACTGACAGGCGATTGCGCTCTGCCTGCTCTCGGCCATTAGTTCTGTACGACGAAGTTATTAAAGTACAGGTCATCCACTGACGGAGCCCCTTCCAGCTGAGTCATCACTGCACGGACTTCTTCCAAAGCAATCTGGCGAAGTTCCTCACGCCCCTGAGTCGAATTCATGATCTCTGATTCCTGTGCACTGAACAGCATCACCAGGCTGTTGCGCAGGTAGGGCTTATGGTGAGCGACCGCCGCTCCAGCCTCAGTGGTACTGACCTTAAGCGCAACATCCGTACGCAGATACTTAATCCGGCCGGTACTGCCATAATTAACAACAAATGCAGGTTCAAAGTAGATGTACTGAACCTGAGGCCCAGCAAGGGCCGCTTCGTCTTCTGCAAAAGCCATCACTGGCAACGTCACCAGCAGAGTAAAAAAAAGGCGCTTCAGCATTCCGCGTCTCCGTCACAATGTAGATTATGGTCAAGCTTAGCAGCTGACGCGGATTCCGCTGGGTGCGCGTGATAGACTCCTGACAACTAATTCACGAGTTCACGTAACGACTTATGATGCTGCAACGTCTATTTCCCGCCCCGCTGGTTGCCGGTGGCTATCTGGCCGGTTTTCTTATCTGTGTCCTGCTGCTGGCTTCAGCGTACTACTTTGAATACCAGATGTTCCTCGATCCCTGCCCGCTCTGTATTGTTCAGCGTATTGCCACACTAGGCATCGGCATTGGCTGTCTGCTCGCATTTATTGCCCGCAACACCCGCTGGCCGCATCGCATTGCTCTGATATTCACACTGGCATCGTCCATATTTGGTGTCTGGGTCGCTAACCGTCATGTCTGGCTACAGGGCCTGCCTGCCGACGAAGTGCCTGAATGTGGCCCGAGTGTTGAATACATGGCGGAAGTTCTGCCATTCACCGAACTGGTTACCTTCATGCTTCAGGCCAGTGGCAGCTGTGCGGATATCTCATGGGAATTCATGGCGTTGAGTATGCCGGAGTGGACCCGTGTCATATTCGTTGCATTTACTCTTGTCAGCCTTCTGGGTCTGGCTCGCGCCTGGAGCGCCGACAAGCAGAGTTGATGCACATAACCGCGGTATTGCAAGAAAAAAAACTGAAAAAAGTTGCTTGAAATGCCGCTTTCCACGCGCCTATATTGGTGACACTAAGGCATAAGCAGCACCGTTTTCACAGAGGAATTTTGACATGCTGGAACAATGTAAAAACGCACAGGAACGCTGGGGCGGTGTTCACCAACTGATCGACAAATGGTTGAATGAGCGCCAGAGCCTGATCGTCCTGTTCTGCAACCTCAGCGCCAGCAAGCCGCTGTCTGAAGAGGAACCACTGGCAGAGAACCTGCAGCGTTTCTGTGAAGTTATGATGGATTACTGCTCAGCAGGGCACTTCGAAATTTACGAGCAGCTGATGAATGAAGCCCGTGAATTCGACGATGGCACCATCGACCTGGCAAATGAACACATGCCACGCCTGGAAGCCCTTACCGGCGAATGCGTTGACTTCAACGATACCTACGACAAACACTGCACTCTGGACCAGCTGGCGAAGCTCCCTGCTGACCTGTCGGCCATCGGCGAAGTGCTCGAAGAGCGTTTTCAGATTGAAGACAACCTCATCGAAAAAATGCACAACGTGCATCGTGAGGCGGTTGCCAGCTAAGACAGGAATTCTGTTCTACACTGACAACAGGACGCGCACTTCGCGCGTCCACTGACCGCTCACGGAACAGGTTGTCATGATCCCGCGTTTTATTCTTTTTCTGCTTTCCCTGACTCTTCTCTCTGCCTGTGACAACGCAGCTGAGCCTGAGAAATTCTCTGAGGTCGCGACACAGGGCGTCTACAGCATTCGTATCAATCACTCTGGCACCGCCGCCTTTATCGGCAGTCTGCACCACGGTGGCAGCTACTGGACACTCGATCCTGCTGAGCGTCATTTCGACTGGAACCACACCAGCGACGGTTACAGCAACCTGACCAGTGGTGCCTTTTCGCCCGATGATGCTTACGTTGCCAGCGCCGACAACCGCACGATAGTGCTCTGGGAAGTGGCTACCGGGAAAGCCATCTGGTTCTGGAACGCACCCGGCGACATCGAAGATATTGCTCTGACAGAGAACGGCAACCTCGCCCTTCTCGGAATGCAGGACTACACCGCAACCCTGTTCGATATCCGAAATGGCGGCATCCGCCAGCGCCTGGCCCACGACGGCATTGTTTACGACGTCAGCCTGAGCGCCGATGGTCTGCTTGGCGCCTCTGCCAGTGACGACCTGACGGCCATTGTCTGGAATCTCAATGACGGCTCAGCCATCTCCACACTGAAACACAACAATCAGGTCAAAACCGCCGAGCTATCGCCCAGTGGCCGCCTGATTTTCACCTCAGCCCTACGCGAGGCCGGTCGCATCTGGGATGCGGCCAGTGGGCAGCAATTGATTGAGCTTCCCGGTGGACGCGGACATTTCAGTACGGCACGGTTCGACGCATCAGAACAACAACTCCTGACGGGTAATACATCCGGGCAGATACAGCTCTGGGACGTTCAGACAGGGGCCGAACTTAAACGTTGGCGTGCGACCCCGGGAGATCACTGGGTTGGAAACAACGTTGCCCTGGAAGACGTTGCCTTCACGGACACCGGCGTTGTGGCAGCCGCCGCTAATGGGCGCGTTTATCACATGCAGCGGTGATGACTACCGCTGCTCTTCGGTTGAGTATCGCGACTCCAGCATAGATTTTACCTGCTTCGCCTGATCAATCAGCTCCAGCGCCTGCCCGGGCATAACGATTGGCGAGTCAGGCACCCTAGGCTCGGGAGTGATCAGTTCGTTGTCGGATGTGTCTTCCTTTTTCGTTGCGACCGGCGCCAGAATATTTGCCGCGGTATCGATATTAACTTCTTTGGAAGTAACACCTTCCGGCGCTTCGTTGCCGAAATGCCACTGGCCATTCGCGTCCTGCCATTTATAAAACGTCTGTCGTGTCTGCTCTGTAGAGGCGGGTGGTGTGTAGGCCGAAACCCCGGACGACGAATCGCTGTTCACTTTTTTCATAATGTATGGCGTGCCAATCGCCACAGCGAGGACGCTGAGAAGAAACAGGATCACGGTGAATTTCATAGCAACTCCTTTTGTCGACTCTATTCCGGCAGAACCCGGATTTTTGCAGTATGCTAAAGATTATCCAATAGAGAATTCTATTTTATCACCCATCGCTGAAAGGAAACGATGTCATCTATGACTGCAGGGGTTATCAGTCAACAGCCCAGGGTTTTTACCTACGCCAAAGCGATGCGGGTTCTGGTCGCTAACGCCAAGGGAGGCTGTGGTAAAACCACTCTGGCCACTAACCTGGCCTGTCAGTTTGCCCGTGAAGGTAAGACGACAACGCTTATTGATCACGACCCTCAGGCGTCCGCAACCGACTGGCTGAAGCTGCGTAGTGCCAGGTTTCCAATTATCAATGGTATTGAGGCCGTCAGAGAGCGTCACCGCACGGGTTCGACGCTCAGTTGGCGCATGCGCATCCCCCTGGCGACAGAACGCGTGGTTATTGACACACCAGCCGGCCTGCATGGCAATGCACTGTCTGACCTGATTGCTCAGTCGGATATTGTCATTATCCCGGTCATTCCATCGGCCATTGATATGCGTGCAGCGACGGAGTTTATTGAAGAGCTGCGTAAGACGCAGGCCTACCGTCAAAAAGCCTGTGCCATAGCTGTGGTCGCCAACCGGGTGAAACGTAATACCTTGAGCTTCAGCTCACTGAAATCCTTCCTCGACGACCTGCAGATTCCTTTTGTGACCGCACTGCGCGATACGCAGTTCTACGTAAAGGCCGGAGAGCATGGTTTTGGTGTTGTCGATTTTGACCGACAACACCCCAAAGAACAGGAAGAGTGGCAACCACTTATGGGTTGGTTGAATAAAACGATGCAGGAAATCCAGCAAAACCGAGAATGATGTCAGGCTTCTTCCTCGTAGCCGTACAGATGACGCACTTCAGCCCTGACAGCCGCTTTGGCCCCCATCCTCAACACCTGTCCATGCGCCCCTACCAACGCATCGAAATCAAGCTGTACCAGACGCTCAAAATCATGCTGTAACGAACCCCCTTTGGGCGTCACGCGTTTAAGCCATGGCCCACCTATATTCATCCCTCGATGAAACCCAAGCAGCTTGAATACGACCCGCGTAAAGCCTGAAAAGTGTCGCCAGTCGCGGTGATATTGGAGACTGTCAGTGGTGATCAGCAGTCTGTGTTTTTCACTAACAACGCGGCCTCTGGGTAGACTGCATTGCGGTAAACAAAAAACTGGCTGTCTCGGGTAGGGCCGGGCGATGCTTCGTCCACCAACACGTCTATTTCGGGTGAGCTATACGTGCTCTGGCCCGACTGAGCCCAGAAAAGGCATTGATAGCGATCGACATAATACTGATCATCCAGCCCGTGAAAGTCACCAAGCCGGACAACGCGGGCGACCTGCCCCAACGCATCAAGTTCGCGCAGCGCTTCGTCCTGAAGCCTCACAGGATTGACCAACGTGAGCTCTTTGCCTTCTCGTAGAATGATCATGTTGCGGTTAAGGCGCATTCCAGGGCCAACACGTATACTGCCGTGTACCCAGAACACATCAGAGAACAGTTGCTCGATTGGGTCGTGCGGATAGGCGGGTGCGTACATGTTTCCTCCTGAAACTGTGTGTACAGATGTCCGGTTCAGCCCCGCACAAGATCAGCGAGGGCTTTGCATTCCTTTTCATTATTGCAGATTAGCATAAGGTCTGAGGATACGCAGCGGCCCTTATCCGCCGGATTGTCTTTATTTCTGGCCCATAAGATCCCAAGGCCGTAGCGCTCAGCTTCGAGTTCCGCTTTTTTAAGTAATTCGTAGAGATCCCCATGCTCCAGGCGATCAGACTGCCGCCGACGCTGGCGCAATGGCTCGATCATTTCCTGCTTCCAGCTCACGTAATCGCTGTCGGAAAGAGATGCCTCGTCCACTTCAAGACCCTGCTCCGATAACCAGAGCACCGTCAGCAACTGCAGAATATCGGCACCGTGTTCATCCTGCATCTTCAGCAGAAGGGCCTCGACGCCGGACCGTGCATAGACACGTAAAGCATAACGCCACAGAGCGTTATCCATTGGTCCGTCACCCGCTTCTGTGGCAAACTGCGCCGCCATTACCAGCCCCTTTTCTGTGTGTTTTCTATGATCGAGTTTAATCAGGTTTCGTTGCAGCGTGGTACTAACTTTCTGTTAGAGAAAGCCAGCCTGCGCATTCACGACGGCCAGAAACTGGCCCTTATCGGCCCGAATGGTGCCGGTAAGTCCAGCCTGTTTGCTCTTCTCAACGGAGAACTGACCGTCGACGGCGGCGACCTGAACATGCCAGCGAAGTGGCGTATCGCTCATATGAAGCAGGAAGTCGAAGCCAGTGAACGCTGTGCGCTGGATTATGCCATTGATGGTGACGCACGCTACCGTGAAATTGAAGCCGGTATGGCCAATGCCAGTGACGATAATGAGCTGACCCGCTGGATGGATGCCATGGACGAACATCAGGGCTATCAGATTCCGGTGAAAGCAGAACAGTTGCTTCATGGTCTCGGCTTTTCACAGACCGACCTGAAGCGCTCAGTCAAAGACTTCTCCGGTGGCTGGCGTATCCGCCTGAATCTGGCTCAGGCACTGATGATGCCGTCGGATCTTCTGCTCCTCGATGAACCAACTAACCACTTAGACCTTGAAGCCACTCTGTGGCTCGAAGGCTGGCTGAAAAAGTATCCCGGAACCCTGCTGTTTATCTCGCACGACCGGGATTTTATTGATTCGGTGGCAGACCATATTGTTCACCTGCATAACCGTGAACTGGTGGTGTATCCGGGCAACTACAGCGCCTACGAACGCATCCGTGCGGAAAAGCTGGCCCAGCAACAAACTGTATATGAGAAGCAACAGGAACGTGTTGCTGAAATCGAAAAATTTGTCGCTCGCTTCCGCGCCAAAGCCAGTAAAGCTAAACAGGCACAAAGCCGCTTAAAAGAGCTGCAGCGCATGGAGCTGATTGCTCCGGCGCATGTGGATTCACCGTTCCGCTTTGAATTTCCGTGCTACGAAAAAATGTCGACGCCGTTATTGGCTATCGACAACGCCGATCTGGGCTATGCCGACAAAACGATCCTGCCCCAGGTAAAAATATCCATCGTACCTGGGCACCGTATTGGTTTACTCGGCCCCAATGGTGCGGGTAAATCGACGCTGCTAAAAACGCTTTGCGAAGAAGTCCCTTTGCTCGCAGGCGAGCGCAGTACTGGCGAACACTGTCATATTGGTTATTTTGCACAGCACCAGCTTGAGTCTCTCGATGTAAAAGCAACAGGTGCCCTTATTCTGCAACGCCTGCGCCCGACAGCCAGCGAACAGGAAATCCGTAATTTTCTCGGCGGATTTGGCTTCCATGGTGATAAAGCTTTAGAAGTTATTGAGCCATTTTCTGGTGGCGAAAAAGCCCGAATGGCACTGGCCTGTGTTGCCTGGATGAAACCCAACCTGTTAATTCTCGATGAGCCGACCAACCATCTGGATATTGAAATGCGTGAGGCGTTGGCACTCGCTTTACAGAATTTCGAAGGCGCGATTCTAATCGTCAGCCACGACCGTCACCTGCTGAAATCTACCGTTGACGAATACTGGCTGGTAGATCATGGAAAAGTGCAGAGTTTCGATGGCGACCTTGATGACTATCACGATTACCTTAATAAGCGTGAAGCGAACACGCCTACCGCAGAAGGCACTGCTCCTGCCACAACCGAGGTGAAGCAACCCGCTGTAGACCGGAAAGAACAGAAACGCATCGAAGCCGAAAAACGCCAACGTCTGGCACCGATACGCAAGCAGCAACAGGTGGCCGAGAAAAAGATGGAAAAGCTCCAGTCTGAGCTGGCGAACATTGAAGAAACAATGGGCGACAGCGGTCTGTATGACGCCAGCCGCAAAGATGAATTAAACACATTAATTCAGCAGCAGGGGAAGTTAAAAACCGAGCTTGAAGAGATTGAGATGGAGTGGATGGATTTAACCGAGCAATTGGAAGCAGCGGAATAAAACACTCCACGGACACTCAGACAGCGATTAACGCCTGACGCATGGCATTGCGCAGAAAGCCGGGCTTCACTGGTTTATGTAATACCACAATACCGTCATCCGCCAGAGTTTTAATACGCTCAGGCGCGGTATCACCGGTAATCATAAGAGCGGGCAAATTGGAGGAGAGCTGTGTTTGTATGTGCCGGATCAAATCCTGGCCATCCATGGCTCCTGGCAGACGATAATCACTGATCAGAATGTCTGCCCAGTGTGGCTCGGCTTCAAACATAGCCAGGCCCGCCTGGGCATCAGCATAAGCTCTCACTTCACACCCCCAACCCGCAAGCAGTTGCTCGGTACTCTCTCGCACCATGGCATCATCTTCGACGAGTAATACGTTCACGCCGGCAAATATCGCATCTGCAGATACTTGCGGTTTTAAGCCAGAGGGAGCGCCAGAATAAACATCGGAGGTGTCACTTACCATGTCAGCAGGTGTATCGGCTGATACCTCATGCGCGATTGCTACAGTAAGGGTGAATTCAGATCCTTTGCCGGGTTCTGATCTCACCTGCAACTCATGCCCGAGCAGGTTGGCAAGTCGCCGGCATACGGACAAGCCAAGGCCGAGCCCTTTCTGCCGGTCACGCTCAGGATTGTTCAGCTGTACAAATTCCTGAAATATTTTTTCCTGCTGATCCTTCGGGATTCCCATTCCGGTATCAGATACCCGGACAAGTAAACGAGCTGGCTGAGCGACTTCGGTCGAGATGACGACCTCACCCGACTCAGTATACTTAATGGCATTGGTGATCAGGTTTCTCAGGATATTCCCCAGCAGAACAGGGTCGCTGCGAACAGCATATCGGCAAGGTTTGATACTCAGTTTCAGTCCCTTTGCCTCTGCCACGGGTCTGGCTTCAATAATCAGGCTATTGAGCAGTGCATCGAGAGGGAAGTCAGTGACTTCGGCATGTACGTCGCCCGCATCCAGGCGCGATATATCAAGTAATTTCCCTAAGAGGTCGTCTATCGAGGTGACCGCAGAGCGGATATGAGTCGCAAGCTGTTGACCGCGATCGCTGGAGACTTCCTGCCGAAGCCCTTCAGAGAGCAACGACAGTGAATGCACAGGCTGGCGGAGGTCATGACTTGCGGATGCCAGAAACTGAGTTTTCGCCCGGCTGGCAGCGTCGGTAATCTCATACTGCTCGCGCAAAGTCTCGGCCAGGCGCATATTTTTTAACGTCAGTGCCATCATGTCTTTGTAAGTAATACTGCCCGAACGAGCGACTGAATAAGCGACACCAATGTAGGCAAGGAATGCCATACCCATCCCTTTGTACTGAGGGTCAGGTTGAATCAGACACATAATAATCATCGGCATGGTGCTGATAATGAGATAAGCCGTATGACTCAGTAACCAGATAGCATTGGTACTGACCGAGGAAACGGTAACCCCGATGATCAGAACAAATAACAGCGTCTGCTCAGAAAATTCCGCGGGATTAAAAAACAGAACACCGGCACTTCCCCACAGAGATGCCAGCACGAGGACGCCTGACATATACATGCCGCGCCAGAACGAAAGAGAACGGCGCTCATAGTAATTCCGGTAGCACCACAGCAGCCCCGTACCGAACACTTCAAGTCCGACACAGGCGGCATACCATAGGTATCCATAAACAGCACCGGCCGGTGGGCTCTGATTAACAATCAACACCGTTGTTAATATCAGAGTGCCAATCGTGATGGTGCTGATGCGGTCGTAAAGATCATCCGTTGCCCGGCGACGGCGAAACGCATTTATTTCATCATCGCTGAGCTGAATATCGTCTATCGGGCTGGTCATTCAGGCAGTAGTCCCAACCTGCGCACGGCATTCAGACACGCCGTCCGGTTTGTCACGCGGAACAGCCGGAAGACATCACGCAGGTGACCTTTGATCGTGTTCTCTGAGATATCCAGTTCACTGGCGATCACTTTGTTCGACATTCCCTGAGCCAGCAGGTGAAGAATTTCCTGTTGTCGTGGCGTCAGGCGTATATCCGGCAGCGCCTGCTTCTGGCTCTCAATCAGCTCCTGCCAGCCTTCTGGTAAGTATGTGCCGCCATTCAGGACTTCCTGAATGGCTTTGATCAACACCTCTGGCGGTGACGACTTGGGTAAATACCCCAGTGCCCCATGCTCCAACGCTTTGCCAGCGTCCGCTAATGATTCAGACGCAGAGATCATCATGACAGGTGAAAAAACTGACATTTGTTGCAGGCGCCGGATAAGCGTCAGGCCGCTGATACCCGGCAGATTCAGATCCATCAGTATGAGATCGGGTTGATCATCCATCTCATTCAGTACTTGCTCTGCCTCTTCGGCGGTACGGACCTGTGTTGTATTGCACGGCGCTAAAGACTGTTTCAGCAGCCCCGCCAGGCCTCCGGCAAAGAGTAAATGATCATCAACGATGAGGTAGTGCATCCATTCTCCTGCGACATCCGGGGGAACGCCTGCCTGCATTGACAGGACTGTCAGTTAGCGACACCCCACACTAAAGTATGGGATAAATGTACCGCAAAAGAAGGCTACGGTTCAGCAGGAAAATATCAGCAAGATAAAGAAGAAGTAGATTAAAGTGCCCCCTGATTATTGCGCCGGAATCACCGCCATCGTCAGACGCGAAATGCAGCTGAGCTTTTCTTCGTCGTTATAAATCCGGATTTCCCAGACCTGAGAGGTACGGCCACGATGGACAATTTTTGCGACTCCAGTGAGAGTGCCGGAGCGAACGCCACGTAGGTGGTTGGCATTAATCTCCTGACCCACCGCATATTCTTTGCTGTTATCGAGGCACATATTCGCTGCCATACTTCCCAGCGTTTCAGCGAACAGAACATTGGCGCCACCGTGCACTAACCCAATCGGTTGAAACGTTCGGGGGTCAGCCGGCATTGTGCCCTTCACCCAATCATCGCCAACCTCGGTAATCTCAATGCCCAGATTGGAGCAGGCGGTATTTTCCATCGCTTTGTTCGCTGCCGGGATATCTGGGGTGGAGAACCATATAGTCATTGCTTGCACTCTGAAGGAATAAAGCAGTTAGACTATGACAATCTGAGCCACGAAACCAGAGGTTCCACTGCGACGAAGTGTTTCAGCTACGCCTCCAAACAAGACGCTCCCTTTTGCGCCAAACCAGACGCAATCGGCCATCGATATCATCAGTGCCTGATCTTTACGGCATGGATGTGCGAGCGTACGCCAAGTTTCCTGCGTGCCATTGCCAGCACTGGCACTGACGTTCAGTGTGTCAGCCACACCCGAGGGACTGCCTGCTGACCACCATCCCAGCGCATAACTATCGCCTGTTCGGTCGCACCAGTACGATCAATGGCAAACCCGGGCCAACCACAGATGCCGGCGGTGTCGAAGCACCGAATTCTGGCGTGATGGTACCCGCAGAGGGCAATGGTTTCGATCGCGAAGCCGCCCAGAAGCGTAAAGGGCGGGTTTTTTATTTTTAAACATTAATGTTTAAAAAGTAACTTCAACAGAGACGTTACCTACCACAGTATCGTTATTCGAATCACTGCGCTGGATATTGAATGCAGCATCGTAGCCGTACACATCCTGTCCTGTAATAGTAATACCAATATCATCAGACGAATCGGCAGATTCATGTGAAAGGTTATTTACTGCATCGAAGAAATAAATATCCCGTTCAGTAAAAGAGTAGGTCTCTGTACTCAGATCGAGAATAGTATCCCCATCGTCTTCGTTGGTAGTCGCTACAGACAACTTGGTTTCTGAGTCTTCGAGGTTGTGCAATCCGGCACAGAAAACATCTTCGCCGGTGACAATCTGGTCAGGGCCCCAATTCCAGCCCATTGAGCCTACCCGACCGGTGCTCTCTTTCAGGCGGATAAATTCACTGCTGGAATACAGGCTGACACCCGGCGCGACGGCAGCTTCGACTTCCAAAGTCAGTACGTTATTCGCCGAACGACTGTACGTTCCAGCGCCCACCGTAGCCACGGCCGTCGATGTCACGCTGCGAATTTCAACGAAGCCACCAGCATTGCAGGAGGCAAATTCAAAGCCACTCTCATACTCTGCACTCTCCCGAATAACGAGAAATTCAAGACGACTCTCATAACGCTTGAAGTCAGGACCGCTGGTATTAGCGTCCGTGTAGGTATTATTACGTACACCAACCCAGGTACCTGTAATTTCATTATCGCCTCTGAACTGCAGCAACTCTGCTGTCGAGCGATAATCGTCCAGCGTAAAATAGGTCAGATCTGTCGGAAAGTTATCCTCATCTGAACTGCTTGAGCCAGAACCACCACCACCGCAGCCCACCATGGCAAGAGTGATGAGTGAAAGTGGTAATATTTTTATTTTTTTCATAAGCCCTCCGGCTTAATCGGTATTTTTTACAACCTGAGATCAGGCTGCGGCACGAATAATTTCTGCGTACTCTTTGCCCTGTGCATGAGATTCGATGGTCTCAAGCAAAGTTACACCGTCAGCATTTTTTGCATCCAGATTGTGACCTTCGGCTGCAAACAGTTTAATAAAATCTGCAAAAGTGCCCGGCACCATGTGGCGGTAAGCGCGAATGACGGCGATGTAGTCTGCGTCTGAACCGTCGTAGCTTTCGGCAACCAGAAATTCACGCAGTTGCGCTTCCGACCATTCACCACCAAATACTTTTTCTTTATCTTTCTTCTGCATTTTCTCTCTCCTAAATACATTTCGTGTAGATAGCCTGATGGGTTTCGCTGGCCCTCTGTGCCATGGATGGCACAGCGGAGCCCCCATGGATGGGTTTACGGCGAGCCAGAGAAACCCATCAGACTATCTGCACATAATCTCAAACTTTCCGGAACATCAGATCCCAGACACCGTGCCCTTTGTTCTCGCCACGCTTTTCAAACCTGGTGTACGGGCGATGTTCCGGGCGCGGTACATATTCATTTTTACCGGCAACGTTTTCGTAGCCTTCCTGCGCTTCCATGACTTCCATCATGTGCTCTGCGTAGTTCTCCCAGTCAGTCGCCATATGGAACACGCCACCTGGCTTCAGGATACGTCGCAAGGTCTGCGCGAATTCTGGCTGTACGATACGGCGCTTATGGTGCTTTTTCTTGTGCCATGGGTCCGGAAAAAACAACTGAACCGTATCAATGCTGTTATCAGGGATCAGCTTCAGCACTTCAATCGCATCGTCTTTGTATGTTCGCAGGTTTGTGACACCGGCTTCTTCCGCCAGGTTCAACAGTGAGCCGACCCCGGGCAAGTGTACTTCAACACCGATAAAGTCTTTTTCTGGCGCCGCAGCGGCCATCTGTACGAGAGACTGACCCATACCGTAACCAATCTCGAGCACAACATGCGCATCACGACCAAAGACCGCAGGCGGGTCAATTTCGCCCTGCTCAAGCTCCAGCCCCATGATCGGCCACTGGCGATCCAGGCCACCCTGCTGACCTTTGGTAAGACGGCCAGCCCGGATAACAAAACTTTTTATGCCACGGCGATATTGTGGCTTGTCGGCATCGCCAACCTGATTAGTGTCAGACACTCGCTTTACTCGCTGTCAGAAGGGGATTGGGGAAGGCGGAATGCCGCCAGAATCAGAAATGCCCAGGCAATCAACCAGCTAACGCCTCCGAACGGTGTAATAACACCCAAAAAACGCTGTCCTGTCATGGCCATGGCATAAAGACTACCGCTAAACAGAATCAACCCCAGAGTCATCATAATCGCGCTACGACGAATCCAGGACGCCGGACGCACGTACAACCATGCCGACATTGCCAGCAGGACAACCGCATGCATCAGGTGGTACAACACCCCGGTTTCATACGCTGCCATCAACTCTGGCTCAATGACTCCCTTGAGTCCATGAGCGCCAAACGCACCGAATGCAACCCCAGTAAATCCAGCCACGGCGGCTGTATTCAAGCAGGCTCTGGCTCGCATTGTCTCTCCCCGGAAAAAAGCTCGATTATAAAGCAGACAGAGACTCAGGTCACAGTATTGACCACCATCGGACAGGTTTTTACACCGCGGCGCACTATGTCCGCGCAAGACCTTGATCATGTACCCCTGTCGGCCAGTGTGTTACGGATCTCTGTTCACCCCCGGACACAGCCTCTATCGTCCTTCTCACACTGCGTTTCAATCGCAGTCATAACAATAAAAAAACGACTCATCGGGTAGACCAAATGACGATAACAACAAAAGCTCGCAGGCTGGCGATGGCCCTGACCTGTGGCGCGGGGTTAATAACGACCGCTACAGGTGTATCTGCCAGCGTAGAAGGTTACGCAACCAAGAACGGCGATGCCTGACAGGGTAGCCTTGAACAGGTACTGAAGCTTCAGTTCGTTGCCGATTTCATTGGCAACCGTGGCAATGTAGAACCATTTCTGATTCCCCAGGCAAAGTCGTACTCCATGACGACTTTCCGCAATCAGAGTATCACCATCGACTTTCGGGCAAAGCATCTGACGCCAGAAGGCGAGCCAGACAATAATCTCAGCTGGAGCATCGTAGAGGCACCACTTCATGGCCGTCTCGAAGGCACGCCACCTAACGTGCGTTACATCCCGGATGCCGAGTACACGGGCTACGACCGCATTGTATTTAACGTCAGTGACAACCTCGATGGTGACACCAACGGTACCATCGATATTAAGGTGCAGGGTTCTTACACCAACTTTGAATCCGGACAGGTTCGTCCACTGGTTCTGAACTCGGACAACACTCGCCTGTATGCGCTGAATACACCCGACGGCAAAATGGAAGTCTTTGATGTCAGTGGCGAAACACCTGAGCTGCTGCACAGCGTGCCGGTCGGCCTTGAACCAGTTGCAATCGCTCTGCGCAACGACAACGAAGCCTGGGTCGTAAACCACCTGTCGGACAACGTCAGTTCAGTCTCCTGATCCGGATGCAGAACCGGTACAGGTTGAGCGCGCTGATGGTGCTTTCTGGCGCGAAGAATCGCAGAAGAACAGCGGCATTTTCCCGGATTTCGACCACTTCTGGGCGTTTGATTTCTTTAATTAACCCCGCCACTCCCTTCTCGAGAGAGGGAGCGGATGGGCCAGTACAAAAATGATTGGGGTACAGCGAGGTAAGCGTATGCGCCAGACCGGGGCTGTTCCATACAGCCCCCGGCATTTCCGCCATCCTTGGCGGTCAGATAGCGCATCCGAGCGTACAGGGATGTATTTACCGTGTCTTACCGAGCTTTATCCCAATCACTTAAATTCGCCCCTGCTCCTGACTAACCCCACCTCTACTTCCCTCAATCGAAGCTGTTAGAATGCTCCCCCTGATTCAAACAGTGAGAGCTTCTCGTGAAATACGCAGACCTGCGCGACTTCATCAAGAAACTGGAAAAACGCGGTGAACTGGTTCGTATCAAAGAGCCTGTTGACCCACACCTCGAAATGACCGAACTGGCCGACCGCGTACTCCGCGCTAAAGGCCCCGCTCTGCTGTTTGAAAACCCCAAAGGTTATGACATGCCCGTACTGGCAAACCTGTTTGGCACACCCGAACGTGTGGCGATGGGGATGGGTGAAGATTCCGTTGAGGCGCTGCGCGAAATCGGCAAGCTGCTCGCTTTCCTGAAAGAACCCGAGCCACCCAAAGGCCTGAAAGATGCTTGGTCGAAGCTGCCGATTTTCAAGAAAGTGCTGGCCATGGGCCCGAAAGAAGTGAAAAAAGCGGCATGTCAGGAAATTGTGATTGAAGGCGACGACGTCGATCTGTCAAAGATTCCGGTTCAGCACTGCTGGCCTGGCGACGCAGGCCCGCTAATTACCTGGCCGTTAGTGATTACCAAAGGCCCGCACAAAGAGCGCCATAATCTAGGTATCTACCGCCAACAGGTCATCGGTAAAAATCGCGTGATCATGCGCTGGTTGAGCCATCGTGGTGGCGCGCTTGATTTCCGTGAATGGCAGCAGGAGCACCCGGGTAAACCCTTCCCGGTAACCGTGGCTCTGGGGGCAGATCCAGCGACGATTCTGGGCGCGGTCACTCCAGTGCCCGATACCCTGAGCGAATACGCCTTTGCTGGCCTGCTGCGTGATTCACGCACGGAACTGGTGAAGAGTATCGGCAACAACCTGATGGTTCCGGCGTCGGCTGAAATCGTGCTGGAGGGTGTGATCCACCCAGACGACATGGCCCCTGAAGGTCCGTTTGGGGACCACACAGGGTATTACAACGAAGTGGATCACTTCCCGGTCTTTACGGTTGAGCGTATTACTCACCGCAAAGACCCGATCTATCACAGTACCTACACCGGCCGTCCACCAGACGAACCCGCGATTCTGGGTGTTGCTCTGAACGAAGTCTTCGTGCCGATTCTGCAAAAGCAGTTTCCGGAAATCGTCGACTTCTATCTGCCGCCAGAAGGTTGTTCCTATCGCATGGCGGTGGTCAGCATGAAGAAACAGTACCCCGGCCACGCCAAGCGCGTAATGATGGGGGTCTGGTCATTCCTGCGACAGTTTATGTACACCAAGTTTGTGATCGTGGTCGACGATGACGTCGACACCCGCAACTGGGAAGACGTGATCTGGGCCATTACCACCCGCATGGACCCCGCACGCGACACCACCATGATTGAAAATACGCCCATCGATTACCTCGACTTTGCGTCGCCGGTGTCCGGGCTCGGCTCGAAAATGGGTTTAGACGCGACCAATAAAATGCCGGGGGAAACCAACCGTGAATGGGGTGTACCGATTGTGATGGACGACGACGTCAAAGACAGCGTCGACCAACTGGTCAGGAAAATCGGTAAAGACATTGGTCTGAAATGAGTGATCCGGCCAACCCGAAGGGTGGCAGAACGCACCGGATCACTTTTCAGCCGAACGGTGTCACGATTCGCTGCCGCTCTGATCAGACCATTGCCGATGCGGCCCTCGAACAACGTGTCATTCTGCCCGTAAGTTGCGAGAACGGTATTTGTCATGTGTGCATGGGCGAACGACTGTCCGGTGAACTAGGCTTTCGTAATGAGCTGGGCAACCCAATACTTGAGCAGGATAATCAGGTATTATGCTGCGTAGCTTTTCCCAAATCTGACGTTGAGATTGTTATGACCGATGTATTCGCTCCGGACCACAAACAGCCCGCCACACTTGCCTGTCAGGTACAGTCGGTCGAGCTGCTGGCGGATGACGTTTACCGGGTAATCCTTCTCGCACCTGCCGGCAAGGCTCCGGACTTCTGGGCCGGGCAGTATCTGATGCTGCACATCGGAAACGACGCAAACGAGGAACAGCTACCGTACTCCATCGCTTCTGCTCCCGGCGCCCTCACAGGCAAAGAGTCGCGGGAAATTGAGCTCCATATTGCGGCCAACAGCGACAAGGCAAATGAGGTAGTGAACTTCCTGCAGCAAGCCGTCATCGCCCGTGTCACCGTTCCTGCCGGCGACTGCTACATAAACCAGCATTTTCTTGATCAACGCAAAGGGCAACCGTTACTTATGGTGGCTGCTGGTTCCGGGTTCTCACAAATCAAAGCTTTGATAGAAGCGACCCTCGCGCTCGACCCTGAGCGCGAGATTCACCTTTATTGGTCGAACCGTGCAGCAGTCGGCTTCTACCTGCCAGAGTTGCCACAAAGCTGGCAGAACGATTTTTCCAATTTTCATTACCATCCTATTATTCAGCAGCACGCCGATGACTGGAACGGCCGCGCCGGCTGGATTTACGAAGTTATCCACGAAGATTTTGACAACCTGACAAACGTTGATATGTTCGCCTGCGGCTCACCTAACATGGTGTTCGGTACCCTCGATCAATTGGAACCTTTAGGCCTGAAAGAGTCCAATATGCATTCCGACGTGTTTGCCTACGCCAACCGGGCGGATTTTTCAGCGAACAGCTAAGCCGCAATAAATCTGTCTGATTTGAGCCCCAAAATGTCAGGGTTCGCTTGCACCAGAATGATTTTGGCGCAATGATCTGGCGAACAAAAAGACTTTCATACTCAATACCTCCTCCGGAGTAAGGATTTATTTGTGAATATCAATTGGGAACAACTGAACCTTGATCCACAGCTACTGTGGGCCGACTACATTCTTCCTTGGGGCACCCAGATCGTATTAGCTATTCTGGTGTTCTTTATCGGCCGCATCATCGCCCGTACCGTCACTAACGGAACGCGTAAGGTTATGGAGAAAGCCAGCCTTGAGCCTATGCTGGTGAACTTCCTCGCGAATATCATCGGCAGCGTCCTCCTCCTTCTTGTCATCGTCTTCTCACTATCGCAGTTAGGCGTTGATACAACCTCACTGGTCGCCCTGCTTGGTGCCGCTGGTCTTGCTGTTGGTCTGGCACTGAAGGATTCCCTCTCCCACTTCGCAGCCGGCGTAATGCTGATACTGTTCCGTCCATTCAAAGTAGGCGACTTCTGCGAACTCGATGGCGAAATGGGTACCGTTGAGCAGATCACCATTCTGCATACCCGACTGAAAACCCCGGACAACAAAGTTATTACGATTCCTAACGGTAATGTTTTCTCCAGCACTATGACCAACTTCTCAGAGCAGCCAACCCGCCGCGTCGACATGGTGTTTGGTATTGGCTACGGTTCGGACCTTCTTAAAGCGAAGAAAATCCTGGAAGAAATGTGTGCCGCCGACGAGCGTATTCTGGCCGACCCAGCACCTAAAATTGCCGTCCATGAACTGGCTGATTCGTCTGTGAATATTATCTGCCGCCCATGGGTAAACGCTGCGGACTTGTGGCCAGTACACTGGGACATGATGGAAAAAGTGAAACTTCGTTTCGATGAAGAAGGCATTGAAATTCCATTCCCACAGGTATCTGTGCATATGGAAAAAGACGACTGATTTATTATCACACTAAAGAAGACCGGCGAATGCGCCGGTTTTTTTATGGCCGCACCTAAACGCGGGCAGGAAGGTTCACAACTCTGCGGCTGTTCAGATTGTGTTCGATCAATGGTCCCAGCTCGTACTCAGGCAGAGCCCGGCTGAAATAGAATCCTTGAATTGACATCGCACTGATGGCGTTGAGAGCCGCCAGCTCGGCTTCGGTTTCAACCCCCTCTGCCACCACATCCAGCTCCAGCAATCTTGCCAGGCTGACAATGGTTTCAACAATTGCAGCTTTGCTATCCTGCTGCTCAAGGTCTGTAATAAAACTACGGTCAATTTTTAACACATCAATCGGTAAATGGCGCAGATAGCTTAGCGATGAGTATCCGGTTCCAAAATCATCCAATGCGATCTTGATACCGGCGTTACGTAGTTTACTTAGCTCAGTTTTGGCGATATCTATGTTGCCAACAAATACCGACTCGGTGACTTCAAGACGCAGAAACTCCGGGCTGAGCTGATGCTCGTTAAGAAGTCTGAAGACCGTCGATGCAAAACCTTCCGACAGTAACTGCATCGCTGACACGTTCACGCCGATATAAAAGGGCTCGCCGCGCAGCACACCGGCGGTCAGTGACTTCGCCATAGCAATACTCTGCGACAGAATGCATTCTCCCAACTCCCCCATCAAGCCACTCTGCTCTGCTGCGGGAATAAACTCGGCTGGGGATACAGTCCCAACACCGGGACAATCCATACGTGCCAGAGCTTCAAAGCCCACCAGTGCTTTAGTGCGCCCTGCAAATATTGGTTGAAACCAGGGCGCAATGCCTCCGTCGCGAATACCGCTGCGAATTTTCTGCTCAATCAACACACGACGAGCACTGACATCCCGGTGCTGCTGATCATAAAAGCAGATTTCGCCTCGCTTCTTGGCGTAGCGCAATGCTGACCAGGCTGCATTGATCATTTCTTCAGCACTGGTGTTGGCCAACTCAGTGCTTTCCAACGCGCCAATCGCAGTGTTCATCACGTGATCGCCATATGACTGGATTCGGAAAGGCTCAGAAAAACTCGTTGCTATGGCATCGCACTCGGCTTCCATTAGCTGGGTAGGGTCGTCATTGCCACGTACCTGGCCAAAAACAGCGAACGTATTACCGGAAATCTTAGCCACCACAGAACGGACATCGACCGTACCTATGAGCCGACGGGACACGTCGTCCTGCAATGTACTCAAGCCAGAATGATCCAGCGACTCGCTGAGTGAATCTAACTGGTGAAAAGCAATCAGAATCAGATAAAAACTGGCGCCTTTATCCATCACATCTTCCATACGCTCACGCAGGAAATGCTCATTAGGAAGCCCCGTGCGCTGGTCTACAAGACGCATACTGGTAATGTCTGTCTGGGTGCCTGCCAACAGGGTAGGCTCTCCATTTTCATCGCGCTGACAGGCTCCGCGACACAGCATCCAGCGGTAGCCGCCCGAAGCATGGCGTATACGATACTCTGCGGTAAGATTATTCTCCCGACCTTCAAGCAAGGCCTTAATCGCCCCCTGAAGGTCAGCACGATCACGAGGATGAACCCGTTGCAGCCAGTGATTCAGATCCTGAGATTCATCGGTCACTGGCTCGCCAACCATTGCATGCCACTTGGGCGAAAACTCAACACGATCCTGATTAAAAAACCAGATCCAGACACCGTCGTCTGAACCAGAAATCACCAGATCGAGCAATTCCGTTCGTTCTTTTACTTTGTGCTCGAGACGATTATTTAATTGCTCAAGCTGGCTCATGTTTCTGCGTACATTTTCCAGCAGAAAATTCACCAGTAGCGATAACTTCTGCCCTTGCACATCGTCGCTGTCGATCGATACGTGCATGTCGAACTTATTATCAACTGTGTCGCAAAGTTGATCCGCAATACTGGCTATTAACGACTGTAATTCGCTGTCACTCCCGGAATAACTCATACCGGAGCTACCGCCATACCTGAAGAGTGTACAGACCTGGGCGTTTGCCAGTTAATCGCGAAACGGCACTCTGCATCACCGCGCTTCATGCAATGCTCACAACTGATCTGTAGTTTTTCTCCATATAAAGATGCCACTTCGTGTGCCAACGCTTTATACAGCTCGCATAGTTTATTCGCCGAACGATAGCTGACCCGAACAAACCCCGATCGGACCTGTTCGGCAGAGAATTTATCCGTCACGGCTTTTCTGTCTTCACTGGTCTTGAGACCTGAGGCCATCACCGCGTGGATGGTTGCCTGGCGAAGTAAAAATTCTTCTGACGATGACGACATCTCAAAGAAACGTGGGAATAACTCACGGGCACGGGTAAGAAATGCTTTGGCATAAAGAACACACAATTCACTTTCGGACAGCCCTGTCGCCTCACCACTCGCCTGCAGCAAGCGATGAAATTCGTCATCTGAATAATTCTGATCTATCCGGAAGGTAACATTCTCAGGGACTTCAGCTCGTTTCAGGACTGCGCCCAGTAATGGCTTTCCGCCGGTTTCTTCCAGCAGGTCAAGCAGTACTTTCTGAATAATACCGATCATGCAGGCTCCACAAGAGACTGGAGCCAGAAAAGCCCCGGGATTAAATTGATATAAATTTCAATGTAGTCACCGGTTCTCTGTAAGCAACTGCAAACAAAGACTCATAACAGGAAATTACAAGCGGCAACAAAGCCTTTGCGTAAATCGACGGTACTTCTCCTCGCCGTCCCGTTCAGATCACTCAGTGGAGGCTTGCACGTCGCTCTTTCGTTGAAGCTAACTTCTGCCACATTGATTTCTCTGCATCCCTGCTGTCTCCGAATGTGAATTCTTTGAGAATTCCCAGGCTCTCCTCGCAAAAATCCCGCATAGATAGTTGCTCTAACAACTCCAGCACTCTGCTGAACAAAAAGCGGCAGCTTCGCTGGTCGCCGAGACGACGAAAGGCAGCCATCATCTGAGCTGCTGCTTCAAGATAGCGCTGTTGTGCCGCACGATCAGGGTTTCTTGCCAGCTCCAGCTCCGCCACTTCAACGGCATTACCGAAACATATAGCTGCTCTCTGCCAGTGCTCGCCGAGCATCGCCTCACAGCCCATGGACGTTGCCCGCTGCCAGCTCGGTGTCAGCTCAGAAGGATTATCGATCAGCCACTGACGATGGCCGTTACACATGTATCTCATATCAGGCCGCCGCCAGCGAATTGTATTCACTGATGATCTGAGATACCCACTGCTCAACACGAGCATCAGTCAGTTCAAACTGCTGATCCTCATCGATGGCCAGACCACAAAACAGTGTCTTATCGTCATTTACGGCACGCGAAGCTTCGAACTCATACCCTTCCGTTGGCCAGTAACCGATAAAACGCGCACCAGCTTTTTGCAGATGTTCCTGTAACCAGCCCATGGCATCGACAAAAAAGTCACCGTAGCCAAACTGATCTCCCAGGCCATAGAGGGCAACCGTTTTCCCGGACATATCCAGGGCCTGAATCATTTCCTCCACGTCTTCCCAGTCAACCTGAATGCCTCCAAAGTCCCACGTTGGTATGCCCATAATGGCCAGGTCATAACCCTGGATTTGCTCCGGCTCGGCATCTGTGATGTTAACCAGTTCCGCAACAATACCAGCCCCCTGTAGCTGCTCAGATATCTTCTCCGCAACATCCTCGGTGTTCCCGGTATCCGTTCCGAAGATGATCCCGACAGATGCCTGACTCAATGCTGAACTCATAGCTGACTCGCCTCTGAATAAATATTAATGCGAATAATTATCGTTATATTATAAAGAAAGGCAATACTCTTCTGCGCAGAGATCCCTCAGAAGAGTAAAGACTACTGAAGTAGTAAGGTGGAGCAGGTAGTGATGGAGAGCCTTAACGGCGGGGCTTTGGTTTGAAAGCCGACATGATGGCCAGAGGAATGGTCAATGCCAGCCAGATGACAAGCGAAGTGATAAAATATGAGATCTGTAATTCAGCAAACAGATTCGACTGGAGCACGATCTGAAAGACCCCGTATAACGCCATACCACCAAAATAGAAAAGGCCAAAAACCAACCAACCGGGCAGGCCGCTGGTGCCGGTTCTGACGATCTTACCTGCGATTTTCACAGAGAGATCCATAAAGAAGTACAGCCCCATCACAGTCAGCGTAATCGCAATAGCATGTCGCAGAGGACCATCCCAATAGGTTTCGGTATCCGCCGCCGCAGAGACATCACCACCGGCGTAGAGTGAGTAGGCTCCACTCAGGATGGTAAACAGACCCGTCAGTATGGTGAGGTAGTCGGCAAGCGCCGAGCGATGTGGCATATCATTCATAACATCCCCCTGATACCAATCCGGCGGCTCAAGGCCGCCGGTTGTTATTATTTTATGTACTGGTGTCGCGCAGCTTGCGTGGGATCAGTGACCCAGAGCCAGCTGGAAGTGTTCACAGGCCAGCGTCTCATCGCCTTCGGCCAGCATGACCTTACCCATTTCAGCGTGCAGTTCGGCCAGGCCTCTGATACTCAAGCCGGTCTGCAGATATTCGCGGGCTTTTTCCAGATCATTCACACGCAGCGCCAGACGACCCAGAGTGAGCAGCAGGAGCGGGTCATTAGGACGCTCTTTCAGCTGCTGCTCAGCAAACAGCAGCTGCTTGTTGGCATCTTTACCTTTCAGACGACCGTAGATTTCTACCAGCTCGTCGTGCCATACATGCTTAAGGCCTTCACGCAGCGCTTCTTCTGCTTTCTCTTCCTGCTCAGTTTCGAGCAGCAGGTCAACGTATGACTTCATCACATCGCTGGTGTAACGCACGTCGCGGCCGAGACCATCAAACGTTGCTGTCAGGCCCTGTCCACCATTTGCATGACGGGCGCGGTCGAGCAGTTGCAGAGCAACGTTGCGCTCCAGCTTACGCAACTCTTCATCCGGGATTTTGGTCGCTTTGCGCAGGGTTGGCAGAAGCTCATTCAACGCTACCCAGTCTTCGAGATCCTGCAGCGTTTTTACCAGCAGTTTCAGCAGATAGGCATGACGGGGATGCTTTTCACGCAGGCTGATCAGCACGGCCAGCGCCTGCTCGTTCTGGTGACGCGATTGCAGCAGCTGTACCTGAGTAATACCCACCGCCAGGTCTGAGCCTTTGGTGCTCAGGCTTGCCTGCTTGAGCCATTCGTCCGTTGCTTCTGACTTATCCTGCTCGTAAGCAGCACGGGCAGCCGCCAGGTAGTTGATCAAAGGCTGATCAGAATCTTTAGCGCTGCTTGTCAGGTTGCGTTCGGCACGGCGCCACTGACCCTGCGCCAAAGCAAGCAGGCCTCGCGTGGTCTGACGACGGGCACGTAAGCTGCGACGACGCTGACGCCACTCATTGAAGCGGCGGTCGCTACCAAACAACACCAGCAACGCACGCAATGCTATATACACAGCCAGCAGGGCGATGGCGCCCAATACCAGAAACATCCAGAGGCTGGTCTCTACCGTGTAGTTTTCCCAGCTGAGCATGACATAGCCAGCATCGATATAAACGAATGCGCCAACGGCCAGCGCTCCCGCAGCAATCAGGATCAGAAAAAGAACGATCAGTCTCATGCGTCGTCCTCCGTACCGGCCTCTTCAGCCTCATCCGCATTTGCTTCTGTTGGCTGTACAGTGCCATTGCGGCGCTGCTCTTCAACCAGTTTCTGCAACATCAGGAGTGACGCAGTAATGTCAGGGCGCTCCGGAGCCACTTCCCAGGCCTGCAGTTCAGACAAGGCAGCGCGGGCCGCACGAGTGCGTGCATCTTCAATAACCAGATAGGCATCTAACCACTCTGAGACGCGCTGAAGGCTGTGCTCATACAGTTCGGTCTGTTCGCGCAGGAGTGCAATCTGAGCCTGTTCCAGCATCAGGTGCATGTTCTGCTGCAGGTAATACTGCTGATCGGGCGTCAGTGGCGCCGCGATTGGCTCGTCACGCTCACGGATACGCACCATACGGATCACGTTATCTCTGACGGTGTACCAGAGGTTCCAGTACCAGGTCTGCTCTTCCAGCGTGAGAGGTTCTTCTTCAGCAACAGGTTCTGCAATCAGTTTTTCTGGCATCCATGGCAGCGCTGTTACCTGCTCCTGCAGAGCCTGCAGGCGGAAGATGGCACCCACACGATCAACGGCAGGCACGGCACGCAGAGCCATCAGCTCACGGGCAATCTGAGCACGGACTTTATCAAAACGGGGGTTACGCGTTTCAATGATGACGTTGTCTGCTGCGGTCAGCATGCTGATCGCACCTTCCCAGTCACGCTCAAGCTCAAGGCGCTGACTGGCAAGGCGCAGCAGGTATTCTGCTTCAGCCAGTAGCCAATCCTGACGCTCTGCACCCGGCAGCTTACCCAGACGCTCTGTGTTGTGAGCCACCTGAGCGGCAAGGTTCTGAGACGCTGTATTCAGTGCTTCTGCGCGCTGCATCAATGTTGTTTCACGCGCGTTGCTCGCTTCAATTTTCTGCAGTGCAGTATTGAGGCGATCAGTCAGGACCGCAGTTTCAGCGGTTGCAGCCTGTTGCTGCTGCCAGCCGAAAAAGCCTGCCGCGCCCGCCAGAGCAAACAGGATGATGATCAGGAGCAGGTTAAACCAGGAAAGCACATTGGAACTGCGCTTTTCTTTCTGTCCCTTATCAGCCGGGGCGTTAGTCTGTTGTTCGTTGCTCACGGTGAATTTCCTTCTGAAATTGGCCTTAACGGCGAAATCTTAACGGCCTGCGGCAAACCGCGCGCGCAGGCTGTGCAAAGTATCTTCATTACGGGCACTGGCCGCAACCACCACGTCAGTACAGCCTTGCTGCCTGGCGTAAGTAGCCACTCGCTCACTTGGCACTATGATGGTACTTACCCGGGTCGCGATATCAGGTATTTGTTGTTGTGCAATATCGAGCGCCTGCCCACTGCTTAGCAGCAATACTGGCGCGCCCTGCAAAGTTTTTTCCCAGTCGGCTTCCGCCCATTCAATCTGCCGGCGCTCATAGAGCTCGGCGTAGTCGACACGGGCACCACGCTCACGCAGAACCGATGCCAGGGTTTCCCGACCGCCGACTCCGCGCCAGATGAGTATTTTCTCACCCTCGACCTGCTGTAACGATGGCAGCGCGAGTACTCCCTCACTGTCGTATCGGTCAACCGGCATTTCTGCGTCGATATCGTACTCGCGATAAACCGCTGCCGTTGTCGGGCCGACAGCGTACCAACGCAGGCCCACTGGCATCTGCGGCCAGTAATCGTCCATCCATCCGAAACCCGCCTCAGCGGCATTCTGGCTGATTGCGATGACAGCGTCATAATGGTCTATATCGAGGATTTTCTGACGACAGGCACGCGACGCTGCACTGCCGTCATCGTCGAAGCGACAAATCTCTATCAAAGGGTGATGGCGAACCTCAAAGCCGAGCTCCGCCACAGAGCTGATCAATTCACTCGCTTTGTCCGCGGGTCGCGTCACTACGACCGGGGGTAATGCTTCAGTGAACGTCATGACCATACACGGCACGCAGGATATCACCCGCTCCCTGCGCCAACAGGTCTTCTGCTGCCTTTATACCCAGTGCTTCGGCGTCTTCTGGCGAGCCCCGGTATTCGGTACGCAGCATTTGCTGGCCGTCTTCGCTACCCACCAGACCACGGAGCCACAATTCATCACCATCAATGATGGCGTAACAAGCGATGGGGACCTGACAGCCCCCTTGCAGGCGGCGGTTCATGGCACGTTCTGCCAATACACATTGTGCGGTTACTTCGTGGTGCAGCGGCGCGAGCAAGGCATGAATGTCTTTATCAGCACTGCGCCACTCAATACCAAGGGCACCCTGCCCACCCGCCGGCAGTGATTCTTCTGCCGGCATGAATGCGGCAATGCGCTCATCCATTTCCATACGCAGCAGACCTGCAGAGGCAAGAATGATGGCATCGTATTCGCCAGCGTCCATCTTACCCAGACGCGTTTGTACGTTGCCGCGCAGACTCTTCACTTCAAGATCAGGGCGTCGCTCTTTGGCCTGACAGCCACGGCGCAGACTGGATGTACCGAGCACTGAGCCCTCTGGCATCTCGGCCAGAGCCTTGTATTTGTTCGAGACGAACGCATCCAGAGGGTTTTCGCGATCGCAGATCACACCGAGCTCAAGCCCTTCCGGAAACTCCATCGGCACGTCTTTCATTGAATGCACAGCGATATCCGCCCGCCCGTCGAGCATGGCGCTTTCCAGCTCTTTGACAAACAACCCTTTGCCACCGATTTTCGCCAGAGGCACATCCAGAATTTTGTCTCCCTGAGTGGTAAATGTAACCAGCTCAACCTCAAGCCCCGGATGCAACGCTTCCAGGCGGGCCTTAATGTGTTCGGCCTGCCACATGGCCAGTGGGCTTTTGCGGGTCGCAATGCGGAGTAGGGATGGTGTCGGCATGATGTCCTCGAACCTGAAACTGTGCATTTATCAAGCGCGGATGATAACAGGATTGGGGGGCGATTGCTGCGCGGCCTCAGCCGCCGCGCAGATGCTTCTTCACACCGGGCGCGTGGCGCCGGCTCACTGGCAGAGGTTGATCACAATCCCGCAGCCACAAAACAACACCGTCATCGGTGTTTTCGAGGCGCTGAACCCGGTCGGACGCAACAAGGTAGCTGCGGTGAATCCGCATAAAGCGTTGCGGAAATTCTTCTTCCAATTGCTTCAGCGAATCGTCTATCAGGGTCTCTCCGTCAGCATGGTGCATACTGACGTATTTCTGGTCTGCGCTGAAAAACAGCACATCATCTACCGGGGTCAGCACTAAGCCTTGCGACGTTCGCGCACTGATGTGTGTACGCGCAGCCGGACCGGACACCTGCCGACTCAGACGTTCTGCCGCCCGGCTCAACGCCCGGGTGAGATCTTCTTTGCGGATCGGTTTCAGCAGGTAATCTGCAGCATCCACATCGAAAGCCGCCAGAGCGTGATCGTCAAAGGCGGTACAGAAGACGATGACAGGGGCACTTGGCAGCGTCCTGATTTTCTCTGCGGCCTGCAAACCATCCAGACCGGGCATCTGGATATCGAGCAGAACAAGATCCGCTCTGAACTGCGACAACCAATCCACTGCCGCCTGCCCATCTCCGGCTTCAGCGACACACGTAAAGTCTTTGTGCTCCTCAAGCAGGCGTTTCAGACGCTGCCGTGCGAGGGGCTCATCATCCACCACCAGAACACGGTAATTCATACTTTCTCCCCGCTGCTCGGAATCAGGATACGTGCTTCGTAGCGATGTCCCTCATCCTCTACATTAAGTGTGGCACCTTCACCGAAAAGCGCCTCCAGACGTGCGCGGATATTCTGATGGGCTATGCGGTTGCCACTGGACTCGACGGACTCACTGCTTTTGCTGTTACTGATCTGCAGCAACCAACCTTTATCCATCTGCGCCAGCGACACCCTGATGTCTCCCTGCGCCACAACAGGCTGGATACCGTGATAAACAGCATTCTCAAGCAAAGGCTGCAAAATTAATTGTGGCACCCGTATATCTGGCAGAACGTGAGGAAGTTCCCATTCCACCAGCATCCGGTCGCCTAAACGGGTCTGTTCAATATCAAGATACCCCTGCCCAAGTTTGATCTCTTCTGCCAAAGAAGTCGTTTCTTCGGTTCCACGTAAAACCGCGCGGAAAAGCTGAGCCAGCTCAAGCAGCATCTGCTCCGCTTTTTCAGGGTCTATGACGATTAGAGAAGCAACGGTGTTGAGGGTATTAAAAAAGAAATGCGGACGGATATTTGCCTGCAAGGCCGCAAGACGAGCCCGGAGTTCAGCCTGAGTCTGCAAGCGCCACTGGCTCTGCACGTAAAAATAGCGCATCGCCATCGCCGAAAAAATTGCGCTGACCAGTTGGTTGCGGGCAACCCAGTACCAATCCAGCGAGGGCTGAATTGCAGGTAAGAAGGTTTCACCCAACAGGCTGATACACAAGGTCACCAGCTGGATAATGAGCAGAGCCACAGTTGATGCCGCCCACACAGGAAGCCGGGCTAGCTGACCACGAGCCTGACAGAGCAACGCCACGGATACTAACGCTACCCATTGAACAAACAGTGAAACCAGCCCAAAACGAATTCCTGAAAACCCGTCGATACCGCTTTCGATCAATGTCAGAGCCAGAACCAGCGCTTCACTGACAATCAGCAGTATGAGTACGGCACGGGCATTACACAGGTCCGGCAAAAAGAAGCCGTCCAGAAGCTCGTCCCGGGTCTGGGTCTGTTTGTTCTTCACACCATGTCCTGTTTCAGTAGCAGCAAACGCTTCATCAGAGTCTCACTATAATCTGCCCTGCCGTAAAGGGCAGATTACTCCGGTATGAACGTAAAGCCGCAAAGGCTATAATCCCGCCTTTCTTCAATTCAACGAATGTCCGATCAGAGGTGCCTGATGACCGACCAATCCACAAACGCTTCCTGGGGAGGCCGCTTTTCTGAAGCGACCGACGCCTTTGTCGCCCGCTATACCGCCTCTGTGGAGTTTGATCAGCGCATGTACCGCCAGGACATTCAGGGCTCCATCGCGCATGCAACCATGCTGTGCAAAGTAGGTGTTCTGACTGAGCAGGAGCGCGACGACATCATCAATGGCCTGAACGAAATTCAGAGCGACATTGAGAATGGCAAATTCGAGTGGTCCATCGAGCTTGAAGACGTGCACATGAACATTGAAGCTGCCCTGACGGCCAAGATTGGTATTACGGGCAAGAAGCTACACACTGGCCGCTCCCGTAACGACCAGGTAGCGACGGACATCCGTCTGTACATGCGTGATGAGATCGACGTTATCTCTGCCGAACTGACGCGCCTGCAACAAGGTCTGGTTGAGCTGGCTGAACGTGAAGCCGACACCATCATGCCGGGCTTTACCCATCTACAGACCGCACAGCCAGTGACCTTTGGTCATCACCTGCTGGCCTGGAACGAAATGCTTGAGCGTGATTACGCCCGCCTTCAGGACTGCCGCAAGCGCGTAAACCAGATGCCACTGGGCGCTGCTGCACTCGCTGGTACGACGTATCCCATCGATCGTCATTACACTGCCGAGCTACTGGGCTTTGAAGCACCGACCGAGAACAGTCTCGATTCCGTCTCTGACCGTGACTTCGCCATCGAATTTACCAGCGCAGCGTCTCTGATCATGATGCACATGTCGCGCTTCTCTGAAGAACTGGTGCTGTGGGCGTCTGCTCAGTTCCAGTTTGTCGATCTGCCTGACCGCTTCTGCACCGGCTCATCCATCATGCCGCAGAAGAAAAATCCGGACGTTCCTGAACTGGTGCGCGGAAAAACCGGTCGTGTGTATGGTCATATGATCAGCTTGCTGACCCTGATGAAGTCACAGCCACTGGCCTACAACAAAGACAATCAGGAAGACAAAGAGCCACTGTTTGATACGGCAGACACTCTGCGTGACTCACTGCGCGCCTTCGCTGATATGGTTCCACACCTGCAGGCGAAGAAAGAGTTTATGCGTGAGGCGGCCATGCGCGGTTTCTCTACCGCAACGGACCTTGCTGACTATGTAGTTCGTAAAGGCATTCCATTCCGTGATGCACACGAAATTGTCGGTAAAGCGGTCGCTTACGGTCTGGAAACAGGCAAAGATCTGAGCGAAATGACGCTCGAAGAACTGAAGCAGTTTTCGGATCAGATTTCTGAAGATGTATTCGATGTTCTGACACTGGAAGGATCTGTCGCGGCTCGCGATCATATTGGTGGAACCGCGCCTGATCAGGTGTGTGCAGCGGCTGGCAGAGCACGCCAGAAACTGTCGGCTCGCGGCTAAGCGTGAGGCTCAGCTGAAATGAAAAGGGCAGCGGATCAGCTGCCCTTTTTTTTGAACCAACCCGGCACGTTATTGACCGACACGAAGCGGAACACCAACACCGCGTGCACCAGACCAATGATCAGCCCCATGCCCATTTGTCCGGTTTCCATCAGCTCCCAGACCAGCATGGGTAGAGTCAGAATCGGAAACCACGCGATATAGCGAAAAAAAACACGCTCAAATCGCGTCGTAGGCAGATCCTGTTTACTCATATCCTGTTTCTGCGTCGTCATACAGTACCTCCATCAGAAGCCCAGCTTGTCACCACGACCAGTCTCTGCCTATTAGAGGAAAGTCGAATAAGCCTGTGCCGACTATTCAGACCCGACTCACATCCACAGAGACTGTCATTTCAGGCGCTGAGCCCCCACCAAAGATCACACCTTTCAGCGGTGTTACATCGTTAAAGTCACGGCCCCAGGCAGTGATGATATGTTGCTCTCCAGCAAGGCAATTGTTCGTCGGATCAAATTCTACCCAGCCCTCACCCGGCGAGAATACCGATAACCACGCATGCGTTGCATCGGCACCCACTAACTTTTCCTGACCCGGTGGTGGCAATGTTTCGAGGTACCCGGAAACGTACTTGGCAGCAAACCCCAGAGAGCGCAGACAGGCGATCTGCAGGTGAGCAAAATCCTGACACACCCCTTTTTTGTTCTGCATAACTTCGGACAGAGGTGTCGCAATGGTTGTCGCCAGCGGCGAATAGCTGAACTCTTCGTAGATTCGAGCAGTCAGAGCAAAGCACGCCGATAACAGAGAACGATCAGCGGTAAACAGGTCCGCCGCGTAATCGCGGAACTCGGGTGCCGCCGCAATCATGGATGAGTCCAGCTGGTATTCCCGCGCGAGCAGTACATCTTCCGACTTCGACTGCTGCATTTTGCTTAGCACTTCCGCGCAGGTGCTACCAAGATCGAGATTGGTGTCTGCAATCTGAGGACGCGTTTCAACCTGACTGGTGGCGGTGATCGTCAGGGCTTTGTGTGGCCGCTGAATTTCAAACTGAAACACCTGATTGCCGAAATAATCTTCCCGGCGCTGCTCCATGGCCAGTTCCGGGGTGACTTCTATCTTGCTGTTGATGCAGGTCTGACGCTGAGTCGTGCGCGGGATCATCTGTGCCAGGTTATAGCAATGAGAGACCCGGCTGGCGTATTTGTAGGCGGTAATATGTTTAATCAGGTACTTCATTACAGTCCCTCCCAGCGAGCATCGACCAGCTGTTGCGAGTCTTCTCTGTGATCAAAGTAGCGATCGCCGATCATATCGCTGATGTCCATCAGGGCGTTATCCAGAGTCTGCATCTCTTCAATCAGCACTTTACGCTCACCTTCCGTACTTGCAGACAATTCAGAGAGCGTAAACAAGCGTACGCGCGTACTGCATTCGATCAGTGCTTTCTCAGCAGGCGGCAGCTCATGCAGATACCCCGCATGACTTGGAAGCTTACGCAACTGGCGCAATATATTGCCGAGCTGATACATCACCGAACGTGGGTTATCTGTATCCAGCAGAACCAGATCAAGGCCGCTACGCAGATCAGGACGAGCACCATAGCGGCGACGATAAGTAATCAGGCCTTCGAGTGTGAGCAATAAAGCTTCGGCTATGCGCGACTGCTCTGGTTCCATCATCTCAGGACCAAGCAAGGTGCCTGCGAGCCGCCCAGTCTGCATGGCTCGTTCGATTCGACGGCCCAATTCCATAAAGCGCCAACCGTAACCGCGGGTCATGCTCTCGTGAGTCAGGCCCGCCAAGGCCATTAATGCTGTGACCAGAG
The DNA here is from genome assembly GCA_913019975.1 of Thalassolituus maritimus. Classification (GTDB taxonomy): domain Bacteria; phylum Pseudomonadota; class Gammaproteobacteria; order Pseudomonadales; family Oceanobacteraceae; genus Thalassolituus. Next base: position 15,012 of record CAJWBH010000016.1, on the reverse strand, counting down.
GGTCGAGTACTTCATCAGGGCTAAGGTAGGCATCCTGCTCATCGCCATCCAGCAGCGGAATCGCATCGCGTATGTCATTGATTACCCGGTAGGTATCAGAGGACAGCAGCTCTTTGGCTTCATCGGCACAGAAAAGCATGCTGTTGAGGGTATTCGCAATCGACTGCGGCGCTTCTCCGCGGCGCAGAGCTTCAATCATTGCCTCATCGCTCTCCGGCGTTTTCATAGGCGCAATAGTCGCCAACTCAGTCACGGCCTTCAGTAACGTCAGGCGCAGATCTGACGACAGAGGATCTTCACCGTTAAGCATGGAGTACGCAGTTCGCAACAGACGCAGACAGGCTTCTGCACGCTCAGCGTAGCGCCCCATCCAGAACAGGTTCTCAAGCACGCGGCTAGGTAGGTTGGTCGCTTCACTTTCCCGCGCAGGCGCAACATCTTCGTGCTGATTGGTAACGATGCGCTCGGGCTCGGAAGCTACCACCCAGGTATCTTTGCTGGTCGCACCCGCCTGACCAGAGATCAGCAGCGCATCTTCTTTGAGCCCAACCCGGGTAAGACCGCCCGGCATAACACTGTATGACCCGGTACCCGCAACCGTGAAGGCCCGGAGTATCGCTGGCCGCGGTGCCAACACATTATTCTGCAGAGTCGGTAAGAAGCTGGACTCCAGTACAGGTTGGCCAACATAGCGCTGGGGATCACTTTTAATCCGGGCGGCCATATTAGCCAGCTCTTCAGCGCTGGCTTTAGGCCCAAAGAAGCTGAGTTCGCCGGGTTTACGATACGTAGGTTTCACCACCAGCTTCGCCAGGTTATCCAGAACATAGGTCATGTCAGTAGGATCACCACACCACCATGTCTGCACGCTGTTGAGGCGAGGCTCACGCCCAAGTAGCGCGCGACCGATGTCCGGGAGATATTTCAGCAGCGCTGGACTTTCAAGAATGCCCGAGCCCAGAGAGTTGGCCACCACCAGGTTGCCAGCCCTGACCACCTGCAGCAGACCGGGCACACCGAGGCGGGAATCACCGCGCAGTTCTACCGGATCACAGAACCAGTCATCAACGCGACGCATAAGTACATCGACCCGGCTGAGACCATCCAGCGATTTCATCCAGAGAAATCCACCACGAACGACCAGGTCATCACTCTGAACCAGATAAAACCCGAGGTAATTCGCCAGATAGGCGTGTTCAAAATAGGTTTCATTACGAGGGCCAGGGGTCAACACCGCGATACGAGGCGAGGGTCTGTGAGGGCACAGGCTCTGCATTTTGCTACGCAACTGGCGGAAGTAGCCGGCCAGGCGATGAACGTGACTATCGCGGAATAAGCTCGGCAAGACACGCGACATCACCGTACGATTTTCGAGCGCGTAACCTGCGCCACTCGGGCTCTGAGTTCTGTCCGCAAGCACCATCATTTTACCGTCTGGGCCACGGGCCATATCAGCAGCGTGAATAATGAGATCATGCTCGCCGGGCATACGCAGCCCCTGACAGGCGCGCAGAAAACCGCGATTCGCGTAAATGATTTCAGGAGGGATAACGCCAGTGCGTATCAGTTGGCGTGGGCCGTAAATGTCCCGCAATAATAGATTCAGCAGCTCCGCACGCTCAACCAGCCCACTTTCAATGGCTGCCCAGTCATCACTGCTGATGACATTAGGAATAAGATCTAGCCCCCAGGTACGGGAGTCGTTCTGCTTATCGCGGAAATTGTCACTGTAGATGTTGTACGTCGCGCCGTCGTCACGCAACAAGCGACGGGCCTTAGCCTGACGGTCATGCAGGACGCTGCCCGGCATTCCTGCCAGGCTCTCCATGACATAATTCCAGTGCGGATGCATGGTACCGGCGGCATCGTAAACAGCATCACCGCTGCGTTGCAGCGGTGGATACAGGTCTTCGGCAGTCGGCGTGATGGCTGACTCATCAGTCATATTGGCTATCTCAGGTTATCTGGCCGCAATTATGGCAGATTCTCAGCGTTTAGGCTGAGTTCTGAGATCCAGCGTCAGAGGATACTCATCATACGACTCTTCCGCCGGGGCACTCATCGGCCTGACATCTGTATGCGCAGTAAATTCGCGCATGGCATCAATCTCAGGGCGAGGCGTATAAGGCCCCTGTGTGTGATCTGTCGTGGTGAAACGATTGCCACGGCGGGACTCGGCTTCAGCAGCATTCACTGGGAATACGTCATAGCTGCGCCCACCCGGATGAGACACATGATAGGTCGCTCCACCCACCGAGCGCCCGTTCCAGGTGTCGATCAGATCGAAATGCAGGGGAACATGAACATCAATGGTCGGATGCAGTGCCGAAGGTGGCGCCCAGGCTTTGTAACGCACACCTGCTACAAACTCACCATGTTTACCGGTGGCCCGCAGCGGCACCTTACGTCCGTTACAAGCCAGAATATAGCGGCTGCCAGTCATGCCGGTAACGCGAACCTGCAAACGCTCTACAGAAGAATCGACGTAGCGCGCGGTACCAAAGCTGGAGACTTCTTCACCAAGTACATTCCATGGCTCAATAGCCCAGCTCAATTCAAGTGACATATCCCCGAGATTCACCGTGCCATAGTGAGGGAAGCGGAATTCACGGAAAGGCAGTAACCATTCAGCACGGAAATCCAGACCATGCTCCTGCAGATCGGCCGCCACATCTTTAATGTCCTGCCAGATATAGTGCGGCAGCATAAACTGATCGTGCAGACGAGTACCCCAGCGCTCAAGCTTCTGCTTGTAGGGCTTCCGCCAGAACCGTACGACCAGAGCACGAAGCAGAAGCGCCTGAACCAGTGCCATACGGCTATGCGGCGGCATTTCAAATCCACGGAATTCGAGAATGCCCAGTCGCCCGGACGGACTGCCCGGTGCGAACAGTTTATCAATACAGAATTCTGCTCGGTGCGTGTTACCCGTCATATCAATCAGTAGATTACGTAACAGGCGATCAACCAACCAGGGCTGTGCGACGTCCCCGTCAGGCATCTGCTGAAAAGCAATTTCCAATTCATACAGAGCTTCATCGCGGCCCTCATCGACTCGGGGTGCCTGACTGGTCGGGCCAATAAAGGCGCCAGAAAACAAATACGACAACGACGGATGGTTCTGCCAGAAGGTAACGAAGCTACGCAAGAGATCAGGCCGTCGCAAAAATGGGCTGTCCGAAGGCGTCGCACCACCCAAGGTAATGTGATTGCCACCTCCGGTTCCCGTGTGACGACCATCCAACATGAATTTCTCAGTACTCAGGCGGCTTTCTTTGGCAGCCTGATATAACTCAGTCATGTTGCTGACCATGTCGGACCAGTTGTCTGACGGGTGAATATTCACCTCGATCACGCCCGGATCAGGAGTCACCAACAGCTTTTGCATGCGATGGTCTTTCGGCGGCTCATAGCCCTCAATAATGACAGGTAGATCCAGCTCCATTGCTGTCCGCTCTATCAGCGCCAGCAGATTCACGTAGCTTTCGAGGTAAGGCAGCGGCGGAAGAAACAAGTGTAACTTACCGTCGCGGGCTTCAATGCCCAGTGCCGTACGCACCAGATTTTTCCAGCGATAATCGTCTTTCTTCGCCGCAGACTCAGTCTTCTCGTTGCCCTCGACCTTCTTCTGAGCGCTCTGTTTCTGCACCGGAGGCGTCGATGATGTCGGTGTAAGCGGTTGCGACTGAGCTACCGGGCGACTGTTACGTGCCAGAGCCTCTTTTACTGCGGCATCGGCGGTTTCCAGAGGTCCGGCTTCGCGGTGCGGGTCAGTCTCCTGAATCAGAGGATCTTCTTCCGCAGGTGGCAGACTCTCCAGCGGCAGACGAAGCCCCATCGGCGAATCGCCCGGGATCAGAGTCAGACGCCCGCGGCGGAACTGCCACTCGCTGGACTGCCAGCAATGTCCGTAGAAATTCCACTCAAGCGGCAGTACGTACCCGGTCGGGGTGTCCAGCCCCTGCTCTAACACCCGTGCCAGTCGACGGCGCTCAAGGCTGTCTTTGCTGCTGGCAATCCGGCTATCAATATTTTCCGGTAAATTCTGCTCCTGCAGCAGATAATGCAGTCCATCTTCATACGCAGGTTGAGCACAACGCTGCGGAACGTTCAGTAACTCTGCAAGCCGTCGGGCAAATGCCCGTGCGTCTTCCTCGGTGTGTCCGTAATGTTTATCTACGCGGGCAAGCAGGTCTTTGTCCTGCCATAAAGGTTCGCCATCGGTACGCCAGAATAAACCTAACGCCCAGCGCGGTACTTCTTCTCCCGGATACCACTTGCCCTGGCCATAATGCAGCAGGCCTTTCGGTGCAAAGTGGTCTCGCAGACGGAGCAACAGGGTTTTCGCTAATGCCAGTTTGTCTTTGCCCAGCGCTTCGGTATTCCACTGCGCGGATTCCATGTCATCGACAGATACAAACGTTGGCTCGCCGCCCATTGTCAGACGGACGTCTTCATCTTTCAGAATACGATCGACTTTCTCGCCCAATGCCAGCGCGTCTTCCCATTCTGACTCGGTATACGGCTTGGTCACCCGTGGGTCTTCATGGAAACGAGTGACTTCGTTTGAGAAAGTAAACTCGACTTCACACTCATCAGTGAAGCCAGAAATTGGCGCTGCAGAGCTCGGCTCTGGCGTGCAGGCAAGTGGGATATGCCCCTCGGATGCAAATAGCCCAGAGGTCGGGTCGAGCCCCACCCATCCAGCACCCGGCAGATAGACTTCGCACCAGGCATGCAGGTCGGTGAAGTCAGCTTCAGGGCCAGAAGGACCGTCGAGAGATTTCTCATCGGATTTGAGCTGAACCAGATAGCCAGACGCAAAACGGGCGGCCAGCCCCAGGTGACGCAGTAACTGCACCATCAACCAGGCAGAATCCCGACAAGAACCTTTGCCTTTTTCCAGTGTTTCTTCCGGCGTCTGAACGCCCGGTTCCATGCGCACCAGATAATCGATGTCCTGCTGCAATCGCATATTGATATCGACAAGAAAATCGATGGTACGCTTTTTCTCACGCGGAATACTTTCCAGCAGCGTGGTGAACATTTCACCTTCGGTGGTGCAATGCAGGTAGGGTTCCAGCTCTTTCTTCAGGCTCTTTCCGTATTTGAACGGAAATTCCTCAGCGTACTCTTCAATAAAAAAGTCGAACGGGTTGATCACCGTCATATCGGCGATTACTTCAACCTCTACCGATAAGCAGCGACTTTTTTCAGGAAAAACGAGTCGCGCCTGAAAGTTACCGTACGGGTCTTGCTGCCAGTTAATAAAGTGCTCTTCCGGCTCTATTTTCAGACTGTATGAGCGGATAGGTGTGCGGCAGTGAGGTGCCGGACGCAAACGCACCACGTGCGGAGATAATGACACCGGGCGATCAAAGTCATACCGGGTTTTATGATTAAGTGCGACTGTAATTGTCATTGGGCCACCGCCAGTTGTTCCTGATCATTCAGGAACCAGGTACGACTGATAGAAAAATGAAGATACTGCAGTGAAATCTGCAGATCGTTCAGGGCTTCCCGCATTTCAGGGCCGGGAGCGCTATCCTCAGCACGGTCTGTGACAGTCTTATGAAGCTTACGGATATCCGCGATAATTTTTTCGGCACGCGGCAACGCCTTCACACCCTGAATCATGTCGTTGAGACAATACTCGACAGAACGCGGGAAACGCGGGTCTGTCAGCAGAAAGCTGCACACCAGAGGCGCTTTAACAGAACTGCGCATCGCCCGACGATACGGCTGATCGGCACTCAAAGAACGCAGCACATTTCCCCAGATAATCTGCTGGCTATTTACAGCAAAATCATCGTCCTCGATCTGCATGATGGCCGCTGTCGCGGCATCCAGATTCCGGGTGGTCATATCGGCACGTTCAAGATTCTGACCAAGCTTGAGCATTTCCCAGGCGCTATCGCGCGGCATATTGACCTGCCACAGACCAATAATCTGCTGACAGGCACTGATAACATTGCCCAGAAATTCATGTCGGTCGCGACGATTAATGCCCTGCTGCAGATGATCCTGAACATACTGGCTCAGTTCATTCACCAGCTCCCAGGTATCCGCCGGGATAACATCGCGCGTGGTACGGATATTTTCACGAATGGCTTTGAGCGAGGTCACTGTAGAACTGGGGTTCGTGTCGTCGCCGACCAGAAACTTCACCACGTTACGCTCATCCTGCACCGAATAACGCTCGTTGAAATCCTGTTCAAGACTGTTAATTACAATCAGGTTATACCAACCCAGATTAACCTGACGCGGCAGGTCGAAAAGCAGGGTGTCGTAAATACTCAACATACGGGCTGTGCTTTCTACCCGTTCAAGATAGCGGGCGGCCCAGTAAACCCGTTCAGCAACTTTCGATAACATCAGGCTTTCCCCGCAGACGTATCAACAATCCAGGTATCTTTACTACCACCACCTTGCGATGAATTAACTACCAGAGAGCCTTTTTTCATCGCTACCCGCGTCAGTCCGCCAGTCGTTACGTAACTTGATTCGCCCTGAAGGATGAAGGGTCTCAGGTCGAGGTGACGGGGCTCGACTTTACTGCGCCCGACAAGTGTTGGCGCTGTTGATAACGCCAACGTAGGCTGAGCAATATAATTTCGCGGATTGGCTTGAATCAGCTCAGCAAATTGTTCTCGTTCTTTTTTAGTACTGTGCGGGCCCACCAGCATGCCGTAACCGCCAGACTCGTTAGCTGGTTTTACGACCAGTTTATCGAGGTTATCCAGCACGTATTCACGCTGCTTGTCGTCGTAGCAGAGGTAAGTTTCGACATTCGGAATCAAAGGCTCTTCGCTCAGATAATAACGAATGATATCGGGTACGTACGCATACACGACTTTATCATCGGCGACGCCTGCACCCGGCGCATTTGCCAGAGCAACTTTGCCCTTGCGCCATGCACGCATCAGTCCAGGGACTCCCAGTACTGATTCAGGATGAAACACTTCAGGGTCGAGGAACATGTCGTCAATACGGCGATAAATAACATCAACCCGCTCCAGACCAGAGATTGTCTTCATATAGACGCAGTCATCTTTACCGACGACGAGGTCGCTGCCTTCGACCAACTCAGCCCCCATGCGTTGAGCCAGGAAGGCATGTTCAAAGTACGCCGAATTAAAAATGCCTGGAGTCAGAACCACGACCACCGGGCTGGAGCTCTGACGTGGCGACAAAGAAGCCAGCATATTAAAGAGAGCTTCTGGATAATCACCAACCGGCGCGATACTGACTTTTTCAAACACCTCAGGCAGAACCCGCTTCATAATGGAACGGTTCTCGAGCATGTAAGAAACGCCGGAAGGCACCCGCAGGTTGTCCTCAAGTACATAAAACTGGCCGTCACCATCGCGGACAAGATCGGTCCCACAGATGTGCGCCCAGACACCAAAGCGCGGATTAACGCCCTCACACTCAGGTCGATAGTTCTTCGACTGTTTCAGTACAAACTCAGGAATGACGCCGTCTTTAATGATCTTCTGTTCATGGTACAGATCATCAATAAACATATTCAGCGCCTTCAGACGCTGACGCAGACCCGCCGCTGTTTTCTCCCACTGCTGGGCCGATATGATCCGGGGCACGATATCAAATGGCCAGGCGCGGTCGATGTTCTCACCTTCACTGTAAACGGTGAAAGAAACCCCCATATCTTTGATAGTGGACTCAGCGGCCAGCTTACGTGACTGTATTTCTTCTTCTGTCAGGCTATTCAGATAGTTGGCGAGTTGCCGGGCGGGGACTCTAGGGTTTCCGGGCGAGCTGATCAGCTCATCGTAGAAACCCTCCTGTAATTCGTAGTGCTTCCAATTTATCGACATGCAGAACCGTTCCACGGTGATTCTCGAGTTTTATGCACCTATTCAGGCACTTCATCACCTCTACAGCAATAGACGAACCGGCCGGCCAACACATTGTCCACATTGGCACCATCAGGCTAATAGAGGCTAATAGAGGCCACTCCATGCGTACCCCGGGCAACCCGCTACAGCACTGCTACACTGAATGTCAGTATTAACAAACCGCTATCAGGGAGGCACGCGCGATCGTGCACCATGCAGTGAGTATTCTGCGACAACCACATAAGCAACAGACTGCAGTGTTCAATTTTGGGGCACAGAACCCCCAAAAGCCCAGCAGGGGGTCAGTGTGACGCCTCGGAGGTCGCTCGCCCAACTGTTACTGAACTGGTCCCTGCTGATGCTGGGGCTGATTACCTGTGGGCTTGGCTATCTGTTACTGCAGCTCCAACTGGAACAGTTTTCGAGTAACTGGGAGCGGCGTATAAGCTTCGAGCTGGAAAGTATTGCCAAAAACGTGGAGTACCACGTCAGCCAAAGCAGTAGTCATGTTGTCGAGAACCAGATCCGGGAGAGTATTGACGACCCGTCTCTGCGTTATCTCGCTGTTTTGTCTGAAGCAGGGGACCGCGTTATTTTTTCAAGCAACGCCAGCGACCGGCTGCACAACACCAAGTACCGGCTAAGCAGTCACTCCCTGAATACTGGCGTGCAGGAGCCCCAGATCGAGCGCTACAAATCGGAGTTCTATGCTTTATTCCCAGTGAACCTTAAATACCCGGTGTCACCACACACCGGCAATACGGATCAGAGCATAAAAAGGGACACCCGCGCGTGGCTATTTGCGCATTATGATGCACATAGTGATTACGACTCTATGCTGCGTTCTCTCGCCCGAAAAACAATACTTGTCGCCCTGCTGGTCATTATTTTCCTGGTCGTTCAGAGCCAGATTCTCCGTAAATATATTCTTATCCCGGTCAAGCACCTGGTACAGCTGACCAGTTCGATAAAGCAAGGCAAATACGCCAGTATTCCTGAAAGTCGCAGTGCCACTGAGATTGCACAGCTGGAAGAAGCGTTTAACGACCTCAGCGAACACCTCGATGAAACCACCACACGGATTGCCCACCAGCAGGCACTGAACGATGCCTTTACCGCGGGTTTCCCTGACATAGGTCTGCTCGTCACCGCAACAGGAGTGATCAACGGGCGTTTCGGTAACCCCAACGGGCGCGTTCAGCGCCTTAACGAAGACCTGACAGGAACACCCTTCACGGCCTGGCTGAACCTGTCGGCGACCCGAAAAATAGAGGAAGCCCGCAATCAGGCGCTGGAAAAGAAAGAACTTGTGATTACTGAGTTCAATCATGATGACCTCTATCTCGAATCGCGGATGATCCCGCTAGAGGAGCACGCAAACATGCAGGACGCTCTGATCTGGCTGATTCGTGATATTTCAGAAGTGAAACGCAAGCAGGAGCTCATTGAGTACCAGGCTAACTACGATCCGCTTACCGAGCTGGCTAACCGCAGAATGGCACTGCAGGAGCTGGAGAAGAAAATCGCCTGGTCAGAAGACGATAAGACCTGCGGTAGCGTACTCTTCATCGATCTTGATCACTTCAAAAATATCAACGACTCATTAGGGCACCCGATCGGTGATCGCCTGCTTATTGAGGCCTCACATCGGCTGAAAGCCACCGTCGGGGAGAAAGACCTGATCGCCCGTCTTGGGGGCGATGAGTTTCTGATTATTCCTGATGAAGTTTTCAGCGCGCATGAACTTGCCGAAGAGAGAGCGGTTGAGCTGGGTACCGCCGTGCTTCAAGCTATTCGCAAGCCTTTCTGTATCGATATCAATAAATTCCATATGACTGCCAGTATCGGTATTTCGATTTTCCCCTCGACCGACTGCGGGGCAAACGACCTGATAAGACAAGCGGACACAGCAATGTATTGGGCAAAACATCAGGGCCGCTCACAATTGTGCTTGTACAACCATCGGATGCAGGAAGAAACACGCGAACGCCTGCACCTGTTTAATGATCTTTATCAGGCTATTCGGGATAACGGTTTCACGCTCGTATATCAGCCTCAGCACAATGCAGAGGGTGAAGTCACCGGGGCCGAAGCGCTGTGTCGCTGGGTCAACAACGGGCAATCCGTTTACCCTGACGTATTCATCGCCGCGGCTGAGGAAACTAACCTGATTCTGCCGCTGGGGGATTGGGTGCTTACCCATGCCTGCCAGACACTGCGCCAGTGGATCAGAAACAAATCCTTACCGCCAAGCTTCAAGCGCCTGGCGGTGAATATCAGCCCAGCCCAATTCATGGACCCGGAATTCGAAGCCAAGCTCGATAAGACCATGAAAAGTTGTGATATCGATAGCAGCGTGCTGGAGCTGGAGCTTACCGAAAGCCTGTTTATGGGCGATAAAGATCTGATCAGGGAAAAAATGCAGCGTCTCAGCAACAAGGGATACACTTTTGCACTGGATGACTTTGGCACAGGCTATTCGTCTCTGAGCTATTTACAGAAACTGCCGATAGATAAGTTGAAAATTGACCGGGCGTTCGTGATGGACATCAACCCTGATAACCGGCCAGCAAGTATCGTTGATGCCATCATCCAGCTTGGTCAGAATCTTGATATGGATATCATTGCCGAGGGCGTCGAGACAGATCAACAACAGATCTACCTGAAAGATCATGGTTGCCGTAATTATCAAGGCTACCTGTTCAGTCGACCACTGCGCGAAGATATGTTCGTCAGCTACATACACAAACGCCCGATCTGAAAGCTGGCACCAGAGTTGCTGTTATCCCTTTAGCTCCCTTAAACGGGACCTTTACCAATGATATTGCACCGAAACGGCTCACGATGAGCCGTCGTGCTTTCTGGACTGACAGGGGATAACGATGGATAAAGCAACGATGACTGAGGCGATTATCGCCCGCAAAATTGAGAAAGAACTGACGTGGGAACAAATGGGGGCGGATCTTGGAATGTCTCCTGTCTGGCTGACGTCTGCCTGCCTGGGCATGAACAGCGCCCCTGCCGAAAAGGCCGCGGCCATTGCAGAGTATTTGGGATTTGACCAAAGCATGGCCACCGCGCTGGAAGCATACCCAACCAAAATATGGGATCAGGCTGTCCCTACTGATCCATTAATCTATCGACTCTACGAAATTGTGGGCGTCTACGGTGACACGCTGAAAGAAGTTATCCAGGAGAAGTTTGGCGACGGCATCATGAGCGCCATCGACTTCTCCATGGAAGTCGACAAAATCGAAGACCCAAAAGGCGACCGTGTTCTTCTCACGCTGAATGGCAAATTCCTGCCATACAAGAGCTGGTAAGCCCCCTTGCTAGCTGCCTGAGCCGCGCAGTACAGCGCTCAGGTCGCGACTCAGTTCCTGTCGTTTAACTTTGCCCATCGCATTACGCGGGATTTCTTTGAGCTGGAAATACTCCGTCGGGACGAGCGTCGCATCAAGCCGCGCCTTCAGAAACTCCGCAATCTCTGATACCGGAATGGTGCTATCAGCGGTATAAGCCAGTGCAAGCTTCTCCGAGTTATCTGCCCGCTCAACCTGACAGGCAGCAACATCAGTCAGAGTCGGCATCTGCTCAGCCACGGCTTCAATATCAGCAGGATTGACCTTCACCCCACCAAGATTTACTACTTCAGACTCCCGTCCGGTTAAACACAGAACACCGTCCCGGAATACACCCCGGTCCCCCGGATAGAACCACCCATCACGGAACTCATTGTTATCCGGGCTACCTTTCATGTAACCACTGACCATCCCCGAACTGCGTATCCGAACAATACCTTCGGTTCCATCAGGTACCGGGCTGCCCTGATCGTCAATGACTTCCGCTGACGCGCCCGGCTGAACAATCGCTGTTTTCCAGACCAGTTCCGGCCTGGTCACCTGAACCATGCCAACCGCACCGACTTCGGTAGAGCCATAAACATTGAAGATACGCGCCTGAGGACATACCTGTTTAATTCGGTGGATCATCCCCGGTGACAAAGCACTACCCGCCAGACGAATCTCGCGGACACCATTCAGGTCAGCGGCTGACAGCGCATTTGAGTTCACAAGGCGGAAAAGTGCCGTAGAGGAACTTAATATAGAGGTGACATAAAAAGTACGGATCGCTTTGGCAAACGCTTCGGCGCTCGCAGGCAGGAGCACTACCTTGCCCGCCTGTATTGTCTGCAATGACCCCATGAAGCCACCAATGCTGGAGTGCCCCATCAGATTGAGATCATGCCCCGTCGCACTTCCCCAGACCAGATGATTACGATAGAGACGCTGCTCTATCATTGCCGGCGTCAGCCCTACTGCTTTCGGCTTTCCGGTGGTGCCACTGGTCAGAATAATGCGACAGATATCCTCCGCAGAAGAATAGTCCTGCATCGGCTCCAGCCCCGGCATGTTACGAGCTTCATTAAACCAGTCCTGACTGAGGCCAATGTTACGAATGCCACTGACATCTTTATCGGCTTTCAGCGAGACAACAAAATCGAACTCTGGCTGCTCTGGGATATCAGTCCCAGCGATTCCGAGACAGCTGACTGCGGCGCGATGAAACAGCGCCATAGTCGCAATAAACGCCAGATTCTCGGGGAGCAGCAGATACACGCGATGACCAGAGCCAATTCCGGCCTCCGCCAACTTTTCTGATACCTGCACAACGGTTTTATGCAGTTGTGCATAATTCAGTGTCGACTGACCATCATAAAACGCCGGATAATCAGGAGTTACCATGGCCCGGAAGGCTAAAGGTTCAAATGGGTTATGCATGTAACTACTCTGTTTAAAAAAGCTGCTGTATACCGAAGGATACACTGGTGATAGTGGCATTGGCAGCACTGACCGATTCACCCAGATCATCATCGGGTGCGTCCCATGTCAGATAGCGATAACGGAATGTAGCGACGAGTTCTGTCGTCTGAGTCAGGTTACCCACCACCGCAAGACCAGCGTTCAGACTGCGCGCGCCATTGTCAGCACCTTCCTCGTCCAGTACCGACGTCTCACCATAGTATCTGTGATAGCCGACCCCAAGGATTAAATAGGGCCGCAATCGTGAGGCGGGGGCTCCATCCAGAGCATAGGGTAACCAGACATCGCCATCGAGGCCGACAATATTCGCACCTTCCCGATCGGCTCTCATGCGCGTCCAACTGATTTCAAATCGCGCATTCATAGGCCCGGTACCACCGACCGTTAACCTCGGATAAGTGGACGACCACGCACCGGTATCAAGAAGATTCTGATCAATTGTCGCCGTTTCATAGGCAGCCCCAAGATGCCAGGACCCATTGCCTGAATAGTCGGCAGCATGAGAGGGCGTGCTGACTAATAGCACACCTGCCACGGCGGAACACACCAATCTAATTATAGAAATGCCACTCATGCTGTCATGGTATCAAACAAGCAAAAAAAAGGTGGAGCCATGCTCCACCTTCTTTTTAAAACGGCAGGATCAGTCTGTTACAGGCCGAGTGCCAGCAGTTCAATCTGCGCCGCAGCACCGTACAGAGCACCCGCTTCTGTTTTCAGGGTCTCTGGTGGAATCAGACCAGGCCAGTGCGGCTTAACATCGGCGAGAATGGCAAGAGTAGCTGCTTTCGCGTCGGTTACCGCTGACTCATCGGACTCAATGCCTTCAACCAAGTCGGTGGCAATCGTAGTGAAACCAAATGCGTCCTGATATTCGTGTGCATTTTCCATTTTGCCGTCCACCACTGCGATAGCGTACTCATCCGCCGCAGTACGCAGAAGCTGTACAACCAGCTTCAGTTTCTCTGCCGGTGTCGCACTGGTTTCAGAAACGGCCATAGCGTTGGTGTCGATAGCGGCAAGCAGGGTATCCAGCGCAGTCTGTACAGCTTCTACACCTTTTTCCTCATTAACCGCATCGGATACGGCAGTCAGCTCTTTCGCGAAGCCAGCGGTACCACGTGCTTCTAAAGCAGGAACCAGATCAGCGTACAACTCGCTTTCTGGGTGCTTCATGTGTGTTTTAGCGTGCTCGATATGGCCAGCCTTGTAGAGCTCGGCGCCGACATACAGGTGACCCTTAATCAGGCTGAGGTGAGTCAGATAAGCAAGATCATCAGACGTCAGCTCTGTTGCTGCTGCGCCTTCGCCCTCACCTTCACCGGCAGAGATCACTTCGCCTTCACCCTCGCCTTCACCAGCAAGTGCAACGGCATCAACGGAGGTCTCAATCGGCGCAACCGCCGCTTCGCCTTCGTTTTCTTCTTCGGTACAAGCACTCAAGCTCATGCCTGCTGCGCCGGCCAGGCCGATCACACTGATGCTTTTCCACAGTTTGTTGCGCTTACCCATTACTCAGGTCTCCTGAAAATTCGTTTTGCGGATACATTTTTATGCTACTATCAATAGCATATACGATCAGTTCTCATTTTCGATACCATGACAATTCTCGTAGATAATCTGTTGGATGTCCACTCTGTAACTGCGGTTCTGAACAGCCTCAGCGACGACCTGTTTGTGGATGGTAAAAAAACAGCAGGCAAGACTGCCCGCGCCGTAAAAAAGAACCTTCAGGCCGACCCTAAGTCGCCCAAAATCATTGCGGCAACAAAGCTCGTTGAACAAGCGCTGCGTAAGCATCCGATGGTCACCAACTCGGCGTTTCCAGATAAACTCAGCAACATCATTATCAGTCGCTATGATGAGGGCATGACTTACGGTTCTCATGTCGACAACGCGTTTATTCACGCAACCAGAACGGATTTGTCGTTCACCTTGTTTCTGTCCGACCCTGATACCTACGATGGCGGCGAACTGATCCTGCAGAAGCACGATGGGGACGACGTGATTAAATTGCCCCAAGGGTCGGTTTACATTTATCCGACTCGCGAACTGCACTATGTCGCCCCCGTCACCCGCGGCGTCCGATACGCAGCCGTTGGTTGGATTCAGAGCCAGGTTCGCTCTGAAGAGCATCGCGGCACGCTGTTTGATCTGTACCTGGCGCTGCAACAGATGGCAGACACGGAAGAAAATAGACAGGCGCGGCTGCATATTTTAAAAGCCAGAAGCAACCTGATGAGAATGTGGGCTGAATAATGTGAACTGAATAAAGCGGGTAAGCGGATTAAATGGTTGATCTTACCTTTGCATGAGAGTGAGACAGACCG
>CAJWBH010000015.1 GCA_913019975.1 Thalassolituus maritimus | reverse complement strand
CGGAGGGCCTGGGAGTCAAAACCGTAGGTTTTCGTTCAAATGCCCCCGCTGGTCCAAAATTGGCGAGGCCTGCAAAGCAGCGGGAGTTCTGTTCTGTGTCGATGCGATCCAGGCCGTCGGTGCTCTCAGGTTTGATGTCGAAGAAATACAGTGCGACTTTGCCATGGCAGATGGTCACAAGTGGCTGCTGGGCCCTGAAGGGCTGGGCTTTTTCTATGTCCGGGAAGAGCGAATGAACGATCTGTCTCTCAATGAGTATGGCTGGCACATGATCAAACAAGCCGGTGATTACAGCCAGACCAGCTGGGAGGTCACGGATACAGCAATGCGTTTTGAGTGTGGGAGCCCCAACCTTCTGGCTGCACATGCACTCCATGCGAGCACCAGTCTTCTTCTGAATACAGGCATAGAAAACGTTGAGGCAGCAGTTCTGAGCAAAGCGGATTCGTTATGTGGTCTGTTATCTGATGCTGGAGCTGAAATCATCACACCAGCTCACAGCAGAGGGCGCTCTGGAATTGTGACATTCGGGACGAACGGACGATCGCCCAAAGAAGTGTGGCAAGCATTAATGAGTAAAGGAGTTATCTGTATGCACCGCGGTGGAGGAATCCGCTTTTCGCCTCACTTCCATACGCCTCTCTATCGCCTGCAGCAAGCGGTCAGCATCGCTGCGGAAGAGTGTCTTTGGTAATTAAACTTTCCAGACAAGCCCCAGACACTACATAGTATGCGTCATACGGTCTGATTTAATTGCGCCAGCAAGGTAGGTTTCTATCTTGTTGCGGGCAATATCATCTTCATCATTGAACTGGACGCCGACGCCTGCAACTTTATTGCCTTGCGCCCCCTTGGGCGTTACCCAAACGACTTTACCGGCAACAGGGATCTTCTCAGGCTCATCCATCAACTTCAGCAGCATGAAGACTTCGTCTCCCAACTGATACTGTTTACTTGTTGGAATGAAGAGCCCACCGTTTTTAATAAACGGCATATAGGCAGCATACAGGACTGATTTATCTTTGATGGTTAATGACAGGATGCCATTCCGACCGCCTGGGTTCATGCAATTACTCCCGCTTTTGCTTCAGTCAACGCCTGCCACTCGAGCAACAAGGTTTCCAGGGTCAGCGTTTTGTTATGGTGGGAAGCACCTGACATCAGCTGACCGAGTATTTGTTGTAATTTTTTCTGAAAGGTTACCAGCATTTCCCGCTTCACAACATAAGCGTCCATAAGTTCTGTGACTGGCCCTGCAAACTGAAGATGTTTTGCCTCCGCACCACACGCCGCCTTCAGGACATCGCAAGACCACTGGTAAAACCATTGTATAACCGTCTGGAACTCCAGCTTACTCCAGGACGAGGCAATTTTATCGAGAGGCAAAGACGACGTAGTCCATTGTTGTAATTCCGAGACCCATTTTTCCTGAACCGTCGCGACACCGCTGCTCAGCCAATTCATGGCAGCGACAGGAGCACCGCCATTTCTCGCCAGTGCCATGTCGGCATCAGCTGAGCCTACCCCCTGATCCTGCAGCCAGTCTTTCGATGCATCATAAGATGGCAGGGCCAGATTGATACGCTGGCAGCGGCTGCGAATGGTAGGGAGAACAGAACCAAAGCGCTCTGTTTCAAGTAGGATAAAGCTTTCACCCGGGGGCTCTTCCAGGGTCTTAAGCAATGCGTTGGCCGCATTTACGTTCATAACCTCCGCAGGGCGAAGAATGACGACCTGACACTGACTGATCTGAGGCGTTTGAAAAATCAGCTCATTCACTTTGCGAACATTGTCGATACGAATCTGCTTTGAGTTTTCTTCCGGCTGGCAAAGCATAAAATCGGGGTGACTGCCCGCCGCCCAAAGCTGACAACTGTGGCACTGCCCGCACGCCTCGTCCGCAGGATTCTGACACAACAACCAACGCGCGACATTCAGTGATAACTCATGCTTACCGATGCCTGCACTGCCTGTTATCAGCAGCGCGTGTGGCAGGCCAGCAGTGCGGTGGCGACGTACAAGAGAACTCCAGGCATCCACCTGCCAGGGATAAAGAGACATCAGGATTCCACCTGTTGTTTTTTGTCTTCTAACTCGCCTGCAACCACTTTCAGGACTTGCTCAGTCACTTGTTCAAGCGGAGCGGTCGCATCAATGACCCGAAATCTCGAATAACGCTCGGCCAGTGCCAGGAACCCCAGCCGGACCTTTTCGAAAAATGACATGGCTTCAGCCTCAATACGATCAGTCTCTTCTGCCAGATCCTCAGCCCGGGCTCGGGCACGCCCCATACCAATCGCCACCGGCGCATCAAGTAGCAACGTCAGGTGTGGTTCAACACCGCCCTGCGCAAGCGCTTTGAGCTGCTCGATATTGTCGAGAGAAAGACCTCGCCCATAGCCTTGGTAGGCGATAGTAGAATCGGTGAATCGGTCACATAGGACCCAGTCACCGCGCTCCAGCGCAGGCCGGATAACGGCATCCACGTGCTGAGCACGTGCCGCAAACATCAGGAGTAACTCTGTCATATCAGACATAGGTTCTTCATGATGCGCTTTCAGGAGATCATTACGGATTCTTTCAGCAATCGGGGTTCCGCCCGGTTCGCGAGTCACCACCACAGAGATTCCCTGCGATTCGAGGTGCCTTGCAACCGCCTGAATGTTGGTCGACTTACCGACACCTTCACCACCTTCAAACGTAATAAAGCGACCGGGAGTAGTTAGCATCAGTCAGTCTCCCCGCTGCTTTGCTCTGCCGTTGGCGCTGAGCGGTAGTCGCTCCGACGCGATAGCTGGTAGCGTCGCACTGCCTTATTGTGTTCTTCCAGAGTGGAAGAAAAATAATGGCTACCATCCCCCCGTGCGACGAAGAAAAGCTCGGTTCCTTCGGCAGGGTTCAAAGCCGCGCGAATAGCTTCTCGGCCAGCGAGCGCGATAGGCCCTGGAGGCAGTCCTTTGTTGCGATAGGTGTTGTATGGATTACTGCGATCACGCAGGTGCGCTCGCGTGAGATTACCATCGAAAGACTCACCCAGGCCGTAGATGACAGTTGGGTCTGTTTCTAACCTCATATTCTTCTGTAAGCGGCGCACAAAAACACCGGCAATCACCGGGCGCTCACTGGCGACACCCGTTTCTTTCTCGATAATAGACGCCATGACCAGCGCTTCATAAGGAGAGGTATAAGGCAGATTAGCAACACGTGCCTGCCACTCCTCATTAAGCACCTTGTTCAGTCTTTCATGCGCCTGAGTGATGATTTCAGAGACTGGCTGATTGCGGTGATAAACATAGGTGTCCGGGTAAAGTTGTGCTTCAGCATGAACTGTAAGACCAAGATAGTCGGATACACGCTCGACGGTAAGGGCTCCGAGGTCTTGTTGAAGATACTCAGCCTGACTCAACGCTTCGAGAGCGGCAGACAGCCTGCGTCCTTCAATTAAGGAAACCCGATACGTTCTGGTCTGAGCTTCCGCCAGGTACGGCAATATCGTGAGGCTGCTGAGCCCCGGGGGAATAATAAATTCACCGGCACGAACATCACGCGCCCCGCCAGTCAGTCTCGCAGCAACTTTCAGGCGAAGAGCCGAACGAAGCCACCCCTGATCTTCCCACTGCTGCGCCATGCTGTTCAGCGACTGTCCCTTCTCGATCACGACAACGACAGACGTTTGATTAAGGTTTTTCTGACTCAGCCACCAGTACCCTACGGAGCCGAGAATAAGCCCTGCCAATACAAGCAGAGCTATCATTGCGAGCAAGAGTCGCTTAAGCATCATTCAAACATTTCCTGATAGGCAAGCTGCCATCGCTTTGCTTCTGGTGCCACATCCAGAGTCTGGCCATCAAAGATGTGACAGGAGCGAATTCCAACAAGACTATTTGTAAAAATCAGCCCTTGAGCGCTGTTAAGCTCGGGCAGACCAAAGTTTTGTACGTTGATTTCGGGGTTCGTATCCAGCAACCAGCGTCGTACTACTCCATTAATCCCCGACGAGGTTATTTCCGGGGTTAGCCAACGGCCGTCCAGTTTAACAAAAACATTGCTCATGCACCCCTCAATCACGATCCCGCTACTATCGAGCATGATGCATTCATCCCACTCGACATCGAAGCTGTCGCGGGCAAGTACCTGCTCAAGTCGGTTCAGGTGTTTATGCCCAGCGAGCAATGGCTGAGTCGATAACACAATATCGCTCGTACCAGCAACGTAAGGGGATGTTGAAAACGCCGGTGCATTGAAATAGCGCACCGTTACCAACGGCATGAGATCTGGAGTGAATCCGTATCCTCGTGGACCAACGCCTCTCGTTACCAGAAGCTTGCACGCTGTCATACCGACTGGATGCGCCATCGAATCAATCGCGTGCAAAACGAATTCAACCGCGACGTCACTGAAGCGGAGCGCTTTCAGCCCCAGTGCCAGGCGCTCGACATGCATTTGCCAGAGAGGTGCAACACCGCGACCATCAAGACGGACCGTTTCAAAGAGCCCATCACCGAACTGCTGCCCTCTGTCATCAAACTCCTGCGCATCAGACTGCCAGCCATTTCCGGCCTGATAGTTAAACTTCATTGAGATATCCGGCTAAAAATCAGCGTGGCATTAGTCCCACCAAAGCCAAAGGAGTTGCTCATTACATGCTCCAGCGGCATATCCCTTGAAACTGGGCCGATCAAGTCGAGATCACAACCAGGGGACGGCGTTGTCAGGTTTAAAGTCCCCGGAGCCTTCTGGTCACACAGAGCAAGGACTGAGATGAGAGCTTCGAGCGAACCAGCAGCACCAATCAGATGGCCAGTCATCGACTTAGTCGAGGAGATCGCGAAACTGTTGGCCGCCTTACCGAAGGCGGATTTTATCGCATTAATTTCAGCGAGATCGCCCGCAAGGGTCGACGTGCCGTGAGCATTAATGTAGCCAATATTGTCGGGCGTTAAGTCAGCATTGTGAAGAGCATTGGCCATCGAAAGCGCCGCCCCCTCGCCGTTCTCAGGTGGTGAGGTCACGTGATAAGCATCATCACTCATGCCAAACCCTGAGAGCTCTGCGTAGATCTTTGCCCCCCTCGCCTGAGCATGCTCAAGAGACTCGAGAACAAGAACAGCAGCGCCACTACTAAGAACAAACCCATCACGGTCAACGTCCCAGGGGCGACTTGCCCCCTGTGGACTATCTGTACGCGTGCTCAATGCACGAGCAGCGGCAAAGCCAGAAATCCCCAATGGCGAACACGCCATCTCAGCCCCGCCAGCGACCATCAGATCTGCATCGCCGAAGGCAATGGTTCGTGCAGCGAAACCGATATTGTGTGTACCGGTGGTACATGCGGTGGCAATTGAGAAGTTAGGGCCTTTGAAGCCGTGTCGGATTGCTATGTTACCAGCAGCCATATTGACAACCGAACCAGGCACAAGGAAAGGAGATACCCGCCGTGGCCCACTGTTATTGAGCGTATCGACGTTTGTTTCTATCGTCGATATGCCGCCAATACCAGAACCCACCGCAACACCGCAGCGAACCGGATCGTACGTCTCTCCGAGCCCTGCATCATTAAGCGCCTCATCTGCGGCGACCAGCGCGTATTGAATAAACGGGTCAAGTTTGCGCGATTCTTTTGCAGATAGTACATCATCCGCACAAAAACCTTTAACTTCACCACCGAAGTCAACGGAATAACCTGTGGTATCAAATCCCGTTATAGGACCTATCCCACTTTCACCTGCAAGAATCGCTTTCCAGGTATCCGGAGCATTCAAGCCGCACGGATTCACCGTGCCCAGCCCCGTAATCACTACGCGTTTGGTTTTCATATTCAGTCACCCGCCCAGAATGAATATACCCTGCAGCATTTCAGTGTCGGGACAGAACCCCGCTCATACGGTGGTTGCCGCAGGGCACAAAAAAGCCGCGACGGCTGCGCGGCTTTTTCCTATCGCTACTAACCCTTACAGGTTAGCAACGATGTAGTCGATAGCTTCCTGAACGGTAGTCAGCTTCTCAGCCTGCTCGTCTGGAATCTCAGTCTCGAATTCTTCTTCCAGAGCCATAACCAGCTCTACAGTGTCGAGAGAGTCTGCACCGAGGTCATCAACAAAAGAAGATGAAGCTTTTACTTCTTCTTCCTTAACACCCAGCTGTTCACAGACGATTTTCTTTACGCGTTCTTCAATGTTGCTCATTGCTATATTCCTGACTTGTTAAATTTTCCAGAAGGTCAGCGAGACCTTAGCCCATGTTCATACCGCCATTCACATGAATGGTCTGGCCGGTAATATATCTCGCGTCTTCGCTTGCCAAAAAGGCAACCGCGCCTGCGATATCATCGACATGACCGAAGCGCTTACCCGGAATGGAGGCTAGGATGGCCTCTTTTTGCGTTTCAGGCAAGACATCTGTCATGTCAGTTTGAATAAATCCAGGCGCAACACAATTCACGGTGATATTGCGACTGGCGATTTCCTGAGCAAGCGAGCGACTGAAGCCTTCCAGGCCAGCCTTCGCGGCGGCGTAATTCGCCTGACCACCATTGCCCGTCGTGCCAATAATCGAACTGATATTCACAATACTTCCGGCTTTTTGCTTAAGCATTGCCTTAGCCAAAGCCTTGCACACACGAAAGACTCCGGTGAGATTGGTATTCACCACCGCATTCCAGTCATCCTCATTGAGGCGCAGGAAGAGATTATCGCGCGTTATGCCGGCATTATTCACTACAACGAAAGGCGTACCGTACTCAGAAAGTAAGGCTTTCAATGCCGCCTCAGTCTGTTCGCTATCGGAAATATTCAGAACCAGAGCCGAGTGCTCGTCACCATGTTCGCGCAGCTTTGCCTGAAGGCTCTCAGCACCTGACTCACTGGTTGCGGTCCCTACAACCCGGTAGCCATCTGCGATCAGGCGCTCAGCGATAGCAAAACCGATACCACGGGATGCACCAGTCACAAGAGCCAGTTTTTTGTCTGACATTATTCTGCTCCCTGAATTTTGGCCATGCTTGCTTCCAGCCCCGCGAGATCGCCAGTACCCGCAACAGGCAGGCTTTTATCAATACGCTTATTGAGACCGGCAATAACCTTACCTGGCCCAAACTCAACAGCGAGCTCTGCATGATGTCGAACCGCAGGTACGGCTCCGGTCCAGTTAACCGGGCTGTAGAGTTGTTGAAGAAGGCGTTGAGGAATCTCTTCCAGCGTTGCTGGCGCATTACCAACATTGTGGTAGACGGGGAATTTAGGCGCTCGCCACTGAATCCCCTCAAGGTCGGCTGCAAAAGTATCCGCTGCTGCTTTCATCAGACTTGAATGGAACGGACCACTGACCGCAAGAGGAAGTGCTCTCTTGGCACCGGCTTCCTTCGCAAGCTCTATGGCTTTTTCAATACCTGCCTGCTCGCCGGCGATAACAATCTGCCCCGGCGCATTAAAGTTTGCCGGCTCTACAACACCTGCCTGAGACGCAGCCTCACACACTTCAACGATCTGTTCGTCGTTAAGGCCCAGAACGGCAGCCATGCCCCCCTGCCCAGCAGGAACAGCAGCCTCCATGAGTTCGCCACGACGTCGAACCAGGCGGACAGCGTCTGCGAAATCAATCGCATCTGCTGCGACCAGTGCCGAGTATTCACCAAGAGAATGCCCAGCACCCGCAGTAACATTAAGCGCGGGACTGTGTTGGCTGACGACACGCCATACAGCAGTGCTGGCAGCAAGCAATGCAGGCTGTGTATTAAAGGTCTGGTTTAATGTGGAATCTGGCCCTTCGGTGACCATCTTCCAGAGATCGATGCCCAGGGCATCAGAGGCTTCAGCGAATGTCCCACTGACTTCAGAATACTGTTTCGAGATATCAGACAGCATGCCCACCTGTTGAGCACCCTGCCCCGGGAAAAACGCAATCACGTCGGTCATTGCAAAACCTTATCGTTATTTTCTTCGATCGTTCTGGTCGCACCAGAATATAGCTGCGTATTGTGACAATAAACCGCATTAAATGCACAGGATTATTGCCTGAAACTCACCAGTTGGCCTGACTTCAGGGTTCAAAACCGGGCTTCAGCAAGTGATTTTTAAAAACTCAGCTTCCATAGACTGGTAATCACGCGTTCTTAGCTGACGAACCATGTATTCCAGGGCGTAGCGAAACGCGCGCTCGTCAGACTTTCCATGCGTCTTTGCAACGTTCCCTGCAATCCCCAGAAGCATAGCGCCGCCATGACGAGCTGGCGAAACCTGCCGGTCGATCCGTCTCATGGTTGCCTTCCACAGAGGATAGAACCACCGCAAAGCGAGCGAACTTCGCAACTCAGAGCCCATCATATCAAGGAGCCACTCAATCAACCCTTCTGTCGTTTTCAGGGTAATATTGCCCGAATAGCCATCACAGATGACAGCATCGAGATCGCCATCAAACAGGCGATCACCCTCGCGAAACCCCGCATACAAAGAGCCAAGCTGATCATTGAAAAGCGCACCAGCGGCCTTGATGGTATCCGTGCCCTTCCCGGGCTCCGTGCCAATATTCAACAGAGCAACCCTTGGTTGTTCATTGCCGCCAGCCTTGTACCAGGCAGCCGCAAGAAAACCCAGCTGCAGTAACTGCTCAGACGTCATACAGATATTCGCCCCAAGATCCATCATCAGGAGAGGACGCCCTTTCGTAGGCAGTTGAGTTGCAAGGGCTGGCCGGTCAACACCATGAAGTGCACCCAGGTGTTTTCGCGCCAGAACCAGCAAGGCACCAGTATTTCCGATCGACAGAACACCATCGGCTTCGCCTGAAGCATGAAGCGCCAGACAGACAGACATGCTGGAATCCGAGCGTTCTTTCAGGGCCTGACGAGGAGTGTCGTCCATACGGACATGCTCACCACAAGAAACAAGGCGTGTACGTGGCTGGTATTTTCCGAGAATTTTACGCGCAGCAGCGTGAAGAGACTCTTCGAGAGGCAGGATAACTTCGACGTCGGGGTCGTTTTTCACCAGGGCCCGACACGCCCTGAACGCAACGCGGGGACCTAAGTCCCCGCCCATCGCATCAACCGCTATGGTAACCATAGAATCAGTTGCTGCCAGTCTCCACGACTTTCTTGCCACGGTAGAAACCGTCAGCACTTACGTGGTGGCGACGATGAGTTTCGCCAGTGGTAGCATCGGTAGACAGAGCGATGGTGTTGGTATCAACAGCATCGTGTGAACGACGCATACCGCGCTTAGAACGGGTTACTTTGTTTTTCTGAACCGCCATGGTAGGGCTCCTGGTTAATCGCTATTTCTGTTTAAGCTGCGCAAGGACGTCGAACGGATTAGGTCGTTCTGTTTCCTCTGCGGCAATGTCTTCTTGTGGCTCTATTTTGAGTGCCTGACACTCATCCTGAGGGTGCATCGGAAAGTCCGGCAGGTTGAGCAGAAGCTCATCCTCAATAACATCCCAAAGATCAAGACGGCCTTCTTCATCCAGCTCGACGGGTTCCAGCCGCTTTGGCAGCGCCTTCGCCTGATCATCATTGAAGACCAGACCCAATCGAAACTCGGCAGAAATTTCGAACCGTACATCCCCCAGACAGCGCTGACACTCCATTACCACCCCCGCGCTGCACTTACCGGTCAATGTCCGTAAGCGCTCTTCATCCCGACCAAATTCAACTTCGCATTCGACATAGTCGTCGAGTGAGCGGGTAGAATCTACCAGCCGGGTTAGTTTGTTACTTTCGATCTTTCCTTTAAGTTGTTGATTTACTTCAACTAACTTAAAAGCATCGATGCGCTTGGGAAGCGGAGCCTCTGTCATAGTGCGCGACATCATAGGTATGTCGCCCTCTCATGTCAAAATTATTTAGCGAACCACGCGCGCTCTAGCGCATGGTCATTACCTGAGTACTGAAGAAAGAAGCGACACCCTTGCCGAAGCTGGTACCGAACTGCTCCATAAACTCAACAAATGGGTCTTTTCTGACGGTGTAGTTAACCAGCTCATCAGTACCCAAAAGATCACGCGCAACCTGGCTCGATGATGCAAGACCATCAACAAGACCAAGCTCTACCGCCTGTTCTCCTGTCCACACCAGACCACTGAAAAGATCAGGATGATCAGACAGACGGTCACCACGGCCAAGCTTTACCTGAGATATAAATTGCTTGTGCGTAGTATCCAGCACACCTTCCCAGAATTCTTTCTCCTCCTGACGCTGCGGAGAGAAAGGATCGAGAAACGCCTTATGCTCACCAGAGGTATACAGGCGACGCTCAACACCAAGCTTGTCCATAGCTTCGACAAAACCAAAGCCTGACCCGACAACACCAATGGAACCAACAAGACTTGCCTTGTCTGCATAGATCTCGTCCGCGGCGGCAGCGATGTAATACGCCCCCGAAGCACCGATATCCATAACCACCGCATACACAGGGAAGTCCGGCCGCGTTGATTTCAACCTTACGATTTCATCGAACACATAGCCCGACTGGACAGGGCTACCGCCCGGACTATTAATTCTCAGTATCAACCCCAACGCCTCGTCATTATCAAAGGCGTCCCGCATGGCACCAATAATGCGATCGGCACTTGCATCCTCTTCCGCAGAGATAGCGCCGCGCACTTCAACTACAGCAGCATGCGGACCGACAGCAAAGCCAGCGCCGCCATCTCCTCCTTTCGATGCCCCGCCATATATAATCGCAGCAATCACGAACAGGTAGCTGAAGGTCAGGAGCTTAAAAAATATCCCCCAGCGTCGAGCAGTTCGCTGCTCCTGCTGTGACGCCATAAGCGCCTTTTCTATAAGCTTCCACTCTTTGCTGTTGTCTTCAGGGCGACGAAATTCGTTGTTATCCATTAATACCAATCCAATCTGAAAGTTCGTTAATGCTATGACAGATAACTCGAGGCCCACAAGCTCTGAGTCTTTGTTCATCATGAGCGCCGTGACTCATACCAGCAGAGTCCATTCCTATGGCAGCTGCCATTTCAAGATCATACGTCGTATCACCCACCATAAGCGCAGAGTCAGCTGAAACACCAAGTTCCTCAAGAATCTCACTCAGCATAAGCGGGTGTGGCTTTGAGCGAGTTTCATCTGCGCACCGGGTTGTATCAAAGACCCCAGAGAGAGAAAGATCTTTAAGTATGCGATCCAACCCCTTGCGACTCTTACCGGTGGCAACGGCAATCTTCCGGCCATTTGCAGACAGCCCATCAAGCAGCGACTCAGCACCATTGAACAGATTCATCGCTATCTGACTGTCGTAGACAAAGTAGCGCGCATAAGCCTCTCTCATCGGTTCCATTTGATCCGGAAGCACATCAGGCCAAACGGTCTTGATTGCCTCAGGCAAGCCCAATCCGATGATATTCTGAATATCGGCATCAGGGACATCCGGCAAGCCAAGCTCCTGCCCTGCACGGCGCATACTATCCACAATCCGACCTGTCGAGTCTGCAAGCGTGCCATCCCAGTCGAAGATAATTAACTGATATTTCATGAAACACCCTCCAGATTGCACCCTACTTTTCTGAAAATCGACTTAAGTTCACCATCCGGCTTAGCCTCGATACTCAGACGCTCACCAGAAATCGGATGCCGGAAGCTTAACCGCCAGGCATGCAGGCAAAGCCGACGAATTCCTTCATCTTTATCCTGCTGCTTTTCCGTGCGATCGCTATACTTTTCATCCCCCGCAATCACTGCACCCTGAGCAAGACAATGAACACGGATCTGGTGGGTCCTGCCAGTGACAGGCTCAGCTTCAACAAGAGAGTATCTCTTACCTTCAGACAGCAGCCTGGTGCGCGTGTGGCAGGACTTGCCCTCCTCGCTCACCACCACAATCCGTTCACCAGACTGACGCTCCGTACGCAGCAAAGGTAGACGAATATCAGACACCGCCGGGTCCCAATGCCCATGCACGAGCGCCAGATACTTTTTGCTGATTCCGCGTTTATCTACCAGCATCTGCTGAAGAGCCGTCAACGCTTTGCGCTTTTTAGCAATCAGAATGACCCCTGAGGTATCGCGATCCAGCCGGTGAACCAACTCAAGAAAATTGTGATCCGGGCGAACCTTACGAAGTGCCTCGATCAACCCGAGCGAAACGCCACTCCCGCCATGCACAGCCAGACCATGAGGTTTGTTAATCGCTAGTAAGGCATCATCTTCAAACAATACCGAGTCTTTCAGTATCTTTTGCAGCGCGGGAGAGACATCCGGTACCTCATTCGCCTCAGGCAGCCTGACCGGAGGAACCCGCACGCGATCACCTTTTTTTAACCTTGAGTCGGCTTTGGCGCGCCCCTTGTTTATACGAACTTCACCCTTCCTGATGATGCGATATACAAGCGTTTTTGGCGCCCCTTTAAGCAGACTTAACAGAAAATTATCCAGGCGCTGACCATCATTACCTTCATCAACATCGATAAAGTTAACCTTGGCCGGGTCTAACTGTGGTTTGGGCATGCGAAGAAGTCACCAGCGATTTATTTTGTTAAGGCAATTGCTGCCCCTGAACATTGTTGCTATATTCCGGCGTGATCGGGTGTAAACCGAACATAAGTAGCGCACTCCACGTCAGTAAAACTGCCGAATGGACAACGCTCCCCGGTCAGGCCGCGAGGCGGCCAAGTATAAAGGAAGATGAATACGGTAAACACTCTTCCCTAGAATTGATTCGGCGGAATGACTCCGCCCGGTGAGATAAACCGCGCAGCTACCTGCAGGCAATCTCGCATTATCAAATTATGGACAGTGTCGGTGTCTGCTGAGCGGAGCAACAACCAGCCCGCAAACACCATTGCCCCGGGAAACGCGATCTGTAAGACGGATTCCTCGGCAGAGCACCCATAAATATTTTGGTAATAACCGGCCCTGTAGGCCGTGATGAACACTGCGAAAGTGATAAATAGATTCCCCTGCCCCGCACTCGTGCGTGACAGGTTACAAGGCGGCACTACCGCCACTATCCTTCGCTGCTGAACAAACACAGCAGACAGGCCCTGCGTTGCCAGTCAGGTACGTTGCCCAACAGAGTAATACGTACCGCATGAAAAGAATGCTGATCAACGCAACTCAGACAGAAGAGTTGCGTGTAGCCCTTGTAGACGGCCAGAAGCTGTACGACCTGGATATTGAGTCCGGTGGTCGCGAGCAGAAGAAGTCTAATATCTACAAAGGCAAAATCACCCGTATCGAGCCAAGCCTTGAGGCAGCCTTCGTCGACTTCGGCGCTGAGCGTCATGGCTTCCTTCCGCTCAAGGAAATATCTCGCGAATACTTCTGTAAGGACCCAGGCCCAGGCCGCATCAACATCAAAGAGGTGTTAAAAGAAGGCCAGGAAGTTATCGTTCAGGTTGATAAAGAAGAGCGTGGCAACAAAGGCGCCGCACTAACTACTCAGGTAAGCCTCGCTGGCCGTTACCTCGTCCTGATGCCTAATAACGCCCGCGCTGGTGGTATTTCACGCCGCATTGAAGGTGATGAACGCACTCAGCTGCGTGAAGCCATGAAAGGCGTCAACGTGCCTGACAAAATGGGCGTTATTGTGCGCACAGCCGGCATCGGTCGCTCAAGCGAAGAACTTCAGGCTGATCTGGATTACCTGGTCCACCTTTGGGATGCGATTTCCCGCGCCGCTGAGGAGCGTGAAGCACCGGCACTTCTACTGCAGGAAAGCAACGTTATCATTCGCGCAATCCGCGATTACCTGCGCCACGACATCGGCGAAGTCCTCATTGATACGGACGCTGCCTACAACGAAGCTCTTGCCTTCGTTCAGCAGGTCATGCCTCAGTACCAGAACAAGTTCAAACGCTACGAAGATCCAGTGCCGCTCTTCAATCGCTACCAGATTGAAAGTCAGATCGAAAGCGCATTCCAGCGCGAAGTAAAACTGCCATCCGGTGGTTCTATTGTTATCGATCCGACCGAAGCCCTGGTCTCTATCGATATCAACTCTGCGCGCGCCACCAAAGGCTCAGACATTGAGGAAACAGCCCTCAATACCAACCTTGAAGCCGCTGACGAGATTTCACGCCAGCTACGCCTGCGCGACATGGGTGGCCTGGTTGTTATCGACTTCATCGACATGATGGCCAACAAGAATCAGCGCGAAGTTGAAAACCGCCTGAAGAAAGCACTGGAAGTCGACCGTGCTCGAGTTCAGGTTGGCAGAATTTCCCGCTTCGGCCTGATGGAAATGTCACGCCAGCGTCTGCGTCCATCTCTCGACGAAACTGCGGCGCACGTCTGCCCTCGTTGTAGCGGTACAGGCGTCGTACGCGACACCAAATCATCAAGCCTGTCGATTCTTCGCCTCATTGAAGAAGAAGCAGCAAAAGACAACACAGCCCAGGTTCGGGCAATCGTTCCTGTGTCAGTTGCATCCTTCCTTCTGAATGAAAAGCGCGCTCTGATCGCTGGCATTGAACAGCGTCATAACTGTCTGGTGATGGTACTTCCAAATCCAAATATGGAAACGCCGCACTACGAGGTTCAGCGCCTTCGCCCGGACGACACCATGGTTGGTGAAGTTTCCTACGAGCACCGTCTCGATATGGACGAACCAGAGCATCTGAGCGAAGCCCTCAACGCAGAACCTGTTCGTCAACAGGAAGCTGCAGTGAGCACTGTACCGCGCGCACCTGCTCCAGTTGCCACTACGCAGCCACAAGAAGCCGCGCCTCAGTCAGCTGGTCTGTGGGGACGTATTGGCCAGGCCATCTCTGCCCTGCTTACCACAGAGAAAGAGCCTGAGGCAGCACCACGCCCGGAAGTCCGTGTTAACAAGAACACCAAATCCGAACCAAAAGCGAAAAATGCTAAGAACGGTCGCCGTGACAACCGCCGCAAAGCGGACGACGGAGACGACAAGCGTCGCAATGGTCGCCAGCAGGATAAAGCCCGTAATGGCAAAGCTTCTGACAAGCCAGCCAACGAACGTGGTGGCAAGAATGGCCGCAACAATCAGCGTGACAACCAGCGCGACGGTCAGCGAGATAGCCAGAATGGCGATACCCAGGCAAAAGGCGATAACCGTAAAGGTCGCAACAGCCGCCGCAACGGTAACGACAAGCCTGAAAACACTCGCAATGAAAAGCCTGCACGCCAGAACAAGGGCAACCAGGACTCTTCAGATACCAACGAGAATCCGAACGCCAAGCGCGCGCCTCGTCGCGATCGCAGTCGTCGTGAAGATATTCCCAAACCACAGAAGCCTGCGGCAAAGGAGAATCCTGAAGAACTGGTAGCAGATACTCAGCCGGCGAGCATCAGCAACGAAGCCAAAGCTGAACAGCCAGCTACTGCAGAAGTTAAGACAGCTGACGCAAAATCAGAAGAAACAGGCAATCAGACTGATAATCGAGCAGACGGCAACGGTCGTCGTCGTGGCCGTCGCCGTTCGCGCAAACCTGCTGCTCAAACTGGCGAGAACACAGCGACTCAGACTGATAGCAAGCCTGAAGCGGAAGCTAAGCCTGCAACAGAAGCTAAACCAGCAGCAGAAGCTAAGCCTGCAACAGAAGCTAAGCCTGCAGCAGAAGCTAAACCAGCAGCAGAAGCTAAACCTGCAGCAGAAGCTAAGCCTGCAGCAGAAGCCAAACCTGCAGCAGAAGCCAAACCTGCAGCAGAAGCCAAACCTGCAGCAGAAGCCAAACCTGCAGCAGAAGCTAAACCTGCAGCAGAAGCTAAACCTGCAGCAGAAGCTAAACCTGCAGCAGAAGAGCAATCTGCAGAAGCTGAGAAGAAGCCGACTCGCCGTCGTCGTCGCGCGCCGTCAGGTCGTGCACCGAACGACCCTCGTAATGCTGGGACCGCCAGCAATGAAGGTGACGAAGCAACCTCTGAAAAGCCGAAAAAGCAGGAAGTTGCTGAAGAGAGCCAGAGCGGAGAGTAATCTTCGCCCCTCTTTAGAGGCCACTCCCCTCTGAGTAACTCAGAGGGGAGCAGACGTAGAAAAGCCCGCAGATGCGGGCTTTTTTATAACCAGATACTTCTGATCAGAAAGTATCACCAGGGATATGAACATTCCCCTCCATAATGATGCGCGCACTGCGACTCATTACAGCTTTCTTAGCAGTCCATTCACCATTCACTTCCTCAGCCGCCGCGCCGACACGCAACGTTCCAGAAGGATGGCCAAAAGTAACCGCATCGCGATTACCGCCACCGGCCGCTTCGTTAACCAGAGTACCCGGAATCGCAGCTGCTGTCGCAATAGCTACCGACGCTGTCCCCATCATGGCGTGGTGCAGCTTACCCATCGACAGAGCGCGAACACAAAGATCAATATCGCCAGTGCCGATCTGTTTACCGCTGGATGACTCATAGGCCGTTGCTGGCGCAACAAACGCGATTTTCGGCGTATGCTGACGGTCAGCCGCTTCGGCCACATCTTTAATCAGGCCCATTTTAACCGCGCCATAAGCACGCATGGTTTCAAAGCGAGCCAGAGCGTCTGCATCTGAATTCAGATCTTTCTGCAGCTCCGTACCTTTGTAGCCAATATCCGTAGCGTTTACGAAGATCGTTGGAATGCCCGCATTAATCATGGTCGCCTTGAAAGTACCGATACCCGGAACTTCAAGATCATCCACCAGATTACCAGTCGGGAACATAGAACCTTCACCATCGGCTGGGTCCATAAATTCGATGACAACTTCAGCCGCAGGAAAGGTCACACCATCGAGCTCGAAATCACCCGTTTCCTGCACTTCACCGTTAGTGATAGGTACGTGAGCTATGATGGTTTTGCTGATATTTTTCTGCCAGATACGAACCGTACAGATACCATTCTCGGGTATTCGGTCAGCGTCAACCAGGCCTTTGGAGATCGCAAACGCGCCAACAGCCGCAGTCAGATTACCGCAGTTACCAGACCAGTCAACGAACGGCTTATTGATCGATACCTGACCAAACAGATAGTCCACATCATGATCTGGCTGCTCGCTTTTTGCCAGAATAACGGTCTTGGAAGTGCTTGAAGTCGCACCGCCCATACCGTCGATTTGCTGACCATAAGGATCAGGACTGCCAATAGTCCGCAGCAGAATCTTATCTCGCGCATCACCTGGTACCTGTGCAGCCTCAGGCAAATCCGTCAGACTGAAGAAAACACCCTTCGACGTACCGCCACGCATGTAGGTCGCCGGGATTTTAACTTGTGGTTTATGAGTCATAAGATGCCCCATTAAATAATAAAAATAAGGTGGGCCATGCCCACCCTACTGATTCAGCTCTTTCGCCAACACCTCAACTACCTATCGACGGAAACAAGTCCGTTCGGGAGGCGTCAGTGAGACGGAAATCTACTCCCAACGCATTGAAGCGTCGGCGAAGACGCTGAGGCGAGGCGCAGACCAGCGAGGAAGCGGAGCGTACTGAAGTACGTGAGCATTCCGAGTTGATCTGCAACACTGCCTCAGCAATGCAGCCAGCTTCAGGCTCCCTTGAGGAAGTCTTTGGCGAATTTTTGTAGCACCCCACCGGCGTTGTAGGTCACAACTTCTTCAGCAGTATCCAGACGACAGGTCACCGGCACTTCAATGGTTTCGCCATTCTGACGATGGATAACCAGCGTCAGGTCGCAACCAGCAGAACGCTCACCAATCACGTCGTATGTCTCAGTACCATCCAGCTCCAGTGTCTTGCGCGTGGTGCCTTCTTTGAACTGTACCGGCAGTACACCCATACCGATCAGGTTGGTACGGTGAATACGCTCAAAGCCTTCAGCAACGATCACTTCAACACCCGCCAGACGAACGCCTTTGGCAGCCCAGTCACGTGACGAACCCTGACCGTAGTCTGCACCGGCAACGATAATCAGCGGCTGCTTGCGTTCCATGTAGGTTTCAATCGCATCCCACATCCGGACGACTTTACCTTCTGGCTCAATACGCGCCAGAGAACCTTGCTTCACTTCGCCGTTCTCCTGAACCATTTCGTTCATGAGTTTCGGGTTAGCAAGAGTGGCACGCTGAGCCGTAAGGTGGTCACCACGGTGCGTGGCGTACGAGTTAAAGTCTTCTTCTGGAAGTCCCATCTTGTGCAGATATTCACCCGCAGCACTGTTCATCAGAATCGCATTCGATGGCGACAGGTGATCCGTAGTGATGTTGTCCGGCAGAATCGCCAGCGGACGCATCCCCTTCATGGTACGTTCTGCTGCCAGAGCACCTTCCCAGTATGGAGGACGACGGATATAGGTCGACATCTCGCGCCAGTCGTAAAGAGGGCTAGGTGCTTTTTCAGCTTCGCCGAGATCGAACATCGGGATGTATACGTCGCGGAACTGCTGTGGCTTGACGAATTCGCCTACGATGGCGTCGATTTCTTCGTCAGATGGCCAGATGTCCGTAAGGCGGATTTCTTTGCCATCAACCACGGCCAGTACGTCTTTCTCGATATCGAAGCGAACGGTACCCGCAATCGCATAAGCGACAACAAGTGGCGGCGAAGCCAGGAATGCCTGCTTAGCGTATGGATGAATACGACCATCGAAGTTACGGTTACCCGACAGTACAGCAGTGGCATACAGGTCGCGATCAATGATTTCCTGCTGAATTTCAGGATCAAGTGCGCCCGACATACCGTTACAGGTCGTACACGCGAACGCTACGATACCGAAGCCCAATTTCTCAAGCTCTGGGAGAAGCCCCGCTTCTTCAAGGTAGGTGCGCGCCACTTTTGAACCCGGCGCGAACGACGACTTAACCCAAGGCTTACGTATCAGACCCAGCTCATTGGCTTTTTTCGCCAACAGACCAGCCGCAACCACGTTGCGAGGGTTAGAGGTATTGGTACAGGAGGTGATAGCAGCGATGATGACCGCACCATCAGGAATCAGACCTTCAGCTTCCTGAGCTTTGGCCTCTTCCAGGTTACCCGCGATGCCCTTAGCTGCCAGATCTGCCGTTGCAAGAAGCGCATGAGGGTTTGAAGGGCCTGCCATATTACGACCAACAGAAGAGAGGTCAAATTTCAGAACACGCTCGTACTGTGCACTTTCCAGTGCGTCTGCCCACAGACCAGTTTCTTTAGCATACTGTTCTACCAGAGCCACCTGATCGGAGTCACGACCTGTCAGGTTCAGATAATCGATGGTCTGCTCATCGATGTAAAACATCGCTGCAGTTGCGCCGTATTCTGGCGTCATGTTGGAAATCGTCGCCCGGTCACCGATCGTCAGGCTTGAAGCACCTTCACCGAAGAACTCAAGGTACGCACCAACAACACGCTCTTTACGCAGAAACTGAGTCAGAGCCAGAACGATGTCAGTTGCAGTAATACCTGGCTGGCGCTTCCCAGTCAGCTCAACACCAACAATGTCTGGGAGACGCATCATGGATGGGTGACCCAGCATTACAGTTTCGGCTTCCAGACCGCCAACACCTACAGAGATTACACCCAGTGCATCAACGTGCGGCGTGTGAGAGTCTGTACCTACACAAGTATCTGGATACGCAACGCCGTCACGCGCCTGAACCACCGGAGACATTTTCTCCAGGTTAATCTGGTGCATGATGCCGTTACCCGCTGGAATCACGTCGACGTTGTCGAACGCAGTTTTAGTCCACTCGATGAAGTGGAAGCGGTCAGCATTACGACGCTCTTCAATGTCACGGTTTTTCTGGAACGCGTCCGGATCAAAACCGCCACACTCTACAGCCAAGGAGTGGTCAACGATCAGCTGCGTCTGAACCACTGGGTTCACTTTAGACGGATCGCCGCCCTGAGCTGCGATTGCATCGCGCAAGCCCGCCAGATCCACCAGAGCGGTCTGACCCAGAATATCGTGAGTCACAACGCGTGCAGGGTACCAAGGGAAGTCGAGGTCACGTTTGCGGTCGATCAACTGCTCCAGGCTGGCATTCAGGTCAGCAGGCGCACAACGGCGTACCAGCTGCTCTGCCAGAATACGCGAGGTGTATGGCAGTGTGTCGTATAAACCCGGCTTGATGGCTTCACATGCCGCGCGGGTGTCAAAGTAATCCAGGCTGCTGCCCGGAAGATTCTTACGGAATTCAGTATTCATACTCAATTTCTCATCACGGTTTTGGCGCACTCGATTCGGTGCGTGGATGAAAGCCGGTTTTCAACTCGTCGTGAATCCATCCATGGAGACTCACGTCTGACTGCCGTCCGACCGCCATGGATGGCGGAAGTGTCGGATTCCGTAGGGAACGGAACCGACCATGGCATGCAGGGTTGAAAACCGGCTTCCACCCACACCCCTTACACCGGGTGGGCCGCTGAAGTCACCGCTCAATATGGCGGAGACTTCGGAGTACTCAAGTGAGAGCGACTGTTGCGATCTGGCTGTGCACCACATGGATGTGGTGCCCAAGCCCCCAGGGATGGGTTCACGGCGCGCCAGAGAGCAATAGCCGCCTCTCACATTTAACTTTTAGCGGAGCAGCGACTTAGCGGTCAGCAATCGCCGGAACTGCGCGGTTCTCTTCACCAGTGTATTCAGCGCTTGGACGGATAATACGGTTGTCAGCGCGCTGCTCCATTACGTGAGCTGCCCAGCCAGTCAGGCGGGAACAAACGAAGATCGGAGTGAACAGCTTGGTCGGAATGCCCATGTAGTTATACGCAGACGCATGGAAGAAGTCAGCGTTACAGAACAGCTTCTTCTCGCGCCACATAACCGCTTCACAGCGTACAGAAATGTCGTACAAGTTCGTGTCGCCATTTTCGTTCGCCAGCTTCTCAGACCACTCTTTGATCACAGCGTTACGCGGGTCAGATTCGCGGTAGATCGCGTGACCGAAGCCCATGATCTTATCTTTGCGCGCCAGCATACCCATGATGGACTCTTCAGCGTGCTCTGGGTTGTCCATGCCTTCGATCAGTTCCATCGCGGCTTCGTTCGCGCCACCGTGCAGTGGGCCACGCAGGGAACCAATAGCACCAGTGATACAGGAGTGCATGTCACTCAGCGTTGATGCACATACGCGTGCAGTGAAGGTAGATGCGTTGAACTCGTGCTCTGCATACAGAATCAGTGATGCCTGCATCACCTGAACATGCAGTTCAGATGGCTTATCGCCATGCAGAGTCCACAGGAACTGTTCGGCAATAGAGTCGGCATCAGTATTCTCATCAATACGCTTGTCATTGTGAGAGAAGTTGTACCAGTAGTTAATCATGCCCGGGAAGACGGCCAGCATGCGATCAGTGGCTTCCTGCTGCTCGTCGAAGCTTTCTTCGGTTTCCAGGTTACCCAGCATTGAGCAACCGGTACGCATCACGTCCATTGGATGAGCAGACGCAGGAATGCGCTCAAGTACTTCTTTCAGTGCCTGTGGCAGACCACGCATGCCCTTCAGTTTAGTTTTGTAGGCATCCAGCTCAGCCTGAGTAGGCAGCTCACCTTTCAGGATCAGGTACGCAACTTCTTCAAACTCACAGTTTGCAGCGAGGTCTTTGACGTCGTAACCACGGTAAGTCAGACCGGAACCTGATTTACCCACGGTCGAAAGCGCAGTTTTACCGGCAACCTGGCCGCGCAGGCCTGCCCCAGAGAGTTCTTTTCCAGCAGCCATGTGCTTCTCCTATAACTTTAGATACTTTATGTAACTATCTGAAATTATTAATATTTAACAGACGAGGTAGCTCTCTCGCCAATCTGTTATTTATTCTTACCTTCTTCGAACAGAGCATCGAGCTTCTGTTCAAAATCGTGGTAGTTCAGGTAATCGTACAGTTCCATACGGGTCTGCATAATATCGACCACCTTACGCTGGTGACCTTCTTCAAGCAGGCTTTTATAAACAGTCTCGGCTGCTTTATTCATCGCGCGGAACGCACTCAGTGGGTACAGCACCATAGCGGCGCCCCACTCACCCAGCTGCTCGCGACTCCAAAGTTCGGTCTGACCGAATTCAGTGATGTTTGCCAGAATCGGCACATCCAGCGCTTCAGCGAAAGCGCGGTAGTGTTCTTCAGTCTTCACAGCTTCAGCGAAGATGCCGTCAGCGCCAGCTTCAACACATGCTTTCGCACGTTCAATCGCCGCTTCAAGACCTTCCTGAGCGAACGCATCAGTACGGGCCATGATGAAGAAATCCGGATCAGTTCGAGCATCAACAGCCGCTTTGATACGGTCGACCATTTCTTCTTTAGATACGATTTCTTTGTTCGGGCGATGACCACAACGCTTTTGAGCAACCTGATCTTCGATATGCACTGCAGCAGCACCGGCCTTTTCCATCTCTTTAATGGTGCGAGCGATGTTGAATGCGCCCCCCCAACCCGTATCAATATCAACCAACAGCGGCAACGAGCTTGCAGAAGTAATACGACGAACATCTTCAACCACGTCGTTCAGCGACGTCATACCGAGGTCTGGCAGGCCGTAGGAAGCGTTTGCAACACCACCACCGGAGAGATAGATCGCCTGATGGCCAATTTTTTCAGCCATCATCGCGGCATACGCATTGATGGTACCTACAATTTGCAGCGGCTTGTTATCTTCAAGCGCCTTACGGAATTTCTGGCCTGGGGTCATATCAGGTCTCCTGTGCCGTATAAGTTAATGTCGGGCCTCGTGAGCCAGACGAGTTTCAAGGTTAGTCAAAGACACCTG
The DNA here is from genome assembly GCA_913019975.1 of Thalassolituus maritimus. Classification (GTDB taxonomy): domain Bacteria; phylum Pseudomonadota; class Gammaproteobacteria; order Pseudomonadales; family Oceanobacteraceae; genus Thalassolituus. The sequence goes on along the minus strand of CAJWBH010000015.1, from coordinate 69,263 downwards.
GATATGGCGCCTCATCAGTAGTTCGGCGAGTTGCGGATCACGACTTTTTATCGCCTCCACAATGCCCTGGTGCTCTTTCAATGCCTGCAGCGGGCGCTCTGAGCTGGTACTGGTGCGATAACGATACATACGGATTATGTGATAGAGGTCACCACAGAGCATTTGATGCAAACGGCTATTCTTGCTGCCTTCGATAATGCGGTAGTGAAAATCCAGATTGCCCGACTTCTGGTAGTAACTGAGTCCCTGATCTGCCTCAATGGAACGTGCATGTTCTTCGAGAAGCTTTTCAAGTGCTGAAATATCAGCGTCAGACATACGCTCTGCGGCCAGGCGGCACGCCATACTCTCAAGCTCCAGGCGAACTTCATAGATATCACGCAGTTCCTCGAGCGACAAAGACACCACACGAGCGCCAGCATGCGGAACACGAACCACGAGATTGCGTGCCTCAAGCTTCTGAATCGCTTCTCTTATCGGCGCGCGACTGCCGCCATATCGGGTAACCAATGCCTGCTCCGAAAGTTTTTCACCGGGAGCCAGCTCTCCACGAACGATAGCCGTGGCGAGTTCAGAGAACACTTTTTCAGCAAGCGTTTGGGCTTCAGACATAGATTGTCGACAATCCTAAATAAGTCGACCGACATTCTACGCCTAAAAATGCCAGTTTCAATAGATCTACGACCAAGATTGTATACAACCCAGCCCATCCCATCGAAAACGGAGCACAAAAAAGCCCGGCCATGCCGGGCTCTTTACAGAGTGCACTGTTAATCAGGCCTCTGGCATCTCCAGCTTCTGCGGAGAAACGATAATGCCGTTGTTATCTGCATAAACGAACTGGCCCGGCACGAAATCAACACCACCGAACTTAACCTTAACGTTTACGTCGCCCAGATCACGCTTATCGGTCTTCAGAGGATTCGTTGCCAGCGCCTGAACGCCCAGCTCAGTTTCCATAATGACATCAACATCACGGATACAACCGTAGATAATGATACCTTCCCAACCGTTTTTAGCTGCTTTTTCAGCCAGCATATCGCCCAGCAGCGCGTGACGCATGGAGCCGCCACCATCAACAACCATGACTTTACCTTTGCCGTCGGTGTCGACCAACTCTTTTACTTTTGAGTTATCTTCGTGGCACTTAACAGTTACGATTTCGCCACCGAATGATTCACGGGCACCGTAGTTATTGAACATTGGCTCAACAACAGTGATGAGATCCGGGTATTCATCACAAAGATCCGGGGTTACATATTGAGTCATAGCGTCTCTCCTGAGTTAAACATGTCTATTTCACGTACTTTAAATCGGTGTATTCCGGTCAGATCCCGACCAGCGGCTACTGCGATCGCAGAAGCAACAGCAGCTCCATCCCGACACTGGATATTTCTAGGTAAAGGCGACCGCAGGATACAACCCGCGATCTTTTCTGCAAACCGCTCCTCACTGCGCTCGCCCAGCAATACGGACGGTTGCCAGAATTGCACACAGCGGGCGCCTAACTCGCTGAGCCCCGCCTCCATTTCACCCTTGATCCTGTTATAAAAAAATATCGAACTGGCATCCGCTCCAGTCGCACTGACAATTGAACAGAGACTGGCACCTTTTGCGATCGCGGCAGATGCGGTCTCAACAACCAGATCCCGATCGACCGCCGCAAGGCCTGCCTTGCCAGCCACTTTTTGCGTCGTACCAAGTGCACAGAAGAAATGATCAACATGATCAGGCATAGGCTCAGAGAACGACTGCCAGATCAGCTGACCGCTATCGATGTATTTCTTAACAGAATCCGGCGCAGAACTACGCGCAATGGCAACGATTTTACGATAGCGGTTCTCCTGCAGCAGGCACTCCAACAGATGGGAACCAATCAGTCCGGTAACACCGACAATAACCGCAACTTTACTGTAAGGCTCCTCAGCTTGCATAAGCGCCAAGCCAATTACTGACCTTCGGCCAGACTTCGCGTTCGGCATCTTCGCCAATGATCATATCAATGTGAGCAAAATCCTTGCTAAAGCCGCTTCCAACGCCAAGGATAAGTTCCTCTTTAGGGCCGCCGTACATTCGATAAAAACGCTGACAATACTTCGCTGGATCCGTGGTATCACCCGCTGCAGAAACCCCCAGAAGCGGAATTGTCGCTTCTTTCCACTTCGGCAACAGAGGCTCGCCAGTCGATGGCAACTTCCAACGCCCCAGCAGGCTATGGCGCGCAAGGTACTCATTAATGACACCTGCAGGTTCGTTTTCAGGCCCAATTTTCATCTGGCGACCGTCCAGCTCTTTCCTGAAAGAAACAAGCGCACGAGCAATTGGACCCGCGAGCGGAACCTGCAACGCCATATTCGGGCGCACCACTTGCGTACCAAACATGGCAAATGCTGGCAACGAAGTCAGAAAGCCACCGGAAACCGCAGTCGCGATGATAGTCCCACCAAGTGAATGCCCGAGCCAGGCCGGATAACGTCCACTCTGCTCGTGAATAAACTCATGAACCGCCGGGACATCGAAACGCGCGTACCGCTCAACAGTATTTTTTTGATAGTCATCATTACGGGGAGACTGGCCATGCCCACGGTGCTCGTATAACCAGACATCAAAGCCCTTTTCGACCAGAAAACTGGCCATGCCGCGCCCTTTCGCCGACAACCAGAAGCCTTTATTGGTGAAACTACCGTGAACGAGAACAACCGGAAACCCTCTGTCCTCACCTTGCTCGTTACCAGCCAGACCAATCCGCGACAGCGCTATCTGTACACTCGGGTCAGGATCGCGATTGTGTTTCACCAGATAGATATCCTCAGAGAGATCACCAAGGATATCTGCCCGCGATAAGGTCACGGGGAACAGCGAACTGCTGCTCTTCATAATTCGTTCGTCCTTTACTTGGGTTGTTCAGTCCTGCTTATTGGCAAGAAAGAACCAGGTATCCAACACGGAATCTGGGTTCAGAGAAATACTGTCGATACCTTTATCCATTAACCAGCGTGCGAAGTCCGGATGATCCGACGGCCCCTGACCGCAGATGCCGATGTACTTGCCTGCTTTCTTACACGCATCAATGGCGTTCTCAAGCAGAGCCAGAATTGCCGCATTACGCTCATCAAAGAGGTGAGCAATAATGCCGGAATCCCGATCCAGACCCAGCGTCAGTTGCGTGAGGTCATTCGAGCCAACAGAGAAACCGTCAAAATGCTCAAGGAACTGCTCTGCAAGAATCGCGTTTGCAGGGAGCTCACACATCATGATCAGGCGCAGGTCATTCTCACCACGCTTAAGGCCGTTTTCCGCAAGCAGCTCAACCACCTGCTCTGCTTCACCGACGGTGCGAACAAATGGCACCATAATTTCAACATTGGTGAAGCCCATTTCATTGCGGACTTTTTTCATCGCCCGACATTCGAGTTCGAAACAATCACGGAAATTCTTGGAGATATAGCGCGACGCGCCACGGAAACCCAGCATTGGATTTTCTTCTTCCGGCTCAAATAAGCGCCCACCAATCAGGTTGGCGTATTCGTTTGATTTAAAGTCAGAAAGACGAACGATAACGCGCTTCGGCCAGAACGCAGCAGCCAGAGTTGATATACCTTCAACCAGCTTATCTACGTAGAAATCAACAGGCTCGCTGTACCCAGAGATACGACGCTCGACGGTAGGTTTCACATCCTCAGGCAGCTGATCAAAATTCAGAAGCGCTTTCGGGTGAACACCGATCATGCGATTAATAATAAACTCCAGACGCGCAAGGCCAACTCCGGCGTTCGGTAACGACTGGAAATCAAAGGCACGATCCGGATTGCCGACATTCATCATGATTTTAAGATCGAGATCAGGCATTGAGTCCACGCTATTGGTGCGAACATCAAAATCAAGCGCACCCTCGTATACGTAGCCGGTATCACCTTCCGCACAAGACACGGTGACTTCCTGACCATCAAAGAGTCGATCCGTTGCATCATCACAACCTACAACAGCAGGAATGCCAAGCTCACGCGCAATGATTGCTGCGTGACAGGTCCGACCACCACGATTGGTAACAATTGCAGCCGAGCGCTTCATGACCGGTTCCCAGTCAGGGTCCGTCATATCAGCTACGAGTACTTCGCCTTCCTGCACCTTGTCCATATCTTCGATATGTTCAATAACGCGTACTTTACCCTTACCAATCCGGTGGCCAATGCTCCGGCCTTCAGCAAGGATATTGCCGGTTTCTTTCAGCAGGTAGCGCTCCATAACGTTTTTACTGGCGCGACTTTTTACGGTTTCCGGACGGGCCTGGACGATATAAAGCTTGCCATCATCACCATCTTTCGCCCACTCAATATCCATTGGGCGGCCGTAGTGTTTCTCAATGATCATTGCCTGACGAGCGAGCGACTGCACTTCGTCATCAGTAATAGAAAATATTCTGCGCAGGTCACGATCAACGCGTTGAGTCTCAACCGATTTACCAACCGAAGCCTCCTTGTTGTAAATCATCTTGATGGCTTTAGCACCAAGATTGCGACGCAGAATCGATGGTCGACCCTCAGTCAGGTTACGCTTGTGAACGTAGAACTCGTCAGGGTTTACCGCACCCTGCACAACGGTTTCGCCCAGGCCATATGAGGAGGTTATAAATACGACATCGTCGAATCCAGATTCTGTATCCAGGGTAAACATGACACCGCTGGATGCAGTCTCACTACGAACCATACGTTGAATACCCGCAGACAGGGCGACCTTGTGATGATCAAAGCCTTGATGCTCACGGTAAGCGATCGCACGGTCGTTAAACAGAGAAGCGAAGACATCACGGATCGCGAAAAGCACATTGTCGATACCGACAATATTCAGATGGGTTTCTTGCTGACCAGCGAAAGAAGCATCAGGCAGGTCTTCTGCAGTGGCTGATGAGCGCACAGCAACGGCCATGTTGTCATTGCCATCTTCCAGCCATGAGAACTCTTCACGCACTCTCTCTTCAAGCTTTGGCGGCAAAGGTGCCTCGTGAATCCACTCCCTGATTTGCTTACCCGTCGATGTCAATGCCTGAATATCATCAACATCCAGCCCCTGAAGCGCATCATTAATTCGTCCGCCCAGGCCCTCATAGGCGAGAAACTCCCGATAGGCATCTGCCGTTGTTGCGAAACCGTCTGGCACTGAAACGCCAGCGGCCGAGAGGTTTCCGATCATTTCGCCAAGTGATGCATTCTTACCGCCAACGCGCTCAACGTCATTGATGGTTACCTGATTAAACCTGAGAACATAATCGGTCAAGGAAACTCTCCTTCGTGCTGATGATTCAATTTTACGCTTGGGTGATTCGCATGAATCACCTATAGTTGCCTGCGTCTGCGGAACTCCGTCAGGCACGTAATACTAAGTGGACGCAGGAAAAATTACCATATGAAGCGCTTTGCCTATTTTATTTCCGACGGTACAGGAATCACGGCCGAAACATTAGGCAATGCCTTGCTAGCCCAATTCGACAAGCTTCAGTTTACCCGTGTAACACTGCCATACATTGATTCGACTGAGAAGGCTAACAACGCAGTGGCCAAAATCAATCAGGCCGCAAAGGACTCCGGCGCACCCGCCATTCTCTTCGATACGATTGTCGACAAGAACATCCGTTCTATCATCGACACCGCGGATGCATTTAAAGTCGACATTTTTGAAGCATTTCTGCATCCACTGGAGCAGGAATTAGCGACTGAAAGCTCGTACTCGGTCGGCAAGTCACACTCCCCTGCGGATAGTACGCGCTACCTGAACCGCATAGACGCAGTCAATTTTGCCCTCGACAATGATGATGGCGCACGCACCCGCCACTACGAAGATGCTGACGTCATACTCGTTGGCGTTTCCCGGTCCGGCAAAACTCCGACCTGCCTCTATCTTGCTATGCAATTCGGCATTAAGGCGGCGAACTACCCGCTGACAGAAGAAGATATGCTTGATCTGCGCTTGCCTGACAGCCTGCAGAAACACAAACATAAGATATTCGGGTTAACGATTGACCCGGAGCGCCTCTCAGCGATCCGCACAGAACGAAAAGCTAACAGCAGATACGCGTCACTTAAGCAATGCTACCACGAAGTAGACGAAGTGGAGTTTCTGTACGAGCGGGAGAACATCCCTTACATCAGCACAACCGACAAATCGATCGAGGAAATTTCTACTAGAATCCTTGATTCCACAGGGCTGAAGCGCTCTCTCGACTGATATTCAAGCACGTAGTGCATTAATCGCCGAAGCCACCTGCTTCGGCCTCGAATAAACAACGCCATGATCTGCACGCGGAACTTCGTGCAACACCCACGTCGGAGATTCAGCCGCCAGTCTTTTATGACGCATACGCATTGATTCAGGAGACAGGCCTCCGATGAGGCTCATACCTGGGACTGGTGAAATCCAGTTAGCATAATGATCTGAATACCGAGTCAACGCCTGACTAACCGCCCTGACACCATAGCCGAGCCCAGCCAGGTTTTCTGACAAACGTCGCACAACCAGGTCATCGCCAGCTTTATCACGAAACGGGGATACAGCATCCAGAAAACCAAGCACAGCATCCGCCTTACCTGACATCAGCAATTCAGCCTGGTCGCCATATTCTTCAGCTCGATGTATCAAAAGCTCTGGATTACTCGCCAACAAGGCCGCAGGCTCAATCAAACCTAATCGCTGCACCTTAAACGGCGCATCACTCAGCTCCGCAAGATGCATTGCCAGCAGCCCTCCAAAGGAATACCCGACAAGGTCAAACTGACCCCAACCCTGATACCTAAGGAATTCAGCGATAGCAGCCAGGTATTCATCAAAGCCCGCAGACTCTGCATTAACCCAAACAGAATCCCCCATTCCCGGAAGATCGGGAATCAGCACTTCATCCCATTCTGTCAGGTAATTAACAACCAGACGCCACGTCAGATCTCCGGCCAGGCCAGCACCATGCAGCAAGACCAGACGACGCGAATCACCCACAGCTGTACTCATGCTTTCTTCGAAGTTGACGAGCGTAGATGCAATATCACCGTGATTGAGGGTTTTACTGAAACGGTGCGTAGCCATCAGCCCAACGAATCTCCAGCGACATATCTTCCGCGGGTTTCATATCAAGATAAAGAATGAAACTCTCAACACCCTTGTCTTCGACAAGCACCCTGGCCTCCTGATATCCAACGCTATGCCAGCTTTCGGGAATACTATCGAGCGGCAAACGTCGCGAGTAGTACAGAGGCTTGAGGTCTGAGTTTAGCGAGATCAGGCTAGCCTCGACCGGAGCGCCACGCAGCCTGAGCACAAGAAATCGACGACCCGAAGTTGCCTTGGGAGGCTTTCCAATGTGAAAGTACCAGGCTGTGTGATTTCCCTGCGAAGTTGGGAACGAGCGATATCTGACAGGGTCAAACAGCTGCACCGACTTAAATTGCTTAGGGGCTTCAACAAACTGGTCAGTAAACGCTTCGCAGCACGCTCCCTGCGTCATTTGCTGTTCGACCCTGAATGGTGGAGCAAGAATAGGATCCCACCCAATAATGACCTCGTCATCGCCCACAATGGTCTCAGCAGCGGCTTCTTGTTCAGCTTCAGCGTCGTATGTTTCCGTACGAACACGCCCATCTGGCTCTACGATCACGTAAAAGGCAGGATTATCCTCATCGTACTGGCGAAGCTTTTCCTGAACCTCCTCCTCTGTCTGGTAGTCATTATCGTCACCAGGAGGTTGCTCCACTGGCTCTTCCTCACCGGGCTTCAGCGGGACATTATGAATTCGCCCCTGCGCATCAACCCAAGTGTAATAACTGCCGTCAGCCATGGCGACTGACGACAGCAGGAAGAGAAATATTAACCTCAGAACTTGGTCCTGAAGCTGATACCCGCGTGCCCAATGGTCAACTTGGTGTCGACATCGAGCCCTGGGTAAGGGTTGGTAACAACGCATGTAAGACAGTTACGGTTAAGAGAGTTACTTGAATTCGGATACTCATTATTAGAACTCGCGTCCTGCGGATCCGCCTTGATATGCTCAACTGATTTCATAAAACTCATCGACAGGTCGATGGTAGTATCCAGGTCCCACTGGTAGCCAAGGCCGACAGCGTACATACGCATAAAGCCAATCGGCGCCTGCAGGCTACGCGAATCCTTAGGAATTGAGCTACGACGGGGTTCAAAACCAGCACGCAGCTGTATACGTGAGTTAAGATCCATCGCCATACCAATATTGTATGTCCAGACACTACGGAAGTTCAGAGGCATTTCCAGAGTGGTATCAGTTACCAAATCCGGCGACAGGATTTTAGCCGTAGAAAGGAAGCTCACCTGACGGTCAAACTGGATGTCTAAGCTGTCCCATTCATCGAAGTCGGTCCAGCCAGCATCCAGATTGAAGTGAAATATATCAAAATACTTGAACTTCACACCCGCCTGAAAATGCTGAGGATAGGTCAGCTCTGACGTCACATAACCAGACTCATAAGTCTGCCCTTGCGGGAAAGAGAAAATCGCGCCAGTCACAGCACCAATAATCGATGAGTTAAAGGTACGGAAAAAGTCCGCAAAGTCGTCCGTATACTCAAGCTCGTAATCACCGGTCAGCTTGGTATTCGCCTCACTTTGATATGACATACCAAACTTAAACCAACCATTAGGTTCCCAAAGCATACCAAGGTTAAACGATGGAGACAGCGACTCAGTCATAGTGATATCAAGCGTGCCAATATCATCGTAGGGACCAACGTCACCACCACACAGCGTAATAAAAGGCGCCAGCGGATCATTCCGTTTGGGGTTGCCATTTTCATCGGGTTCGAGACAGCCAAAAGCATTTTGCAGCTCCTCGAGCACACCGACCAACACGTTTGGTGCACGAAGTTCCTGCTCTAAAGACACAGCCTGGTGTGAAAACAGGAGACCTGCGCCAACAGAGAATTCATCATTTACCTGATAACCAAATGATGGCGACAAATAAGTAAGCCGCTGAATTGCAACTTCTTTCGCCTGATAACGCCCCGGATCATCATCTCCCTTCGAGAAGCCTGCAGCCATTGGCGCATAGACAGCATTTGCAAAGGTAAATTTTGAGCCCGGCGGCTTAATAGAGAACCCCGCCGTTGGCAGAGCAATGATAGGCAATGGAATACCCTGACGGCCTATTCCAGGAAAATACGCAGCGACGTGCGCTCTACTTTTGCCTTCGTTCAACACAGGATCTTTGGAAGGGTCGAGCAAACCCGCCTCCCCAGGGTCAAAATCATCAGGCAAACTGAATTCAGCTTCAGAGTTCAGAATAATGTTATTGAACTGCAACTGAAACTGACGCCCATCAAGCTTAGTCAGACCAGCAGGGTTAAAGTGAATATCCATGATTCCGGTAGGGTCTGCTGTTACTGCGTTCCCCAAGGACATGGCTTTGTTGTCGATAAATAAGTTCTGCAGGAGTTCAGCATTTGCCACTCCTGGAACCAGCATCGCTAACAGCGCTAACTTCCGCATATTAAACCGCCACAAACTGTTATTTATTATCGTTTTATCAGTCATGACTGATTAGTTGCCCTCTGAAGGTTTTGCACCCTCAATATCAATAGGCAATGACAGTCCCAGCAGGATATCAGGAGAAAGCTCCGTCATACCAAAGCCGACGTTTACGTTTGCGATCGTTTTTGGGGATACGCGCACACCTAAGGCGAAGTTCATAATGCCGGTCATTTGGCCGGTCGTTTCAGAACGAGTCTCCTGACCAGTTGAAGGGCGATACAGAACAAATTCGCTTCCCATAGAGTAAGACCCCTGGAAAGATGCACTCAGAGAAACATCGTATGAAAGCGAGTAAGCAAAACCCATAGAGGCTGAGATATTGCCCTTATTATTCACTTCTTGCAGCAGCTGATCACCACGCACCTGGTTCAGATCAGTAGCGGGAAGGTCATAACCCGCTGAGAGTGAGCCGAACAAGACAACCGGATCAAGAACTTTAGAAGTACTCAAACCGCCACTCAAGCCAAATGTACCCGACCCTGTGGAAAGCGCTTCATTTTCATCAATTTCGTAAGGCGACTGACCGGTCGGTACACGAAGAGAACCGAAATACGTTCTGGATGCTTTACCCGGAATATACTCAGCTGGCTGCCAGCGAACAGTACCGCTGATATCACCCACGCCGTAACCGGAAAGCTCGTCCTGCGTTTCAAACTTGGAAACCAACGGCAGGCGAACACCGAGTGTCAGGTTGTTAAACAGGCCGTAATCAAACGCAAAGCTATTCGTAAATGAATGGCTTGCAACTGGACTTACATCAACACTACGAACGCGAGAGTCCTCAACATTGAGGTCTATGCGCTGGTCACCATAATAGCTGTAGTCGAAGTTATAGTTGAGAGACATCCCGCCTTTTTTCAGCAAGGAATAGTTCTTTTCCGCCGCCTCAAACACTTCCTCAAGTGCTTTCTCAGTATCAGCATCACTGTCCTGTTTTGAAAGAGCCTCGCGAGCCTTGTCCATTTCTTCAGCGGTATCTGCGTAAGCGCCATTCACAGCAGCCAGCAACAAAGTCAGCGATAAAATTCCGGAGCGTTTCATGATTCTGCTTACCTTTTATTATTTTCTTCTGTAACGGAGAGACTTATTAATACCTTGGCCATCTTCGACAAGGCCATCGGTGACCAGGATATTGAAGTTATCCGGATCGCCGCCGTCTTCAGCAGTTTTGATTTCAGTTTCAAATACGAATGAGCCGTCATCCCCCACAACAGCATCGCCATTCTCATCTACTTTTAAGCGATATTCGTATTCGGCGTTATTAAATGAAGCATAAATCGCATTCTGCAGCTGGTGCTCAGATTTGACATGCAACATTGGAAACTCTTTAAAGGCATTCTCAGCAATAATATGATCTGAAACAAAGCGCATATCCTCTTCATGCAGCTCTAAGCCGCTCGCGGGCTTATGGCCATTCGGGAACACTATAAAGAGAACGTTGTTATCCCAGACTTCGAGAAAACGATGAAGAGTAAAAGAGATGTTGCCCAATGCAGGGTCGGCAACGTAAACCCGGCCATCGTACACCGTGCGGATAACAACAAAATGTTTAAATCCCGCATACTGAATCGGTGCGATAGCTGGGTGATCTAAAGTTTCAAGGTCGGATGCTTCCGCCTTGAACCCCCCTGATGGATGACCGAGCGCCGTAACTAAGCGCTTCATGTCTAACATTGAGAAACCCCGACGCTCTACGATTCGTTCAGTCTCACCGAATCGCAGCAAACCTTCCATCACCTGACGTTCCTGGAAGTTCCTACCCAAGTAAAAGTCGAGAAGTGTCGTCAGGGCAGCAGAGCCACAGGAATAGTCATACACCTGACGCACGACATTTTTGAATTTTTTCGCAGCGAGAGGTTCGACATTAACTACCATATCTTCCTGATAGTCTTCACCGACGGCCACACGAACAACGGTGTCCCCCTGCTCTCGCTCATTCACAATGGCAAGCTCATGTGCCATGGCGAACCCGATAACAGATCCTAAGAGAATAATCAGCACGATTCTAAGGCCTCGGCCTCCCCCTTTATATTTTTATTATAATTTGTATCGTTATCCTATGTTACAGAAACAATTTAGCCCAACCAAGTATAATTCACTGATAAATCAGGTTTTTTCGCTCTTTTTCATTAAATACAGACATAAAAAAAGCCCGCCGGAGCGGGCTTTCTTTCTAGACGCTAAGCGAACTTAGCGACCAGAGATGGTTACAGCCGCACCGTTCAGAGCGATATCAGAGATAGCAACTGAACCGATAGAAGATCCACCCAGAGCCAAGTCACCAATCTCGATAGTACCAGCCAGGTCAAGACCTGTGATAGAGATACCGTCGCCATTGAAGGTCAGAGTAGAGTCAGTGCTAATACCAGTACCAACACCGCCAGTACCGTATACACGCAGATCAGTAATGCCAATCGCGTCGTTCAACAGCGTCATGCTACCTGAGGTAACTTCAACAGAACCACCAACTGAAGTAATGGTAGTATCCGTACCAGACTGTGCAATTGTAGTAACGCCACCCTGAACATCCATAGTAACGTCAACGTTACGCGCCAGGTTAGCAGCAGAAAGGCCAGCATCAGTGCGAGTTTCAACGTTACCGATACGTACACGCAGGCCTGACAGATCAGTCGCAGAGCTATCCATGATGATAGAACCAGTTTCATCAATGTCGATTGCGTTGAAGATAGTAATATCAGAACCATCTGCAGAACCAACGATGATATTGCTAATTGCCAAAGAACCGCCACCAACAGTTACGCCGTCGACAGTATCGGTATACAGAACTTCACCGATAGAAATGGCATCGACATCAGACAGAGTAATATCCAGATCGATACCAGCCTGACCAGTAGCAGCAGCCATTGCCATTTCGTCCATTGCTACCAGCTCAGCGTTAGCAGCGAAAGATACAGCGGCGATAGATGCAGCCAGAGAAGCTTTCTTGAGGAATTTCATTTGTGCACACTCCTGATTGTTTTTATGTAGTACAGCGGGTCTTTCAGCTTACCCGTTGACCATCCTACTTGTTTCACCTTGTGGTGTCACCCGCCTGAATGGTCGATTTTCAATTTGCTTACTGTCTTAAAAACTACCAGCAAGCTTTCGAATTAAGCCCCGCTACACGAGACTTGCGACCAATCTATTATGTTGATTTGCAGATGTCTACCCTTTTTTCACACAAAGTTACGGAGTAATGGTTACGAAATAGCCCTGGATGTATAATACAGGTAAAGAACTCGAGAAAAATCTATATTTTTCAAATAGTTACACACCCACAAACCCAACTGAATGGCCTGTAATGTTCACCCACAAAATAGAGCTACCCGGCGCTAACATACTGAAAAACCTGTCGCAACTGGACAACTTCAGTTTGTTAACCATTCCACACAGGCAACGCCATTACTTAAATTTGACAGAAGCAGATCACTTTAAAGCGAAGTATGTCCTCGCAATCGATATTGCAGATACCATCAGTGGGTTTCCACAAGCAAAAGCAAGTAAAGACTGCAGCACCAACGGCTTTGTCGCAGGCTGGATCGGTTTACTGAACTATCCGAACAGCCAGGGCGAAATCATATTCCGACGCTACAACTCTTCACTTCTGATCGATCCTGACAGTGATTACTGCGTCATCCAGGCCTACGAGCCAATCTCAGCCAATACAGCGTCAAACTACCTAAAGGCCTTGAACTTCCACTCAACAGCAGCTGTACCTGCCCGCAAACAAAGAAAATGGGCGCCTTGCGAGACAAAATCGAAGTATGTGGAGAACTTTGCAAAAGTCCGTGATTACCTATTGAGCGGTGACTGCTACCAGATCAACCTTGCCACGGCCTTCTACTGCAAAGACGACCTGAGAGACGGCGACCCCTCCGAGTTACTGGAATCTTTTGACGCACCTCACGGCTGCATATTCAAAGACAGTGACCGCACGATAATCAGCGTATCTCCAGAGAGACTCCTGAAAGTCACCCCCTCGCCTAACGACAATACCAATACTCATGAATTGCTACTTGAGACACGCCCAATCAAGGGCACCGCTCCCAGGCACCCAGACCCTGCAGAAGACAATCGCCTCGCCTTTTCACTAAAAGAGAGTCCAAAAAATCAGGCCGAGAACCTGATGATCGTAGATTTGCTGCGAAACGACCTGAGCATACACGCAGAACCCGGAAGCGTATCGGTCCCGGAGCTATTCACGCTCGAGTCGCACTCCAATGTGCACCATCTTGTTTCCACCATCACAGCCACACTAAGAGCGAACACCCCCGCTGCAGAAGCGATCAAAGCGACCTTTCCGGGAGGATCGATAACAGGGGCACCGAAGAAACGCGCTATGGAAATCATCAATGAGCTGGAACCCGCAGAACGCGGAGCCTACTGTGGCTCTATGGGCTACATCGACGACAGCGGACAGTGCGACTTCAACATACTGATACGCACGATCGAAGCCAAAGAAGATGGAGCAACATGCTGGGGTGGCGGAGGACTCGTCATCGACAGCGATGCCGACGACGAATATCAGGAGATTCTGAACAAGGTGACGAAGATACTCGACACCCCGCTTTAGTGCCTGATCAGAGGGTCAACTCGCGATTGCTCGCCTTAATGAATTCCTTTTTCAGGTCTTCATAGGTATGAACGGCCGGAAATTGTGGAAATTCCTCGATTACGTTCTGCGGAGCGTGAAAGAGAATACCCGCATCAGCCTCTGCCAGCATAGTGGTGTCGTTGTAGGAGTCGCCTGCGGCAATCGTACGATAATAGATCGTTTGCAGGGCACGGATAGACTGGCGCTTAGGATCAGCCTGGCGAAGTTTATAGTCAACCACACGCCCCTCTTCGTCCGCCACAAGGCGATGACAGAACAAAGTCGGAAAACCCAATTGACGCATCAGCGGCTGAGAAAACTCATAGAAAGTGTCAGACAGAATGATGACCTGAAAACGCTCACGCAGCCAATCAACAAACTCACGCGCTCCGTCAAGTGGCTTAAGAGTTGCGATCACTTCCTGAATATCCTGCAGTTTAAAACCGTGCTGATCGAGTAGCGCCAGACGTTGTTTCATCAGAACGTCGTAATCAGGAATATCACGAGTAGTTGCTTTCAACTCTTCAATGCCCGTTTTGTTTGCAAATTCAATCCAGATCTCAGGTACCAGTACACCTTCAAGGTCAAGACATGCGATTTCCATGGAGTCCCCATCAATTCATTCAGGTAATAAAGGCCGCTACTCTACCACTCATCCGGGCAAACACAACGAATTAGCAAGCAGATGAATAAGAGTATTCTTTTTTAGTATTATTTGACCTAAGAACCCCCATGATAATATTCACCGAAAATACAACGACCGGATACACCGATGAGAGACGACCAGATTGCAGAACTGAACACTCAGTTTGAAGACAAACGCCCAAAGGACATCATTCGTCACGCCATTGAAAACCACGACGCCATCGCCGTTTCATTCAGCGGCGCGGAAGATGTCATCCTGGTCGACATGGCAGTAAAAATTAACCCAGAGGTAGACATTTTCACACTGGACACCGGGCGACTACACCCAGAGACGTACCAATTTATCGAGAAAGTACGTAAACACTACGGCATCAACATTGATGTCCGCACTCCAGAGCAAGCTGCACTGCAGGCATTCGTTAAAGAGAAAGGCCTGTTCAGCTTTTACGAAGATGGGCACCAGGAGTGCTGTGGCGTTCGCAAAATCGCCCCACTACGCAACAAGCTGACTGAACTGGACGCATGGATAACGGGTCAACGTCGCGACCAGAGCCCAGGGACACGATCAGACGTATCGATTATAGAACTGGATAGCGCCTTCAAAGGACGGGGCGAAACACTAACCAAGTATAACCCGCTCGCTCACTGGACTTCGGCTCAGGTCTGGGAATACATAAAAATGTTCGACGTTCCATACAACGAGCTTCACCAGAAAGGCTTCGTCAGCATCGGCTGCGAACCCTGCACCAGAGCCACACTGCCAAACCAACACGAGCGTGAAGGTCGCTGGTGGTGGGAGGAAGCAACCCACAAAGAGTGCGGACTCCACGCAGGCAACATCATCTCAAAGGGCTGAAACAAGCGCCTTCTATCGAGCCCCCCTGCTGCGGTCAGTGCACAGGGAGCTCGATCCCATCAAATAAATCTGAAACATCCTGCCTTCCCGGGCTCTGCGCAGCAACCTCAACCAGATCCCGAGTAAGATGAGGCGCAAAGGTAGCAATAAAATCAAACATATAGCTACGCAGAAACGTACCCTTGCGAAAGCCGATACTGGTAACACTTGAAGCAAACAAGTGAGACGCATCGATTGCTACAAGATCAGAATCAGTAGTTGGATCGATCGCCATGCTCGCCACAATCCCAATCCCCACACCCAGCCTCACGTAGGTTTTGATAACGTCAGAATCGGCCGCTGTAAAGGCCACCTTGGGCGTCAGCCCCTGCCCCTGAAATGCTTCATCAAGCTTAGATCGGCCAGTAAAGCCAAACACATAAGTAACCAGAGGGTACGCAGCCACTTGCTCCAGTGTCGGTCGCGGAGTGGCCGCAAGCGGATGCCCTTTGGGGACCAGAATGCTGCGATTCCACCGATAGCACGGCATCATAATCAGGTCACCAAAGTGCTCCATCGCCTCAGTAGCAATAGCAAAATCGGTCGTGCCATCCGCCGCCATTTCGGCTATCTGCATCGGTGTGCCCTGATGCATATGAAGAGACACATCCGGATAGCGCCTCATGAACGACTCAATCACCCCCGGGAGTGCATATCGGGCCTGAGTATGCGTTGTTGCCACAGACAGACTGCCGCGCTTTTCATCACTGAACTCCTGAGCGACCTGCTTAATACTCTCAGTTTTACGCAGAATATCTCCGGCGATCTTCAGAATGGCCTCACCAGCCGGCGTAATGCGCGTCAGATGCTTACCGCTGCGTGCAAAGATCTCAACACCAAGCTCATCTTCCAACAGCCGAATCTGTTTACTGATCCCGGGCTGAGAGGTGTATAACGCTTGCGCGGTGGCGGACACATTCAGATCGTGGTGCGCGACCTCCCATATGTATCTGAGTTGCTGCAACTTCATATATCCCACCCCTTACGACAAAACGCTATTCGAGTTATAAAAATATAAACAAATATTCCTTTCCAGAATAGATGACAACCTCTACATTGTCGCATTCTGTACTATACGCACCCAGATTAGACGACTCAGATGGATTTTCTGCTTTATATCGGTGCCGGCGCTGCCGTCGGCTTTATTGTAGGCATGACCGGCATTGGTGGCGGCGCATTGATGACGCCACTTCTGCTCAGCTTTGGCTTCCCAGCGCATACCGCTGTCGGAACCGATCTGCTCTACGCGGCATTAACGAAGGCCGGCGGAGCGTATAGCCATCACAGACAAAAGCACGTCAATTGGGGGTTGGTCAAACTTCTTGCTGCTGGCTCAATACCCGCCGCACTAATTACCGGCGCCCTTCTTCACGTGTTCTTCAATGACGCTGAAGACTACGGCCACCTGCTGAAAAACGCCCTCGGCATCATGCTGGTCATGACTGCCGTCGTTATCTTCATGAGAACACGCATTCAAGCCTTTGCGGCGGCCCGCAACGCCCGCAACCTGAGTCGATTCAGACCAGCCGCAACTATCGTCATGGGCATCCTGCTCGGCATATTCGTTACACTCTCGTCTGTCGGCGCTGGCGCTATTGGTACAGCCATCCTCATGATTCTCTACCCTGCACTCCGGGGCACTCACATCGTCGGCACCGATATCGCTCACGCCGTTCCACTGACACTCGCTGCTGGCCTTATCCACCTGGGCCTTGGCAATGTCGACTTCCAACTACTCGGCGCACTGCTCCTGGGTTCCATTCCAGCCATCCACTTCGGAAGCATGATCAGCCGCAAGGTTCCTGACGCAATACTGCGCCCTGCTCTTGCAAGCATTCTGTTTTTCATGGGTGCACGGTACATGTTCCAGTAACAATACTTGCGCCCCAACCAAACAAAGCGCCTGCTCTGTCAGCTGAGTCAGGCGCAACGAACCACCGCCCGCCAACACGCTGTCAAATCCTGACTAAACTCTTACTCCAGTGCATATACATAAAGGAGTGCGAGCATGTCTGACCAACAACTTATGACCATCGAAGAAGTCGCAAAGTACCTCGAAATCAAAACTGTGACAGTTAAGCGCTATGCTCGCGAGGGACTCCTCGACTCATCAGGAGGCAGCGAGCCAATGCTTTTCGAAAGAAATAAAGTAGAACGATTCAAGGACATTCAAAGCCGTCTTCGCTAAAAATTAACTTTACTTAACCCCAGCCAGGCTATTAAGCTTAAGCACGAATAAGCTAACTTAATATCTAATTATGAAAACAACTGATGTTGTCGCCTGGTTCGGAACCAAAAAAGCTATTGCAGAAGCCTGTTCCGAAGACGGCTGGAAGCTGACCGCTGCGGCGGTCTCCCAATGGGGAGAAGAGCCGCCAGCAGGTCGTCAGAAGCAAATTGCTGCCCTGACCAAAGGGCAACTGACCGCAGGCTCAGCCCCCTCCCAACCTGAGACAACACCAGCCCAACCGTCTGAAGGCCAACAGGAAATGACTGACAATCGCATTGAAGATCTCAATATTGAGTCCATCGCGACTCTGGTAACCCCAACTCAGCTCAAAGAAGAGATGCCTATCTCTGAGCAAGCTGTCGAAAGCGTCTGTAAAGGCCGCCAGGCCATTCGCGACATCCTGGATCGTAAAGATCACCGCATTTTTGTTGTGGTCGGCCCCTGCTCCATCCACGACGTAGATGCAGCTAAAGACTACGCTCAGCGCTTGCGGGATCTGGCAGAAGAAGTCAGCGATACCCTCTACCTTGTAATGCGCGTTTACTTTGAAAAGCCTCGCACTACCGTTGGATGGAAAGGGCTGATTAACGACCCGTACATGAACGACACTTTCAAAATCCAGGACGGTCTGCATACCGCGCGTCGCCTTCTGATTGATCTTGCAGAGCTCGGCTTGCCACTATCCACTGAAGCGCTGGACCCGATCTCACCACAGTACCTTCAGGATCTGATCGCATGGTCAGCTATTGGCGCACGCACTACAGAATCCCAGACACACCGAGAGATGGCTTCAGGCCTTTCATCGGCCGTTGGCTTCAAGAACGGAACCGATGGCAGCCTGACAGTTGCTACTAACGCACTGATGTCAGTAGCCAACCCGCACCGCTTCCTTGGTATCGACCAGAGCGGCCAGGTTTCAATCGTTTCAACCAAGGGCAACCCTTACGCACACGTTGTGCTGCGCGGCGGCGGCGGTAAGCCAAACTACGATTCAGTGAACGTCCAGATTGCAGAAGACGCACTGTCTAAAGCGGATCTTGCACAGAACATCATGATCGACTGCAGCCATGAAAACAGCAGCAAGAATCCGGCACTGCAGCCATTAGTCATGGACAACGTCAGCAACCAGATCCTTGAAGGCAACAAATCCATTATCGGCCTGATGGTTGAATCAAACATCAAACACGGGCGTCAGAATATTCCAGCCAACCTGGATGATCTGGAGTACGGCTTATCGGTAACAGACGGCTGCATCAGCTGGGAAGAAACTGAAGATGCAATCCGCAAAATGCGTGAGAAGCTGAAAGATGTTCTCCCTGGGCGCACAGCCGGCTAAAAACAAAAAAGGCCTCTCACGAGGCCTTTTTTATTATCTGTCGTAATCTATAGTCATTCATCGAAGATGCCAAACTCATCTTCAAACTCATCCTGCACCTGCCCATCATTGACCAGATACTCACGGCTCTGAAGATACGCACTACGGATAAAGAGATAACGGTCGCCGGTAATAAACTGCTCAGATTCAATCAGATCTGAACGAAGGTCGAGCGCTTTTAAGCCCAACATCGCAGCATCTTCACCGAGATTGTCGCCAAAATAGGTATACGACAGGCCGGTGTAATAGTCGCCGACATGTCCTACAGAATGACGCAAGGTACGTGGCCCAAAGAACGGCAATACCAGATAAGGCCCATTGCCGACCCCCCAGTAACCGAGAGTCTGCCCGAAGTCTTCACGATGCTTTGGCAGACCGATGTGCGTCGCCACATCGAAAAAGCCGAAAAACCCAACCGTACTGTTCACCAGAAATCGACCCACGGCCGTAGCTGCCCTAGAGAATTTAAGCTGCGCGACATCATTCACACTGGTAAGAGGGTCAAGCGCGTTCTGGTACATATTCGTAATGCCGGTATCTACCACCACAGGGGTCACCGCGTTGTACCCCCTTGCTACAGGCACAAAGAATTTTCGGTCCAGGTAATCATTGAAGGCGAAAATTTTGCGATTGGTTTCTTCAAAAGGATCGTATTCCTCTTCAGCTTGAGCAGGCAACGCCGCGAGGCCAATGGTAACCGTTCCAATCAGCGCAACAAGGGAATGAAAATACATAAGATGACGTCCTGTTTTTGTTGCGCTCATAATGTCAGAAACCGACCAGAACGTCAGCTTTTACTGTCTCACGAGCGGATAACACCTTGCCGGTGCCAGTCACCCAGAACCTGCAGCGCCCCCTGAAGAGCAACATCTCCATCCAGCCCAGCCTGAGACATTACCGATTCAACGGCCTGTCGTGCAGTCAGCATCGGTTCAGCCCGTGCAGTTTCGAGAATCATAAGTGACAAAGGAGTGCAGCTGATAAACCGTACTTTATCAGCCAGGTCACGATAAACGACAAACCCCGACATCTGTTCCGAGACCTCAGGTTCAAACCCTGACACCTGATGAACCGGGTACTGATAACACGCAGCAATCGATGCAGGATTAATTAAAATTGGCGAGCCCGGATCAAAGAGAGCATCAGGCTCACCTCTGAACCCTTCAACATCCATCACATCAACGGCCAGCTCCAGCCACTCATAGTGAGCTAGCTCTGCCAGATATGGAAACTCACCAAGAATACTTTGCTGTGTCACCAACCATGCCAGAAATTCCTCACTTATTTCGAGAAAAAGCGGAGAGTTTGACTGGTGATCACGAAAAAATGCCCGCGAATATTCCTTCCATCGCTCATCGCCGACAGCCTCTTTACAGACAGGGAAGGTACCATCGAGAAAGCCACAGACACTGTTAAAAAAGAGCTCCCGATAAATTTTGAGGCCCGGCTGTTCACCGAAGCTTTCATCACCATCAGTGCGAATGTCCTTGGCAAACGCCCTTTGCATCTTCGCCAGATCAGACATGCAGTAGCGCCTCCTGGAGAGTCTTAATCTGCGAGACCTCTGCAAACATTTCGTCGAGGTCAGGAAAATTAAAATCCCGTTCCAGAAGCGTTGGTCTCATCCCGTGTGCATCATAAGCCGCTGATAGCAGTGCCCAGACGGGCTCAATAACATCTGCACCATGGGTGTCTACCAACAAATTCGAGGAAGGATCAGCATCACTGGCGTCCGATGTATCCTGATAGTGGCCAGCGACATGGTAATACCGGATTTTATCGCTCGGCATACTGCGAATGTACTCTTCAGCGTTGTACCCGTGATTTGTTGAATTAACGTAGACGTTATTCACATCAAGGAGTAACTCGCAGTCGGCAGCTTCAAGCACCGCTTTGACGAATTCTGGCTCTGCCATTTCGCGTCCGGGCTCAACATAAGCCGAAACATTTTCTATCACCAGGCGCTCACCAAGAATGTCCTGCACTCTCATGATTCGCTCACTGACGTACTTGACAGCTTCTTCGGTAAACGGAAGCGGCATAAGGTCGTACAGATGGCCATCGTCTGAGCAGTAACTCAGGTGCTCGCTATAGACCGCCACCTTATGCTCTTTCAGAAAGTCTTTTACGTCACGGACGAACGCTTCGTCCAACGGAGCAGGGCTACCAATAGACAACGACAGTCCATGGCAAGCAAATGGATAGCGTTCAGTAAAATAGCGGAATTGGCGGCCCAGACGACCACCAACCCGTAACCAGTTCTCGGGCGCGACCTCAAAAAAATCGACGGGGACTTCAACGCCGTTTTCTATGCGGGACTGCAATTCTGAGATAAACCCTCGGCGCAGACCTAATCCTGCGCCCGTGATCTGGTGGCGATTCATATCAGCGCTCAGCTCTCTTTTTTACCGCCGCACTTACCTTCACCGCACTTGCCTTCTTTTTCAGACTTAGCACCGCACTTACCTTCGCCACACTTGCCTTCTTTTTCAGACTTGGCACCGCACTTACCTTCGCCACACTTGCCTTCTTTCTCAGACTTAGCACCACACTTACCTTCGCCACACTTGCCTTCTTCATCGGCCTTGGCGCCACACTTACCCTCGCCACATTTGCCTTCATGGTGCGCAGCCACTTTGTAACCCTGATTCAGTTCTGCAGAAGCAAACGGGTTTTCAGCAGCATTAACGCCTGCAGCTGAAACAGCGGTAACAAACGCCGTTCCGAGAACAGCAGACATCAGCTTGTTGGTATCTTTGGTAGAGTTTTTCATAGCAGTTTCCTTTTCAGTGTTAGGGGCAAAAGGTGCCCGTATGTATCCTGTACGTTCCAAAGCACAGGTTGGATTCAGTATGTCAGACGATTTTACTGTTACACACCGCATTTTTTGAGCCAACAGTCAGTTATTACGCTCAGAGACCCGCCTGAACGATCTCATGCCAACGTTTGTTAAGGCGCTTAAGCGATACCGGCTCTTGTGTACCCAGCGGTTGCGCGAATAACGACACTCGCCACTCCTCAAGCAGCCACCGGAACTCCTCAAGGGCTTCCTGATTTGCACCGCCACGATCTACCGCTTCTTTCCAAGGCACATAGACCGACTCGAACTCAACCATGGACTGACGATCACGCGCAAGGTTCCCTTGCAGCTTATCAATCCGATACTCCATAGCCCGCAGATAGCGGGTGAAACACTTCAACCTTGGCCATGGCACTTCGACAAGAAACCCCGGAGCCAACAGGCGTTCCAGATGGGCTTTGGTATCACTGAACGCCATGGCCTTATCCATTGTTACGGCGCCCCTGAGGCTCTTAAGCACACCATGCCGAATCTTCAACCACTGAACAAACTGGGTAAGCAGCTCTTCCAGATGTTGATGTAGTCGGCTACGTCGCTGAATTCTTACATCAAATTCTTCAGGCGTCCGCGGCAGAGCCTCATCAAGAGGTAGCATGATATGGGTATACACCGCATCAACAAGCTCGCGAGTAATCTCTCCTTCGGACCCCATACCTTTAGCCAACAGCCAGTGTGGTTTCATTTGCGTCTGGATAGATTGGCGGAGGTCGCGATCCATTCCTGCAAGCTGCTGGCGAATCAGGGCCAACACCCCTTCACGATGCGAAACCTCGGCCTGAGATTCACTATTCTCTGTTGTCAGGACTACCGTGTCGCCGTCGCTCTTAAGGCATGGGTAAGACCTCACTGGCAAGCCGGCCACTTCGGCCTCGGTTGACTCCGGCAATGCGCCGAAATCCCAGTCATTAACCGTATGTCCGGCAAACCGGTCATCAAGAAGGACGTATTCAGAAGTCTCTCCGCTAACATCAACACTCTCAATAAGCGCGGCCAGGTCTCTGCTTTCGGTGATAACATCATCGCCGTTGAGAACCCTGAAGTTCATTTTCAAGTGAGACTCCAGCGCATCACTCATCAGCTCTTCTGGCGTTACACGCTCGGGCCTTAAGGTCTGATTCAGAAATTCCGCCAGCTGGATATAGAGTCCACCCTTGGAAGCTGTAGCCTGATTCAGAAAGCGGGTTGCCGTATCTGGCACAGGTACAAACTGCTTCCGCACTGGCTTTGGCAACGCTTTAATAATGGCTACAACTTTTTGGTGAATAAATCCCGGAACCAGCCATTCTGTCAGCCTTTCATTAACCTGAGGCAGCATCTGAGCAGGAACGGTTAAGGTCACCCCATCGTCGGAACTTCCAGGAGCAAAGGTGTATGACAACGGAAAATTTATGCCATTAATTTCCAGCTCGGCGGGGTAATCTTCACTGGATATTCCGCGAGCAGCATCCGACAGAAGAAATTCACGAGTAAGATACAATTGCCTTTTATCGGCGCCTGACGCACGTTTAAACCAACTTTCCAATGCTCTGCGGGAAAAAACACCCTCAGGAAAATATCTCTCGTAAAAATCAATCAGCGCATGATCATCAATCACAAGATCACGCCGGCGCGATTTTTCTTCGTACTCAGTGACCTCTGCAATCAGTTCAATGTTTTTGCGATAAAATTCAACATCAGATTTAAGCTGCTGCGCGACGAGCGCTTCTGTAATAAGAATCTGTCGACTTTCTTCAGGGTGAGTTTTCGAATAATCGACACGTTTTTTCGGGTTTACAACCAGGCCGTACAGCGAAGACTGTTCAGTCGCTACAACCTGACCTCGCTGCTGTTGCCAATGTGGTTCGAAGTACTGATATTTAAGTAATTCCCGACCACATTCTTCGATCCACTCGGGCTCCACCCTGGCAACCATGCGCGCAAACAGCTTACTGGTTTCAACCAGCTCGGCAGCGACAAGCCATTTGGGCGGTTTCTTATAACCGGCACTCCCCGGCGCCATCACGAAACGTCGGTTACGAGCGCCTATATATTCCTTCTGCTCTGCCCTGAAACCGATATGACTTAACATCCCTGAGAGAATGGCTTTGTGCAACGCGTCATAAGAAGCAGGCTCGGAATTTGTCGATATATCCATATCACGCAGCATCAGATGCAGCTGGCGATGAATATCCCGCCATTCCCGCATCCGCATATATGACAAATAATTCTTCTTACACCACTTGCGAAGTTGATTCTGACTCAATTCCTGGCGCTGTGTCTCGAAGCCATTCCAGAGATTAATCAGCGTTGCAAAGTCGGAATCATCATCCGCCCATTGCCTGTGTTTTTCAGCAGCCGCCTGTTGTTTTTCCTGCGGTCTTTCTCTTGGATCAGCAACGGTCAGGGCTGCGGCGACGATCATCATTTCAGTCGCACAATTTCTCTGCCCTGCGGCAATCAACATGCGCCCGATACGTGGATCGACCGGTAACCGGGCCATGGTCCTGCCCGTGCTGGTAATTTTTCTTGCGTTATCGACGGCACCGAGTTCGGACAGCAATGTATATCCGTCTTTTACAAAACGATCGTCAGGTGCATCAACAAATGGGAATTTCCGGATGTCACCCAAGCGAAGATTCAACATCTGCAATATCACGGCTGCAAGATTAGTTCGACGAATTTCCGGATCGGTAAATTCTGAGCGCGAAAAAAAATCCTGCTCGTCATAAAGCCGGATGCAGGTTCCGGGCTCTATACGGCCGCAACGCCCTGCCCTTTGATTTGCACTCGCCTGAGAAATCGCTTCAACCGGCAGACGCTGCACTTTGGTGCGGTAGCTGTAACGACTGATTCTCGCGACACCGGAGTCGATAACATAGCGAATGCCGGGGACCGTCAGAGAAGTTTCAGCCACATTGGTACTGAGCACGACGCGCCGCCCGCCATGAGGGCGAAATATTCTCTGTTGATCAGCAGAACTCAACCGTGCATACAGCGGTAGAATATCCGTCGCGGGCAATTGCTGACGTCTGAGGAATTCAGCACACTCCCTGATTTCCCGCTCTCCGGGCAGAAACACCAGGGTGTCACCCGGACTACCCTTAGCCTTGTCGATTGAGCGCAATTCTTCGAGCGCCTCAGCTATCCCTTCGAATAAAGAGCGATCTTCCTCGTCATCGTCATTCCGAACCAGTGGACGATAGAGAACATCAACAGGATGTGTCCGGCCCGACACCTGAATCACCGGAGCGTCATCAAAGTGCTGAGAGAAGCGCTCAACGTCAATGGTTGCAGAAGTAATGATGACCTTAAGGTCTGGACGTTTGGGCAGTAACTGTTTGAGGTAACCCATCAAAAAATCGATATTCAGGCTACGTTCGTGTGCTTCATCGATAATGATGCAGTCGTATTCATTCAGGAAGCGGTCGTGCTGCGTCTGAGCCAGTAGAATACCGTCCGTCATGACCTTAATACGGGTGTCATCGCTTGACTGGTCTGTAAACCTCACCTGATAGCCCACTGTCTCACCGAGCGGGCTGTTTAATTCATCAGCAATCCGCTGTGACACCGAACGCGCAGCAAGGCGTCGCGGCTGTGTATGGCCAATCCGTCCATACACACCCAACCCCGCTTCAATACACATTTTCGGTAACTGAGTCGTCTTACCCGAACCTGTTTCACCGGCAATGACGACCACCTGATTTTCAGAAATCAGAGACAGAATCTCTGACCTCTTCTCACAAACAGGCAGGTTCTCAGGGTAATTAAGTGCAGGATTAGTACTTCGGGCTGCAACCGCTTGCTGACTTTTTTCTATTCTGGAGACCAGCTTAGCCAACTGCGTTTGCTGTTTATCAAGGGGTTCTTTTTCAATGCGACGAAGTGCGTTACGGACCGGGTGCCGATCGCGAATAAGACAATGCATCAGGGATTTTTCGAGTTCAGAGAACATCTTGGTTACTTCGGTAGACATGTATCCCGCCAGTCAGAAACAAAAACGCCCCGGAAACCGGGGCGCTCAGTGTAACACGTCGCAAAGCCTTATTTGTGCTTGGCCAGCTCCTCGTCACGAAGCTCACGACGCAGGATCTTACCAACATTCGTCTTCGGCAGCTCGTCACGGAACTCAACGATCTTAGGCACTTTGTACGCGGTGAGATTCTCTCGACAGAAGGCAATAACATCTTTCTCCGTGAGCGATGGGTTGCTCCGGACAATAAACACTTTCACGGCCTCAGAGCTTTTAGGGTCTGGTATACCAATAGCAGCTGCTTCAACAATGTCTTTATGGGAAACAATAACGTCCTCCACTTCGTTGGGATAGACATTAAAGCCAGAGACGATGATCATATCTTTCTTACGGTCAACGATTTTGAGGTAGCCATCGTCGTTGATAACGGCCATGTCACCCGTCTTCAACCACCCGTCTTTGGTCATTGTTTCTTCAGTCGCTTCAGGACGCTGCCAGTAGCCCTTCATGACCTGAGGTCCTTTCACACACAGTTCACCAGCTTCTCCGAGGGGCAACTCATTACCTTCTTCGTCGATCACCATGCAGGCTGTATTCGCAACAGGCATACCAATGGTGCCCTGCTTGATGCGTGTGGTCGGGTTAAAGGATACGACTGGCGAGGTTTCGGTCATGCCGTAACCTTCAGCCACTTCACACCCTGTCACCGCTTTCCATTCATCAAAGGCAGCTTTGGTCAGCGCCATACCACCTGACACAGTCAGCTTGAGTTTACTGAAGTCCAGAGCACGGAAATCTTCCTGAGCGCAAAGCGCCACAAACAGAGTGTTAAGCCCCACAAATCCAGTGAAGTCTGTTTTCTGCAGCGTCTTAATAAAGCCCGGGATATCGCGAGGATTCGGGATCAGGATGCTGTGATTGCCAGTCTGGAGAAGCACCATGCAGTGCATGGTAAACGCGTAGATATGATAAAGAGGCAAAGGACAGATTACCGTCTCCTCACCCTCGTTCATAACCTGTTTGAATACACCATATGCCTGGGCCATATTAGCCATCAGGTTGCCATGGGTAAGCATTGCGCCTTTTGCGACGCCTGTAGTGCCCCCCGTATATTGCAGTACTGCGATATCATCAGAAGTTGCGGGGGCGCTGGTGTAAGGCTTGCCCTTACCTTTGCTGAGCGCTTTACGCAACGGAATGGCGCCTGGGATATTTGCTGCAGGCACCTCCTTCTTCACGTACTTAAGCACTGTGTTAATCAGAGTTCTTTTCAGTGGGCAATGCATATCGCCAACATTAGTCACAATAACATGCTTAATGCCTGTTTTAGGCAGAACACGTTCAACTTTATCGCCAAAGTTCGCTAGAACGACCAAAGCTTTCGCGCCAGAGTCGTTAAACTGGTGTTCCATTTCACGCTCTGTATACAGCGGATTGGTATTCACCACGGTAATCCCTGCACGCATGGCACCAAAAACGACGACCGGGTATTGCAGTACATTCGGCAGCTGAACCGCAATACGATCACCTGCCTGAAGGGACGTTTCATTCTGAAGGAAAGAGGCGAACGCAGCACTTTTTTCATCCAGCTGGGCATACGTCATAGTCTGCCCGAGACATGTAAACGCTGGCAGTTCAGCGTACTTTTTAACGAAACCATCAAAGATTTCGGTAATGCACGAAAACTCATTAACGTTGACTGTCTTTGGATACCCCTCGGGGTAACGCTCCTGGAAAAACTGTTCGTTCATCTCTATCTCCATTCACTGAAATTATCTGCGGCGTAAACCGACATCGTTGCATTCGAGTTTAGCGGCATTGCGTCAAGTGGGCCAGTATCCGATACGGATAAAAAAAGCCCGGCATCTGCCGGGCTTCTGGGTATCAAGGGTTAAAGCGGATTGGATATTCCACCTTAGTAACCTCGACGTTAGGTCGACTTTCAAACGCCATTTGCTGACATTTGAGTTCAACACTGCGGATCAGTCGAGCGTCTTTAATTTCGCTCTTCGCAGCTTTACAGGAAGTCACTGAGCCATCCGGCTGAATCGTCAGCGCAAGAGTTACAGAGCCCTCGAGCGTTGGATTCTTACGTAAAGCCCGGCGATACAACCTGTCATAGTGTACGTTGTATGCCTCAAACACCAGCCTGAGCTCTTCCTGGCTACGTTTCTTCGACTCTTCTGCTGCGGCAACCGCCTCTGCGGCCACCTCAACCGTCGTTGTCGCGCGATCACCAAGGTTCTCTCCTGACGTAACATTAGTCAGCGATGCTACATCAACACCACCAGAACCCCGGCTCGCCGCTGTGCGATCCACTACTGAGCCGACGTTAGTCGCCTGAGTTCCTTTGGTACTGAGCGACGAACTTGAAGTGCTCAGTGCCGTGGTAGGAATCGCCGAACGCAAGTCACTCAAAGCCTGAAGTGCCTCGGTACCCACTGCATCACGTGCTTTCTGCTTGGCTGCCTGACGCTGCTGCTCTGTTGCTTCAACTTTCGGCTTAGGCTCGGGTTTAGGTTTAGGTTCCGGCTTTGGCTGAGGTTTTGGCTCAGGCTTAGGTTCAGGTTTCGGCTCGGGCTCGGGTTCCGGCTTAGGCTCGGGTTTAGGTTGAGGCTTCGGCTCGGGCTTTGGTTTAGGAAGCTCGAGCTTCTTACGCTCAATGACCTTGGCCAGTTGCGGCGGCAGCTCCTCAAGTTCAGACCTGTCTTTTTCAGGCAGATCAATAAACGGAACCACGACACCAACCAACAACATCAATGCCAGCAGGACGCCCAGGATCATCCACAAGCGGCGACCATCTTCGCCATCGGTCCACGGCAACTCAGGAGTGCGATAAATACTACTCATCACGCACCTCCCGGCTGCTTCTGGTTTACCGCCAGTGAGATATTGGCAAAGCCAGACTCGGCACAGGTACTCATAATTCTTTTAAGAACTGAGTATTCCGTTGCCTTGTCACCCACAATCGTTACCGGACGGCTGTCTTCCCCTTCCGCGATTGGCGTACGGCTGGCCTGATATTCAAGTTCAGAGAGCAATGAAGGAATAATTTCTTCTTCACCCTGTTTAATCGCTGACAGTTGCGCTACTGAACGTCCCTGCACAAGCAGATCTGTATCCGTCACCAGAACTGTCAGTTGCTCCTCAGGCTTGTTCTCTGACACAGAAACAGGGAGCTCGACGCTATCCGTGTTCTGCACTTCCACCTCTGACTGATTCACCATGAGGAAGAACACCAGAATGGTGAAAATATCCATCAGGGCTGTCAGATTCAGACCGTTTTTATTGGCATTACGTTTATGGTTACGCTGCATGCGCTTAGCGCGACGTGACATTTTCATGGTGCCACCTCCTGCGCTTCTGCTTCACCCAGAGAAATATCCGGGAACAGCACAGCATCAACCAGGGACGCAGCTACCACGGCAGGGTAAATGCGAACCGTGTCCATCACAGTCACCAGTGTCTGGTAATCCGTATTGGGCTCTGCGAGCAGTGTAATATCTCTTTTTTCTGCAAACTCAGGATTCTTCTTGGCGTTCTGAAGGGCCTTTGAAAGACCTTCGTAGTCAAGTTCTCCGGACTGAGCAGGAATAGAAGCCAGTTCAACTGTCTCTTCCTGATAGGTCCGGGAGAGAGTGAATCCTGTCTTCCTGATCGTCACTTCAAGCGTGACATCCTCCGGGTTAACGGCACCTGGCTCATCGCCAGAAGGTAACCTGAGATCCAGTACGGCCAGCTGTGAAAAAACCATGTTCATCAACAGCACAGGTACCAGTACGATCATCAGGTTCATGAAGGATGTTACGTTGAGTTCCGCCTCTTCTCTGATTTTCTTATGGCGTCTCATCGAACGACTCCTGATTAACCGTTATTTGAAGGAGTGCCGTTTTGTCCTGCCTTTTTATCCGTGATGGTATTTAGGAACTTAACGCCCGCCATCTCGATGCTGTCGACGATTTCAGATGTTTTGGTCTGCAGGTAGCTGTGAAGCAGAATCAGTGGAATGGCTGCAATCAGACCAAATGCTGTTGTGTTCATCGCAACGGAAATACTTTGCGATAGCAGTTCAGCCTTTTCCGCAGCCGGTGCGCTGGCTACTGCGGTAAATGCCGCAATAAGACCCATAATGGTACCCAGCAGGCCCATCAGGGTTGCAATATTAGCAAGTGTCGCGATGTACGGCGTACGCTTCTCCAACTGAGGAATCGCTTCCATCAGACCTTCTTCCAATGCGTACTCAACCTCTTCACGACGTTGAGCAGTCGGGATACGCTGGATGCCAGCGGCAAAGATATTAGCGATATGAGTATCAGAGCTATTGGCGTAGTTGAGTGCTGAGCGCAGATCACGTTTCTGCAGCATAGGGTACATCTCATCGAAAGCACGACGGTTACCCGACTTTTCTTTTGCGAGGACGAGCAAACGCTCAATTGCGACAGCGAGACCGATTACCATGATGATTGCAATCGGGTACATAAACACACCACCTTCCTGAAGGAAGCGAATGATGGAATCCATTGGATATCTCCGGTTCTGATACTATTGTTGTTCTGATAGGCAGCTCATTAAGCTGCACACGGGCTGATTTAACCATTATTTCTCTGCAGAAAAAACCGCAGCTCACTGTATTTCGAGGACTTCGTTTAGCCTTGTGACGTGATCCTCTTTTTCGTTGTAACGCTTACCATAACGTATCTCTCGTTTCAGACTGTCACGGGTTAATGGTCGAAACCAGTGACGGTTGAAGCTGGTAACTGGTTCATACAGCCGCCCCGTTCCGGGAGGCGGCTGCCAGGCATTAATATAGAGGACATTCGGGTTTTCGCTATTTCCACGAATTGTCATGCCCTGTAGACGGACAACATCGTCATCAGCAGAGAGCACTTCTGTACTTATAAGCATCAGAGGTATGAGCAAAGCTATCAGATATCTCATAATGCCTCCTCTTCGACCGTGCCTTGATCAGGAGTTGCTGTTTCAGGGGAGGCAGGGGCTTCACCCGCCTCTTCAGGCATAACCGCATCATCAGCGGGTGCTACTTCCTGAGAGTCTTCTGCATCAATAACACCCTCTGAAGCATTAATGTCGGTTACCTGGCCTTGTATAACCGCATCCGTAGTTTCGTCGGCGGGTGCTTTTAACGAGCTATACCACTCATCAACACTCGCCGGATCAGCCTCGTCGACACCGACTCGACGCGCAAGGTCTATCACCCAGATATTTAACTGCTCGTTATCCGGCATTAATCGACGCGCCTTGCGATAAAATTCAAGCGCGCTTTCAAGGTCGTTACGATACAGATCCAGAAGAATACCTAGATTATAATAGTGACGCCCGTCATCGGGATCACAATCAATGGCGGCGTAATAACTCGCTTGAGCATCATCAAAACGCCCCAATTCACGATAAGCTACACCGCTCAACGCATGAACCGGGCAAAAAGTCGGGTCTATAGTTTCAACCTGCTCATAAGCAGAGACGGCCTCTTCATAATTGCCTCGCTGATAATGCGCGAGTCCCAGGTTACTCCACACTCCCGGATACTGACCAAAAACAACTGACATATCTGCCCAGTGCTGCAAGGCCTCATCAAAGCGTTCGTCTTCCATAAGCGACAAACCATTACGGTATTCGTTTTCAAACCCCTCTGGAAGAGGTTCAGCAACGGGCTGACCATCAGGGCCAAATTCTGCCGAATCCTGGATTACAGGCCTATTCGACGCACAGGCGCTCAATAATAGAATCAGTAACGCACTAGCGAATCTGATCAACATAGGTCACCGCTTTTTCTTGTTTGTCGTATTGGCCCGGCATCAATCTAGCCATAGACCGGAAACTTTTCTTAACCCATTCATCATAGAGGCCATCATAGGTCCTGCTGATATTGGTCTGATGAATATCAATCGCAGCTTCTTCCAGAGGAAATGCCTGATCCTCGAGCAGGAAGGTGTATTCTTCTTCTTCGAGTTCGTCCATGCCCGCTGGACGTTCAGATTCCATCAAACCGCGACTGAACTTGGCATACATATCACCAATATGGAAAGTCGCAGGCGTAGTAAATTCCAGAACTTCCATCTCAACGGCCTGGGTATAACGTTTAAGCGCCCCTTGCATAGCGTTGTTCTTACGCACAATACTTTTCGCCAGAGGCAGAGTTATTTCTATATCGTCGAAGCGGCGCCGATCAAACTCACCCAACTCAAAGGCCGCCTTAGAGGCCAGATAACGAGATCGATCTGTTCTATCATCGCCAGCACGAGAATGGAGACTGATAATTTTGTCTAACCAGAAACGGCGTTTTTCTTCTTCACCTAGTTTTGCGTATATCTGATCAAGCTTATAGTGGGCTTCAATAGCGGGATCAAAAGGACGTTTGTACGTATGTGCATAGCGTCGATACATTACGATAGCGTTATCGTAATCCTCGGCCTTCTCGAAATACTCCGCCGACTGGAAAGCGGCGATTCGTTTCTCCTCATCATCCGTGCCAGAGTCCGAGATAGTCTTCAGTTCAAAGGCTGCCTGTCGCCACTCGCCCTGACCTTCATAAGCAATAATTAGTTTGCTACGAATATCGTTCGAGAATTTACTGTTCGGATGATTTTCACGGAACCCAAGAAGCACCTCTTCAGCTCGGGCAAAATCTTCGATCTGCATCAACAGTGTGGCGGCATCGTATTCCGCATTCTCACGGAGGTCACTCTCTGGCACAACTTCCGCCAGCCGCAACCATTGCGCTACGGCTTCTTCTGGATTTTCTTCCCGCGCAGCTTCGCCCTGTTTATAAATTGCAGCCGCTGACTTCTGGCGAAGATCAGCGCGCTGCTTACGATTCAACTCTGGATACTCAGAGGCAGCAAGAAGCGCTGCTTCTGCTTCTTCAAACTTCCCTAGCTCAAAGGCTGAATGCCCCTGCACCAATGACGCTCCGTAAGAATAGCGCGGAGGCAGTTCAACACCACTTTCCTGTGCAAGCCGGGCCGTAGTTAACGCCTGGCCATAATATTCATCCGCGAGAAGCATCTCTGCAGTATTCACCAAGACGGTTCCACGTCGTTCATCCTGCGGAAATTCGAGCACAAAACGTTTTGCACTGGCTACAGTCAGCTGGCGCCAGCGCGCCTCTTCCTCTGGTGTAGGCTTGTATTTGTTATAAGCCAACAATGCTGCATAACCAGCCTCTGCCGCGTTTTCGTAGAAAGGATACTGATAAGCAACGATTTCAAAGTTATTGCGCGCGTCATCGTAATTGCCGATTTCGTATGAAATTTCAGCCAATAAAAAATGTGCTTTTACAGCATCCGGCGCCTTGGGAAATGAGCGGATATATTCACGATACCAGCCAGCGGCCTGCTCCAATCGCTCGCGTTTGTCACTCGCTGATTTCGTTTGCTGCCCCCAGCCGTGCGCAAATGTAGCGAGATCCCAGATATAGTCGCCCAAAGCAACGGTGATCAGAGTGCGTACTTCTTCACCATGCGTTTCCCAATAAGGTGAACCAACACCGAAACGTTCGATAAAGACCTCTTTGTGCTTTCTGCGCAGCATCGGATAACCGGCTTTTTCATATCCTGAAATCAGACGACGATAATAAAGCGGGGCTCGATCGTCATCTGGGAAACGATCTACAAATGCACGAAGGGTTGATGCCGAGCTTTTGAAGTATTTCTTTTCGTAATACTGATTAGACAGTTCGGCATAAATCCGATATTCGAAATACCGGGTTCCATGTTCATCGTAGAAACGAGCAATTTCGTTCCAGTCGCCGAGATAATCAAACATCAATGCCATGATCCGAAGCGTATCATTCAATACTTCCAGTTCGGCTCCGTCTGCGGCCATCAGCGTTTCATCATCCGGGAAGTGTTCATCAATCATTTCCGTAAAGGAGAGCAGACTATCTTCCAGTCGATTTTGCTTAAACAATGCCCAGCCGCAGAAATACTGCGCATCAAGGTAATACGGATTACCTTCGGGACCGAACTCTACGACCTGGGTGAAGCGACTTTCCGAAGCTTCGAAATCACTAACGTTATAAAGCATTCTTCCCAGTCGGAATTGCGATTCAAGATAGTAAATAGACTCAGGGTAGCGCTCAGTTAATTCTTCCAGCACAGCGATGGCCTGATTCTGTCGACCAGCCAACGAATACGCTTTCGCCAGCTGATAGTAGATGGTGTCGTTGTCTATGCGGTCAGGATAGAGCTCAAGAAGAGTTTCATAGTCACCAATCGACGCCTCTGCCATTTCCCGGTCTTCTTCGACCATTGCATCGATATCATCACCAAACTGATCCATTCGGATCTCGTCCCACTGCAGTTTCAGGCCGGCAATGCGGTGCGCCACACGAACCCGCAACTCAGGATCAGTCGACACTTCGAGATAGGATTTATAGCTGCGAATTACATCACGATGATCAACTCCAAGAGGTTCATCGGACGCTGTGCGAACGGTAAGCGTACCAATGTCTGACAGGTACTTACGTTCGTCTTTTTTACCAAACCAACTACAGCCAGAGCTGACTACTACGAACATTACTAACAGTATGAAACGGTGCAACATTACTTAACCGCCTCCTGTTTTTCATTTTCCGGCTCATATTCGAGTGAGCCAAATTCATTCTGTAGTGAATCGTCGTAGAGCCGAGCCAGCGCCAGGCGTGCCTGTGCGAGATAAAGCGTCAGGCGTTCATCGAGCTCTGTCAGATGCTGTTTTGTCATTTCTGTGAGAAGTGCTTCCTGATCACGCTGGATCCCGGCGACATCAGAGTCCAGCGCGGCAACTCTTTGCTGCAACTGACCGACACGTTCAGGAAATCCGCGCCATGAACTGTCAGCCCAGATCAGGGAGGTACGCGTATTCTCTAATTGACGGAATAACTTGTCAGTTTCAGAGCGCAATATCATATGGTCGCGCTCGGTATCCCATTTACGTTGAGGCTGCGCTTCATATATCGACCAGAGCTGCAGCCCCCTCATTCGCCGCCAGCGCTCTTTGTATGGCGCGAGATCACGGGTCGGCGTACCTATTTTCTGGAGCAGAGTAACCGCAGGAACGACACTTCTTAAACGCTCGATTCGCGCTTCATCACTTCTGGATGCGTAAGAGAAAACCGTTTCATCCTCGTCCAGGAGTCTGTCCTGAACAGCAAGAATGCTCCGAAGAACATCCATCTGACGCTCTTCCAGTTGTTCCAGCAGAGCCTCCCCCCCCATCGCTTCAAGATTTTCCCGGCGCTGGACGAGGATATCTTCCCACAAGGTCAACTCACGCATCGCTTCTGCGAGGTCAGCGCGGATACGATCAAGGTCATGAAGGCGCGCTAACTCTTGCGTAAACGCCTCTTCTTTCAGTAACCCCTGAGCAAAACGCGTTACCTGGCTCTGTGGCAGATCACCAAGCGCCTGTCTCTGCCAGCCCCAATTCTCAGCTTCATTTGACTGGCGCCACTCATGTAGCCAATTTCCCAGTGACTCTTCCTGATTGAGTTGTTTCAGCTCCCCGACCATCTCAGTCAAGCGTTCCTCAACACGTTCATATGCAAGCACAGACTGATTGACAGCATCGACCAGCTCAAGTGTGTGAGGTACTGCAAGGTAGGATTCAACAACCGCAGGATGATATTCATCGTAAAGCTGCTGCAGGATACGCCATGGCTGAATAGCATCTTCATAGCGCCACTGAGCCAAAAGATTCCATCCGTGGTGCAATAAGGCGGGCGGAGTAAATACAGATTCCAGCGTCACGTCCGAAAAATAACGATTAGCCATTGCGTGCTTATCCCGCTCCATCGCAGCTATACCAGAAATCAGCAGAATACGATCACGCAGAGCCGTGCCTTCTTCGTTGTCTGGTAAGTAGAAAATTGCCTCATCGATGGTCGCTTCGATGTCGCGACTTCTGAAATTCTGACGAACCATCGCCAGAATAAGGTTGTAGCGCGCGTAACCCGTCCAGATACTCGCGTCTTCCATGCTCTTAACTACAACCTGAGCTTCTTCTACCCGGTCCTGCTCACTGATACTACTGGCCAGGAGGTAAGAAAGCTCCTGATCATAACGTCGGCTGAGAGCAGGCGATGCAGCAAGTGCATTCCGTGCAGCCTGCTCTGCACGACCATAAAAACCTGCGTTGAAAAGACGTTGCGTCAAAAAATACCAGGCGTCTCCAGATGCACTTCCGCCCTCTTCAAATACAGCGTAAAAGAGATCTTCTGCCTGATCCTCCAACCCCAGCGACAGATAGACGGCAGCCCTCATAACTTCAGCTTCAGTCTCTGGCGTCGTGTCGCTACCAATAAGCTCTTTCCATTCGCGTAGATAGTAAAGCGTCTGGTAATACTCACCGATGAGATAGGAATAATAAAAATTACCGCGCAGAAGTCGTTTCTCAGCGTCTTCGTTGACACCGATACCTTCGATATCATCAAGATCAAAATCGATATCGTCTTCTGACAAGCCCTCTGCGTATAGGCCCACACTGAACAAAGCCAGCGGAGCCAACAGAAGTAGAAGAAATAGTCTCTGCATCAAATTACCAGTACTTCAGCTGTAATCGTGCACTCTGCAGGTCATCCCGGTCGACGATCAGGAGTTCTGTGATAAGCGGTTTACCGGTTTTGCTGATCATTTCAGTGATCGCAAGTTCACGCCCCTGACCCTGGTGGTCGACACCACGAATAGTTACAGACACTTCATGTTTGCCCGGTGCAAGGTTGAGATCACCCAGCGGCTGTACCGCGCCCATACGCAAGGCCTTTACCTGACGTTCAGTATACAGATGCTGAAGTTCAAGCTTGCCATCTACCGAGAGTTCAACTGACAGAGGTTCAAAATATTCACCATGGTTAAGAGTCACATGAAACGCCGCCCGAGTCGTAGCTGGGCTCAGAAGCTCCCGCTCCAGCTCATAGAGGTCACGATTTAGCTCAAGCACCGCTTCTTTTGCTGTCATCACCTGTTCACGTACCGCTGCGTCTTCCGCCATGACGGCAGGGGCAAACAGCATGCTCAGAACTAACAGAAATTTCATTGTCTACTCCGGTTGCTGATAGTCACGGCCCTGGCTCATCCAGCGCATAACCACCCGCTCAGTTTCCTGATAATTATCATTGAGATCACCTGTAATCAGGTGATCAAGGCGCCCATCGGCATTAATTAACATTACCGCTGGTCGCTCATCAAACACCCAACCCTGACGCCATTTCGGCTCGTACTTCAGAACTGGAATACGCATATTGGGCGGTTGCCGCTTTCCTTTCGGGGTCCAGACAAACCATCCTTTCAACCCTTCAATTTCCAGACTCTCAGCAAGAAGCTGATATCTGACGAGACGCTCGGAACATTCATCACAGTCTCCAAGCCATATCAACATCAGATAAGAACCACGGGCTTCCTCGAGTCTTTGACCAAATCCGTTCGTCGCCGGTAACGTAAAGTCCGGAACCATATCCCCCGGTTTCAGACTTTCAGACGCCTGCAGATGCAGGGCCAGACCGATCAGTAATACAAACCGAGTGAGATATCCCACTGTGTGCCCCCATCAGATTCGAGAGACTGAAGGCGCTCATCGTCGACCAGAAACTCACGCACGCCTATCCCCGTCCAGATCCGGTCACCATGAAACTGAACGCTCATGCCTAGCGATGCATAACGACCACTGGTATCACCGGAATGTTGTTCACCTGCATTAAGTTCCGCTGAGAGCACCCACGGCACGGCACGGACTCCGCTGGTGCTGGCGGTCCCCTGAAGGAGCGCGTAACCCGCTCCCGCAGAGTAACGAAGCAGCTCTTCGTCATCGCTTCGTATTTCCTGGCCGTCATTAATCACGGCACGCGTACTGAACTGACCAATCTGAGCCTCACCCAGCAAATACCATTTCTCACCGGCAAAATAGCGCGCCGTGAACAGAATTCCCGGCTGCGGATCATTGTTGTAGGCCAGAGCATTGGAATACCCTACGCTGAAGACACCGTGTTCGACTTCAGTCTCACTCAGATCATCGAGACCGTTCCTCTGACTGCCCGGACTGAACACCTCTGCCGCAGCGCTGAGCGAACACAACGCCATACAAGCAAGCCCCACCGTCCGCAAAAAAGAAGTCATAAACGTAATCTCCA
This sequence comes from Thalassolituus maritimus, assembly GCA_913019975.1. GTDB lineage: Bacteria > Pseudomonadota > Gammaproteobacteria > Pseudomonadales > Oceanobacteraceae > Thalassolituus. Next base: position 31,051 of record CAJWBH010000015.1, on the reverse strand, counting down.
AACTAATGACATAGACCTGTGGGTTGTCATTTCACTGTCAAGTGCTGTGCCTACTTCGCCGCGAGCACCAAAGTCAAAATACCGGGCAACACGCCACATTGATTCAACACCTACCGCACCAACCCAGACAGGCTCAGCCGTGTCAGACCAATGTGTATTGCCTCGCTCACTCTGGGCATAACCGGCAAACGCGCTCCAACTGAAGGTTAAGTAATCTGCTGGTTGAGCGAACTGAGTAACGATGCCAACATCCAGCATTGACCACGCCGAATCACCCTCTGGAGCGCGAGTGTAACGCACAGAGCCATACTCTCCGAGGACAGGAAACAACCATCCGACGGAATAGGCGCTCGCGGTTGAAAGGGTCACTTCGAGTCGATTTTTCCCGGGGCGCGCGTCATTAACTAGCTTCCAGAGTTCATCGCGGGGAAAGGTTTCGAGCAGATGAAGGTCATCGACATGCAGCCAGCCGCTATTCCGCCCATCAGTCGCCTTGACCCAGCTACCGCGACGAGCGACTACCTCAAGGCGACGATATGGGGTGACTTCGTAGATGACAGGAAAGGCCTCAGACGGCCCATTGCGCAGGCCTATGTAGACCTGCTCAGCAGCAACCGGCTTAACAACGCCAAGAGTGATTCCTGTAGCAATCAGCAATGTCAGCAGTGGTGAAAACAAGCGTATCGCCTGCATGTAAAACATCCTGCATTCTTTATTATTTTCCGGGGAAACCTGCCCTCTCTGACAAGCTCCTCCGACTTCTATTTTCAGCTATTTGCTGAGAAATCTCATAGCATCCTCAAGACCTGAAAGGGTCATGGGATACATTTTATCTTTGACCAATGTACGAATCGCCCCCAGCGAGCCGCCATTCCCCCAATGGTCTTCCGGCGCTGGGTTCAACCAGACCAGTTTATCGAAGTGATTCGCCATGCGTTCCATCCAGACCGCGCCCGGCTCTTCATTCCAGTGTTCGACGCTTCCTCCCGCATGAGTTACCTCATACGGCGCCATCATGGCATCGCCCACAAAGATAACGCGGTAATCCTGTCCATACTTGCGCAAAATGTCCCATGTTTCTGTGCGCTCGTTCATACGGCGGATATTATTCTTCCAGACGGATTCATACAGGCAGTTATGGAAGTAAAAGGTTTCCATATGCTTGAACTCGGTACGAGCAGCCGAGAACAGCTCTTCGCACACACGAACGTGAGGGTCCATAGACCCACCGACATCAAAAAAGAGCAGTACTTTCACAGCGTTATGCCGTTCTGGAACCATTTTAATGTCGAGCATACCTGCGTTGCGCGCGGTAGAACTGATGGTGTCATTCATATCAAGTTCATCGGCTGCACCCTGGCGCGCAAACCGACGAAGACGACGCAACGCTACTTTGATGTTCCGTATACCGAGCTGCACATTGTCATCGAGATTTTTGTAATTTCTCTGTTCCCATACTTTCGCCGCTTTTTTATGACGGGAACGATTCTGATCAATACGAACCCCTTCCGGGTTGTAACCTTCAGCACCAAACGGTGATGTTCCGCCTGTACCGATCATTTTATTTCCACCCTGATGGCGCTTTTTCTGCTCTTCGAGGCGCTCCTGCAGGGTTTTCATCAGTTCATCGAAGCCGCCCAGCGATTCAATCTTCGCCATTTCCTCTTCAGAGAGCAGCTTCTCCATCTCTTTGCGCATCCATTCAGCAGGGATACTGGCGTCATCGAACAATGAAGGCAGTGCTTCAATACCCTCAAAGTAGGCGGCAAAGGCCTTGTCGAACTTATCGTAGTGCTTTTCGTCCTTTACAAGGATCAAACGTGCAAGCGCGTAGAACTCTTCAAGGTCTGCAAAGGCTACCCGCGCCTGAACCGCCTCAACGAGGTCAAGGTACTCGCGAATCGAGCAAGGTACTTTTGCGCGACGAACCGTATCGAAAAAGTCGATCAGCATGATCAGCCCCGACGGCGACTCATAAACGCAAGACGCTCCAGCAAGTGCACATCCTGCTCATTCTTCACCAGAGCACCCGCCATGGGTGGAATTGCCTTGGTAGTATCGTGATTACGTAATAACTCGACGCCGAGTTCATCGGCCATCAGCAGCTTCAGCCAGTCAACCAGTTCAGAAGTTGACGGTTTTTTCTTCAGCCCCGGTACTTTGCGCACGTCAAAGAAGACTTCAAGCGCGTCATTGACCAGCTCCGCCTGAATATTCGGGAAATGCACATCAACGATCGCCTTCATGGTTTCGCGATCAGGGAAGTCGATATAATGGAAGAAGCAGCGGCGCAGGAATGCGTCAGGCAATTCTTTCTCGTTATTGCTGGTAATCAGAATAATTGGGCGGTGCTTAGCAACGATGCGCTCCTGAGTTTCATACACGAAGAACTCCATCTTATCGATTTCGAGAAGAAGGTCGTTCGGGAACTCGATATCCGCTTTATCAATCTCGTCGATCAGCAGAACAACAGGCTTATCCGCTTCAAAAGCTTCCCAGAGCTTACCTTTAACGATGTAGTTCGAAATATCATTGACACCATCAACACCAAGTTGCGAGTCGCGCAGACGACTGACGGCATCGTACTCATAGAGCCCCTGATGAGCCTTGGTCGTACTCTTGATGTGCCATTGGATAAGGTCAGTGCCCAATGAAGTGGCCAGTTGCTCTGCCAGCATTGTTTTACCGGTTCCTGGCTCACCTTTCAGCAGGAGTGGTCGCTGCAATGTAATTGCTGCGTTGACTGCCATTTGCAGCTCAGGTGTCGCTACGTATTCACCGGTACCCTGGAATTTCATCAGGACTTAACCTCTCGATCTCTGATTCTTGACTGGCCAGAGTATAAGGAGGCCGCTTTAGTACAGCAAGGCAGGACCAGAAAAAGGCTTTAAAATCAGACAGAAAGGGATAATTGTACAGAAGCCGCCTCCGGTACCGGAGGCGGTCATAATATAAGCGCTATTCTTTTTTGTCGTCCGGGAGGTCGAATTCCCCCCAGTCATCGTCTTCATCGGCTGAATCTGCTGCATCCGCTGCGGGTTCAGAACTCCCCATATCGGTGTCTCCTCCCATAGAAGCAGTGACCTTGCTTTCTTCCTCCGCTGCAGGAATTTCTTCCTCCTCCGCACCGTCAAAGTTATCAAAGTCAGCGGAATCCAGATCGGCGTCATCAAGCTGCCCTGTCTCCAGATCCAACGCTTCGCGTGCGGCTACGTCTTCCGCGCTCTCAGATTTTCCTTTGCGCCTCCCCAGCCACCACCACGCCAGCCCACCTAGAAGTGCCAGATTTGCCACCCCAAGCAGGACGTATACCCACCAGGCAACACCCGACTCCTCTTCTGGCCCAACTTCTTCGACAGCAGACTGCTCACTGTATCTCGCCGCCAGATCAGGAACAATTTCATCAGATACAGGCACGACCTCAGGTTCCGCAGGTGCCTCTTCAGACGAATCAGGTTGTGCTGCAGCAGTTTCACTCACAGTAGGCTCTGGTGCGTTCTGAACAGCCGCTTGCTCACCCCTGATATCAGGTTCCCTGACCTCTTCATTCACCGGCTCTGGATCTGGCGCTTCGGTAACTGGGGTACTTACTTCAGAGACCAAAGGAAAGATCACAGGAATGCTTTCTGGTTTACTCTTAAATGTCTTACCGCTGGCCGACACTCCACGGATGTTTAGCATAACCTCGTAACTGCCTGGGCCTTTGTCGGCGACAAGCGCGAGTTCCCAGGCGCCGCTGCCTTCTGAATACTCCATAGCGTTAATCACCGAGCTACCATCCGGGCTGGATATTCTGGAAATCACCCGCGACAGAGCAGTATCTACGAGGTCACTTTGTGGGTACACACGCACGTTAAGTATCTGCTGCCCGACATCAGGAGTAACATCGACCCGCATCGGCTCAGCCAGCGTTGCCGTCAGAACCTGCTTGCGCTCGAATGTACGCCCCTGAGCATTAATCTCCAGCCTATATTCTCCGGGCTGATTCAACCGACTCAGGGTCTCTCTGAATATCCCATCAACAGGCAGGCTCTCCGGGTCAGACAGCAACTTGCTCCCTGTACGGCCATCCGGTGCAGTGACCTGAAGGCTGACATCCGTCAGTTGCAGAATGGTCTCTTCATTTACTGTTTCGCCTTCATTCTCAAGAGACATTTCAAGCTGCACCGGCACACCAGAAAAAAGGCTTCCCGGCAGGCCAGACACTTTTAGTTTGAGATCAGACAAAATCTGCACCCGACTGTCAGGAGCGACGTCGGCATCGGCGACCCAGTCTCCGGTTTCAGGAGACTTCACAGTAATCAGGTCGAAGTTCAGGTCATGATGCCAGCGGACATCAGCAGATGTCGCTGCAGAATCCTGAGAGATACGCACACCAGAGGGCGACACCAGTTCCGTAGGTTTGCTGGAAGCTGCCCTGAAAATCAGCGCAGTAAATTCGTTAACACTCGGGTCAATATTGAAGGTATTTCCAACAAGCGGAACCTGCTCGCTTGGTACGGCACGATCAAATGCTTTAAGAAATGCTGGCATCAGCTCGTCATTGGTATGCGCTTTCAGCGCGAGACCGTCTGTTTCCATAGCAAGCTGCCCAAGCATAGTAACGTCTGCGGCATCGGACAGGGCAAGAGTGTGAATACGGACATTCTTTGACATGTACTCAGGAAGAACCGTGCTGATAAGCCTTTCGCGAGCGGCTGTATTCGCCGGCGTGTCAGGGGCACCACCGGAGGTATCCATATCAATCCGACCATCGGTCAGGAGAATGACTGTCTGATCAAACTGACTGTTCTGAGTCGCCTCATAAAGGGCTTTATCGAGGGCTTCAACGAGGTTGGTATTGAGACCGACAGAGCTGATATCACCGCTGGCTGCGCGCGCTTTCTGGCGCCAAGCTTCATCTACGGTAGCAAGCGGCACCAACATATTCACGTAGCGCCCGAAGGTCCAGACACCGGCGCGGGCCCCTTCAGGTAATAATTCTGTCAGCAGATTAAGTGCCGGACGTCTGAGGTTTTCAGGATCTGTCTCCTTCATGCTACCGGAGATATCGATCACGATTCTTACGTCCGGAGCCTGAGACTCTTCAGCCCGGACGCTGAGGGTTAAAGCGGTGAAGAACACCGCCAGAAAAATCGCTCGGAAAAGCAGCATAAAAGCTCCGACTCCCTTTAACTCAGTCACCTTCAAGCTCAAGTTCAAGCTCAATCAGAATCAGAGGCTATTTTCGAGAACACGACGACCTTTCTCTGTGATGTGCCAGCGCACACCATTCTTACCACTCACCTTGCCTGCAAGGCTACGTGTAGTCAGTACGTGCAGTGTTTTCAGTACTGTCGACTCTTCCTGATTGCACTCACGACACACCCCTGCCAGTGAGCGGAAGATATACCGACCGTTGGACAGAATTTTGAGGATTTGGGTAGAGGTTGTGTCCAGCTCTTCTGACACATTCGCCATCTGCGGATCGTAACCACTCATGTCTTTTTCGGTTTCAGTATCAATCAGAGGGAGCAGCTCATTCTGAATAATACGAAGATCCTGCTCGACTTCTTCAGAACGCTGACGAGCAACATTCGCTTCGTTGAGAATCCGATCCGACATATTGTCGATAACAAAGCGACTCAGCAGCGCTGAAACCAGACAGAAACCGGTGAAAATGAGTAGCTGAGAGGGGTCGCCCTGACTTTCAAGAACCAGCTCGCTGTTCACCATATCCAGAACAACCGGTACCAGGAACGATGCGCCCACACCTACAACCAGAAATCGCGGAAGACTTGCCGAATCCGGATCTTTATCACCGTAGAGGTAAAAGTTCACCAGACCGCCGAAGATCCCTGCAAGAAGCATTACGGTAGCAAGAATGAATATATGGTTAGCCATTTTCTAAACCCTCAGTAGCACCGCCAGGTGCCTGTGTCACTAATCAGACATGCGTTTTTAATTCTGTGCCCAATCTGGGCACGGTATGAATTAAAACTAGCAAAGTTTTGAGAGTTAGCCAGAAATGTACGTATCAGCTTGTAAGTCACAGCAGAACAAAGATACAGGAGGGACATGGAAGTATGTTCCGTTGTGCCAAAACAGCACGATCACAGCTGCAGATAGAGATTGACAGACAAGCAAGACAGCAGTCCTTGCACCGTTCAGCGGAAAGGGTTTCCCTTAACTGGAGCCGCGTTTTTAGCGCGCAGAGGGGGCGTTTCGCGATCTTTTTCCTGCACGTTTGGCTTGGGCGCAAGCCCTGCTACCAGACCTACCAGAGTCACCAACAGTGCTATCCCTGCCGAGACTGAAAACCAGGTAACAAACTGCTCCAACCCGGCCAGACCCTCCGATATTAAAGCGAATGGTACCGCGATAAACCCCGGCGAAAGCACTTCAACACTGGCATCAGGAACCGGCACTGGCGTGAAGATGATAATGGCACCCACCGCACTGTAAATGTGATAAGCAACTCCACGCTGTTTTACCCAGAACGCCATTTTCCCCCAACACCAGAATGCGAGCAGACCAGCCAGAATATAAATGGCCCAGAAGGCGTAATAATCAGTCAGGCTTTCCATATAATGTGATCTTCCCAATCCTCTTCATTCACAAGATTATCAGCAACGCCTTTCCCTTTAAGGGATACACCAGCACGATGAACGGAGTCTGCATCCCCAGTTAATAGCGGGTGCCACTCTTGCAGTGGCTTACCTTCAGCAACAAGGCGGTAAGCACAGGTCTCTGGCAACCAGTGAAACTCAGAAGCCTGCTCTGGTGTTAACCAGACACAGTGAGGCACGTAGGTCTGCCGCTCCTTATAAACTGTGCATTGGCAGTTGCTCTTATCCATATAGCGGCAGTGAATATCGGTGTAATAAACATCACCACTGTCTTCGTCTTCCAGCTTATGCAGACAGCATAAAGCACAACCGTCGCAGAGGGATTCCCACTGCTGCCGACTCATCTCTTTTAAAGGTGTCGTTTCCCAGAAGCGCCGGTCCGCACTCATTCGTCGTCCTTTCGGCAGAAGAGATCCAGCATATAGGGTTCTTTTGCCGGAGGCATCTGTAGATAAAAGCCCTTCTCTTCGATATCAGCGAGAACCTTTTCAGCATCTGCCCGACCAAGATTTTTCTCTGGCGTCAGCAACAGGGTTAATGCCAGTTCAGGTTTACCAAACATTTCTTTCAACTCATCCGGTACACGAGCCAACCCCTCTTTCTTTTCAACGTAGAGGTACATCTCATCCTTGCGACGTGTTTTATAAACGTCACACAAAACGCGCTTAGTCGCCGTCATAATTTATTGCCTGATCTCTTTCAGGTGCGCCAAGAGGGCATCACCTATTTCTGATTTTCTCCACCCAAGGAGTATGGGTGGCAATTCATTGTCCGGGGTGCGCATTAACGCCTCCAGCGCTTTTTTGTTGGCCAGCACTTCCGGCGGAATATTGAGCGATTCCGCTTTTTTAATTACGCCTTTTTTCAGAAGCTTCATCAGATTACCGTCATCAACAGAAAGCGGCCGTTGCAACAACTCCGGCCATTCATCAGAGTCAGTACTCTGTGCCTGCTGAATAATCTGCAGAACCTGTTTGCCACACTCTTTGATGATGTTTGCCCGTAACCCTGCTTTGAAAAGCTGATCGCGGTTACGTGCTTTAAATCTGGATAAATTCCACAGCGCTGGATCATCCGCCACTTTATTTCGCGGGACATCACGCGCCCGCGCCTCTTCCTCACGCCAGACAGCCAGCTGTTGCAGAATGCTCTGTTCCTGCGGCCTTAGCTTCCAGCCTGACTTCACTCGCTGAAACGCACCTGTGAAGTCTGTATCAGGTTGACTCGCGGCGACTACAAGACGTTCGCACTCTTCCTCAACCCACGCTTCTCTTCCGAGACTCTCGAGCTTTTGTTTCAACCGTGGATAAATCTGAAAAAGATAAAACACATCTGCGGTCGCGTATTCCATCTGCACCGGAGTCAGTGGCCTCTGAAGCCAGTCCGTTCTGGTTGCTTCTTTAGGAATATCCAGATCTAGCAATTCACTGACGGCTCGTTGAAACCCTACAGAACCACCATACCCCGACAGCGCCATCGCTATCTGTGTATCAAACAAGGGGCTCGGTACGGCATCAAAAATACGCTTACAGACTTCAAGATCTTCGGCGCATGAATGGAATACTTTCACAACATCCGGGCTCTGCATAAGAGCTTTGAACTTGCTCCAGTCGTTGATTGCCAGAGGGTCAATCAATGCGCACGCATGTTTATCCGCGACCTGAATTAAGCCAGGTTTGGGATAAAACGTACTGGTTCTGACAAACTCAGTATCCACCGCGAGAAAATCCGCCGAAGACCACCTGATGCAGGCATCGTTAAGTTGCTGATCCGTCGCGATCCATTCCGGCACCGGCACTTCAGTCTGTACTCTAGGTTCAGTCAATCAAGACCCCTTAATATCTCACTCGCACGGTCAACACTGACACGCTCACCAGCCCGCCCCGAGCGCCGGAAAATATATTCTGCGGTCGTCCGCCCCTCAACGGAATCACCGCTGAGTATCAACAACGTCGCCTCTGGGAAGCGCTCAACGGACGCAAGCAGATCATCCATATTTATTTGAGAGGGGCCGACCCCGCTTGCTGGCGACAACTCACCGTGCAAAACAAACAGCGGCCCCTGATAATCAACAATATCAGACAACCGATTGAGTACCGCTTCCGTCGATGCCACCAGAAAGTAATCGGCGCAAGCGCCATTGGCCTGGCACTCCGATTGGCACTGAATACGATTACAGAGCCGACAGAGCCCCGCTTCGTTAATGCGCGTCAGGACCTCCGCCAGCTGCCTGCTATCACCGTGATAGACCAACCATTCCGCCAGCCGCTCTGCTGCCTGCGCACCGATACCGGGCAAGCCATCGAATGCTTCGCAAAGTAGCTGATAGTCACGCGGTCGGCTGGCCATGAATCAGAACGGCAGCTTCATGCCTGCAGGAAGCCCCATGCCTGATGTCAGCTTCGACATATGCTCCTGATTATTCTGTTCGATTTTACGAACGGCATCATTCACAGCAGCAGCAAGAAGATCTTCTAGCAGTTCTTTTTCTTCTTCCATGATGGAATCATCAAGGTCGACGCGCTTAACATCGTGACGGCCAGTCATAACGACTTTCACCAGACCCGCGCCGGCTTCGCCTGTCACTTCTGCAGAAGCCAGTTCTTCCTGAGCCTTCGCCATCTGCTCCTGCATCTTCTGAGCCTGCTTCATCAGGTTGCCCATTCCACCTTTAATCATGCGTACCTCTCTTCAATTCTTCAGGTCAATTCTTTATTAAACGTCAGGTATTCGGGCGGACAGTGTCTTCGATGACCTGCCCGCCTAATTCATTAACTATCTGGTCCACCAGAGGGTCGCTGTCGATTGCCTGACGCGCTGAATACAGCGCATCGGCCAGCAGCCGCTGCCTGCGTTGCTCCGGTGTCTCTCCACGTGTTGCAGTGAGAGTCATTCTGAGTGTCACACCTGGCAGAAATTCCCTCAGAGCCGTTGCGATTCTCTCTCGCTGGGTATCGTTGTACAACGCGCCTTGTGCGGGATCGACATCAAACTCAAGCACAGTGCCTTCCGGCGCCTCTTCACGCTGAATAAGTGCACTGTTTCGGGCAATTGCCATAGGTAATCCAGCGAGCGCCAGATGATCAACCCACATATGCCAGGTATGAGGAGCCAGCTCGGGCAACTCGTCGACACTCGCCATGGCAGACGACTCGGCTTCAACATCTGCCGCTGGCGATGAGCCTGACACTTCCGGCTCACTCACTGGCTCAACCACGGCCTGCGGAACCGGGTTCTCCATAAGGTCGGCCAGAGAGCCATCGCGACGTTCCTGCGTCTCATCACCAGGCATCACTGGTGCCAGCGCAGACTCATATTCGACAGGGACATCTTGTTGGACAGGGATATCGGCTGGAGCCTCAACAGGAGCGCCAGTGGAGCTGCCGGAATGCGCCTCTGCAGGGGTATCAACAGAAGCATCAGCGGCCGTTAAATTTTCCGCAGAGACAGCATGATCTGTAATGATTGGCGTCGCGGATGGTTCCGGTTGTTGGGGCGTAGCTACCATTGATTCTGGCGCCTGCTTTGAATTTACAGGCTCTGAATTTACAGGCTCTGAATTTACAGGCTCTGAATTTACAGGCTCTGAACCCATAGGCTCTGCAGCGGAAGGCGTCGCAATCTGAGGTTCTGACTTTTCTGGCTCAGCAATAGCGGGCTCAGAAGCAGGCGAAACAGAACCGAGAGATTCGAACTGCCCTGCAGGCTCGTTCGGCTCTGATGCAGTACCTGCAGCAGTCTCTGAATCAGACTCCGGAACGACCCCACTACCAACCCCAGAAACAGCTTCAGCCGCTGGAGCTGTCAGTGGCTTTTTTTTTTCGAGCGCCGACGCCAGGTCGAGTTCAGGTACGACATCAGGTGCCGGACGGAATGCCAGCATGCGCAGCAATATCATCTCAAAGCCCTGACGAGGCTCTGGTGCCATCGCGAGGTCCTGTCGCCCCTGAAGCGCGATCTGATAACACAGCTGCAGATCTTCGGCGGGCATCGCCATCGACAACTGCAGGATCGCTTCACGATCGCCTTCGGCATTATCAATGGCATCAGGAACAACCTGAGCGAGTGACGCACGATGCCAGATGTGCAAAAGCCCCTGCAGAATCTCGTCATAATCCGGAGAGTGCTCCGCCATCGAAGCGGTCTCCGCCAGGATTTCGCTGGCATCGGCCTTAGCCATCACTTCGGCCAGCCTGAAGAGCCTGCCGCGATCCATACTGCCCAACATGGAGTTGACCTGCGACTCATGAACCTCACCTTCACCGAAGGCAATGGCCTGATCTGTCAGGCTCAACGCATCCCGCATACTGCCCTGCGCAGCACGCCCCAGAGACCAGAGCGCCGGCTCGTCGTACGGCACAGACTCCGCCTGCAGCACTTTACCCAGATAACCAACAATACGTTCAGGCGTCATATTTTTGAGGCTGAACTGCAGGCAGCGCGAAAGGATAGTCACGGGGAGCTTTTGTGGATCGGTCGTCGCCAACAGAAATTTAACGTGTTCCGGCGGCTCTTCGAGCGTTTTCAGCAAGGCGTTAAAACTGTGGGTTGAGAGCATATGAACTTCGTCAATCAGGTAGACCTTGAAGCGGCCTCTTGTAGGCGCGTACTGAACGTTATCAAGGAGCTCTCTGGTATCTTCAACACGGGTACGGGATGCTGCATCGACTTCAATCAGGTCAACGAAGCGGCCTTCTGCAATTTCACGGCAAGAAGAGCACTCGCCGCAGGGTCTTGCGCTGACGCCCTGCTCGCAGTTGAGGCATTTGGCCAGAATCCTGGCAATCGTCGTTTTACCAACACCGCGGGTGCCGGTAAACAGGTACGCATGATGGAGACGCCCTTCATTCAGCGCATTGATGAGCGCGCGCAGAACGTGCTCCTGCCCGACCATTTCATCAAAGAAACGCGGACGCCATTTTCTCGCAAGTACCTGATAACTCATGAAAATCTATTCGGCCTGAATACCTGTATTCAGCTCGCATAATAACTGGATAAGCGGGTAAAGTCAGTGACAATCTGGAAAGGAAAATACGGAAGAGAAACTGGAGATGACCTCTGCCAGCCACACCCCGGCACACGAGTCGACCACTACCGTTGCTTCCTTCCGGACCTGGCGGGGTTCGCGGTGTATCGTTGCGAGGGGACCGACAAAGGCCACCATAACGCCCCGCGATCAGCGGGGAGGCGTACATTAGCCAAAACCCGCTTCAGAATCAAGGTCTTATGAACAATTCATTGCGTCAGATGTGGAGCCACTGCTCCAGTGCTTTGGTGATTACTTCCGCACGGGACAAACCTAACTCGTCAGCAGCGCCATCCAGAGCGGCTACGACGTGCGCAGGCAATTTCACTTCCAGACGATGCAAGCCAGCATGCTTGTCGCGCAGACGCTGACTGCGTTTATTAAGGCGAGACTGCTGAGTTCTGTCATAGGGGTTACTGCGAGGGCGGCCCGGCCCTGACGAGCTGAACATATCTATCGTTGTTCTGTCTTCCGGCTGGACCGACATGGAGCTACCTTAACTGCACATTCTGAATACTGCGATGACACTTTGTTTGCAACAGATGCCAACAAAGCGTGAATTATCCCCGAGAACCGCACAAAAGCAACTGACAGAGCTTACCAGTGTGCGCTTTTCTCTAATCAGACTTGTCATACTGCGGCGAGCGCAATACTGTAACTGGGTACCTCATTAAAGAAGCGACATCAGAGCGACAATGACACAGAAGCCCCAAGCGTTACCCCACTCTCTTGCCACACAGACGATCCACCCCGATTCTCTCGACTTCAAAACAACTGCGGATATTGAGCCCTTTCACGGGGTTCTGGGTCAGGAGCGAGCCGTCAACGCGATCCAGTTCGGCGTTGCAATGGAACGCCCCGGTTACAACATATTCGTTATGGGAGACACCGGAACCGGTCGCTCGTCCTACGTGCGCGACTATCTGAAAAGCGAGGCCAAGCGTCAGAAGACCCCAGACATCTGGTGCTACGTAAACAACTTCAATAATCCGCGCGAGCCCAAAGTTCTCGCCCTGCTCCCACAGGAGGCCAGTGACTTCCGCGGGCTTATGACCGAATTGATTGATCAGCTGATTGCCAGCTTTCCAGCCGTTCTGGAGCACCCGACCTATCAACAGAAAAAGTCGGCCATTGATTACACATTTAACCGTCGTTATGACCGGGCGATCGAAACGGTAGAGCGGGAAGCGCACAAGCGCGGGGTTGCCGTATACCGGGATTCAAACGCTATCAGTTTCACCCCAATGCGCGAAGGCAAAGCACTGGATGAGACCGAATTTGCTCAGCTCTCCGAAGAAGAGCGGGAAACCTTCCACAATGACATCGCTGAGCTTGAACACATGCTCAGTGAGCAACTTGCAGAACTGCCACAATGGAAACGCGAAAGCAGCAACGAGCTTCGTCGCCTGAATCAGGAAACGATTCGCGAGGCGATCACTCCCTTGCTCGCTCCGATTCGCGAAGCCTTTTCTCATCATGAGCCAGTGATGGACTACATCACGGTGATGGAAGAGCACCTTCCGTCCGTTGTTCTGGAAGAGCTGGTCGAAGAGCGCCTGATGGACCTGCGTGAAGAGTACGCGAAACGCAGCAGCCTTGAAGATTCACTGCTGCCAAATATTGCCACGCATCATGCGCCTGACAGTGGCGCGCCGGTGATCTACGAGCCCCACCCGTCGTACGCCAACCTCGTCGGACGCATAGAGTACGTCAGTGAGCAAGGCGCCTTGGTCACCAATTATCAGAAAATCGCCCCAGGTGCGCTGCACAAAGCCAACGGCGGCTACCTGATTCTGGATGCCGAGAAAGTGCTGTCCGAACCCTTCGTGTGGGACGCGTTGAAACGTGCACTGCAATCCAACGAGCTCAAGATGGAATCGCCCTATTCCGAGGTCGGCCTGCTGAACACAACATCACTCGTGCCAGATGTTATCCCCCTCGATTTTAAGCTGGTGCTTATTGGCTCTCGTCAGATTTATTACCTGCTTCAGGAATACGACGAAGACTTTAAGCGTCTGTTCCGCACACTGGTCGATTTCGACAGTGATATCGAACTGACTGAACCCCACGTTCAGGCCTACGCTCAACTGTTGAAGAGCCGGATCGAAGAGCAGCAATACGCCGACCTCGACAAAGCCGCCGTTGAGCGCATGGTCCGACACAGCGCCCGCCTTGCTGAACAGCAGGATACTTTAAGCGCGTTAATTGGTGATCAGTTTGACCTACTCGCTGAAGCCGACTTCATTCGCAAGCTGGCGCAGGACGAATTAATCACCACAATTCATATCGATCGTGCGCTTAAGGCCAAACAGGAACGTACTGGAAGAGTCTACGACAAGCTTTTTGAGCAGATGCTGGACGGCACAGTGCTTCTCGAGACCACCGGCACCGCCATCGGTAAAATTAACGGACTGACCGTGATGTCACTCGGCGACACCAGTTTCGGCTCACCTGCCAGAATTACAGCGTCGGTATATCCGGGTTCAAAAGGTATTGTCGATATCGAACGTGAAGTCGCTCTGGGTCAGGCGATTCACTCTAAAGGTGTTATGATTCTTTCAGGCTTCCTGGGGAACCGCTACGCACAGAAATTCCCTCTCGCTATTTCTGCTCATATCGCAATGGAACAGTCTTACGGTTACGTCGATGGTGACAGCGCCTCTATGGCTGAACTGATTTGTCTTATTTCGGCTCTGATTCACTCGCCGATTGATCAGAGTTTTGCTATTACAGGTTCGGTCAACCAATACGGTGAAGCCCAGGCCATCGGTGGCGTGAATGAGAAGATCGAAGGCTTCTTCCGTCTTTGCAACGCTCGGGGACTGACCGGCAAGCAAGGGGTAATTATCCCAGCAGCCAATCAGCGTAATCTTGTTTTACATGACGATGTACTGAAGGCCGTCGAGGCCGGTGAATTCCATATTTACTGCGTGCGCCACGTCGACGAAGCCATCCATCTGTTGCTGGACCGGGAGCCTGGTATCGCAGATGCAGAGGGCAATTTCCCAGAAGGTAGCGTAAACGGAGAAATCATCAAACGCCTTGAAGCCATCGCCCGCATGACTGACCCTTCTCGCAAAGATGGGGAGTCGCCGGAAGATGACGCTTCGGTAAAATAAACCGACAGGTGACCGCGGGATTCAAATGGGTTGAAATAGAAGTACAGATACAAAGCGACAGAAATAAAAAGGGCTGAGTTTTCAGCCCTTCTTCTTATCAAGATCAGACGTCACAGCAACACGTCAGCGTCAGGCAATGCGCACCGGGTGACGCCCCTTAATAATTAGCGAAACCAGTTGATCATAAAGCATTGAATAATCCACAGGCTTACTGATAACACAATCCATACCAGCCTCCAGACAGTCCTGCCGCTCGGCGTCAGACACTCCAGCAGTTAGCGCCAATACGGGCAGCTCGCTACCTTCTGAGCGGAGAATTCTAGTTGCTTCCATACCGCCAAGTTCTGGCATATGGCAATCCATAATAATCGCGTCAGCCATTCGCCACGCATCGCTGTCGATAAGCTCCCGGCCGTTATCAAAGACATCAACGTCCAGACCTTTTTTTTCCAGAATTACCTGCATGGTTCTCTGATTGGTTGCGTCGTCTTCACACACGAGAACCTTATAAGCCGGCCGGTCCTGGCTCCCCGTAACCAGCGAGCTATCAATGCCAAGCGGTACCTCCAGCCAGAACGTCGACCCCTTTCCCTGACGACTGGTCACACCGACACTCCCACCCATGAGTGAAGCCAGGTCATGACATAGACTCAGGCCAAGCCCTGTTCCACCATACACTTCTGCAGTAGCTGCAGTCTCCTGAACATAGGGCTTAAACACAGAAGTCAGACGATCTGGCGCAATACCGATCCCTGTATCACTGACCGATACAAACAGGGTCCACTGCTCACCATTTCGGGCTCCATTCAGTCGCACCGCGACCTGGCCACCCGTAGGCGTAAATCTCGCAGCATTGCTGAGAAAATTAGATAAAACCTGACGCAACCGGGCCTGATCACCAATCAGGTTGAGGGGAATATCTTCAGCAACTTCACACGCCAGACGAATTCCTTTCTGGCGTAAAATCGCTTCGTAGGTTGACGCTGTTTTTTCCAGCCAGTAACGAACATTAAATGCGGATTCCTGCAGTCGGAACTTACCCGCTTCAATTTTAGCCACATCAAGCACGTCATCAACTACACCCAGCAGAGTCTGTGTCGTAAATTCGAGCCCCTGCAACAACTCTGTACGCTCCGTTTCATCCGCATCGCCGAGCAACTCAATAATGCCAACCATACCAGTCAGAGGATTACGTACCTCATGGCTGAGGTGTGCAAGGAATCGCGATTTTTCTTCCAGAGCTTCGCTGACAAGTTCACGCTCACGTTCAGCATTCATCGCCAGCGTGGCAAAATGTTCGGACAACAGAATATCCCGGTATCCTCGAAGCGCTGTCGTCAGGGAAACGTAGAGACGCTCTTGCGTGGACTCACTTTTGGCGAGGTAGTCATTAATATCGTAATTCTGAACAACCCGATATTCTGGCGCGAAACCAGCCTGACCGGTACGGAGAATAACCCGGATCTTCTGGTTATTGAGTTCTTCGCGAATGCATTCAACCAGTTTAAGGCCGGCATCATCCTCTTCCATGACGACGTCGAGAAACAGAACTGCAATATCATCGCGGGATGACAGAATATCTTTCGCTGCCGCCGCAGACCTGGCCTGAATGACCGTGACAGGTCGCTGCTCAAAACGGTAGCGGGACAGAACAAGACTCGTAACATCGAGTACCGACTGGTCGTCATCAACAACCAGAACGGGTATTTCGTCAGGTAACAGATCGCTTCCCGAGCGCGTGAGTTCTGTTTCTGTCATTTAGCAATCCTTTGCACTATTTTCTGCACTCAAAGCCCTGTTCCGGCTCAAAGACCCAGCATTTTTTCCCGAAGACTGGTCTGCACCGGGTCATCAGAGAGCCAGATACCAGCCATTGCAGAACGGAAATCCAGCCCCTCAACAACTTCAAGAAGCTCACCGTTACGATAAATCTCGGTTCCGGCGTCGGGGTTATAAACCAGATCAAAGACATCGCCGACCGACAAAGAGTTCCGGAAGGTTTTGATCATAGTTTCAACCTGAGGACGTATCGGACCCAGGTCTCCATGGGTAGATCTGACGAAGCCGTCCATTGCAGACTCTGCAAAACGATCAGCGGTCACCAGGTCCGAAATAATAACGACACGGATATCCAGCGGACTTCCGGAGGCAAGAATCCCGTCTGCGTCAGTCGAAACTTCCGGGAGGTACAATGCGGCGACATACGCATCGATGAAAAAACGAGACCGAACACCGGCACCATTTAAAACCATAGTGTGACCAGAAAAAGTAACCTCTTCTGGTACAGATACACCTTTGAGCTTTACATCTGCTAATGCAGCGGAGGCAGAGAGAGCCAGCGCTGTACACAAAAAACACGATGAGACCATTTTTATAATCATAGGCAATCCCTTTATTGCTGCTACATAGTTTCAGCGTTTGCCCTCGATATTACAAGATAAGCCTCAACTCGCGCCGATACTGACCCAAGCGCCCCTCCTCATAAACAGCCTTGCCACCTGTTTGATCAGTGAAACTCACGCAGGTTTTTCTGAACAAATCGCAGTGTCAACCCGACCAGATTTTCACCGCTGTCGTAGAAACGATCATCCAGAGCTGCGATTTTATCAGCATGTTCGCTTTCGATATTATCGAAAGCATCAATGCGATCATCTTCATCTGAAGGAATATTACGATCAGGAAACAGATCGACTATCTGATCAAGCAGACCAGCCGACACTGGCGCTTTAATACGCTCAAGTGCTTCGAGCGTGTCTTCCGCTTTAGCGCCTGCTTCGTGGTGAACGAACTGCACGAAACCACCGTTCTCCATCTCTCTCAGCAACTGATCGAGACAGAAGACAGTTTTCTCTGCTTCATTCAGGGAGTCATAGCCATTCTCGGCTTCTTTGTCGTAGATCACATCCGTGATCTGCAGGAAGGAATCAGTCTCATCGGCAACATCTAAGGCTGCCTGAATCTCCATGTTCATAGGGTCCTACTCGAAACTCACTTAATTGCCCAAGTAAAAACCACCTTAGCCCAGAGCGCGCAAATTGACAAAGGTTTTCATAGCCCCCGGCCGGAATCGACCAATATGTCATTAATTTGCACCGCTGCGGCCTCTGGCGCTTCCATAGGAAAGCAATGACCACCATCAAATACATGTTGCGAAATACGCTTATTCCGGCCCACGGCACGCTTTACTGCTGGACGGATAAATGGATATGAACGTGTGGCGACAACAATATCGACCGGCACACTGACCGTTCTGACTGCCTGCCAGAGACCACGCGGGTAAGAGCCAAAAATGGAGGCCTCCCAACGAGGGTCGCAGGCCAGTGTTAGTGCACCTGCCTCGGTTGTACGAGTTCCGTAGTGAGCAAATGCGTCCAGTGCTCCAGGAGTCCAGTTCCGGTATAGCGACTTGGTCGACAGGTCTGTTTTCAATGCATCCACAGACGGCCAGTCCGAACGACGCCGGGCGACCGAGCGTACCAGAGACGTTCGTTGCCACAGCCCTGTTTTTCTCATCAGTCTTTGGTAAAAAATAACTTCGCGGCTGAACAGAACCGGATCGAGCAACACAACTCGGGAAAACAAGTCAGGATAACGCGCTGCGGCAAGCAGCGTCACCACACCACCCATACTGTGACCTATCCCCGTTACTGGCCTGTCAATGCGAGCGGCGATACTGTTTGCAACGCGGTCAGCCATATCATTCCAGTCTGGCTGTGCGTTGACATCCGGCCCCCCTGAGGCGCCATGTCCTGGTAAATCAGTGAACAGCAGGGGATGACTTCCATCTGTAACTTCTTCTGCCAGGGGAGCTAACGTGAGTCCGCAAAAACCGTTGCCGTGAAGAAAATGAAGCGGTTCTCCTTCACCCTCAATGCAATCGTAGGTAGCCAGTCCAGCTACCTGCCGGGTGTCCAATGAATGCCCAGCGCAGATTGCGCCATCTAACGGGAGTTTGTTCACTTTGCGATCACTCTGTTAAAGAAATTGTAATCATTGCAGGTCTTAGGAACGATAGCTACTGGTGCAGTTCTGAGAGGGAGTCTAGTTTGATTGTGACATCAGAACGTCCTGAGGAGCCCACCCATGACTGCAGCAGTAACCTTAAAAGCACTTGAAGCCAACCGCATGTTTACCGACTTAAAAGACGCAGAGGCGCGGCTTGAGCAAGCCAGTCGGGACCTTAAGGCTGGCGCTATTGATGAAGCGACGTATCAGCGCGAAACCGATATCTGCATCAAGATCATTCGCGCCTGTCAGGATTAAGCGGCGGCAGGAACGCCGCTGTGGAAACGGAATTCCGGGTCCGGACTCATAATCAGCTCACGCTCGATTTCACGGAACTCGTCAATCCGCCACTGGATATCTGTTCCCGCATACTGTCTGGCAAGTTCCAGATAGTCCTGGTAGTGGCGCCCCTCTGAGCGAAGCAGGGAACGATAAAATTTGGCCAAGGCCTCGTCGAGGTGTGGTACCAGCGCCGCGAACCGCTCGCAGGAACGCGCTTCGATTAAAGCGCCGCAGATAAGCACATCGACCAGCTCATCCTCTCCGCCCTTGCGAACCAGTTCGCGCAACCCAGAAGCGTAACGTGACGACGACACATGACGATAGCTGACACCGCGATCCTTCATGATGCCAACCACTTGTTCGAAATGCAGCAGCTCTTCGCGCGCGAGCTGGCTCATTTTCTTTAGAAGGTCATCGCGATCAATGTAGCGGTACAGAAGATTCATTGCTGTCGAGGCTGCTTTTTTTTCACAGTTAGCATGGTCAATCAGCAGTAATTCCTGATTTTCGAGAGCAACATCAATCCAGGCGGACGGTGTTGGGCATAGCAGGAACTGATTAATCTCTGCCATCACGTCATCAAGGTTCATGCCCCGGCTTCCTCTGCAACCTGTTCAAGAATAGTCCGGATCTCACCTTCGAGCGGAACAGCCTTCTCGGCCACCGGGTCCATCACACAGAAGGTCACCGTGGCGTCGACCACCATCTCAGTTACACCATCTTTCTGGCGGGTTACTGTCTGCTCAAAAACCGCGCTTTTGCCGCCAATTTTTGCCACACGAATCCCGAGGTCCAGAACATCATGGATAACCGCAGGGCGGCGGTAGTTGATATTAGTATTTACCACCACCATCGAAAGCCCAAGCGCAGCGATTTTTTCGGCAAAGCCAGTGTGATCCATAAACTCCCAACGAGCTTCTTCCAGAAACTCCATGTAGCGCCCGTTATTAACGTGCTGGTACACATCAATATGGAATCCACGAACTTTTATCTGAGAAGACATATCTGCTCCGCTGAGGCCTGTCAAAATGGCGGGCAAGTTTAGCCGATCACGACTTTGCCCTCAATGAAGAGAGACTGATCCCTAACTCGAGGTCGGTTCGAAGGGTCGCCAGAACACGAGTCCGGATCGCCGAAGGGATGCCCTGTTCCAGCGCATTTGAAAGACGTTCGGGCAATACCTCTGGCCAGCCGATCGCATGATCCAGGCTACCACAGAGATCAAGAACCTGAGCGGCGCCCTTCTTACCGATGCCCGGCACGCCCGGCAAATGATTTGTCTGATCACCGCACAGAGCCCAATAGTCGGTCAACTGAGCAGGTGCCAGTCCCCAGCGCTGGTGCACAGCTTCTTCATTCCAGAGAAATCGATCAAAGTGATTAAGTACAGATATACGTTCTGACACCAGCTGGCAGAAGCCTTTATCGGTCGACAGAATGGTTACCTGAAGGCCGCTACGGGCAGCCCGGTCCGCCACCGTTGCAACCACATCATCCGCTTCCCAGCCCGACATGCGGTAACTATGAATACCGCTGCGTTCAAGATCCGCTCGCATCTCAGAAAGATCATTGGCCAGCGCTTCAGGCATGGGCGAACGCCCGGCTTTATACTCTGGCCAGATGCGGTGACGCCAGGTCGGCTCCTGATCCTCATACACCATCAACAGATGCGTGGCTTTGCGCCCCCGGACGTTAGCACCAATGATATCGATCACTTTATTGCGGGTTGCTTCAGCCGCAAACTCAGAGTCTTCCACCGCAGCATAGACCCGGCGTATCAGATTCATCGCATCGATTAACAGCAGATGCATCAGCCAATCTCCCCAGAGGCTTGTTGAGCCTGCCATAGCGCCGCGTAACGACCGTTCTTTGCCAGAAGTTCTCTGTGGTTGCCACGTTCTGCGATCTGTCCGTTTTCGAGAACCGCAATTTCATCGGCATCGACAACCGTCGATAGACGGTGCGCAATGATTAACGCGGTATGCCCTTCGGACACCCTGCGAATCTCTTTCATAATGCTGCGCTCAGTTTCAGAATCTAACGATGAAGTCGCCTCATCAAAGACCATAATGGCGGGTCTTTTAAGTAGCATTCGGGCGATGGCAATGCGCTGCTTTTCACCACCAGACAGCTTTAACCCTCGCTCCCCCACGACGGTTTCCAGACCGGCTGGATTTTCTGCAACCAGCCTGTCCAGACTTGCCATCTGTATAACGTCCTGCAGGTCTGCCTCGCTGGCATCCGGGCAGGCATAAAGCAGGTTATTTCTCAGTGTGTCATTAAACAGGACGGTATCCTGCGGAACGATGCCCAGGGCCTGCCGCAACGACGTTTGAGAAACATCGGTTATACCCTGACCGTCAATACGTATCTGACCGGATGTCACATCGTAAAAACGGAACAGCAACCGGGTTATCGTTGACTTACCCGCGCCGCTGCCGCCAACAAGCGCGAGCGTCTTTCCTGCGGGCACAGAAAAGCTCAGATCGTTAAGCACCTGCCGACCGTTGCCATAATCAAAACCGACCCGATCAAACACCACCTCACCGCGAGTCACATTCAGGCCTTTGGTGGCGTTATCGGGCACGTCGGTTTCAATATCGAGCAGAACAAACATCCTCTCAATATTAGCGACCGACGCCTTAATCTCGCGATAAACAAAGCCAAGGAAGTTCAGAGGCAAAAAAAGCTGAAACATAAAGGCATTCACCAGCGTGAAGTCACCCAACGTCATCTCCCCGATGAGCACATAGTGCGCTGCTGACATCAACATGCAGGCCATGGCGACTGAAATAATAAGCGCCTGACCACTGTTCAGGGTAAACAGCGACAAGCGGTTCATTCGTCGGGCTTTTTCCCAGCGGGCAAGTGAACCGTCGTAGTCAGCCGACTCCCGCCCTTCCGCGGTGAAGTACTTAACCGTCTCATAGTTTAGGAGGCTATCAAGCGCCCGGGCATGCGTTGATGAGTCCATCTGATTGGCTTCCCGCACATAGCGCGTACGCCACTCCGTGACCTTCACTGAATAGCCGACGTACAGAACAACGGCCACCAGGGTGATCCCGGCAAACACAGGCGGGTAATTAATTAAGAGAAGAACGATAACCAGACCGAGTTCAAGAAATGTCGGAAGGATATTGAAAATCAGAAAACGCATCAGGAACGAAATGCCGTTAGTCCCTCTCTCAATATCACGCTGCAATGCACCCGTCTGACGATCCAGGTGAAACGAAAGACTCAGGCTGTGAAGATGCCGGAACAACGCCAGTGACATTCTGCGCATCACCCGCTCTGCGACCCGACCAAACAGCAGATCACGGAGCTCCCCGGCAAACACGGTCATAAACCGCACGGTGCCATAAGCCAGCAACAGTAATAGCGGGAACGCCGCCCACCAGTTCTCACCAATGGTGCCAGCTGCATCCAGATGATCGACCTGATACTTGAGCAAAAATGGCATAACCACGCTGGCCAGCTTGGCCAACAAGAGGCAAATCATCGCCCCGATGACCCGACCGCGATACTCCAGCAGAAAGGGCCAGATAGTAGTCAGCCAACGACGAACGCGCAGTTTGTCAGGCATGTCCACCGGTGTTGACTGGAAGCTTCTCATTGGCGGTGTAACCTGTTAGATATAGTCAAAAGGCCAAAGAGCATAAGGTTCACCTCAACGTGATTCAACGCATTTCCCGCCTTAACGCGGCTTTGCCAGAACTGGCAGAACTTGAGTCCCTCATCGAAGAGGGCAAACAGTACATGCGGATTCGTGTACCTGCTCACATACAGCACAAGGGTGAACATCTTCCTTTCTATGTTCTTGAAATGGGCAGTACTGCTAAAGATGCTCCGGTGCTGGCATTGGTTGGCGGTGTACATGGCGTCGAACGCATTGGCACCCAGGTCATTCTGTCATTTATGAAGAGCCTGGTGCGTCGTCTGCACTGGGACCCTGTTATTCGCGATCAACTTGAACACCTCAGGCTATTAATCATCCCTATCGTTAACCCGGGTGGCATGGCTGAGAATACGCGCTGCAACCCTAACGGTGTGGATCTGATGCGCAATGCGCCGGTCGAAGCCGAGGGCAAAACCCCATGGCTGGTGGGCGGCCAACGTATCAGTTCCGCTCTGCCCTGGTACCGCGGCAAACCTGGCCGCCCGATGGAGCCCGAGAATCAAGCGCTAAGCGACGCCATTCATCATGCTCTGCGCGATCAGAAATACTGCATCAGCCTCGACTGCCACTCTGGCTTCGGCACCCGCGACCGGCTCTGGTTTCCATACGCTAAAAGCACTGCCCCATGGCCCGGAATAGGCGCTGCCCATACGCTGACTGAGTTGTTTGAACACAGCTTCCCCAGCCACGAGCAGTATCTGTTTGAGCCGCAGGCGCACAGCTATACCACCAACGGTGACATGTGGGATTACCTCTACGATGATTACCGGGCGATGCAACCAGAAGGTTGTTTTATTCCTATCACTCTGGAAATGGGCTCCTGGCTTTGGGTCAAGAAAAACCCACGACACCTCCTGCGTTATCACGGTTTGTTTAACCCGGTATTACCCCACCGCCAACAGCGGATTCTGCGTCGGCATCTGGTTCTGTTCGACTTTCTGATGTCTGCTGCTCGGACCATGCCGCAGTGGGCGCCTGAATCAGCGGCAGATCAGACGAGAGCCCTTCAGTCTGCACTTGAACGCTGGTATCCGGGAATGAGCGGAAATATCACACCGGCAGTGTGAAGCGAGCGCCGCTTCCGCTACACTAGGCGCCTGATGTATCTGACGGATTTCGTAACCTTATGCCACGTCTGCAATACCTGCTTGTATCACTCACGTCAGCCGCTTTACTGACCTGTCACCATGCCGCATTGGCTGATGTTACCGCCGACCTTGGAGTCACCTCTGAATTTGTGCGTGACGGCATAAGCCAGACCAGCGGCAAAGCCGCCTGGCAGGCAGGCATGACGGCCACCCATAACTCAGGGTTTTATGCTGGCGCCTGGGGCAGTAACGTAGACCACGGCAGCGCAGATAGCCTGCACTCCGAATGGGATGTGTATGGCGGTGCTAACCTGCCGCTCTGGCGAGCATGGTCTGTTGATGCCAGCCTGACGCGCTTCACTTTCCATGGTGACGCTGAAGAAAAAGGTGATGCATACAACGAAACAGCACTTCGTCTGTTGTGGGACAACAACCTGACTCTGGGATACCGGGCGGCAGACGGTTATTACGGCAGCGAATACAACCTGCATACCCTCGAAACAGCCTACACCTTTCAGACCGGGTCTTTTTCAATCGAACTCTACGGCGCCAATCATCGCTTAGACGGTACCGACGAAACGACGAACTTCGGCAGCTCGACGGCTGACGATTACTGGCACTTCCGAGTAGGAGCCGCCAGAACCTGGAATCATTGGGATTACCGCCTGACCCTGGAACGCACTAATCTGGGTGGCGACTTCGATGCAGGCACTCTGATTCAGTTCAGCGTCCACCGCTTCTTCCGTATCTGGTAACAGGATAAACGCTTGAAGCCGTCCTCTGATAAACCTGTACTCGTTTTTCTTCGGGGCCTGATCCGCAGCCGTTATCACTGGCTGGAATTTCCGGAGAGGTTTGCAGAGGACTTTCAGGTTATTCAACCTGAGTTGCCAGGCAATGGCTATCAGTACTCCCAGACAACCCCTTCTGACATTCCGTCTATGATGGAAAACATTCGCGCACAGGTTCGCGCTGAGCACGAGGGGCCGATAACGGTAATTGCTGTCTCTATGGGGGCTATGATTGCTGCAGAATGGGCCCGCCAGTACCCAGACGAGATTGAATCACTCCATCTGATCAATACCAGCCTCGCCAATATGTCTTATCCGTGGGAGCGTATGACGGCCGTGTCATTTTTCAGGCTGCTATTCTGTTTTGGCGACCGCCTGCGACTCGAGCGGACCATTTTTGATCTGACCATAAACCGCGCACTTACCGCTGGTGAATCTGCCCCATGGGTTCGTTTTGCAGATGAACACCCGCTGCGCTGGCGTAACGTATTCGTGCAACTGATCGCCGCAAGTCGCTACAAAGGCCCGACCAGTGCCCCAGTCCATGACGTGTTCTTTTACAATGCGGCAGGCGACAGGTTAGTTAAACCGGGGTGTACAGCGCGCATTGCGCATCGCTGGAAGAAGCCTTTGTTCACACACCCTTCTGCGGGGCACGACTTACCCGCGGACGATCCGAGC
Organism: Thalassolituus maritimus; assembly: GCA_913019975.1. GTDB lineage: Bacteria > Pseudomonadota > Gammaproteobacteria > Pseudomonadales > Oceanobacteraceae > Thalassolituus. The sequence goes on along the minus strand of CAJWBH010000015.1, from coordinate 5,775 downwards.
TGGTTGGAGCAATCAATCCGCGCTCAGCTCACACCGCGTACCGACTGATACCCAATCGACGCATGGCTGCCCGGCGAGGCAAAGAGCCGGAAATTCATCCTGATCAATGTATATGGTGTCCGCCAGTTCAACACCGCGCGGAAAGGATAGCTGCCCATCCGGCTCAATAAAAAGCGGTAGGCTGGCAATATTGCGGTAGTAGCCAAGCAACGTGGTCTGATCAAACACCAGCAAGCTGAAATATTGGGAATAATCCGCCCCCTTTACCCGCTCAAGACCAATCAGTGTCCGATCATTGTGAACGCCAAAGTAATAGTACGAATTCACATGGTCGCCTTCGCTGTTATGAATCAGCGGGGACCTCATAGATTCCAGGCACAGTTCAGCCTGCTGAGGCGTTACCGCCTCGATAGCAAAATAACTTGCTGCGTCCTGCGGTTCCAGCGCGTAGGTCACTGGAACCAATAGTACGAAAGACAGAAATACCCGCCAGCACATACCCAGCCTTAATCCTCAGGGTTGCGTCAGTTCCAGCTTGGTGCCGAGGTATTTTTCGAGGTCCGGCAGTACGAACGCATCATCCTCTGACACAAAGCTCACCGATACACCTTTGGCACCTGCCCGGCCCGTCCGGCCGATACGGTGAACGTAATCTTCCGGATCTTCCGGCAAGGTGTAGTTAATAACATGACTGACACCGTCAACGTGAATACCGCGACCAGCAACGTCTGTGGCAACCATGATATTTACCCGTCCGTCACGGAAACGCTCCAGTGTACGGACCCGTTTGTCCTGGCTGACTTCACCAGACAGGAGAACAGCAACGTGGCCGTTCTTGTTCAGTTTATCGCACAGATTACGGGTCAGGTCGCGACGGTTGGCGAAGATGATCAGTCTCTCTGGCTTCTCTTCGTTCAGGACCCGCTCCAGCAAGCTATATTTGTCTGAGTCGGCACAAAGATATAGTTTCTGATCAACACGATCAGTCGTTACCTGCTCCGGCTCGATTTCAACCTTCATCGGGTTCGTGGTCCACTGATCAATCAGGATACGCACATCAAAATTGAAAGTTGCGGAGTACAGCAGGGTCTGACGGTATTCTTTTGGCGGTGTCCCACGGACAATCCGCTTCACATCAGGAATGAACCCCATGTCGAGCATGCGGTCAGCTTCATCAAGGACAAGCACTTCAACCTGATCCAGGAACACATCCTGACTCCGCATAAAGTCGATCAGACGGCCCGGTGTCGCTACCAGTACGTCGACCACATGATCCCGCAGCATTTTGCGCTGCGAATCATAGTTCATACCACCGACAACGGTGACAGTATTCAGACCGGTGTATTTACCCAGTGCTTCCGCATCTTTACCAATCTGCAGTGCCAGCTCACGAGTCGGTGCAATAATCAGAGCACGAGGTTCACTGGCGAAGCGCTCTTCCGGCTGGACAGTCAGGAGACGGTTGAAAATCGTCAGCAGAAAGGCGGCTGTCTTACCCGTACCAGTCTGCGCCTGACCAATCATGTCACGACCTGTCAGCGCTGCTGGCAGGCTCTCCGCCTGAATCGGTGAGCAATACTGAAACCCGGACTCATGGATACCGCGCATCACAGAATCAGGCAGCTGAAGATCGTGGAAACGGGTTTTTCCTTCCTGAGGCTCAACTTTGAAATCCGAGAGACTCCATGGAGTCTCGATCACTTCTTTCTTAGGCTTTTTATTCTGTGCCGTGGCCTTATCACCACCAGCGTTGCGCTTAGAGCCATGACTTTTGGCATTTTGCGTTGGCTTATTTTTCTGAGCCGGGGCCTTTTTAGCAGCTGCGGGCTTCTTCGATTCCGGCGCCGGCTTTGAGGCGTTGGATTTGAACAGTTTCTTTAACAAACCTATCTCCGTTCAGATATTTTCTGGCACAAACAGATGCGTACCAAATAGTGTATGGCGGTGATAATAATCCAATAGCGCCTCTTTTAGTATCTCAGCACGCTCTGGCAGCCCGTTTTTGAGATACCATGTCGCCTGTTTGACTACGGCACCACGGAATTTTTGCCGCCCCAGCTCCACCGCATCGGGGTCGCCATCCAGATTATCAGTACTGATGTGAAACTTGCGTCCGCAGGCCTCTGACAGTATCCACTCCAATGCCTGAGGTTTTACTTCGACCTGCTCAAACTCTCTCTGGCGCTCAGCAGAACGGCCGTCGGGCTCATACCAGTAACCATAATCAACTAGCTTACGCCTTTCAGCGCCCGCAATGCACCAGTGTGCAATTTCATGCAGCGCAGATTCGTAGAAGCCGTGGGCGAAAATAACTCTATGGTAAGGCACTTCAGTATCCGCTGGGAGATATTCAGGCTCACCACCACCTGAGACCAGGCGAGTGTTTTCAGAGACGCTGAAAAGCCGATCAAAAATAGATACGAGATCGGCCGGCAAAAGTTCGATGACGTCGGGTTGTTTTAGCAGGTTCATTTTCTTTCTGTTATTCAATATCAAGCACAGGCACAATAGCCGCGCCTGTCAATTATACGGTTCAGCCTCTGTTTCGCTATGTCTACCGCACACTCTACCTCTTACCACCAGCAACCAGCATCAGACCTCAAAGCGATTCTTAAACTTACGGGCCCGATTCTTCTTACACAGCTCGCGCAGGTCGGTATGGGCACCATTGATACCGTCATGTCGGGATACGTGAGCACCCGTGATCTCGCCGCCGTCGCGATTGGCAGTGCCGTCTGGACGCCAATATGGCTATTTCTCGCAGGCGTTCTCGTTGCTCTCTCACCGGCCGTCGCCAAAGCACGTTCAGGTCCATCGGCGTCATCCGCCATACAATCCCTGCTGGCTTCGGGCATATCGCTCGGGCTTCTGACGGGCGTCATTCTCGGCGGTATTACTGCCGCCATTGCTGTAGCTCTTCCCTATTGGATTGACGATGCGCATACGGCAACAACTGCGAAATACTATCTACTGGCCATCGCAACCGCGATGCCCATATCCGGAATATTCCTCGCACTCAGATTCCATGCCGAAGCTGTTGACCAGGCCCATCACGTTACCCGCATCATGCTGATTGGTTTGATACTTAATATTCCGGTGAATGCGGCACTGATCTATGGCTGGGGGCCCCTTCCGGAACTGGGTGGTATCGGTTGCGGCATCGGAAGCGCGATCGTCGTCTGCTTTATGACCTGGGCGCTGCAATGGGACTGCCGACGCTATCGGGCCGAGCAAAGCATACGCCTGTTGTCATTCTATCGCTCAACCGTCAGCGACCATGTAAAAAGCCTGAGCCGTGTTGGACTTCCCATCGGTGTGGCCATATTTTTTGAGGTCAGCCTGTTTACCGTTATTGCCCTTTTCCTGACCGACTTAGGTCCCGTCATCGTCGCAGGTCATCAGGTAGCACTGAACGTCTCATCGGTGACCTTTATGCTGCCTCTCAGCCTTGGCATGGCGTTAACGGTCAGAGTGGGTCACCATCTCGGCCAGCAGAACAATGCACCCGAAGGAGCGCTCAGCCCTGCTCGACAGTGTGCCTGGCTGGGAGTAAAGCTCAACCTGCTGCTGGCTCTCTTTAATGCCGCAGTCATTCTGTCTGGCGCTGGCATTATCGCGAATCTTTATTCCCCAGACCCAGCCGTTGTCTCAATCGGCGCTGCCCTGTTGATTTACGCGGCGATATTCCAGATCCCCGACGCAATTCAGATCGCTGCTGCTGGCGCGCTCAGGGCCTACGAAGATACCTTCGTAGTCATGCTCATTACCTTCCTGTCTTATTGGATCATTGGCTTTGGTACCGGTTGGTACCTTGCTTACGGGCTCGCAGAACCGATGGGGGCCGCCGGGTTCTGGATCGGACTCATTGCCGGCCTAAGCTGTGCAGCAGTTTGTCTGCTGCTGAGGCTGCGCGTCGTAAGTCGCCGCTCCCAAGGCGTCTCTTCCGAGTGACATAGCGACAGACTGGCTCATTTAGCCTGCTCTGCAAGGCCGGAACCGACTTGTTCAGCGCCGGGTTTACTGTGCTAACATCTGGCCGTCAAAAGTTACAGAAACCCGCACAGGTATTTCACCATGAATGTAGCCAATCCAGACGTGGCGTATGAAGTCAGTATTAATCCAGCGACTCTTGAAGAAATTGGTCGTCTGCCACTGACAACTCAGGAAGAGTTCACCACGGTGTTTAATCGGGCGCGCGATGCTCAGAAAATCTGGGCACAGACTTCTTATAAAGAGCGTGCATCTTACGTTCTGAAAATGGCAGATTACATTCGTGATAACGCAGATGAACTTGCAGGCATCATCAGCCAGGACAATGGCAAGCTGAAAATTGATGCCCTGAATACTGAAGTTATTCCATCCATCATGAGCTGTACCTGGTACGCGAAGAACGCGCCTAAAGTGCTCAAAGATGAACTGCTCCCTCCTGCGTCCATGATGTTCTTCAACAAATGGTCGAAGCGCGTTTTTCAGCCAATCGGTGTACTCGGCATCATCAGCCCATGGAATTACCCGTTCAGCATCCCGTTTGGTGAGCTTGTTATGGGCCTGATGGCAGGTAACGCAGTTGTGCTTAAAGTGGCTGCCCAGACGCCTATGGTCGGCGAAGCCATTGAGCGCGTCGTTAAAGCATCAGGCTTACCTGATGGCCTGTTTACTCATGTTGTTGGTTCCGGCTCAAAAGTTCTTTCATCCATGCTTGAGAACGGCGCGGATAAAATATTCTTCACCGGCTCTACCTTCGCGGGTAAGCAGGTTATGAAATCATGTGCAGAGTATCTTGTACCGTGTAGTCTTGAGCTTGGCGGTAACGATGCCATGATCGTTCTTGAAGATGCACCTATCGAACGTGCCGTAAACGGTGGCATGTGGGCTGCCTACCAGAACGCGGGTCAGTCATGTGGTGGCGTGAAGCGGGTTTATGTACACGAAAAAGTGTATGACGATTTCATCAAAATGGCCGTTGCTAAGACCAAAGCACTGCGCCACGGTGATAACGGCCATGACGCTGATATGGGTTCAGTAACCACCGAAAAGCAATTCCAGCAGCTCGAAAAAGAGCTTCAGATGGCGCTGGATAATGGTGCTCAGATCGCAGCTCAGTCTCAGGCCGTCGGCAACCAGAATGGTTATTTCTTCCCTGCGACCCTACTGACTGACGTGACCTCTGATATGGAGTTCATGCAGGACGAAATCTTCGGGCCATTTATGCCTGTTGTGAAAGTCAGCTCTGAGGCGGAAGCAATTGAACTGGCGAATAAATCACAGTACGGTCTGACAGCATCGGTCTGGACTCGTAATAACGCGCACGGCAAAAAAGTTGCCAAACAGCTTCACGCTGGTGCGGTTACCGTCAACGACCATCTGTATACCCATGGATTAAGCAACACCGAATGGGGTGGCCCGAAAGAGTCAGGTATTGGTCGTACACATGGCGCCCTCGGTTTACTTGAAGTGGCTGAATCAAAAATCGTGAACTGGGATATTTTACCGACACTGAGTAAAAACAATGCCTGGTGGTTCCCGTTCGACGAAGCGACCTACGAAACTATGCTGAAGATGACTGCCTACGCGAAGCCGCGCTCTGCGTTCGAATGGATTGGTCTTAATCTGACCGTTATTCCTAAAGTCATGAAGAAAATGATGAGCAGCTGGAAGGTCGACAACGACCGTTAATTAAAACAGTGATCTGTCCTGAAATAAAAAAGCCCCGCACTGCGGCACTGCTGTCCCACAGTTTTGGGATCATATAACGAGCCTCATCTGAGGCTCGTT
>CAJWBH010000014.1 GCA_913019975.1 Thalassolituus maritimus | reverse complement strand
CGATAGTACCCACGTTTACGTGGGGTTTGGAACGTTCAAACGTTTCCTTAGCCATAACCTTGTCTCTCTCGTTTCTGTGGGTACAGGTTTTTTTCGTCGTATACACAAAAAGGCAGACCTAGGGTCTACCTTTTTGATTATGGTGCTGATAGGCAGATTCGAACTGCCGACCTCATCCTTACCAAGGATGCGCTCTACCGACTGAGCTATATCAGCGAATTATTGGAGCGGGTAGCGGGAATCGAACCCGCATCATCAGCTTGGAAGGCTGAGGTTCTACCATTGAACTATACCCGCGTCGCAATCAGCCCAGGCAGTTCAGCGTTCCAGGCTGTTTCGACAGTGATTCACTGTCTGAAAATGGTGGTGGGGGCTGGATTCGAACCAGCGAAGCTTTCGCGTCAGATTTACAGTCTGATCCCTTTGGCCGCTCGGGAACCCCACCAAAGTGGCGCGTATTATCAGTACGTGGCCGGGGTCTGTCAACAACTTTTTTGCTTATTTATTATTAACTTATGGATTATCCGTCAGCGGGCTGATGACGACAGCTCACCATTTGCCATTGAACATCTTGGTCTTCCGCTTTAACACGACGGCGCATCGTTTCATCCAGTTTAGAAATTTCCCGGATCTCAACCCAGAACTCTGTCGTGGTACTTCCGACTTCTCTGATCGCGACGTCCTCAAAACCCAAGCCTGTCACTTTCTTTTGCAGAGCATCGGCCGAGCTTTTCTGCCGGAACAACCCGAGCGAGATCCCGTCAGCCAGGTCTCCCTGGGTAATGATGTAGCTATCGACCGACCGCGCCTGAAGCTTACGCAGTAGCGTCATGGCCTCACCGCGACTCGGCAGCGGCCGAACATGCACCCAGAACTCGGCGTCTTTGAGGTTCGGCACTTTATGCTGACTGATTAAGCCTGTAAGACCCAGCTCAAGTGAGCGTGCCTGAGCAACACGAGCACTGAGATCATCAAGATAGGGGCCGAGTGCATAGCACAGCTTTTTGCCGGGGTCCGGGCGGACAGGTTGCTGACTCACTGGCAGATTGCCGGATTGTTTTTCAGACAGTAAGACGAGCGTTTTGCCTTGTCCGAGGTTACCGTCCTGAGTGCGGGCAATGCTGTCTTCTGTAGGGCGCGTAATAAAATACCCGGCGATTCCCAGATTAATTACGATCAGGCTGTAAACTATCCAGCGCATAACAATTCCATGCCATCAAATATAAGGTTTGGATAATATCCACTATCCAGCCAATCAGCCAGCTGAGCGCCATCTCCCCCCGTAACCACCAGCCTGAAGTCTTTATGATTCTCAGCGACTGACTTCACCAGAGCAGCCTGCTGATGCAGGACACCAGCTTTAACGCAGGCAACTGTACTTTTACCAGGGGCCAGATTCGTATCGTGCTGTTCGTCACTGAATGGCCGGACCCGATCAGTACCGCCAAATAAAGCACGCTGAGCCATCTGGATTCCGGGCACTATATAGCCGCCCAGATGCTGATTATTTTCGTCGAGTAAGTCGAGCGTAAGTGCTGTCCCTGCATCGACCACCAGCAGATCATCATTGAATATGGCTCTGGCTCCCAGCATCGCCAGCCAGCGGTCAACACCGAGACGCTTTGGATCAGCATAGCAATGATGAAATCCGGTATGCCCTTCTACCGGATGTGCAATCCAGCGCAAACGGTTGCCATAGCGCGCACTGAAGAGTTCGCGCAGTTCTTCATTGGTGCTAACACTGGACACCGCGACTTCGTCGATGCTGTCTGGCCAGGCGTAGTGTGGCGCCTTGTTTTTATCGACATGCCCTTCCGCGAGGATCTCCCCCCGCTGACGGGTTTGCCACTTTATCCGGGTATTCCCGATATCAATCAGCAGGACGGACACTGAGTTCTCCTGCGCTGATAATTTCCATACCCCGTTCAGTTCTCAGCATCAATTCGCCTTTGCGGTTTACGCCTTTTACGGTGCCACTGATCTGCTGTGTTGGTGAACTGATAACAACGTCTTTATCATGGTAAATGTCTTTCTGGGACCAGTATTCCTGCAAGGGAGCAAATCCTTCTCGTTGAAACGTATCAATACTGGACAGCAATTCGTCCAGTAATACTCCCGCGACCTGATTTCTCGACAAGTCGGGTTTCAGGCTTTTCAGATCGACCCAGGGCTGGTCTATGTCCCGTGCTTCGGCTTCCGACATCGATAAGTTAAGGCCAATACCAATTACCACCTGACAGTGACTGTTGTACTCGCCTGTGACCTCCAGAAGTATCCCGGCAAGCTTGCGACCGTCGGCATACACATCGTTGGGCCATTTGAGACCTACACCATCAATCCCCAGCCGCGAGAGCGCCTTTTCTACGGCCACTCCAACCGTCAGACTCAAACCTTCCAGCGCCGACATTCCTCCGGAAAACGACACCAGCAACGACAAATATATATTGCGACCAAACGGGCTGATCCATTGCCTTCCACGGCGACCACGGCCATTACTCTGCTTTTCAGCGAGAACTGCGTATCGCTTACCCATATGATCCGATGCGCGCTCAAACAGGTAGGTATTAGTGGAGTTCACCTCGAGCAGCAACTCCAGGCAATCCAATCGCTGGCTAACTACGCTGCGTATCGCGTCTTCATCCAGCAGCTCTATCGGATCGTGCAAACGATACCCCTTACCCTTAACAGATGAGAAAGGCACCTCCAGCTCTTCTAGCTTTTTCAGCTGCTTCCAGACGGCCGCCCTGCTGACGCCCATAGCCTCACCGAGGGCCTCGCCTGAATGGAAGTGTCCATCAGAGAGATGGCGAAGTAATTTCTTGAGCATAGAGGAGTACCTTTGTTAACCGCATCACTATATCAGAGGGCTATTCGCTGTCAGAGTGTAAATCCAGATGACATCCCACCCGTCACTAAGTGATATTTATCCAACTGGGCTAAACTATAAGAGAGCACAACCGAGGTTCCCATGGCCGGCTGGCACCGTATTTCATCACTGCTCATCGTTATTTACGCAAGCATCCAATCGTATTGGTCCTATGCAGAGACCCTCTATATTCAGCCACCTCGAGCCCTGGAGGATGCTTCTCATAGTTATTACCGTGACTTATTAAGCGCCCAGCTCACCTCCAGCGATCAGCTTTCGACTATTGAACGCCCGGTCACGCAGGAACGCAGTATGCTATTACTGAACAGCGGGGATCTCACAGTGACCTGGAGCGGCACCAGTTATCGACGGGAAAACCTATATCGACCAGTAAGGGTTCCTCTGTTTCTCGGACTGCTTGGAGTAAGAGTGCCTGTAATCCGCCGGTCTGACATCGATCTCTTTGATAAGATCACCGAAGAAAAACAATTGCAGAAACTGGTGGCGTGTCAGGGAGATCAATGGCCGGATTCGGACATCCTTGAGCGCAATCATTACACCGTCGAGCGTGTTGCTAAATTTGAAAGCATGTATCGCATGCTCAAAGGGGGGCGCTGTCATTATTTTCCAAGGTCAATCATTGAAGTATACGGCGAACTTGAGGCTCCCGACCGCACTGACCTTATCGTTTACGAGCGCCTGCTGCTTTCGTATACATTCCCGATGTATTACTTCATGTCGTACGAGAGAGAAGCGCTGGCGAAGTCACTGGAATCAAGTCTTTATAATTTCGCAACTTCCGGACAATTACTTGAGTTTATGAAAACACACCCGGCAACCCGCCACGCATTTCCTTTATCACGGTTCCGCGAGTCGACGATTTTCTATCTGCATAACCCCGATCTGCCAACAGAAACTCCCCTTAGTGATACCGCACTCTGGCTGATGCCTGGACAAAATTCTGATGCAGACTTACAAGCCATCCACTTGTTCGAATAAAGGTCAGCGCTCGATATCTTTCAGTCGAAAGTTAAAGTGATTTTCAATGGCCCGATGAACTTCCTTGATTTCAGGCACGTGTTCCGTATGAACCAGAATCAACAATGATTGCGCATGCACATGATGGTCACCATCGGGGTGTGTGATAACTTCGCCATCACGCGTAATGTACGCCAGTGGCGTACCGACATTCGCCTGCACAATCGAATTAACCAAATCCGCCCAACGCTCACCCTCCAGCCATACCGGGTAACGCACCGTATGATCATTTGCGTGTGTGAACATATCTTCGATCACGACTTCGGAGCCTGGCGCCGTCATCGAGCGTACCACCAGCTCTGGGTACGAGCGAATTGGTCGTAAAAGCGAACGGATATCTAAGTCGTGGATACGTGCGCGGTTGTTATCGTCCACCACCTCAACAATCGCTTTACTGGCCAGTGACATTTCCCACAACCGATGGGCAACATCAAAGGTGTAACTGTCACTGTCCGAAGAGTACTCATCCCGGGCCAGCACCACGATATGCCTGGCGCGCTCTGCATTTGCCCGCTGCAGATCTTCCGGACGACTCGCAAGGCCCGTGACATGCACCACACCAAGCTCACGAAGACTGTCAGGTAAACCGTCACGAAAGTCTTCGCTCAGCAACATAATTGGCGTTTCTGCATAGTCGCGACTTTCGCGGACCTGAGTGACGAGTCGAACGAAATATTCCTCACGGTTATATTTCGGCGTATTAATAATGAGAATGTGCTCAGCCATATTCCAGTTCCAATGTCCGCTTCTGATGCGCTCACGGCGCGCGATTCGATAGTCCACGTAATCACTGACAAGCAACGTCATCAGCCTAATACCGACACCAAATATAAGTAATATGGTCGAGAACTGGCCAGGCACCGTCTGTGCCGAAAGGTCGCCATATCCCACGGTGGTCAGCGTCGTCAACGTTAACCAGAACGCCTGCCACGCAGACAGTCCTTCAAACACCACCATGGCGAGCATGTGCAGTGCGATAAAACTGAGAAGAATCAGAGCGATTTTCCGCACACCACGCATGATATGCCGATCAGTCATGTAAATAGCATGACGAACCCGATTCTGGTGCCGGACGAAGCGAGTGAGTTTATTCATCGTTGCATCATAGCCCGTCCGCCCCTTCTCTGCGATCCCTCACCTGATACCAGGCCCGCTTTCGGTTACACTCACCGCAAATATACGAACAATGGAACCGCTATGAGCTACCACATTTACGGCATCGGCAACGCCCTGGTTGATAAAGAATTCGAAGTTGATGACGCCTTCTTTAAAGATGCAGGTATAGAAAAAGGCATGATGACCCTGATCGAAGCCGATCAACTGGCGTCCATGCTGGACACTCTGACCTCCCGCTATGGGCTTAAAAAGCGTGCCTGTGGTGGCAGCGCAGCCAACACCATTATTGGCGCGAGCTACTTCGGTGCGAAAACCTTCTACACCTGCAACGTCGCCAACGACGAAGCCGGCGACTTTTACATTGCCGATATGAAAGCAGCCGGAGTCGATACCAACCTCGGCGACGACCGTGACGAAGGCGTCACTGGCAAATGCCTGGTGATGGTAACGCCTGATGCAGAGCGCACCATGAATACTTATCTGGGTATTACCAGTGAACTACATTCAGACCATATCGATGAAGGGGCCCTGGCCAAGTCTGAATACGCCTACATTGAAGGTTACCTGGTGACCTCCGAACCAAGTCGGGCCGCAGCTATTCAGGTGCGCGAGTTAGCCCGTAAGCACGGCGTGAAAGTCGCCATGACCTTCTCTGACCCTGCGATGGTTCAGTTCTTCAAAGAGGGGGTTCAGGAAATGGTCGGCGACGGTGTCGATCTGCTGTTCTGTAATGAGCAGGAAGCAAAGCTGTTCGCAGACACCGACGATCTGGAAACAGCGATCGAAGCCATTAAAAAAGTAGCCAATACGTTCGCTATCACACTGGGGCCGAAAGGCGCACTGGCATGGGATGGCAACACTCTGCACGAGATTGCGCCCAACTCAGTGAGTGCGGTCGACAGCAACGGGGCCGGTGACATGTTCGCAGGTGCCTTCCTGTACGCCATCACCCATGGTCACGATTTCGCAGCTGCTGGCCGACTCGCCAGCGCGGCCTCGGCGCAGGTTGTCAGTCAATTTGGGCCACGCCTGGAAGCTGAGCAGCATGCCCCTTTGAAAGACGTTTTATAACCCGCCAAAGGGTAAACCTGTGCTCGCGCCCAGGATCATTTATGGGCGAGGCGTGATTGCTCGAAGAAAATTGCGATCATCAAGTTCTTACCCACCGGCCAGTCCATGTATCCGGGCGTCGCCTCGAAAACATGGGGGCCTTCAGCAGCAGCACTAGGGTATCAGGGCCCGTCAGTCATGCTGAACAGTTCCGAATCGACGGCCACACAATACCGCTGGTTAACAGAGCAGCAGCCGGACTACCTCCTGACCTACCCTAGCGCATTACTTGAGCTCGCCCAGATTCAACGGCGAGAAAAGAAGATCAATCGCCTCAAGAGTATCTCTACTCTTGGCGAAAACCTGTCAGATGAAACCCGGAAAATCGTAGAAAAAGCGTTCGGTTGCCGCATTCATGATATGTACAGCTCTCAAGAGATCGGTTACATCGCGCTTCAGTGCCCAAAGCACGATCACTATCACATCCAACAAGAGAGCTGCATGGTCGAGATTCTGGATGAGAATAACCAGCCATGCCCACCCGGTGTAATGGGGCGCGTGGTCGTGACCAGCCTACAAAACTACATCATGCCGCTTATCCGCTATGAAATCGGTGACTACGCCGTTCCGGGGGAGGGCTGCGACTGCGGTATTACTTTGCCTGTTATTAAGCATATCGCTGGTCGAACCCGAAATCTGCTGACCTATCCTGACGGCCGCAAAACCTGGCCTTCGTACAACCCGATGGCATTGATGGAAATTTTTCCATTAGCGCGATTTCAGCTCGAACAAACTGCGGTCAATGACATTACTTTCCGGGTGATGACTGAAACGGAAATTTCGCCAGAAAATAAGCAGCAAGCTATCAAAATTATTCAGGATGCTATGCAGCACCCATTTAATATCACGGTTGAAAAAGTAGACGACCTCCCGCGCTCAGCCGGTGGTAAATACGAAGAGTTCAAATCGGTACTGTAGTTATGTTTTCACCGGAAGATTACGCCTCCATTTTTAATGCTCGTGCTGACGCGTATCACGAGGCTATGAGGCGCTGGCCTGACGCGAGAGATGCTGAGTTCACCACCTTGTTTAAAGGTATGTCTCTGAAAGCGGGCATGCACATCATTGATGTACCCTCCGGAGGCGGATATCTCGCTCGATACCTGCCCGACGACGTCAGCCTCCACCACCTCGAGACCAGCGAGCTATTTGCTCGTCTGTTTGAAGAAGAAGCGCATTCCGGGAGCAAGCACCCACTTACCCTTTGTGAGCTTGAAAACCTGCCCGAGCAGGATAACTCTACCGACCTCGCCTGCAGCCTCGCAGGATTGCATCACATAGAAGATAAAACCCCGCTGTTCAGAGAGCTATTCAGGGTACTGAAACCCGGAGGCTGGGCCAGAATTGCGGATGCGCACTCAGAGTCTGCCACCGCGAAGTTCCTGGACGGCTGGATGGGGAATCACAACAGCATGGGGCATCATGGCTGGTACCTGAACGAGGGCACGCTGAGCACCCTGCAGGAGATAGGTTTCACCGACGTCACCGCCATCAATGAAGAGTACCACTGGGTATTTAGCTCAGAACACGAGGCCGCTACCTACTGCAAACGCTTGTTCGGCATTGACCTGGCGAACGTCAATGAAGTGAGAGAAGGCATACGCGAGCACCTTGGTTTTGAAACGAACGCAAATGGCGCAATTGGCTTGCGCTGGTCTCTGTTCTACATCTCCGCCAGAAAGCCCTGATCGAAGCACTGAGTCGACACTGCTCATAATCCAGCCAGATTGAAAGCGCCCCTGTGACCATGCGGGTCAGAGCACCTTTCCCGCAAACTTCCCACAAAGTTATCCACAGATACTGTGGAATACCCACAGGCCAAAAGAGATCAATTCTTAAACAGATTTTTACGAAAAACCTATATATTTCATAATCTTATCTCCGTTTTCGGAGAGAACGACAGAATTACAACACGTCAACACAAAATATTCTGAAATCTTGGGCTTGACTTATCCACATCGTGCAAAGAATCACCAGAAGTGAGTTCCTGCTCACGCGCTAGCAAGCGTTCCTTCAGTTCTGTTCCCCAGCGATACCCCCCTAGAGAACCGTCTGAGCGAACGACCCGATGGCACGGAATCAATATTCCCAGCTTGTTGGTGCCACAGGCGTTCGCCACAGCCCGAACCGCACCCGGCTGACCGATACCCTCAGCCACCTCGGCATATGTCCGGGTCTCGCCGACAGGAATCGTTTGCAGATATCGCCACACCCGACACTGAAATTCCGTTCCCAGCATATGCAGTGGTGTTTTCAGAGTTCTGCGTGGAGACTCCACCGACTGAAGTACATCACTGAGTACATGCGCGGCGCGTTTTTCAGATGTCAGAGTTATATTGGGAAACAGATGCAGCAGCTCATCCAGGAGTTCGGTACGACACTCTCCGGGAAGCACAGCGAAGAGCTCTCCATCACACACGGCCGCAGCAATAACGCCGTACGAGGAAAGCCCAAAGGCAACATCTAATGAAGGAATATATTTACCGGGCATAAATCATTTTACGTTAACGTTTCTTTAACCTTATCAGGTGCTGAAGAAGCTGTACTGAGAAACGCACGAAAGCACAGGAATGTCCGGTTTGAAGGCGCCTCAGAGCACGCCTTCAGGTCAGAAAGTTAGCCAGCAAGTAGCAAAACCGGACATGTGTTCACAATGCGGAATTACCAAGCCAAGGACTCAGCCATTACCGGGCTTTGCTTCAGTCTGACTTCAGCCCTTCCCCTTAATGGTATAGCGAATGACTTCCACCACCTGCTCAGGCGTCGTGGCCCAGCCCATCGCTGAACCATCGACTTCTTTCAGGGGGTGAATAATGTCTTCACTGTGGAGCGTCACATAGGGCTTACCCAGTGCCGCGCAGAAGCCAGCGTCAAACGCAGCATTCCACTGTTTGTACTTATCACCGAAACGGATGACCGCCATATCGCAGTTTTCGATCAAGGTCTTAATGCGAATAGCGTTAATCTTTGCTGATTTATGATCTCGCCAGAAGCCTTCGCACTGAGGGCCGAGTACATCACCGGCAGCATCGCTGGAATCGTGATCCGTATTGGCCGACGAAAAGCTCACAGGCAGTTCCAGAGCCTCACAGCCCTTGATGATCTGCTCGCGCCAATCAGTATGAATCTCGCCGGACAGGTAAATATTCCAGTGCATAATCTCTCTCGCTATCGGTTATAAAACGGGCTGTAACATTGGATACAGAAGCCGCTATTATGCCTGACTGACTCTATGATTCGAGGCCTGGCTTCTGTGATCCGCTTTGCACTGACGTTTCTTTGCCTGCTCCTGCCTGTTCTGGGCCATGCAGACTCCTTGCGTATCGCCGTGGCATCGAACTTCGCGTACACCTTACAAACACTGCTTCCTGCGTTTGAAAAAGCAACTGGACACAGCGTTGAAGTCAGCAGCGCCTCTTCCGGCAAGCTGTACGCTCAGATACTCCATGGTGCTCCATTTGATGTCTTTCTTTCGGCCGATACCGATAAGCCGCAGCGACTCGCACAGAAGCTCTCAAAGCAGCTTTCAAAGCAACTACCAGAGACTGAACCTGCGCTGTTTACCTACGCTATTGGCAGGCTCGTTTTCTGGTGCCCTGTAAAATGTGAGTACCCACTCTCCGGGATAACAGCGAATAACCAGACCATAGCCATCGCTAACCCACGGCTTGCGCCTTACGGTCTCGCGGCGCAACAGACGATGGATGCCTTCGGGTTTACCGCCGCAAAAGTCGTCACAGGCGAGAACATAGGCCAGGCCTATCGCTTTATCGAAAGTGGCAACGCAGCAGCGGGCTTTGTCGCGCAGTCACAGGTCATAACAGCAAAGACATCCTCGGATCAGTACTGGCTTATCCCGGATGAGCATCACCAGCCTCTGGAACAAGCAGGCATACTCACGGCTCAAGGACTAAACAAACCGGCAGCACAGGCATTCGTAACCTACCTTCTCAGTACCGCGGTGCAGGCACGGATAGCCGAACACGGGTATGATCCCCTGTATGACTGATTCCTTACTGGCACCGGCTGATATAGAAGCACTCTGGCTTACCTTAAAACTAGCCAGCGTGGTCACCGTTCTGCTCCTGATCATCAGCACGCCTCTGGCACTTTGGTTGAGCGACGACGACACATCGCAGACCAGAAACCGCTCAAAGGTTAAAGGCATCGTTCAGGCTGTTATTGCACTCCCATTAGTACTGCCGCCGACTGTGCTGGGCTTCTATCTCTTGATCGCTTTCAGCCCAAACTCCCTGCTTGGACAATTCAGTCACGCCATCGGGCTCGGATCTCTCGCATTCAGTTTCAGCGGGCTGGTGATCGCCTCCATGATTTACTCCCTGCCTTTTGTTGTTCAACCACTCGTTAATGCGTTCAATGCCATCGGGCCACGTCATGCGGAAGCCGCAGCAACGCTCGGCGCCGGGCGCTGGGATACCTTCCGCTATATCACCCTGCCACTGGCACGACCCGGCTTTATAACTGCTGGCGTGCTCGGCTTTGCCCATACGGTTGGCGAGTTCGGAGTGGTACTCATGATCGGGGGCAATATCGCTGGCGAAACCCGCGTTGCCTCGGTACAGATATACGACCATGTGGAAGCGCTCGCTTACCCTCAAGCGCATACGCTGTCTGCGATTCTGCTGTTGTTCTCGTTCGCAGTATTGCTCTGGGTCTATGCGCGGCAGCCTGGTAATAAAGAGGCCAAAGCATGGCTGTAAGCGGACTCACCACGCGCCTGCGGGTGCGCCTTGAACCATTTGAGCTGAGTACAGACATCACACTGCCTGCCAAAGGTGTGAGCGTGATATTCGGGCCATCGGGCTCCGGCAAAACCACCCTATTGAGAGCCATCGCAGGGCTTCAGCCCTGCGACGGTGACATCTGGTTTAACGGTGATTACTGGCAGGGTAACGGGCGTTACCGGAAAACAGCAGAACGCCCGCTTGCTTATGTTTTTCAGGAAGCCAGCCTGTTCCCGCATATGACAGTATCTGAAAACCTCGACTTTGCTGAACGCTATACCTTACGCCCGGGTAATGCCTCAAAGCGCGATGATCTGATTGAACTGTTTGATATTGCCGACCTGATGTCCCGCAGGCCCGATCGCTTATCGGGTGGCGAACGCCAGCGTGCCGCCATCGCCCGAGCGCTTCTACGCCAGCCCGACATACTTCTGATGGATGAACCTCTGGCATCACTCGATGACGCTCGCAAGCACGAGATTCTTCCTTATTTAGAGCGCCTGAAAAACGAATTCGAGCTGCCCATCATCTATGTAACCCACTCCGCCTACGAAGCCGCACGCCTGGGCGATTACATAGTTGCACTTGATAAAGGCGAGGTCGTCAGCCAGGGGGAACTGTACGATGTCATCAGCGACCCAAAATTTCCGGGGGATATCAGCCGCGAAGCCGGTACCGTCGTCACAGGAACCGTCCACTGCATCGACGCGAAATGGCACCTCGCTCAGATCAGAACCGGCAGCTCGGCGCTTATCACCGTTCCTGCAAACAACCTGAACCCCGGTGATGCCGTGCGCCTGTGGATACGCGCCAGTGACATCAGCCTCAGCCATGAGCCGTTAAAAGAAAACAGCATCAGCAACAGCCTGCCCTGCCAGATTGAAGACATCCGCCATGACCCAAACCCGGCATTGATGATCATCAGGCTTCGTACAGAAAGAATAGAACTCATCACCCGGATAACGCGTCAGTCTGCCAGTCAGCTAGGGCTTGAGCCCCAGATGCAGATGTACGCACACATCAAAACGGCGGCTCTGATCTGAGTAGCATCCTCTCTCCTTTGCAGGGAGTAGAGGCTCAGAAGAAAACCATATACAATGCAGCCACTTACGGCGAGAAGCTCACCGTAAACCGCCCGTAGCTCAGCTGGATAGAGCGCTGCCCTCCGGAGGCAGAGGTCAGAGGTTCGAATCCTCTCGGGCGGGCCATTAAATAAAAAAGGCTCCTGAATTCGCATGCAACGCGTGCTGATTCAGGAGCCTTTTTTATTTAACCGCAAGTCTGAGAAGGACGAGAACCTCTGATAGGTTCGACTCGGAAGGAGCTTGCGACTGGAGAGAACGGAGGAGCCTGCGACGACGGTCATCCTCCGGGCCATTATTCCCTTTTGTTCGAAGCGACGCACTTCAACTTCACCACACCGTATTCATAGACGCCGATGCCCGAGTCGGACGAGACAAATCTGTATGGAACAGATTTGCGCGTAGCCTGCAGGGTGAGTATCAGGACGATACGAACAACCTCTGATAGGTTCGACTCGGAAGGAGCTGCGACTGGAGAGAACCCTCTTTTCAAAACCAGGAGCCTGCGACGACGGTCATCCTCCGGGCCATTACCCCCCTCTGCCCGAAGCGACCTATTTCAATTTTCCGCTAGCGTAATCGAAGACACCGATGCCCGAGTCGGACGAGACAAATCTGTATGGAACAGATTTGCGCGTAGCCCGCAGGGTGAGTATCAGGACGATACGAACAACCTCTGATAGGTTCGACAAATTGCCAGGAGCAATTTGGTCCGCGGCTGCGCCCGAAGGGGCGAGGGCAGGACGCCCGAGAGACAATCGCAGTGAGCCTGCGAACGGAAAGAACCCTCTTTTCAAAACCAGGAGCCTGCGACGACTGTCATCCTCCGGGCCATTGCTCCCCACTGACTGAACCAACCTATTTCAATTTCTCAACGCGAAACTAAATAACCCTGCTGTTCTGAAAGTCGAATACTTACGTGGGTTCCTGCATTAAAGTCTATGGCATCTGACACTATGCCATCGGAAAACACCACCCCACCCTCCGGGACGTATGAAGACAGCACGAGCTTTTTACCCGGCTGAATACGCCCATATACGATGTCTGTTGATGTTGTGTTCGACCGGAAAGGCTCTCGTACACCAAACATCAGATCCTGTGCAGCCCAATCACCAGCAAAAGGAGCAATCTCTTTGCCACTGATACCTTCAGCGCCAGCGATCAGGCTCGACATCCAACCGGTTGCTCCCAGACCTGTCGATACAATCACTCCTGATGATGACTGGTTTTCTTTCTGGCCGTCCAGTTCAATACAATAACGCACCGATACTGGCAGTTTAGGGCCAATATAAAAGTCGTTAACCGCCAACATCGACTGGCCGTCGTTAAAGTCTGCACGGGCCAGGCTGACGCTTTTAATCGTCATTTCATCAGAAGCAATCAGGCTTCGTACTACAGCACTGACGTCGCTGGGTGAGAACGGCAGAAGTATTCCATCAAACACTTCTGGCAATGGATTTACAGCAACTAATGGCTGCCCCTGAAGATATTTCAGTACATTCGCCACCAGCCCGTCCTGACCAACAACCAAAGGAATATCATCTGGGCCGAAAAGAAAATTCGGTAAGAAGCTACGCTCTAACGGCTGAACCCGCCCAAGCGAGGCAAGCTCTCTGGATATATCCCGTATTACCGATTTCATTTCGCGATCTTCTTCGTCGTAGTCAGCAAATGATTGACTACGACTTTCGAGATAAAAGCGCACCTGTTCCCGCGTGTTATAACGTCTGATCAACTCATCTAATCGCGTATCGCGATAGATAAGAATGATCTTACGCTCACTGATACGGTTCATGGCTTCCTCCTTTACCAGCGGTCAATGGCCGGCCTTACGACCGGCTCCGTTGCATCAGACCTTCCAGTAAATCTGGCGTGATATTCAGCTGACCAATTTTGCTGGCGTTACCCGCGAGTCCTTTGAATGCCTGAGCGATAATACGGTCTGGCTCCATGCCGGAATTCGAGATCGCTTCAACAAGCGCAGGGTCGAGCTTCGACAATGCCAGCATCATCTGCTCGATACCGTAGGCTTTAGCCTCTCCCTGTTTCTTCTCGTTTTCAGTCGCCATATCGACCAGTTCTTTTCGTTTCACTTCAAGGGCCACATCCGCATTCATCTGTTCTTGCTGAATCTGGCGTCTTTTTTCCTGCAATGCGCGCTCTGCTTCAATCTTACTTTCACTGATCTCGCGACGCTTTTCTTCCACCGCTAACTCGGTACGTAACTCGCTTTCTTTGATCGTCCGTTCCTGCTCGATTGCGGATTTGCGTCGCGCATAGATCGCTTCATCCGCTTCTCGCAGCAGCTCTTCCCTCGCCGCAGTTTCCAGAGCTCTGGCCGTCTCTGGCGCTGGGCGAATCGCCTGAATCGACAAGTCCACCAGCTCAATACCGAGTGTTTCAAGGGTATTGGAGGCTGCCATCTCGGTACGAATCAGATCAACCAACTGGCGTGAGGCCCCAAGTGCATCCTGCAATTTCAGAGTCTGTATTTCAGACCGTGCAATAACCTGAGCAATATTCAGCACACGATTACTGAGTTTCTCCGGGTCTTCGCTGACATAGCCATTCGCGCTTTTATTCAACGAATAGTTCATCATCCCAGATATCTTTTCCGGATCACTGATACGGAAAACCAATTGCCCCTGTACCGAAACTTCCTGATAGTCTGCGGTGGTTTCTTTCATAATGAACGGGGTTTCCTGCGTTGCCATTGGTACGGCAACCAGTGTTGTACCGGGTTCAAAATATACGAAGGATAACCCCCGACCTTCTTGTTTTATTGCGCCTTTTCGATAGCGAAAAACATACGTCGTTGGTTCTGCTTTGTAATATCGGATATTCAACATAGTCAGTACTCCTTTACTGTTTATTGTTGCGCTGCACGCGCACGGATTTCATCAAACGTGATCTGATTGAGCATGTCGCCATTGCGATACACTGTGATCAATTCGTTCTGTCGATTGCCAAGTTCAGATTCACGAACCGTTTGATAACCTTCATCGTCACGAACCAATGCAAGGCGACCACGTTTCGAGCGCTTGCCCGGATCAGTAATCGGATCTTTATATACATCTCGCCATTGACCATTGATACTGATCGCTGATGCCTTCATGGCAAACTTCTGGGTGTCACGATTTACTTTCTGAAGCAACTCGCCTCCCATACCAAAAGCGATGTTTTCGGCGCTGATTTTCCGTACTTTGAGCGCATCGAGAATCGCCGCGATAGATGCTGCATTAACACCATCGCCCTGAATCAAGCGAACGCAGTCTGGCAATACCCGATAACCCATTGCATTTACGCGATAGCCGAACTTCGCCATTAAACGCTCAATGGCTTCAGGAACGATCTCCACCGGCTCGCCAGAGTCAGGGCGTACTACCAGGGTACCGCCCATGGTTTCAACCTGTTCTTTCAACTCGCCGCCCCAGATATTGTCGATGGCATTCCAGATATCATAGGAATCACTAACGACGGCAACTAAGCGCCCTTCGCCGCCGAACTGCGCGATCATGTTGGCGTAAGCGTCGGATTCGCCGTCTTTGCCCCAGCTCGTGATAGTGCTGTGTTCCGCCGCTGGTATCGAAAAACCCGCCATGTCCACTCCGTACGCACGACGTGCTGCGATAATGCCGGAAAGTGTATCGGTACCCGAAAAGTTAACTAAGTGTGCAGCGCCACCCAAAGCGGCTGTCTCTTCAGAACTCGCACCGCGGGCGCCAAAGTCGTGCAGTTTGAATTCAATACCGTCAGTGCTGCCGGCAGTGTCTTCCATGTAACGGGCAATAATGTTTCGGCATTCTTTCGATACCGTAGCAACCGTTGTTGGGTACCAGACAGCGCGGAGCAGTGCAGTTTCAATGTAGCTGGTCAACCAGGCACATTTAGGGTCGGTGTTAATGACCTGAACCATGACGTTACCGGTCGGCAACATAGTGCCTTCTTTCACCGCCTGAATTTCGAGCGGTAAGTAACCGTTATAAGTCTCGAGAATGTATTCCCAACCAGCGCGGTTAAACGGAACACCGTGTGCGGTGAAAACTGCATCAGCTTCATCAATATCAGCCGCGGTTATTGGCGTGGTCAGATATTCTTTAATAAACGCCTGCAGGCCGAAGAAGAGAGTCTCGCTGTATACGCCACCACGGGACTCGATGTAGCTGGATACAAACTCGGCACCCTGTGGGTACTGAGCAAAGTGAGAGGCTTTGTAAGAATCGGTATTCAGAATCAGGTTTTTCATGACGGAGCTCCTCCAGTCGTTTTATGAAACAACGCCGGTCTATCCAGTGTTGTTGTTCGTTGTCAGGTAGCGGTTCCCGCTGCCGATGAACACATAGTGGCGTACAGCCACTATATTGTCAACAAAAAAAT
The DNA here is from genome assembly GCA_913019975.1 of Thalassolituus maritimus. Taxonomy (GTDB): domain Bacteria; phylum Pseudomonadota; class Gammaproteobacteria; order Pseudomonadales; family Oceanobacteraceae; genus Thalassolituus. The sequence continues at coordinate 109,191 of CAJWBH010000014.1, read as the reverse complement.
CCGGAGAAGCTTCCGGATCTTTTCACAACCCCGCTCTGGCAGTGCCGAAGCAGTGCTCAGCCGGTACCCAGCATGTCCTGAATCACAAAATAGTGATCTTCGAACATATCCTGAGGTTTCAGGTCTCCCAGCGGCACCCAGCACGCCTGGCGAGCATCATCACTGCCCTTCACTTTCGGTAGCGATGCATTGGGTTCCAACTCAATATAGAAAGCGTGAGTGATAGTACGCCCACGGGCAGAACGATAAGGATCATCAAACACCGCCTGCTTACGGATAGAGCCTTTTAACACTGGCGCAGGGACTTTAAGGCGCGTCTCTTCACGTAACTCCCGCAGGCAGGCATCCAACAAACGCTCATGCGGATCAACAAACCCGCCTGGCAGAGCCCACAAACCTTTGCCCGGATTCGCGCGCCGCTCAACCAGAAGAATATGCCCAGACTGCACCAATACTGCGTCCACGGTTACAAAGGTCGGAGCATAAGGAGCTGCCTCCCAGGCCGTTTTATACTTGTGAACGAAGGCGATTTCCTCACAGATCTGTGCGTAGCCTGGGGAGGACCGGCTGAACTCATCCAGCCAGCTAACCACAGGGGCTGGCAGCAGTCCGTCATTGATCATTGCGCCCAACTCCTGCTCTTTCCCCTGAGAGAAGAATGCTTCACGGATAGGCGTTGCGCTGATGCTTCGATAGTTATCCACACCAATGCTCTGCCACTGCGGAAATAAACTGAGATAAAAGCCCGTCTGATCTTTCTTATGGCCGATCAGCGCGATCTTTGCAGGTTTATGAGGCGTCGAATAGTGAGCGGTTACCAACCCTGAAACTGTGGTCTGCACGTTACGCACCCAGACTTCATCGTTGTACGGCACATCCATCAAGGGAACGCAGATCAGACGCTGGTTTTCATCTTCTGACAAGCAGGTACGAATCATATGTTCACGCTCACTGTGCAACCAGGGGTTACGCGGATTCCGAGCCTGCCAGGACGAACCAATCAGCACGATCAGTTTGTCAGCCTGCTTTAATCCGGACTGGATGACCTGTAAATGCCCCTGATGAAAGGGCTGAAAACGGCCAATAAAGACCGCAAAATCGAATTTCTTGTCTATCGGCATACAGCAAGCTCCTTGCCGTTAATAATCTTACTGCCGGTCTATCCGGCATGTGAGTCCACCATCTAAATTGATCTTATCGTGGATAGCGCTGTATTATTGGCTAATCGCCACTATTGTCAAGTAACTCTCATGCCCGAATCACCTGAGCAGTCGTCCCTCGATAGCTATAACCCGAAAGAGTTCGATACCCCAATTTACTCAGTAGATATAGCTATTTTCACCCTCCATGAGGGCCAACTAAAAGTGCTTATGGTGGAGCGCAACGAATACCCTTATAAAGACTACTGGGCACTGCCGGGTGGTTTCGTTGACTTGAAGAAAGATAGCAACATTAACGCAACAGCCCGCCGGAAGCTGGTATCCAAAACCGGCGTCGATGCCCCATTACTGGAACAGGTGTCGACGATCGGCAATGCCCACCGCGATCCCAGACACTGGAGTATTACCACACTCTACATGGCGTTAATCCCATACGCACCGACCGCTGAGTTTATTGAGGCAGTGAATGAAGCGCGCTGGTTTCCAATAGAAGAAATCGAACAGTTACAACTCGCCTTCGATCACTCTGAACTACTTCAACTCGCTAGGGAGCGCCTGAAAAATAAGACGGCTTACACCGTATTACCGATACACGTTCTGAAACGCCCGTTCTCATTGTCGCAGTTACAGAAAGCGTTCGAGCTACTTATGGATACGGAATTAGAAAAGAAATCGTTCCGGCGAAGACTGTTGAACGCCGACGTATTAAAAGAAGTCGGAGAAGGTATACCAGACGGGGGCAAAGGTCGCCCCGCTGCACTTTACGAACCCGCAGATGGCTCAGAGAACCATCTGTTTGTTCGTGTATTTGGAGACTGAAGACAATCAGCCCGCCATTTTCTCCGCATGACTCTTCAGCATTCCTTCACGGGTGATAAAGCTGATGATGTCGTTCAGGCCTTCGATGTCTGTGCGCAGATTCGAGAACACATAAGGCTTCTCGCCACGCATACGCTTGGTATCGGAGTCCATAATGCTCAGGTTCGCACCCACCAGCTCAGCCAGGTCGATTTTATTAATCACCAGCAGGTCTGACTTGGTAATACCCGGGCCGCCCTTGCGTGGAATCTTCTCGCCCGAAGCTACGTCGATCACGTAGATAGTGAGATCCGCCAGTTCAGGGCTGAAGGTTGCCGAAAGGTTGTCACCGCCACTTTCAACGAACACCACATCCAGATTACCGAATTTCTTTGCCAGCGTTTCTACCGCCGCAAGGTTCATCGATGCGTCTTCACGAATCGCCGTATGCGGGCAGCCACCTGTTTCAACCCCCACGATACGCTCTGGCTCCAAAGCTTCCGCCTGAGTCAGGATACGCTGGTCTTCTTTGGTGTAAATATCGTTGGTTACCACAGCAATATGATAGTCGTCGCGCATGGCTTTACACAGCTGCTCTAACAGTGCAGTTTTTCCTGAGCCCACCGGGCCGCCAATACCAACACGGAGTGGAGATTTGTAATCAGCCATTTTTATTTCCTGTTTTATCAATTCTTTAATTCTGGTTTTTCCCGCTATTTTTATGAGCGGAACAAACGACAATATTGTGTTTCATGCAGACTGCTGGCAATCGCTTGCGCTGGTGAAGAAGCCCCGATGTCATCATCTTCAACATCGAACGCCTCCTCACAGGCCGTACTCAGATAATCCGTAAAGCGGAACAGTACCCGCTGCCCATCACTCTGCCCTAGGGGAATAAGCTTAACGGCACCAATAACCATATTCTCAAGCCAACTCCATAGGTACCCTCTCAGCATATCTTCGCGGGATATATTCCACTTGTAGCAAGCGAGTGCGAAGCCTGTGAGCTGGCTGATATCCATAGCACCGCGCCAGACCGGGTCACTTAACTCTGGCCAGGCAGCGGCTTCAGGCAGCTTATCCAGCAGAGCAGAAAACGCCTGACCCCGCTGCTGTTCTTCTGCGCGCAATTCACTGGTTTCCCGGCAGGAAAGAAGATAGGCCGACCAGTCATGGCAACCCTGCGCATCTTTATTTTCAATGCAGTCTGCGATACGTAGAAGCAGGGGTAGCTCCATCGTCACCATGGTGCCGCTGAGTACAGAATCCAGCCATGCATACAGGCTTTCTGCATCTTTAATCCAGCCACTTTCTACGGCCCATTCCATCCCCTGTGAATAAGTGAATGCGCCAATAGGCAATGACGGGCTGATCAGTTGCTGCAAGCGAAAGTAGGCTGCGGACATAGCGTATTACTTGTCTGCGTTCTCAGAATTCGCACGCGCTTTCTGGCTACGCACAAACATCGCCACACCACTACCGATGACCAGTACAGCGCCAAGCAACATCAACAAGTGGTCGGCATCAAATAGAGAGTGATGCACCAGACCACCCAAAGATTCGCCGGAGTGATCACCTTCGTGCGCGAATGCAACAGTAGACATTGCAGAAGCCGCGAGGCCAGCCAGTAATTTTTTCATTTCAAATCTCCAATCGATATTTCAACCACTCGCATTCAGTGCGAGTGGCTATGTGTATGTGAATGGTCATCATGGTCGTGCCCATGGTGGTGATGCCCACCGCCCTGCTGATAGGCGCCCGACTCAGGCTCAAAAGGAGCCTGCTCACAGATCACCTCTGCAGCTTCGGAGGCACCCGGCAGCTGACGCACCATATCTTCAAGGACATGATCATGCTGGAAGCGCAACCAGCCAGACTCGATCTGCAACGGAACGTGACGATTACCCAGGTGATAGGCGATTTTTGCCAGTAACAGAGGATCTGCACAGCGAACAGTAGATACCGTTTCATCAGCAGCCACTACTCGTACCAATATTCCCTGCCCATCAGTAATGATGTCACCACCACGCAGCAGAGTACCGCGTTCTAAAAATAAGCCGGCTTCAGCGCCGTCTTCCAGCGTTACTCGCTGACGACTCTTAATGCGCAGATCAATCGGGAGGCTCAGTGTTTTCGCTGCAGATAAATCTGCGTGCGACACTTCGTGAGCGGTTAATTTTTTAATCAGTTCAATCATGTTTTTCTTCAATTTAAAAAAGCGGCTTTGCCTTTAATTAGAATAAAAAGTATCTCTGCGCCATAGGCAATACTTCCGCAGGTTCACAGGTCAGCAACTCACCGTTCGCACGCACTTCGTACGTCTGAGGGTCGACCGAAATATCCGGCTGCCAATCGTTAAGCACCATGCTCGCTTTGGTTGCAGTACGGCAGCCTTTCACCACACCAATCAGGTTTTTAAGGCCTAATTTCTCTGGCACACCGGCATCCAGCGCCGCCTGAGAAATAAAGGTCATGCTGGTTGCGTTACGGGTTTTACCATAACTACCAAACATCGGACGGTAGTGGACAGGCTGTGGCGTCGGAATAGACGCATTCGGGTCACCCATTTTGGCCATCGCAATAAAGCCGCCTTTCAGAATCAGGTCGGGTTTAACACCAAAGAATGCCGGGCTCCAGACCACCAGGTCAGCAAGTTTTCCGACTTCGACGGAACCGATTTCGTGCGACATACCGTGGGCAATGGCAGGGTTAATGGTGTATTTCGCGATATAACGTTTTACCCGGAAGTTATCATGAGTTTCCGGGTCTTCAGGGAGATTGCCACGCTGTACTTTCATTTTGTGCGCAGTCTGCCAGGTACGGGTCACCACTTCGCCAACACGCCCCATCGCCTGAGAGTCTGACGAAATCATCGAGAATGCGCCCAGGTCGTGAAGAATATCTTCCGCAGCAATGGTTTCAACACGAATACGTGACTCAGCAAAGGCAACGTCTTCTGGAATGCTTGGATCAAGGTGGTGACACACCATCAGCATATCGAGGTGTTCGTCTGCTGTATTTACAGTATACGGGCGCGTTGGGTTGGTTGACGACGGCAACACATTAGACAGCCCGGCGGCTTTAATAATGTCCGGCGCGTGACCACCACCCGCACCCTCAGTGTGGTACGTGTGAATGGTACGACCTTTAAATGCAGCAATGGTGTCTTCAACAAAACCCGACTCGTTCAGAGTATCGGTGTGAATCGCGATCTGGGTGTCGGTTTCTTCTGCCACCGTGAGTGCGCAGTCAATCGACGCTGGCGTTGTTCCCCAATCTTCGTGCAATTTAAGACCAATCGCTCCCGCTGCAATCTGCTCACGCAGACCTTCAGGTTGACTGGCATTGCCCTTACCCAGAAAACCAAGGTTCATCGGAAATTCGTCAGCAGCTTCAAGCATGCGCGCCATATTCCAGGGGCCCGGCGTTACCGTTGTTGCGTTGGTGCCTGTTGTCGGGCCTGTGCCACCTCCCAGCATGGTCGTGACACCGGATGCCAGTGCTTCTTCGATCTGCTGTGGGCAAATAAAGTGAATATGAGAGTCGATACCACCCGCCGTGACGATCTTACCTTCTGCGGCAATCACGTCGGTACCCGGACCAACTTCAATGGTGACGTCCGGCTGAACATCTGGATTACCGGCTTTACCAATGGCGGCAATACGCCCACCTTTAATACCGATGTCTGCCTTATAAATTCCGGTGTAATCGATGACCAGAGCATTCGTCATGACACAATCCATGACTTTTTCTGAGGTGCTTTGTGATTGCCCCATGCCGTCACGAATTACTTTACCACCGCCGAATTTTACTTCATCGCCGTACGTCGTATAGTCGTTCTCAACTTCAATCCAGAGTTCAGTATCCGCAAGGCGCACTTTATCGCCCTTTGTGGGCCCGAACATATCGGCATAGGCCTGACGCGAAATCGTTTTATTGCTGTCCGTCATTACAGGTCTCCCATCACTTTGCCCTGGAATCCATACACTTTCCGTGCACCGGTATACTCAACTAATTCCACCGTTCGCGTTTGCCCCGGTTCAATGCGGACTGCGGTTCCCGCAGGAATATTGAGTCGGTAGCCGCGGGTCTTTTCACGATCAAATGTCAGTGAATTATTCACTTCGTAAAAGTGATAGTGAGATCCAACCTGAATAGGACGATCGCCCGTATTCGCCACTTCTATTTCTAACGTCTGACGACCTTCATTGAGTGTGATACTGCCTTCCGCAGCCTTAACTTCACCAGGTATCATTGCGTGCTCCTCAATCCGTTAAACTGCCGTGATCAGACAATAGGGTTATGAACAGTGACTAACTTAGTACCATCGGGGAAAGTCGCTTCGACCTGCACTTCGTGAATCATTTCGGGTACACCTTCCATCACGTCATCGCGGGTAAGGAGAGTCCGGCCATGCCCCATTAATTCAGAGACAGTCCGACCATCACGAGCGCCTTCCATAATCGCCGCGGTAATAAAGGCGACGGCTTCCGGATAATTCAGTTTTACTCCCCGAGCCATACGACGCTCGGCTAACAGAGCAGCGGTAAAAATAAGTAACTTGTCTTTCTCTCTTGGTGTCAGTTCCATAAGTCTGCCTGTCAGGTATTCCAGATTCGCGGAATTTCCGCCCCTTTATTTAATACTTTCTGGCGCAGCAGTTGCCACACCGGAATCATTAACGACTGCATTTTTTCAGTGCTGATGCCCAGCACTCTCAGAACAATCAGATCATCCAGCAGGGTCAGCCCAGCAGGAAGTGGGCTTTCCAGCTTCGTCTGCGCCTCAGCGAGAACATCGCGGCAGGCCTCCAGTAGTGCTTCAGTACCGCCAGTCGCCACAAACAGCCCCTGCATCGGATAGTCCCGCAATCCTGCAGCCGCACTGAGATGCTTAGGATCAGAGACCAACAGGTGATCGCTCAACAAGGGCCGTCCGTTGCGTCGGACAAAAAACTTCGAGTGCACCTTGCCATGCAGAAAGCGTTCTTCATTAACCGGCCGCCCGAAGCAGCTGATTTCCCAGCCCATGAAATGAGCATCATCCTCAAGATCGATCTGAGTTTTTGCTTTCACTTTGGCGCCGGTAAAGAAAATGCTCTCCTGAGGGAACCATTCCAGTGCACAGCCTGCACCAATATGAAGCACCTGTGTTACATCCGCGGTCGCGCCTGCACTCAGATAGAACTTGGTAGCTCCCGGCGTAGTAAACAAACCATGAGCGTTCTGACAGCATTCAATATCAATCGATAAGCCATCTCCGCCCACAACGCCGCCCGGTGGATGCAGAAGATAAATGTGACTGGTTTCGCCCTCAGGGTAGAAGGGGCGCTGCACGCGGAGGGGGCCATGGTGCGTCAGACCAGCCATCACGGTTCGCTCGCCTCGCTTTTCAAGGCGCATATTCATCTTGGCTTGCCAGCCGGGTCGAACGTTTTTTACAGCCTGCAACATGGTCTGAATCAGGTATCCACGATTGTATTCACTTTATTGTGCACTAACAGAGCAAAATGCAGGCCAGATGCACCAAAAAGAGAAGCCTTTGAGTACCAGGGCTTAATAACTCGGCAAGAAGTCAGAAATGGGTGGGAAGTGAAAGGCCAGAACCCTGGGTAAGGAGCTGTTCAAGAGTAGCAGCCGACATCGCTCCCATACGGCCATTCAGCAGCTTACCCTCCTTGTTAAATACGAGAGTCACAGGCAAAGCGCTCTGGCCAAACCAGTGCCCCATACGTCCTTCCATATCGAGCCATAGGTTATCAAACTGATACCCCTCCGCTTCGATAAAGGCTGCGACCTCAGCCTTGCTCTCCCCCTGGTTGAGCATAACAAAACGTACATGTGGGTAGGCTTGCTGGGCTTGTTCAAACACTTCCATTTCAGCCCTGCACGTCGGACACCAGGTCGCCCACAGATTCACAACCGTGACATTCGCAACATCAGACCTGAGCGGAAAAGACTTACCCGTCAGGTCGTTAAAGCTGTATTCCGGCCACAGATCTGGCGTGCTATGAGTGAATTTAAACAAGCTGAATCCTGCGCCAATCCATAGCAGAGCAATCGTTACCATGACGATTAGTGGCCTACGCCATGCTACTTCCCTTAGCAGCATGTGCCCGATACCCAGTGCGATAACCACCAGGAATGCGATGGGCTCGAATCCTCGGTCACGGATATCTACAATAGCGAATGCGGGTGTTTCCGCGGCAAAGTACTGATCGCGGTATTGGACGACGAATACCATGCGCGAGATCACCAATGCGACAAACACTCTCGAGATAATGCGATCAACCAGGCCGGGGATTCCGTCGGGTAAAACACGATTCGCAACGGCCATCAGCAATAGCGCGCTGAGGCCTAGAAAAGGAACCAGAGGGAAACTGACACCAAAGATCGAAAGACTGTTCAAAGTGCTACTCTGCGGCGCTTGTATAGATCAGCGATGCTTGTATTGAGTCGGGCAGTAGGCACGGTCGATACCTGCAGGCCGCAAAGCAAGATGCTTAGTGGCCCGGCCACTGACTCGTTTGCGCCACATGCGGAAAGATGAAGGCTTCATCTCTCTGCGCATAAGAACGATGACCTCTTTTTCTGGCAGCCCGAAAAGAGTTTCGATCGCCTCAAAGGGCGTTCGGTCCTCCCAGGCCATCTCAATGATTCGTGATATATCTTCTGCGGAAAAATGGCGATCGGAGCCTGTCACACTTGTTACCTCTCAACCTGCGTCCGCTGATCCATCACCCAATATCCGACGCAGAATCCTATTCACATCCGCACTCTGAAACGTCTTGCGGATATACCCTGCTACATCATACTCATCGGCGCGTTCCAGATCGCGATCAGCCTCAGATGTCGTCATAACCCAGACGGGGAGGTCGCGATAGGCTTGCAGCTCAACATTACAACGAAGCTTCTTCAAAAGCTCAAAACCGGATATGCGTGGCATATTTATGTCCAGCACAATGACAGATGACTTACTCAACCGGCCTTCGATAAGAAGGTTGAGTGCTTCTTCACCATCGTTCGCAACGATGAGCTTCGGCGGATTACTGACGCGTTGCAGCGCACGGCGTATCGCCATCACATCAACGTCGTCATCATCGACCAGAAATATTTCATCTATCTCAGACATCCGGTTGTCACCTTCAAAGTACTGCACCACAATAGCTTACCACTGCGTAAAACTACAAGAAGTCAGTGTTCGACTCACATGAGATAAGAGTCACCTGATAAAAGAGTTCACCGGAAGAAGTCACAGGGAGTCATCATGTCAAAGGAAACTCATTACCTCTACACTGAGCTCTCCAATAAACTGAGAGAAGATGCCGATCTGTTCGACTGGTTCGAGCTGGGCGCCACGGACGGTCTCTGGTATTGGGACCTCACAGACCCCGAGCAAGAGTGGCTGAGCCCCCAGTTCAAAAGAGTCTTCGGTTATAAAAACGACGAAATTCCACATACCTCAGCCTGGTGGCAGGAAAATATCTTCCCCGAAGATCTACCCGGCGTACTGGACAATTTTGAAAAGCATAAAGCTGACCCAAACCACCCCTACGACCAGGTCGTCAGATACCGGCACAAGGATGGCCACACTGTCTGGATACGCTGTCGCGGGCTGATCATCCGGGATGAGAATAACCAACCAACGCGCATGCTTGGCGCCCACACAGATCTGACTGAGCTGATGCGTGCCCGGGAGCAACTGGTTGCTATCGGTAAAGAACTCGAGGCCAGCCTTGAAGACGTCAGCGAAACCAACAAGGTTGTACTGGAAACTGCCGGCATCGGTATCTGGCTCTGGGATCTGACAACCGATCAGATTATCTGGGACGATACCATGCTTGAGCTCTATCAGCTCGATACTGACGGACAGGCCTTGCAGTACGAACATTGGCGCGGCGCGGTTCACCCCGATGATATCGAAGACATCGAACAGCGTATGCAAGCCGCGATCAAGGGTGAGCGCTTCTTCAGAACAGAAATTCGTGTGCCACTCCGTGATGGCAGCATTCGCTACATCAAGTCTGCTGCTGAGATTTTTTATAACGAAGCTGGCGAGCCACTACGAATGCGAGGTGCAAACTGGGACATCACAGAAGAAAAACTGAGGGAACAGGAGCTTGAGCGTTCCAATCGTGATCTCGAACGATTCGCTTATGTCGCTTCTCACGACCTTAAAGCACCTCTGCGTGGCATTCGCCAGCTAGCGTCCTGGATAGAGGAAGACCTTCCGGATCCACCTGAATCCGTCAAAAGTCATATAAGCATGATGAATAAACGGGTCGCCCGCCTTGAGCACCTACTCGAAGATATACTCACCTACTCCAGGTCTGGATCTGAGACTAACAACCCAACTGAAGAAGTGAATTTTGATTCACTCATTCGCGAAATATTCGAATCTCTTTGCCCTGATCGTACTCTTACACTGAACATAACAAGCATCCCCCCTCAAAGGGTACCGTCGCCCACCAAGCTGTCTCAGGTGCTACAGAACCTGCTGAGTAACGCAATAAAGCATAAAGGCGACAGCTCAGAACATCTGCTTGTCACGACAGCCGTAGATAAAGGTCGTGTCGTTATTGAGGTAATGGATCAGAACCCGCAGATACCCGAGGAGTATCGCCAGCGCATTTTTGAGATGTTTCAAACCTTACGCCCCCGGGATCAGGTCGAGGGCAGCGGCATGGGACTGGCCATAGCCGAGAGGCTCGTCAATAGCATGGGTGGCTCGCTGTCATACTACCCCGCCCCTGTAGATCAAGAAATTACGAATGTAAGATACAGCAATGTATTTTCGTTTACCTGGCCTCTGGAAAATACCTGAGCATAAAATCAGGTATCACTGGAAACGCTTAACTCTTCAATCGAAGCCTGAACTCTTCTGCGCTCGATAGCGTAGTCTATGCTTCTCACAATCAGCTGCGTAGTCAATTCGTCCTTATTAAGAAAATCGAATACTCCAGATTCCACGAAAGATGGATCAACATCGTCTTCAGAATAACCCGACATCAATACACACGGTGTGTTCAGCACATATTCACTGGCCTGATCAAGGAAGTCCTTCGCTGTCCCTCCAGGTAATCGATAATCCAGCAGGCAAACATCGAACTCTGAACTGCTCGCAGCTTTTACGGCCTCATCTATCTGACCAAACGTCTGAATGTTATAGGTACGATCACCTATATCGGTGAGCATCCGCTGAATACGCAACTGATCGACTTCGTCGTCTTCCAGCAATAGTACTGACAGCTCTGATCGGTCATGATCAATCAGTAACTGTGCACTGCCTTCCAGCACCACATCACGAAGCTGGCTCTGGGCTCGCTCGAGTGCAGCCTCAACAAAACGCTGACGCGATATATTCGTCAATGTAATAACAATACCGCGACTGATGCGGCCACCCGAATTGCGATAAGGAAGAATACGAACGAGAACAGCACTCTCAGTACGGGTATAAACCGCCCGTTCGATAGTTTCACCGTTAGTACTTACAGAGACAACATCGCTTATCAAGTCATGATACTTCAAATCATGCGAAATATGGTGAAAAGGACGACCGACATCATTCTCCATCAGGTGGATATACTGTTTCGCAACCGATGTAAACTTACGGATAGATAATGACTCATCAAGGAAAACAATACCGATATTCGTCGCATTGATGACACTATCAAGATCATCATTCAACTCGGTAAGCTGAGTGATTTTCTCCTGATATTCACTGTTAACGGTATACAATTCTTCATTGACTGACTGCAGTTCCTCATTAGTGCTCTGCAGCTCTTCATTAGCGGACATCAATTCTTCGTTCGCAGACTGCAGCTCCTCATTCGTGGTTTCCAGCTCTTCGATGGTCACCTGCAGGTGCTCCTGCTTTTTCACCAGTTCAGCCTCAAGATCCATGATGCGATGACGCGAACTTTCCTGTGCATCGAAAGAAACACCTGGCTTAGCAATGACCCGTTCTGCATTTTCATTAATCTGAAACTGAATCACATAGTTTGTTGAAGTCATGGGTGATTCACGGTCACCCGAACGTACAATCAACACAGACAGATTAAGATTAAGATCCTCGCCATCGTCGTCATGCAAAATAACGTCAGTGTAAAAGATGTCTTCCCGGCACTTTTCACAGCGATACAGAGCAGTCGAAACCGCGACAGATAAGTCCTCGTGAATAATATCGTTGATATTATTACTGACTTTTCCTGCTCCCATAGGGCGCACAAAGCGGCTGACATCACCATAGACATGAACAGCTTCAAAGGTATCGTTTAATACAATACATGCAGGCACAAACTCTTTTAACAGGCGGTCCTGCACCAGCGAGAGCGGGCCAGAAACAGCTTTAGATGCGCGAGTAACACTATTGAAAGGTTGCATTGATACCGGACTGGCCAACTTTCCGGTGAACGTAATACCTGGCGGTGTGCTACCAACAGGTACACGCTGATTCGATATCTTCTGGAATAGCTTATTACGGTCACTAACCTGATCGAAGTGCGACTTCAGGTCCCCCATACTTTCAGAGGGGCCAAGCCATAGATAACCCTTGTACCGAAGTGCAAAGAACAGCGACGACAGCACGCGCTTCTGAGCACCTTGCTGGAAATAGATCAATACATTCCGGCAAGTCACTAAATCAATATTAGAGAACGGAGGATCTTCAAGCATGTTATGCGTTGCGAAGATTACCGACTCCCTGATGCTACGGACAATCTGAAAGCCGCCGGGACGACCTTCAAAATATTTTTCGAGGCGCTCTTCAGAGACATCAAACTGAATGTCCTCGGAGTACAACCCCGTACTCGCTTCTGCAATGGCGTTTGAATCTACATCTGTTGCGAAAATACTGACTTTGCAATCAAGCTCTTCTTTTTCAATATATTCTCTGAACAGGATTGCCAGACTGTAAGCTTCTTCACCGGTAGAGCAACCCGCAACCCAGATACGTAGAGATTTGTCGCGCTCCATAACACTGGCGACCAAATCAGGGATCACCCGCCCATAGATGTAATCAAACACCTCTTCATCACGGAAAAATCGGGTGACACCAATCAGCAGTTCTTTACTGAGAATCTGCAGTTCTTTGGGTGACTCGAGCAATAGACGATGATAAGAATTCAGGCCATTAAGCTGATTAATCCCAAGGCGGCGCTCAATACGCCTGGCAACAGTAGAAGCTTTATACTGAGAGAAGTTAATTGATGACTGTCGCTTCAGAAGTTTGAAAATATCATCGTAAGCCTGATTATCTTCCTCATTTTCACTTCGTACAGGCTGTGCACCTGAGATATAGGGGTGTTGGAAGAAGCGAACTAAATTTTCGCCTATGTCAGTAGCCGGTAAGATCAGATCAGCCAGCCCTGTATTCAATGCACTGCGCGGCATGCCATCGAATTTAGCAGAATCTGGCTCCTGAACAATAACCAGTCCGCCCTCCTCTTTCAGCGACTTAATACCACGCGTGCCATCGCTTCCCGTACCAGACAAAACGATACCGACCGCTCGATGGCCATAATTCTGAGCGAGTGATTTAAAAAAGAAATTAATGGGCATTTGAGGTGGTGATTCTGGCATCGCATCCGTCAACAGAAGCTTGCCATCGGCGATCATCATGTTTTTTCGCGGAGGCATCAGATAGATGTGATCGGGGTATATCTCGGTAGAATCAGATATCTGCTGAATCGGCATATCGGAGTAGCGACTCAGTAATTCCGGGACCATGCTCTTGTAGTCAGGCGACAGATGTTGCACAACAATAAAGGCCACCCCTGTGTCTGAGGGTGTATTGGCAAACAAATCCTGAAGTGCCTCAAGCCCCCCAGCCGATGCGCCGATGCCAATGTAGTGAGTAGGGGATACAGCGTCGGGGGCATTGCTCATCTGGGTCCATCCGGGAGGTTCAGTTATCAGGGTTATTTCACTGGCAGCTCATCTAGAATACCTGAGATTTCGACTGGCTCAACAGGTGGTGAGAACAAAAAGCCCTGCTGTAGTACACAGCCTTGATCCAGCAACCAGTCACTGGTGTCTTTATCTTCAACACCTTCAGCAATAATCCCAAGTTCAAGCGACTCTGCCAGACTCAGGACAGCGCGCATAATTCGTTGCTTACTTTCGAGAGACATCAGGTCAGCGACGCACGACTGATCAATTTTGATACAACATATCGGCATCTTCTGCAGGTGCATCAGTGCCGAATACCCTGTACCAAAGTCGTCAAGATGAATACTGAAGCCCTGACGAGCCAGGCTATCTAATGCGACAGCTGCTTTGTCAGGATCAGCCAATAGGGCTTTCTCTTTCACTTCAAGGACAAACCAGGAGGCATTCAGATTGTATTTACGTACGAGGCGTATGATTTCATCGGTCAATTCATCATTCAGGAACTGTCTTTCTGACAGGTTTATTGATACTTTCAGGCCGTTCTCAAGCTGCTCTCGCCACTGTTGACTCTGCCTGAACACTTCGCCAAACAGCCAACGTGAAAAATCAATAATCAAACCGGATTCTTCAATCTGTTTGATAAATACCGAAGGGCTGACGTTATTACCGGCATCAGTATTCCAGCGGGTCAAAGCTTCAATGCCAATTATCGTACCGCTACGGGCGCTGAACCAGGGCTGAAAAACGATATTAAAGTCTTCTTCGACACTCGCCTTAACACTTTGCCTTAAACTCATCATCATATGAGCATCGCGATTAAGTTCTGACGTATAGAAGCGATACTGATTGCGACCCGACTCTTTGGCCTTGTACAACGCGATGTCGGCCTGTTTCAGAAATTGCTTCCGGTCAGTCATTTCCTCAACAACCGCAATGCCAATACTGCAGGTCACGTATACATTTTTCTCACCCAGACTAAAGGGCTCAGCCAAGGCTTTAAGCAATTTCTCTGCGACCATTTTTACCGCAGCCTGATTACTCAGGTGAGTAAGAATCACAGTAAATTCGTCGCCACCCACACGTGAAATGGAGTCCACTTTACGAATTTGATCCCGCAGGCGCTGGGCAACCTGTATAAGAAGGTCATCACCCGCATCATGCCCAAGGGTGTCATTGATATGCTTAAAATTGTCGAGGTCGATAAACATCAGGGCGACAGGGCCATAGCGCTCCGACTCTTTAAGCGCCGAAGTCAGGCGAGCGTGAAAACTGGTGCGGTTTGTAAGACCCGTTAACTGATCATGCTCTGCAATTTCGCGCAGTCGCTGCTCTTTTCTCAGGTAGTCGGTAATATCACTCTGCGTCATCAACAGACCATCGATGCCACCTGTTTCGTCATACAACATGCATGCACTGACCGACGCCCAGCGAACATCGCCCAAGGGCGTCTGAAACCTTACATCCCCGGTGTACCGCCCGTGACCGGCAGCTTCTTTTCTTACGCTGTCCAGAAACCGGTCACAGTCGAGCTGGTGTACCGCATTCACCCAGCCAACGCCCATCATTTCATCCGCTGTCATACCGACAAAATCACACCAGGTATCGTTAACATAGGTACACTCCCAGGCCCGATTCAGCTGCAGGATTCCGACCGGCGCAAGTGTGGTCAATGCGCGTAAACGCTGCTGAGTCTCTCGAAATTCAGACGCGGATCGCATTTGCTCTGAAATATCATCGATCACTATACCCCGGCAGTCATTTCCGAAAAGTCCGCATGGAAACACCCGCAGGTCAGCCAGTTTCTTCGCTCCGTTAGTCGAGCGCACTGTGACGCCACGAATAACTGACAGAGCTGCCTTGCTATCGGCATTAGCTTTTAAAAGACCTGTGCCGTTAACCAAACTGACAATGGAGTAATCAAAAAACTGCTCTATCTGTTGTCCGATAATCTTATTTCGGGGAACCTGAAGCATCTCTGACGCTGCGCGGTTACAGCGAATAATGCCGCCACTTTCGTCGACAAGAATCACGCCGTCAAACAGCGAGTTGAACAACTTCTCCATCGACACTTCTGACGCCTTAGCCACGGGCTCCGGCCTGCCATGCTTCAATGCCTTCGACCAAGTCATTCTCAACAAACAGCAGGCAGCCGTGACGAACGGTCTTAGTCGCTCAGCGACCAGATTTTCTGGGTTTTCGGGCAGATTGCAGAGGTAAATCACCCCGTATAAGTTACGTACGTCCGCCAGTGGGATACATAGAACGTTTTCAATGGGATGATCACCATTTAATACCGGGTGGCCATCGGGCAGACCGTCTGCAGATGCGATAAAGCGTCCACTGCGAAACTGAAATAACAGGGCATGGGGAATGGTACGACTTGTTGCAATGGCCGGTTCAAGCTCAAAATCGCGGGCGAGACTGCCGTAGCCGGCGAGGTCCCAGTGAACGTTTCCGCCTTCCATGGGCTGAACTTCATAGACGTAACCAAACTCAGCCTTGAGTAAGTGTCCCAGCTCCTGTAAGCACCGGGACAAAATCGTATCCGCCCCCTGAGTGCTTAACAAAAGCCTCTCAAGATTCGAGATGGATTGTCTCAACTGATGATCGGTTCTACGGTTCACATTAGTCATCCCTTATAGCACTATCCCTGCTGGCCACCCTTCAATCGGTGGGGTCAACTTCCTCTGAGGCGTCACATCCCTGGCCACTGAACTATAGCCCGCGAATACGACATGTCCAGAAAGGCCAATAAAATAACGTACAATTACCGTATAACTTACATTACATTTCGGTCAACGCTACTCTGACACAGCCATGATCTACCCCATTACACGTAACGGGCCGCAGCATCGTTCTGCGGACGAATACATCTCGTTCCGTGAGGTACGTGAACGCTTCGGCTTCTACGCCGTCAAAACCGGGCGCTGGGTAACCGCCAGTGAACAACAGCAAGCTGCAGTGCATTTCTACGATGCACTCTGTGATCTTATGCACATCCTCGGGGTTCCCGAGACTGTGATTTCATTGAGGGGGTCTATCGCCCTGCACTTCGGCACCGGAGGCCGCCGAGGTGTAGCAGCGCACTACAGCCCTCAGGAACGTGCGTTTGCTCTGGCCAAGAATGCCGGGCCGGGGAGTATCGCCCATGAATGGTTTCATGCCTTCGACCATTACATTGCACAACAGGCTTTTGCCGACCTGCCTGCAAGCCGCTTTGCCTCACCAGAGTGGCTCAATCAAAAAGCCACACCAGTAGCTCACCCTCTCAACGATCTCCTTTTTGCTTGCTTCCGGGCAGTCATCCTCGACCCTACCGGCGACGCCCCTAGCGATCTTTTCAGCGCCTCAGCCAAGGCTGACCGTGCATCAGGTATTCTTTACTATTCTCGCCCGGAGGAGATGACTGCCAGAGCGTTTGAAGCCTTCGTTCAGGACGCGCCTATCAAGAATAACTTTCTGGTCAAAGGCACAAAAAAGTCACGTGAGGCCGAGCTGGGGTTATACCCTTCTGGCTCCCTGCGGCAGAGAATTAACCAAGCCTTCGCTCGCTATTTCTCTGCCCTTGGACAAGCGCTTTCTCCGCGTTGATATCAAAAGCGCTGACGGAAGCCCACACTGTAAAAGTTCACCTCTTCCGAGAATGCTGTAAACATTAACTCCACGTATCCTTCGCGCCCCAGAGGGTAATCAACCCCAAGACTCCATGCCGGCATCGTGGCTGATTCTTTATCAATATTCAGGCCTTTGTGACCTTCATATTCCATACGATTCACTCCCACCTTAACCTGCGGCCGGAAGCCAGAATATTGAATCGCCTCTGGACGGTAACCGAGGAATATTGCCTGACTCTGATAACTGACCCAGCCAGTACCAACACCCGCATCACCCAGCTCGGTAAGAGCAACTTCCGCGCTCAACTCGCTGTTCAGGTGATAACCGGCGTTGAGCTGAAACCCGAGGCCTTCGCGGTCAGTTAACTCAAGGCCAGGGCCAACGATATTCGTATCGTATTTACTCAGACCAACCGCAGTGCCGATACTCCAGTGGTTGTTATCATTCTCTGCTTTCACCGCCTGAGCCGCTAACAGTAAAGGCAGCGTTGCCGCCAGTATTGGCTTGCGACGCACCGCCACCAGCACTAACCCCAGGGCAAACAGGGTGGCCAGACCAGCACTACCAACGCCTGTCGATACTTCAACGTCGTTATCAGAATTCACCGATGCATCAACATCATCGTCCACGCCATCACCATCGGCATCGTTGTTACCCGGCGCCTGACCATTACCCGGTCCCGGATCTACCGGCAGAGAGATATCGTCATCAACACTGTCGTGAATGCCATCGTTATCTGCATCGTCATCCAGATAGTCGACCAGCCCATCGCCATCGAGGTCAGGTAGTTCACGATCATCGCGCACGCCATTGTTGTTGGTGTCGGTACCATAGGTCACGCCATTGATTTCGGCATCGAAGCCGTCATCAATGCCGTCACCGTCGGCATCTTCGCCAGTGAAGAATTGCGCCAGCTCAGCGTTTTCTTCGATGTCTGAGATGTTGTCGTTGTCATCATCCGGATCAAGGTGATTCGGGATACCATCGCCATCGAAGTCTTTGGCAGAGCCAAAGGCGCCGATCGCGTTATCAACAACATCCATTAATCCATCGAGATCAACATCCGTAGTGCTATCGAGCTGACCATCACCGTCCTGATCCAGCGCCGCAACCATGGTTGCAGTGAAGACGGCAGACTGGCTGATATCAGGGTCTGTACCGTTACTCAGTAGTTGCAGGAAGTCTGCACGGCTATCGCTGTCTGTGTCAGGCAGGTCATTGGCATCCTCAATAAGGGCAGTGCCATCATCGACCAGGGCATCATCATTGCTATCGGAAAGACCAGCCTCAATAACATCCGGCACACTGTCGTTGTCGGAATCGATATCAAGAGAATTGATCAGGCCATCGCCGTCGGTATCCACTTCGGCATTTCTGGCTGCGAGAACCGAGGCCGCTCCGGAAACCGCACCCGGAGCTACTGGTGTACCTGTCGCATCAGCCGCAAAGTAATCCACCAGCTCTTCCAGCGTATCGAATTCATCAATCACACCATCCAGGTTGGCATCGCTGAAGTCTCTTGAATCTGGGTAGCCATCGCCGTCCTGATCAAAGTCGAAGAGATTTACAATGCCGTCGGCATCATCGTCGTCCATGGCGCCAAGGGCATCGACTTCGAGATTGTCGCGGATCCCGTCATTATCGGCGTCGACATCGTCACGATCATCAATGCCGTCGCGGTCGGTGTCTTTAAGACCATCGTCTTCAACCAGATTCGGCAGACCGTCTTTGTCGTCGTCCTGACCTTCCATAATGGTATCGACCAGTGCTTCAAGTTCGCTGAGTTCATCGATGTCGGTCACCGCTGCCTGCTGACTGACGGCACGATTCAGAATCGACATAATGCGGTTCAGTTCATCATCACTCGGGCCACTCAGACCGACATTACCGTAGTCATCAAACGACGCTGGCGTCGATGGTGAGCCCACACTGTCGCCGATGTTGTTCCAGGCGTTCTGCTCGATGCTGATAATCACACCGGTCAGTGCAGAGGTGACATTTTCGGCATAACCTGCGTCATCGGTATATACAGCGTTAACGCTCAACTGGTTCCCCACATCACTGGCTTGCAGCGTGTAGGTTTCGGCATTGCCAACGCTGTTTCCGTCAGACACCCAATCGTAGGTAACGGCTCCACTGACGCCATCGCTGTCAGACAACTGAGCGGCCAGAGTCTGGCCTTCAATCTCATCACCGCTAATCGCAATCGTCGGTACGTTATTGGTATCTACCGACACGGATGCGGAAGCTTCGTTGCCGTTGGTCGCAGCATCTTCAGCGACATCCGCAGCGATACTCAGGTTTACCGGAGAGCCGACGACGTTCGGGGTAACCTTCGCGGTATAAGTCGTGCCAGAGCCGGCAAACTCACTCAGGCTGCCGCCCGCTATCGTGATGTCCCCCACAACAAAATCAGACACTGACTCGCTGAAGGTCACTGTAATATCGAACGGATCAGGCGATGCGGTCGGTGCGGTAATGCTGACCGTAGGTCGCGTAGTATCAACGGTAAAGGCATCTGACGTGGCCGGTGCGGCACTGGCGTTACCTGCTCCGTCCTCTGCCGTACCCGCAGCAATATCGATGGCCAGAGTACCGTCGCCACTGAAGTCACTCAGAGTCACGGTTCTCGACATTGGCCCGCTTCCCGTCACGGTAATCGTGCCCGCAGCGGCATCTCCCGTCGATGTCACGGCGATGTCGTCAGCACTCAGGCTGATGCTATCAGCGTCTGTGTACTGGACCACATAAGTAATCGCGGTACTGGACGTTAACGTTGCTGATGGCGCCTGAATGTTCACCGCAGGTGCCGTGTTATCGACGGTGTAGGTTTCATCCGTCGCGGGCTCAGTCGCTGGCAGTGCATTGCCCGCCAGGTCAGTGATCCCCGACGTTGCGGCGAGGTTAAGCCCAACCGTGCCATCCAGAGCAGATAAATCGCCCCCGGTAACCGTGACGTCATATGTCGTGTCAGTAATTTTTGCCGTGACAACAGTCGCGGTTGTTCCGGACACGGAGAAACTTGTCGGCATGACACCGCTAACGGCCTCATTAAATTCCACGCGCCAGGTCAGTGAGTCACTGGAGGTGACTTCATCAACCGGGTTGTGGCGACGGAATGACTGCAACGCTGGCGCTGTGGTATCAACCTTATAGGCCGATGTATCAGGCAGAGAAGGCAATGTGGTATCCAGCGCATTACCCGCACTGTCTTCAATCACTGCAGCATTCATGGCCAGACTGTTAATAGCAAAGCCATCACCGTCGTTGTCCCCGTCGACCACCGTATAGGTGAAATCAAATCGCTGAGTGCCCGACCCCGTACGATACAGAGCATCCACTTCACGACTACCTACCTGTAATTTGATCGCTGGAATACCACCATTCCCCAGCGTGATCACTTTATCTGCTACCAGTGTGACAGTAATTTCATCACCTGCTTTCGCATGGTTCGGAGCAGTGACCTCAAGACCAGAAATTGACGGTGGAATCGCATCCACTTTCAGATTGCTGGTATCCGGGGTCACATAGCTTGTCAGGTCAACACGGTTGCCCGCAGCGTCTGCAAAATATCCACCGTTCGGTTCAATCGCCGTCATGCTGATGCCGTCGGTATCAACATCGCCAGCCAGAGCGGTATAGGTAAAGGTCGCGAACACACCAGAGAAAGAAGTGGGCGCCGTTGCATAACGGATTTCGCCACCCACATCGAGAGCAATTCGAGGGCTGCCACCCGTGGTATTCAGAGTGACATCTTCGGAGAAGCGCAGAATAAAGTCGTGCGTCCCGCCGGCTGGGATTGTTGCTGTGGCGCTGGTGTTGATCACACTGATTACAGGCACTACCGCGTCGACCGTGATACCTGTTGTTGTCGCGACGTTATTCAACGCCGTATTCAGACCGTTACCGGCAGCATCGACTGCCGTTGAGCCTTTCAGATCCATGGTCAGCACTTCGATGCCGTCAGAATCTTCATCGCCCGGTTGTACGGCGTAGCGGAATACATGTGCTGCAGTTCCATTACCATCCAACAATGCGGCTTCGCGTAACTGCCCACCAATATTCAGATTCAATACAGGGCGAGCGCCAGTGGTCGTAACCGGCTCTGACAGGTTTACGGTAAAGTCGAACGTGCCACCTTCGCTGTATAAGCCATCAGCCGGCACCGCAACAGAGGTCACTACGGGCACAACAGCATCAACAAGCACGCCACTACTATCAACCGCACCCACTCCCAGAGCCAGATCATTTCCAGCAGCGTCCTGCAGGGTCGCACCGTTAGCCACTAGGTTGTTTACGGAAATGCCGTCACTATCCAGGTCACCAGCAGTCACGGTATAGGTAAAGGTCATATCTGTGCCGGAAGCACTTACCATGGATGCCTGACGGACTGTAGAGCCAACGACCAGTTCAAGCGAAGGCGTGCCTCCAGAAATGGTCAGTGCTTCGGATGCAGTAACCGTAAAGGCAAGCACATCCCCCACGGCATAGGTACCGGCAGCAGGTACAGTGACACTGCTGACAACGGGGGCCACACCGTCAACCAGAATGCCCGCGGTCGGGCCACGGCCATTCAGTGTCAGGTCCATCGCATTGCCCGCGGCGTCGGTCAGTGTTCCACCGTCCAGGGTCAGAGACAGTACTTCGATACCATCGGTGTCCAGATCGCCAACAGCGACCGTCGTACTGAACACCAGTGACTGGCTGCCGGAACCACTGCTGTAAGTAACTTTGCGCGGAGTGCCGCCAATCATCATATTGATTGCCGGACTGCCGCTGACGTTAACGGCTTCGTCAGTGTTCACCGTGAAACTCAGTACATCGCCAACACCGTAGGTCCCGTTGGTGGGAACGTCGACTGAAGTGACGGTTGGCGGCGTCAGGTCAGACGTTACAACGAAGGTACCCAGCGGCAATGTAGTGGCATTGCCGTTCGTGTCTTCCACGATCAGTGTACAGTCACTGTAGGTGCCATCAGCCAGCGGCGTAGTATTGTCGGTCTGCGTCAGGCGAACGGTGTACGTTCCGGGAGTTTTCAGTCCTGCATCTGCCACACCACACGAACCGCCGCCTGACAGGTAACCGGCTTCGTTCGAGGAGTAGGTGACTTCCGGACGGTGATCCGTGGTCGGTGAGGCAACCGGCGTGTTCAGAGTGAGTTCCGGAGCCAGAGTGTCGATGCTCAACGTCACCACAATAGGTGCCGAGGTATCTACCCCACCGTTGGCGGTACCACCGCTGTCGGTCACCGTGACGGAGTAGTAAGCGTAGCCTTCCGCATCCACCGCCGGGGTGAAGCGCAGTTCTCCTGTTGACGTAATGGACACGCCGGAAACAACATTATTTTCATCAAGGGTTTCTACCACCGAATAGGTAAATGTCTGGCCAGCTTCATCAGAACCACCTCCCGGCTGCGCTGTCGCATACCCCGGAATGGACCGCTGCGAGCCCCCTGTGCCACTGACGCGCTGCGTCGACGGAACAATCAGCGTTGGTGCATCGTTCACTGGAGTAATAGTGACATTCACAGCACGACTGTCGGTCGCCGAGCCATCATTGACGGTAACGGTAAAGGTATCACTGCCTGTGGCATTGGCGTTCGGTGCGTATGTGACCGACGTAGGTGAGGCACCGGTCGTTGGCGCTGACACTGAACCCGTTGCGCTGGCGGTGCCTTTTGTTGCCCCGCTCGCTGACCAGCTCAGCGTACCCGTCGCACCGGTTGCCGCAGCGAAATCCGCAGCGCTGAGTGCGGTCAGCCCGGCATCCTCAAGAATCATCAGAGACACTGCGCTGTCACCTCCGGTCATTTCCAGAGGATCTGGCGCTACACCCGTGTCGATAAAGAAAGTGTCACTCCGGGAATTACCATTACCATCGGTAGCCGTTACGGTAATGGTCGCGCCACCACCGCCCACTACATTGTTGATCGCTATGGTGTAAGTATCGATCGCGACCGCGTCACGAGTAATCGTAATATCGGCATCGCGTACCGCGGCCTGGTTACTGGACGCGGCGGTCAATGAAATCGAGCTGAGGTTCTTGTCGGCCATTTCAAACAACTGAGAATCTGAGTTGCCGGGAAGAATCGTCATATCGACCAGAGTTTCCTGGCCAATACCGTCTTTGAAATGCGGGGGTTGCTCGTCCTGGCCAGGAATCCAGTTTGCGCTATAGAGACTGGTACAGAAAAACGAAGTGGTAATCGGAAAAGTTCCGCCCGGGAAGTAATACGGTGCACCACTTTTCGTGCAGCTAAGAAAATTCTTTCTGCCGGTCAGATCATCCAGGTCGCCACTTTCATATCCGACCCTTTCATCGCCAACCGATAACAAATCATTGCTGGCCAGAAAAGCGAGCGCGTCCTGATCAACCGTTCGAGAAACAGCCCGTGCATTTGCAACGCCCCCAAACGCGGAGAATGCTCCTGCCGCCTCTGGACGACGGTATTGCTCAACCTGAGAAACAACAGCGCGCTTATTCAGGCCATTGCGGCTGACACTGGCTAAGCGCGAAGATGCATTGGCCATTGATGCAGAAAAAGGCGCAGAGAAAGGCACAGCCATGGCGATCACAGGCGCGATAGCTTTCAATGGCGCCGACGTTCCTGGTCGTTTCTTATTGGGATTGTTATCCATAATAAATCCTTCAGGTTGGGAGGCCTGGGTGAGAAAAGTGGTTCCGCATTCTCGGGTGATCAGGTTCGATCACTTCCGGAAAGCTGGTGTTATATAAGATGGCGATGTCGTATATCTGATCAACATTGCCCTGAAATTTAATGGTGCCGATCACTTCGTGCGTATCGAGGTTAAACAGCCAGATACCTGAGCAGGTTTTCTCGGAGTCTTCGGTCACCAGGCCGGGGCTTGTCACATCACTCTGACGCTTACGCGATAAGCCGACAAACATAATGCTGCCGTAAATATCGATTCCCCGGGTAAAGCCCGGCAATTCTGCAATCACTTCCATTTCACCCGTGTCAGGGTGATAGCAATTGAGATGACCCAGCCCCGAATGACAGAAATAAACCCGACCATTGTGCCAACGCGGTGAATGAGGCATTGCCAGTCCACTGACCACCACTTCATTGCGCTTTACGTCAATCAGCGTGCCCGTATGCTTGTCGCTGTCACGCCACTGTTTGCGGTCTTCGTATTGGGAAAAGGTGGTGACATACGCAGGCTCACCATCGCGGAGCGTCATGCCATTTAAGTGGCAGCGGTCTTCAGGCGTCAGTGTTTCAATAAATGGGGGCTTCCACTGAGGCACAAAACTGTAGGAAGGATCGATAGTACAAAGGCATGAAAAACTTGAATTAACCGCCCATAAACCAGTGTTTCCCCATTCGATGTCATGGATGTTAATCATGCCGGTGTAGTGAGTTGAACGGGTAATAAAACAAGCATCGACGCGTGCGTCGACCGGTTTCAGTTTTTCAACATAGGTCTTATTCGCCAGCCGCTTTTCGGCGTCGGCCTGTTTCTCTTCGTCGTTTTTATGGGCTCGGGGCGCAGTGATGTCCTGAGCAATATCCGGCAGGGGTTTCTTAATCTGCTCAAGCAGACCGTCTTCTCGCTGGAATTGAATAATCTGAGTAAAGGTACCGAGTATCAGCCCCTGATCGGTTGCCGTCAGGCCCATTGGTCGGGGAAATTCTTTAAAGTTGATTTCCAGGTCTTCTCCGTCCGTACGAACCAGCATCAGACGACCGGCCTGATAGGAAGTAAACGCCAAAGAGATATTCAGATGCTTAAGGATCGCGGGGATATTTCCCGAATACGTAAACGAGAAATCAGTCGCGCTCTCCAAAGCGTCATTCTTCACAGTGTCATTCTGTGCAGAATCTTCCTGCGGCTCCTGAGTTTGGGGCGTATCAGTCATGATTCTGGCCCCTGCAGACTGGACTGATATAGAGACAAGCGTTGTTGCAGTCGCGCAACCAACTGATGAAGGGTAAGCGACGGGTCTTGTGAGAGAAGAAGAGCAAAATAGCCACTGACCACAGCCGCAGACAAGGAAGTGCCACTGAAACGTCCATAGCCGCCCGGCACCACTGCGGGCGCGGCCTTACCATAAACGTATGCATCCACTGACTGTCCATAGTTGCTGAACCTCGTCCTTTGTCCCTGTCCGTTATCTGCTCCGATCACCACAGCGGCTTGCAGCTGGGATTCCGAGTCACCCCCAGTCAACTCCATACCACTGTTTCCGGCGGAAAATACCACAGCAGAGCCTTTTCCTCTGCGGCCATTTTGCGCCAAGTCTTCAACAATATCAGCGACGGGTTCCAATAACCATTGGGAGCGCCAACTAGCGTTAACAATGTCAGCTTGAGACAGTTTAGAGAGGTAGAAACTGAGGATCGTATGACTCGTCCAGGTATCCGGCTGACGGATAGCTATCAGGTTCGCCTGCGGCGCGATTCCGTCAATGCCGACGCCATTATGAGCAGCGAATATCGTGCCCGCGACTCTGGTTCCATGCGAGTCATCCCCTCCCCCTGGGCTTACATCCTGTGAACGGCTGGTCGTGTCGTAACTGAAAATCACCTGAGTGTGCGTGAGCTCCTCATGCTCCAGATCAAAACCATCATCAATAACGGCAACGCGCACCCCTCGCCCTTGAGGAGTCGCCGGCCACAACTCAGGTATACCGAGCTGGGTGAGATAGGCGGGAGGAGTCAGCGCCGGGACGTCTGTTACATGCTTCTCCCGCAGTTGCAGGATATCTGGCTGCACCAGACTGATGCCCTGAACCTTAGACAACGAACGGATCACTCCGGGAAGGCGGTCTTTTATGCCGACATTAACGGAGTAATAGACGGCGTCGTCCATGAGGTAAAGCTCACTGACAGCCTCAATACGCGAATCAAGCGCCTGCAGGGATTCGCGAGTAAAGCCATTTGCCCGAACAATCAGGCGATCAGACAAACTTACCTGCAAATCTTTGCCACTGACCCGGTACACGCCTGTCTGGGAGTCATTGGCGGAAGGCACTAAGCACCAGACTTTACCGAGATTCGGGAATGGCAGTTCACAACCCATTACAGGGGACGAAAATATAACGAGCAACAGCAATAAAATACGCATTATTTCTCAAACCAATCAAACTGAAAGAGGGGCCTCCCTGCCCCTCACTCGTACACACATCACTTATCGCGATTAAGCCTCGCCGTTAATCCTTACCGTTAACTCTGGCGATTAACTGCGACTTGGGTAGAGCCCCACCAGCGCGATACAAAAATTCATGCCCATCAAAGGCTGACGGTTTTCGTGCGCCTGGCTCCCCCCCATCGAACCGATGGTCTCGGTTGCCATCACTGTATTTTTCGTCGATGCGGTGTTCAGGTACACGATATTGTCGCCAGTCGACGGTCTGTCTATCGCCATCATTCTGGTATTCGATGGTGACGCCTCTGTACCCACTGTCTGAGCCCCGTAGACGACGTGCTTATGGTTGGGAAGTTCGGCCTCTGTGAGCGTGACTTCATTAACGCCGGTTGTTTCTCCCAGACGACGCGCTGTCAGACCAGGACCTCGCCCCGGATGCATCGGCGCACGGCCCTGCAGGTCCGGCAAGGCAAGTGTCGTACGACCGTCACCACCATAGGTTGTACCCAGAATTGAGAACAATGCCGTATTCTGAGCAATCGGTAGTAACTGCCCCTGGCAGAAGGCCCAGCCACGAGGGGCAAAGTTGCAGCCAAAAATACGGATTTCTCCGATAAATGGTTCAGACATAATAAAACTCCTTTTCAGTGCCGCGAGGGATAAATACCGACCAGGGCCATAATGTAATTAATGCACAGTGACGGCATCATATTCTCATGCGCTTGTGAGCCACCCGTCGCACTGACTGCATCGCTACTGAGGCTTTTGATTTTGTCGACTGACGGCACCTCAACGTAAGGAAGGTCACCATCATTATGAGACGCTACAACATCACTTGCCGGGTTGTTGCTATCAGCGATATTGGCCGACCCCAGATATTCGTGACTGTGACTGGGAATCTGATTGATGGTCAGGTTCACCTTCTCACTGCCGTAACGCGCACCCAGGCGGCGCGGGCTTAACCCCGGTCCTTGCCCCTGATGCACAGGCAAGCGACCGCGCATATCCGGTAAAGCGAATGTAGTGCGGCCATCACCGCCATAAATCGTCCCGATCAATGAAAACAGCGCATCATTCTGGCTGACAGCCAGCAGCTGACCATCACAGAAAGCCCAGCCACGCGGAGCGAAATTTCCGGCGAACATACGAATCTCGCCAACAAATGGTTCTGACATAACTGGCTCCTTAATTACGCGATGGGAAAAGGCCCTGCATCGCGATGCAGAAATTAACGACGAGGGATGGCTGTTCGTTATTGTGCGACATAGAACCACCAATATAAGACACCGATTGCGATGCGAACGAGACCAGGTTCTGAGGCTCTGCATAGTAATCCGTTGGTGAACCATCATCGACTGCGGACGCTAATATATTGCCATCAAAGGACTTGGTCGTTCCGCCTTCTGTCGTCGCATTCAATGGATGTCGGTGCGCTGGCATATTGGCACCCGTGAGGGTCACGGTTTCTATCCCCTCACCTTGACCCTGGCGCAAACTTGCATCCATCCCCACTGGTGTCCGGCTACGGAGGTCAGGCAGTGCAAATGACGTGCGCCCATCGCCCCCGTAAGTCGTACCCAGCAATGAATACAAAGACTGATTTTGATTAATAGGTAAAATCTGGCCATCGCATTCGGCCCAGCCACGCGGCGGCCAGCCGAATCCGAACATGCGGATTTCACTCAAAAAAGGTTCTGCCATTCTGATCTCCCTCTGTTTACTTTATTCGTGGTTTTACCCACACTTTCTTCCTAAGAATGATCCTGGTAATCAAGGAACTACCAATGACCAACCGAGCCTGGGAAAGCCGCATCACACTGCGCTCTGTACGCGACAATGATTATTCGTTTATGGAGTCGTTATACCGCACCACCCGCGAAGCGGAGCTGGCGATGACGCCCTTTAACGAACAACAAAAAACACTTTTTATTCAGCAGCAGTTTTCGGCACAGACACAGCACTACCACAGCCATTACTGCAGCGATCATTTCTGCATTATTGAAATTGATGGCCGACCTTCCGGTCGTTTCTTTATTGATTACTGGAGCGATGAAATCCGCATTGTTGATATTGCCATCCTTCCAGAACACCAGGACTCTGGCGCAGGCAGCTACCTGCTGCAGAACATAATCGAAGAAGGTAATGAGAAAGGCCTGCCGGTGAGAATTCACGTTGAGCAGAATAATCCGGCGAAAAAACTCTATGAGCGCCTGGGCTTCAAGGAGGTCAGCCGCTTTAATGAGGTCTATGTTCTGATGGAGACAACGCCCGCATTGATGTCTGTCTGATCTGCATCCATGCATAGATGATTCCTAACGCTTCCTGCTGATCACGGCCTGATACTCGGTCGGGCCGTGCGCAGTAATAAAGAGTTCGCCACTGCCAATCGCCTCGTGCGTGAGCCGATACATCCCCTGCGGTACCCGAAAATCATCCTGCCCCTCAAGCGAGACTGCAAACGCCTCCCACTCATCACCATCCAGCGCCGTACGCTCAACCTCTGAGATGGTCAGCCGCACGGAATTTTCAGCATGGTCCGATAAAGTCACTTGCTGACCGAGCAGGGAGTCCATTGAGTCGTATGTGATTGCTTCCATAAATACGTCCTGTAAAACACAACACAGGTATCAGACGCACTACGACTGAGAGTGTCAATGGACGACAGATGACGATTGTCCACTGCGATGCGATATCCACCACGATGCAAAGCTTTATCATGCCACAAGCATACATCTGTCTCATACGAACTAAGCATATCCACTTGTATATCACCCTGGCCGGATCACTCGGTGAAACGAACATGTGCACCGGCCAACAATTGTCCGTAGTGCATGGAAGGCGTACACTGATCCCAGATTTACGCCGAAGCCCGGCAACCTTCATCCCACATGGATATGGTTGACGGGCCGCGACCCGGACTGAGGAATCCGCCTCAGCTCTGCAGGTTCGCCGGGTTCGTTGGGAAACTGACGGGCCTCCCGCGCTTGGAAAGGTGTACCCATGACATTGCAGGACCATCACGGTCGGCGCTTTAACTATCTGCGCCTGTCGGTGACGGACGTGTGCAATTTCAGCTGCAATTACTGTTTGCCAGACGGCTACCAGTGCAGCGATAGCACGCCCCCGTTGTCGGTGGATGAGATACGTCGCGTCGTGACCGCATTCGCCCGCCAGGGCACCCGAAAGATCCGCATTACCGGCGGAGAACCCTCCGTGCGCCGCGATCTCCCTGAGATTATCCGCACAGTTGCAGCCGTATCCGGCATTGACGACATCGCACTGACCACCAATGGCTGGAAGCTACCGACCTTCCTGCCTGACTGGATTGATGCCGGCCTGACACGCCTTAATGTCAGTATCGATAGTCTCGACCCACGACAGTTCAAAGCCATTACGGGTCACGACCGCCTTCAGGATCTGCTCGATGGACTGGCGATGGCTCATGAGATGGGGTTCAACGACATCAAAGTAAACGCCGTGCTGATGCGCGGCCACAATGCCGACCAGCTACCGCACTTTCTGAACTGGATCCGGACAACGCCGGTGTCACTGCGCTTTATCGAATTGATGCAGACCAGCGACAATCAGGAGTTCTTCGAAGAGAACCATATCAGCGGTGACAGCATCAAAGCTCAATTGCTCGATTCTGGCTGGCAGTCCGTACTGAGAAAACTCACCGATGGCCCCGCGCAGGAGTTCTGGCACCCGGACTACGCCGGGCGCATCGGCCTGATCATGCCCTACAGTAAAGACTTCTGCTCAAGCTGCAACCGACTCAGGGTGTCAGCGAACGGACAGCTTCATCTATGTCTCTTTGGTGACAAGGGCTACGACTTCCGTCACCTGCTCGGCAGGGACGAGCAAATCACCGACGTCATCGCATTCCTTCAGGAGAGCCTGAACGAGAAAAAAGCGACACATGCCTTGCACGATGGTGATACCGGAGTGCGAACGCATTTCGCGGGCATTGGCGGCTAAGTTGATGGCTAAGTTGGCGGTTAAATTGGTGGCTGAATTGCCAGTTAAGCTGAGGGCCCACAAATGAAACAAATAGCAACTGCAGCCAGCGAGCAGATTACCGCCGTTATCCTTGCAGGTGGAAAGTCAGAGCGGATGGGACGCGACAAAGCGCAGCTGATTCGGCCTGACGGCCGCTCGCAGCTGTCATTTACCGCCGATTGCCTGAGAGAAGCTGGCATCGAAGATATTTTGGTCAGTGGTGCCGGTTTGAGCGGACTGAAAAGTGTCGAGGATGTCTACCCTGAAAAAGGGCCTCTTGCAGGCATTCACTCAGCCTTTGCTCATTGCAAGCCAGACACAGACTCCCTGATCGTTGTTCCGTGCGACATGCCTCTGCTGAAGTGCGGTGTATTCTCCCGCCTGCTTAAAAGTAGTCAATCAACTGCATTTGACCAGAGCTTTTTCCCAATGATCATTCGCAATCTGGAACAAGCAAAAAAAGTCGCCGAAAATATATTATCGAGTGACCAAAACCCCTCAATTAGGTTTTTTCTGAAAAATATAAAATGCGATTTTATATCTTCAGAAAATACAATCGAACTCAAGAGCTGCAACACACCAGAATCCTGGGATGATGCATGCGATATACTAAATAATTATAGGAATTAAATGATGGTAAAAATGTTCAACGATGATTTTATACGTCTTAATATTTCTGTACTCACAGTGTCTGATTCAAGAACAGAAGAAAATGATAAAAGCGGTGATTTTTTAGTCGATTCAATCAAGAGTTCAGGACACAACTCTATTGAGAAAAAAATCGTTGTCGACAACATTTATAAAATTCGCGAATCGCTTTCCAAATGGATCGCCGACGACTGTACACAAGTCATTATCGTCACGGGAGGTACAGGCTTCACCGAGCGGGATTCGACACCCGAAGCCGCAGAACCTCTCTTCGATAAAAAGATCGACGGATTTGGAGAACTGTTCCGCCAGCTTTCCTACGAAACCATCGGCACCTCGACCATTCAGAGCCGGGCAACGGCCGGTTTAGCCAATGACACTCTGATCTTCTGCGTGCCAGGCTCAACGAACGCCTGCCGTCAGGCCTGGGAGCAAATCATTTGCCAGCAACTTGATAGCCGCCACAAGCCGTGCAACTTCGCCATGCGTCTGAAAAAGGTAACCAATGATGACTGAGTTCTCCCACGTCAACGCCCGCGGAGAGGCTTCTATGGTCGATGTATCGGGCAAAGAACCCACCGTTCGCGAAGCCAGAGCAGAGGGCTATGTCACCATGCAGCCGTCCACGTTGCAGGCTATCGTCGAGGGTAATCATCACAAAGGCGACGTGTTTGGCGTAGCGCGTATCGCAGGCATTCAAGCAGCAAAGCAGACCAGTCAGCTTATCCCGTTATGCCACCCATTGATGCTCAGCAAAGTGGCTGTGGAGTTTGACGTAGAGCCAGATAACTCGCGAATACGGGTCCATAGTCTTTGCCGGCTAACAGGGCAGACCGGCGTTGAAATGGAAGCACTCACTGCGGTTTCAGTTGCAACATTGACCCTATTTGATATGTGTAAAGCCGTCGACCCCGGGATGATCATCGAAGGCATAAAAGTACTTGAAAAATCAGGCGGAAAGACCGGTCGCTGGGAGAGATTCTGATGGTGCGCATATACTTTTTTGCAAAAATTAAAGAAGAACTTTCTCTTAATTTTTTTGATCTGGATATAGAAACACCCTGCAGCGTTTCTGAAATCAGAAATTCATTGATTTCTGAATTTAACAGTCACAAATATTTGTTCAACATCGACTATTCGATATGCGCAGTAAATCAGGAATTATCTGATGATAAAAAATGTGTAGAGAGTAATGATGAAGTTGCTTTTTTCCCTCCAGTCACAGGAGGCTAGAATGAGCAACAAGACACCTACTGAAAACATTAAAATATCCATTCAGGAAAGTGATTTTTCGATAGAAAAAGAAAATCATTTTTTGAGCAATCAAGCCCCAGAAATCGGGGCTGTCGTCACCTTTACCGGACGTGTCCGCGAGTTCAGTGAGCAACCTGATGTCACCGGGCTCTTTTTAGAGCACTACCCCGGCATGACAGAGAAATCATTAAAACGCATCATAGAACAAGCCCAGCAGCGCTGGGACATTCAACGTATCAGTGTCATCCACCGAATCGGCTCACTGGCCGTTGAAGATCAGATTGTGTTTGTTGGTGTCAGCAGCGCGCACAGAGAAGCTGCTTTCGAAGCTGCCCGCTACATCATGGATTACCTGAAGACTGAAGCGCCTTTCTGGAAAAAAGAAATCACCCGATCTGGTGAGCACTGGGTTGAGGCAAGAGAAAAGGATCAGGCAGCCCGGGCGCGCTGGAGCAACCCGGACTGAAATCACATATTGGATCAGTCCTGCAGACGCAGATTGCGCGTCGCACCTTCTAATCGGTCGGCGTTGGTTTCATTACCCAGTTTAATCATCAGGCGCAGATCGTTCGGCGAATCAGCATGGGCGATCGCGTCTTCATAGGTAATCTCACTCTGCTCGTAGAGTGCGTACAGCGCCTGGTCAAAGGTCTGCATACCCAATTCTGTCGAGCGTGCCATCAGGCTCTTCAGCTCGTGCACATCGCCTTTACGGATCAGGTCCGACACCAGAGGTGTATTCAGTAAGACCTCGACAACAGCACGACGACCACGACCATCAGGCGTCGGGATTAACTGCTGCGCCACGATCGCTTTCAGGTTCAGAGAGAGGTCCATCCAGATCTGCGAATGTCTCTCCGGTGGGAAAAAGTGAATGATGCGATCAAGCGCTTGGTTCGCGTTATTACTGTGCAGAGTGGCAAGACACAGGTGGCCTGTTTCAGCAAAGGTAATCGCGTGTTCCATCGTTTCAGCAGAACGTACCTCACCGATCATGATCACGTCCGGTGCCTGACGCAGGCAGTTCTTCAGCGCAATTTCATAGCTGTCGGTATCCAAGCCGACTTCACGCTGAGTAACGATGCAGGTTTCATGCTGATGGATAAATTCGATCGGGTCCTCGATGCTGAGAATATGACCCTTACTGTTGCGGTTACGGTAGCCAATCATCGACGCCAGCGAGGTCGATTTACCCGCCCCCGTTGCCCCCACAAACAGCACCAGGCCGCGTTTAGCGAGCGATAATTCTTTAATAACTTCAGGTAAGCCGAGCTGATCAATGTTCGGAATTCGCGTTTCAATCCGACGTAGCACCATCCCAGCGACATTGCGCTGGAAGAAGGCACTGGCACGGAAACGACCAATCCCCGTCGCATTGATCGCGAAGTTCAGTTCTTTCCGTTCTTCAAACTCAGCCTGCTGTCTGTCATTCATGAGGCCGTAGACGATTTCTTTCGCCTGCTCAGCACTGAGGACAGTTTTATTGAGAGGAACCAGCTTGCCATGGACCTTCATGGACGGTGGAACACCGGCCGTAATGAAGAGATCTGACGCGGTCTTTTCAACCATTAACCGCAGAAACTTATCCATTGACACAATCAGCTACCTCAGAAGTTTTCTGGCATTTTTGCCTTTTCACGGGCGATTTCACGACTGATCAGGCCTTTGCTGACCAGGCTTTGCAAACATTGATCCATGGTCTGCATTCCATGCGCTGCCCCAGTCTGAATGGCAGAGTACATCTGCGCAACCTTGTCTTCACGAATCAGGTTACGAATCGCCGCCGTACCAACCATAATCTCATGGGCTGCAATCCGGCCGCCACCGTTCTTTTTCAGCAGCGCCTGAGATACAACGCCCTGCAGCGACTCAGACAACATCGAACGCACCATGGATTTTTCTTCCGCAGGGAATACATCGACAATACGGTCAATGGTTTTCGCCGCGGAGCTGGTGTGCAGAGTACCAAACACAACGTGGCCTGTTTCTGCAGCGGTCAACGCCAGACGAATGGTTTCGAGGTCACGCAGCTCGCCCACGAGAATCACGTCAGGGTCTTCACGCAGCGCTGAGCGTAGCGCTTCATTAAAGCCCAGCGTATCGCGATGCACTTCACGCTGGTTAATCAGACTCTTTTTCGATTCGTGAACAAATTCGATTGGGTCTTCAACGGTGAGGATATGGTCGAACTTGGTCTCATTGATGTAATCGACCATGGCCGCCAGTGTGGTTGATTTACCTGAACCGGTTGGGCCGGTCACAAGCACAATGCCACGACTGATCATGGCGAGATCTTTAAACACCTGCCCCATGCCCAGCTGATCCATAGTCACGACTTTTGACGGAATGGTACGGAACACGGCGCCCGCACCGCGGTTGTGGTTAAAGGCATTCACACGGAAGCGGGCAACACCAGGCACTTCGAATGAGAAGTCAGTTTCCAGAAATTCTTCGAAATCTTTTCGCTGCTTGTCGTTCATAATGTCGTACACAAGGGCGTGCACTTCTTTGTGACTCAGCGCTGGTAAATTAATACGGCGGACATCACCATCGACACGGATCATAGGAGGCATATCTGCCGACAGGTGGAGGTCAGAGGCCCCCTGCTTCGCGCTAAAGGCCAATAACTCGGTAATATCCATGTGATCCTCTCTATGATCTCGGGCCAGATGCGCCAGCTCAGCCAGACAGCCCTATAAATGCCAAAATATTAGTGATGCGACCAGTCGGATGAAGCGGTCAATCCCTCGACTGGTGTATGATGTAATGTAATCGCTGTTGAACAAATTTCTATGAACAGCGTCACTACAGCAACAATCAAGTTAATCCTAAACCAAGCAAGCGTAATGTCTACTGTCGAACAGAACTATCAACGGGTCCGTGAGCGTCTTAACGCGGCCTGTGCAAACGCTTCACGCGAGCCTGAAAGCATTCGCCTGCTGGCGGTGAGTAAAACTAAACCCGCGAGCATGGTGCGCACCTGTTATGAACTGGGTCAGCGAGCCTTCGGTGAGAATTACCTGCAGGATGGGCTCGACAAGATTGAAGCCTTGTCGGAGCTGACCGACATCGAGTGGCATTTTATCGGCCCGCTGCAATCAAACAAAACACGCCCGGTCGCCGAGTACTTTCATTGGCTGGAAACGCTGGATCGTGAAAAGATCGCCCGCCGCCTGAATGAACAGCGCCCTGACGATCTGCCGCCGCTGAACGTACTTATCCAGGTCAACATCAGTAACGAAGAGCAGAAGAGTGGCATCGCGACAGACAGCGTCGCGAGTTTTGCGCAGAATCTCCTATCCTTGCCTAGACTGAAAGTTCGGGGATTGATGTGTATCCCGGAAGCAACCAGCGATGAGGAGCGACTGCGAGATCAGTTCCTCAAAATGCATAGGCTGTGGCAGGAATTAAAGGAACTATGCCCGGACGCAGACACGCTGTCGATGGGCATGTCGTCCGATCTTGAACTCGCGATTGCATGTGGATCAACGGAAGTTCGTATCGGCACAGACATATTCGGAGCGCGGGACATCCCGGGCGCTCAGTGAAGGTATTCAGAAGCAGGAACCAACAATGACACAGATAGCATTCATCGGCGGTGGCAATATGGCCACCAGCATCATCGGCGGCCTGATCAGAGAGGGTGCAGTCAGCCCGGATCTGATTCACGTCAGTGACCCAGGCGCAGAGCAACGGGAACGCCTCACCCGCGATTTTGGCATTGTGACCCATGAGTCCAATCTCGACGCTATCAGCAGCGCGACCGTGGTTATCCTTGCAGTAAAGCCACAGATGATGAAAGCCGTACTGGAACCGCTGCAGGCCACGCTGAACACCCGCCAGCCGCTACTTATTTCTGTTGCAGCGGGTATCAGTCTTCCAACGCTTAAAGAATGGAGTGGATGTACAGCCGTCGTACGCGCAATGCCGAACACGCCTGCGCTGACAGGTTTCGGCGCTACCGGGTTGTTTGCCAGTGAAGAAGTGTCGCTGGACCAGCGTAATCTGACGGATACCTTGCTCGGCGCCACAGGCCTGGCTATGTGGGTACAGACCGAAGCTGAAATTGACGCGGTCACGGCGTTGTCTGGCAGTGGCCCGGCTTACTACTTCCTGCTGATGGAATCCATGATCGATGCCGGTATCAAACTCGGGCTGAGCGAAGAAACCGCACGTCGTCTGACCTTACAGACGGCGCTGGGCGCAGGAAAAATGGCGAGCAGTTCGGATGTTGCCCCGGATGAATTACGTCGCCGGGTAACGTCTCCGGGCGGTACCACTGAACAGGCAATCGCGACGTTCGAAGGCGCGCACCTGCGCGATCTCGTTAAAGCCGCCATGGACGCCGCCGCAAGAAGAGCCGCTGAGCTCAGCGACGAACTGGGCAATGGCTGAATCCTGACTCAGCAGGGGGGTGAAATTTTCTCAGGCGTCCCCATCTGAGGTAATACGTATTTGAGAATATAAGCACTTGAGATAACAAGTGGGTTAACAAGATCGTACCGTGCGGCCCAAAGGCCGCTCAATTTAAACTGGAGTATTCATGGGTTCACCACTCACACAGGCGGGTCTGCTGCTCGTCAACGCCATCGGAAGCCTTGTCTTGCTGATCGTTATGCTGCGCTTCCTGCTTCAACTTGTCCGCGCTGATTTCTATAACCCCCTGTCACAGATGATTGTGAAGTTCACCAATCCACTGCTTATTCCACTGCGCAGAGTGATTCCCGGCCTTGGAGGTCTCGACATGGCGTCACTGGTACTCGCACTGGCCATACAGTACGTCATCATGGCGCTGATTCTGATGCTCGCGGGTTACGGAACAGGCATGCCCTTTGTCGCCATGATCGGCTGGGCCGCGGTGGGCATTATCAAGCTTCTCATCAGTATCTATTTCTGGGGCATGCTGATCATGGTGATCGCCTCCTGGGTTGCTCCGGGGTCGTATAATCCGGCGCTGATCCTGATCAATCAGCTGCTTGAGCCGGTTATCCGCCCGGTACGCAAGATCATGCCGGACATGGGTGGCCTTGATCTGTCACCACTGGTAGTCATCCTTGGCATTCAGCTCGCTGAGATCCTGATTCTGTACCCACTGAAACAGGTTCTGCAGGTGCCTTCGGGCTTAATCATGGGTCTATAAGCTAAAATTTTCTGCGCGGCAACAGGCCTTCTGTTGTCGCGTATCTGATGCATAAATAACCAACCGTGAACCTCAGTGCGAATGGCCCTCCCACGCCAACGCACCATTACCTTTCCCGACAGGCACAGCCAGTGCCAAGCCAGCTCTAAGCCTGATAAACTTGCTGTATTACTAGCTTGCAAATGGATACCTGACTCCGATGCCGGACGTTATTCCAGAAAACTCGGTCGGACTGGTCACACCCAAGGTTCAGCACTTCGACACGCCCCTGACATTACGCAGCGGACGAGTGTTAGAACAATATGACCTGATCTACGAGACTTATGGCGAACTCAACGCCGACCGCTCCAATGCTGTCCTGATCTGCCATGCCCTGAGCGGTGATCATCACGCCGCGGGCTATCACAGCATGGACGACAAAAAGCCCGGCTGGTGGGATACCTGCATCGGCCCCGGTAAGCCTATTGATACGAATAAATTCTTTGTCGTTTCGCTGAACAACCTCGGTGGTTGCTCTGGCTCCACTGGCCCGGTCAGTATCAACCCTGAAACCGGCAAAGCGTACGGACCCGACTTCCCTATCATGGCAGTCCGTGACTGGGTGAACAGCCAGGCTCGCCTTGCCGATGTTCTTGGTATTGATGTCTGGGCAGCCGTTGTCGGCGGCTCTCTCGGTGGCATGCAGGTGCTTCGCTGGTCTATCCAGTTTCCAGAGCGCCTGAAACACGCCGTTGTTATTGCTTCTGCCCCCAAACTTTCAGCGCAGAATATCGCCTTTAACGAAGTCGCCCGACAGGCCATCGCCAAAGACCCCGACTTTCACGATGGCTGGTATCAGGAGAAAGGAACACTGCCTAAAGCAGGCCTGATGCAAGCGCGGATGCTTGGGCACCTGACGTACCTTTCAGACGATGCAATGCGGCAGAAATTTGGCCGGGAATTACGTGAGGGTAAGCTGAACTTCAGTTTTGCTCCTGAGTTTCAGGTAGAAAGCTACCTGCACTATCAGGGCGAGAAATTCAGTACACGCTTCGATGCCAACACTTACATGCTGATGACCAAAGCACTGGACTACTTTGACCCGGCACGCGACCACGATAATGATCTGCGTAAATGCCTGAGTCAGGCGAAATGTCGTTTTCTGGTCGTATCCTTCACAACCGACTGGCGTTTTGCCCCGGCGCGCTCGGAAGAAATCGTGAATGCACTGATCCACGCCGACAAAGACGTCAGCTATGCCTGTATTGAATCTGACAACGGCCACGATGCCTTTCTGCTTCCTATTCCGCGCTACCTGGATATCTTTCATGCGTATATGGAAGGTGTGGCAGCACGTAGTTTCGGAGGTAAGTCATGAGCGAACTGCGTCCTGATCTGAGTATTATTCAGCAGTGGATTCGACCAGAAAGTGAAATCCTTGACCTTGGATGTGGCGAGGGAGAATTACTCAGCTATTTGAAGAATGAGAAAAACGTTCACGGCTATGGTCTGGAGATCAATCCGGAGAAGCTGACAGCCTGCATCCGTAATGGCGTCAATGTCATCGAACAGAACCTGGATAATGGTCTCGGTAACTTTGAAGATCAAAGCATCGATACCGTTGTGATGACTCAGGCACTGCAGGCGGTGCAGCGACCGGATGAACTGCTCGACGAGATGCTGCGTATCGGCAAAGAAGCCATAGTGACGTTTCCGAACTTTGGTTACTGGAAAACACGTTTCTATCTTTTACTGAAAGGTCGCATGCCGATGTCGGATACGCTGCCGTACAACTGGTACGACACGCCGAACATTCATATGTGCACCTTCCGCGACTTTGAAATTCTGTGCCGTGAAAAAGGCATACGTATACTTAATAAAACCGTAGTCGACGATCAACACCGCGAACACTGGAGCATTCGCCTCTGGCCAGCCATGCTGGGTGAAATCGCGGTTTACCACATCACCAGGAGATAAGTATGAACGCACTGAGTAAGATCCAATGCATTTTAGTACTGGCGCTGGCCACCTTATCGCTGCATGCGGCAGCAGATCGCGGTGAGCAGAAGCAGGTCTTCGGCGACTATGAGGTTCACTACATTGGCCTCAATTCCAGTTTTTTGCCGGAGGATGTTGCCGAAGCCTATGATATTCCGCGCTCCCGTTCGCTGGCGTACCTGAGCATTTCGGTACTGAAGAAGGTCAAAAATGATGTGCCAGCTCCAGTCACCGCAGAACTGACGGGCACGATCAAAAATCTTATTGGTCAGAGCCGCAGTATCGAATTCCGGGAAATCAAAGAAACCAATGCGGTCTATTACGTATCGACCTTCCGCTTCGATAAAAATGAAGTATATCGCATTGATCTGGACGTCACCCCAGACGGTAGCAACCGTACTTTTGATGTGAGATTCAGCCAGAAATTTTATCAGGAATAACCATGACCCGAATCGTTCTTGCCAGTGGAAACAAAGGCAAAC
The DNA here is from genome assembly GCA_913019975.1 of Thalassolituus maritimus. Classification (GTDB taxonomy): domain Bacteria; phylum Pseudomonadota; class Gammaproteobacteria; order Pseudomonadales; family Oceanobacteraceae; genus Thalassolituus. The sequence continues at coordinate 69,120 of CAJWBH010000014.1, read as the reverse complement.
TGCGTGAATTTTCAGCCATGTTTTCTGAGCATTTTGCGAACGATAACGTTGAGCTGATTCCACAGACAGAACTGAATGTCTCTGACGCCGACGAGACAGGCCTGAGCTTCGTTGAAAATGCCATCATCAAAGCACGTCACGCCTGTCAGGTCACTGGACTGCCCGCTCTGGCCGATGATTCGGGCATTGAAATTGATGCACTTGACGGTGCCCCAGGAATCTACAGCGCTCGCTACTCAGGTGAAGGCGACCAGGCAAATAACGCGAAAGTCCTGGAAAATATGAAGGGTATTCCAGAAGCGCAACGTACCGCGCGCTTTCAATGCGTTCTGGTATATATGCGCCATGCCGAAGATCCGACCCCACAAGTATTTCAGGGGGCGTGGGAAGGCATTATTCTGACCGAACCATCGGGCACTGAAGGCTTTGGTTACGACCCGATATTCTATGTTCCGAGCGAGCAATGCAGCGCAGCTGAACTGAGTCGTGAGCGTAAGAACAATTTATCTCATCGCGGTCAGGCCATTCAGCAACTGCTGGCCCGCTGGCGCCCTTAAAGCGATCAATGACTGCTAAAACATCACAAAGAAGAACACCTTGAACATGCTTGAACAACTCGAACAGAAAATTCTGAATACAGTTTCTGCACTGCAGGAAACACGGAAAGAAAATAAAGCCTTACAGGCAACCACCGAAGAATTAAATAATACGATCGCTGAGCTTCGTCAGACCGTTCTGGATGCTGAAGAGCGCCTGCAACATCGCGACACCGCCATTACCGCACTGCAACAGCAGTACGAGTCCGTTAAGAGAGAAAATACTCGTCTGTCTCACGAAAAAAATGAGTGGGAAGTGAAAGTATCTGCGCTGATGGAAGCCATTGACGAGACAGAGTTTGAACTCGAGTCGCCTTCTATAGGGCCTTCTTCAGCGACCGGAGTCGCCTGAAAGGATCATGGCACTGCCTCCTCTGAGTCTGTACATCCACGTTCCGTGGTGTGTACGCAAATGTCCTTACTGTGATTTCAACTCTCACGAGGCAGGCAGCGATATTCCTGAGACAGGGTATATTCAGGCGCTTCTGAATGATCTTGAACAGGACCTTCACTGGGTACAGGGGCGCCCCATAGAAAGTATCTTTTTTGGTGGAGGCACCCCCAGTTTATTATCTGCCCGAGCCTACGAAACGCTCCTCACCGGGCTGACTGAAAAACTCACCTTCAGCCCTGATATAGAAATCACCCTGGAAGCCAACCCCGGAACGTTCGAAGCGGATAAATTTAAAGCCTATCGACAATTGGGCATTAACCGCTTATCCATGGGTATTCAGAGTTTTCAGCCCGAACACTTGAAAAAGCTTGGGCGAATACACGACAGAGCACAGGCACTCGCGGCCATTGAAACTGCCATCAATGCCGGATTCAGTAATTTTAATCTCGACCTGATGCACGGCCTGCCCAACCAGACGCCAGAGCAGGCGCTCGATGATTTAAATACCGCGCTGTCGTTTCAGCCACCTCACCTGTCCTGGTATCAGCTGACGATTGAACCCAACACCGAATTTTATAAGCGTCCACCGGTTCTGCCTGAAGACGATACCCTATGGGATATTCAGGAGCAGGGACAAGAAAGACTGGCACAAGCCGGGCTGAGTCAGTACGAAATTTCGGCGTATTCGCAGCCTGATAAGCAAGCCAGACACAATATTAATTATTGGCGCTTCGGTGATTATCTCGGCATAGGTGCAGGTGCACACGGAAAAATCACGACCTCTGGGCCACAAGGGCTGACCATACTTCGCACACGCAAAACGCGCCTTCCGAAAGACTACTTAAATACCGAAAAACGTTTTCTTGCAGGGCAAGATCGCATCGCGCCTGACGACACAGCGCTGGAGTGCATGATGAATGCGTTACGCCTGCATGAGGGCATCCCTGTCAGCGACTTTGAGGCCCGGACAGGCATGACGCTGAGCAGTATTCAAGCCCCACTGAGCAAAGCGCGCTCTCTTGGATTAATTGAATGCGATACTACTATCCGGGCTTCTGAGCGCGGCCAGCAATACCTGAATGAACTGCTTGCCCTCTTTCTGACCGATTAAATATCGTCAGGAAATCAGGCGACCGACACTATCCGCAGGTCTGGTTGCGGGGCATACAGCTCCTCAAGATAAGTACTCGCCGCCGCGACACCCATGTCGTAACCATCCACCAGCTTTTTCTCATTCATACACAGGCGCGACACAGCAAACTCCGGCGGTGGAGCAATAACGCGTACCCGGCAGCCTTCCGGAGGCGAGGCAATAAAATCGAGGCTCTCGTTATATTGTGCGGTGCGGAATTTCATGGCATTCATCAGGCCCGCTTCACCCGCAAACATTTTCTCAAGCAGCCAATGGCTCTGACTGTCTTTTTTACGAAAACCCAGAGGCTGTGAAAGCACCACCGTAATGTCGTCAGCCCCCATGTTCCAGGCCTGGCGAACAGGGATGGAATCAGCCACGCCACCATCAACATAGCGTTCTGAGTTGACGGTCACAGGCGAACGATAGAAGTAAGGGATTGCACAGGTTGCCACCATGGCGTCATGCACTGTGTTTCCTGTGACGGGCAGATAATGTGCCTGCCCTGTGTCGACATGCGTCGCAGTGGCATACAGTTCCATATCACCCACGAACTCAGCCAGAGGAAGCTGCTGGTGTGTGTAATGCCACAACCAGTGTACGTCGGTCATATGCCCGCCCCGGACGAAACGTACCGGGCTGAAGAACTCTTTCTGGCGTGCGTATTCCATAATCGCCGTGCGTGCCCGTCCGGGTTGCCGGGACAGGTATCCTGTCAGGTTGGTGGCTCCTGCCGATACACCGATGGCAAAATCAAACTCGTGGTAACCTCGTTCGAGAAAGTGATCAATCACGCCGCTGGCGAATATGCCGCGCATCGCACCACCTTCAACAACGATCGCTTTCTTTGACCCACCAGCCGTATCGTTGCTTGCCACACTGTCTTTTACGCTATTGTTTACAGTATCGTCGCTTGCCATATCGATCTCCGCTTAGTTCCAACCCTCGTGGTAATCGCTGCTACCGATCTTTATTTCTGATCGTGCATTGCCAACATATTTCAGAAGGGTGACACCCATATTGGTTCCATTGAAATGAATTTTTCCAATTCAACCAATAGGCAAAAGCTTGCTGACTGCGACAATCAGGGCAAACAAAAAAGCCCGATGCAGTACACCGGGCTTTTATCAAGGAGTAGCTATCAAGGCTAAATCAAGCTCAACTAGACACCTGCGTCATAGCGATAAACTCTTCCATGTCACGTAATTTCTCGAAGCTCGGATCATGAGCAGCCTGCTCGCGCAGGGCCTCCGACGTTTCAATCGCCTCAGAGAGATCACGCAACGCTTCTTCAATGTAGCCACTTTCAGCGTGTGCACAAGCACGTTGGTACTTCGCGTGACTGTTTTCAGGATCAATCGTCAACGCGCGATTCGCCAGAGCGTTGGCCCATTGGTTCTGGCCAAGCAGTAAGGCCGCATCCGCCTTGTAGGTAATCGCTTCAACGTCATCAGGTCGCAGGGCAAGAATCTGATCGTAAATGGCGATTTTATTCTGCGCACTCGATTCCTGAGACGCTTTTAACCAGAGTGAGTGGACTTCGTTCGTCAGCTCAATCTCTTCCTGAGTCGCCGCAATATGACGGGACTTGCTGTGCAGCTCACGCTCAAGTTTCTCAAGACGTTCTTCATAGGAACTGGTAATCCGGGAGATCTCGTCATTGGCGAGGGCACTCGCTCTGTCTTTAATCTCGCGTAAGGAATTCCAGCCAACCAGTACCAACAGAGTTGAGGCACCAGCGATAAGATAGAAAAAATAGGTAACGGTATCGGTCGCGTACATCAACGCTTTATCAGCTACACCAAGCTCGCGATCCGTCATTTTCTCGGTGACTTCGACACGGTGGTCGGCCAGCATCTGACGAAGCACTTTGACTTCATCCAGCAGGTAACGCTCGGTGAACGCAGAATAAAGAGGCGCATCAAGCGCCTCTATCGTTTTTTCAGCCTTGGCATAGTTTGCCTGTACTTCTTCGGCCGATTCAGCAGTTTCAGTTGTTGGGGCGGCGTTGACCCGCGCCGGTAAGATCACCAGCGCTGAGGCGAACACCATCAGGGACAAGAATATATGCCAGACGGTTCTTATCATGCGGACTGTACCGCCTCCCAATCACTGTTGTTCTCGATCAGGCCAGTGTGCAGTGCTTTTACCGCAGCAGCATAATCCTGGTCGGCAACAATGAACATCATATCCACCTGGCGCATCGCCTGGTGAACAGAAAGAATGTTCACACCCGCGTCAGACAAAGCGGACGCCGCGGACTTCAACAGGCCCGGAACCTTCATATCACTACCGATTGCACTCACCATTGCCATCTTCTCAACCCGAATATCGGCATTAGTGTAGTTGGCCTGTAAACGATCCATCAACCAATTGATGCGACGCTTGTTGCCCTTAAGGTAGAAAGTCACGGTGTTAGCGTTGAAGTCTTTCGTCAGAACACGTACGCCAGACTCAAATACCAGGTCGTTCATCTTCTGGCCGTAAGACGGATCGCCCACCATGTCCTGATCGAACAGTTCCATCGCCCAGACGCTGCGGGTACCCGCAATGATCTCGACCTTAGGTGTTTTACTGCTGTAGTCACTGCGGATTTCAGTACCGCGGTGCTCAGGTTCGAAGGTATTTTTCACGCGAAGCAGGATATTACGCTTACGCAGGCCCGCCGCGGCACGTGGGTGGATAGCTTCCATACCCAGGTTGGCCAGCTGGTCAGCAACGTCATAGTTGGTCAGACCAATCGGGTGTACGTTCTCAGCACCGACCATTTCCGGATCGGCCGTACTCAGGTGATATTCTTTGTGAATAATCGCTTCGCCTGCGCCCGTGACGGTCGCAACTTTCGAGAAAGTCATTTCACTGTAGCCACGGTCATAGGTTTTCATCAGGCCTTCACGGCACTGGGTATAACCTGTCACGATCGGCATTTCCTGAGTGAAATCGACGTCAGCAAAGGCATCGCTGATGTGATCTTCCAACGTCTGCTGGCTGTCTGAGCGCCAGTTCGTCAGGTCAATAAAGCGTGCGTTGATATCGTGCAGCTTCAATAGCTGAACCGAGTTGTAAGCACTGTGAGCTTCGCCCAGAGCACTCAGCATCTCGCGTACACGGTGCAGGTGATCATCCAACTGGAAGTGGCCGAAAGTACAGACGTTTTCCAGGTGCTCAAGGCACTGTTTAACGTCTTCGATACGGCTGCTGATGAACTGATCGGCACGACGACGAACAATATCCTGACCTTCAAACATCTCTTCATTCATGGCCAGCATGGCTGCCTGCACTTCGTACAGTTTCTGCTGCCATGGACGGTTTTCGTCCATCTCAGAGAAGAGCGCGTAAACACCCGGCTCACCGGTCTTTTTGTGTTCAAGAAGTCCATTTGTCATACCGGCATAGGCCGATACAACAAAGGCACGCTGATATAAGGTTTTTTCAGTACCACCGTGTGGTACCTGCGGGCGCTGCCAGATATTTTTCAGAACGTCGTCGTAACGGCTCATCGAAGTGCCGCCGATTTTTTCTACACTGTGCTTAATCATGTTATTCCTGCTGATTCTGTAAGTTAGTTGGATTGGCCCGTTTCCAGGCCATCACGCGAATCAGTCTTCGATGGTCTCGGCTTCCAGTGCGTAGACACCATTCTCATCGTGGACTTCCTTGCCGTTCAGTGGCGGATTAAACACGCATGCCATGTGCATATCTTTGGTCGCGCGCAGTAAGTGCTTATCGTGCTTATCCAGAATATAGAGAGTGCCCGGACGGATCTGGTAAATTTTGCCGTCTTCTACCGTCTCAATTTCACCTTCGCCCTGCATGCAGTACACAGATTCGAGGTGGTTCTGGTAATGAATAGGCGTTTCAGTACCCGCGAAGATAGTGGTGATATGGAATGAGAAACCCATGTTGTCGTCTTTCAGCAACATGCGCACGCTTTCCCAGTTGCCACCATCAATAGCGCGACTACTGTTTTTGCATTCTTCGAGTGTTCTTACGATCATTTTTGAGTTTTCCTGAATTTGTTAGCGTTAAGAGTTTAGAGGAGGCTTCTTAAGAAGCCTTACTCACCTGCTCAGACATTACCTGGGCAACACATTTCTCAAGAATATCGAGACCCGCACTCAACTTGCTTTCTTCAATGGTCAGCGGTGTGAGAATTTTCACAACCTGACCGTCAGAGCCACTGGTCTCAATGATCAGATTATGCTCAAACGCTAATTCAGTAATTGCATCGGCGATGTCACCGTTAGCAAACTCGAGACCCTGCATAATGCCACGACCTTTGTGCTTCATCTTAGAGGTGCCACCGTTTTCTGCCTGAATCTCTTTCAGACGACGACGGATAACACTTGCTTTGTGCTGAATTTCTTCAGCAAAGCGGTAGTCGCTCCAGTACTCTTCAAGTGCGCGACGTGCAGTAACGAACGCATGGTTGTTACCCCTGAAAGTACCGTTGTGCTCACCCGGGCCCCAGATATCGAGCTCTTCTTTGAGCAGAACAACCGCCATCGGCAGACCGTAGCCACCCAGCGATTTCGACAGAGTGATTACGTCAGGCTCGATACCGAATTCTTCAAAGCTGAAGAAGGTACCTGAACGACCACAACCCGCCTGAATATCATCAACGATGAGCAGCATATCGTGCTTCTTACAGATCGCCTGCAGACCTTGCATCCATTCTTTAGACGCAACATTCAGACCACCTTCACCCTGGATACACTCAACAATGACACCGGCTGGATGACCCAGACCTGATGAACCGTCTTCGAGCGCTTTATCCAGATATTCGAGCGTATTGAAATCGCCAAGGTAACCATCATACGGCATAAACTGAACACCAGTTGTTGGCAGACCACTGGCCTTCTTGTAGTAACCGTTACCGGTAACCGCTGCAGAACCCTGAGTCACACCGTGGAAACCATTGGTGAACGAGATAATGGTCTGACGGCCGGTATTTTTACGAGCTACTTTCAGAGCCGCCTCAACCGCGTTAGTACCGGTTGGACCAGTGAACTGAACTTTGTAGTCCATGTTGCGTGGCTCAAGGATCAGGTCACGGAAAGTCTCAAGGAAGGCAGCCTTCGCATCGGTATGCATATCCAGACCGTGAGTCATGCCATCCGCTTCGATGTAATCAATCAGAGCCTGTTTGAACGCCGGGTTGTTGTGACCGTAGTTGAGTGTGCCTGCGCCACCCAGAAAATCGATGTATTCGTTGCCATCGCTGTCGGTCACGGTAGCGTTCTGCGCCTTAACAAAGGTCACAGGGAATGAACGGCAGTAACCACGAACGTTTGACTCAAGATCTTTAAAAATACCCATATCAGATTTCCTCTGTATTTGGTTTAAATTCTGTTATTGCGCAGCGCTGATATCAGCACTACCGAAAGGACCAATGTGGACGAGCATTTCTGTTTCATGCTGTCCTGCAAAATGCTGTTCTTTATCGAACATAACGCGTTCGTTCAGCGGTGCATCTAATTTGCGGGCAAGCCTTCTGAATAAATTCCATGAAGCTTCGTTACCCGGCGTAATGCTGGTGTGGAGATGACGAACCGTACCTTCGTGACGGGAAAGCAGCTCAAGCAGCATTTTGCTGGCAAGACCCAGACCGCGAGCTTTGGGGCTGACAGCTACCTGCCAGACAAAGAGAGTGTCTGGTTGTTCAGGCAGAAGATAACCGGAGATAAAACCGATCGTTTCACCCTGCTCTTCAGCAAGCACCGCGGTATCGCGGAAGTGAGAACACTGCAGGTTGTTGCAGTACATTGAATTTGTATCCAGAGGCTTGCAGTTTTCCACAAGATTATTCACTACAGAGCCGTCTTCCGGGTTTGGCTTGCGCATTGTGATTAGGCGCTGAGACTGATCTTTTTCGTTGGGCGCTGCCTGCGCCAGAATCTGATTCATTTCCTCTTCGAGATCCGCGTACCGGCGTAAGCCATTACGTCCTCGTCAATTGCTAGGGTTAGTCAATTACTTTGAACTCTAAACATTATAGCCAATCGAAAAATATATACAACTCTAAATATATTTCATCCGATCTCAGACTTTTCGATTGAGAAGAACGCATTTTTTTGTACAATAAACGAACTAAATAGGCGTATTTTGTGTGATTGCCACCAATCCCTCGAGAAAAATATATAGAGATCGATATTTTGAGATCTAAATATAGGACGGGATGCGCCACCCGGATTAGCGGTCAGGAGGCCCCCTTATGAATATTTCGTACTCTATTGATCAGCAACAAGGTAAACTAGAGGGAAAGAATCATGACCCTCTGTTGGAAGACGAAAAATCTATGAACCGCTATGACGAGGTGCTGGTTGCACTGCGGCGCATCATCCGCGCTACTGATCTACACTCTAAGCAACTGAGCAAGGTGTCAGGTCTGACTTCCCCGCAGCTTCTTATCCTGCAGACCCTGCGTCACCATGGCGAACTGACTGTCGGAGATGTAGCACGTAGAGTCAGCCTCTCTCAGGCGACAGTGACCACCATTATCGATCGCCTCAGTAAACGCGGATTTGTTGTCCGCGAACGCGGCAGCACAGACAAACGAAAAGTATTTGTGCACCTCACAGAACAAGCGATCCAGGCTTTGGTTGATGCCCCCCGCCCGTTGCAGGATAGTTTCGTGCAGCAGTTTCAGGATTTGAGAGACTGGGAGCAAAGCATGATCCTGACGTCTCTGGAACGAGTGGCCTATATGATGGATGCGCAGCACATTGACGCTTCCCCCGTACTTGATCTTGGTCAGCTTGATCGAACTGACCCGGGCAACCACTGACAACACCCCCTCTCATGAGGTGCATTGTCATCAATGTGCCTCCCGCTTATCCCGATTGCCTCCTGATCGCGCATAACAGTCTATACAGTAGAATTGTTGTAGCGCATCAGCGGGCGCTCATCCCGCTTTTCTACTGTTTTACTGGAGATACACATGACTGACGTTGTCATAGTTGCAGCTACCCGTACCGCTATCGGAAGCTTTGGCGGATCACTTGCCGGACTGTCCGCCGTCGACCTCGGCGCGGCGGTGATTTCATCCATCATAGAGAAAACTGGTATCGACGCAGGACTCGTCGATGAGGTATTGATGGGCCAGGTACTGACGGCCGCCGCCGGCCAGAATCCTGCGCGCCAGTCAGCGATCAAAGCTGGGCTTCCCCCTTCTGTTCCTGCCATGACCATCAACAAAGTCTGCGGCTCGGGACTGAAGGCCGTTCACCTTGCCGCACAGGCCATTGCTTGTGGTGATGCTGAGGTCATCATCGCGGGCGGCCAGGAGTCTATGTCCAACGCACCGCACGCCATGCCGGGCTCCCGTAATGGTCAGCGCATGGGACCTATTACCATGGTCGATACGATGGTCGTGGATGGCCTCTGGGACGCATTCAATGACTACCATATGGGAACAACAGCCGAGAACATCGCCTGTGACTACAACATCAGTCGCGAAGAGCAGGACGCCTTTGCTGCGGCATCTCAGAACAAAGCGCTCGCCGCGATTGAAGCAGGCACATTCGATGCTGAAATCACCCCGATCGAAATCCCTCAGCGTAAAGGCGACCCTATCGTATTCAAGGTTGATGAAAATCCGCGCCCGGGAACAACCGCAGAAAAGCTTGCAGGCATGCGCCCGGCCTTCAGTAAAGACGGCTCAGTCACCGCTGGTAATGCTTCATCGCTCAACGATGGCGCCGCCGCCGTTATGCTCATGAGTGCAGCCAAGGCCGCAGAGCTGGGTCTTCCAGTGCTGGCGACTATCAAAGGTTACGCCAATGCCGGTGTTGAGCCACGCATTATGGGAACAGGGCCGATTCCAGCGACTAAAAAATGCCTGAGCAAGGCAGGCTGGTCGGTTGCTGACCTGGATCTGATTGAAGCCAATGAGGCCTTCGCAGTTCAAGCGCTGTCAGTCAACAAAGGGCTGGAGTGGGATGCTGATAAGATCAATGTGAACGGCGGTGCCATCGCCCTTGGCCATCCGATCGGGGCCTCAGGCTGTCGGATTCTGGTCACACTGCTGCATGAAATGGCTCGGCGTGATGCGAAGAAAGGTCTCGCCACCTTGTGCATTGGCGGAGGAATGGGCGTTTCTCTGGCGGTAGAGCGAAGTTAAGCAAAGAGCCAAACGGGGTGTCCATTGGGATACCCCGACCTCTATACCTCTGTGAACTCTGTTACTTTGCCTTCAATGATTAATACGTAGGGAACGAAGGTTCGATTAAACTCGCTGCGCTCTATGGTAATCATGCCCGCAAATGGATCACGCAGGTAAACGTACTCTTCGTCTTCAAAGTAGTAGAGGTAGAAGCGGTCAACACCTTCCGGGTTGTCCTTCAACAGGAGATAAGGACCATCTTGCTGCTGAAGCTTGCGCTGTGCCAGATCCAGTAACAGATCGTCAGATTTAAAAGCGCTGGCACGAAGTCCCAATGCAGCTGCTGCCTGTTTTATGTCGTAGAAGTTGAAGCCGCGCTGCTCACGGATTCTTACCGGATCACCGTGAATGAACAGCAAAGCAAATATATCGACTTCGCTGGTTTTCACACCCATGCTCTCCTCGAGCATGACAGACACCATATAAGCACAACCCGACGACTCAAGAGCAGCATGCGTCTGCTTATCTTCCAGCGCTGGGGTATCTTCGACTGCGAATGCACACGCAGAGCTGAAGAACCATACAAGCATTGTCAGTACTGCGAATTTCATCTGGGAATATGCTCATGTTGCAAAACGGGCCAAGAATGACGGGACACCCTCAAACTGAACAGGTGATATCCCATCAACTTCATGTCCTGATATGTCCTATTTAAAATTAGTCCAGGTGAGCCATATCGTGAAGCAGGGCATGCTGACTTTTTCACTTTGGCCGCAGAAGCTCCCTGAATGGCAGCAGAGTTAACAATCTGCACGTTTGCACTGGCTGACTCTGCCAGCTCGGCATAAGCTGATCTCTCTGAATGGTGAGATCCCCATAGCACCTCACTGCTTCTCTCATTTTCGCGCGCACCATGCCGCGACACTGCAAAGGAACGCCATATGACAACCGCGCGACCTGTCACCGGGCAAATGTTGACGCAGCCTATGCTGATCAGTGATTTACTGGAATACGCAGCCGCTCATCACGGCTCTCGAGAGATCATCAGCCGCAGGCTTGAAGGGGATATTCACAGATACACATACAAGGACGCGCTACGGCGGAGTAAGCAGCTGGCACATGCGCTGATTTCACTGGGAGTACAACCCGGTGATCGTGTAGCAACGCTGGCCTGGAACGGCTATCGCCACTTCGAGTGCTACTACGGGATATCGGGCATCGGTGCCATCTGCCATACGGTGAACCCGCGCCTGTATGCGGAACAGGTCGAGTACATTATCCAGCACGCTGAAGACTGCTATGTCTTTCTCGATGCCTGTTTTGCCCCGCTTCTGGAGCCCATCGCCGACAAACTCTCCAGCGTTAAAGGGTTCATTCTGATGATCGACGAAGATCAGATGCCCGACACATCACTGCCGTATGTTCACAACTATGAGCACCTGCTGGCTCAGCAACCAGATATGTACGAATGGCCCCGTTTTGAAGCGGATACCGCTGCCTGCCTGTGCTACACCTCTGGCACCACAGGCAACCCCAAAGGCGTTCTGTACTCACACGCATCCACCGTTCTGCACGCCTACGCCAGCCGCAACCCGGATGCCCTGAATGTCTCTTCCGATAGTGTTGTGATGCCTGTTGTCCCCATGTATCACGTATGCGCCTGGGGAATGCCGTACATTGCTCCTATGTCAGGTGCCTCCCTCGTACTTCCAGGGGAGGGAATGGATGGCCCGGACCTGTATGAGCTGATTGATGTTGCGCAGGTCGACATGATGCTCGGAGTACCGACAGTCTGGCTGCGCCTCATCGATTATCTGAAAGCCAACGACCTCACCATTCCGTCAGTGAAAACCGTGGGCGTTGGCGGCTCCGCCTCGCCTCGTTCTCTGGTCGAAACACTCGATAAAGACTTCGGCATTTATCTGCTTCCAATCTGGGGGATGACTGAGACATCGCCACTGGCAACGCTTGGAGCACCGACCAAAGCCATGGCCAGTATGTCTGATGATGAACGCTACCGGATTCAGACAACCGCCGGTAAGCCCATGTTTGGCATTGACCTGGAAATCTTTGATGACGACGGAGAGCCGCTGCCACACGATGGCACCAGTCGCGGCTTCCTTCGGGTCAGAGGCCCCTGGGTGCTAAGCAGTTACTACAAGACAGAAAAGCCCGACGCGTTTTTCACCGATAAAGATGGCGGTGTCTGGTTCGACACCGGTGATATTGCGGTGATCGACGAGCAAAGCTACCTGCAGATCGTCGACCGCGCGAAGGACGTTGTTAAATCAGGCGGTGAATGGATCTCCTCCATCGATCTGGAGAATGCTGCGGTCGGCCACCCAGAAGTCGCAGAAGCCTGCGTTATTGGTGTGAAGCACCCCAAGTGGGATGAACGGCCTCTGCTGTTTATCGTCGCACTTGAAGGCAAGACCGTCACAAAAGAAGACGTCTATGCCTATCTCGATGGAAAAATCGCTAAGTGGTGGATGCCCGACGATATTCTCGTGGTGGACGAACTCCCTCATACCGCCACAGGGAAACTGCAGAAACGTAGCCTCCGGGATGAGTACATCAACTATTTGGTTGATAAAAACTGAACCGGCCCTGAGATAAAGCCAGACTGAACACCTGAAGTTGAACGCCTGTCTCAGCCTTCAACTTCGGGTAATTTTATAGCCATCCAACTACCCGCCATCCCCATAAATGACAGTATCAGGATAACGCCACTGACACCGATCAGCGGCTCCAGCAGACTGATAAACCCTGTCATAAGCAACATAACGCCAATTAGTGTGTTGCCCACAGATACATAATCCGTGCGCTTATTGCCTTCACCGAGGTTGACCACATACGTCTTTCTTCCCAGACGAACCCCTTGATGGGCGATACTCAATACAAAATACAACAGAGGTAGTACCCAGATTTCTGAAAGCCACTCGGTTCGGAATGCTCCGATAAGAAATATCACTCCACCGACAGCCGCAGACATCATCCCCGCACGAACCATGACAAGGCGACTGGAGACATCCGCGAAGCGCCCCCAGAAGCGCCCTGACACCAGGCTGCCCGCACCACTAGCGGCCATAAACAGAGCCAGCATACTGATCGCCGCATCCAGTTCCTGATGAGCAAGAACTACAATAAAAGGCGCCGTGAGCGCTGAACAAAGAAGTAAAGAACGGGACAATAAGAAACGCCGGAAAGGTGCGTCGGTTTTCAGTAACGACAGTCTGGCAAAGGCTTCCTTGAGTCCATTGTTCCCACCGTCTGTCTCTCCCGGAAATTCATTAATTCCGGCATAAACGCCACCAGCAATCACCCACATCAGGGCTGCCAGAGCAAAACCAGTGGCGTAGAGAGTTGTTGAGCCTTCTCCCAGCACCCCGCTGATCAGTAATAACGCAACCGTCAACGTAATCAGCCCCGCAGCTGTCTCGGCCCAGCCATTCAGGGTTCCGCGCCGGGCTTTTGGAATCGTCTTACCCAGAACGTCCTTGGATGCGACAGAACTCAGCCCCCGTGACAGACTGAAGACAACGACTAACACCAGCATCGCCCAACCTGCCGATGCTCCTTCCAGCGAGAAGGCGACGGCTGCAATACCCAACACCGCCAGTGCCTGCAGTGCACTGCCCAGAACCGACATCCATTTACGGATAGCCATGGTGCGTACGACACTGGCGATGGCCAGCTGTGGCAACATCGAACCCGACTCACGAATCGGCACCAACCAGCCGAGCATCCACGCAGGAGCGCCGACTGACTGCATTAACCAGGGTAAGGTAATTTTAGGATTGACCAGTGCATCACCCAGCTTGGAGAAAAACATACTGAGCAAGGTTTTGAGGAAATTGCCGGGGACTTCCTGACATGCGCTTTCAGGAATCGACTTACAGGCGCGGGCGTCTTCGTCATTAACCAGTTTTTCGTAGATATCATCGGTCAGGCCTGACCGGTGAGAAGCGTCTGTCATGAGCAGTTCATCCTGTAGAACCCGTCACATAGGAAGGCTCATGATAGCAAGGGCAATGAAAGCGAGCCATTGAGCCGGACCCGCATGGATCCGGCCGGCAGGTCAGCTGTACTTGGTCATAAAGGCCTTAACGGCAGGGGCAATGCTCTCGCGGAATTTACGACCGTTAAAAATACCGTAATGGCCTACACCCGGCTCCTCGCGGTGAATTTTCATTTTGTCGGGAATACCGGCACAAAGATCCAACGCGCAAGCGGTCTGCCCTTTACCGGTGATATCATCGAGCTCGCCCTCAATCGTCATCAAAGCCATATCTTTAATGGCCTTCAGATCAATGACTTTTCCGCGATACTCCATCGTGCCTTCAGGCAGCTGATACTCCAGGAATACTTTGCGGATGGTATCGAGGTAATAGCGGGCCGGCATATCCATCACCGCGAGGTACTCGTTGTAAAATTCTCTGTGCGCTTCTGCGCTGTCTCCATCGCCCTTCACCAGGTCAGTGAAGAACTTAAAGTGCTTACTGACGTGGTTATCCATATTCATCGACATAAATCCAGACAACTGGATAAAACCGGGATATACCGACTGGCCCCGACCCGCAAAGCCATCCGGCACGTGGCAGATCACATTATCTTCGAACCACTCAAGATCTTTACCCGAGGCATAGTCGTTCACTTCTGTCGGGCTGATACGCACATCAATCGGCCCGCCCATTAAGGTCATGGACTTGGGTACCGCTTTGCTGCCCTGCTCTGACATAACACTCGCCGCGACAAGTGCCGGAACACAGGGCTGACACACTGCCAGAACGTGAGTATCCGGGCCAAGGAACTCCAGAAATTCGATCAGATAATCGACATAATCATCAAAACTGAATTCACCTTTAGAACGCGGAACATCACGAGCATTCAACCAGTCGGTGATGTAGACCTCATGATCTGGTAAAAACTCAGCAACTGTCCCCCGCAACAAGGTGGAAAAGTGTCCGGACAGTGGCGCTACGATCAGCAGCTTAGGCTGTTCAAGGCCACGCTTCCGACGGCGGAAATGAACCAGATCGCAATAAGGCTTTTCAACGACACTGCAATACTCGATGCCCACTTCACGGCCATCAATACGTGTCGTATCGAGTCTCCATTCCGGTTTTTCATAGAAATCCGTTAAACGCTCAACCAGTTCAAGCGAGGCACGAACAGTGCGCAGATACCAACCATAATTCATCGGGTTCCAGGGTTGGTAAAACATCTGCCGGGACAGGCGTGCCGCCACATGCATCGGGCGTAGCGCATTCATTACGTGGGCATTGATTGTGTAGAGCATTCCATTCCACCTCGTCATCGCACCAGAATTTATCCGGGTCATGCCCCGGATCAGGGAAGACTTCCAGCATAGCTGAAGGTTCAGATGTGTCTGTTCATTCATTGAAATTTAATCTGAACCAACCGGACGATCAGGACGTTTATTTTCCTCTGGGGTCAAATTGTCTATACTGTGAGTTAAGTTTGCCTCTTTATGGCCCGATAAGTTCGGGATTTGGCGCACCGCGCCCTGTGGGTAACACTGGTAATGACGTTATTTTGCAATGTGCGGAAAACCCGCCTGCCAATAATAATAACGAGGAGAGGTGGCCATCATGAGTACACAAACAAAAAACAGCGAAAGCGCTATCAGCAAAGATCACAGATTCACGAGCTTTAGTGAGTTTTATCCTTATTATCTCTCTGAGCATCGGAACTCCACCTGCCGCAGCCTGCACTACATTGGCAGCTCGATTGGCTTGGGTGTTCTGTTGTTTTCACTGACCAGTGGGAATTTCCAGTACATTCCGATGGCTCTGGTAGCTGGTTATGCCTTTGCCTGGATCGGACATTTCTTCTTCGAACACAATAAACCTGCCACTTTCCGCTATCCTTTATGGAGCTTCATGGGTGACTGGGTAATGCTGAAAGATTTTTTGCTGGGACGTATCGACAAAAAACTACCTCGCTCCTGACAGAAACGATCGATTGCAGCCCAATGTGGAGGCGATGATGAGACGCGCGTTATCCATCGCAATGACCGCACTTACCGGTGCACTAAGTGTGTATCAGGCCAGTGCAGACACCATCAGCCTGAGAGCCGATATCTGGCCCCCCTACAACGCGACACCCGGCAGTGATAAACCCGGCTACATCGTCGAACTCGCGAACGAAATCTGGAATAGCGAAGGTCATCAGGTCGATTACTCAACGATTCCCTGGGAACGGGCCATCAGTGAAGCTCGTTCAGGAAACATCGACTGCATACTTGGTGCGTTACCAGAAGAAGTTCCCGACTTTGTATTTCATTCTCTTTCACTGGGGCTTGATCAGAGTACGTTTTACACCCGCTCTGGAAACCCGTGGACATATCACTCTCCCAGTCAGCTGAGCAACATCCGTTTGGGCGTCATTGGCGGCTACTCCTATGACCAGGGTGCTGTCGATGAACATATAGCAATGGCCATCCGCGACGGCTCTCCCGGTAGCCGGGTGCAGTTAATGAAGGGCGATAACGCACTGGAGAAAAACCTGCAGAAACTTCTGTCTGGCCGTATTGATGCCATTGTGGGTTCGGCCACTGTGGTCAACTACACAGTCGCTACGCTCGGTATGGAGGGCGCAGTACAACCCGCAGGCAACATCGGCGTTGCCGATGAGTTATATATTGCCTGCTCACCTGCGACGCCTGACAAGTCTGAGACATACACTCGCCAGCTGGATACCGGCATCCGACGCTTGCGAGAGTCTGGTCGACTTGCAGAAATACTTGAGCGTTACGGACTTAAAGACTGGAACTCTGAAACACCCCGAAACCTTGATATGTGAACTATGAAGTATTGAACCTGTCATAGTCACTCGCTATTCTGCAACCGAATACAGTCGTATCAAGGAATATCCAAATATGCTTCGTAAGCACGCACTGGTAGCGGCCATCGTTATCGCTCCAACCGCAGCAATGGCTGCAGAACCTTCGTGGGATGGCGCCGCCGAACTCGGTACCATTTTCACTTCAGGTAACACAGACACCCAGAGCATCAACGCTAACTTCATGGCAAAGCGCACCGGTGAAGTCTGGGATACCACATTGAAGTTGGAAGCCCTGACCAGTGAAGAAGACGGTGTTAAGTCAAAAGAAAAGTACAGCGCTCTCACTCAGTTTGACCGTAACTTTACTGAACACTCCTATATGGCCATCGTTGCGCAGCAGGAGCGTGCGCGCTTCAGCGGTTATACGTACCAGAGCACAGTATCGGTGAACTATGGTTATCGCGTTCTGAAAAACGACACCATGGAGCTGAACCTTGAGGCCGGTCCGGGTTATCGTCGCGACAAACTGAAAGAAAGTGATGAGATTCAGGAAGAAGCCATTGGGCGTCTGGCTCTGAGCTACGACTGGCAAATCCGCGAAGGCGTAAGCTTTATTGAAAACTTCACTGCAGAAATCGGCAGCGACAATTCTATCTACAAGTCAGAAACGGGTCTTCAGAGCCAGCTCAGCGGTAGCCTTGCATCGAAGCTGACTTATAAGGTGAAGCATGTGGAAGAAGTGCCGGAAGGTACTGAAAACACCGATACTGAATTCGGCGTTACCCTGGTTTACAGCTTCTGAGGTTTGCAGCTTCTAAGCACTGAAGCCTGAACAGTAAACCATTCACCATTGAAAAGGGGCGTTAACCGCCCCTTCTTATATTATTCGCTCTTGAGTTACTCACCCTCTTCCTGATCTTTCTCGCCGCGCTTGTCCTTAAGGCGATCCATGTCGTGGTGACGCCACTTATCCCGCTCTTCACGCTGCATCTTGCGCCATTTTTTCTTCTGCTCGTCTGTGAGAACCGACTTCACTGCTTTTTCAAAATCACGGCGGTCTTTCTCGCGCATTTTCATACTGACTGGCCATTCTTCTTCAGAGCAGGAAGATAACTTTTCTTCGAGCTCTGATTTCTGCTCACTCGTCAGGTCAAGTTTCCGGGAAAGGCGTTCAAGGTGCTCTTCACGACCTTCTTTTTCACGCTTGCGAACCTGCTCTTCCGCGATGGCTTGTTGCTCGTCAGTCAGAACCGAACGGATTTCTTCACGCATCTGTACGTAGAGGTCCTGACGCTGCTCACGGCGCTCTTTGCCTGCGGCCTCACTGGGCTTCATCTCACGAAAGCGATCCCGATACTTATCTTCAATCGCATCAATCTGCTCCTGCTGCTCATCGGACAGATTCAGTGAGCTTTCCCAATCGACCTTCTTCTGACGATCGTCAAACCCCCAGGCTTGAGCAGTCGTCATAAGTACACCGCAGGCAACAAGGCTCAGGGAGCGTTGAAAGCGGGCAATGGGAGTGGGCATTTTCATAAATCGATCCTGTGATGCGGTGCTTATTATCAGGTTATACTAGGCGTCACAGCCTAATATTTGTGTCCGACATTGCAAAGATTTGTCGCTGCCCCGGAGGATGTAAAAATGACTGAAGAAGATGAGCTCTTTCTGCAAGAGATGCAGGGGGTCAAGAAGCTGCAAACGCAGGAGCGCGTCCCCCTTCGTCGTGATCAGAAAGACAACAATGTTGCTGCGCGCCGCTCAGCGGCTGTATCTCAGGAGACAGCGAGCGACAAAAACCACCTGCGTGCCAGCGAGGTTCCAAGAGTGGGCCCGCACGATGTGCTCGGCTTTAAACGTCCGGGTATTCAGGACGGCGTATTCCGAAAGCTACGTTTGGGAAAATACGAAATTGAAGCCCGCCTCGACCTCCACCGTCGAACGATCGAAGAGGCCAGGCGAGAAGTCTATCGCTTCGTTAACGACTGCATAGGCGCCGATCTCAGAAGTGTCCTGATCATGCCCGGTAAGGGCGATCGCAATGAAGGTGACCCCGCAGTATTGAAGAGTTATCTGGTTTTCTGGCTTGAAGAGCTGGAAGACGTTCAGGCCTTCCATACCGCTCAGCCGCAAAATGGTGGCGCAGGTGCTTTCTATGTATTGCTGAAAAAGAGTGAGCGTAAGAAGCAGCAGGCACGAGAGCAATTCAGCAAAGGCAGAGTCTACTGAAGGGCTACCGCCCCTGCGCTATGTCTGCATCCATCTGATCGATCTGTGCTGCCATGAGGGCCTGGACCTCATCGGCAAGGCGCTTAGCATCGTCGCGGGTCAGGCCTTCGGTGCTGATCGCCGGTAGCTGCACCAGACGGCACTCACCTGCGCGCCAGCGCTTCAGGTCGATATTTTTATGAGTGCTACTTGCACAGACGGGAACAATCGGCAAACCGGCCTCAATTGCCAGAATAAAGGCTCCACTTTTAAAAGGTAAAAGGCCTCTGCCATTGCTACGGGTGCCTTCTGGGAACATATACACACTGCAGCCCTTTTCGCGAACAATCGTTGCGGCTTCTTCCATCGCTCCGCGCGCTTTGGAACGATCGCCGCGATTAATAAAGATATTGCCCGCCAACCAGAACAATACACCGAACAAAGGAATGTACATCAGGCTGTGCTTACCAAGGATCGCCATGTCATCCGGCAGGCTTTCGCCGTACATGTACATATCAAGGGTGCTCTGGTGATTCGCAACGTAAATCCCTTGAATGCTGTCCTCAGGTCGGTTGCGAACATCCACACGAACATTCATTACGAATCGTGCCCAGGAAAATATTATGGCAATAATACGACTGTTATTCCGGTTGAATGGTCGAATAATACAAATCAGAAGCCCAAGCAGGCACACAATAGGGAAATAAAGGGCTAAAAAGACGATTCGAAAAGCAGCTAACATAAAAAATCCGGCTTGAGGCAGCAGCGAAGCAGTCTAAACTCCTCTGCCAGCCCCACAAGGTGAACTTGTATCACGACACTGGCGTATTAACGCAAAAAGCGCTGATAAGCCGTATTGTCTGTCTCATCCCAGTAACGATAGCCGAGTTCTTCAAGATATCCCTGAAGCTGTTCACGTTTATCATCAGAAATCTGCAGGCCGACCAAGACACGGCCGTAAGCAGCACCATGATTGCGATAGTGAAACAGTGAAATGTTAAAACGCTTACCGAGTTTTTTAAGGAAGTTCAGCAAGGCCCCCGGGCGCTCCGGGAACTCAAAGCGATAGACCCGCTCATCGGTAACAGACGCAGGTGCGTGACCACCGACCATATGACGGATATGGTATTTCGCCACTTCATCATCGGTAATATCCATCAGCGTATAGCCCTCAGCCTCAAGGTCCGAGACCAGTGCTTTACGCGAACCCGGCTCGTCAGAGACTTTTACGCCGACGTAAATCTGCGCCTCATCATCGCGACTGTAACGATAGTTAAACTCGGTGATTGGTGATTTCCCCAGAAGGCTACAGAAACGCTGAAAGCTTCCCGGCTCTTCGGGAATGGTGACCGCAAGAATAACTTCACGACCTTCACCGATCTCAGCAACTTCCGAGATGTAGCGCATACGATCGAAATTCACGTTGGCACCGCTGAGGATGGCAACCAGATTTTTATTCTTACACTGCTCACGCTCGATGTACTTTTTCAGACCGGCAATCGCCAGGGCTCCGGCAGGTTCGCTGACGGCGCGGGTATCATCAAAGGTATCTTTGATCGCTGCGCAGATTTCATCCGGTGTGCAGGTGATCACCTCGTCAACATAGTCTTTGCAGACTTCCCAGGTATTTTCTCCAATCTGTGCGACCGCGACACCGTCGGCGAAGATACCTACTTCAGGAAGAACCACGCGACTGCCAGCAGCAAGTGCAGCGGCCAGACAAGCCGATTCACTGCTCTCAACCCCTACGATGCGGATTTCAGGAGCCAGCGCTTTGATGTAAGCGGCAACACCTGCAATCAGCCCGCCACCACCGACAGGAATAAAGATCGCATCCGGACGAACCGGCATCTGCCGCAGGATTTCCATACCGACCGTTCCCTGTCCAGCGATGGTCTCCGGGTCATCGTACGGATGGATGTAGGTATAGCCTTTTTCTTCGACCAGCTTCTGGGAGTACTGAAAAGCTTCATCAAACGCATCGCCATGCAGAATCACGCGAGCGCCACGTGCTTTTACAGACTTCACTTTAATTTCAGGTGTTGTCCGCGGCATAACAATCACGGCTTTGATGCCAAGCTTTTTCGCAGCCAGCGCCAGACCCTGAGCGTGATTGCCCGCCGATGCAGCGATCACTCCACGCGCTTTCTCTTCGTCAGTCAGCTGCACAACCTTGTTGTAAGCACCACGAATTTTGAACGAATACACAGGCTGCTTGTCTTCACGTTTAATCCATATCTGGTTTTCCAGTCGCTCACTGAGAAACGTTGCAGTATGGACAGGCGTCTCTTCAGCAACGTCATAGACGCGGGAAGAGAGTATTTTTTTAAGGTATTCGTTTAGCATGCCGCTGTTCCAAAAAAATCGAGAGCGAACGCGCATTGTAGCGCATGAAGCCTTATAATTCGCGAAAGCATTTCACCCGGATACAGACATTATGAATCAGGACGAACTCAAGCAGGCGGTTGGTCAGGCCGCGGTTGATTACATCAAGCCCCAGCTCGACGAAGACAGCATTGTTGGCGTCGGTACCGGCTCAACAGCGAACTGTTTTATCGACGCTCTCGCCGCCGTAAAACACCTGTTCGACGGTGCAGTTGCAAGCTCCGAAGCATCGGCTGAGCGCCTGAAAAGTCATGGTATCCCGGTGTACGACCTGAACAGCGTCGATGGCATGGATTTCTACATTGATGGTGCTGACGAAATTAACGAGCACCTTGAGATGATCAAGGGCGGTGGTGCTGCTCTGACCCGCGAAAAGATCGTTGCGGCAGTCGCAAAGAAATTTATCTGTGTTGCGGACGAGAGCAAAATGGTCGGCATGATGGGCACGTTTCCATTGCCTGTAGAAGTCATACCGATGGCCCGTTCACACGTTGCCCGTGAGTTGGTGAAACTGGGTGGTGACCCGGTCTGGCGTGAGGGAGTGGTCACGGATAACGGCGGCCAGATCCTTGATGTTCATAATCTGAAGATTCAATCACCGATGCAACTTGAGTCCGACATCAATCAGATCACCGGCGTCATTACCAACGGCCTGTTTGCGCAGCGTGGCGCGGACGTTCTGCTCCTCGGTACTCAGGACGGCGTTAAAACCCTGAAAGCCTGATACGCCGCTATGAGTGAGCGCAGGGAATCAGATCAACAAGCGCCGGCTCTGATCCGGCGAGGCTGGTTTCAGGGCATAGTGATCGCCCTTTTGCTAACGGGCGCCGCGATAGTGGCGCTCTATTTCTCGATCGTTCCTCTGCTGAACAACTGGCTTCCTCCGCTTCTTGATCGCCTGGTGGCTCCAGGCAGCCACCTCCAGATACGCAGCCTGACGAGCCAGCAATTCGCTGTCGATGAGCTGGACATTCAACCGGCGCCCGGCGTCCTTATTCAGATTCGTAACGCCGAACTGAATTACCACGGTACTGGCTTACTGCAAGGAAAGGCTGACAGCCTGACCGCCGAAACCCTTCGGGTTCATATCACTGCTGTCGATGACGCTCCTTCGCAGCCTTCATCGACTCTGAGTCCGGGCTTCGACGTTGACCTGCCTGTGATCACAGAACTAATGACACTGCCGGTCGACGATATCCGGGTCCAGACATTGGAGATCGATACCCCCGACATATCTGCCCGCCTGACAGGCTCTCTCCGGCCTGACCACTGGGGAGTCTCCGGTGACCTGAGATTGCCGCATATTCAGGAGTCAGTGACCGTCAATTTACAGCTGCAACGTAATGAACAGGGCAATGCTGAACTCCTCGCAATGCTCTCCCAGCAGGAAGCTTTGCTGGCACAACTCTGGGCCGGCCTGACCCAGACAGATGACACCAGCGATGCCAACATAAGACTTGAGGCAGACCTCAGCAAGATCCAGAACAGCCTGCCACAGATGGCTGACCTTCCGGTGAAAGGGCAGAACGTACTATTAGAAGGAACGCTCAACAGTCCCGCTCAGGCGCGATGGCCTGACGAACTGATAGCAGACCTGACCACCACGCTGACCACACGCAAGTCAGTGATCAGTGACAACATGTCGGTACAGCCCGCCGGGGTAGCTTTTTCCGTCAGGCGCTCAGCAACAGATGACGACTGGAGTCTGTTGTTGGCAACCCAGCCAATTGCAGCCTCAATCAGAACCAGCACTGACGGTCAGTTCAGCGACTGGAAAGCCACCACGCCGGGGCAGGCGCTGACCGCCACGTGCTCTCCTGGCGCTGACAGCTGCCAACTCGAAGGCTCGCTCTCCGCGCAGCTCTCTGGGTTATCAACGACCCGTATCACGCTGGAACCTGAAGGTGTCTGGACAGCAACGGGGGCGTCCTCCATCACACTGCCAGTCTCAGTCAGTTATCAACAGCCGGCACAGCAGGAGTTACCAGAATGGAAAATGACAGGTAACGGGCGTTTCAATGCAGAAATCAGCGACACAGGACAATGGTCGATTGCTTCGGACGATGGGCTGGTTCTCAATACCGAGATTGCTCCCTGGCAGGGCTGGGCTGTATCACCGCTGACTGTTTCTGTATTGCAGAACCTGATGGTCAAAGGCAGCCTTGATGACAACCGGCATGTACAAGCCAGAGACCTGCGCCTGAAAATAGCGCCTTTCACAGCGATATCGAAAGAACAGGATGCCCGCCTGCGGTTTGCGCCGTCACATCTTGGCTGCGATCCGGGCGACATCGACCTTCAGGACCTTGCAAACGGTCTGCTGGGTAACTGCACGCTCTCTGCGCGCCTCAATGATTCTGACTGGGGCCTATGGCCAATACCGGACATCAGCCTCAGCGGCCCGGTTACCATCACGATGGACGAGATCCGTGAACGAGTGGATGCGTCACTTGATCTCACCGCTGCGAACGGAGAGATTCATTTCCGCACCCGGGCTGAGCATGACCTGCTGTCCGGCAATGGTTCTCTGCAATGGCATCTGACCGATGCGAGCCTCGACTGGATGGCGCTCGGCCTTGCAGACATGGCCAACCTGACCAGCGTTCAGCTACTTAATGGCCACCTGTCAGGACAAGGCTGGCTGGACTGGCAAAGCAGCGAAAATGGATTCGAGCTGACTCCCGATATGATGCTCAGAGCTGATGGCGTAGGCCTGATTTACGACAACAGCATCACCCTCGAAGAATGGAATGCCATGCTTGCCCTGCGCCGCCCGCAGCAGGGCGAATACCAACTGGATGCACAGTTGTCTGGCAGCAAGCTCGACAGTGGTATTCCATTGACCAACCTGCTTGCCCGGACGCAGACGCGCTTCCCGGAAGATCTCAGCTATTTCGAAGTGGATGTTTACGAAATCCACACCGACTTATTGGGTGGTCGGATCTATGCACCTGAGATTCACTATGACAGTCGCAAAGACGTCAATGCCTTCGGTGTTCGTCTTGATCATCTGCAGCTCAGTCAGATTGCCGCCATTGAGAAAGAAGCCGGTATCAAAGCCACCGGCTTGCTGGATGGTATGTTGCCGATTGTGCTGACCAAAGAGGGTCCTATGGTACCGGGAGGCAATCTATTCGCCCGGGACCCGGGTGGTACCATCAAATATCAGGACGAAAGTGCCGATGCCCTCGCTCAGGCAGACCAGAGCGTCGGAATGGCAATGAAGCTGTTACAGAATTTTCAGTATGACGAGCTACAGTCAGGTGTGCGCTATCAGCCGGATGGACAGTTAAACCTGTCACTACAGTTTGAAGGCAAAAACCCCGACTTCTTCGATGGCCAGAAGACCCATCTTAACGTCAATCTGGACTACAACCTGCTTGATCTTCTCGAAAGCCTTCGGATTGCCAATGACGTGATTGAAAAAGTCGAACAGAAGTACAAATAAAAACGCCCGGGCAGCAAAGCTGACCGGGCGTTTCTGAGCGAGTAAGGACTTATTTTCCCTTACGCATCGAATCAAAGAACTCGTCGTTGGTCTTGGTCTGACGCAGTTTATCGAGCAGGAATTCAATGCCCTGTACGTCTTCCATTTCAGCCAGCAGGCGACGCAGAATCCACAGACGCTGCAGATCAGCTTCGTTGAACAGCATATCTTCACGACGAGTGCCTGAACGACGGATGTTGATCGCAGGGTAGATACGCTTCTCGGCGATCTTACGGTCGAGGTGCAGTTCCTGATTACCGGTACCTTTAAATTCTTCGAAGATAACTTCGTCCATTTTAGAACCAGTATCAACCAGCGCAGTCGCGATGATGGTCAGAGAGCCACCTTCTTCGATGTTACGTGCCGCACCGAAGAAACGCTTTGGTTTCTCGAGGGCGTTAGCATCGACACCACCGGTCAGTACCTTACCTGAGGAAGGGATAACGGTGTTGTAAGCGCGGGCCAGACGGGTGATAGAGTCAAGCAGAATGACCACGTCGCGTTTGTGTTCAACCAGACGCTTGGCTTTTTCGATGACCATTTCAGCAACCTGTACGTGACGGGCTGGCGGCTCATCAAAGGTCGACGCCACAACTTCACCGCGTACAGAACGCTTCATTTCTGTTACTTCTTCCGGACGTTCGTCGATCAGCAGGACAATCAGCTCACACTCCGGGTTGTTGCGGGTAATAGACTGCGCGATGGTCTGCAGCAGCATGGTTTTACCAGCTTTCGGTGGCGCAACGATCAGGCCACGCTGACCTTTACCGATTGGGGCGACCAGATCCAGTACACGGGAGGACAGGTCTTCAGTAGAGCCGTTACCAGCCTCCAGAATCAGACGTTCGTTCGGGAACAGCGGCGTCAGGTTTTCAAACAGTACTTTATTTTTCGCGTTTTCTGGCTTGTCGTCGTTAATCTCATTAACTTTCAACAGCGCGAAGTAACGCTCGTTGTCCTTCGGAGGACGGATTTTACCGGCGATTTTATCGCCCTTACGCAGGTTAAAGCGACGGATCTGGCTCGGCGACACATAAATGTCATCGGGTCCGGCCAGATATGAGCTGTTCGCACTGCGTAAAAAACCGAAGCCATCCTGAAGAATCTCCAGTACGCCATCACCGTAGATGTCTTCACCACTCTTTGCGTGGGTTTTCAGAATGGCGAAGATGATGTCCTGTTTACGGGTACGGCTGACGTGCTCAATTCCCATATCGCCGGCGATTTTCAGCAATTCGGGGACTGATTTGAGTTTCAGGTCTGAGAGATTCATAGGTATAGGTATATACGGTTAGGTTATTTGAATTAGATAGATGCTGGATCTGAAGAAAACCTGGCAGAATCGCCATGGAGGGCAGCGTTGATCGGAGCTATGGCCCGCTTTCAATGTTGCGGAGTCAATATAGACAGATATAGGGGGGTTGTCCAGCACTGCGGGGACATTTGTCCCCATTTGCAGTGCGGAATACAGCTGACAGGGAGATCAGATCGCCTGTTCGATGAACGCAGCCAGTTCAGACTTGCTCATTGCACCGATCTTGGTCGCTTCAGCGTTGCCGTTCTTGAACAGAATCAGAGTCGGGATGCTGCGGATACCAAACTTAGGCGCAGTGGCTTCGTTTTCATCAATGTTCAACTTGGCAATTTTCAGCTTACCTGCGTAGTCATCGGCGATTTCTTCCAGAACCGGCGCGATCATTTTGCAAGGGCCACACCACTCCGCCCAGAAGTCCACCAGTACAGGAACGTCTGAACCCAGCACGTCAGCGTCAAATGAATCGTCGGTTACGGTGATAATGTTATCGCTCATGAAATTCCCCTGCAGAAAAGTGCAATCAGTTAGAAAGGGTTATTGTACGCCACATTGATGCGGAATCAATTGGATTATTCGACTGGACGCCAGAGACGCCGGAAGGCATATTCATCATAGGGTTATTGGAAACAGATAGTTATGTCAGAGCAGTATTCAGCAGAGGTCGAATCCAGCCGTATTGCCGCTGTCGATCTCGGATCAAACAGTTTTCACATGATGATCGCAGAAGAATTTCAGGGTGAAATACGTACTCTGGAAAAACGCGGTGAAAAAGTTCAGCTGGCCGCTGGCCTGGACAATCAGAACTATCTCAGCGAGGAGGCCATCCAGCGCGGCGTCGATTGCCTCGCTCAGTTTGGTCAGCGCCTTCAGGGCATGGACCCGGACAGAATCGTGGTATTCGCCACCAACGCACTGCGCGCTGCCCGTAACCGTCGTGAGTTTATTGATCGCGCTGAGGAAGTGCTGGGCTACCCCGTCGAGGTCATCGCTGGCCGTGAAGAAGCCCGCCTCATTTATCTCGGAGTTGCACACACTCAGGCAGACGATGGTGGTCAGCGTCTGGTGGTCGACATTGGCGGCGGCAGTACCGAATTTATTATCGGTGAACGTTTCGAAGCGAAAGCTCTGGAAAGCCTGCACATGGGCTGTGTGTCTTTCACCAAACGCTTCTTTGCTGATGGAAAGATCACCCGCAAACAGTTTAAAAAAGCGGTGTCGGCTGCTCAGCAGGAACTGCTGAATATTAAGGCCCAGTACAAAAAGCTGGGCTGGAAAAGTGAAATCGGTTCTTCGGGCACTATCCGCGCTGTCGAACAAGCCATCATCAGTAATGGTTGGGGCAATGAAGGTATCACCCCAGACGGCCTTGAGAAATTAGTCGATCACTGCCTGGATTACGAAACCGTTGATGACGTCGACATTGAAGGCGTGAAACCCGACCGTCGTCAGGTATTTATTGGTGGTCTGGCGATTCTCACTGCCGTATTTCAGACGCTGGATATCAAGCACATGCGCTATTCAGATGGCGCATTGCGCGAGGGCGCACTCTGGGATCTGGTCGGCCGCTCAGAACATGAAGATGTACGTAGCCGCTCTATCGCCTCCATGCAGGAGCGCTTTTATGTCGACACCGCACAGGCTGACCGCGTTGAAGCGACAGCGCTTGCTCTGTTCAATCAGATACGCAAAGACATTGGCGCACGCAAAGAGCTCGCCCAATGGTTAAGCTGGGCCGCCCGCGTCCATGAAATTGGCCTGAGCATCGCTCACAGTGGATTCCACAAACACGGCGCTTATCTGCTACAACATTCTGACATGCTGGGTTTTACCCGTCAGGGGCAGATGTTACTGGCCCTGCTGGTTCGCAACCACCGACGCAAAATCCACCCGGAAGAACTCGAATTACTGCCCGCCCGACAGCAAACCATCGCTCTCTGGTTGATACGTATTCTGCGCGTGGCCATCGTGCTTAATCACAGCCGCGAGGCCTACGACGTACCTCTGCCTGAGGCAAGCATCGACAAGGATACTCTGCTGCTGAAGCTCCCCGAAGGCTGGCAGGACAACTTCCCGCTGACGTCTCAGGATATGGAAGAAGAAGTAGAATTACAGAAAACCGCCGGGCTGGTGCTCACCATAACCTGAGCCAGAAGCCCGGAAAAAGAGAGTCCAAAAAGCACAAAAAACGGGGCATTGCCCCGTTTTCTATTTGCCTGCGTTTCTGCTCAACTTGCGCTTGGCGTTCCACTGCTGGCAGCCAGTTTATCAAGCAACCAGCTTTGTGCAGAAATGGTCTCATCGTCAGGCCCTGGTTGCGCCCGGACATAAGAGCCATCTGTTTGCAGAATCCAGGCCTGTGTGTTGTCCCTCACATAGATCTCAAGCTCTTCTTTCATCCGCTCTTTAATCTTGTTGGTTTCCACCGGGAACGCGGTTTCAACGCGACGCAGCAGATTACGCTCCATCAGGTCGGCACTGCCCGCATAAATTTCATCGCTTCCGCCATTAAGGAAGTAATACACGCGAGTATGTTCCAGGAAACGACCAATAATTGAGCGGACTTCAATATTCTCAGACACTCCGGGAATACCAGGGCGCAGGCTGCACATACCACGAATAATCAACTCGACTTTAACCCCCGACTGAGAAGCACGATACAGCGCACGAATCACTTTAGGTTCGGTCAGGCCGTTGGCTTTCATGCGGATTAATGCAGGCTTTCCGGCATCCGCATGTTCACGCTCACGATCAATCAGCTGAATTAAACGCTTATGCAGAGTAAAGGGCGCATGAAACAGCTTTTTCACCCGCATGACTTCACCCATGCCGGTTAATTGCTGGAACACTTTATGAACGTCTTCGCAGATTGAATCATCGCAGGTCATAAAGCTGTAGTCGGTATACGCCCGCGCGTTCCCTGCGTGATAATTGCCCGTGCCCAGATGTACATAGCGGCGATACTGATTGCCCTCTTTACGCACAATCAGCATCATTTTGGCGTGTGTTTTATACCCCACTACGCCATACACGACGACGGCACCCGCCTCCTGAAGGCGGTTCGCCAGATAGAGGTTTTCTTCTTCGTCAAAACGCGCGCGCAGCTCAATCACCACAGTGACTTCTTTGCCGTTACGGGCAGCATCTACCAATGCATTAACAATTTCTGATTTAGCACCGGTGCGATACAACGTCTGTTTGATCGACTTAACACTAGGGTCTTTCGCAGCTTCGCGTAACAGGTCGACCACGGGCGTGAAGGACTCAAACGGATGCAGTAACAGAGTATCCTTCGCGCGGATGCTCTCGAAAATACTCTTTTTAAAATTAACGTTTTTCGGCAGACCCGGCGTAAATGGCGGGTAACGAAGATCCGGACGATTAATCTGATCAATCACTTCAATCAGGCGACCAAGGTTCACCGGACCGTTCACCTTAAATAAGTCAGACTCATCAAGGTTGAACTGGCGCAGCAGAAAGCTGATCAGTTCGTCAGGGCAGTTGTCCGCGACTTCTAAGCGCATTTCTTCACCGAAATTACGCGAGTGCAGTTCGTCCTCAAGTGCCGAGGCGAGGTCGGATGTTTCTTCGTGGTCAATATCCAGATCGGCGTTGCGCGTTACACGGAACTGGTAACAGCCTTTCACCGTCATCCCCGGAAAGAGTTCATCGGCGTATTCGTGAATAATCGATGACAGGAAAACAAAGTGATCTCCGCCCTCCTGCACCAGCTCATCCGGTAAGCGCAAAGTGCGCGGCAATGAGCGCGGCGCAGGAATGATTGCCAGACCAGTCTGGCGTCCGAACGCATCTTTGCCATCGAGCGCGACAATAAAGTTCAGGCTTTTGTTCACCAGTCGTGGGAACGGGTGCGAGGGGTCCAGACCGATCGGACTGATCAGTGGCTGAATACTGTCATCAAAGTAATCACGTATCCAGATACGCTGCTCGTCGTTCCACTCAGCACGTCGCAGGAAGTGAATATTCTGCTCTTTTAATTGCGGCAGCAGAGTGTCGTTAAGAATTTCATACTGACGTTCGACGGTGGTACTACAGAGTGAGTAGATTTCGTCCAGCACCTGAGCCGGATGCAGACCATCTATCCCCGACTGCTCCCGATTAAATGTCAGCTGGTGAACCAGATCAGCAACACGCACTTCAAAGAATTCGTCGAGGTTTTTACTGAAAATACACAGAAAGAACAAACGGTCGAGCAGAGGATGCGCTTCGTCGAGCGCCTGCTCCAAGACGCGGATATTAAACTGCAGGTGGCTGAGTTCACGGTTGATGTAAAACTCACTGCTGTTGAGATCTATATCCTGTACGTCCGTCATGGATAGCTCCGGCGGCTGCTCTGCTTTGGTCTGTGTATTTTCAGCGATTGTCATCAGGGTACCTAAAAATCCTGCTTTAAGGATAGCGCCTGATCAGACGTCCCCTAATTCAGCAAACTGTTTCGCGAAGTAGGTCAGGATTCCATCTGCCCCAGCGCGTTTAATGCACATCAGTGATTCCATCATGACGGCGTTGTCGTCCAGCCACCCTTGCTGTGCCGCGGCCTTATGCATGGCGTATTCGCCACTGACCTGATACACAAAGGTAGGTACTTTAAATTCGTCTTTCACCCGGCGGACAATATCGAGATACGGCATGCCAGGTTTCACCATGACCATGTCGGCCCCTTCTGCCAGATCCAGCGCCACTTCATGCAGTGCCTCATCCGTATTAGCAGGGTCCATCTGGTAGTTTTTCTTGTCGGCCTTGCCCAGATTACCGGCAGAACCCACCGCGTCCCGGAACGGCCCATAGTACGCAGACGCGTATTTTGCGGAGTACGCCATGATGCGCGTATTCACAAAGTTTTCCTGCTCCAGTGCCGCACGGACTTCGCCAATACGACCGTCCATCATGTCCGACGGAGCAACCACATCCGCACCGGCCTCCGCATGAGACAGTGCCTGACGTACCAGGGTGTCTACGGTGCGGTCATTCAGCACATAACCTTCCGCATCGATAATTCCGTCCTGGCCGTGTGTCGTGAAGGGGTCGAGCGCCACATCGGTAATCACACCCATCTCTGGCACGGCATCTTTGATGGCACGAACCGCGCGCTGCGCCAGACCGTTCGGGTTGAAGGCCTCCTCGGCCAGTTCAGACTTGGCATCCGCCGGCGTCACCGGAAACAGCGCTACCGCAGGGATACCCAGTTTATAAAGGTGTTTAACCTCTTCAATCAGCAGATCAATCGACAGGCGATCTACACCCGGCATTGATGCCACTTGCTCACGCTCCTGATGCCCTTCAAGCACAAACATGGGGTAGATCAGGTTGTCGACACTGAGCTGGGTTTCGCGCATCAGTCGTCGGGAGAAATCATCCCGGCGCATACGGCGCATACGGGTTTCCGGGAAAAAGCGTTGAGCATCGTTAAAAGCCATGAGATTTACTCCTGAGCCGGCGGGGAATTTTCAGATCGATTGTAACCCGCCCTAAGCACCTTTGGCGCCCGGAAATCACAGGGTTGCAGAGTATCGGTCCGATATATGACATTTTTATGACAAGACAAGGTTATTACCGCAATGCCTCGTATTGTTCGTCGTCAGACAAAGAAAAAAGCCGCTCATTGAGCGGCTTTCGAACGTATCTTGCGAAGTGATAATTACGCCAGTACCAGATCAGTACCAATTGCGTTCTTCAGCTTCTTCATCGCGTTTTTCTCTAGCTGGCGAATGCGCTCAGCAGATACTTTGTACATATCAGCCAGCTCGTGAAGCGTTGCTTTCTCTTCGCTCAACCAACGCTGCTGCAGGATAGTACGGCTACGATCATCAAGATCCGCCATCGCGTCTGCCAGACGGCCATTCGCATCCTGTTCGTAGTTATCGGCTTCGACCAGCTGAGCCGGGTCCTGACTGTGGTCTTCAAGGTAATAAGCAGGCGCCTTGTACGCGCTTTCGTCATCGTCGTCCGCACCTGCATCAAATGCAGCATCGTGCGCATTCAGACGGCCTTCCATCTCAAATACCGTTTTGGTCTCAACACCCAGGTCTTCTGCAATCGCAGTTGCTTCGTCCTGAGACAACCAGCCCAGTTTTTTCTTCTGGCTGCGCAGGTTGAAGAACAGCTTGCGCTGCGCCTTGGTGGTCGCAACTTTGACGATGCGCCAGTTGCGCAGAATGAACTCGTGAATCTCTGCTTTGATCCAGTGCACAGCAAAGGACACCAGACGTACGCCCACCTCAGGGTTAAAACGTTTTACCGCCTTCATCAGGCCGACGTTGCCTTCCTGAATCAGGTCGCCCTGGTTCAGACCGTAACCCGAGTAGCTACGTGCAATATGTACCACGAAGCGCATGTGCGACATCACCAGGCGACGCGCTGCTTCCAGGTCTTCTTGATAATGAAAACGCTCTGCCAGATCTTTCTCTTCTTCTGGCGTAAGCACAGGAATAGCATTAACAGTCGAAATGTAGGCTTCCAGGTTAGCACCCGGAGACATCGCGTATACTGCTTGCAAACCGTTGTTCATCTCTCACTCCTGAAGGAATTCTGTTGCTCAATCAGCAACTTACAGCGACCTGATTACACTCGTAAGTCATGTTTTCAAACGCGTGATAATCAAAATCGAGCGCTAAGTTTAGCACCACTATTTAAGACCGCAAATGGCTGGATAAGTTCCCTTCAATGCCATTCACCGTTCTTTATACGATCATAATAGCGCCATTACTCTTACTATTGTGTCGATAGAGTGTCGGTAAACGTAAAGCTCACGGAAGACCCACGTAATACGCAGTTATCAGGGCTCAATCCGGTGCAGATGCCTCACCACAGACCACCAGGCGCCCAGCCAGCCGAGCAGCATAGCGCCCAGCAACAGCACCAGTGCAGCGCCTGCAGAAAGAGGCAGCAAGCGATACTCGGAGCCATAGAGTGCAGCGAGATCTTCTACAGGCCCGCTCACCAGAGCCCAACCGATTGCCAGCAGTATCCACGATACCAGGCCACCGACCATGCCAAACCAGAGGCCGGTATACAGGAACGGCCTGCGAACCCAGGCATTCGTCGCCCCCACCAGTTTGGTCACACGAATCTCATCAACCCGCGCTGCGATCGACAGGCGAATAGTATTACCGACCACCAACAGGATACCGAGTGCGAGTAAGGCTCCCATCACCCAGACAATCCGCTCACTCAGAGCCAGCAGCGCATGCAGGCGATCAAGCCAGGCGGTGTCCAGCTCCACGCTATCAACGCGGGATTCGCTCCGCAGCGTATCCGCCAGTGCAATCACGTCCTGCTGCGGCAGAGCAAGCTCAGGCTCCACCACAATCACGCCCGGCAAAGGATTCTCGGGCAGCAGGTCCAGCGCTTCGCCCAGCCCTGAGCTGGCGCGGAACTCCGCAAGTGCCTCATCCGCGCTGATAAAACGTACATCGGCGACACCGTCCATGCTTTCAATTCTGCTCAACAACTGTTGCGCCTGATCATTCTGAACAGCGGTTTTCAGATAAACGCTCATGCTGCCTGACGCCTGGAAGCGGTTACTCAACTGGCTGAGGTTATCCAGCGTCATCCACATGGCGCCGGGCAGAGTCAGTGAAATCGCGATAACCAACCAGGTCATGATGCTGCCCAGCGGTTTCGTCAGCAATCGCATCAGGGTTTCAACAGCCACCAGCTGGTGTTGCTGGGCCCAGCCATTAAGACGGTCTTTAAGACTGATTTTGTGTGTTGAGGCGCCTGCCTGAGGTTTGCGGGGCGCATTCGCTGTCTGGCGTTTTGGAGAATCAGGTGCGGACATGGTCACCCCGCTCAAAACCAGCGCGCGGACCGCTGTCGTGAAGAGTGCCGTGATCCAGAATCAGGCGCCGATGGCCCATCCGCTCAATCAGGGCGATATCGTGCGTTGCAATCAACACGGTGACGCCCACCTGCTGAAAACGCAGAAAGAGCTTCATGATTTCTTCAGAAAGCTCAGGATCAAGGTTACCGGTCGGCTCATCCGCCAGCAGCAACTGGGGTTTATTGACCACAGCGCGGGCGATACCAACCCGCTGCTGTTCACCACCAGACAGTTCAATCGGGTTGCGACGCTCAAAGCCGAGCAACCCCACTGAGTCGAGGGCGGCACGAACCCGGCGTGCGGCTTCGGCAGGTTGATAACCCGCAATTAGAAGAGGCATGGCAACGTTATCGTAAACAGTGCGATCGAACAGTAGCTGGTGATTCTGAAACACCACCCCCACCTTACGACGTAGAAAAGGCACCTGAGAGCTCT
The DNA here is from genome assembly GCA_913019975.1 of Thalassolituus maritimus. Classification (GTDB taxonomy): domain Bacteria; phylum Pseudomonadota; class Gammaproteobacteria; order Pseudomonadales; family Oceanobacteraceae; genus Thalassolituus. The sequence continues at coordinate 34,417 of CAJWBH010000014.1, read as the reverse complement.
TCATGGTGTTGACGCAATCACCGTCAACGAACACCTGACCTTCTGATGGACGCTCCATCTGCAACATCAGTTTGAGCAAGGTACTTTTACCGGCGCCACTGTGCCCGGTCAGAAATGCGAACTCACCGCGCGCCAGTTCGAAACTGACCTTGCTCAGAGCTTCTTTACCGCCGGGGTAGCTTTTACTGACCCCATCGAAGCGTACCATTGGCATAGAAAAATCCGTCAGTCGTCGCTGATCCGGAACAGCGCCCGGGTAAAGTCATCCGCATTAAACGGACGCAGGTCTTCGATTTTCTCACCGACACCGATGTAACGCACCGGCAGGCCAAACTGCTTCGCCAGTGCGAAGATGATGCCGCCTTTTGCTGTACCATCGAGTTTGGTCAACGTCAGGCCGGTGACGCCCACCGATTGTAGGAAGGTTTTGGTCTGGTTAATCGCGTTCTGGCCGGTACCCGCATCCAGAACCAGCATCACTTCATGCGGCGCGGTGTCGTCGATCTTTTTCATAACACGAACGACTTTCTCCAGCTCCTGCATCAGGTTGTCTTTGTTGTGCAGACGACCGGCCGTATCGGCAATCAGGATATCGACGCCCCGGGACGTCGCTGCCTGCACGGCATCAAACAGCACAGACGCTGAGTCCGCACCGGTATGCTGGGCGACTACGGGCACATTATTGCGCTCACCCCAGACCTGAAGTTGCTCTACTGCAGCAGCACGGAAAGTGTCACCCGCCGCCAGCATGACGCTCTTGCCGCGCGCCTGAAACTGCTTCGCAAGCTTGCCAATCGTCGTCGTTTTCCCCACACCATTGATTCCGACCATCAGAATCACGTACGGCTTTTTGCTACTGTCGATCACCAGTGGCTTCTGCGACACCGCGAGCATGTCCTGAAGCTCTTCGATCAGAGCCTCGTACAATGCGTCTGAATCACGCAACTCTTTACGACCCACACGCTTGGTAAGACGGTCGATAATTTCGGTCGTCGCTTCGACACCTACGTCGGCCATGATGAGCTGGGTTTCCAGATCTTCCATCATGTCGTCGTCGATTTCTTTTTTGCCCAGCAGCAGAGTCGAGAGGCCATCGGTCAGGTTAGAGCGTGTCTTGCTCAGGCCTGCCGCCATGCGCCCGAAGAAGCCTTTCTTCTCGTCTTTGGCTTTTTCAGGCACCGGTACCATTACGTCCGGGTCGACTACGTCTTCTGGCTCGGCAGCCAGATCATCAGCCGCAATCTGCGATGCTGCAACGTCTGCTTTGATTTCAGGCTCAGATGGCGCTGCTGTTTCCTGGGGTGCTTCTTTCTTCGAGGGCTCTTCTTTTTCCGGAACAGCCTCTGTCACTGGCTCTGGAACGGGCTCCACAGCCTTCTGAAGGATCTCCTCAGTTTCACTGACCGGAGCATCCGATTGAACCAGCGGCGCCTCCGGTACCAGATTGGCAGCCTCGGAAGCTTCCGCTACATCATTCGTTTCTTCTACCTGTTGGGGTGCCTGCTGGTCTGCAGGCTGAGCATTCTCAGGGCTTTTCTTCTTACGTTTAAAAAAATCAAACATCGGCGTCTCTGAATCTGATCAGTCAGGATGGGCGCATGTGCGCTGATGGGGTGCTATCCTAACACTATGAGTTGTTTACAGGGAGTTCTCCTTAGATGTTCCATGGATTAAGCCGTCGCACCCTGAATGCTCTTATCATCGGCTGCCTCCTTATCATCACGGTCATCAATCTGAGTTTTACCACCAGTGAAGACTCCCCCCTCGAACCTTTAGACGCCCCACCGCTGGCAGATACCGGCTGGCACCTGTGGCATAGCAATAAAGGTGTCCCTGTCTACTGGCAGGCCACGGCATCATCCAGTCTGCAGATATCCATTACCGGCGAAGATCACTACGCATTCAGGACTCAGGTTCCCGCGAGTGAGTGGGCGTCTCATCTCGCAACCCAAATCACCCCAATAGCAGCACCGCGTCCTGCAGGACTCGCTCTGCAAGGCCCGCTGACCGACGTTGAAATGCAGCAGGCTGCTTCGTTTCTTATTCAGAAACTTTCTCTGACAACACCCGACACGCCTGAGAAAGAAACCTCTGCTTGTCAGCAAGCACATGCAGCAGGCGCTTTATGGTGGAACCGGGAGCGCGGCGCGGGCGTAGCACAACCCGCCGCTTCGGGGAGCAAACCTGCCCCAAGCAGAGAAGCATGGGCAAGCTTCCGGGAGAACGAAATTAAACGCCTGCGGCGCGAGTGGCTGAACCCGGTTTCGGCCATCGACATTGCTGCAGAACTTGCCTACCATCAGCGGTCTGAGGAGTATTTTCTCCAACTGTATCAGGCACTTGCCGTATCGCAACGCACTGAACCAGAAGCGTTTGCGCAGTGTCTTACAGAAGCGAATTCATCTGCACCACGGAGCTCTGAGTGAGCCGACAATCTCATCACCAATTACGCATTATCGGTGGCCAGTGGCGTTCTCGCCGACTGCGCTTTCCCGCAATTGATGGCCTGCGCCCTACCATGGACCGTGTTCGCGAGACCGTGTTTAACTGGCTGCAATCTGATATTGAGGGGGCTCGGGTACTCGACGCGTTTGCTGGCAGTGGAGCGCTTGGGTTTGAAGCGCTTTCCAGAGGCGCAAAAGAGGTCATTTTCCTTGAAAAGCACGCGAAGGCTGCGTTTCAACTGAAAGACAATCTCAAGCAGCTTGACGCCCGCAATGCCCAGGTCTGGGCCGGAGATGCCCTGATGTGGCTTGACCAGAACCCAGAGCCCTACGATCTGGTGTTTCTCGATCCACCGTTCGGCAAAGATCTGCTACAACCTGCATTAAACAAACTGACGCTGTTACCGGGCGCTCTGGTATACATCGAACACGAAGCCAGCCTCGAGCCTGAATTTCCTGCTCACTGGGAAGAACTGAAGAACAAGGGCACGAAAGAATTCGTGTTCCGCCTGTTTGAGGTTGGCGAGACGGCCTGACTCCCACTCAGGGTAAAGTGATGACCGCCTCTGCACCGCCACCGGCGGCATTGTGCAGGTCGAGAGTGGCTGGTTTCGCCGGTGTAGAATGATGAGCGACGATCAGTTCGGTGAAATACAAGCCCATGCCTGTTCCGCCTTCTTTGTCGCTGTCGCCGCTACCGTCAAGAACATCATCCGGGTATCCCGGACCGTCGTCGCTGACGCGCATCAGGAGTCCGGAGCCTTGCTCCTGGGCCGACACAGAGATGGTCTCCGCGCCCGCCTGAGCACTGTTGTTCAGCAGATTCGTTAACGCCATCTGCATCAGCGAATCGTTGTAATACCCCTGACAGTCAGGATCAATTTCAACATGCACTTCAACATCTGGCCAATGCACCTTAAAACACTCAATCGCGTGTTTTACAGTATCTGCCGGCCAAGCATCATCTGCCGGGAAATTTCCGCGCTCCTGCAGCCGGTATAGCGTCACCAGCTGCATCGCATCCTGATGAACCCGGCGACTGCGAGCAAATACGGGATAGAGCTTATCCCGATATTCTTCTGGCATATCCCTCATGGCCTTTTCACCCTCCAGCAGCACAGAGTGCAGCTGATTCTTAAGGTCATGAATAATCGCACCGGCAAGATCTTTCAGGTTCATACTCTCCCCTCCCCTAAAGGCCCGCCGATCGACGTAGCCGCTCACAGGTTTCTTTCAATCGTTGGTAGCGATCATGCCTGTCATCAAAATGGCCAACACTGCCTATACGGCGAAGTAAACGGTAACAATCTTTGAGCTGACCAACATCCAACTCTTCGTTTTCGATGTAACTGACTTTTGCCTGAATCGCATTGAGGAGCACACTGATCCCCGCCTCTTCAAACCGGGTCGCCTGATCAAATGCTGCAATCGCTTCTTTGAGCTCCCCGCGCTCATAGTGAGCCACGCCTTTCTCGTTTAACTCGGCTGATTTCTCGCGCGCATTGATGTTGGACAGGCGCTCCTCGATTGCACCCAACCGTTGCAACAACTTACTGGCGACTCCCTGATCCTTCATGGTCTGAACCATGTTAACCGCTTTTTCAGACTGGCCGGTATCGATATACACCTCAGTCATCGTCAGTTGCTGTTCGCCCGTGGGTTCTTTTATGCGTGCCAGTATGCCTTCGGCTTTATCTGCACTACTCCGGGCTTTGTTGTCATCCTCAACCGCCTGATAGGTGCGACTCTCTGCGATCGTCGCATCAAAGACTACACCCATGTTGCCGGAGAACTCCTGTTTCATCTCATCAAGAGCCCGTAACGCTTTACTACACAACAAACGGTTCTCTTTGGTCTGCTCGGCATCAAGATTATGCTGCGCTGCCTCAACGAACTGTTGATATGTCGAAGAACTTTTATAGCAGGAGTAACGCGCCAGTCTCATGGCCTGCTCGAAGGCGTCCTGAGCGACGGTATAGCTCTCATTGGTCAACGCCAGCTGGCCTAACTCAAGCTGCCGAAATACAGCACGGGGAGAAATTTTTACCGCCGCCTCAAGCGCCTGTTGAGCTTCTTCGCCCTTGCCCAGGCCCACGAGTATTTTCGCCAACCAGTCATGACACTGAACATACAAGGGATGGTCGAGAAGAGTTGCCCGAATCAGGGATACGGCCTGATCAGTGTCGCCGAGAAAATGGAAGCACACTGCCTGACCGAGCCGGGCCCAGGACGCCGGGCGACTTTCCAGAACCCGAGTGTAAGCTTCAAGCGCATCCTCATAGCGTTCCTGCTTCAGGCACAACTTACCTTGCAACCGGGAAACGGGCAGTAACAGGCGAGGGTGCTCGACCCTGATCTGGTCTGCGACTTCAATGGCCCAGTCGATCTGCCCCTGATCAATGGCTCTGTTCATCGGCAACAGAATTGTCTTAAGACTACTCAGGCGATACAGGCGCTCTCGCAGAATACTGAGCGTAAATGGTTTGGTGACGTAAGCATCCGGATCGTATTCGAGTGCACCCATGACCCGATCAACGGCATTTTCGCCGGTGATCATAACGAAAGAGGCCGTCGCGCGCAGGCGGTTAGTGTAACGGGCTTCTTCTAATATCTGCTGGCCGTCTTTGCCTTTGCCAAGGTTGTAGTCCGATAATACAAGATCAAAATCGTGCTCCATGATGTACTCAACGGCTTCACGTCCATCGGTTGCACTGTATACATCATCAGCCCCCAGTACCGTCAGCATACTTTTCAGTGCGCTGCGCGCCTCGACGAGATCGTCAACAATGAGAATCTTCTGTCCTTGCAGGTTAAAGCTGGCTTCCGTCATAACGATGACAATCCCGACTGCGACTAATTGGTTATCTTGCTGAAGTTTGGTTTCCCCATATCCTGCGGGGATCATTTAAGCTTAGCAGAGGCTCAGAAAGTGACCGCCAATGGCGTAGGTTGTACACTTTGGCCACTCTGATGAAGGTGAGAAATGTGAATAATCTGATTGGCTACCTGATGATTGGCGCGGTCAAGCTTATGGGGCTTGTGTCGTTGCCAACCGCTCAACGTATCGGTCGTCTGTTAGGGAAACGACTGGCATCAAAGCGGACCCGATCACGCGAAGTTGCCCGGGTGAACCTGGCGATGTGCTTTGCTGATAAAAGCGAGGATTACCGTGAGACCCTGCTCTACGACACGCTTATTCAGAACGGCATGACAGGCGGCGAGATGGGGCCCATGTGGGGCTACTCGCATGAAAAACTGCTGACAATGGTCCGGAAGGTCCACAATCAGGAACTGTTAGAGCAAAAGCTCGCAGATAAACGCGGCCTGTTATTTATGTCTCCGCACCTTGGCAATTGGGAGATCGTCAGTGCCTGGCTGGCCACCTTAACGTCGGCGACTATTATGTATCGGCCCGCAAAGGTTAAGAATTTCAGCGATTGGATGGTCTCCCGCCGGGAGGCCGTCGGTGCGGAACTGGTACCGACGACGGGTGGCGGCGTGAAGGCGTTATTCGCCACTCTTAATGCGGGTAAGGTCGTTGGCTTTCTGCCAGATCAGGAGCCCAAGCGTGAGCGGGGCGTATTCGCACCTTTTATGGGGGTTGAAACCCTGACACCAACACTGCCGCATCAGATGATCCGCGAAACCGGCTGTCAGGTGATTTATGCGTTCGGCGAACGCCTACCCAATGCCGAAGGCTTCGATATTCATTTATTCGACGCCCTGCCGGAGCAGTTTGATCCAGACCCCGTAATATCCGCAACGGCAATGAATCAGTCTATCGAGAACTGCGTGCGTCTATGCCCGGCTCAATATCAGTGGACCTATAAACGCTTTAAGCGCCGCCCGAATGACGGAATTAACCCCTATAAAATCGCGAAGGTACCTTGATGCGCAGAACGAACTAAGGACAGACAGAAAGATCGAGATGTAGGACAGGAATAACAGGGCCGCTATAAATCAGCGGCCCTGCTTGTTTCAGGCATGCGCTATTTCAGTTGCGATTCAGGAAGCGTGAAACATAGTAGTCAACGCTGGTATAGCGGCCACCGCCGGTAAACAACAAGGTCAGCAACATAACAAAATAGGTTGCTGCGAACTCAATACCGTTGTTAAGGACAACGAGGGAGCCACGCCCGGTAAGCCAGCTGTAGTTTCCATGCTCCTGCAGGATACCTTTTGCCCGCTCGAGACGTTCCGCCGATTCCAGCACACGCTCATTGGCCAGCCACGAACTACTGTCTGCAATGGCTAGCCAGCCATATTCCAGATGCACCGTCAGGGCCGCGACGACCATGGTCGCCATCAGCGGGATACTGACCAACCGCACTGCAATGCCCGGTATCAGCAGTGCACCGCCCACCAGCTCGGTGCCTGCTGCCAGCACAACCATCAGCTCAGGGAATGGCAACCCAAGGCCCCAGTCAGCGTTACCAAACCATGCCACTGTACTGTCGAACGACTGGAATTTCGTCCAACCCGCCTGCATCATCACTGGCGCCAGATAAAGCCGAAGCAACAGAGGTGCAAGACCATCGAGATGCAGGATCCGCTGAAGTACAGCGTTATAGTGTTGAGTCATTGTTCTGAGCATCGGTCAGCCTTTTTCTGCCAGAGGACTCTTATTTAGAGCCGCCGCATTTGCCTTCGCCGCACTTACCTTCAGATTCAGACTTGGCACCGCCACACTTGCCTTCGCCGCACTTACCTTCGGCTTCAGACTTAGCACCGCATTTGCCTTCACCGCACTTGCCTTCAGATTCAGACTTAGCACCGCATTTGCCTTCGCCACACTTACCTTCAGTAGATTTTTCTGCATGGTGGCCCGCAACCTGATAACCAGATTCCAGCGACTGTGATGCAAATGGATTTTCAGCAGCACTGACTGTGGCCGAAGCGGCACCAAGAAGCATTGCAGCAGATAAAGTTGTCATGGTCTTTTTCATTTTGATTTCTCTCTGATTAATAAATTAGCAGCGGTTCTGCCGCACATAGAGTAAGTCGCACCTGCCGACACTTTTCTTACAGGAACAGAAATTATTTTTTACCGGACGCAGGCCCAGCGTCTTTTTCTTCCTGAATCAAGGTTCTTAGCGAGCCCAGCTGACGACCAAATTCGCGGCAGCCGGAACACATTGCGGTGTGCACTTTCAGGTTCATTTTTTCGGGGAAGGTTAAAGTGCGGTCCTGCCCTTCGGATAACAAACGGGTAGCTTGCTCACAGCTCAACATAGTCAGGCCTCCCTCTCGAACCAATGATCAGATAAACATGCCCGCAACTTCAGGCGTGCACGGTGCAGAAGAACGTGAAGGTTACTCGTCGACACTTCAAGCGAGGCGCAGATTTCTGCGGAATCCAGCTCAATAAATTCACGCATCATAAACACCCTTGCCTGCTCTGCGGGCAGTGCCTCAAGACAGATATCAAACACCTGCCAGAACTGAGTGTTATCAGCCAGTTCATGCGTGTCACCCCAGCGCCTGGGGGTCGCTCCCGCCTGCCAATGCCCACGTCCATCAAAGAGTTCGTCGTCGTCCGTGCTGCATTCCTTACAGGCTTCGCGCACCGGTTCCCGGTATTGCCCACGTAGTACATCCGCAATTTTTCTTCGCAGAATAGAGAAAACCCAGGTTTTCAGAGTCGATTGGCGGGAAAAAGAAGAGGCATTTTTCAACGCACCGGCCAGAGCTTCCTGCACCGCATCCTCGGCCAGATGCTCATCATCGAGCTGCAGTCGCGCAAAACTGAGCATCTGCTTGCGCAGACTTTCTATATCTTCGTCACGAAAGGTCACGTGCAACTGGTTTTCTGCTGCCATTGCTGAGATCCTAGAAGTAGTCGTATATGACTATACCAAAAGATCCCGATAAGAGTTCGCGAAAAGATTCGCCCTGACAACCTATGCTAGCGACTGACCGCAAACATCAGCTATCCCGAACATCACCTGCGCTGGTGATGATGCTGCTTGTGCTGATGTTGCAGAATCTCGCTCCTTTTAATGAAGTGACGGATGTCTTTGCTGCCGATCCCAACGCCTCAGACATTGCCCATCATGATGCCGCCCACCATAGCGATCATGAGCATCAGGACCATACAGCAGAGGACGCTTGCCCGGAAACTGGTCACGCAGGTTGTCACAGCCACCAACACACAACTCCTACCACGCTGCCTCAGCGCTGGTCGGTACCACAACTGAGTAGTGTGACTATTAAACAGTCCGGCCCTTTTGTCCGGCCACCGCACTCTCCCGTCACTGGGATCTGTCGCCCTCCGATTGCCTGAATAGCTGAACGATAACGCCACTCGTTGCCGGGCTGCCTTATGGCTGCCCGACAGATCAGCTATTCAGGAAATTTTATGAAATCACCAATAACACGCGGTGCTGTGGGCCTGATTGTGAGCCTCAGTACCTTGTGGTCAGTGCCATCTCAGGCCCTGACCCTCGATGAAACCATTCAGCGCACGCAAGCGGCGCACCCACAATTCAGAGCGTATTCGGCCCTTAAGCGTGCCAGCAAGGCCAATGTCGATACGCAGGCGTTAGCTCCGCCGCTTATTCTCAGTGGCGAGGCCGACAACCTTATCGGTAATGGCAGCTACCAACAGGCAGCACAGGCTGAGTACATCCTCGCCCTGTCGTCGGTTATCGAACTGGGCGGGCAGCGCAGAGCCCGCCGCCAACAGGCACTATCGGCCTACGAACTCACAGAAGCTCAGAGTAAGTCCCGGACCTTATCGTTACTGAGCGATGTTACCCGCGCCTACATAGCGGCGCTTGCCTCGCAGGAAAGGCTCAGGATTGCAGAAGTAAGCCTGCGCCTGAATAGACAGGCGCTGGCGGTCGTTGAAAAACGCCACCAGCGCGGCGCCGCTCCGATGAACGATCAACTTCGCGCTGAAGCGGCACTGGAGCGCTCAGCCTCTGCCGTAGCGCAGGCCCGCCTACAGCTGGATAACGATATTTACCGACTCACAAGCTATTGGATGACACCCGGGGAGCCCCGCGGAGAGCTCGGCTTGACAGGCAACCTGTTCGATCTGAGTACCCCGCCCGGTCAGTTTCCTCAGCTGCTGAGCGCTGTTGATGATGCGCTGGTCCTGGAGATGTATGCCAGCAAAGCACGGCTGGCAGAAGCCGACTCGACACTGGTACAGGCCCAGAATGCCGGCAGCGTAGAGTGGCGGGTCGGCGTTACTCACTTTGCAGAGAGTCGCGATGAGGCTCTGAGCGCGGCCGCCAGCATCCCTCTTTTCAGCGGTCGTCGCGGATCATCCGCAGCCACTTCAGCCCGCCAGCGTGCCGTCGCGAGTGAATATGAATACCAGGCCCATAAACGAGAAGTAACCCAAAGACTTCACACCGCCTGGAGCGCCTTGCAGCAACACTCCGCCAGCGTGATTACCTACCAACAAAAAATCATCCCATTACTTAAACGAGCCATGGATGAGGTCGGGCAGGGATACGCCCAGGGTCGTTACCGCTATCAGGACTGGCATATCGCTCGGGAAGAACTGATTGAGGCTGAGCGCCAGCTGATCAGCAGTGCCAGCGCCGCTCTGATCAGCCGCACCCTGATAGAAGAATTAACCGCCCGGGCAGTAAGTAACCAGACAACACAGGACACCCCACAATGATGTATCGACCACACTCTCTGGCTATCTGCCTGCTGCTTAGCCTGTCTTTAACAGTACACGCATCTGGCGATCATGAGCACGAAGAAGGCCACGGGCATAGCCATGAACAACAGCATAGTCATGACCAAGAGCATGAGCATGAGCATGAGCATGAGCATGAGCATGATAATAGTAGCGAGACGACGAAGATCTCTGCTGCGATGGCCACCGCAAACGGCATCATAACGGCGGTTGCATCGTCTGGTGCTGTAAACGAAACACTCCCCATCTTCGCGACTCTGGTAGTACCGCCTCAACAGGAGATCCAGCTCAGCGGGCGCTTTCCCGGCCTGATTACCGATGTCCGGGTCGCCCCCGGCGATAGCGTTAAGAAAGGGCAAACACTGGCCACCATCGAAAGCAATGAAAGCCTGAGTCGCTATGAGGTCAGATCACCGATTTCAGGCGTTATCAGCGACAGCCATGCGGCGTCAGGCAACCTGGCGAGCAGCGAACCCTTATTTGTGATCGTTGACCTGTCCGGGCTCTGGCTGGAAATCCCAGTACACCCATCTCAAAGGACTCAGGTTGCAGCTGGACAGCCAGTAACTCTGCCTGCCCACAATATCTCGACACAGATCGATTCCATTGCCCCTCCCGCTCATGGCCGGCCCTACTGGCGAGCGCGGGCTAAGGTGTCCAACTCACATGACGACCTGACGCCGGGCGAGGTGACACTTGTTCACATCACAACCGCCGAAACCGTCGCGCAGGTAAGAGTCGAGAATCGTGCTCTGCAAACCCACGAAGGCAATACCGTGGTGTTTGTACATCACGACGGCGAGTACCAGGCACGCCCGGTTACCACCGGCGCCAGTGACGAGAAGTTCACCGAAATAACGGCCGGGCTGAATCCGGGCGAAGAATACGTGACCGACAACAGCTACCTGATAAAAGCAGACATCGGAAAATCCGGTGCTGCCCATCAGCACTAAGGAGGTCACATGCTGAATGCCATAATACGGCTGGCAGTGGAGCGACGCTTCATGATGCTGGCCTCCAGCCTGGTTCTGATTGCCGCCGGACTCTGGAGTTATCGCTATTTACCCATTGATGCTGTACCGGACATCACCAACGTTCAGGTTCAGATTAATACGGAAGCTACCGGATACTCGCCTCTGGAAGCCGAGCAACGGGTGACGTTTCCGGTAGAAACTGCGCTCTACGGCTTGCCACAACTCGAATATACGCGCTCTTTATCGCGCTACGGCCTGTCACAGGTGACGGTCGTCTTCAAAGACGGCACTGATATCTATCACGCACGAAATCTGATTGATCAGCGACTGGGCCAAATCAGCGACGCCCTACCTGAAGGTCTGAAGCCGGTGATGGGGCCAATCAGTACCGGACTGGGTGAAATCTTCAGTTATACCGTCACGGCCGACAGCGATGCTCGTCAGCCGGATGGCAGCCCGTACGATGCAATGGCTTTGCGTACCGTGCAGGACTGGATAATACGCCCGCAACTGGCTCAGGTTGCGGGCGTCGCCGAGATCAATACCAGCGGTGGCTTCGAAGAGCAGATTCATATCCGCCCTGACCCAGCCTTGTTACTGCAACACCAGATCACGGTGCCTCAGCTGGTCTCCGCGATCAGGCGCAACAACAGCAATCGTGGCGCAGGCTATATCGAAGTCCATGGGGAACAACAGCTGGTAAGAGCCGTCGGTCAACTGAAGTCGATAGAAGATATCCGCGATACCGTGGTGGCTCGCAACGGTACGGCCATTGTGCGCATCCGGGACCTTGCTGAGGTCACTCAGGGCGAAGAGTTACGCACAGGCGCGGCGACACGCGGTGGCTCAGAAACCGTACTGGGCAGTGCCATGATGCTGATGGGGGAAAACCCGAAAGAGGTTGCGGAAGCGCTTAAACGCCGCCTGCAAGATATCGCAACCAGTCTCCCCGATGGCGTGACGACCGAAGTCGTTTACAACCGCACAGACCTGGTGGGCAAGACGCTGGCGACGGTACAGACCAACCTACTTGAAGGCGCTTTGTTGGTTATTTTTGTTTTGTTCATCATGTTGCGCAATCTGCGTGCAGCACTGATTACCGCCGCGGTTATCCCTCTGGCGATGCTGGCAACAATCACCGGCATGGTTCAGGCCGGCGTATCTGCCAACCTCATGAGTCTGGGCGCTCTGGACTTCGGCCTGATCGTTGATGGCGCTGTCATCATCGTCGAAAACTGCGTGAGGCGCCTGAGCGCCAGCGGGTCAGCCCTGACCTTGCGCGAGCGTCTTGAACTGGTGTACTCAGCAACCGCAGAGGTGATGAAACCCAGCCTGTTCGGCGTCGCCATCATCACTCTGGTGTATATCCCCATCTTCAGCCTCACCGGCATCGAAGGAAAGATGTTTCATCCGATGGCAGCGACCGTGGTGATCGCCCTGCTCTCCGCCATGATCATCAGTATCACGCTGGTGCCTGCCGCTATCGCTGTGTTTCTGAGGAACGGGACAGGCGTTCATCATACCGAGCCATCTGGCGCGTCGTCTGTCGAATCAAAGCGATACGGCTACCAGTCACTTTATGAGCGACTTCTGCGCACTGCCTTGCGGGCTCCTGTGATCTTGATCGGCTCTGCCGCCCTGCTTATCGTTGGCGCCGTGATTCTCAGCACTCGCCTCGGTTCAGAATTCATTCCTCAGCTGGATGAAGGGGATATTGCACTCCATGCCTTGCGTATTCCCGGCACCTCTCTACAACAGTCGTTAGATATGCAGGTATTACTTGAGGAGCGCCTTCTTACCTTCCCTGAAGTTAAGACTGTTTTCTCCCGGCTTGGCACACCGGAGATCGCGACCGACCCTATGCCGCCCAATGTCGCGGATACCTTCATCATCCTCAAGCCCAAGGCACAATGGCCGGACCCGGAGCGGCATAAAGCGGATCTGGTAGAGCAGATTGAAGCCAGCGTGCGGGAACTCCCGGGTAATAACTATGAATTCACTCAGCCCATCCAGATGCGCTTCAACGAACTGATCTCTGGAGTACGCGCCGACCTTGGCGTCAAAGTGTTCGGTGATGACCTGAGCCAGCTTCTTACTGCAGCGAATGAGGTTGCTGCCCTGCTTAACTCAGTGGACGGTAGCGCCGATGTCCGGGTCGAGCAGGTCACAGGGCTACCCGTGCTGACACTTCATCCAAACCACCAGAAATTGGCGGCCTATGGTTTGACGGTCGATGATATTCAGTCTCTGCTATCGACGGCTGTCGGCGGACAGCAAGCGGGGCTGATCTATCGTGGGGACCAACGCATTCCCCTGGTCGTCAGGTTTCCCGAGCCTCTGCGCGAGAATGCAGACCTGATCAAAGCGCTTCCTATACCGCTCGCTGATGGCGGATTTGTGCCTCTGAGCGAAGTCGCGGATGTCGTTCTCGCGCCAGCTCCGGCACAAATCAGTCGCGAAAACGGCAAGCGTCGCATCGTCGTCAGTGCCAATGTGCGTGGTCGTGATCTCGGCAGTTTCGTCAAAGAGGTCCGGCAGAAAGCGGCCTCAGAGGTGAGTTTACCCAGCGGTTACTGGCTGGAATACGGCGGCACTTTCGAGCAACTCCAGTCAGCCGAAGCAAGGCTGCGCTGGGTGGTACCAGCCACTCTGGCGCTTATCCTGTTCGTGCTGATCTCGGCGTTCGGGAATCTGCGCGGTGCCTTAATTATCTTCAGCGGTGTACCACTGGCCCTGACCGGCGGAATATTCCTGCTGTGGTTGAGAGGAATGCCTATGTCTATCTCAGCGGCCGTGGGCTTTATCGCACTGTCCGGAATCTCGGTACTGAACGGCCTCGTCATGCTGACCTTCATTCGCCAACTGCGTGATCAGGGCGTCGCTTTGCGCGACGCTGTCATTCAGGGCGCGACCATGCGTTTGCGCCCGGTATTGATGACAGCTCTGGTTGCGGGGCTTGGCTTCGTACCGATGGCTTTAAATACGGGTATTGGCGCAGAAGTACAACGGCCACTCGCCACTGTGGTGATCGGCGGCATTATCTCGGCAACCACATTAACCTTGTTTGTTGTGCCTGTGCTCTACTTCTGGCTTCACAGGCGAAGTCACAACAAAGCGAGCCTCAGTCGATAGTGAAGGCTGTCAGATAAGACTCAAAATAAAAAAGGGGCCGATGGCCCCTTTTCTTTCTGTCAGCGCAGCACTTCTATCATGACTACGTTAACGCAGCAGCAGAATAGGTACTTTGCTGTGGCTGACCATATTGCGGGTATGCGAACCAACGAAGAACTGACGGATACGCGAGTGGCCGTAGGCGCCCATCACAATCAGATCGATCTGATGACGAAACTGATAGTCATTGAGAATCGACAGGACATCGCCCTCGCATTTACGAGTCACCACGTTAAAGCCAGCTTTCTCCAATCGTTGCTGTGCAGTCGTAAACTTAGCGACATGCTCTGCATCGGTGTGGTTGACCATGACCAGATGACACTCTGCTTCTTTCAGAAGTGGGCTGTCAGCGTACGCATCTAACGCACGTTCGACAGCTTCACTGCCGTCATACGCCACCATAAAGCGCGTAGGTGTACGAAAAGATACGCCCGTTGTAATCAGCACCGGACAGGATACTGAACGGAGTACCGTCTCCAACTGACTGCCCAGCGTAGCAACCGTCGGGTCCGGATGGTCTTCCCCCTGACGTCCCATTACCAGCACACGAGTATCGTCAACGAGGGACAGCACTTCCTCCGACAGACGACCGTGACGCTGCTGAACAGTGCAGTCCTGAGCACCGTGCTCTTTCGCCCGCTTTTCTGCAGACTCGAGCATGATACGACTACTTTCAATCGCCAGCTTCGCACGCTGAGCATCCAGCTCAGTGAGCTGCTCCAGCAAATGCTCGCGGCTGCCAAAACCAATGCTGCCACTAAGGTCAGCCGCATTCTTATCGACCTTCTCAAGAGTGTGCAGCAGAGTCAGTGGTTGTTGCAGGCGCTGGCTGACCCAGGAAGCGGCATCCACCACCGCCATTGCACCCGGGGAGGCATCAATACATGCCGTAATCTGTTTCATCGTTACTCCTTCTCACTCTCTTTCGACAGCGAAACCAGCGCGTGAACCTCACCGATTGTTAATGGCGGCCTGTTAGTGACCTGCCATCATTTTCTCGACTTCTTCCGGCTTATCATGAACACCGAAACGGTCGACAATCGTGGCACTGGCTTCATTCATTCCAAGCAGCTCGACCTCTGCTCCCTCGCGGCGGAACTTAATCACCACCTTATCCAGAGCAGATACTGACGTAATATCCCAGAAATGGGCATGCGTCAGATCAATAGTGACTTTAGAAGCCGCTTCGCGGAAATCGAATGACTTACTGAACGCATCCGACGACGCAAAGAACACCTGGCCAATCACCTTATAGGTGCGTTCGCCCGGTGCATCCTGCTCGCTTTTCACGACCATGAAACGGCCAATCTTGTTAGCAAAGAACAAGGATGCCAGCAGGACGCCAACGAGTACACCCAGTGCAAGGTTGTGCGTCGCAACAACCACAGAGACTGTGGCCAGCATCACAATATTGGTGGATAACGGGTGTTTCTTAAGGTTGATCACCGACTCCCAGGAGAAAGTGCCAATCGACACCATGATCATCACAGCAACCAATGCGGCCATCGGAATCTGACCGATCCACTCATCAAGGAAGACCACCATAATCAACAGGAACAGACCCGCAACAAAGGTGGATAATCGACCACGTCCTCCGGATTTCACGTTAATGATCGACTGACCGATCATTGCGCAACCTGCCATGCCGCCCAGCAAGGAAGAACCGATGTTAGCCACACCCTGCCCCTTACATTCGCGGTTTTTATCACTGTCGGTATCGGTGAGTTCGTCAACGATGGTGGCTGTCATCATCGACTCCAGCAAACCAACGGCCGCCAGAGCAGCCGAGTACGGCAGAATAATCCACAGAGTTTCCAGCGTCAGCGGTACGTCTGGCCAGAGGAAAATAGGCAAGGTATCCGGCAATTCACCCATGTCAGCCACGGTACGTACATCGATTCCAAAGTAGATCGCAACGGCTGTCATGGTAAGAATGCACACCAGCGGCGACGGGAGCCAACTGCCTACTTTAGGCACATAAGGGAACAGGTAGATGATACCCAGACCTGCGGCGGTCATGGCGTATACATGCCAGGTCACGTTCGTCAGCTCAGGCAATTGCGCCATAAAGATGAGGATCGCCAGTGCATTCACAAAACCTGTCACCACAGACCGCGACACGAAACGCATCAGGTCTCCGAGTTTTAAGAAGCCCGCCCCTATCTGAATCACACCACAGAGTAGCGAGGCCGCGAGCAGATACTGCAGACCGTGCTCTTTTACCAAGGTCACCATCAGCAGCGCCATTGCACCCGTTGCTGCCGAGATCATGCCCGGACGACCACCCACAATGGCGATGATAACCGCGATACAGAAAGACGCGTAAAGGCCGACCTTCGGGTCGACTCCGGCGATAATAGAAAAGGCAATGGCCTCAGGAATCAAAGCCAGAGCAACGACCGTGCCCGACAAGAGATCGCCGCGAACGTTTGAAAACCACTCGCGCTTCAGAGTATTCAACATAAGTAACTGCTCACTTACTATTAAGACACGCACCCGAAGAACTCAGGCGGAAAAGCCGGCATTGTACAGAGCTTGATCAGTGGGGCAACTCGCAACTAAGAAGAGACAGAGGGCCAGACACAAAAAAGCCAGCTTACCGCCCCTGGTAAGCTGGCAAAACCCACTGAGTGGAGGGTTTCAGTGGCCGTAAATTTTCAGACTGCCGCCAACCATATTGAGGTTATCGACTTTCATTGAACCGATTGAGCGTCCACCTACCTGAATGGACCCAACAGTGATATCCGCATTCATCCCGATATTATCGATTGCGAGTGCACCACCGCCCTGGGAGTTCTGGCCGCTGTATATATCTGCCTCAATCTGCGCGTTGGCACTCAATAGATTAGGGTTGTCGTCGTAGTCAGAGCGGGTCATGCGGAAGTCACGTATCGCCAGACCAAGTGCCGGCATATCAAAGTCGAGATCATCGATGCCGATCATCATTTCCAGATTCAGACGATCTGTTCCGAGTTCATCGTCGTACCCAATTTTGGCCCATAACTGGGTAAAGATGCCGTCCATCTTAAAGTTATCAATCAGAGTAAATTTGGGAGCACCATCGGCATCGCGTATTTCCCAGGCTTCTGTACGGATGCTGAAATCCACAGGTGCGGCAAAACCAACCGGGAAAAATTTAAGCGACAATTCGCCCTCTGCTGAGATATCGATATCCAACTTCAGGTCATCGAGAAGCGAGGACACATTCTGAATAAAAGGGGTACCGCCATTGGCTGCGGTATAACCTTCGACAAACAGATCATCACGGTCAGCACCACCAAGAAAGACCTCAGTAATTGCGAGAGAGCCCTCATCGGTATAAATGATTTCACCGATATCCATCTGAGCTTCCATTTCAATACTGATCCCGGACTGCCCGGAAACTGTACTCATGGCATATTCGTCAAGAGATTGCAGTTCAGCCAGTGCTGACATTGGTAGCAGGAGTGCCACCAGACTTACGGTTGGTTTTATTATCATTGTTCTTATCCCTGCGTCGTTCGCGAGAATAAGCCAGTACCGCATCCCTCTGGCTACTGTTGCAGGAACCAGAATATGCCCCGTTAAACGGCCTCGCCAGCGAGTTTAGTCAGGGTGCGCCAAAGTGACCCGATAAGATAACAAACACCTCTATATGGCCCGTTTTACTGTATTGATCTTCACCTGACACTACTCTGAGCGTCAGCTATCATCGCGGAATTACGTCTGAGGTTCTCCTTTTGCTGCTCTTACTCACGAAGATACTGGTTACGTTTCTAACGGTCGTTATGCTGGCCGTTGTCGCACGGCGCTATGGCCCCGCCTGGGCGGGCGTACTGGCCGGCTTCCCGCTGGGTAGTGCTATCACTCTCTACTTTATGGGGTTTGAACTGGGCTCTGATTTCGCAGCGGAAGGCGCGACACATACTCTGATTGGACTGACAGGCAGCCTGGCACTGGCCATCAGCTACTTATACGCAAGCCGTCGCTGGCACCGGCCAAGACACGTATTGATCCCTGCACTGCTGGCGCTCAGCGCATTTCTGACGACGGTTGCGCCGCTACAATACTGGAACGCCAACTGGTGGCAGAACGCGCTGATTATGCTGACTCTTATCGCCGCAGCAAGCCGGCTTCTCCGGTCTGTACCTGACGCCAAAGTCGCACTGAACAGCGACAACCTCTGGCAACGTCCGGCACCAGCGATTCTGTTCCGTGCGGTCATGGCTACCATCAGCGTACTCGGGATTACCGCGCTGGCGCACTGGCTTTCCCCCTCACAGGCGGGCTTATTGGCAGCGTTTCCGGTTAGTTTTTTCCCGACACTCATCGTATTGCAACTAAGCTACGGTGCGCCCGTTGTCGCCGCAACAGTCAAACAGTACCCTGAGGGTCTGGTGTCTATGGTGATTTACGTCGTCTCGGTCACTCAGATTTATCCCTTACTTGGACTGCAGCTGGGTACTGCCGCCGCACTTCTGATCGCGACCCTGTATCTGTTTGGGTATGCCCTGGTGAAGCTTCGTCTGAACCAAATACCCCGCGCTCCTAAAGGCAGCGGCAGCGTTCGCTAGTCAGCGGAGCATCAATCCCACCAGGTATATGCTGTTGACATATACTGAATCGAATATCATATTAACTGAACCAACCTTCTGTATAGTGAGGCTAGTTTTATGGCAGAAGCATCCATATTCTCGAACAACAAGAATCAAGCGATAAGAATTCCTAGAGCTCTTGAGTTTGCGGACGATGTGAAAAAGGTGAATATCTTTTCTGTCGGAAACGCACGCATCATCACTCCAGTTGGTGAGAGCTGGGATAGTTGGTTTGAAGGTTTGCGCGCTACGGATGACTTTATGTCTGAGCGTGAACAACCGAGGGAGCAATCGCGAGAGGACTTCTGATGATAAAGTATCTGCTCGATACTAATATCGTGATCTACACAATTAAAAACAAACCTGAGCAGGTCCGGGAAAGATTCAATGCACACGATGGGCAGATGGCAATATCCTCTATCACCCTGATGGAATTGTTATACGGTGCGGAAAAATCTACCAATCCCGAGCGTAATCTGAAAGTTGTCGAATCGTTTGCGAGCCGACTGGAAGTTCTGGACTTTGGCGCGCACGCTGCGCAGCACGTCGGGCAGATCCGGGCTGAACTTGCTCGTAGTGGATGTCCTATCGGCCCGTACGATCAAATGATCGCAGGGCATGCCCGCTCTCTCGGTCTTATCGTTGTGACCAATAACGAGCGTGAGTTTCAACGGGTTCCTGGTCTACGAGTAGAAAATTGGGTTTAGCTTATCAATTCATTGCCATTTACGGAGAGGAGTGTCCTTCAGAAACCTTTCAATCTCTGATGCCATAAAGTTACGGAAGTAGAAGCTGAATTCCTTCCCCTCACGTCCGTAGAAAATCAAGCAACAGTTATAACCGAGCTGACTGACAACCATTTCAACCTTGAACGCCTGCCAATCACTAAAATTCCCTCTCCATACCTGTTTTCCGCGCACAATCTGGAGGCTCTTTTGATCAACCTCAATCGATTCCCTGTGTGATTTCGGGAAGAAGCCTGAAGGTAGCCACCAGTAGGCGGTCAAAAGGAGAGCTGACACAGCTATGCAAATCTGTCCTTTCGGGTCAAACAAACTCCAGCCCTGTTCAACATAAGCTAAAGTGATAAAGAACAAGGGAACGACAGCAGCGATTGCAATGAACAAACGCTGATCACTGACACGTTGCAACCTGATCTTAGAAGGCATATCCCTGTCCCTAACTTTCAACATCAACTCCGCCAGAAACTCGGGGTAATCAGAACCAGTAAAGTGAAAATCTCCAGACGCCCGAGCAGCATGGTCAGGGCCAGAATCCACTTAGCGGTATCGGAGATATTACCGTAGTGCGCAGAGACCTCGCCAAGCCCCGGGCCGAGGTTATTGAGGCAGGAGCCAACGGCTGAGAACGCGGTGACCTGATCCAGCCCGGTCGCCATCAAAGCCAGCATCATCACCATAAAGGTGACCACATAGAGCGCGAAGAATCCCCAGACCGATTCCAGAATCCGGTCGGCTACCGGTTGCTTGCCGAGCTTAACCGGAATGATGGCATTGGGGTGAATCAGTCGATGAATCTCGCGCAGGCCCTGTTTGAATACCAACAGGATACGAATGGCTTTCATGCCACCACCGGTCGAACCCGCACAGCCACCGATGAATGCCATCATAAAGAGCAGTACAGGCAGGAATACCGGCCAGACCGAGAAGTCAGCAGTGCCGAAGCCAGCCGTCGTGGCAACCGACACCAGCTCGAATAAGCCGTAGCGAACCGCGCCACCAAAGTCATAGGTATCCGTCATCCAGAGTGCAATGACGGTCAGTAATGCACCACCAAACATGACGAACAGAAAGAACTTCACTTCGGAATCAACGAAGTAATGGCGCACGGTTTTGTACCGCCAGGCATAGAAATGCAGCGAGAAATTAAGTGCCGCCACCAGCATAAAGAACATGGCAATGGCTTCGATCAGTGCGCTGTCGAAGTGCCCCATGGACGCGTCATAGGTTGAGAAGCCCCCGATACCGACCGTCGAGAAGCTGTGCGCGATGGCATCAAAGGTGTTCATACCCGCGAGCCAGTAAGCCAGTGCGCAGGCAATGGTCAGCGACAGGTAGATGTACCAGAGCGCTTTCGCAGTCTCAGTGATACGCGGAGTAAGTTTCGAGTCTTTCAGAGGGCCCGGCATTTCAGCGCGGAACAGCTGCATGCCACCAATACCGAGCATCGGCAGAATAGCCACGGCCAGAACGATAATCCCCATGCCGCCCAGCCACTGCAGTTGCTGACGATACCAGAGGATCGATTTCGGCAGATATTCGAGGCCCGTCATCACCGTCGCACCGGTGGTTGTCCAGCCCGAGAGGGATTCGAAAAAGGCATCGGCAAAGCTCAGGCCGGGGTTTTCGGCGAGCATAAAAGGTAATGTGCCTGCCAGACCCAGCGTCAGCCAGAACAAGGCTGCGACGATAAATCCGTCTCTGGTTTTGAGTTCTTTTTTAACACCGCGAAATGGCAACCAGCTGAAGAAGCCGATCCCAAGAACGAGAGACATAGCGACGCTGAAGGCTTCGGTAGCGCCATCGTCGTACCACATGGATACAACCATAGGCGGCAGCATGGTCAGGCTGAACAACATCAGGAAGATGCCCAGTACCCGGGCAATCACAGTAAAGTGCATATCAGAAGAAGCCCAAGCCCACCTGGAAGAGTCGTTCCACATCGGCGATGTGGCGTTTATCCATCACAAACAGAATGACGTGATCATCCGATTCAACCACGACATCAGAGCGTCCCATAATGACGTCATCGCCGCGAACGATGGCACCGATTGTCGTGCCCGGCGGTAATTTAATTTCACCCACACGACGCCCGACCACCTTAGATGACATGCTGTCACCGTGAGCGATAGCCTCGATGGCTTCAGCAGCGCCACGGCGCAGGCTGTGAACATTAACCACATCGCCCCGACGAACATGCGTCAGCAGGCTGCCGATGGTTGCCTGTTGTGGTGAGATCGCCACGTCAATCATGCCGCCCTGCACCAGATCCACGTAGGCCGCTTTGTTAATCAGGGTCATCACTTTACGGGCGCCATGGCGCTTCGCCAACAGCGAGGCCATGATATTCACCTCGTCATCGTTGGTCAGGGCACAGAAGACGTCGGTATTCTCAATATTCTCTTCTTCGAGCAGGCTTTTATCCGTACCACTGCCATGCAGGACAACGGTGCGGTCGAGATTTTCACTCAGGTAGCGCGCACGCTCAGGGTTGTGCTCGATTATTTTCAGCCGGTAGCGTTTCTCCAGCGCTTTAGCGAGCCGGTAACCGATGTTACCGCCACCAGCAATGATGACTCGTTTGTATGAGTCTTCCGCACGACGCAACTCACTCATCACGGTGTGAATGTGCTCACGACCCGCAATAAAGAACACCTCATCGTCGGCTTCGATGACGGTATCACCCTTGGGCTCAATGGCGGTATTGCGACGGAACACCGCAGCTACACGTGTTTCCACATTAGGTAGGTGATCTTTGAGTGTTGAGATCGCCTGACCGACCAGAGGGCCACCGTAATAGGCCCTAACAGCGACCAGCTGAACTTTACCGTCGGCAAAGTCGAGTACCTGCAGTGCCCCCGGAAACTCCAGCAGGCGGCGTATGTACTTTGTCACTACCTGCTCTGGCGAAATCAGTACATCAATCGGGAAGGCATCAACATTGAAGAGGTCGGTCTGCTTAAGGTAAGCGTTGGAGCGAATACGGGAAATCTTGGTGGGGGTTCTGAACAGCGTATACGCCACCTGACACGCGACCATATTGGTCTCGTCAGAATTCGTGACCGCCACCAGCATGTCAGCATCATCGGCCCCGGCGTCGCGCAGCACGTGCGGAAACGAACCATGACCATAAACGGTTTTAACATCGATACGGTCCTGCAGTTCGCGCAGGCGATCGGTGTCTGTGTCGATAATGGTGATATCGTTTTTCTCACTGGAGAGGTTTTCTGCCAGTGTTCCCCCGACCTGTCCGGCGCCAAGGATAATAATCTTCATATCAGCTCAGAGTCCCGTCTGCCTTCAGCAGTTATTGTCTGCAGTTTTGTGCAAGAGCGCGTAGTAGAAGCCGTCGTGTCCACGAGGCGTCGGAAATAACTGCCGCCCGGCAATGCAGGCGATTCCCCAGTCATTGTCCAGTGTAACGAGCGTTGCATCCGGATGCACATCAACAAAACGTACAATCTGCTCACTATTTTCCTGAGGCAGCACCGAGCAGGTAGCGTATAGCAAGCGTCCGCCCGGCTTCAGCATCTGCCAGGCGCGCTCTAAAATATCGGCCTGCACTTCAACCAACTGCGCAATGTCTTCGCGGCGGCGCAGCATGCGGATATCCGGATGGCGGCGGATCACGCCCGTTGCTGAACATGGTACATCCAGAAGAATGGCATCGAAACCCGGCTCATCGCCGCAGTAATCTTCCCACCAGGGTTCGTCCGAGCACATATCGACGCAGGCGATATCCGCACTCAGTCGCAGACGTTCAAGGTTTTCGTGCACACGCTCAAGTCGGGCTTCATCGGTATCCACCGCCATCAGGCGTATGTCTGCAGACTCAAGCAGGTGAGCGCTTTTACCACCCGGAGCAGCACAGGCATCGAGTACGCACTCACCATCTGCTGGCGCCAGTATCTGTGCTGCCAGCTGCGCAGCTTCGTCCTGTACGCTGACATCACCATCGGCAAACCCCGGCAGCGTAGTGACATCGCACGATGCCTCAAGGTAAATCGCTGAGCGGCTGTGTTCACCTGCGGTGGCCTCAATACCGGCTTCCTGTAAACGCCGTAGATACTCATCCCGGCTGACGTGACGCTGATTCACACGAAGGCATAGCGGGCCGCGCTCATTGTTAGCATCGAGGATCTGCGGCCATTGTTCAGGCCAGGCTTTGGTCAGCATTTTGACCAGCCATTTCGGGTGACTGGTTGCCGTTACAGGGTTGTCTTCCAGCAGTGGCAGTAAGCTCTCATACTCCCGGCCATAACGGCGCAGGCAGGCGTTGATGACCGGCTTTGCGTAGCCCTTGCCCATCTCTTCGCAGACATCGACTGTGGCATGTACTGCTGCATGAGGCGCTTTGCCTTGAATCACCAGCTGATAAAGCCCGACGATCATCAGAGCGTGAAGGTCCTGATCTTCCTCGGGAAAAGGGTTCTTCAACAGCATCTTAGTCAGCGCATTGAGCCGAAAGTACCAGCGACAGCTGCCTAACGTCAGGTCGCGAAAGAAACCCCGTTCGCTGTCTTCGATGCGATCTTCGAGCGAAGGAATCGCCTGATTGAGAGACTGCCCTGACATGACCGCAGCCACAGCAAGTGTCGCCGCATGACGCGGTGTTATGGCACTGGCTTTACCGCGCCCGTATAGATTCTGCATGATCAGAGCTCAGAAGAAAGTACGTAAAACGGCTGAAAAAGATTCGGCTGGCCGTTGATGATGTCGGCCACAGCCATGGGCTTTTTACCGGCAAGCTGTAGCTTGGTGAGTTTCAGCACACCTTCTTTGCAGGCAACTTCGATCCCGTCGGCAGAAACATGTGCAATCGTTCCCGGGGCCAGTTGCGTGGCTTTCTCCAGCGCGACAGCGGCATGAATCCGGATACGCTCATCACCTAGAAGGGTATAAGCCATAGGGAAAGGATTAAACGCGCGAACCCGGCGGGCCAGCTCGTCTGCAGATGCATCCCACTGAATCAGTGCTTCCTGCTTACTCAGTTTATGGGCATAGCAGGCAGCGGCGTCGTTCTGTTGCTCCGGCGTCAGGGTGCCTGCTTCAACATCCGTCAGCGTCTTCAGCAGTGCTCCCGGCCCCATCTCAGCCAGGCGGTCGTGCAGTGAGCCGCCGGTATCATCGAGATTAATTCCGGTCGTGACCTTACTCAGCATGTCGCCAGTATCCAGACCGACATCCATCTGCATGATAGTGATGCCTGTGACCATATCTCCGGCTTCGATACAGCGCTGAATCGGTGCGGCACCACGCCAGCGTGGCAACAGCGATGCATGAACGTTAAGACAGCCAAACTTCGGCGCATCCAGCACACTCTTCGGCAACAGAAGGCCGTAAGCCACCACCACCATAACGTCCGCATTGAGTGAACGGAGCGTATCGACATCGGCTTCGTCTTTGAAGTTAAGCGGCTGATACACAGGGATATCATGCTCAAGCGCAATCTGTTTTACCGGGCTGGGCTGAAGCTTTTTTCCACGCCCCGCCGGACGGTCTGGCTGACTGTAAACACCCACTACCTGATGCTCGCTGTTAACCAGCGCAGAGAGGTGAACGGCGGCGAAATCCGGCGTACCGGCAAAAACAATGCGTAAAGCCATGTATTAACGCTTCCCCTGACGGGCTTCGATTTTGTGTTTCTTATCCAGCTTACTTTTGATGCGATTACGCTTCATCGGAGAGATGTAATCGACCATCAGCTTACCTTCGAGGTGATCGACTTCGTGCTGAATGCATACCGCCAGCAGGCCGCGACATTCAAGCTCAAACGCGTCACCCTTGCGGTCGAGGGCTTTCACCAGGCAATGCTCAACCCGGGTCACGTCTTCATAGAAGCCAGGTACCGAGAGGCAGCCTTCCTGCATCGACTCCAGCTCGCCATCAAGCACGGTAATTTCCGGGTTGATAAACACCAGTGGCTCGCTTTTGTCTTCGGACACATCAATCGTGATGATGCGTTCATGAATGTTCACCTGGGTGGCTGCCAGGCCGATGCCGGGTGCGTCGTACATGGTTTCAAACATGTCGTCGACGATTTTCTGCACTCGTGCGTCGACCTCTTTAACAGGTTGTGCAACGGTTCGCAGACGTGGGTCCGGGAATTCCAGAATATCTAGTATGGCCATGAGAAATGCGTTACTTATGGAATTTTATGGTAGTGACTTGCTAATATGGCCGCGTGGCAGCCAATTCAACGTCACCCTGAACGCTAATAATAAAGGGAATAAAGGATGAGCAAAACCATCAAACGACTCCTCGTTGCAGGTTTGATGTGCCTTTCAGCCGGTGCAAGCGCACTGGAACTCAGAGCTGACGCCCCTGAGCGCTATACGGTACAAAAGGGTGACACCCTCTGGGATATCGCAGAACGCTTCACTGGCAACGCTTGGGAATGGCCTGAAATCTGGTACCAGAACGACCAGATCAACAACCCTCACCTTATCTACCCTGGCGACATGATCGGCCTGATTGACGTAGATGGCCAGAAAAAACTAACTGTAATGGAGCGCGGACAAGCATCCCGCACCGTTAAACTACGCCCGGGCGACGTGAAAATGTCTCCTTCGGCACGTGTTCAACCTATCGAAGCCGCCATTGCCGCCATCCCGATGGATGCGATTCAGGGTTTCCTGCGTGATCACCGCATCGTTGAACCAGAAGAGCTCGCGAAAGCCCCTTATATTGTCAGCGGTGCCGACGGTCGCGTTCTGATGGGCGCCGGAACCAAGGTGTACGCACGTGGCAAAGTGGACGGCCAGCTGGCTTCTGCTTACGGCATTTTCCGTAAAGGCGACGTCTTTGTTGATCCAGTCACTGACGAAGTACTGGGTATGGAAGCCACCGATATCGGTAAGGCTTCAGTTGAAACCGTTGAGGGCGATGTCATCACCCTGATGCTGGAGAAAACTAACCAGCAGGTTTCGACCCGCGACCGTCTGCTCGAAACAGAAGACCGCGAACTGAAATCCCGTTTTATTCCTAAGGCTCCGGGTCAGCGTATTGCTGGTGAGATTCTGGCAGTGACCAATGGTGTATCTCACGTCGGACAGTTCGATGTTGTTGCTCTTAACCGCGGTGAGCGCGACGGCATGGACGTCGGGCATGTCATGCTGATCAAGAAAGCGGGCGAAGTAGTCTACGACCCGGTTGAGAAAGAGAAGATTCGTCTGCCAGCAGAGGATGCCGGTAGCATGATGGTTTTCCGTGTGTACGAAAAAATGTCCTATGCGCTGATCATGCGCGCTCAGCGTCCGCTGAAAGTAGGCGATTACTTTGAGTCACCGAAAATCTGACAATTTCTGAATGACCAATCACAGACTCACGCTTTGACGAGGTGAGTCTGGCAGGCCACGGAGGCCGCATGTCCATGGATGGACTCACATACGCACCCGATAGCTCCAACGGCGACTCTGCCGCTCCTCATCCTGACCGAAGTACACTGCTCGCCTGGTGGCGTTTACGCAGTATTTCTGGCGTGGGCAATATCGCCCTAAACGAAATACGCAGTCGCCTGACGAATCCGGAAGCCCTGTCACAATGCAGCCCTCGGGACCTTATCCAGCTTGGCCTGAAGCCCGAACAGGCAGACCGCTGGCACAATGACGCCGCACTCAGCCGCGGCTTTGAAATATTGGAAGACTGGTGCCAGCACCCGAATCAAGGCGTATTGCTGGCAGGTACCGCAGGCTACCCCGAATCCCTGAATATACTCCGCGATGCGCCCATTTTTCTCTGGTATCGAGGCAATCTGAGCGCACTGCAGCAACCCGCGATTGCAATGGTTGGCAGTCGAGGGGCATCTGCAAGCGCCCTCGAATGGACGATAGATACCGCGGCTGAACTTGCCTCTGCCGGAATGGCTGTGGTCAGTGGACTGGCGCTTGGTATTGATGGCGCAGCGCATCGCGGTGCGGTATCGACAGGAGCAACCATTGCCGTGATGGGAACCGGGCCCGATATTATTTATCCGGCAAAACATCGTAGCCTGGCGGCTAGTATCGTGGAGCATGGCCTGTTGCTGAGTGAATTCAGCCCCGGCACCAAAGCTCAGGCGCGCCACTTTCCATCCCGTAATCGCATCATCAGTGGTCTGAGTAGCGCGACCCTTGTGGTCGAGGCCGGGATCAAAAGCGGCACCATGATTACTGCCCGAATGGCCGCCGATCAGGGCAGAGATGTGTTGGCAGTACCGGGAGCACTCGGCAACCCACTCAGCCGGGGGCCGCACCAACTGATTCGCGAAGGCGCGCTACTTGTCGAAAACGCGCAGCAAATCCTTGAGGCCACGCTTTCAACCGGCATGTCATTTCAACAACCATTCCAGCAACCCCACCAGAAACAACAGCAGCTACCCAGGCACGCACCGCAGCAACCAGGGCTCACGGGCTTTACTGATACAGCAAACAACTCTTCGCACACCCAAAGCACCAATGACCTGGCCACGCCCAGCGCCGAGGCTCCTGAACTGCTCAATCACATTGATTTTAATCCGACGCCGGTCGACGTGATTGCTCTTCGCAGCTCACGCCCAATATCTGAGTTGCTCGGAGAACTTCTGATGCTGGAACTTGAAGGCTGGCTGTTACAGGCACCGGGCGGATACTGCCGGGTACGGTGAAATCCTTATACCGCGAATGGTAAAGCGTCCGGCCTGATCTACACTTTATCGAATGAGGAGGAGCTACCGATGAACCAGACCGCCGTTGCCACACAGTCAGATGTGGCAGGAAGCTATCTTACCTTCCATCTGCCACGGGCAAAGTACGCTCTACCCGTGGATTCGATTCAGTACATCACCACACTGGATGCAATCGACCCACATGATGTGCCCGGCGGCAAATCTGGCATTCGCCGTATGTTCACCTACGAGGGAACACAGATTCCTCTGTTTAATTTCAGCCGTCTGATTGGCTCAACCTCGCAACTCGAAGAATGTAAACAGCTAATCTCCATGCTGAAGCAACGCCGCCAGGATCACATTGACTGGATTACAGCGCTTGAGCACAGCATCAATCATGGCGAAGAATTCAAAAAGGCAGTCGACCCTCATCTTTGCGCTTTTGGCCTCTGGTACGACAAATACAAAGCGCATGACGAAGAGCTGCACAAAATCATGGCTCAGTTCGATGAGCCACATAAGCGCATCCATTCTCTGGCGACCCGGCTGCTGAAAATGGCGCATGAGGAAGATAAAGCCGAAGAGGCCAACCGCATTCTGAATGACGAGAAGCACTCCACCCTGAAGGTGTTATTACGATTATTTGATCAGGCAACCGCACGCCTCGAAGAAATGCTTAAGCCCGTGGTGGTGATATTGCGGGCAGCAGGCAGAACCTACGGTATTGAACTCGACTCGATTGATCAGATTATCGAGTTCGACAATCGCCATTGGCTCCCTGATGAGGAGCAGGAACTGCAACATGCCTGCTACGATGGTTTCCTGCAAAAAAGCGAAGGCGAGTTATTCATCCGCCTGGAACCGGCTCATCTGACCAAATAGAAACAAGCTAAGTAGAAACCAGGTAGACTACTAACCCTCGCGCTTAACTGAGCCTCGCTGTACACAGTATGGGCTTTGCTCCAGCATCGGATGGATTCTCCCCAGAGCAGGCCGTAGCTTTACTGTCTAAGCTGCCAAAATAACAGGTTACCTTATTCACCATGCCTTACCTCAAGGTCGCCTCCTTGCCGCCACGCCGGGCTTGAGGTAGGGTTCCGCAATCTTTTCAATCAAAGTTACCGGAACCCTTCTGTGAATCCCTGGCATTTACATCAGGCCCTGCGTTGTATCCGCTCTGGTGGCGTTATTGCCTATCCGACGGAAGCTGTCTGGGGCCTCGGTTGCGACCCGACCGATAAGCAGGCAGTGCATAGAATCCTTGATCTGAAATCACGCCCTGAGCATAAAGGCCTCGTACTGGTAGGCTCATCGCTGGAGCAGTTTCAGGACTGGATCAAGCCATTGTCCGACGACGATAGAAACACCGTCATGGCCACCTGGCCCGGCCCGGTGACCTGGGTTCTGCCCTGCCATGATTCGGTACCTGTCTGGTTGCGTGGCAAACACAGCAGTCTCGCTATCCGGATCAGCGATCATCCGATGGTGCGCGCACTCTGCAATGAAGTGGGCCCTTTGGTGTCTACCTCAGCGAATCCGGCAGGTAAAGAACCCGCCCGAACACTGTTGCGCGTCAGGCAGTACTTCCCGTCAGGTATCAATTGCCTGCTACCCGGTGCGCTGGGCGGACGACGCCAACCCTCTGAAATCCGAACACTCGACGGCCAGCGCTTGCGCTGAGCAACTCAGGAGACCCAATGGCCAACACTTCATGTGATATTCAGGCAGTAAAATCTTTCCTGCTCGACCTGCAGGACAGAATCTGTGCCGCGCTCGAAGCGGCAGACGGAAAAGCCACCTTTGTCGAAGACGCCTGGGACCGCGAAGAGGAAGGTAACAACCCGATGGCGCTCACTGGCGGCGGTCGTACACGAGTGATCACCGGCGGCACCATCGAAAAAGGCGGTGTAAATTTCTCGCATGTTCGCGGCGCCAAACTGCCAGCATCAGCCACGGCTAACCGCCCTGAACTTGAAGGTCGTAGTTTTCAGGCGATGGGGGTCTCTCTGGTGATCCACCCAGAGAACCCGTACATCCCGACCTCGCACGCTAACGTACGTTTCTTCGTCGCCGAGAAAGAAGGTGAAGAGCCTGTCTGGTGGTTTGGCGGAGGCTTCGACCTCACGCCTTATTACCCATTTGAAGAAGATGTGGTGCATTGGCACCAGGTGTCTAAAGACCTGTGCGTCCCATTCGGAGAAGATATTTACCCGAAATACAAAAAATGGTGCGACGAGTATTTCTTCCTGAAACACCGGAATGAAACCCGTGGCGTTGGTGGCCTCTTCTTCGATGACCTGAACAACTGGGATGGTAAAGTCGACTTTGAGCGCAGTTTCGCCTTTATGCAGGCGGTCGGCAATGGCTATATTGATGCGGTGGTCCCCATCATAGAACGCCGCAAAGGCATGCCATGGGGCGAGCGGGAACGTAAGTTTCAATGCTACCGACGAGGCCGTTATGTCGAATTCAACCTGGTATTTGACCGCGGTACTATTTTTGGCCTGCAAACCGGCGGGCGCACGGAGAGCATCCTCATGTCGATGCCCCCTGTCGCGCATTGGGATTACGACTGGAACCCTGAACCAGGTAGTCCCGAAGAACGCCTTTACAAAGATTTTCTGCCTCACCGGGACTGGGTGTAGTACCGGCAGCAGTAAGGAGACGCAATGACCGACCTCTATGCAGTAGTCGGCAATCCGATCTCGCACAGCAAGTCACCTGATATTCAGAATGCCTTTGCTGAGCAGACCGGTGAGGACTTATTTTACAAAACGCTGCTGGCACCATTGGATGACTTCGAGGGTGAAGTCAGACGCTTTATTGAACACGGTGGCAGCGGATTAAACGTGACGGTTCCCTTCAAAGAGAATGCCTACCGCTTAGCAAATGAATTAACCGCCCGTGCTAAACGCGCAGAGGCGGTTAATACGTTAAAGAAGATGCCTGATGGTACGTTGCTCGCCGACAATACCGACGGTGCTGGTCTGGTCAGAGATCTGATGATTAACCACTCGGTGGTTCTGGAGGGAAAACGCATCCTTATCCTCGGCGCCGGAGGTGCTGTTCGGGGAGTACTGCAACCACTTCTGGAGCAACAGCCCGCAGGGGTCGTCATTGCCAACCGTACCGAATCAAAAGCGCAGACGCTGGCAAAAGATTTTGCCGACCTCGGTCGTGTTTCAGCCTGTGGCTTTACCGATATCGACGGCAGTTTTGATCTGATTATCAACGGCACATCTGCCAGTCTGGCTGGCGAAATGCCGCCGATACCTGTATCGGTCATCCATCAGAATACAACGACCTACGACATGATGTATGGAAGCAATACGACCGTGTTTAACCAGTGGGCTGAAGATCACGGTGCTCTTCGCACCATCGATGGTCTGGGCATGCTGGTCGAGCAAGCCGCTGAGGCATTCTATGTCTGGCGCGGGGTACGCCCCCAGACTGCGCGGGTGATGCAATCGTTACGGAATGAACGTCGCCGCTAAGCCTGTTTACAGCAAGCAGTAAAATAAGGGTATCCGGATTAAGTGGTTGATGATCCCCTCTGATCCACCAAAACCTTAATCCTCCCAGAAGGTTGATAGATCGACGCCGTAGTTCTTCTCGGCCTCGGGGAGACCCATGCTGTAGGTCATGGTGGCCTTGCCCAGGAACGGAGATTCCTTGGTCTGTGGCGTCTTCTTCTTGTGCTTGGTGGTGTAGAGCATCCGGGCCCGCATCACCTCGAATGAATAGCCCCGGCCATCGCGGTTCTTGTCCTTGGCCAGCCGGTTGATCGACTCCGTGAAGGCGTTGGTGATTGGGATGTCGGTCTCGAAGTAGGTCAGCACCTCCTCACGCCAGCCACTGACGGCGCTAACGAGATCCTTCCAGACCTCCTTCTGCCCCTGCGGGATGCCGTCAACCCAGGCAGCCAACGCCTTCTCAGCATCCCGCCGGGTGGCACAGCCCCAGATGTGGTAGAACCGCTCCTTGTGCTCATAGGCTGCCAGGAGCTGGGGGAAGGCCCCTGTCCAGGTTTCCATGATGAGACGCTCGCGGTCTGAGACGTCGTGAGCCGATTAGCAATTGACTTTATAGTTACGGAACCGTAAAGTTTCGCCCAACGTAATAGTAATGATTGTCACTTACATTTCGAAAAACAAATGGTAATGGAGATTAACCACATGTTTAAACCTTCCCAACTATCACTGGCTGTGGCGATCAGCCTCGCCCCAGCCTTGGGCTCTGCCGCTGGCGATGATCAGCCCCAGATGCTTGAACCCATGGAAATCATTGGCGATGCGTCCGCAGCCCAGACCTTGCCAGGGTCAGGCTACGTCGTTGGTGAGGCGCAGTTGAAAACCGAGGTTGAGACCGACATCAACCAGGTGCTGAAAACCGTCCCGGGCGTCTATGTGCGGGAAGAAGAAGGCCTGGGCCTGCGCCCCAATATCGGCATCCGCGGCGCCACGGCCGAGCGCAGCAGTAATATTACCCTGATGGAAGATGGCATTCTGATCGCACCGGCGCCCTACTCCAATCCGGCCGCCTATTATTTTCCGACACTGAAGCGCATGTCCTCGCTGGAAGTACTCAAGGGTGCCCCGCTGCTGCGCTATGGCCCGCAAACCACCGGTGGTGTCATCAACCTGATTTCCACACCCATTCCCGATCAGCGGCAGGGCTATGTTGAGACAGTCACCAACGACCGCGGCTCCACCGACGTTCATGTAACCTATGGTGACACGGCCGGCGACTGGGGCTACCTGCTTGAGACCGTCCAGCGCTCCGCGAAAGGCTTCAAGGAGATTGACCGCAGTAACCGCGATACCGGCTTTGATATCGAAGACTATGTCGGCAAGCTGCGCTGGCAGGGAGAGCGCCAGAGCGTGACCGCCAAGCTGCAATACTCCGAGGAAACCTCCAACTCCAGTTACCTCGGCCTGACCGATGCGGACTTCAGCCAGGATCCGAACCGGCGTTACGGGTTGTCCAGCATCGACCAGATGAACAATACCCACTCCGGTATCAGCCTGACCCATCAGTTCGACTGGAGTAATACCGTAAGCAGCACGGCCACCCTCTATCGCAACGACTTCAAGCGGAACTGGTTCAAGCTCAGCGGCGGCGGAAGCATCATCGACTCGGCAAACGGCGGCGACGCCAATGCCCAGGGTATTCTGGACGGCACAGTTGACGCCAGCGGCCTGGATTACAAAAACAACGCCAGGGACTACCTGTCCGAGGGCGTGCAGGTAAACTTTGATGTCGACATGGGCAGCCACCAGTTTGATTTCGGCGCCCGCTACCACGAAGATGAAATGGATCGTTTCCAGCCGGTCGATGTTTATGACCAGGTCAACGGCTCTCTGGTGTTCCAGAACACTGTCGCCCCCACGGGCAGCAATAATCGCTTTGAGACCGGCGAAGCCCTGAGCTTCTGGGCACTCGACAAGTGGCAGGCGACGGACAAGCTCAATATCAACCTCGCTCTGCGCTACGAGGATGTACAGACCAGCCGCACCCAATACGCGGATCCCGGCCGCACGACCGTCGACAGCACCCGCGCCAATGACAGTGCTGAACTCCTGCCCGGCGCTTCCTTTACCTATGACCTGTCCCAAAGCTGGCAGGTTCTGGGTGGCGTGCACCGGGGTTTCTCCCCTCTCGGAGGTGGTGCCAGGGCAAACGAAGATCCGGAAACCAGCAAGAACTGGGAGGCCGGCCTCCGGTACTTTGGCAATGCGTTCTTCGCGGAAATGATCGGCTTCCACAGCGACTTCTCCAACAAGGCCGAAAACTGTTCCGTGGGCTCGCCGTGCAGCAATGGCGCCACCTCTGGCAGTTTTGTAACCGGCGAGGCTGAAATTTCCGGTGTTGAGTTCCAGCTCCAGACCGGCACCCGGGCAGGCGAGTTCTACCTTCCGGTCAGCCTTACCTACACCTTTACCCAGGCGGAAATCAGCAAGGACAATGCCGCTTCGGGCCTGAAAAAAGGCGATCAGCTCAAGGACGTACCTGAAAACCAGATGAGCTTCCGGACAGGCATGGAACACCCGAGTGGCTGGGACAACTACCTTGTGGCCACCTACGTCGATGAGATGTGTGCCAGCGCAGGATGCAACAACACCGCCACGAAACTGGACGAGACCGAGTCCCTGTTCCTGGTCGACTTCATCAGCCGTTACGCGCTGACCGCCAGTGCCGATGTCTTCCTGAAAGTGGACAACCTGTTCGATGAAC
>CAJWBH010000013.1 GCA_913019975.1 Thalassolituus maritimus | reverse complement strand
GCAACTGAGGCGCGCAGCAACCTTTATCGGTTGATTGACGAGACCGCCGAGTCCCACCAACCAATCGTCATCATGGGTAAGCGGAATAAAGCTGTTCTGGTATCCGAAGAAGACTGGTCTGCTATTCAAGAAACACTTTATCTGCTCTCCGTACCCGGTATGCGGGGGTCTATTCGGGAAGGGATGGATACCCCCGTGGATGCATGCGATGAGGAGCTGGACTGGTGACATGGAAGTTGGTTTACACCAAGCAGGCCCAGAAAGATGCAAAAAAGTTGGCCTCCAGCGGCCTCAAACCAAAAGCCCAGGAACTGTTAGCGCTAATAGCGGAAGATCCTTATCGCAAGCCGCCTCCGTTTGAGAAGCTAATTGGTGATCTTGCGGGGGCCTATTCGCGTCGCATTAATATTCAGCATCGCCTGGTCTACCAAGTACTGGAGGACGAGCAAGTGGTGAAAGTCCTCAGACTCTGGAGCCACTACGAATAATGCATAACCAGCCGCTGTTGCCGGACAATTTTTCCACCGCTTCGCGGCTCCAAAATTGCCGCAAAGCTCAGCGTTAGGCTAAAAGCTTAACTTTCATTATTGCGTCTTTGTTGCTGATAGTTGGAAGGTGTCATTTTCATTTTCTTCTTAAAGAGACGACGAAATACGCTATCGTCCGTATAACCCAGAGAAAGGGCGATTTCCTTTACGGACGTATTGGTGGTTGCTAACAATGTGCAAGCATGGCTTATTCTAACCCCGTCAATAAAGGCTTTGGGGGTTTCTCCGGTTAACTCTTTTAACTTACGATTTAGCGTACGTTCAGATACAGCCATTATTTTTGCCAAATCACCAGCGCTCATGGTTTGGTAGTGTGCTTTACGAATGGTATATTCCGCTTTTGCAAGGAATGGATTGTTTGAAGCCTGATACCCCTCCGGCACATACAGGTTTTGAGATTTTGGTATCGCATCAACGACAGAAAAATCAGCCACAACCTTCGCCGTTTCAATACCAGCAAGCTTTTTCACTACATGCAATGCAATGGTAACCCAGGAAAGGGGGCCACCAGCAGTGATGATACCGTTATCATCAATTAATTCACTTGCCCATACCGCATTCGCCTTTGGGAATCGTTGCTTTAATTCATCATGTAACCACCACGTGGTAGTGCATTTTCGGTTATTAAGTAAGCCCGCCTCTCCAAGTGCAAATACACCGCTACAAGAGCCACACATGAGCGCTCCTTTTTTATATTGTGTAGCCAACCATGAGCAGGTAAGCATATCTGTAGTGGTTTTCGGTGGGTGTCCTTGACCATTTGGAATAAACCCAGGTACCAACACTGCATCGCAATGCTTAATTGAAGCAAAATCAGAGTCGACCTCAAAATTACGCCCATGCCCGTCAGTTATCGGCTGCCCATCATGATTCGCCAAAATCACGTTTGGGTGCCAGTCCACCTTCGAAAGTGCTCCATCTCCAGACTTCTGCACAAAATGCAAACCACTTAATGCAAAGATATCAACCATGCCCATAAGCCCTGATGGTAAGGCGTTATTCACTGAAAGAATCACAATTGTCGTCATTCATACACTCCAAAAAACAATGGCAGATATTGCATGTATGGTGTCTTTTTTGTCACTACTGGTCAAGCTGAGCCAAACCCTACAATGGCACCTCGATTTCAACGTAAGGGGAATTTATGAAAATTTTCAATCCTATGCGTAAAGCAAGTATTTATCTAACTGTATTTCTATTCATTTTAATGAATGCGTCTATATCACGCTCAGAAGTACCAAAACAGGAGACTATCATGAAAGAAGCAACCTATATTCCATTTGAGGCTAAGTCTGGACAAGACAAAGAGCTAACTGCTTTTCTAAAGGAAGGCGCAACATTGGTCGCGCAAACTGAACCCAATACCTTGTATTGGTATGCGCTTAAAAAAAACGATGGCAGTTTCGGAATTTTTGATTTTTTTCCAAATGAAGCGGGCCGGTCAGAGCACTTTGCAGGGAAAGTAGCAGCCGCATTAAATACCAATGCAGATACGCTCGTAGCGCATGGTTGGGATAAGGGGGTTGTTGCTAATATTTCTAACTTTAGCATTTTATCCTATAAAGAACCTGACACAGACTTAGAAAATGCTACAAGCGCAACTTATATAGTGTTAAAAGCCCAACCAGGAAAAGAGCAAGAATTACAGCAGCTATTAATCGGAGCCGCATCTGTTGTCGCACAAACTGAACCAAAAACGTTGTTATGGACATCACTTAAATTAGATAGCAACACTTTTGGTATTTTTGATACCTTTACCGATGAGGGTGGAAGAGAAGCTCACTTTGCCGGGAAAGTTGCTGCTGCCCTCAAGGCCCAAGCGGATGATCTTGTCGTTGGCGGCTGGGATAACGGTGTTCTAAACAACATTCATAATTTTGAGATTATTGCAGAAGCTGGTAAATAATTTTGGTCTTCTAGCTTGTATGCTCACAATTAGCCTGACAAAGTGTTCAACTGGACCCTTAAAAGCGCGGCGGGACGCGCAAAAAGCGCCCGCCCAAAGGCCGAGCGTTAGTTTAATAAGGAAAGGAAATCACTTGTCAGAAACACTGAGAGCTTTGAAGCCACCTGGACTAAGGTCTGGAATGATTGGCCTGATTTCCCGTTTTCAGGCACCTACTGGCGCCCTCGCCGTGGTGATCTGGTGTTCTATCGCAGTAATACAGGCATAGGCGGGGGATACCAACCACGTTGTTTTATCACTCGGCCCTGACAACGCGGACAATATTGAAGTTATTTCGTTTGGCGAAGGTTTGCAGAATCCGGCGCAGCCTGCCGTCACTCGCGGTAAGTACGTTGCTCCGCCCTGGTATTGAAGGGTTTTAACTAGCACACTGCTACACCGTCTGTGAAAGCTGGCGAATATCTTTCATCGGCGGCGCCCCAAACAGACGGCTATATTCTCGGCTGAATTGTGAGGGGCTTTCATAGCCGACCTCAAAGGCCGCTTTTGATGCATCGAGGTGTTCTGCCAGCATTAGTCGACGCGCTTCATTGAGCCGCATTTTCTTCTGAAATTGCAGTGGGCTCATCGCAGTCATACTGCGAAAGTGGTTATGAAATGCAGAGACGCTCATTCCCGAGTTATTCGCCAGGTCTTCGACTTTTACTGGCTTACTGAAGTTTTCTTTCATCCATTCGATGGTGCGGGCAATCTGGTAGCCATGGTTGGCGTTCGAGGTAATAGCGCGTAAGCGTGGGCCTTGGTCGCTTTTCAGTAATCTATAGAAAATTTCTTGCCGAATAAGGGGGGCGAGAGGCACGATATCTTCTGGCTGACTCGCAAGACTAAGAAGTCTGCAGAAGGCATCATTCAAATTTCCGGGCACCCGGCTGACTCCGATTCCGCAGCGGTCTGTCTGTTTCTTATCCGGCGTTATCTGATTA
Source organism: Thalassolituus maritimus (assembly GCA_913019975.1). Taxonomy (GTDB): domain Bacteria; phylum Pseudomonadota; class Gammaproteobacteria; order Pseudomonadales; family Oceanobacteraceae; genus Thalassolituus. The sequence goes on along the minus strand of CAJWBH010000013.1, from coordinate 122,344 downwards.
TCTATCATTAGTTGTGAAATCAGGCGAAGGTCGAGTTCCATGGTCAGGCCCAGATAGGGCTTCTCGGGTGAGGCTTCAATAATTTGCGTGACGACAGGAAGCTCAACTGAGGTTATCAGGAAGTGCTCGGCGTCGTAGATGAAGGTCTCTTCTCCAAGGAATAAGCGTTTACGTCCCTGGCCGATCAGGCAAATGCTCGGAGCTAGCATATAACTGGTAGGGTCGGTGGGTTCGGTCCAGCGGTGAAGACTCAGTCCTGGTACATCGGTATCTATGCGGGCTTTCTGTCCGATAAGGCTGGCAATGAGGCCGCTTAGCTTGTTGTCCAAGGCGCTATCTGAACTACTTATTGAGGTGTTTGTGGACATTCGCTCGCCCTGTCGGCTGCTTTCGATTAGGTCTCTTTATATTAGCACTGGCTTGAGGGCAGGGTTGAGGCTCTCTGTTGTTGATTGTAGTAATAGGCAAGGATCGGCAATTTATCGGCAAGTGTGATTGTGTGTGGTGTCTTGAATAATAAGATCTCAACTGATTCGTTTGTATCACCGTTGCACCTTAGGGTTGCGATCTTTCCGCTGGAGATATTACCTATTACACTCTATTCCTCAGGCTTCTATGTTATTCAGTAGCTTCTAAGGGCTTTAATCAGAGTGTATCCAGCGGATCAACATCGATGTGCCAGCGTACTTTGTTGAAGCCTTTTAATTCCTGAAGTTGTTTCAATGCCGCATCGAGCGTCTGGTGCAAGGCCTTACGCTCGCTGCAGAACACCTGTAGCTGAAAACGGTAACGGCCGTTCCTGCGTTCCATGATTGCAGGCACCGGGCCGAGCAGTGTGACGGGGGCGTCTTTCTGGCCGTATTGTTTTAACCAGTGTTGCAGTATGTGCCGGGCCTGTTCGAGAAAGCGTTGAGCCGTCGCTCTGTCTTCACATTCGCTGCGTAGCATGGCCATGTGGGAGTAGGGCGGCAGTTGCTGATCTAAGCGCTCGCGCAATATCGAGAGTGCCAGCGCGTGATAACCGTCATCGATTAACAGGTTGAGTTGCGGGTGGTCGGCATAGAGGGTCTGAATCCAGACATCGCCGGGAGACTCTGCCCGGCCAGCACGCCCGGCGACTTGCTTAATTAACTGCGCCGAGTGTTCCATTCCCCGGAAATCTGCACTGAATAATCCAGCATCGCTGTCGAGTATTACCACCAGTGTGACGTCGGGAAAGTGATGGCCTTTGGCCAGCATTTGCGTACCGACCAGAATGCATGGATCACCAGTATGAATTTCTTCAAATAAATCATCGAACGCCTGCTTCGTACGCACGGTATCACGGTCAACGCGCTTTACGGGTGTTTGCGGAAATAACACGGACAGATGGTCTTCAATGCGTTCAGTGCCCTGACCGATGGGTTCAATATCCGGCGAGTGACACTCCGGGCACACTTTCGGCACGGGTTGCTGATAGTCGCAGTGGTGGCAATGCAGGTGCGGAGGATATTGGTGCAGTGTCATGCGCGCATCGCAGCGTCGACACTCTGCATTCCAACCGCATTGTTTGCACGCTAATAAGGGGGCAAAGCCACGACGGTTTAAGAATACCAAGACCTGCTTGCCGCGATTCAGGTGTTGCTGCATGGCGCTGAGTACTGGTTCGGCAAAGCCGTGCACCAGAGGTTGATGCAGAATACTGTGGAGCTTCATGCCCGGTGGTCTGGCATTTCCGGCACGACGGGTCAGTTTTAAATGCAGGTATTTGCCTGTTAATGCGTTATGCAGACTCTCCAGCGACGGCGTTGCAGAGCCAAGCAAGACAGGTACCTGAGCCTGATGGGCACGCACGAGTGCAAAATCCCTCGCCGAGTAGCGCAGGCCATCCTGCTGTTTAAAGGAGCCGTCGTGCTCTTCGTCGAGAATAATCAGGCCCAGGTCCGGCAGGGGGGTAAACACCGCTGAACGGGTACCGATCAGAATCCGCGCCTGACCTTCACGCGCCTGTCGCCAGCCTTGCAGTCGTTCACGATCATTCAGACCCGAGTGAAGCAGTGCGACGGGCACATTAAAACGTTCCTGAAAGCGGCGCACGGTCTGCGGTGTCAGGCCGATTTCAGGCACCAGCAGCAGCGCCTGTTTTCCCTGTTTTATTACCTTATCGATAAGCTGGAGATAGACTTCAGTTTTGCCTGAGCCCGTCACGCCTTCAAGCAGACAGGCCTTAAATTTCCCCAGTACGTCAGAGACTTTTTTCACCGCCGATGCTTGCTCGTCATTTAGCTGCAATGCCGGTCGGACGGATTCAGGTAGTGCAGGGACTGGCAGTCGTGTCTGTTCCTCGATTAATCCGAGCTCGGCCAGCTTACGGCACTGGGCCAGCGAAAATCCCTGAGCTGTCAGAAATCGATGAGCAATGTATTCCTGTCGCTGAAACTGCTGCCACAATGCCAGCTGCTTGCTGCCTTTGAGTGCTGGCTCTGTATTGGGTGAGGCGATACGTTGCCAACCGCTCTCATCGGCCTCGTTCAGTCCGGCGCCGCGCCGTAGCATGGTCGGTATCCAGTGTTCGAGCACGTCCCCCAGACTGTGGTGATAGTAGTCTGACATCCAGCGGGCAAGACTGAGGTCACGCGGAGCCAGTAACGGTGCGTCATCCAGCCGTGCTAACAAGGGTTTGAGCTTATTCGTGGGAACTTCACTGCTGTCACGGGTGCCCAAGACAATGCCAGTGAGCAGCTGTCTGCCAAAGTCTGCACGAACCCGCTGACCGGGTTGGTAGTTTTCTCGGGCGTCACCCTCTACCGGCAGGTAGTCGAAGGTGCGTAACAGGGGGACGGGCAGAGCGACGTCGACAACATAAAAGGACATGAAAAAGCTTGCTGATACGGAATGCTCTGGTATTATGCGCGTCCTTATTGCCCTTGCAAGGGCATATTGTATCTATAACAAGCCAGTAGCGCGGTGCATACCGATATTGGGCCCAGCTTGAGAGATCAGGCAAAGAAAGTGGTCCCCGGGATGTGGCGGCGCGAAGACTGTGAGGTGATTTATGAAAGACGGTATTCATCCTGAGTACGCTACCCTGGAAGCAACCTGCTCTTGCGGTAACGTAGTTAAGACTCGCTCGACCAAGCCAGGCACTATGTACCTGGACGTATGTTCTGCATGCCACCCGTTCTACACTGGTAAGCAGAAAGTTCTGGATACTGGCGGTCGTATCGACAAGTTCCAGAAGCGTTTCGGTGGCTTCGGCGGTAAGAAGTAATCGACGCGTTCTGAAAAAGCCCGCTTCTGCGGGCTTTTTTGTGCCTGCTATTTCTCCCATATCCACCTTTTCGTTAGTCATCTTTTCTTAGCCACCTTTTGTAAGCGCTTACTGACCACTTTGCGCTCTGGTATCTGAGTCTTCTGATTTGATATTCTGAAATGCAGTCGGGACGGCCCGGCCAGCATCCCGCTGAACACCACTGGACGGCCAGTCACCCTGAAACCTATGGGAGACTGATATGCAAAGCCGCACCAACCTTCACAAGCAAACACCCCTCCGTCGATTCTCATCCATTCCTGTGATTGATATTTCAGGTTTGTATTCCGCTGTGCCTGCTGAGCGTCAGGCGGTTGCAGACAATATCCGCGATGCCGCAAGAGACGTTGGTTTTTTCTATGTCTGCGGACATCGCGTTCCCGAGGCAGCGACCGACGATCTGGTCGCGTCTGCAAAGCAGTATTTTGCTCAGCCATACGAACAGAAGATGCAGAATTACATCGGTTTGTCGCAGAACCACAGTGGTTACGTTCCAGAGGGCGAAGAAGTCTTCTATAGCCCGGGCTCAAGTTCAGACGTGAATAAACCCCGGGATCATAAAGAGGCGTATGATGTTAACTACGACCTGAGTGATCTCAGGTATCGGAGGCCGATGCTTGGCCCAACGCTCTGGCCAGACGATGCCGATTTCAAAGCGAAAGTGAGTTGTTACTACGGCCACGGAACCGAGCTCGCAAAGGTTCTGTTCAGGGGCTTTGCTCTTGCACTAGGGCAGGAGGAGACCTTCTTCGATGGCAAGCTGATTCGTCCACCGAATCAATTGCGCTTGATTCATTACCCTTACGACCCGGGCGTGCAAGACACCCAGGGCATTGGTGCGCATACGGATTACGAATGCTTCACCTTACTGCTACCCACCGCCGATGGCCTTGAAGTGTTGAATGAGGAAGGGCGCTGGATTGATGCTCCGGTCATACCCGGATGTTTTGTGGTTAATATTGGCGACATGATGGAAATACTGAGTAACGGTCATTTCAGAGCAACTACCCATAGGGTGCGTAAAGTGAAAGAGGAACGTTACGCATTCCCGCTCTTCTGTACCTGTGATTACGATACGGTCATTGAGCCTGTGATGGCCCCTTGTGAAGGGGTTGAGAAAAAGTATCAGCCGGTCAGGTGCGGTGATCACTTGTACGCTCAGACCATAGATACATTTGACTACCTTCAGAAGCGACTGCGTTCGGGGGACATTGAACGCCCGGAGACTCAGCCGGGCGTTGGCTTTGGCCGGGAGGAGCGGGCTCTATGACACGGAAACGATGGATAGAAAGCCTGTTGGATATCGCTTGTACGCAGGGCGCCGTCTGGCCAAGGAACTCGGTTCCTGAGTGGATGTGCGGTGCTTTCCGGCGGCGATGCATCAGTTTTGCTAATGGGTTAACTGATACAGACACACGGGTGTTCTGGCTTCAGTCTGGAGCGCTGACGATAGATCTGCGTTTGCCGCTCGAATACGAACAGCAGGCGGAGCCTGATAATAAGGCGGATTACGAAGGCTGGTACGCGCACAGTGTCTGGCAACATAACTTGCTCGACTGGCAGGGAGGCGTGTCTTCGCTGAGTGAAAACCGTTGGCCCGAGCCCGCAGAGCTAAGGCGTGTGGGCAATTGCATGATGGAGTTCGCGCCAAGCGGCGCCTATGTTGAAGACTGGCGCCTGTTAAACAGTGTACCGGGGTTATTCGTCGGTCTGGAGTTGATCGGTGAAGAAGACCTGACGACCGGTGCCAGCCGCGAATTACAGGGAGCGCTTATCCTTGCTGGTGACTGCATGGGCGCTGTTATAAACAGACCGGCGGAAGAGTTTATCACGGATATCGGCGAGCTCGAGGGTGATGAGATCATCATCCGCCACTCCCGCGATATTCAAAGAACAGGGAAGGCTATGTTCAGCGCTCTGTTCGAGGCTGACGACGGAGAGTTTTTCCACAATACAAGTCAGCCCGAACAGATACGGCTGGTGGCTGGTCAGAAGTCCTGGTCGTTTCGTATTGATACTCTTGTTGGTGACTTTCACTTCGCCCCCGGTACTTCGCAGCCTGAGAATGCAGAGCGTTGGTTTAAACAATTTCAATCAACGCTTGGCCGTTACCTCCGGCGGGTTGTGTGAGTGCTCTAATTAGCCCATGCCGGGCAATTCTTCCAGTGCCTGCTATGCTTAAACGTCAGGTAAATCAGTTGGGTTCTGGAGCCTCCAATGGAAGACGAAAAAGAGTTTGATCTTAGTGAAGGTCAGCGTATTTCTCTGCTTGAGCGAACGGTGTCTTTAAACCGCAAAGTGGTGATTGTACTTGTGGTGCTCTCGGTTATCGGGCTATCGGCGCTATCGACTCTGGGCATTGTTTCGCTACTGAAAGAGGATATCGCCTACGCCAAAGCAACAGAGCTTGAACTGGTGAAAAAGGAAAACGAAGCTTTGCGCATTCAGATGGCGGCGTTTGAAAAATCACTGGTGCAATACCGTAAGATTATGGACACCAGTCAGGCGTCTGGCTTTAAAGAAATTCTTCTCGATCAGGAGCAGAGCTACCAGACGCATCTCAGTGCGTTAAAACAGGGGATGCGTGATCTCGCGAAAATGATGCCGGGTTCGCGTACCTGGTTGGAGATGTATGACGAACAAATGGACATCGCATTGGAAGAAAGCCGCCAGCGAGTTCAGGAACTGGCGGCCATTCAGACATCTGAGCTCAGGAAGAAACCAGCAGCAACGACGCCCTGAATCAAGATAAGTACTTAGCCGCGGTGGTCAGAAACAAAAGGATTGTGCTGACGCTCGTGGCCGAAGGTTGAATTCGGGCCGTGCCCACAAATAAATTCAATATCGTCGCCCAGCGGAAACAGCTTCTCGCGGATGGACGAGACCAGCTCGTCGAAATTTCCTTTAGGAAAGTCAGTACGACCAATCGACCCGTTAAAAATAACGTCGCCAACTAAGGCTTTTTTGCTGTCTTTATTGAAGAAGACAACATGCCCAGGTGTGTGTCCTGGCGCATGGATAACCTCAAGTGTCACGTCACCCACTGTAACCGTATCGCCATCGTTCAGCCATTGATCCGGAGTGAATGACTCAACGTTGGGAAATCCGAACATCATAGATTGCTGCGGCAACGACTGGATCCAGAAGTCATCTTCCTTATGAGGACCAATAATGGGAAGGCCGAGGTCGCGTGCCAGAGCTGCAGTGCCTCCAGCATGATCAATGTGCGCATGCGTCAGCAGAATTTTGGTCGGGTTCGCACCCATTTTTTCAATCTGCGCTTTGATTTTATTAATTTCACCGCCGGGGTCTACGATGGCGGCTTCTTTGGTGTTGTCACACATCAGAACAGTGCAGTTCTGCTCAAAAGCAGTGACAGGAACAATGGCGATCTGCAAAGCCATGAAGGCCTCCTTAAAATACTTCTACTACGTCAGGTGACTGACCGGCGAACTGCGGCATGGTCATTCCTGCACGCGCATTAATATAGGTCGGGTCAGTGACTGTGTACTGGCGGCCATTATAAACGACTGCGTCGCCTTTCACCTGACCTGTAAATTCAACGGCTGCGGCCACATGCCCTGGGTAATCCAACAGGACGACGGGCAGGCCCAACAGGTCATGCACCAGCAGCGAGAACAGTGCGGCTCTGTCTTCGCAGTCTGAGGCAGCATAGTGCAGGGTTTCAAGTGGGAACAGGTAGTTCTCAGTATTAAACTGCTGCTCGTCGGTCTGATATTCAAAAGCGTTCTGGACAAAGTTGAGCAGGCGGTTAACCGCGACTTCTTCAGAGTGCCCCTGTAACAATGGCTTCAGCTGTTTAGTGAGCTCGGCCCGTGTCGCTGCGGGCAAATTGAGAATCGGATAGCGTGGCAGGTTCAGCTGGGGCATGGAATCCAGATAACGGATCTGCTCCGCTGGGTAACTAACGACAACATTCACTGTTTCTTCGCCCTCCTGATAACTGAGCGTCCGCTTGCGGATATCTCCCGCCCCGTTGAAGCGTTCAGGCACTTTGAAGGCCACCGCACGTGACGCTGTCTCGTGTTGCTTGCCGTAGGTGTAGACCTTTCCTGCAATTCGTACATCACCATTGAGTGGCAAGGCGTAGTAGCGTTCACCACTGAGAGTAAAATACGTAACGCCATACACATCGTCGTCAGCAGGCATTAGCAGGTAAAGGCGGTCGTTGTAGGCAAGGCGGGCGTCATAGCCGAGTTTTACGAGCATAAACCAGCTCAACATAATGCGGCTGTCGGCATTTCTCGCTACGGCCTCAGAGTAGTCGGAGACAAGCCGTGCCGTTGCCCAGTCGCTCAGCGACAAAGACGTCTTAGTGGCATTGAGCTGCTCTAAGGCGGGTTTGAAATCACTCCGTGCTAACGCTTCCCACGCTGAGGCAATAGCGTCGGAGGAGGGCCTGGATGAAAATGCACGTGGCATGGCTTTGTTGTAGGGCAGGCGTAAAGCGTGACCATAAAAGTTAATACTGGCGGCAGGGCCTTTAATTTGCGGCTGGGGTGCCACTTTGACCGGCGTTTGCTCTGGCGTTGTGTTGTCGGGTTCGCGAGTCGGTGTCGGAACAGGCACACTTACGACTGGCGTAGGTTCGGTTGTTATGTCTTTTGGTTTTTCTTCAGGAGTATTAACAGGTGTATTAACAGGCGGTGCTTTGGGGATGTTTGTGGGTTTTGGGGCCTGATCTTCTTCCTCGCCTGACTCGGTATCGACCGGCTCCCAGCGCTGCTTCAGAAATCCGATAAAGGCTTTGTCGTTTTCGTCGAGATAGCTCTGAAATTCTTGCTGAGTCGTGGCGCGCCAGCGTTCGTAATCGCTCATACCTGGGTTCGCGACGACAGAAAGAGTAGCTGCGCTGGCGACGACACCGCTGGCTATCAGGGTGCAACGGATAAGATGTTTCATTGGATCTCCCCCAAAACAAAAAACCGGTACAGAGTTACCCCGGTACCGGTCTGGATATCATACGCTGAGCTGACTCAGTTCATGTTCAGCATTTCTTCGCGCATTTCGTCGAAAGACTTCTGAGCCTGAAACTTCTGCCACAGAGCTTTCTCGTTGTTCATTGAGGTTTTCAGGGCCTCTTCTGCCAACTGGTTAACGGTGTCGGCGTCGAGACCAACGAGAACCACCATGCCGCCGCTAGGCGTAGGCATCTGACGGAAGATCTTGCTGCCAGTCAGTGTCTGCTTGGTGATCTGTTTGGTTGTCACAGAGTTTACCTGATCAACTGTTTCGTCGTCCGCTGTACCCGTGGTTTCGGCGTACTGTTTGATCATGTTCTGAACTTCTACCTGCATGGTCTGAGCAAGTTCAACGCGCGCGGCAGTCGCTGCCATTTGCTTCATGAAGTTTGCGCCAGCGGCAGATTTATCGGCGTAACCGACGGCGGTCAGGTCGACGCCATCAACAGGGGCACCACAGACCCACGCAGGAGCAGGCTGCATGCTGCCATCGGCGAAGACACACTCAGCAACTTGAGGTGCCGGTTCGTTAGAAGAACACGCAACCAGCAGAGTGGCGGCAGCGGCAGTAAACAGGTGACGGATATTCATCCTTAATCTCCTACAGGTATTTTCAAAAGACTCGTTCGAGAATAGCCGAAGCAATATTAAAATACTACCGCACTCAGACGGCTACTCTCACCACTTGTGATCTGAGTCAGAATCAGTGCTGATGCCCGCCAATGCCGTGGGCGTGGCCGTGATCAAGCTCTTCTGCAGTCGCTGCACGAACGTCCAGAATCTCGACGTCAAAATGTAAGGTTTTTCCGGCAAATGGGTGATTAGTGTCAACGTCTGCCATGAAACGACCGACCTTTACGATGGTCACCTGACGCTCGCCCTGATCTGTGTGTACAGAAGCGACCATGCCTTTGCTCCATTTCTTTGAGCCCTGAAGGTGCTTGACTGGTACGCGCTGCACTGAACCTTCAACGCGGTGACCGTAGCCATTTTCTGGTGTTACAGTGATTTCGAGCTTGTCACCGGCCTGCTTGCCTTCGACAGCTTCTTCAAAGCCCGGGATCATGTTGTTGTGGCCCTGCAGGTAGGCAATCGGATCATGGCCCGCAGTGGACTCAATCTGTTTGCCATCGGCATCTTTAAGGGTGTAATGCAGCTGAACAACCGTATCTTTGGCGACAATCATGAGCGTTTCCGTAGTCTGTGTATGGTGTGGTTAACTGTGATCATTAAGGCGCGAAGTATCCGGTATCCGCGTGTTTACTGCAACGCTGGCGCCTCTGTGCGATAATCCACCCCTGTCCGGACTGGCAAATTTGTCTTGCCAGTCTCAGGAGGGGAACCCGGTGAAAATCCGGGGCTGTGCCCGCAACTGTAAACAGTGGCTTTTATCCGGTCGACTGTCAGCCAGATTGCCTCCCGGACGTGCAAACCAATTTCTATGATCGAGCGGGTTACTCGATGATGAGCTCTCTGTTCGGGCGGCTTAGGCTGCGTTCCCGAAGTGCGTCCATCATCCGTATTCCGCCCATAATGTGACGATTAGCGTGACAATATTTGTACCGATGCGCGGATACCGATGGTGAATCAGTCCTCACACAACAGCTACACCTCTGGCGATGCTGAACTCGCGCATATCGCTGTTGAGCACTTATCGCTGACTATCGGTGCGAAAGCTACGAACGCTATTCTGCGGGATATTTCGTTCGCTGTGGAATGCGGTAGCCTGGTTGGTATTGTCGGGCCGAATGGTGCAGGTAAATCGTCGTTACTCAGAGCAATCTATTGCCATCGCTACGATCAACCGGCCTCGCTGGCGGGGCAGGTGATGATTGCCGGGCACCCGGTACACCTGATGAGCAGACGCGAGCGAGCCTGTAAAATCGCGGTTGTGCTGCAGGAATCGGCACTGCCTTTCGAGGTGACCGTGCGCGAAGTTCTTGCAACCGGCCTGACGCCTCGTAAGCCACTGCTGTCGTTTACCAGCAAAGATGACACCCGGTTAATAGAAGGTATAGCAGCCGACCTCGATCTGACGCGTTTTATTGATCGTGATTTCGGTTCTCTTTCCGGTGGTGAGAAGCAACGGGTGTTGATCGCCCGGGCGCTGGTACAACAACCTCAGATTCTTCTTTTAGACGAACCCACCAACCACCTCGATATTCAGCACCAAATAGAGACGCTCAGTCTGGTCCGGTCATTGGGTGTTACGGTGCTTTTAACTATTCATGATCTGAACATGGCCGCGGCTTACTGCGATCAATTGCTGGTATTGAATAAAGGTCAGCTGGTGGCCAACGGTGAACCCTTCCAGGTGCTTACCAGCGAATTAATTCAGGATGTATTTCAGGTTGCCGCAGATGTTGCTGTGATCCGTAACACTTATACCCATGAACGCCGTATTCGTATTGCCTACGATATGCCTCCGAGTCGGACTATTGCTCCCGGATCAGCTGGAGAGCGCAGGGGATGAAAATGCCGTACGGGTTAACTGTTGCAATAACTTTTTCTGTGCTTTGCCTTTCGGTGATTGGTGCGGCGGCACAAGGCGCCTTTGATCTGTCGCTTCTGAATGTCTTTCAGGGCGTCATTATCTGTCCATGGACGAATGATTGTGCGTTGTCGCCGATCGAACAGCAGATTCTTACGGATATTCGCCTGCCGCGGATTTTTATGGCTTTACTAACGGGCGCTGGTCTGTCGATTACTGGCGCTATTCTGCAATCAGTAACCCGTAATCCGCTGGCTGATCCTTATTTATTTGGTATTTCATCCGGGGCCGCTCTAGGTGCGGTGCTGGCCATGTCTGCTTTCACTGGGGCCTTTTCTGGGTTTCTGGCGGCGACGGGCCTGAGTGTCGTATTTAACGTGGCCACCGGGGCGCTTGCGGGCGGAGCGCTGTCTGTTTTTCTGATGTTGACGCTTGCTGGGAAATCAGCGGTTCAGGTCGAAAAGCTGCTGCTTTCCGGGGTGGCAGTTTCTTTTATGCTCAGTGCATTTACCAGCCTTGTGATTTATTACTCAACGCCAGAAACTGCAGCCACATTATTGTTCTGGCTGATGGGCAGTTTTTCGGGCAGCAACTGGGCTGATCTTATTTTGCCTCTTTTGGCTGTGGTGCTTGGCAGTGGTCTGTTTTTCATATTTTCGCGCTGGCTCGTCGTGATGCAGCTGGGCGAAGAAAGTGCCGCTACGCTAGGTGTGCCTGTACATAAGTTGCGGTTGGGGATGTTGCTGGTGTGCTCGGCAGTAACGGCGATTCTGGTTGCAGAGGTCGGCGGCATCGGATTTGTTGGGTTGATGATTCCACATATTGTGAGGCTGCTCGTCGGCGGACAGTTACACCGGGTACTGCTGATGTCTCTGTTGGTTGGTGCGACCTTTATGATCTGCGTGGATGTCCTGGCTCACTCTTTACTTCAGGATCAGGTTCTGCCCGTTGGTATTGTGACATCCGCGCTCGGCAGTCTTTTCTTTTTTATTATTCTTAAGCAACGACAGAGTCGTTGATGGCAGGTGTTATGTTTTCCGTTTCTCCGGTGTCCCGCTCAAGGGATGCTGCCATTCAGCAGCGTATTGATATGAAAACCAAGCCGCCCGGCAGTCTGGGGCAGCTTGAATCATTAGCGGCTCAGCTGGCAGCGATCACCGGTGTCGAAAAGATCCGACTGCATAAGCCTGCCATGTTGGTATTTGCAGCAGATCATGGCATTGCAGAAGAGGGGGTGAGTATTGCGCCTCCTGCGGTGACGCAGCAGATGGTTAAGAATTTTATTAATGGCGGTGCGGCAGTGAACTGTTTCTGTCAGGTTGCCAGCATGGCTTTGTACGTTATTGATGCAGGCATCCTTAATGCCGTTGAGAGTAGCCGCGTTATAAATCAGCGCCTGGGAGCGGGCACTAAGAATATTGCTAAAGCGCCGGCAATGGCACGCGAAACCGCAGAATCAGGACTAGTACTGGGGGCTGAAATAGTGCGTCAGCGAATCGCAGAAAGCAGTAATGTTTTTGCGTTTGGTGAGATGGGAATTGGTAATACGTCGGCGGCATCGGCGGTGCTCGCTGCTATTCTTGGGCGTTCAGTAGAAGAGACTTGTGGTCGTGGTACAGGCATTGATGATGATGCCTTTGAACGCAAAAAATCGCTCATCGCTGAGGCACTCGAGCGTCATCAGTCGACGCCTGAACCTGACGATACGATGAATATTCTGGCTTCTCTCGGTGGCTTCGAAATTGTCCAGATCACCGGTGCTATGTTGGCCGCGGCTGAGAAGCAATGTGTCATTATGGTTGATGGATTTATCGCGTCAGTAGCGGCGCTGGCGGCGGTCAGAATAGCCCCGCAGGTACGGGATTATATGGTCTTCTGTCACCACTCAGAAGAGCAGGCTCACACTCTGATCCTGGAGGCTCTCGATGCTAAGCCGTTACTGGATCTTGGATTGCGACTGGGAGAAGGAACCGGCGCAGCGCTGGCGTACCCGCTATTGCAGTCGGCGCAGTCTTTTTACAATTACATGGCGAGCTTTGATGATGCAGGTGTCACTGCGGTATGAACAGGTTGAGTGAACAGCTGAACCTGTGGTGGATTGCCGTGGCCTTTTTTACGCGAATACCGGTACCGGCCTCGGTCGAGTTCAGTCAGGCGAGCCTTAACCGCGCCAGCCGTTATTTTCCGGCAGTTGGATGGCTGATCGGCGCTCTGTGTGCGACGGCTCTGTGGTTGTTGATGTTGGTCTTTCCTCAGAATGTTGCTGTCTTGATTTCCATTGCAATCAGCCTGCTGCTTACCGGTTGCTTTCATGAAGATGGTCTGGCAGACACCTGTGATGGGCTGGGCGGCGGATGGACCCGCGAGCAGAAGCTAAGCATTATGAAAGACTCCCGCATCGGCACGTACGGCGCTGCGGCTCTATGGGTGTCACTTACGCTGAAATTCGTTGTTTTATCCCAGTTGATCAACCCGGTTCTGGCACTTCTGGTCGCGCATCCTTTGAGTCGAATTATTCCGACAGTATTTATCGCTGCTATGTCTTATGTCTCTGACGTTGATACCTCAAAAGCCAAGCCTTTGGCTGAGTCAGGCTCGGGTGCGGATACGGCTATTGCGATAATCACAGGTTTAATCGCGCTTATGTTTATCAACAACCCGTTCATTATTCTGTTCGTCTTACTCGTGTTGGCAGGCGTTGCGTACGTATTTCTTAAGCGTCAGATTGGCGGGTTTACCGGCGATGCCTTAGGAGCAGTTCAGCAGGTCAGTGAACTGGCTATTTATCTCTCGTTACTGGCTCTGAGCGGGAGCTTCTCTTGATTCACTTAGTGACGGGCGGAGCCCGATCCGGAAAAAGTCGTTATGCCGAACAGCTTGCTAATGAGCGGGCTGAGATTACCTATGTGGCGACAGCGACACCGGGAGACGACGAAATGGCGGCGCGCATTCAGCGTCACAAGAAAGATCGACCGGCGCACTGGGCGCTGGTTGAGGAGCCTTTTGAGCTGTCCTCGGTCGTGAGTGTGTCGTCGTCAACGCTCCTGATTGACTGCCTGACGTTATACCTCACTAACTGGCTCTGCAATGAACAGCGTTGGCCCGACTTTGAGCAGGAAAAATCCGAATTGCTGAGCGCACTGAAAAAAGCCTCGGAAGTACCAGGGCAGGATATTTTTATTGTCACCAATGAGGTGGGGAGCGGCATTGTTCCCCTTGGTGAATTAAGCCGCCGGTTCGCTGATGAGGCAGGGTGGCTGAATCAGGCCGTAGCCGCCATCGCCGATGACGTTACTCTGGTCGTTTCCGGGTGCCCACTGGCATTAAAACGTAATGGAGTACTGCTTCATGGCTGATGCTCATACTTCGTTGCCGGTAAAAGGCTGCCTGATGGTTCAGGGCACAACGTCTGATGCTGGCAAGAGCCTGTGTGTGACCGCGCTATGTCGGATACTTAAGCGCTGGGGTATTTCGGTGGCGCCATTTAAGCCTCAGAACATGGCATTGAACAGTGCGGTAACGAACGATGGCGGAGAAATCGGGCGGGCTCAGGCGCTTCAGGCCGAAGCCTGTGGTTTGCCTCTGTCGACGGACTTCAACCCGGTATTGTTGAAGCCGAATTCGGATATGCGCTCTCAGGTCATTATTAATGGTAAGGCCGTCAGCGAGCTCGACGCACGACGTTTTGGCAACATTAAAGAGCTCGCATTTGACCATGTCTTAGCGGCATTTCAGCGCCTCAAAGAACAGTACGATGTGGTGATTGTTGAGGGCGCAGGCAGTCCGGCAGAAGTGAATCTTCGCAAAAATGATATTGCCAACATGGGCTTTGCCGAGGCGGTAGATTGTCCTGTCGTTCTGATATCGGATATCGATCGCGGCGGTGTGTTTGCGCATCTTACAGGTACGGTAAATATTCTTGCGGCCAGTGAACAGGCAAGAATTAAGGGCTTTCTGATCAATAAATTCCGCGGCCGGATCGAGTTACTCCAGGACGGCCTCGACTGGCTGGAAGACTACAGTGAGAAACCTGTACTGGGAGTACTGCCGTACATTATGGATCTGCGTCTTGATGCTGAAGACGGAATAAACCGGGCTCTGCATGAAGAAAATCTTAATCAGTCAGACCAACAGCGCATTGTTATTAAGGTGCCGGTGCTGCCACGTATCAGCAATCACACCGACTTCGAACCGCTACTTCAGCATTCTGGCGTTGTGCTTGAGTATGTCACTGCTGGTGGTGACCTGTCGGGCGCTGACCTCATTATCCTTCCGGGCAGTAAGAGTGTTCAGGCTGATCTGGCTTACCTGAGGGAGCAGGGGTTCGATCGACAGATTCTTAAGCACCTGCGCTACGGTGGCAAAGTGCTCGGTGTCTGCGGTGGTTTTCAGATGTTGGGTCAGAAAATTTCTGACCCGGAGCAGGTCGAGGGCACGATCACAGAGTCCGAAGGTCTTGGTTTACTTGATGTCAGTACTCGACTCACCGCAGAAAAGCAGCTTAAGAACGTAGACGGTGTGCTGAGTAACTCCGGGAATAAGATCAAAGGGTATGAAATTCACTGTGGTATCAGTGAAGGGGCAGGCCTGCAGACTCCCTTTTGCTGTCTGACCGATCAGCAGGGAAATTCATACACTGACGGTGCCATATCTGGCGATGGCCAGGTGATGGGGACTTATGTTCATGGCCTATTTGACCACCCGGAAACCTGTGAGTTTATTCTTGAGTGGGTATCTGGTTCACCGGGAACGGCAGAAGATTGGCAAGCACTGCGTGAACGTGAAATTGAACGTATCGCTGATATTTATGAAGAGCATATCGATATGGACGCCCTGTTGGATATCATTCAGTAGGGCAGCTGTCACAGATCATTTTTTAAAAATAGAAATTATCAAATATACGAGGTCAGGTAATGTCGAAGTCAGAAGAAGAGTTGAAGCAGGAACGCCATAAAAAGAAAGCGCAGAAACAAAAAGAAAAGGTTGATGCCAGTATTGCGAAAGCGACAGAAGAGCGCGGTATCGTGATCGTGGTAACAGGCAATGGCAAAGGTAAATCAACCTCTGGCTTCGGTACGGTTGCACGCGCTGTAGGCCACGGATACAAAGCGGCGGTTGTTCAGTTTATTAAGGGGCAGTGGGACTGTGGTGAAAGAAACCTGCTTGAGAATAATGGCGTACCTTTCGCCGTCATGGGCACAGGCTTTACCTGGGAAACACAGGACCGAACGTCTGATATTGCCGCAGCAGAAGAGGTCTGGGCGCACGCTAAGGAATACCTTGCTGACCCTCAGTACCACGTTGTTCTGCTCGATGAGCTGACTTACATGCTCGGTTACGATTACCTCAATAAAGAAGAGGTGTTGAACGCCATCCGTAATCGTCCTGAAAATCAAAGTGTTGTTGTTACCGGGCGTGGCGCAATCAAAGAACTACGAGACCTGGCAGATACCGTCAGCGAAGTAAAAGATGAGAAGCACGCATATCGCGCGGGAATAAAAGCCCGTAAAGGTGTGGATTGGTGATCCGCTGCTTCTTTGCTTTCGCATTGATGCTGTGTGCGTGTTTCGCAGTAGCATCGAAACCGATAGAGCGAATCGTTGCCCTGTCCCCGTCTTCGACCGAGATGCTGTTTGAAATGGGTCTTGGTAAAAGGGTTGTGGGTACCGTCGAGTGGGCAGACTTCCCTGAAGCGGCAAAAGCTATTCCGCGTATTGGTAGTTACGCCGGTATTAATATCGAGGCGCTTATCGCGTTACAGCCCGATATTGTCGTGGCATGGAAGAGTGGCAATAAAGAATCTGATCTTCAGAAGCTTGAAGCGCTTGGGGTGAATGTTCTTTACATCGACCCCAAAACGATGGATGCCGTAGCTGATGATATGGAGCGTTTGGGTAGCGCCGTTGGAGAACCTCAGGCTGGGAAAGAAGCGGCAGGTCGTTTTCGTGACCGCTACAGCGCACTAAAGCATCAGTTCGCCAATGCCGATCCTGTCCGGGTTTTTTACCAGTTATCTTACGAGCCATTGCGCACGGTCGGGCAAGGCAGCTGGGTCGATGCTCTGATCAAAGATTGCGGCGGTGACAATGTGTTTGGCAAAGCACCGTCACACTACCCCGTTGTGGCTTTTGAGAGTGTGATTGCCCGCGACCCTGAGGTCATCATTATGTCGAGCCACACGAACGTGGTGAACTCGAAAGAGGCTTTGTGGAGCGAATGGCCATCCGTCGCTGCTGTCAGGGAGGGGCACCTTATTCCGGTAAACAGCTCAGCGCTGCTGCGTTCTGGCCCGCGGGCGACGGAAGGCCTGGCGCTACTCTGCAACGCGATCAACCAGGCACGGTGACCTGTCTAACGGTTACCGGCAGATCTTCTGCTTGAAATGCCGGTTTCTGCCCCCATCTGTACCGAAAGCGACACATCATTTACATCTGAGACACAAGGTACAGAGTCATGACAACGATTGTATCCGTGCGCCGTGGCGACGAAGTCGTCATTGGAGGCGACGGTCAGGTTTCACTGGGCAATACCGTAATGAAAGGCAATGCCCGCAAAGTCCGCCGCTTATACGACGGTAAAGTCCTCGCAGGTTTCGCTGGTGGCACTGCTGACGCTTTTACCCTGTTTGAAAAGTTTGAAGCCCAGCTGCAGCAGCATGGTGGTCAGTTGACCCGTGCAGCCGTTGAGCTGGCAAAAGAGTGGCGCTCAGACCGTGCTCTGCGCAAGCTCGAAGCTATTCTGGCCGTGGCAGACCACACCGCCTCTCTGATTATTACCGGCAATGGCGACGTACTGCAGCCCGAGGATGACCTGATCGGTGTTGGATCAGGTGGTAATTATGCATTGGCTTCGGCTCGTGCCTTGTTGGAAAACACCGAGCTTGGCGCTCGTGATATCGTCGAGAAGAGCCTTAATATTGCTGGCGAAATCTGCGTGTTCACCAATACCAACCTGACCATTGAGTCGCTGAAAGAGAGCGATGTAACCGGCGACACTTCAGGAGCAAATGCATGAGCCAGATGACACCTCGCGAAATCGTCCACGCACTGGATCAACACATCATCGGTCAGAATGATGCCAAACGCTCTGTGGCTATTGCCCTGCGTAATCGTTGGCGCCGTATGCAGCTTGAGCCAGAGCTGCGTGATGAAGTCACGCCAAAGAATATTCTGATGATTGGCCCGACCGGTGTGGGTAAAACTGAGATTGCCCGCCGTCTGGCTAAGCTTGCGAATGCGCCTTTTATCAAAGTGGAAGCCACCAAGTTTACTGAAGTGGGTTACGTGGGTAAGGACGTAGAATCCATTATCCGTGATTTAGTCGAAACTGGGATCAAGCTTCTGCGTGAGCAGGAAATGAAAAAGGTACGCACCCGCGCCGAAGAACTCGCTGAAGAGCGCATTCTCGATGTGTTGCTGCCACCGGCCCGATCCTCTACCAGCTGGGACACGACCGAAGAACCTAAGCAGGAAGACAGCTCCGCGCGCCAGGTTTTCCGTCGTAAACTGCGCAACGGTGACCTTGATGATAAAGAAATCGAGATCGATGTCGCTCAGGTGAATACTGCCGGTGTAGAAATCATGACACCTCCAGGTATGGAAGAGATGACCAGCCAGTTGCAGAACATGTTTGCCAACCTGGGCGGTGATAAAAAGTCCAAGCGTAAGATGAAAATTGCGGATGCCTTTAAGCAGATCTGCGATGAGGAAGCCGGCAACCTACTGAACATGGAAGAGCTGAAAGTCCGTGCGCTGGAGTTGGTCGAACAGAACGGTATCGTCTTTATTGATGAAATCGATAAAGTCGCTAAGCGTCAGGACAGCGGTTCTGGTGGCGATGTATCCCGCGAAGGGGTGCAGCGCGACCTCCTACCGTTGATCGAAGGCTGCACTGTCAGCACCAAGCACGGTATGGTGAAAACAGACCATATTCTGTTTGTTGCCTCGGGCGCGTTCCATCTTGCACGGCCTTCGGATCTGATTCCCGAGCTTCAGGGCCGTCTGCCTATCCGTGTTGAGCTTGAGGCGCTCACTCCGCACGATTTTGAACGCATTCTGACCGAGCCTAACGCGTCTTTAACAGTGCAGTACAAAGCGCTGATGAAGACCGAAGGGTTGGACATCGACTTCACTGCGGATGGTATTAAACGCCTGGCGGAGATCGCTTATCAGGTCAACGAGAGCACCGAGAACATCGGCGCCCGCCGCCTGCATACACTGATGGAACGCCTGCTCGAGAGTGTGTCGTTTGACGCAACGGACCTGACCGAACAAGTGACCATTGACGGAGCTTACGTCGATCAGAAGCTGGGTGCTCTGGCACAGGATCAGGATTTGAGTAAGTTTATTCTCTGATAATGCAGCACTTATAAAAAAAGCCCCCGTTTAAACGGGGGCTTTTTCGTTATCTATATTCTGAAACGAGCAATCTGCTCAGACAGTCTGTTGCTGCATTTTTCACGGCATCAGCGGCCTTGTCGGCGTTATCAGCAATTTCCTGAATGGTCTGACTCATCTCGGTTGCGCCTGTGGCGACGTGGTCGCTTTCCTGCATCTGTTCGGCATTCAGTTTTCGTGTCTCTGAGCCCATTGCCGCGATCTCACGTCCCAGTGATGCGACTTCGTTGGTGGCATTCACACTTTCACGGATAATGTCGTGAATCTGACTGATAAACTGATTGAAGGATTGACTAAGTCGTGTGATTTCTTCCTCGCCAGTGATTGGAATCCGTTGGGTAAGATCACCGTCTCCTTTGGCAATACTACTCATGGTGTGACGCAACCGGGGAGCGGTCGTGCACCCAGAAATAGATATTACCATCGCGAAGTGAACGCAGAGCATCCAGTGCAGCCTCTTTGGCACCTTCTTCACTTAATACGCCTTCCCGAACCATGCGTTGATAGCGTTCCAGCAGGCTATGGGCACTGTTCACGAGTGACTTAGCGGTGTTTTCTTTGGCGGTGTATTCGGCAGCGAACATAACATCGTACTGACTTCTCAGTGCTTTTGCTTCGAGGAGTAGGATACAGATCCGTGCAGCGGCCATTATCAGCCATAAGCGGGCGCGAATGGACAGGTTTCGCAGAAATGTCATGGCGTAGCATCTCCGGGATAGTAAACTTAGGAATTGAAATGAGTATAGAAGTTGAAACCAGGTCTGCTGGTTAAATTGTAATTTGGAGTCTATGTGGTCCCTGAAGCCATCAAAGTAAAGAAATCCAGTCGCTGCGTTGCATTGACTTACGCCGGTGTTGAGTACGAGCTCAGCTTTGAAATGCTGCGTGTGCTGTCACCGTCAGCCGAAGTGCGTGGGCATGGTGTCGGCAATGAAGTGCTGCAGTTTGGCAAGAAAGACGTCGGTTTGCTGAGCATGGAGCCAGCCGGTAACTATGCACTCAAGCTGACTTTCGACGATGGACATGACTCCGGGCTTTACGACTGGAAGTATCTGCACCATCTGTGTCTCAACCAGGATACGCTCTGGCAGGACTACCTTGACCGGCTGGAAGCTGCGGGTAAGAGTCGTGAATCCTCACAGATCAATTTCAAGGCGTTATGAACCCGGACGTAGCTCGTTGAGCCTTCTGTGCCTGCATGGGGCCTTTGAACACTGCGCCCGTGCTGTATACTGACCCAAACTTTTCCTTCCAGGAGTGATCGCTTGAGCGATACCAAGAAGACAAAAACCTTCAAAGACCCGAATGCTGCCGCTGAGGCTGAAAAATACGACAACCCGGTGGCGAGCCGCGACGCACTCTTGATGGTGCTTGAAGAAGCGCCCAGCCCCCTGACGCACCCTGAAGTCTGTGAAGTACTTGGGGAGACCGACGAAGATCGCGTTGAAGCAGTGCGTCGTCGTCTGATTGCCATGTGCCGGGATGGCCAGCTGATCAGCAACCGTCGTAATCAGTTTATGCCGATGAAAAAGGTCGACCTGGTACAGGGCACCGTCATGGGGCATCGTGATGGTTTCGGTTTTGTGCTGCGTGACGAAGGTGATGACGTCTATCTGTCGAATCGACAGATGCGGAAGGTTTTCCATGGGGACAAGGTCGCTGTGCAGATTCTGGGGCTGGATCGTCGTGGTCGCCCGGAAGGTAAGATCGTTGAGGTTTTACAGCGCAACACGCAGCAGATCGTTGGGCGTTACTTCGAAGAGTCGGGCGTGGGCATTCTACAACCCGACAACAAACGCATTTCGATGGAAGTTCTGATTCCGGCGGATGGCCGTAACGGTGCGGAGCACGGTCAGTTCGTTGTGGCGAATATTACCCGTCAGCCGTCACCGAAAGGTCTGCCGGTGGGGGAAGTCATTGAGGTACTGGGCGAACATCTTGCGCCGGGTATGGAAATCGACGTGGCGATCCGAAGCCACAATATTCCTCACGAATGGCCAGAGGAAGTCGAGGCTGAAACTAAGAAAATTCCGGATCAGGTAAAAGCAGCAGACAAGAAAAACCGCATCGATCTACGTCATCTGCCATTCGTCACTATTGACGGTGAAGACGCCCGCGACTTCGACGATGCTGTGTACTGCGAGCGCAACAAGAACACTGGTGGCTGGCGCTTATGGGTGGCCATTGCCGATGTCTCGCATTATGTGAAGGTGAAATCTCCCCTCGATAATGAGGCGTATCAGCGCGCGACGTCGGTGTATTTTCCGGGCTTCGTTGTACCGATGCTGCCAGAGAAACTGTCCAATGGTTTGTGTTCTCTGAACCCGCACGTCGACCGCCTGACCATGGTCTGTGAAATGACCATCTCCAAAGCCGGGCGTATTTCAGGCTACAAGTTTATGGAAGGGATTATTCACTCCCATGCCCGCCTGACGTACAACAAAGTCTGGGACATGATTAATCCGGATGCCGACAAAGAGACTCAGGCCCAATGGCGTGAACATTACGCCGATGTCGTGCCTCACGTCGATGAGTTGTATCGCTTATTTCATATTCTCCGCGAGCAGCGTGAAGTCCGTGGTGCGATGGATTTTGATTCGGTCGAAACCCGTATCGTGTTCGATGCAGAACGCAAGATTCAGGAAATTGTACCGACCGAGCGCCATCACGCACACATGCTGATTGAAGAGTGCATGTTGGCGGCGAACGTCTGTGCGGCTGATTTCTTCACTCGTTATGAGATTCCGGCACTGTACCGCGTTCACAAAGGCCCAAGTTCAGAGAAGCTCGAAAACCTCGGCGCTTTCCTCGGTGAAATGGGGCTGACGATGCCAAACGGTAAAGATCCTGCGCCTAAGGATTACCAGACGCTGCTCAGCCAGATTGAAAAGCGCCCGGATTCGCACTTAATACAGACGGTGCTACTGCGCTCACTCAGTCAGGCGAAGTACGAGCCTGAGAACGAAGGTCACTTTGGTCTGGCGTACAAAGCGTACACGCACTTTACGTCACCGATCCGTCGCTACCCGGACCTTCTGGTTCATCGCGGTATCCGCAGCGTTATCCGCAGTGAGCAGGAGTGTAAGCACGTACTTCGCGCAGAAGGCACGAAGAACATGGCCAAACGTACGATTTATCCATACGACCTGCAGGCCATGGTCAATATGGGCGAGCACTGCTCTATGGCCGAGCGCCGCGCAGACGATGCTACCCGTGATGTCACCGACTTCCTGAAGTGTGAATATATCCGCGACAAAGTGGGTGAAGATTTTGAAGGTGTTATTTCTGCCGTAACAGGGTTCGGTTTATTCGTTGAACTTAAAAATGTTTACGTCGAAGGCCTCGTGCATGTCAGCACACTGCAGAATGATTTCTATCAGTTCGATGCGGTTAAGCATCGTCTTATCGGCGAGCGCACGCGTCGCAGCTTCCGTCTCGGTGACAACATCTGGGTGAAAGTGGTTGGCGTTGATCTGGATGATCGCAAGGTCGACTTCGAATTAACTACCGCGCCTGTTAATGCCGGACGGAGTGCTGATAGCCTGGATATGCCGAAACCCGCTCGCTTACCGCGCAAGCGCCCTGCTGGTGGCAAGGCGGGCGAGAAAAAGGGCATGACCAAAGAAGAGCTGATGAATCCGGGTAAAAAGAAAGCCGGTTCAGGTAAATCAGGCGGACCGGGCTCGACCAGGGCCGACAGCAAAAAAACATCGAAGAAAAAGCCCAGTAAACGCCAGAAGCTGAACGCTAAGAAAAGTGCAGGAGCATCGGGCAAAGCTGCTTCTAAATCGACCGCTAAGAAGAATCCACGTAAGAAAAAATAAATGAAGCTTGAATCGGTTTACGGCATCCACGCCGTTACAACACTGCTGCAACGATCCCCTGGTCAAGTGGTGGAAATCTGGGTTCAGAAAGGTCGGGTTGATGCAAAAATGCAGAAAATCCTCGATCTGGCAGAGGCCGAAGGCTTGTCCGTCATGGAAGCCGATAAGGGGTTGCTTAACCAGAAGGCGGAAGGCAACCATCAGGGTATTGTGGCACTGAGAAAACCCGTGCAGGGGAAGTCAGAAAAACACCTGCCGGATATCCTCGATAACATCACTGGCGACCCGTTTGTATTGATTCTCGATGGCGTGACTGACCCTCATAACCTGGGGGCCGTATTACGTACCGCCGATGCGGCAGGTATTCATCTGGTCATCGCTCCGAAAGACAAGTCGGCACCGTTGACGGCAGTGGCTGCTAAAGTCGCTTGTGGCGCTGCAGAAGCAGTGCCGTATATTCAGGTAACGAACCTGGCGCGGACCATGAAAGACCTGCAGGAGCGTGGCATCTGGATTATTGGTACGGCGGGCGAAGCAACCACCACGATTTACCAGCAGGACTGCAAAGGCCCTCTGGCGTTGGTCATGGGCGCTGAAGGCCCGGGCATGCGTCGCCTGACGCGAGAGCATTGCGACCACCTTGTGAAGATCCCCATGGCCGGTGAGGTCAGCTCACTGAATGTGTCAGTAGCAACCGGTGTCTGTCTGTTCGAAGCGGTGCGCCAGCGTGGTGGTGCCTCGGGTAAAACGTCCGGATAAGTCAGGAATACAAAGTAATGGAAATATACATGAGCTGGTGGAACGAACTGGTGGGTCAGGACTACGAATGGTTCTGGAATGTCGGTATCGCTCTGACTCTGACACTGATAGCAGGCCTTTTCTGGCGCATGTTGCGCAAACGTCTGGTACAGCTTGTCGCAAGCACGGAGAACCACTGGGACGACGTGGTCATCAATGCGATTGCAGTGCCAGTTAACTGGATGATTGTCGCGGTTGGCCTGACCTGGGCCGGAGACATCACCGCCGCGTATTACGATAAAGAAGTGCAGGGCAGCATCTCGGTGGTGCGCCAGTTATCGCTGATTATTCTTGCCGCCTGGGCCATGTGGCGCTTAATTAACCGCGTCGAAGAAAAACAACTCGAAGGTGGCATGGACCCGACGACGGTTCAGCTGGTCGGCAAACTGGCTAAGCTCGCCGTGACCATACTCATCATACTGCCGGTTTTTCAGTTGTTGGGGATTTCAATCTCGGGGATTCTTGCCTTCGGTGGTATGGGCGGCCTGATTGTTGGTCTGGCGGCGAAAGATCTGCTGGCGAACTTCTTCGGTTCGCTGATTATCTATCTCGATAAGCCATTCAAGGTAGGTGACTGGATACGTTCACCGGATCGTTCAATTGAAGGTACGGTCGAAAGCATCGGCTTTCGCGTGACCCGCATACGTACATTCGATAAGCGTCCGCTGTATGTCCCTAACTCTGTGTTCACCAGTATCTCAGTAGAGAACCCGTCACGGATGCTGAATCGTCGCATCTATGAAACCATTGGTGTGCGCTATCAGGATGCGCAAGTCGTACGGGGCATCATGGAAAAAGTACGCGACATGCTGCGCCAGCATGGTGAGATCGATCAGGATCAGACCATGATTGTAAATTTTAATGCGTTTGGTGCGTCGAGCCTTGATTTCTTTATTTACACCTTCACTAAGACTACTGACTGGGTGCATTACCATGAGGTGAAGCAAGACGTACTGCTCAAAATAATGGATATCATCCATGAGAGTGGTGCTGACTGTGCCTTTCCGACAAGGACATTGCACCTCGAAAGCATGCCTGCGGAACTCTCACGCAGAGAGACTGCCGCACAGGGTGTCACACAAGGGTAATCCTGTGTTGGTAGCTTGATAGGCTATTGCTATCAGATGGTTTGAAAAGATCAATTTAACGTATAAGCTCCATGCTTCTAGTATGGAACTCGTTCAAACATAAACCTAATGGAGAAACACCATGATCGATACAGAAATTAAGCCATTTAGCGCAACGGCATTCAAAGATGGCGAATTCGTTGACGTAACTGACGCTGACGTAAAAGGTAAGTGGGCTATCTTCTTCTTCTACCCAGCTGACTTCACTTTCGTTTGCCCAACTGAACTGGGTGATGTGGCTGACAAATACGAAGAATTGCAGAAGCTGGGCGTAGAGGTGTTCTCTGTTTCTACCGATACTCACTTCGTACACAAAGCATGGCACGATGCTTCTGAAACCATCGGTAAGATCAAGTACTACATGCTGGGCGACCAGAACGGCACTATCACCAACAACTTCGGTGTAATGCGTCCAGGCCAGGGTCTGGCAGACCGTGCTACTTTCCTGATCGATCCAGACGGTGTTATCCAGGCAATGGAAATCACTGCTGAAGGTATCG
The DNA here is from genome assembly GCA_913019975.1 of Thalassolituus maritimus. GTDB lineage: Bacteria > Pseudomonadota > Gammaproteobacteria > Pseudomonadales > Oceanobacteraceae > Thalassolituus. The sequence goes on along the minus strand of CAJWBH010000013.1, from coordinate 96,937 downwards.
GCCGTGACGCTGACGACCTGATGCGTAAAGTGAAAGCTGCTCAGTACGTTCGCAACAACCCAGGTCAGGTTTGCCCTGCTAAGTGGAAAGAAGGCGACGAGACTCTGGCTCCTTCACTGGATCTGGTTGGTAAGATCTAATTCTGGCCTCGCTGAGACGCGATCTGCGGTGTTATTTTTTCGCTCGTCCCTGCGCCTACCAATCTGGTATGTCTTGGGTACTCGCTCAAAAATGCCTTGCAGCTCATCGCCTCAGCTGTGCCAGATGATCTGAGTTAGCGCCTTGTCGCTAACGCTCAGATGTGTGATGAAAACCCTGGCTTCTGCTGGGGTTTTTCTTTTTGGGTACTCGCTCAAGGATGCCTTGCAGCTTATCGCCTCAGCTGTGCCAGATGATCTGAGCTAGCGGCGTTATCGCTAACGCTCAGACTGAACTAGCTGCGTTGCCTGCGCGGTGTTAAAAGTTGGTTTCGGAATGCTCATTTAGGTGAACTAAACTCCGCTTCCTCAACCAACTTTTGCCTTGCGCAGCCTGCCTCGCAAACGCTCAGATAAAAGACTGAAACCCTGGCTTAGCCGGGGTTTTTCGTTTCGGTTTTTGACATTGCGGATGATGAGTACCAATATATACCAATAATTGGTATTGAGGGGCGAGGTTATGGCTAAGAACACCAGCGTTACGCTTGGCGATCACTTTGATGGTTTTGTTGCTGAGCAGGTACAGAGCGGCCGTTATGGCTCGGTCAGTGAGGTTATTCGTGCCGGTTTGCGCAAGCTCGAGGATGATGAGCAGGCATTAGCGATGCTGCGCAGCGAGATAGCGAAAGGTCTGAACTCGTTAGAAGATAATGGCAGTAAGCCACTGGATATGAATTCGGTGAAGGCTCGGGGAAGAGCAATGCTGAAGAAAGATAGTTAGTATCTGATTGCAGTTAAGCCAAACGATAGGGAATGTCCGATGCTTAATACTGAAGTTTCTTCTGAAGCAGAGAATGATCTGCTCTCGATCTGGTTGTACATCGCCGCCGATCAGCCGATCAACGCAGATCGTTTCTTGGACAAGTTGCTGGTTGCCATAGAGCGTTTGGCTGAGTTTCCATTACTGGGTGTGGAACGTGAAGAGTTGGCTAATGGAGTTCGTAGTTTGTATGTTGACCGCTACGTTATCTATTACGTGGTTTCGGACGCATCATTGAGTATTGTCAGAGTACTCTCTGCTGATATGGACTCCCAACAGTACTTCTGAGCCAACCAGTACATCTGCGCTTATCTATAGATAGGACTTCATAGTAAGAAGCCAAAGCCCTTATTAGTCAGTCACTATCACCCTCTTAGAAAAGATTGATTTATCTTATCAATACTGAGGCGCTACTATAATCCTGTACTTTGAATTAAGGCGCTTCCGGCACCATATAAGTAGCAGCCAGAAGCCGAATCAACATAAAGGAAACCATCATGCTTGATGCAAACATGAAACAACAGCTGGGCGCATACCTTGATAACCTGCGTAACCCGATTTCACTGCTGGTCGCTGTGGATGGTTCGCCTAAGTCGAATGAACTGGAAGAGCTGGCGCGTGAGATCGCAGAGCTGAACGATAAGATTTCTGTCAGCACGACTGAAGACAAAATTAATGGTCGTGCACCGGTGATGGCGATTGCGAAAGAAGACAACGCTCCGCGTGTATTCTTCGCGGGTATTCCGCTGGGCCACGAGTTTACCTCTCTGGTCCTGGCACTGCTGCAGGCAGGTAGCCACCCATCGAAGGAAGACCAGGCATTACAGGATCAGGCGAAGGCACTGACTAAAGAACTGAACTTTGAAGTGTACGTGTCGCTTTCGTGCCACAACTGCCCGGATGTCGTTCAGTCGATTAACCTGATGGCGGCTCTGAATCCGAACATCACCGCAACCATGATTGATGGCGGTGTATTCCAGGAAGAAGTGACCAGTAAAGACATCATGGCGGTGCCTGCGCTGTACCTGAATGGTGAGCCACTGGCGAACGGTAAGCAGACTCTGGCAGACATCATTAACCTGGTTGATGACGATGCCGACGAGAAAGCCGCCGCTGCACTGAAAGACAAAGATCCCTTCGACGTTCTCGTTGTCGGTGGTGGCCCTGCAGGCGCGTCTGCAGCGATTTATGCGGCTCGTAAGGGTATCCGTACCGGTGTCGTTGCAGACCGCTTTGGTGGGCAGGTCGCAGACACTGTGGGAATTGAGAACTTCATCTCTGTACCTTACACCGAAGGTCCGAAGTTGGTGGCGCACCTCGAAGAGCATGTCAAAGAATATGACGTTGATGTGATGAAGGCCCAGAAAGCCGTTGGTGTTCGTAAAACAGACAGCGGCCTGACCGAAGTTGAGCTGTCGAATGGCGCTGTGCTCAGTGGCAAGTCAGTGATTCTGGCTACAGGCGCTCGCTGGAGAGAGATGAACGTTCCGGGTGAGCAGGAATACCGTAATAAAGGTGTGGCGTACTGTCCACACTGTGACGGTCCTCTGTTCAAAGGCAAAAAAGTGGCTGTGATTGGTGGTGGTAACTCAGGTATTGAAGCTGCAATTGATCTCGCAGGTATCGTTGAGCATGTAACTGTACTTGAGTTTTCAGACACACTGCGTGCGGATGCCGTACTGGTGAAGAAAGCAGAATCTCTGCCGAATGTTGAAATCATCAAACAGGCAATGACCACAGAAGTACTGGGCGATGGTCAGCGTGTTACCGGTCTGCAGTATAAAGACCGCGAAACAGACGAAACTCATATCGTCGAGCTCGCTGGTATCTTCGTACAGATCGGTCTGGTGCCAAACACTGAGTTCCTTAAGGACACAGTGACACTGACTGAACGCGGCGAAGTGGTGATTGATGACCACGGGCAAACCAGTATTCCGGGCATATTTGCCGCGGGTGACTGTACGAATGTACCGTACAAGCAGATCATCATCTCGATGGGGGCCGGTGCAACGGCCGCGCTTGGCGCATTCGATCACCTGATTCGTAACTGATTTTAATTAAAGCACCCTGGCCACCGTAAAGTGGCCTTCCTCTGAAAAAGAGGGAAAAAGCCGCAAGACATGAAGTCTTAGTGGCTTTTTTTATGCGTGCTGATTCAAGCCAAATATAGTTCCTTAAAATTCAAAAAATATAATTCGAACTATTTTCGATATGAGCTCTCCGATTACGTACTCGTTTTTTATTACGGAGATGTTTTTATGAAAATGGTCATGAACACACTGACAAAGAAAATGGCAATTCTTGGTATCGCTGGCGCCTGTGCCGCTCCGGTAATGGCGGATCGTGCAATGTATGCCGGTGGTGGTCTGGGAATGGCAGAGCTGGGAGACGACAATGACGTCACCATGCCATACGGTCGTTTTGGCATGTACATCAATGAGAACTTTTCCGGTGAAGTTCGTGCTGGTTTTGGCCTTGATGACGATGGCGTGGAGCTGGACAGCCTGCTGGGCGGTTATGTCCGTGGTGGTATTGCCTTATCTGACGTATTTTTTCCATACGCTATCGTCGGTCTGACCCGTGCGGATTACAGCTATGACAATGGCGCCTTCAGTGATTCTGACGATGAAATGGGCCTTTCTATGGGTATTGGCGCAGACTTCAACATCAATGAGCGATTAGAAATTAACGCAGAATATATGAACTACATCGACGACGATGATGTAGAACTGGATGCTCTTGGTGTTGGTCTGGCCGTGAACTTCTGAGGTATGCTCTGGGGTATGACTGAATCGCATACCTCTCATAATTCGCATGCCTCTTCACCTCGGCCTGAGCACAGCTGCCCGCTGTGCGGCGCTGACAACCACTGTCAGCCCGCCGCTGCGGGCTCTTTCGATACTCTATGCTGGTGTATGACTGAGACAATCAGTCAGCACGCTCTCGACCAGATCCCCGCTTCAAGCCGGAATAAAGCCTGTCTTTGTCCCTCCTGTGCCACTGATGGCAATCAAACCCAGCAAAAGTCCCGACATACGTAAAACTGTCATAGTTCACTGGTATCCCTGACCTCTGGTCGAATAGCTGGTTTGGCGTATCAGGTTCGGCCAAGTAGCTGCATTGTTCAGACCCTTGGCATAGGGTGACATTAGCAGTACTGACGAAATGGCCTTCGGGTTCTATAGAATAATGACAGTGGCAGCTGAGTTCTGTAGCGATGCCACTCTGAATAGGCAGGGATACTATGTCTGGTACACACTCAGTTCTGGCGCACGTGCAGGAAGCAGATAACGCGCCGGTCAATACAACTTTTCTTAACGATGTTCTGCGTGGGCTTAGTCAGCCTCAGAAGTCATTGTCATCCAAATACTTCTACGATGAAGCCGGAGATCACTTATTCCAACGTATTATGCGTTGTGACGACTACTACCTGACCCGTTGTGAAATGGAAGTGTTTCGCGAAAAAGCGAACGAGCTGGTGTCCGAGTTGAATATCGACGGAGCCGGATTTGACCTTGTAGAACTTGGGGCCGGTGACGGAATAAAGACACGTCATTTGCTGCGGTACCTGTCAGAAGCGAGTGCTCACTTCCGATACTTACCGGTCGATATTTCTGGTCACATTCTCGATGTGTTGTGCGCGGGTATTCAGCAGAATGTTTCAGATGTCGATATTCACCCGTTCGAAGGCGATTACTTTGCTGCGTTAGGGGAAATTGACCGGTTTTCTCAACGTCGCAAAGTTGTGCTGTTTCTCGGGTCTAACATCGGAAACATGCCCGTCGAGGACTGCCACACATTCTGCCTGCGTCTTGGTGAGCACATGCACCCGGGTGATTTACTAATTACAGGCTTTGATCTTAAAAAAGACCCTCGCACGATATTAAAAGCATACGACGACAGCGACGGGCTGACACGGGAATTCAATCTTAATTTACTCCGCCGGATTAATGGTGAATTAGGAGCCGACTTCCGGTTAGAAAACTTTGAATACTTCCAGACCTACAACCCTGTCAGTGGCGCATGCCAGAGCTATCTGATCAGTCAGAAAAACCAGACGGTGAGCATCGCAGGGCGCTCAATATCATTCGAGAAGCATGAGCCTGTATTTATGGAGGTCTCGCGCAAATTCAGTCTGACAGAGGTCGATGATCTGGCGGTAACAACCGGATTTTCACCAGTAAAACATTGTCTGGATAGCAAGGGCTGGTTCGTTAACGCCGTCTGGATGAAGAACTGATGTCAGATTTGCTGAATCAATATCGCCTGGTCCGGGCTGCCTCTGAGTCGATATGCCGGAATCTCTCGGCTGAAGACTATGTTGTTCAGCCTGTTGTGGATGTGAGCCCGCCGAAATGGCATCTCGCTCATACCACTTGGTTCTTTGAGACCTTTATTCTTTCACCGCACTCTTCCGGCTATCAGGTATTTCATCCGGCGTGGGGGTATCTGTTTAACAGTTACTACGAAACGGTTGGCGAGCGCGTACCGAGAGCAGACCGGGGAAACCTGAGCCGTCCAACGGTCGATGAAGTCTACGCGTACCGGAGTTACGTTGATGATGCCATGGCTCAGTTTCTGGAGCGTAACGAACTCTCCCCTGAGCTCGAAGCATTGGTGGTACTGGGCCTGAATCACGAGCAACAGCACCAGGAACTGCTGATTACGGATATTAAATACATCCTTGGCCATAACCCCTTATACCCACCTCTGGAAGTACCTGAACTGCGATCGGCTCAGGCTTTCGCCTCCGAGTTAACAGAGCAATGGGCTGCCGTGGGAGGTGGTGTTTATTCGGTGGGTGTCCCGGCCAGTCATAAAGGGTTTTCGTTTGATAACGAACATGGAGCACACAAGCAGTACATCGAAGATTTTGAAATACGTCGCTCTCTGGTCACTAACCGTGAGTACCAGGCTTTTATAGAAGACGGTGGGTATCTACGGTTTGATTTATGGCATTCCGACGGATGGAGTTGGGTGCAGGAAACAAATGCAGAAGCGCCTCTGTATTGGCAGAAGCCCGAACAGGAATGGATGGTTTATGACTTCAATGGATTGCGTCCTGTTCAGCCTGACCTGCCAGTAGCGCATGTGAACTTTTACGAGGCATCGGCGTTCGCAGCATGGAAAGGCTGCCGCTTGCCAACCGAGTCAGAATGGGAAGTCGCTTCTCATAAGATCCAGTGGGGCGAGCGCTGGGAGTGGACCAACAGTGCCTACCTACCTTACCCAGGTTTCAGTACAGCCAGCGGCGCTGTTGGTGAGTATAACGGCAAGTTTATGGTGAACCAGATGGTGCTGCGCGGTGGTTCAGTCGCGACGCCAGAAGGGCACAGCCGGAAAACCTATCGCAACTTCTTCCAACCCTGGCTCAAATGGCAATATATGGGAATCCGTCTGGTGCGTTGAGCTGCGTTTGTCGCGCTTGCTTCTTTACCGGCTTGGTGTAATCTCACGCTTCGAAATTCGTTAACTAAGAGCTAGTTTTCATGCCTAAGGCCAGTGAAATTAAAAAGAATGCTGCGGTTGAGTACAACGGCAGCGTGTACTTCGTAAAAGACATCGAGCGTTCTGTGCCCCAAGGCCGCGCCGGTGGTTCTATCTACCGTATGCGTATGTACGATGTGGTGACTGGCGCTAAGCTGGATGAGTCTTTCAAAGACAGCGATATGCTGAACCTGGCGGATCTGGTTCGTCGCCCCGTGACTCTGTCGTACATTGATGGTGACGAGTACAACTTCATGGACTCTGAAGACTTCACCATGTACCCGCTGAACAAAGAGACCATCGCTGAAGAGTCGATGTTTATCAATGAAGAGACTCAAGGGCTGCAGGTGGTTGTTCTTAACGAGTCTGCGGTAGGTGTTGATCTGCCAACTATCGTTGAGCTGGTGATCGTTGAGACTGCGCCAGCAATGAAAGGTGCGTCTGCGACATCCCGTACTAAACCTGCGACATTGAGCACAGGTTTGGTCGTGCAGGTGCCTGAGCATATCGCAGAGGGCGACCGCATTAAGGTGAATACCGATGAAAGCAAGTTCACAGGTCGTGCGAACTGATCTGAGTTTCTTTCATACTGAGCCCGGATTATCCGGGCTTTTTTGTATCTGAGACGTGGACATACTTTGGCTTCAATATTTCTTAAAAAGCCGCCGGTGCAGGCAGTACGTGATGACTTGCGTCTCGGTGACTTTTTAGACCTTCCACCTGAAATACGTTTTCCCGGACGGTTGCTACTTGTTTTTGTACGGCATACCGGGTGCCCTTTTGCTGAGCGCGATATCAAACGCGTGAGTGGCTGGGCGGCAGAGAATTCTGAGGTTCATGTGGTTATCGTTACGCATGGTGATGAGGCGTTACGTGACGTCTGGTTGGAAGATATAGGCGGCGCCGAGGGGCTGACCTTCTATCATGATCCAGAGCGTCACCTTTATGGTCAGGCAGGTCTGGGCTTCAGCGCTGCGTCTCACTTTATGGGCTTGCCCTCGTTATTGGGAGTCATGCGTTTATGGCGAGAGGGCATCCGCAACCGAAGCGCATCAGGCACCCGCTGGCAGCGTGCGGGCGTCTTGCTACTGGAGGATGGCAAACTGATCTGGAGGTATATTCCTGAATCTGCCGAAGGCTTCCGCTTACCTTAGAAATCCTCGTGTGGAAAGTAGTGGCTCTGTTTATCGAACTGTCTGCTGAATTCTCCGGCGTTTTGCTGAATATACTCAACAAATGCCCGCGCTGCTGGCGTCAGACTTTTGTTTGCGGGGTGTACTAGGCACCAGCTACGGCGCAGTGGAAAGTGCTCAATGGGAAGAATCTGCAGGGTACCTAGCTGAAGTTCGGGCAAAATACTCAACTTCGGTAAGACAGCGACGCCAAGACCGGCAATGACTGCATGTTTAATCGCATCGTTTGAGCCCAGAATCATAGCCTCAGGTATCTTCAGTCGGGTTTCATGGCAGTGAACCTCGAGTGCGAGCCGGCTACCTGAGCCCGCTTCCCGCATCAGTAACCGGCTGTTGAGAAACTCTTCGGCGCTGACGGTTGGTTGGCTGAGCAATGGGTGCTCTGCCGGTGCGACTGCTACCAGTTCGTTATCGAGGAAGGGGATTGAGATCAGCCCTTTGCCATCTGGCACCATCCCCATAATGACAAGGTCGTCGACGTTATCGCTTAAGCGCTCGATTGCTGTTGCCCTGTTAACCACCCGTACACTGATCCGCACGTCAGGGTTTTTATCGAGAAAGGGGCGCATGAGGTATGGCACAACGTATTGCGCAGTATTTACTGCGGTAATGCGCAATTCGCCGGCGACCCGGCCTTCCAGAGCTGCAAGCTCTGTTTGCAGGTCGAGGATCTCTGCGAAGATGCCTTTCACTGCATCGTACATACGCTCGCCAGCCGCTGTGGTGTAAAGCTTGCGGCCTATGTATTCGAACAGCGATGTGCCCAACGCTTGCTCAAGCTGTCGTACCTGACTGCTCACCGCCGGCTGGGTCAGACCGAGCAGGTCGCCTGCCTGGCTGTAACTGCGCAGTTCATAGACGGCTTTGTATACCTGGAGCTGGCGGAATGTCAGGCGACTGGCAAGTTTCTGGATGGTGAGCGGCATCAGGTTTCTCTATAAGATTCAGCTTATGGATGGTATTAAATATATCAGTTTTGATTTTGTTGTACGGACTTATAATGTTGCTCTGGCGACAGATGCAGCAGAGCAGCTTGTTTGGGCTATGTTGTGATGTGGCTAAATCATTTAGGCTACGCAACCCTGAAGAAGAGGAATGACAGTGAAAGACGTTATCAATGGTGTGCTCAACTTCCGTAAGAATGTTTATCCAGAGCGGAAAGACCTGTTTGGTACCCTCGCGGGTGGGCAAAGCCCCGAGTTCCTCTTCATCACTTGTTCGGACTCGCGTATTGATCCTAATCTGCTGACAGGGTCCGATCCGGGTGACCTGTTTATCTGCCGTAATGCCGGTAACATCATTCCACCACACTCTAACGAAACGGGCGGTATGACGGCCTCTATCGAGTATGCAGTTGCTGTGTTGGGTGTACGCCATATTATTGTGTGTGGCCATACAGACTGTGGTGCGGTGAAAGGTGCTCTGGACATGGATGGCCTGAATGGCCTACCTCACGTTAAAGAGTGGTTGGGGCATTGTCGCTCGGCGATGGAGATTGTGCGCGAGCGAAACGGCATTGAAAGTGGCGCCTGTCTTGGCCATGAGCACTTGAATGAAGCCATTGAAGAGAACGTTCTTCAGCAGGTTCAGCATCTGCGTACACATCCCGTTGTCGCTGCCAAACTTGCCACAGGTAAGGTAGAGATTCACGGTTGGGTGTACAATATCGAGACCGGTGGCATCCGTTGTTCAGTAGAGACCGGTACTTCCTTCGAAAATTTCGAGTCTCGATACCAGAAAGAGATTGCTGAAATTAAGTGACTAAAGTCACTACATTATGTAACAAAACGGGCCATTGTTTCTGTGGCTCGTTTTACCCATTGGCTATGGCCTGAAAAGGCGTAAACTCCTCAGTCAGTTAATAGACAAATTTTAGTTTAATTAACAGTTGTTTATTTTCTTGTCATCACAGTGATGACGTCAGATGGTGGGGCACTGCCCCGATAATAAAAATAATAAGAACATAATTCACACTACGTCTGCGCGCCATTGATGGCGATTCCCGTGGTGGTGTTTCTGACTCTCTTATTATTTTTTGTCGCATTGGGACACCTCCCTTTTGCCACCTTTCTGACACTGCTTGAACAATAAAATAAATGAGCCCTATGAAAAGGGACAGGAGTTCTCACTATGTCAGCGAACAAAGCAGCGCAGAAGAAACTGCCTCCGATCAAAATGCGCTTCAAAAAGCGTGAAGACATTACTCTCGACGAGTGTCTGGGAATGTACGAACTGTTTAAGGTGTACTACCAGAACACGCCGTTTGAACAGTTCCTGGAAGACTTCTCGAATAAAACCGGTGCTCACATTGCTAAGCGCAAAACCGACGGCAAGGTCGTGGGTTTCTCGACGGGTGTTGCCCGCACCATTGAAGTCGACGGCAAGCCAGTCCGAATTCTCTTCAGCGGTGATACTGTGATGGCAAAAGAATACTGGGGGCATTCTGCATTCCCTCAGTCATTTTTCCGCTGGTTGCTTTCAGAGCGTCTCCGTCATCCGACTCTGCCGATGTACTGGTTCCTGATTTCTATGGGCTACCGTACCTACCTGATTCTGGCAAACAACTTCTACAAGTATTACCCGAACATTGACGGTGATGATCCGCACCTGAAGAATGTTGCTTTTACTGCTGCGGATAACATCTTCCCGGGCGCACTCAATCGTGAAACGGGCCTTCTGGACTTCGGTGAGGACGCCTGTACACTGTCAGACTTCGTAACACCGATCACTGACAAAGAGCGTGCTGTGCCTAAGATCGCTTTCTTTGAAAGCCGTAACCCAAGCTGGCATAAAGGCGATGAAATGGCCTGTGTTGGTTCTCTGGACTGTGGTTCGTTTGGTCGGGTTATTCTGGATGCGCGTCGCACCCTCTTTAAGAAGGGAACACGCAAGACCCAGAAACAGGCAAGTTCGGCTGTGGTTAACCACAAACCTGAGAACATTGAGGTGACCGTAGACGATATTTACAACAAAGAATCTGACAGTAAGACTGCCTGATAACGTTGTGAACTCCTGAAAAAGCCCGGCTGTTTTGCAGTCGGGCTTTTTTATTTCTCATTTACTTAGTTCGGATAGCGCTGACGCAGATACTCGAACATAGCTCTCATGCCCATAGCTTCACCACCGACAGGTTTCCCACGGAGTGCTCGGCGATTCCAGGCCATAACGTCGAAATGCACCCATGGAGTTTCTTCGACGAATGCTTCCAGATACAGCGCGGCTGTGATTGCTCCCCCGAATGGGCCGGGAACGGAGTTGACCATATCGGCAACTTCGCTGTGCAGGGCTTCTTTGTACATGCGGAACAGGGGCAGGTTCCAGACAGGGTCCGATATCTTTTCACCCGCTTGCATAAGGTCACCAGCCAGCTGCTTCTGATTCGTGAAGAAGCCGGGCAGGTCCGTGCCAAGTGCAACACGGCATGCGCCCGTTAACGTTGCGAAGTCGATCATCAGGTCAGGCTTTTCGCTGGCACCTTCGAACAATGCGTCACACAGTACCAGGCGGCCCTCTGCGTCAGTGTTGTCGATCTCGACGGTCAAACCTTTGCGAGTCGGAATAACATCGCCGGGTCTGAAAGCATTGCCACTGACTGCGTTCTCAGCGGCGGGGATAAGCAGACGCAGGCGCACTGGTAGCTTATTGGCCATGATCAGGTAGGCCAGACCGATCGTGTGGGCTGCACCACCCATATCTTTCTTCATCAGGCGCATTGAATCGCCAGGTTTCATATTCAGACCGCCACTGTCGAAGCAGATACCTTTACCTACTAACGTGACCTTAGGGTGGTCTGGATCTCCCCAGGTCATATCAATCAGGCGAGGGTCATGCTCGCTGGCGCGGCCTACCGCATGGATCATAGGGTAGTTCTGTTCAAGCAGTTCTGAACCCACGATATCCCGGACTTTTGCGCCGAATTCATCGGCCATTGAATGAACCGCTGATGATATGTTCTGCGGCATCATGTCAGACGCAGGTGTATTGATCAGGTCGCGAACGCGTTTGGTGCCTTCTGTTAAACGGCGTGCTTCTTCAATAATGGCTTCGTTATTCAGGGACAGTTTTGCGGTGACTGCCGATTTCTCTGTGTACCGGTCAAAGCGATAGGCGCCGACGCCCCAGCCGAAGGCAAGAGCCAGCAGGCTTTCATCGGAAAGGTCAGAAACGGGAGTGTATGTTCCAGCTGGCAATGCACTGGAAAGGTTGCCACAGACGAAGAAATCTTCGGTAGATTCAACCACGCACAAAACGCTATCAATGCTTCCGTCTGTTGCTGGAATGATGGTGTGGCCGGAGCCAGCATAGCCCGAATGCAGAAGCCATTGTTTGACGTGTTCCGGCTGACTATCGAGCCAGTTGGCGTAGTGCTCTTTCTCGATCAGGTGAAGGGGCGTACCTTCCTGGCTATGCATCAGTACTGCAGACATCGTTATTTCCTGTTTCTGGGTATTCGCTTAGTAGTATAGGAGTATAACAAGGGTAACAGAACCGGACAGATATACAGGGTTCGGGTAAACTAAGCCGCTTTTATTCTGGGCCTTGGGAGGCAGAATGTGGGATGAAATTGGCGGTGGCTTTCTGATCGGTGCCGCCGCGTCTTTGCTCTGGGTGGGCATCGGTCGCATCAGTGGTATGACCGGGGTGCTTTCCAGTTTGTTTCTGGTTATGGACTCAGGGCGCCATTGGGCACTTGCGTTTCTGGTCGGGCTATTGGTTGCCTGGCCGGTCGTGCAGGCGGCCGGTTATTCAACTCCGATAAACATTACTGACAACACTGGGCTTCTGATTGCTGCGGGGCTCCTTGTGGGGTTTGGTACCTATATTGGCAATGGCTGTACCAGTGGTCATGGAGTGTGCGGCATGGGCCGGCTTTCGTTCCGCTCATTCGTCGCGACACTGACCTTTATCGCAGCCGGTATTGTGACCGTCGCCATGATGAATGCAGTGGGGCTGAGTCTATGAAGTATGTTATCCCTTTCCTGAGTGGCCTCCTTTTTGGACTTGGCCTGCTGGTTTCAGGCATGAATGATCCACAGAAAGTCCGGGCATTTCTGGATGTATTCGGGAGCTGGCAGCCGGAATTAATCGCAGTGATGGGCGCCGCAGTGGTGACCTTCTTCATCGTCTTTCAATTAAGCAAATCCCGGAATAAACCTCTGTTCGCTTCGAGTTTTCACCTGCCAAGCCTGCAGGATATTGACCTTCGTTTGGTTGCTGGTGCCGCTATGTTTGGAATAGGTTGGGGGCTGGTCGGGCTATGCCCGGGGCCAGCGCTGGTTGACGTATTGTCTGGTAATGAGAGCGTACTTATTTTTGTTGGGGCGCTGATTGCCGGCAACCGCTTGGCTCACTATTTTGTTGGACCAGCAAAAAGCAGCTAAGAGTAGACAGGAATAAACAAGAATAACTAAGAAGCCTTGATCAGAATTTACTATCGGGCCGTTAGTTAATATCTGTTTCTGTTTGGTGCTGACACACGGTTAACTGTGAATATCGTTAATTGAGGGCCAGCACTATGCATCGCTTATCTGATTCCGCTGTATTCATCCTGTCTGTCTTCGGCCAGCCTCATCTTTGTATTGATGAGGCGGCACATTCAGATTCAGAGAACGCGTGACAGAAACTCTTCGGCGTCTTTCACAGACTGTTCCGGAATTTCTTCCATCGGTACATGGCCGACACCTGGGTAGGTAATCAACTCTGACCCTTTGATGTCCCGATGAAACAGTGGCGCGTTCTTCGGCGTGATCCAGATGTCTTTTTCACCCCACTGAATCAGAGTGGGGGCGGTTACGTCAGAAACTCTCTCAGGCGTCATATTGTCGAGCTCCTCAAAGATTTTCAGCAGCGATAACGGATTGCCTTTGTGCAGCATCATATCCTGATAACACGGTATTTTTTCTTCCGCTATGCGTCGCTTGTCCCCGTATACCTCACCGAGAATGTATCTGACAACAAACTGAGGCGTTGCTACCCGCACCAGGTGGCGAAGGTAGGGAGTTGTGAAAAGCTTCATGATCAGAGGAAGCTGCATTGGGTAGCCCGCTGCATCCAGAAGTACGAGCGCCTGAACTTTTTCAGGGTGCTCTGCCGCGAAGCTCCAGGAGATATAGCCACCTAGCGAGTTTCCTACCAGGACCGCTTTCTCCAGCTTCAGGTGCTCCAGCAGCGCATTGATACGGTCGACAATTCCTTCGATGGAGGTATCCCCGTCACTGATAGCACCGCTTAAGCCGAAGCCAGGCACATCAAGGCGAATAATCCGGTATTTCCCCTTCAGGTGCTCAACCCAGCCATCCCAGGTCTGGAGCGAGGCCATGATGCCATGCAGCATGATAAGGACTGGTGCGTTTTCGTCCTGACTGCCCTCAACCCGGTAGTGAATATTGTCACCACGGTAATGGAAGAATCGGGAGTTATCGTTGGTATAGATCTCGGCCAGCTCTGCTGTACTCAGTTTCGTCAGCCCCAGGTAACGCATCAATGACATGCTGCTTTCCTTTATTTTCTGTTCTGCAGAAGAATGCCCGTCTCTTGGTGTGACCGGTAGGTTGAATAGCGACAGCATTGACTGCGAAATTGTCATCGTTTTGTCAGATGGGGGCCATCTGGCTGTCATTTGCAGAGGGTTTACTGTGCGCGTCAGTCACAGAATGAGCCGACGATATGCCTCTGTCTCGCAGGGAGTTTCTGATTGATAGTCTCGCCAGTGGTTTTCTGTTCCCCGGCGGTAAAGATCAGAGAAAACAGGCTGGATTTCCTTTTCGCCACGGCATTGCCAGTGGTGACCCTCTGACCGACGCTATTATTCTCTGGACGCGAATCAGCCCTGACGGCGACCGGGATCTTGTGCCATATCGGTGGGTAGTAGCAACCGATCGCTCTCTTCAGGGTATTGTTGCCTCAGGAGAGGGGCTGGCTTCAGCAGAGCGGGACTTTACTGTTAAACATGATGTTCGTGGTTTGCTCCCGGGCAAAACCTACTTCTATGCGTTTTACGCCCGCGGGCACTGGTCTGATACCGGTCGATTCCGGACACTGCCAGAAGGGAACGTCGATCACCTCAGGCTTGCCTTTACCTCCTGTTCAAATTACGCCGCAGGCTATTTCAATGTATATCGCGAACTGTCACATCGTCATGACCTCGACGTCGTACTTCATCTGGGCGACTACATCTACGAATACGCCAATATTGAAGAGTCGCTGGCATCCGGTCGGGTAAATGAGCCTTTGGGCGAAACCGTGTCGCTGGAAGATTACCGGGCCCGGCATGCCTGTTATAAGGCGGATAAAGATCTTCAGGCAGTGCACCGCCAGCATGCTTTTATTGCCATCTGGGACGATCATGAAGTAGCGAATAATGCGTGGCAGGGCGGTGCTGCTAATCACTCGTTAATACAGGGTGAGTGGGGGCAGCGCTTAAGTGCAGCGGTACAGGCTTATTACGAATGGATGCCGGTTCGCGAAATCAGCCACACCGGCCGACTGGCTCTGTATCGCGGATACCGCTTCGGTAACCTTCTGGATCTCTCGGTGCTGGACACCCGCCTTGCAGGACGGGATGCACCGGCGGAAACCCCCGACGCAATCAATGCGGAGGAAAGAACCTTACTTGGCGCAGAGCAGGAAGCCTGGCTGGAGACCCGATTGGCTTCAGCACAGCAGGAGGGGGTCACCTGGAAGCTGCTTGGTCAGCAAGTGATGATGGCGCAATTCGGACTGGCGGAGCAGCCATTTAATTACGATCAGTGGGATGGTTATCCTGCGGCACGTCGTCGCTTATTCGATTGTATTCGCCGGCACAATGTAGAAAATTTTGGTGTGCTGACCGGCGATATTCACTCAGGTTGGGCTATGACACTGAATGATGACCCATTCACTTCAATCGACACTCCGATAGGCTTCGAATTAGTCACACCCGCGGTGACATCGCCGGGAATCAGTAATAAAACAACGGCTGCGTTAGCGGGCTCTTCGTTAATGCAGGTGATGCCTCATCTGGAATTTATCGATTTTTATTATCGCGGGTTTGTCTTACTCGACATTACCCATGACCACTTGCAAGCCGAGTGGTGGGTGGTTAACCGTGTTGATAGCCCACGTTATGACTCCGCTTGTCTGAAAGCATTGAAACTGAAGCGCGGTGAATACCGATACATTGAGTCTCAGCCTGTTAAGCCTGTGGCATCGTCGATCGAACTAGCTGATTTCTCAGAGGACCTTTCGTACCTGAGAAACTGGTCTGCGGGTGATGAGCGGGCAGCAACTGATATGATCGCCGCCCTTCACTCTGGAAATTAATTCGCTCTTTAGTGTGCTGGTTTCAGGGTCTCAATAAAAACTCGCGGGCATCTTTGACACTGATTTCCGGAATTTCTTCCATCGGCATATGACCAGCGTCGTCGTATATCACAGACTCTGAATTACGGATCTTTTTCATAAAAGATTTTACGTGGCGAAGAGGAATCCAGCGGTCTTTTTTACCCCACATAATCAGTGTCGGTTGATTCATGTTTTTCATATAGCCGGTACGGAAACCACCAATATTTCGTATGTAATGAACAACACGTGCAGAAGCAGCCCGGTTGCCTTCCCGCATCGACAGGTCGTAATAGAGATCTACTTTTTCTTTTTTGACCTTAGAGCGATCACCGTACACATCTTTGATTACCGCCCAGAATGCAGCTTTAGGATACTTCACGGTCTGGCTTAAGAAGGTTGCACCGGGCAAGGCCAGCGATATCAGGAGCCAGGGAGTGACAAACAGAAAACCGGCCGAATCGATAAGAATAACTTTTTTGACTTTCTCCGGATAACGGCCCGCAAACTCCCAGCTCATCCAGCCGCCCAGCGAGTTACCTGCAAGCATGCACTCACTGATGCCGAGAGCATCGGTAAAGTCGTTCAGGAAGTCACTGTAGATATGTTTAAACATGCCTTTAGGGTGCGCACCAGTTAAGCCATAGTTTGGTGCATCGAGAGCGATTACCCGGAAGTCTTCTTTCAGGGTATCAATCCACTCTTCCCATGTGTGCAGTGATGAAAACATGCCGTGTAACAGAATGAGCACAGGGCCTTCACCAACATCACGGTAATGCACATCCATTCCCTGAACCTGAATGAACTTAGAATCAGCGTAAGCGTGGCGACGCTTGATCTCATCCAGTGGAATGCCGTACTTC
Source organism: Thalassolituus maritimus (assembly GCA_913019975.1). Lineage (GTDB taxonomy): Bacteria > Pseudomonadota > Gammaproteobacteria > Pseudomonadales > Oceanobacteraceae > Thalassolituus. Next base: position 80,118 of record CAJWBH010000013.1, on the reverse strand, counting down.
TCTTTAAACAACGACTGCAGCATGTTGGCCTCTGATATCCGCAATGTTGGCGACCGTAGACGCCCTGACTGGTAAAATTGGGTCTTATTTTATCAGACACCTGTATTATCACTATGGTCGAAAGGGACTTTTTTGAAGTTATAGCAGAAGCCAGCCTTATGTTCTTGCTGGCGCTGGCCGCGGGCTCAATCCTTCCTGTCGGGTCCGAGTGGTATCTGGTGTTATTGCTGGAGCAAGGCGCGGTTGCCTGGCTGGTTACTACTGCTGCGATTATCGGGAATACATTCGGGGGCTGGCTAACCTTCGGACTGGGCATGGGTGGAAGAAAGCTCTATGAGCGCTCACACGAGTTGCCGCGCCGCTTCCAGATTGCTGAGAGCCTTTTTGCGCGTTACGGTCGTTGGTCGTTATTGTTCAGCTGGGTGCCATTACTTGGAGATATTCTTGTGGGGCTGGCCGGCATCGCGAAGCTGCCGTGGAAGTCTTCTTTTGTGCTTATTTTTATAGGCAAAGCACTGCGCTACCTTTTTATCTACAGTGTCTGGGCGGGGCTGACCCATCTATGAGTTATCTATTGAAGGCGACTTTGTGCGCAGCGGACGAAGGGCGAACGCCTGATGACTTCCTGCTCTGGCTGCTTCCCCGGCATTCGGAGTACGAACGTACTCAACTTCTTGCCAGAGCCACTCTGGGCTGTACGCCTTTGAACGAAATTGAGTACTTACCAGGTAGCGGCGAGCTTTCAGTGCTCCTGGAGGATCATCAGGAGGATGCAGTAGCGGGCGGTTGGCAGATCGTCTGGGAACGTCACGACCTGATGGTGATATGTAAACCCCACCAACTGCCCGTAAGCCGCACCACCCGTAACTTGTTCGGTACTCTGATCTCAGAAATACGCAGGCATACCCCGTGGCGGGATGCGCGCCTGATGCATCGGCTTGATGCAGAGACTGCAGGGCTTATTCTTATTGCAAAACATGAGGCTGCAGACCGACGTTGGAAGAAGCGGCTGAACCGGCTGGTGGGTGTTAAGGAGTATTATGCGTGCGTTTGGGGAGCACCTTCCTGGGAGCACCTGGAAGATTTTACTCCCTTGTCAGAGCGAGTAGACAGCGAAATCCGGACACGTATGTATCCTGTCTCTGACGCTGATTCTGCCGTATACCGAAGCGTGAAACAGTGTCACTCGGAGTTTGATGTGATCGAAAAGGGTGGGGAGAGCGCTTTAATCCGGTGTCGGATCCATACCGGCCGCAAGCATCAGATTCGTGCTCACCTCGCAGCGCAGGGGCACCCCATTGTGGGCGATAAGATCTATTCCCTCGATGGCAGTTTTTACCTGAAGAGATTGGATGCTCCTCTATCGGCTGAGGATCTTCGGGAACTCGGTGCCAGTCATCAGTTACTGGTGGCGAGCAAGTTGGTGCTCAACCTCCCGGGTGAGCAAGTTACCCTTACTCTACCTTCAGCGCTTGATCATCCAACAGAGGTTGAGCTGGCACGAGAATACTTTTTGTGTATGTGACCTGGGATACGGCTTCACCATTTACCATGTACCTGAGTTGTTCATAAACAAGGCGTCCCATATCTTCGAAGTCGATACTTACTAATCCTTGCAGTAATCCCTGACGCAACATCTCTCTGTGCCCTGTGCTGATCTTGCCGACACCCGCAATAATCTGCGTATTTAGCTGTTCGTCTCCGAGAGCGGACATCGTTGCAATAAATGCACGTTCGTTGACGATTGGCCAATGCCCTACTGATACTAACAAGTCGGGTCGGACATCCAGCAAAATTCCCGTTAGCTGATGCAGGGCCTCCCGATGATTAGCGCTGGGTAGTTTGGGGCAGCGGGTCGGTTCCGTCCAGCCACCTTCTCCCGATAAACGCTGCCCGGACTTAAGCGGGTGATCGCCGGCGAGATAGCGACGCAGCGCATCGACACGAATTGCGAGGTTAGGGTCGTGATCTACCGTCATGATACAGATGCTGCCCGCCCCGGGAGCGGCTGCAAGCGCAAGTCTGCCCAAGTCCCGGCCAAAGGCTTCGTTGTCGGCGCCGACGTACGGGAGTGAGGCGAGCTTCTCTTCCTTTTTAAAGGGGGAGTCAAACGTCATCACTGGAATGCTGGCTTCATCCAGGCGATCTGCAATGAAGGATGACTGTGTCACTGAAACAGCAATCGCAGCGTAGCGATCACTGGTGAGCGCCGATTCAATAGCTCTGGCCTGTAAGTGCGCGTTCGCTGGCTCTGAGGAGCCCAGCAACTCGCAAAAGTCTCCATTTCCCTGGGCTGCTTTGTCACATGCATGCCACGCCAACACAAAGTTTGGGTCAGACGTGCTCTTAGCAACCAGTCCGAAGATCTGCGCCTCAGCGACAACCTGAGCAGAACAAGCCGCGAGCATGAAAATAAGAAAATATTTCATTGATAACGTTATCAATTATCATTAGCCAGTATTCATTCAAGATATACCCTGTGGCGTGTTTAGCAAGGGGGCGGAAAGCAGTATTTTTGTGCGGGTTGATTAAAGAGGGTTGCTGACTGGTTCTGTCAGGGTCAAAACTGGCTGGAATAAAAAAACCGGGCACTCGGCCCGGTTTTATAACGCTTCTTTGTAGCCTCAGACTGAAGAACGTCTGCGTGATAGCAGGCTAAGAGAAGCGAGTACCAGCCAGAACAGGTTGACTGCGCCACCACTACCGGAAGAGGGCGCTGTCTCTACACTCTCTGTCTGTTCTTCATCCGGCAGAGCTGCTGCCACGGCTTCGACATCAATCCGACTATTAATTTTATAGTCGACCAGATTCATGTAGTGCGTGCCGTAAAGCCCGATATCTTTGAGGTATATGTAGTACACATTTTGACTAAAAGCTCGAGACGCCAGCGTGACATATTCATGGGGTTCACCCTGAAACTCCATAGTGCCCTTATCCAGCATGACCAACCAGTGGTGCACGCAATCTTCCTCTATAGTGCAGCCCTCGGGTCTGTCTGTCGAAACCTTACCACCCTCCTGAATCTCGAAAGGAAAATGTGGCATATCTATAATCTCAACTTCTCTCGTGTATGGGTTATCGACACTATGAAAGTAGATACCATTTTTACCTACGGAGTAGGTCATCCTTGGCTCACCGAAATATGTGAGCGTCGAGTCTCCATATTTATTTTCATTTTCGGGTGACACGCTTTCAATATATTCGACGAGGTATTCCGGAAAAATAGTCGGATAATTAGACCGATAGGTATACGTTATTTCTCCCAGAGGTAAATAATCAACGAGCGACACTGTATTAAACTCATCGGGCGTGAAAGGATCTGTCCCTGTATTAATCTCATAGATATCGTGGGCGCCGTCGTTATCAGAGTCGAGGCCGACATCGTACATAAACCCACTCCATGGGAGAGGAATCAGATCCCCTCCCCGTGAGTCCCGGTAATCCAGCTGATCTTCAATAGCATCTGGAATACCATCAAAGTCGTCATCGGGGTTACAGGCATCGCCAAAGAAATCGTAATCTTCAATTAAGGCTTCCTGAAGTGGATTGTATACGTTAGGGCAATTATCACCGCCATCAGGAACCCCGTCTGAATCTGAATCTGCGTCGTCGTAGTCGCACTCGTCTTGCAGACCGTCGCCGTCGCTGTCCGTTAAGCCAGACCGGACCATCGGACACGTATCCAGAGGAGCAACGAGATTATCAAGTTCATCGTAGTAAGGTTCCGTATCTTGTCCACTAACGAGGCGTTTTACAGTCAGGTATGGTGGTGTCTCGCCATCCACTAGCTCATAAGAGAAAGAGACCGAGATTAAACGGGGTCCGTCCGTTATCAAAACTGCAGTTACTGATGGGTCATAAGTAGGTAACAATGTCTCACCATCAATGGATAGCTCGGTAATTGCAACGGTATCTGGGGCAGTTTCGATCGCTATAAGGAGGTTGATGATCTGCGTTTCAGTAAAGTTAGTTGCGAAAACAAATCGGCCGTTTGCTGAGGGATTTGAAGAATGGTCTTCTTCTAACTCATATGGGGGCAAAAAGAAGTCAACATCATTGTCGTTTGTTATCAGAACCCCTCCCTGGCTCACCATAAGGAAGGACTGTGCTGTACTTCCGAATTTTACGTCGAGATTGTCTTTCGTCTCTGGTGTTGAAGCCGCTGACATGGGGTCAGACTGCAATAGCACTTCGATAAGATTGCTTACCCCATCGCTATCGCTGTCCATGTCATAATCGTCGGGGTTTAAATAATCTGAGCCTAGATCAGATTCAAGCTGGTTGGTTAAGCCGTCATCGTCTGCATCATCGTCGCAGAGGTCACCAATATTGTCTTTGTCTATGTCTAATTGATCAGGGTTAGAGGTGTTTGGGCAATTATCCCGGCTGTCAGAGTGGCCATCTTCATCTGAGTCCTCTTCGTATAAGATATTCCCCATCACCAGGCGATCTCTCGCTTCTGTTGGCTCGTTGTATCTGATGGAAACAATCGAGATGCCCGCAGGTATCGGTAAGGAAACGAGTTCATCGAAATACCCGCTAATATTTACACTGACTGGATTCCCATTGACGAAAAACTCAAGCTGATCTTCGATTGCGAAAGCAAAAGACTCCAGATACAAAACGCTGCTATTCAAAGGCCTGACTGCAAGATCAGCTTGAGTTATTACGCTTCCGGCAAGGTCGTGTTCAAAAGGGGCTGGTATTGAGAATGTATTTCCATTCACCTCCTGAGTCCCTTTAATGCCAGTAAAATGAATGACGCTATCGAGATCATCAGTGATGTTGAAGTCTTTAGATTCTATTGAATCAGGAGTCGATGTCTCGTCATTTGGATCTGAGCCGAGCAGAAGCTCCGCAAGATTGCTGCTACCGTCATTATCGGTATCGTTAAGTCGATCAGAAAAATCGGTTGGATCAGTGCCTAGCTGCGTTTCAAGTGCATCACTGAGACCGTCGTTATCGTCATCATCATCACATGCGTCGCCGAACTGGTCGTTATCAGAGTTCGTTTGGCTGGCATTGGCAATCTCCGTGCAGTTGTCAGACTCGTTAGGAATCAGATCTCCATCACTATCAGTATCTGAAAGTACGAAGGGTGAACTAAGAAGGGAGAGAAGTATTGTGAGGCTGATGACTCTGGACACGGATATTTCCTTATTAGTGTTTGAGTAGAGCTTATCACGGCAGTCAATACAGCTGGCTGGCTTTTGGCGACAAAGTATGGATTGACATAAAAAAACCGGGCACTCGGCCCGGTTTTTTAACGACGTTGAGTACTACTTAGTAAGCACTTACAGCAGGCCGTTTACTGCCTCAACGACTGCGTCAGTGGTGATGCCGAACTCTTTGAACAGTTCGCCTGCTGGTGCGGATTCACCAAAGGTATCCATGCCAACAATGGCGCCGTTCAGACCGACAAACTTGTACCAGTAGTCTTTGTGCAGTGCTTCAACCGCAACGCGAGCAGAGACTGCTGCTGGCAGTACCTGCTCCATGTATTCAGCACCTTGTGCACAGAAGACTTCGGCAGAAGGCATAGAAACAACGCGGATGTTCTTATCGCTCAGTTTCTCAGCCGCTTCCATCGCCAGTGAGACCTCAGAACCGGTCGCGATGATGATGGCGTCCGGCGTACCTGCACAGTCTTTCAGGATGTAACCGCCGCGGGCGATGGCGGCAACCTGCTCGGCGTTACGGTCCTGATGAGGCAGACCCTGACGAGAGAAGATTAGCGCCGATGGGCCGTCTTTGCGCTCAACAGAGGATTTCCACGCCACCGCAGATTCAACCGTGTCACAAGGACGCCAGGTCTGCAGGTTTGGAGTATTACGCAGGTTCGCCACTTGCTCCACTGGCTGGTGGGTCGGGCCGTCTTCGCCCAGACCGATAGAGTCGTGGGTGTAGACGAAAATCGCACGCTGCTTCATCAGGGCAGCCATGCGTACGGCATTACGTGCGTATTCCATAAACATCAGGAAGGTGGCGCCGTACGGTACGAAGCCCTTGTGCAGTGCAATACCGTTCATCATGGCGCTCATAGCGAATTCACGCACGCCGTAGAAAATATAGTTACCAGAAGCGTCAGTCTCGCTCACACCTTTGCAACCGTTCCACAGCGTAAGGTTAGAGCCTGCGAGGTCGGCAGAGCCGCCGAGGAATTCAGGCAGCATTGGGCCGAAGGCGTTGAGTGTGTTCTGAGACGCTTTACGCGAAGCAACTGTCTCGCCTTTTTCCTGACATTCGCGGATGTAGGCATCGGCCTGCGCCGCGAAGTCTGCAGGAAGGTCACCCGCGATACGACGCTTATACTCAGCAGCAAGCTCTGGGTAGGCAGCTTCATATGCCGCGAACTTGTCATTCCATGCGAATTCTGCCGCAGCGCCTTTTTCTTTCGCGCTCCAGCCTTCGTATACGTTTTCAGGAATTTCGAAAGAACCGTGTTTCCAGCCCAGACGCTCGCGGGTCAGCGCGATTTCGTCGTCGCCCAGAGGCGCGCCGTGGCACTCTTCTTTACCTTCTTTGTTCGGTGAACCGAAACCAATGATGGTTTTGCAGCAGATCAGGGTTGGCTGATCGCTGTTCGCACGTGCGGTGTCGATAGCCTGCTTGATCTCTTCAGGGTCGTGGCCATTCACCTTAGGAATCACCTGCCAGCCGTAGGACTCGAAACGCTTAACGGTATCGTCAGTGAACCAGCCTTCCACTTCGCCATCAATAGAAATGCCGTTGTCATCGTAGAAGGCAATCAGCTTGCCCAGACCCAGTGTGCCAGCCAGAGAGCAGGCTTCGTGGGAGATACCTTCCATCATGCAGCCGTCGCCCAGGAATACGTAGGTGTTGTGATCAACGATCTCGTGGCCTTCACGGTTGAACTGACCTGCCAGAACTTTCTCTGCCAGTGCCATACCGACACCATTGGCGATACCCTGACCCAATGGACCCGTGGTGGTTTCGATGCCCGGTGCATAACCGTACTCTGGGTGACCCGGAGTTTTGGAGTGCAGCTGACGGAAGTTTTTCAGATCGTTGATTGACAGATCGTAACCGCTCAGGTGCAGCAGGGAGTAAATCAGCATAGAGCCGTGACCGTTAGACAGGATAAAGCGGTCGCGGTCGGCCCATTCCGGATTCTCCGGGTTGTGTTTCAGATAGTCGTTCCAGAGAACTTCGGCGATGTCTGCCATGCCCATCGGGGCGCCTGGGTGTCCTGACTTGGCTTTCTGCACGGCGTCCATGCTGAGTGCGCGGATGGCATTTGCCAGTTCGGTACGGGTGGTCATGTAACGACTCCTGATCACGATTGCTTAGCATTGTCGGCAACCATCATCAGGGGCAGCCGAAAAAGGGGCGCTATTGTCCCTCAAGTACCGGAAATGGGCAACGCCGTCGGGCGGATTATGATCAGATAAAACTGTAAAGAGTCAGAGACGGTTGATCTCGTACGCCGCCATATTAACCGCTGTTGCAAGATTCAGAGATTCGATGGCACCACAGCCGTTGATTGTAAAGGTATGCGGATCAATCGTTTCGAGTGCTTCGCGCGGTACGCCTCTGGCTTCATTGCCGAAGACGTAGCAGTCGCAGCCCCTGAACGAAGAGTGACTCATGTGCTCTCCATGCATATCCAGCGTGGCGATATTGCGGAAGCGGTGGGGCAGAGACATCAGGCCGACATCAAGTTCCATCGGGACATGGAATATGGCACCCATACTGGAACGAACCACCTTCGGGTTATATGGATCAACGCTGTTGGGGCTGAGCAGCAGGCGGAAACCACCAAACCAGCCGAGAGTGCGGATGATGGTGCCCAGATTCCCCGGGTCCTGAATTTCGTGAAGGTAGACAGACTTAAGCTCAGGCGCTGACGCAGGAGACAGGTCTGCCATATTTACAACGGCGATCATACCTTGCGGTGATTTCGTGTCCGATAACTGAGACATCTGCTTATTGCTGATGACTTTCTTCTCGAAGGGCGCAGGCCAGTCTTTGTGCTGTTCAGTCACGTACAGGATCGTATTCCGCACCAGTACTGGGTTATCAGCACCAGCTCGCTCGAGTTCCAGAATCAGGTGCTCGCCTTCGACCAGAAACTTCTGGTGAAGCTGACGATATTTTTTCTGATGCAGCTTGCGAATGTCTTCGAGTTTCATTTTTCGCCTAAGAGAAGCTGAGAGCCTTTGAAAATGACCATGATACCGTTCACTAGTGATTCGCGGCTCAGGTGATAGTCATTGACGGCCCAGTTGCGAGTGGCCTGAATAATACCACCAACGATTGCATTGCCGAGGACTTCTGTTTCTTCGGTATTGAGTGGCCATTCTTTGACATAAGCCCGTGAGGCGCCCATCAGAACCATAACAAAGCGGCGAATATAATCATTGTAAAGACCGTGCATGTAATCACTGACGCCTTCAGCTTCAAACATACAGACTTTGGCTACTCTGGGGTCTTCCATCTCAGCGAAGAAGTCATTGAGGAGCCTACGGATCAACTCTTCCGGGAAGGTCTTGCCCTCGAGGTTAATGAGAGACTTCTGCAATCGGGCAAGAATACCTTGCAAGCATCGCTCGTACACCTCAATCAGGCACTCCTCCATAGACGAGAAACTTTCGTAGAAGTATCGATCGGTCAGGCCGGCTTCTTTGCAGAGTTTACGGACCGTTGTGGCGTGAAAACCTTCGTTCCCGAACAGGTTCAGGCCGGCTTCAACGAAGCGTTCGCGGCGTTGGGCAGTGCGCTGCTCAGGGGTTAAACCCCGGTAACTGCGGCCCGATGAGGTGGTATTGGTAGACGTCATTTGGCTATTTGACATCACGTGTCGTCAGAAGTAAAGTGACATCGTGTGTCGTCAGATTGGCGGGCGTGCGTTTAATGAACGAGGTAAAGCAAGATGCAGCAACACAACATTGTCATTATCGGTAGCGGCTTTGGTGGACAGTGCGCCGCTATTAACCTGATCAAGCAGGGACGTGAAGACTTCGTCATCCTTGAACGTCGCAGCTTTATGGGCGGCACCTGGTCTCAGAATACCTACCCGGGTGCTGCGGTCGATGTTCAGTCACCGCTGTATTCCATTTCGCATGAGCCGTACCCGTGGACGCAGATGTTCGCCAATCAGAAAGAGCTGAACGAGTACACAGAGTTCGTTATCAGTAAATACAACCTGCGTGAGCGCACGCACACGGGTTGTAACGTTGCTAAAGTTGAGTGGCAGGATGACATCAGCCGTTGGCATATCCACCTCGATAACGGCGAAGTTTACGAGAGCCAGTTTATTATTAATGCCTCTGGTCCATTGAGCACACCGGTTATTCCGAACTTTAAGGGTAAGGATAACTTTAAAGGTAAGTCGTTCCACACCAACGACTGGGACCACAGCTACGACTATAAAGACAAAAAAGTTGCCATTATTGGTAGCGGCGCGAGTGCAGCCCAGATAATTCCAGAAATCGCCAAAGACGTGAAAGAACTGCACGTTTTTCAGCGTACTCCGCATTGGGTTATGCCGCGTCACGATAAGAAATTTAAGCCATGGCAGCGTGCACTCCTGAAAAATAAGTTTATCTATAAGCTGCTTCGCTGGAGTATTTACTGGGCGCTTGAAACCCGTATTCTTGGTTTTAAATATTCTGAAGCCGGCCTCAAGGCCGCTGCGCAAAAACCAGCGTTGGCACATATCAAACGTCAGATTAAAGATCCGGAGTTGCGCGCCAAAGTAACCCCTGATTACACGATCGGTTGTAAGCGTATTATTCTGTCGAACACCCTCTACCCAGCGTTTTGTCGCGATAACGTGTTCCTGCACGATAAAACTGACGGTATCGACGAAATCACAGAAACTGGAATTAATACAGAGAAGGGTGAGAAACTCGATTTTGATCTGATCGTATACTCCACCGGCTACGACGCAACCGATGGCGTTATCTCTTACCCGGTTGTTGGTCGTGGTGGAAAAGCGATCAGTGATGTCTGGGAAGATTATCCTCGCGCTTACCTGGGTACAGTCATTCCTGATTTCCCGAACCTGTTCATTGTGACCGGCCCGAATACAGGTATTGGCCACACGTCAGCGATCTTCGTTATCGAGGCCCAGATGAACTACATCATGCAGGCAATTCACCGAGTGCGTGGTGCGCATGCTAAATCGATCGAAGTGACACCTGAGGCGGAAGAGCGTTACACCAACCATATTCACAGCGAAATGAAGAAAACCGTCTGGGAAAAAGGCGGTTGTAACTCCTGGTATAAGAGCAAAAGCGGCAAAGTAATCGCTATGTTCCCGGGGTTTAGCTGGGCGTTCTGGTTGCTGGCGAAAAACTTCAAACGTGCTGATCACACTATGCGTTGAGTGATTTTAAATTACGCCAAAGCGGGGTGTTTTCTGATCATATATTGGCCGAAAGCACCCTTTGAAATACGGTGAGTTAACGTACAGTTTAGCCATCATAAAAAACGTATGACAACAGACACTTTTCAGGCGTCGGCCTGATGCCTGAAGGAGAAAAATATGAAAAATCTGAGCGGAAAAGTCGCAGCAGTAACCGGTGCAGGTTCTGGTATTGGCCGTGCGCTGGCTATCAACCTGGCACAGAATGGCTGTAACGTTGCACTGAGCGACGTTAACGAAGCAGGTCTCGCTGAGACGGCCGAGATGCTTAAACAATATCCGGTTAAGATTACTACCCAGAAACTGGACGTATCTGATAAAGACGCCTTCTACGCATGGGCAAATCAGGTTGTCGCAGACCATGGTAAAGCGAACCTGGTGTTCAACAACGCGGGTGTTGCTCTGGCGGGTACCGTGGGTGATCTGTCTATTGAAGACTATAAGTGGATCATGGACATCAACTTCTACGGCGTACTGTACGGCACGAAAGCGTTCCTGCCACACATGGAAGCCGCTGGTGAAGGCCACATTGTGAACATCTCCAGTATCTTTGGTCTGGCGTCTCAGCCCCTGATGAGCGGCTACAATGCTTCTAAGTTCGCGGTACGCGGTCTGACCGAATCTCTGCGTCAGGATCTGGATATTGCAGGTTCTTGTGTAAGTACTACCTGTGTACACCCAGGTGGTATCAAAACCAATATTGCTCAGTCGACTCGCTTCAACGAGAAGTCGTCTGAAATCACTGGCGCAAGCGCAGATGACTCCAAAGCAGAATTCGAGCGTCTGTTTATCACCACACCAGACAAAGCAGCAAAAACCATCATCAATGGCGTTAAGAAAAACAAGCGTCGCGTACTGATTGGCCCAGATGCTGTTGCGTTTGACCTGATGGTTCGTACTCTGGGTTCCTGGTACCAGAAAGTCATCGTTTCGGTTATGAAACTGCAGGCAAACCAGAACCGTAAGAAGAACAAAACTGCTTAATAGCTGAGGCATTCTGATAAAAGCGTCACTGCATGAAAATGCAGTGGCGTTTTTTTATTCCAGTAGGATCTTGAAATGGAAAATTATCGCAAGGATGTTGTTGTCTCACTTTTGAGATATTTACCTCTATTTATTCTTGTTCTAATTAATGTCGGATCAAAGCCCTCTCCATCCGAAGAGTTATTGAAAGATAGACGAAGTGAATGTGGAGTAGTCAGGAGGATAAAAGCCGGTAAATATGGGCCTGTCGTGCACTTCGTCAGTGACTTTCCATTTAAAAAGGTAGTGGTAAATCAGCCTCGCTCGGCTCAGGCGGGACTATGGCAGGCTTTCAGAGAGGGACTTCTCGGTCAAAGGTTATGTATCGATAAAGTTCGTCGTTCAGTCGATGGAAATTACAACTTCGTGGCACAAATTCGTAAAAATGATCAAGCCTTACTGGATGAGCTCATGATTCGACACGCCTATTTCTGGATCAATACTGATTATAATCGCGCGGTAAAGTGGCTTACTCCTCTGATGATTATCCTCTCGATAGTAACTATTCCGCCGTGGCATAAGATTTTTCGATGGTTGCGTTATCGTCATAAGTGATACTATAGTGATACTTTATATTGTCGAGTATCAGCTATGAAAACTGAGCTAGTGACCAGCCTGAAACGTCAGGCAACCCGCATTCTTGCTGATCTTCACGAAACCAAAGAGCCTGTGCTGATTACAGAACATGGTCAGCCATCGGCGTATCTTTTGGATGTTGATGATTACGAGCAGTTGATGACCCGCATGAGCATCCTTGAAGGGATCGCTCGCGGAGAGCAAGCGGTTAAGGATGGTCGCGTTATGTCTCATAGTGAAGCTAAGGACCGGCTTTTAAAATGGATGAAATAACTCCGGTTGAAGTAATCTGGACGGAGGCAGCTGTTCAGGATCTTGAGTCGTTAGCAGAATATATAGCGCTCTCTAATCCGGTGGCAGCCAGTGAGCTGGTGTCTCGTGTATTTGAAGTTGTCGAGCGTCTTGCCCAATTTCCTGAGTCGGGGCGTTTCCCTCTGGAACTCGAGGGTTTTCCTTACCGCGAAGTTATTGTTAACCCTTGCCGTGTCTTCTACCGAGTTGAGAACAGCAAGGTGTTTATTCTTCATGTTTTTCGCCATGAACGTGATGTCCGCCGCTTTCTTGCTGGATCTGAATAAGGACGCCTGGCTTAACCCGGCAGGCGCCCTTCTTTCTCAGAGTAATGAAGATCTGGTTAACCTCCCTTCAGTGCCTCTTTCACTGACTCTGCGATGGGCGTCGTTGGTCGGCCAATGAGTCCGCTCAGAGTCTGGCTTTTATCGTACAAACCTCCCTGTGAAGCCCCCGTGTCTGAATCGGCAAGCATATGTGCCAGTGGTGCAGGTAAGCCAGCTTGCTCAAGGGCTGACGCATAGTCTGCTTCAGGAAGGTTGACGTAACCGATCTCTTTCCCGGTTTGTTGGCTGATTTCCGCCGCCAGCTCTGCGAGTGTGTAGGCTTTATCGCCAGACAGTTCATAAATTTTGCCACTCTGATTGTCCATGGTAAATACTTTCGCAGCAGCAGCGGCGTAGTCTGCTCGGGCTGCAGACGCGATCAGACCATCGCCTGCACAGCCGTAGAGTGTGCCCAGCTGAAGCGCTGCGGGAATGCCTGCTGTGTAGTTTTCGCTGTACCAGCCATTGCGCAGCAGGGCGAACGGAATGCCAGATTCCGATAGTATGGCTTCGGTGGCACGGTGTTCTTCGGCAAGCCCGAGGGGCGAGGTATCGGCGTGCAGAATACTGGTGTAGGCAATCAGCCCTATGCCATTTTCTTTCGCAGCGTTAATGACATTCTGATGTTGCTGGGCACGTTGTCCCACCTCACTTGAAGAAATCAGCAATAATTTTTTAGTGCCTTTGAGGGCTTCGATCAACGTGCCTGGTTCATTGTAATCAGCCTGGCGGACGGTGATCCCGCGCTCAGCGAGATCACTGATACTTTCTGGGGTTCTTACCAGTGCGGTTATTTCTGATGCAGGTGTTGTCGTGAGCAGTTCATCGATAACAAGGCGTCCGAGTTGGCCTGAGGCTCCGGTGATTGCAATCATTGTATGTACTCCGTATGTGCTTTCGTTGTGTGATGAAACCACTTTAGACGCTATACTTACTTTTAGTAAGTACGCACCAAAAGGTAAGTATGATGAGTGGACCTTCAGAAACAAAAAAGTCGCCGAAGCTATCAGAACGCTTCGAACGCGGAGATCTCTTTGCAGCCCCCTGTCCGTCAAGGGATGTTCTGAATCATGTGTCGAGTCGTTGGGGCGTTCTGGTACTGATTGGTTTGCGTACCGGCACACACCGTTTCAGCGAGCTGCGCCGAAAAATTGATGGCGTCAGCGAGAAAATGTTGGCTCAGACACTTCAGGCTCTTGTTAAAGATGGCTTCGTTAGCCGGGTATCCCATCCGGTCGTTCCGCCTTTTGTCGAGTACAGCCTGACGCCAATGGGGGAAGAGGTTTCAGAAAAAGTGATGGCACTCGCTGACTGGATTGAAGAGAACTTTGCCAGAGTACTCGAAGCCCGGGATAGTCTCGACTCCGTCAATTGAACTCCTCAGCCTGCAGACAGACAAAACTCTATATTTAAAACGGAGCAGTAACATGGCCTCTCAATTCAGGACCGAACGTGACAGCATGGGCGAAGTGCCGGTGCCTGCCGATGCTTTGTACGGCGCTCAGACTCAAAGAGCGATTGATAACTTTTCTATTTCAGGTCAGCCAATGCCTGAACGTTTTGTTCGTGCACTTCTCACGCTAAAGCGGGCAACGGCTGAAGCAAACCTCTCTTTGGAGACGCTGGATTCCGGTAGGGCTACTGCCATTGTCAAAGCCGTCGATCAGTTATTGAGTGATCCGGCATTAGTAAGTCATTTCCCCGTCGATATTTTCCAGACGGGGTCGGGCACCAGTTCAAATATGAACGCGAACGAGGTGATTGCAACACTGGCGTCGCGTTCACTTGGCTCTGAGGTCTCGCCTAATGATCATGTCAACGCGAGCCAGAGCAGTAATGATGTGATTCCTTCCGCCTTGCACGTGTCGGGCTTTATTGCTTTGTCAGAAGAGCTGTTGCCGGCGCTCTCTCATCTTGTCGAAGTTCTGGAGCAGAAGGCGGCATCGCTTGCACATATTACGAAAACCGGGCGTACGCATCTGATGGACGCGATGCCCGTACGTTTCGATCAGGTGTTAGGAGGATGGTCGGCACAGATCGAACACGCCATGCGTAACCTTGACGAGGCTGGCCGTGAATTACAGGGGCTGGTGATTGGTGGTACTGCTGTTGGTACCGGCGTGAATGCCGATGATGATTTTGCTGAAAGTGTATGTCGCTATCTGAATTCCTACCTTAACAGCGATATAAGCACTGATTTCAGCAGTTCGGCAGAGCAGGGTTTCTATCCGGCGAACAGTCGCTTTGCGGGCATGGGAGCGCAGGATGTTGTGGTGGCGGTGTCTGGCGCCCTGAAGACTCTTGCCGTCGCTTTGATGAAGATAGCGAATGATCTGCGCTGGATGAACTCAGGGCCTCTTGCAGGGCTGGGCGAAATAGAGCTGCCCGCTCTGCAACCTGGCTCATCCATCATGCCCGGTAAGGTGAACCCGGTGATTCCGGAAGCCGTCGCGATGGCCTGTGCTCAGGTGATTGGGAACGATACAACAATTACCGTGGCTGGGCAGTCCGGTAATTTTGAGCTGAACGTGATGCTGCCCTTGTTTGCGAGCAGGTTGCTCGACAGCATGCAGCTAATGAGTCGCTCTGCGACCAGCCTGGCCGACGATGCAATTCTTGGCTTTACGGTACGTGAAACATCGGTGACTGAACCTTTGGCAAAGAATCCGGTACTGGTGACAGCGCTTAATCCTGTTATTGGTTATCTGAAGGCGGCTGAGGTAGCCAAGGCCGCGTATCAACAAGGGCGTCCGGTGTTGGATGTTGCGGCAGAGATGACGGATCTGAGCCGCGAAGAGTTAGAGTCTCTGATGGACCCTCAGGCACTGACTGAGTCAGATCAGAGTTCGTAAGTCGCTTTGCAATAGGCAACGCCTGAGGCCAGTAAGTATTTCTGGCAGACATTGAGTGTGCAATAGAACTCGTCTGTTCTGGCTTCATCCGGGCGGATGATTTCTGGCTCTCCCTGGTAACCTTTCTTGCAGAGCTCTGAGGCCCGGCGGTGCCAGATATCTTTGAGATTACTCAGGGTCCGTTCTTTGGTCAGCATCATGGCAGGTAAGCTCTCGTGGCGCACTTCAATAACATGCACGCCTTCGCTGACTTCTTTGTTGATGTAGCCATCGGTCTGAGCAGGCTGTTCGGGTGAATCGAGCTGAACGGCCTGATAGTCCAGGGGCGCGCAGCCAGTCAGAGTGAACAGCAGGGTGACAAGTAAAACCGGAATTAATCGCAGGGCGTTCATGAACAGCCTAGGGTGCCTTGATGTAAAAAGCCTATTCTGCCGTAATTTTAGCGAAAATGCCTCTGCTCAATGTCGCCAGATCGTCAGCATGTAGTGCAATTTCCAGCCCGCGGCGCCCTGCACTGATATGAATGCGTGGCAGAGCCTGTGCTGAGGCGTCAATCACAGTCGGGAGCGCCTTTTTTTGCCCCAGTGGGCTGATGCCTCCTACGACGTATCCGGTGGTGCGCTCAGCGACTTTAGGATCGGCCATCTCGGCTTTCTTGGCACCCACCGCTTTAGCGATGGATTTCAGACTCAGGGTGTTAGAGACGGGCAGTACTGCGACAGCCAGTGTACTTTTATGGCCAGTCAGGCTGACCAACAATGTTTTGAAGACACTGTCTGGGGGCAGCCCGAGTTTCTCAGCCGCTTCAAGACCGTAGCTTTCAGCGTTAGCATCATGGCTGTATTCAAGCAGCTCATATGTTATGCCGCCTTTTTTCGCGGCGTTTACGGCAGGGGTCACTCGACGTCTCCGCTGTAAACGCCGATGTAACGAAAGCGCGGTTGTGTTCCTTCGGTCGTCGTCACTTGTTCTGTGAACATGGTCAGGGGGCGTACCCAGTGGCTGAAGTCACCGTAGAGCGTGCGGTAATGAACCAGCCACTCTTCTGTTTCACTGTGTCGGACCAGCCCAAACACTTCATAGTCGCTACCCTTATAGTGGCGGTAGCGACCCGGTTGTATCTCGGGTGTTTCGCTCATCTCTGGTATTTCGCTCGCTCAGTCAGTCTTTTTCCATCTCGAAGCGGACCTGAACCTGCTGGCTGATGGTCTGCTCCTGAATTTTCATACCGCTGCCGCTGTCCGCTTTGGCAGACCGCATCATCGGGGCGCTTTCCATCATCATAACTGGCTGTGGGAAGTGCGCAGCCTGCTCCTGAATCCAGAGTACACCTGTCACTTTCTGCCCCAGAGTGGCCGCCATTTCTTCTGCTTTAGCTTTGGCATCCAGTAAGGCCAGGCGGCGGGCTTTGCTCTCGTGCTCTGCGGGCTTATCAAAGCCCAGGCTGGTGTTCTGAATACGGTAGCGCTCGTCGATCAGGACTTCTTCAAGAAACGGGCCGTATTTATCCAGCGTACGAAGAGTGATGGTAACAGGGCGAATAACCCGGTGACCGATCAGCTCGCGTTTGCCATTGCCCTGATATTCCCATTGAGGGTAATTGCTGATCCGGACTGATTCGATATCGTCTTCGGCAATGCCGTGTTCCTCTGCGACTTTCGATAGTTGAGCGAAAGCGTCATCGACTTTGTTTTTTGCGCGTACAACGTCTTTTTCTGTCGCACTGAGTTCAACGGAAAGCGTCAGGAAATCCGGATAAACATCCAGTTCCCCCTGACCGCTGACATCAATATAAGCGCTGTCACTGAGTGCTGGGGCGCTCATGCTGATGATAAAAAGAAATGTGCCCAGTACGGCAAGAAATCTGTTGTGAGTATTCATGGCAATCGTCCTGTGTGAATCTCAGAGCAGTATCAGCTACGGAAGTGGGTGTACCCTTCTTTGCTGAATACCAGTAATTCATTATTTTTGTGGACGCAGACATCTGCGTCGCCGGCAGTGACGCTACCTACGATCCGGCACTCGCGTAACCCTGCCGTTAATGCGCAGGCTTCAATGCGCTCGCGGGCATTGGCGGGTGCGGTAAACAGTAGCTGGTAATCGTCACCACCAGTCAGACATTCATGCCAGCGTGGATGTTCCCCATTGACTGCGGTAGGTATCTTCTCAGCATCCAGATTCATCACGACACCGGAAGCATTCGCTATGTGGCGGGTATCCTGAATCAGTCCGTCTGAGATATCGATGGCGGCGGTGGCCAGGCTCAGCAGCAGGTGCCCAAACGACAGGTGCACTCTGGGGTGATAGTAGGGGGCAGTTTCCTGATCGTCTCTTGTCGGGTCCCGGAGGACGTCGTCGAGTATCAGTGCTGCTCCTCCGACCTTGCCGGTGAGCCAGATGTCCTGACCCGGACGCGCGGCATCGCGTCGTAAGCCCAGTCCTCGTGGCAACCAGCCTTGCACAGCAACGGTAATGGTCAGATGTTCGCCGTACGTAGTATCGCCGCCTAACAACGGCATATTTAACGTATTAGCTGTGAGGCGTAGGCCAGCAGCAAGGTCACGGAGAAACCAGTCTTCGCTGTTGTTCAGTGTCAGGGCGAGATGAAAGCCTTGCGGTACAGCGCCCATAGCAGCAAGGTCGCTGGTGGCGCAGCGCAGTGCACGGCCAGCAATCAGGCCAGGCGGAGCATCAGCAGGAAAATGCACACCCGCAACCTGAGTATCAATGCTCTGGGCGAGTTCCATATCGGAGGGGGGAGTGATCAGGGAACAGTCGTCACCAATCCCCAGCAGCAAGTCACTCGCTGCCGGGTAACCGGTAGAAAAACAGTCGCGGATCAGGTCAAACTCTGAAGACCGCGCCAAAAGTCAGCCTTTACCGCCACGTATTTCCACCATACGCTCGCGTTGTGCCAGCTTATCGAGAACACCGTTAACGTATTTATGACCGTCGGTTGCGCCGAAGGTCTTCGCCAGCTCAATGGCCTCGTTAATGACGACCTTGTAAGGCACATCAATACGGTGGCACATTTCAAAGGCGCCTAAGCGAAGAATCGCCAGTTCTACTGGAGTCAGCTCATCGATGCGACGATCCAGGAACGGCTGAATTTTTTCGTCCAGTACACTCTTTTCTTTGGGCACGCCATGAAGAATATCGTGGAAATACTCGTCATCCACTTTGCTCATGTCGTTGTCAGTGCGGAATTCGGCTTCGATGTCGCCAAGACCGCTACCAGACACCTGCCATTGATACAGTGCCTGCAATGCAAAGCGACGCGCTTTACGGCGCGCAGCTGGGCTGGATTTCTGATGGCCAGAAGCTCGGGACATTGTCCTTACGCCTCCATTGCTTTGAGCAGGGCAACCATTTCAAAGGCTGACATTGCTGCTTCTTCACCCTTGTTACCTGCCTTGGTACCAGAGCGTTCGATAGCTTGTTCGATGGTGTCGACGGTCAGAACACCGAAAGCTACCGGGATATCGTATTCCATCATGACAGATGCCAGGCCTTTCGAGCATTCGCCCGCAACAAACTCAAAGTGCGGCGTACCACCACGAATGACAGCACCCAGTGCGATGACTGCATCGTATTTGCCAGACGCTGCTGCTTTTTTCACGACCAGCGGAATTTCAACTGCGCCTGGTGCGCGGATAATGGTGATGTTGTCTGCTTCAACGCCATGGCGCGTAAGAGAGTCGACAGCACCTTCGAGCAGGCTTTCAACAACAAAGGCGTTCCAGCGGCCAACTACGATGGCGTACTTGCCGTCGTTCGGGGTCAGATTCCCTTCGATTGTACGGATGTGTTTCATAATGATTTCCTGTCGGTCAATTATTCGCTGAATGGCAGATATTCGGTGATTTCGAGATCAAAACCCGAGATGCCACTGTATTTCATTTCAGAGCTGAGCAGTCTCATCTTACGGACGTTCAGTTCGCGCAGAATCTGAGAGCCAGTGCCGATCGTCAGGAAGGCACCGCTGCTGTCTGTGTTCGGGCTACGCATAGGCTTGGCGCGGCCAAAGAAGTTATCAAGCGAGGCGCTGACGTCTTCTTTCTGATCCGCTGAAAGCAGAACCAGGACGCCTTTGCCTTCTTTCGCAATATGCTCCAGGGCTGCGGTCGACGACCAGCTGCCAGATTCGCAGGAGCGCAGACCCAGTACGTCGCGGATCATATTATTGGTCTGAACGCGAACCAGAGTCGGTTCTTCCGGCTGGATATCACCCATCGTCAGAGCGAGGTGTGTTTCGCCCTGAATCGTGTCGCGGAAGGTAATGAGGTTGAAGTCACCAAATTCAGTATGTGCTTTGTCTTCCGATACGACCTCGATGGTTTTTTCGTTCGCCATACGGTACTGGATCAGGTCGGCAATAGTGCCGATCTTCAGGCCGTGTTTTTCTGCGAAGACTTCGAGGTCAGGGCGGCGGGCCATGGTGCCATCGGCGTTCATGACTTCAACAATGGCTGCCGATGGAATCAGGCCAGCCAGGCGAGCGAGGTCGCAGCCTGCTTCGGTATGACCAGCACGGCTCAGTACACCGCCCGGGCGCGCTCGCAGTGGGAAGATATGACCTGGCTGCACGATGTCATCTGGCTTGCCCATCGGGTTTACAGCGGCGAGGATAGTTGCTGCACGGTCTGCTGCTGAAATACCAGTGGTAACGCCTTCTGCCGCTTCGATAGAGACGGTGAAGGGGGTAGAGAACTTAGCACCGTTGCCCGCAACCATCGATGGCAGCCCCAGATAATCACAGCGTTCACCTGTCAGAGTCAGGCAGATCAGACCACGGGCTTCTGTTGCCATAAAGTTGATTATGTCGGGGGTAACTTTCTCAGACGCTACAATGATATCGCCTTCGTTTTCGCGATCCTCGTCATCCATCAGGATAACCATTTTACCATCGCGGATATCGGCAATAATTTCTTCGATACTGTTCAGAGCCATAATACTTCCCGGTTATTTCCAGAAGCCGTTCTCAGCGAGGAACGCTGGTGTCAGGCGACTTTCATCGTGTGTTTTTTGTCCCAGAAGCTGCTCGAGGTAACGTGCAATCACGTCGACCTCAAGGTGAACTTCTGCTCCGGCTTCCAGGTCGGCCAGAGTCGTTTCCTGCGCCGTATGAGGCACAATGTTCAATTCAAAACCTGTTGCCGTCAGTGCGTTCGTCGTCAGGCTGACACCATCGACGGTGACTGAGCCTTTGGCGGCTATGTAGCGACGCAGATCGGCGGGCACTTCGATGTCAAAGCGGATTGAGCGCGCATCAGCCTTGCGTCCGCGGACAACACCAACACCGTCGACATGACCACTGACAATATGGCCGCCCATACGGGTCGTCGGCAGCATCGCTTTCTCAAGATTTACTCGGGTACCCGGTGCCCACTGAGCAATCCGGGTGTGAGCGAGAGATTCCCGCGATACATCGGCTTCAAAACCATCGGCATGGGCTGCAACGACGGTCAGGCAGACACCATTGGTTGCAATGCTGTCGCCGAGCTTTACATCGCTCAGATCCAGGTTGCCCGTATTGATCCGTAGGCGCAGGTCGCCTTGTTCAGATCGGGTGCTGGCTATTTTGCCCACTGCTTCAATAATACCGGTAAACACGTCAGGCCTTCTTTGCTGCTGTAGAAGTGTCAGGGCGCAGCGTCAGCCGCAGGTCGTTACCGACCATGCGAACGTCCTGCCATTGCCAGCGGATCTGCTGCTTCATCTCACTGAGTGGCAATGATAGCAGCGGCCGCGCGTCACTTCCGAGTAATGTTGGCGCGCAGTATACGATAAGTTCGTCGACGAGGCCTGCACTGACAAAGGCACCCGCGAGTTTTGCTCCGCTTTCGATGAGAACTTCATTGCTGCCCTGAGTCGCAAGGTGACGCAACAGAGCGTCGATGTCGGTGTGTTCATCGCGCTCGCCAGCCCAATAATTCAGCGCCCCGAGACTAGTATCGCGGTTAATGGGCGATGCTGGAGGCGTGCGGGCAGCAATCAGAATGTCTCCGGGCTTGTCGAAGATCGTAGCCTCGTTACTGACACGGTGAGCACCGTCTACGATGACTCGCAGAGGTTGCCGGCACAGACCTTCTGGAATATCCAGACCCGCCTCGTCAGGGCGCACCGTCATGGACGGGTTATCGATGATGACGCTCTCGGCCCCGGTTATGACAGCACAGCTTTGGGCCCTGAGCGCCTGAACATCGCGTCGGGCGGCGCTGCCTGTAATCCATTGGCTTTCACCGGACGCCATCGCTGTGCGTCCGTCGAGACTCATTGCAAGCTTTATCCGCACATACGGCAGGCCTGTGCGCATGCGTTTCATAAATCCAGCATTGATCGCACCTGCTTCAGCTTCGAGACACGACTCGACAACCTCTATGCCTGCTTGTCTGAGCATCTCGTATCCGCGCCCGGCAACGCTCGGGTTAGGGTCCCGGACTGCGCCAACGACTCTGGCAACGCCGGCCTTAATCAGTCCTTCTGCGCATGGAGGCGTTCGGCCATAGTGGCTGCAAGGCTCCAGCGTAACGTAAGCCGTAGCGCCGCGTGCCTCATCACCGGCAGCGCGCAGAGCGTGAACTTCTGCGTGCGGCTCACCGGCTTTCTGGTGCCAGCCTTCTCCGACTTTGACACCGTCTTTGACAATAACGCAGCCCACGCGAGGGTTAGGGCTGGTGGTGTACAGACCTTTCTTTGCAAGTCGGAGGGCGTCAGCCATCCATTCCAGATCGTTGGGCAACAGGCGGCTCATGATGACTCCTTCTTACCAAGGTCATCAGTTCCGGCCTTTGAGGCTTCCGAAGAGGCGAGTGTTGAGCTCTCTACCACTTTAACTACCGCAGGAGAGGCTGCTTTCAGACTGATCCGTTCGATTTCGGCACGGAATTCTTCAAGGTCTTTGAAGCTGCGATAAACCGATGCAAAACGGACGAAGGCGACCTCGTCCAGCGAGCGCAGCTCGTCCATCACCCATTCGCCTACGTCACGGCTGGCGACTTCGCGTTCGCCTGTGGCCCTGAGTTTCTGTTTGATATGAGTGATGGCCGCCTCAATCGATTCGATGCTGACAGGGCGTTTTTCGAGTGCGCGCTGGATGCCTGAACGAAGCTTATCTTCGTCAAAAGGTTCACGCTTTCCGTCCTGCTTGATCACTCGCGGCATAACGAGCTCGGCAGTTTCGAAGGTGGTGAAGCGCTCACCACAGAGGATGCATTCCCGGCGCCGACGGATTTGTTCACCGTCAGCCACGAGACGTGAGTCTATGACTTTGGTTTCCGGATGTGCGCAGAAAGGGCAATGCATATTAAAGAGCGGTCCGTTCAAAGAAAAGCGGATAAAAACTGGCCGCAATGGTACTCAGGTTCTACCTTTGCGGCAATAAAAAAGGGCCGCTGATGCGGCCCTCTGACAAGAACGGAATGTTCCGTTGCCTGTCGGCTGATTAAGCAGCCGTTGTGCGAACGTGAGAAGGGTTTTTGATCTGGTCAGCCAGCATACCACCCTCCTGCAGCATTTTTTCACGCCAGTCGTCCAGCAGCTGAACGGTGTCGTGGTCGTTCGGGTGGAAGCCCGGACGGAAGTAGTCCATGAACTTGAAGAACAACTGTGGGAAAAGACCTTTCCAGCCCCACAGGAACCAGATGCCTTTCAGGTTATCCTTCAGTTTGAACAGACTACGGTCTGCCCACATCAGGCGAATGTGGCCCTGGCCAACAATCGCGAAGAAAAAGATGGTTGAAACCAGCATTGCGAATACACGGGTGAAGTAACCGCCACCGATTGTCTCGTATACATCGTACGCAACAATCTTGTGTTCGTTTTCTTCCAGTGCGTGCCACATCCACAGCTTCAGAGCTTCCGGGTCCTGAATGTTTTCCTGGTGACGCTCGTCACGCAGCAGCTGCTCAGCAAGAATTGCTGTGTAGTGTTCAAGCGCTACCGTGATAGCCAGCTGAAGCTTCTTAGGCAGAATTTTGCGACCAAGCTTGAACAGCATGCCCAGCTCTTTATCCAGAGTGTTGGCTGGCAGACCATTGCGCTCAGCGATGTCGTTGAAAGCAGCGTGCTCTTTCGAGTGCATAGCTTCCTGACCGATGAAGCCTGACACCTGGTCTTTCAAAAGCTGGTCTTTGATTTCGTGACGGTAGTTCTTCACGGAATCAACGAAGAAAGTTTCGCCTTCCGGGAACAGTGAAGACAGTGTTGTCCAGAAAGTCGTCAGGAATGAGTTGTCCGCGTACCAGTAGCGCTTGGAATCTTCAGAAAATTCGAAATCCATACGGCGCGGCGGAATACCTGCACGCTCACCTGCAGTCATGCGTACCTTGCCAGTTGGGGCAGTAGCGGTTGCTGTAGTAGTCATACGATACACCTGCGTTGGTTTATGTTTGTTGTAGATGTTGTTTTGATGAGTCTATTAGACGTGGCCAGACTTTCCAGTTGAAGGTATCTCTATGCCAAATTTTACGCGTGGCCGGGGGTGTCTTAAAGACAGGGTTAAGTAAGTTGTGGCTTAAATCACCGTAGCGAACTGATAAACAGGTGTCTAAAAAGCGTAATATCGGTGAAAAACTGTCAAAATATAACGATTTATGGGGGGTTTTTCTTTGCCAGGGGGGTAAATTACGGCCAAACGGGATTTACAGAAAATAGAAGAATATTTGAAAATCTGCCGGAATCAGGGGGATCTTCCTGATTCCGGCGTGTCAGTGAGCGGTGCTCAAGCTGACTCAGGCCTTGCGGCTCTTACTGTAGGTCTGCTCTGCTAACAGGCCGCCGTCGTTCAGCATGCGCTGACGCCATTCTTCAAGCAATTCGACCGTGTCATGGTCGCTTGGGTGAAAACCCGGGCGATAGAAATCGAAGTACTGGCGGCCAAGGCGAGGGAACAAGCCCTTCCAGCCCCAGAGAAACTTCAGACCGCGCCAGTTGGCTTTCCAGTTGGTGAGCTGACCATCGGCTTTCAGTAATCTTATGTGTCCACTGCCTACCACCACGGCGAAGACCAGAGTCCCGATCAGCATCGTACTGACGCGGGTCAGGTAGCCACCACCGACTTGCTCGTATACGTCGAAGGCCACAGTTTTATGTTCGTTCTCTTCCAGTGCGTGCCACATCCAGAGCTTCAGGGCTTCGCGGTCACGGAACATTTCCTGATGGAAATCTTCGCGCAGTAGCTGCTCAGCAATGATCGCGGTGTAATGTTCCAGAGCCACAGTCAGTGCCAGCTGCATTTTCTTCGGTACATATTTGCGGATCAGGCGGAACAGAACCCCGAGCTCTTTATCCAGCTTTAATGCTGGCAGGCCATGCTTTTCAGCCATGTCGTTAAAGGCTTCGTGTTCTTTACTGTGAAGTGCTTCCTGTCCAATAAAGCCTGATACTTCATCTTTCAGTTTCTGATCTTTAATGTCTTTGCGATAGTTTTTTACGCTGTCTACGAAGAAGGTTTCACCTTCCGGGAATAGGGCTGAAAGCGTCACCCAGAATGTTGTCAGGAAGGCGCTATCACCGTACCAGTATTTCGTTGTTTCATCCGGGAATTCAAAGTCCATGCGGCGGGGCGGAATACCTGCTCGCTCGCCTGCGGTGATCCGTGGAGTTCCCTGTGCTTGTGTCATAGTAGCCATACGAAAACCTGCCTCTGTTTTCTATATTTTGTAGGGAGCGCATCTCTGTCATCGCGCTATATCCTACAATTTAGAAGAAGTTTGCGTGTCCAAGAACGTGGCGACGGGGCAACAATCAGTGAATTATGATCAAAATAAGAAATGGCCGGAGTAATTCCGGCCATTCGTTGAGGTGGGAAGAATGCACTTGCCTCAGGCAGCCTTGGACTTGCTGTAAGTCTGCTCTGCTAAAAGGCCGCCTTCGTTGAGCATACGCTCGCGCCAGTCTTCTAACAGTTTTACTGTATCGTGATCGTTGGGGTGGAAGCCCGGACGGTAGAAATCCATGTATTTAAAGAAGAGACGTGGGAATAACCCTTTCCAGCCCAGTAATTTCCAGAAACCTTTGGCGTTGTCTTTGATATCAAACAGGGTACCGTTTGCCCACAGCATGCGCAGGTGTCCCTGGCCAACGAAGACAATAAAGCCAATGGTTGCGACAATCATGGCGAAGATGCGTGTGAAGTAACCGCCACCAATCAGTTCATAAACATCGTAGGCGACAGACTTGTGCTCGTTCTCTTCCAGCGCATGCCACATCCAGAGTTTCAGCGCTTCGCGATCCTGAATATTGTCCTGGTGGTCGGTGTCACGCAGAAGCTGCTCTGCCAGAATCGCGGTGTAGTGTTCCAGAGCTACAGTGGTCGCAAGTTGTAGCTTTTTCGGGAAGACTTTCTTCGCCAGATCCAGAAGGCCCCAGAGTTCTTTGTCGATACGCCCGCTAGGCAGGCCGTGGCGATCCGCCATGTCATTAAACGCCTGGTGCTCTTTGGTATGGAGAGCTTCCTGGCCGATAAAACCGGAAATTTCGTCTTTCAGTTTCTGATCTGTCACCACGTGGCGATAGTTTTTCACTGAGTCGATAAAGAAGGTTTCTCCGGCAGGGAACAGTGCCGACAGTGTGGTCCAGAAGGTGGTCAGGAATGCGTTGTCTGCATACCAGTAGCGCTTGGTATCGTCACCAAACTTGAAGTCCATACGACGTGGAGGGATACCTGCACGCTCGCCAGCCGTCATGCGAGTCGTGGTTGTTGGAGTAACTGCCTCAGTCATATTGAAAATCCTGTGTTGTAGTGAGGTTGTTGTAAGTTGTCTGAGGCTATTGAACAACTGTCTGATGCGCGAAAGTAAGGGGTAAGCCAGCCAAGATTCTCAGGGTGTGGGGGTGTCTGACGTACGTTTCAGGGGTGATCAACTGACATTCGTAGGATTGGGCCAGTGATGCGAAATCAAAATATGATCTGGATCATTAAATACTCGCGGCCCAGACAGGTTATTTCTGGCCAGCTCAAACAGGTTTAGAAGGGCATGGCAGACCCTATGCCGTCTCAGTCAGGGGTTCCTGTTGTAACAGGCTGTCTATCGCATGCTGCAGACCGGCCTTCGACTTCTGGTAATTGATGATGTGGCCCCAGCGCTCGAACTGGCCAACAGAAAAACCTTCGGTGAGGTCATTGTAATAGATGCAGTGACGCCCGGCGGTCGCCAGAACCCAGAACCCGCAGCCTTCATTGCCCCAAGGGTGTTGTTGCCATAATTCAGCGGCAGGGAGCCGGATCGCGTTCCAGAAAGGGCGGACACTCTCTTCCAGCTGGCTTTCGTTGTGACTCATCAGGTTGATGAGCTGAACATAGGTGACGGGTTTCCATGAATCGGACATGCGGGAATCCTCTGTTTCTGGATCAGGTTTCAAGCATGACTACTCTATGAAAACTTTGTGACATACGTGTGACGCTGACAGGCGACCCAAGTGATCTGTCTCAATATTCAGGCATAAAAAAACCGGCCATCAGGCCGGTTTTTCGTTGTTCCAGTGTTTATTTGTACACAGGGAACTGTTCGCAAAGGGCGACAACTTTTTCTTTTACTGATGCTTCAACGGCTTCAGATTCACCTTTCTCAAGGCCATCAAGAATGTCGCAGATCCAACCTGCCAGTTGCGTGGCCTGCTCTTCTTTGAAGCCACGGCTGGTGATCGCAGGGCTACCGATACGCAGACCAGAGGTTACGAACGGCGAGCGAGGGTCGTTCGGTACAGAGTTTTTGTTCACAGTGATGTTAGCGCGACCAAGTGCCGCATCAGCATCCTTACCTGTGTACTCTTTACCGATCAGGTCAACCAGGAACAGGTGATCATCAGTGCCGCCAGAAACGACGTTAATGCCACGCTCGATGAACGTGCTGGCCATTGCCTGCGAATTCTTAACTACCTGAGCCTGGTAGTCTTTGTATTCCTCGCTCATTGCTTCTTTGAAGCACACGGCTTTTGCTGCGATTACATGCATCAGTGGGCCGCCCTGAGACTCAGGGAATACTGCGAAGTTGAACTTCTTGTTCAGGTCTTCGTCGTCGTTGGCCAGAATCAGGCCACCACGCGGGCCACGCAGAGTTTTATGTGTTGTGGTGGTCACTACGTCTGCAATACCGACCGGTGATGGGTATACGCCAGCAGCAACCAGGCCAGCGATGTGAGCCATATCGACAAACAGATAAGCGCCAACTTCATCGGCAATTTCGCGGAATTTCTGCCAGTCAACAACGCGAGAGTACGCAGAGAAACCAGCAACGATCATCTTAGGCTTGTGCTCACGAGCCAGACGTTCAACTTCTTCGTAATCGATTTCACCCGTTTCTGGGTTCAGACCGTACTGAACTGCGTTGTAAACGCGACCAGAGAAAGATACCGCTGCACCGTGAGTCAGGTGACCACCGTGCGCCAGGCTCATGCCCAGAATGGTGTCACCAGGCTGGCAAAGTGCGAAGTAAACGGCAGCGTTCGCCTGAGAACCTGAGTGCGGCTGAACGTTGGCATAACCTGCACCGAACAGCTCTTTGGCGCGATCGATAGCCAGTTGCTCAATCACGTCAACGTGCTCGCAGCCACCGTAGTAACGCTTGCCTGGGTAACCTTCAGCGTACTTGTTGGTCAGCTGAGAGCCCTGTGCTTCCATTACGCGTGGGCTGGTGTAGTTTTCAGAGGCGATCAGCTCAATATGATGCTCCTGACGGGCATCCTCAGACTGCATCGCTGACCACAGATCTGGGTCGAAATCCGCTATGTTCATATCACGGCTAAACATCAGGGCTTCCTCAAGTAGGATAATCAAAAATTTTTAAGGTGCACATTCTACCGCAAAGTTGCGCGCCTCGCACTTGAGAAGGTGTCATATCATCATGACTGATGTTCAGTTTTTGCCAAGATCTCTGATCAGCGAAGCTTCATCAATGGGCTTGCTGAAATAGAAGCCTTGAACCTCTTCGCACCTTGCCATCTGCAGGAAGGTCAGTTGCTCGGCGGTTTCGACCCCCTCTGCGATGATACCCATACCCAGGTTGTGGCCCATGGCGATGATGGTTCGCGATATCTGAGCGTCATCGGCGTTTTCCGGCAGGTTCTGGATAAAGCTGCGATCGATTTTCAAGGTGTCTACCGGGAACTGCTTGAGGTAGTTCAGTGATGAGTAGCCGGTACCGAAATCATCAATGGCGGTTTTGACGCCAGCGGCGCGTAACCCCCGCAGTGTTTCCATGGCAAGTTCTACATCTTCCATCAGGATGCTTTCAGTCAGCTCAAGCTCAAGCTGTTCTGGGCGAATGCCGGTCCGGATGATGATGTCTTTAACAATATTGAGGAAATCTTCAGAACGGAACTGGCGCGCAGATACATTCACTGCAATACGCTCAAGCCCGAGCTGTTCCTCTGCCTGCCAGCGAACAAAGCAACGGCAGCTCTCTTCGAGTACCCATTGGCCAATAGGTACAATAAGACCCGTATCTTCGATGATAGGAATGAAGGTGCCGGGGGAGATCATGCCCCGAGTCGGGTGAATCCAGCGTAGCAGGACTTCAACACCGACGGCTTCTTCACTGTCTGTGCGATATTGTGGTTGGAAATAGAGCTGCATTTCGTTCCGTGCTAATGCATGGCGCAGGTCGTTTTCAAGCTCGAGTAACTGGACTGCTTTACGATTCATTGAGGCTGTGAAGAACTGCATGTTGTCACGCCCCATGTCTTTGGCGTGGTACATGGCCATGTCGGCATTTTTCAGCAGTTCTATGACACTGTTACCGTCGTTGGGGTATACAGATATGCCGATACTGGCGCTGATAAAGACTTCGCGCTGATTCAGGTTAAACGATTGATGCAGTGACTCGAGAATACGTTCAGCAACGATGATGGCGGTATCTGAAGCTGCTGTGTGACTTGGCTGATCTGCGATCGCAATGGTGAACTCGTCGCCTCCCATGCGGCAGACAAGATCGCGTTGCTTAACGCAATTACGCAGGCGCCCGGCAACCTGTTTCAATACTTCGTCACCGGCAGGGTGGCCCATAGAATCGTTGATTGGTTTGAATCGGTCGAGATCGATAAAGAGCAGCACCACCCAGAGACCTTGCTTGCGCGCTCGCTTGAGCATGCCATCCAGTGTTTCGTGCATCTGGCTGCGATTGGGCAGAGCGGTCAGTGGGTCGTAATAGGCAAGCTTGTGGATACGCTCTTCGCTGGCTTTGCGCTCAGTGATGTCGGACATAATGATGATCAGGCTCTGAACTTCGCGATTCTGATCCCGAATCGCGCTGACCCCAGCCCAGCCGGTACGCATATCGCCCTGGCGGCGACGATACGAAATCTCGCCTTGCCAGTAACCATCGACCATCAGACGCTCGCCGATTTTCTCAATCAGGTCTTCTTCGTATTGCTCAGATGAAATCAGGAAGTCGGGAGTCTTACCTGTGACATCTTCGGCAGAATAACCGGTGATGTGCTGGAAGGCGCGGTTGGTATTGGCGATTTTAAGCTTCTGATCTGTGATCAGAATGGCCTCGTTACTGTTCTCGAATACTTCGGCTGCGAGTTGAAGCTCCTGCTCAATACTGCGGGACTCGGTGACATCCCGGCAGATACCCAGAAGCCCCTGAAGTTCGCCTTTGTCGTTCCACAGAAGGCTGGCTTGCAGTTCCAGAAGTACACGACTGCCATTGCTGGCCGAAGCATAGAAATCTTCCCGTATGACGGTGCTGCGGCGCTTAGCTGTTTCTGGACTGTTGATGGCGATCTGTATCTGGTGTTGTAGAGCTTTGCCCAGCCGCTTGAGATCGGGTCGTGAGAAAATTCGTGTAACTCCACCATTCACCAGATCTTCGGGTTGATAACCCAACAGGCGTTGCACTGAGGTGCTTACGAAGTTGAAATTGAGCTGGGCGTCAGTGGCCCAGACAATGTCATTCATGTTCTCCGCCAGCAGGCGATAGCGGCGTTCACTCTCGACGATCTGTTCCTGCTTCTCAATGTCTGCGGTAACGTCTCTGCCGGTGCCGATATAGCGCTCTACTTTTCCGTCGCTGTCGTAGGTGAACGGTGTATCACGGAATTTGAGCACCCTGATTTCGCCGTCGGCATTAAGGAAGCGGGCGGTGGTTTCAATGGTCTGGCCATTGATGGAATTCCTGATATTCCTCAGGCCGTCTCTGCAACGTGCGAGGTCGTCTTCAATCACATAATCCATCCAGCTGCGCTCGATGTACTCACGACTGTCAGGAAAACCTAAGAGCTGGGCGACGTGACGGTTGGAGAAAATCGTTTTTTGCTCAAGCCGGTCATTGACGTCAAGAACGTAGACTACATCAGGCATCGCTTCCATGACGTGCATCCAGAAAGCTTCACGCTCCCGGATCTTCTCAGTTGCCTGCTTGCGTTCTGTGATGTCCAGCATGGTCAGTAATACCTGATGGCTGGAACTGGTGCGGAAGCTGATGCTCGCCCAGATATCGATAGAGCGGCCGCTGCGGTCACGCAAGGTGAGTTCGCATTCGTTTTGTTGCAGTCGGAGAGATTTACTGCTGGTCAGTGCCTTGAGGAGTGGTGTCAGGGATTCAGGATGGCGCTGATAGTGAGCACCCATCGCTTCCAAGGTATCAAAGTCGCCGAGTTGCAGTGTGGCTTCGTTCACGCTGACCACTTTCAGGGTATCGGCAGTGCCGTCGAACTCACTCAGATCAAGCAGACCGTGCGCGATACCTGCCTCTTCGAACAGAGCTTTGTATCGGGTTCTGCTGTGTTCGAGGGCGGCTTTGGCCTGCTCTGACTCAGTAATGTCCCGGAGTAACCATACGTAGCCGCTGACTTGTTTATTGTCATACAGCATCTGCATTTTCTGCTCGAGAATATGCTTTCCGTCGGCATGCTGGACCTGCATAACGCGCTGATCGGGTTTCAGGCTCTCTATGGCTTCTGGTGCAAGCCCTTTGTTCCAAAGGGCATCGGGTGCAGGCCAGATATCCTTAAGAGGCATGCCGAGTACAGGGTCTGGTTCTGTACGACCAAGTAATGACAATGCTTTGGGGTTCAGGTAATCGATGCTCCCTTCATGATCCGTAGATATAAAGGCTTCATCAATGGAGCGAAGCACTCTGTCGGCACGGCGTTCGGTGTCTTCTGTGGCTTTCTGGAGAGCGACAACAGCCTCGCCCTGTTGGCTGAGATAGCGACGCAGAACAATCAGAAGAATGGCAAAAACGATAAGGAAAGTGGCTGGGATTCGGATGCTTTCTATGAGTTGTTCTTTCCAGTACCCCTGAATAGGCAGAGCAAGAATGTCCCATGGCGACATGGGGATACTGTCACGATAGAGAATGCTGTTTGTTTCTTCTTCGGTTAACAGAGTCGGGTGCAGAGTATCTGAGTAAAACTGCTCGCGGATGGATACTGTATTATCCCGACGGTCGAAAAGCACCATTTCAAAACCATTGAAGCCACCTCTGAAAATAATCTCAGAGAGATGACTGTAGGCGCGTCGTGACACCATAATCATCGGGCCATTGCTGGTGTTGAAGCGTGTGCCAACGTAATAACCACCCAGATGGCTGTAGCGTAATGAGAAAATGGCCTTATCCAGGCCCTGCGAACGCAGTTCTTTTTCAATATCGCCGGGCTCGGTGGGGCTGAGCAGACTGCCGTAGTGGTTAAGCACCTTGCCATTCTGATCGGTGATGAAGAAGCCTGTTGCGTTAAAAATTGCGGCGCTTACGTGTCCCCAGAGGTCGTCCGTGTCTGCGTCTGCCGGGCGGTTTGCGTAGACCTCAAGCTGATCACCGTAGCTGCGGGTAAATATCTGGTTTGCGTGGAGTCCGGCCTTGATGATCAGTTCAGACTGACGTTTGTAGTGGTCAAGCGTCCGTTCAACGTCAATGTTGTATGCGTGCCGTGCATTCTGCCATTGCTGCCAGCTCTGAAAACTCAGAACGACGGTCAGAAATATAAAACTCAGCACAAACAGGGGAGTGTTCGCCCGATTTGTGGCGGCTGAGTGAAATTTAGCCTCTGGGGCTCCATGATGCGGGAGCATGTAAAGCGGTGTCCGTTAACGACTGATTATGGTTATTAACCTTAGTCATTGTCTGTCACCTTAACAACCAGAGGCCCCTCATAATGGGCTTTATTTGCCTTTCTATGGGCTTTTCAGTAGCGTTGCGGCGAAATACATTGCGGAGGCGATGCCCATGGCACAGTACGTATTCACTATGAACCGTTTAGGTAAGATTGTTCCACCTAAACGACAGATCCTGCGTGACATCTCATTATCCTTTTTTCCTGGCGCCAAAATTGGTGTTCTGGGCCTTAATGGCGCGGGTAAGTCGACCCTGCTCAAGATCATGGCAGGCATCGACACCGATATCATTGGTGAGGCTCGTCCTCAGCCTGACCTGAATATTGGCTACCTTCCTCAGGAGCCGGAACTGGACCCTGCGAAAGACGTGCGTGGTAACGTTGAAGACGGTCTCAGTGAGCTGATGAATGCCAAGGCCGAACTGGAGCAGGTCTACGCAGCGTATGCTGAGCCAGATGCTGATTTTGATGAGCTGGCCAAAAAGCAGGGCAAGCTCGAAGCCATCATTGAAGCGTCGGACGGCCACGATGTTGACCGTCAGATGGAAATTGCCGCCGATGCTCTTCGTCTGCCGCCTTGGGACGCCGACGTCACCAAGCTGTCCGGTGGTGAGCGTCGCCGCGTAGCTCTGTGCCGCCTGTTGATGTCCAAACCAGACATGCTCTTGCTCGACGAGCCAACCAACCACCTCGATGCTGAATCTGTCGGCTGGCTGGAGAAATTCCTCGAAGAATACCCTGGCACTGTTGTAGCCATTACCCACGACCGTTACTTCCTGGATAACTGTGCGGAATGGATTCTGGAGCTCGACCGTGGCCACGGTATTCCGTATCAGGGTAACTACACCACCTGGCTTGAGGCGAAAGAAAAGCGCTTAGAGCAGGAGAAGAAAGAAGAAGAGGCACACACTAAGGCGATCAAGCACGAACTGGAGTGGGTGCGTAAAGGCGCAAAGGGTCGTCAGGCGAAGAGCAAAGCCCGCCTTGCACGCTTCGAAGAAATGAACTCACGCGAGTTTCAGAGCCGTAACGAAACCAACGAGATCTATATTCCACCGGGTCCGCGTCTCGGCGATAAGGTCATTGAGTTCCATAACGTGACCAAGTCTTTTGGTGATCGTGTACTGATCGACAATCTCGATTTTACTGTGCCACCGGGTGCGATTGTCGGCATCGTCGGCGGCAACGGTGCGGGTAAGTCGACTTTGTTCCGGATGATCGCTGGCACTGAGCAACCGGACTCTGGTGAAGTGGTTATTGGTGATACCGTGAAGCTGGCGTTTGTTGAGCAGCTGCGTGATGAGCTGGATGACAGTAAGACCGTGTGGGAATCTATTTCTGACGGCCTCGACATGCTGGATATCAATGGCAAAGAGTACCCGAGCCGTGCCTACATTGGTCGCTTTAACTTCAAGGGCGGTGATCAGCAGAAACGGGTTGGAGAACTGTCAGGCGGTGAACGTGGTCGTCTGCAGCTCGCCTACACCCTGAAGCAGGGTGCTAATGTGCTGTTACTCGATGAACCGTCAAACGACCTTGATGTCGAAACCTTGCGTGCACTGGAAGAGGCTATTGATGCCTTCCCGGGTACTGTAATGGTGGTGTCGCACGACCGTTGGTTCCTGGACCGTATTGCAACGCACATCCTCGCGTACGAGGGCGACTCTAAGGTGACCTTCTTCGACGGTAATTACACCGAATATGAAGAAGACCGGAAGAAGCGCCTGGGCAGTGATGCTCAGCCTAAGCGTATGAAATATAAACGTTTAGCCTGATAGTTCGGTCAGGTCGCTGAAAAGTGACCCGACTGGAATAAATCGCATTCGCGAGCTTGCGGTTTCGCCATAACAGGCTAAACCTGTTGTATCCCAAACAGGAAACAACCATGGAACAACGACAAGCAAAGCGCGTTCACCTGTTTCAACGGGTTCAGGTTGACGACGGTAATCAGAAGCTTGAAACCTTCTGCCTGGATATCAGTATGCGAGGCATTCTGTTGGTCATTCCGGAGAATGTTACCTGGCAGCTGGAGCAATCGCTGAAGATCAGTCTGACGCTCGAAACTGGCGGCATTATTGTTATGGACTGCTCCCTCGTGCACATCGATGACGACGTCGTCGGTTGTGCTTGTGACTCGATGGATTTTGAGAGTCAGGAAACCCTGCGCGGAGTTCTGGAGAGCAGTCTCGAAGTGCCGTCGCAGGTGAATCGTGAACTTGCAGAATTGATCTCATTCCCCGGCGGTAAAGCCTGACAACCAGACCTGATTCGCGGTAAACCCCGGCATGTTATAGTCGGGGTTTTACGTTGTAGCAGGTTCATTATGTTCACCCCTTCCCTTGATGGTGCGCTGTTTTCTTCGCCGGTCGGTAAGATCGTGTGCGTCGGTCGTAACTATGCGGCCCATGCCGCAGAGCTGAATAATCCCGTTCCTGATACCCCTGTCTTATTCATTAAACCTGCTGATGCGGCCTGTGATCTGCAGGCTCCGTTAAGTATTCCTCTGTCTCAGGGCGATGTTCATCACGAACTCGAAGTGGCTGTGCTGATTGGGAAACGTCTTCAGAAAGCCAGCGAAGCTGAAGTGTCCGGCGCTCTTGCCGGTGTCGGTCTCGGCCTGGATTTGACGTTGCGGGATGTTCAGTCCGTTTTAAAAGAGAAGGGCTTGCCATGGGAGCGCGCAAAAGCGTTCGACGGCTCGTGCCCGCTGAGCCCATTTGTATCTGCGGCGCGGGTATCTGACTGGCAGAACCTAAATTTCTCTTTGCACCGCAATGGAGCTCAGCAACAGTCAGGCAATAGTGCCGATATGCTTAACCCTGTACTGTCTCTGATCGCTCACATGTCTCACTCTTTTACCCTTAATCCGGGCGACGTCGTTATGACGGGCACACCACCCGGTGTCGGGCCTCTTAACGTCGGGGATTCTCTCGAACTGGCGTTAGAGGATTGGGTTGCGGTAAAGACTGAGGTTGTGAGTCCGCAGTCTCAGGAGGTGCGCTTATGAACCCTTGTGACAAGC
Organism: Thalassolituus maritimus; assembly: GCA_913019975.1. Lineage (GTDB taxonomy): Bacteria > Pseudomonadota > Gammaproteobacteria > Pseudomonadales > Oceanobacteraceae > Thalassolituus. Next base: position 44,580 of record CAJWBH010000013.1, on the reverse strand, counting down.
CGGGCTTAACACCGGTTAATGAAGCGATTGAGTACCTGCTATTGCAGGTGACTCCGGTGACTGAAGGCGAGCTTTGTCCGTTGGAGCACGCATGCGGACGCGTTCTGGCCGAGGATGTTATCAGCCCTGTGAATGTGCCCCCTGCGGATAATTCAGCGATGGATGGGTACGCGGTCAATCCGGGTAAGCTTGAGAGCGGACGCACACCGATCGGCCTTTTCCGTCAGCGCGGTATTGTCCTGGCTGGTGAAGTATTTGAAGGGGTGCTCAGTGCCGGTGAATGTGTCCGGATTATGACCGGAGCCGTAGTCCCTGACGGCGCGAAGCTGGTGGTGATGCAGGAAAGTACCGAGGTTGTGGATGCCGGTGTGCGGGTCGATAACCCGGAGTCTCTTCGCGATGGCGATAATATCCGTCGTGCCGGAGAAGATATTCGCCATGGCGATGTCGTCCTGAACGCTGGGCGACGCCTGACGCCTGCTGATTGTGGATTACTGGCAAGTATCGGTATTGCTGATGTGTCGGTAGTCCGGCCATTACGAGTCAGCTTGCTGACGACCGGCGATGAGTTGATCGCCCCCGGTAATGACTTGCCTGTAGGTAAGATTTACGAGAGCAATTCCTATGTATTGCGCCCGGTTCTAACGCGACTGGGGGCTGAAGTAACCCTGGTTACCGCGGTGAGCGATACGCTTGGAGCCATTCAGGAAGCGCTGGAGACAGCGGCATCGGAAGCCGACATTATCATTACCAGTGGCGGTGTTTCCGTCGGTGAAGCGGACTTTACCCGTACGGCGGTCGAAGCGCTCGGGCAGCTTGATTTGTGGAAGCTGGCGATGAAACCGGGCAAGCCACTGGCGTTTGGGCGTATCGGCAAAACGCTTTTTCTGGGCTTACCGGGTAATCCGGTATCTGCCCTGGTGACATTGCATCAGGTTGGACTGCCTGTGCTACGGAGTCTATCTGGTGAAAAGGTTACTCCACCGATTCGTATTCCTGCCATCGCCAGCGAGCGCTTGAAAAAGCGTCCAGGCCGGGCGGATTACCAGAGAGGTATTGCTGAATTACATGAGGCTGGCCAATGGCAGGTGCGCAGTACAGGGCAGCAGGGCTCGGGAATTCTGAGCTCCGTCAGCAAGGCAAACTGTTTTATTGTGCTTGAGCAGGAGCGCGGCCATGTTGAGCCGGGCGAGACCGTGATGGTCGAAATGTTCGATCAGTGGCTCAGCTGAAGTCGGATGTAGAGTGCGAAGAAAACAAAAAGCCCCGGCAACATGAGTTACCGGGGCTTTTTGACGGTCGGGGCAGACCGTTGAATCAGCGTTCGAGGTGCTGAATCTTGTCTGGTACGCCGTCCCATTCTTCTGCGTCTGGCAGCGGATCTTTCTGCTCAGTAATGTTGTTGTCTGCCCACTCTTCAGACAGCTCAGCGTTGAGCTCGATGTACTGTTCCTGACCTGCTGGCACTTCATCTTCAGAGAAAATGGCCTCTGCCGGGCACTCTGGTTCACACAGTGCGCAGTCAATGCACTCATCCGGGTGGATTACGAGGAAGTTCGGGCCTTCGTAGAAGCAGTCTACCGGGCAGACTTCAACACAGTCTGTGTACTTACACTTAACGCAGTTATCGGTTACGACGAAGGTCATCTGATCTTCTCCTGAATCATTATTCGGGGCTCTCTGGCCCTGCTAAATATCGGGCTCTTCGGCCCTGCTTATCACGGTTGCGGGTATTCTAGGTAGTCGGCGATGGTCAGGCAAGGCACCGGGTGTTCTTTTGTTGGGGAAAATTCGGGAGACACCGTTCGGTTATACCGAACAATGCTCCGTCTTTATCCTCTATATCAGGTCCTTCAGTGAATAGACCAGCTCCAGTGCCTGGCGTGGGGTCAGGTCATCCGGATTCACCTTAGCGAGCGCCTCTTCGGCTGGCCCCGGTCCACTGGTGAACAGGTCTGATTGCATAGGCGCTGGTTCAGCGCTACGCCCGGTTTTGGCGGTAACGACAGGCGTTACCGGACTCGTTTGTTGTTCGAGTTGCGACAATTGCTGGCGGGCGTTGGCGATAACCGCAGGAGGAACCCCCGCCAGCTGAGCAACCTGCAAACCGTAACTCTGGTTAGCTGGGCCCTCTTCGACACTGTGCAGAAAAATGATGCGCTCATCATGTTCGGTGGCTTTCAGGTGAACATTAATCGTATTGCTGTACTGCTCTGGCAGAGCGGTCATTTCGAAGTAATGCGTCGCGAACAGCGTAAAGGCTTCCGTATTTTCGGCCAGATGTGCGGCTGCCGCCCAGGCCAGCGACAGGCCATCAAAGGTTGAGGTGCCTCGCCCGACTTCATCCATTAACACCAGACTGTCCCGCGTCGCGTTATGCAGAATATTGGCGGTTTCAGTCATTTCCACCATAAAGGTAGAGCGACCACCCGCGACGTCGTCGGCTGAGCCCATACGAGTGAATATGCGGTCGATGGGGCCGAGTTTACAGAACTCAGCCGGTACGTAAGAACCGATGTGTGCCAGTAGAGTGATCAGTGCCACCTGACGCATATAGGTCGATTTACCACCCATATTCGGACCGGTAATGATCTGCATGCGGCGTTCGACATCCAGGCAGGTATCGTTGGCGACAAACGGGTCGGTGATCAGCGATTCGACCACAGGATGACGGCCCTGACGGATGTCGACGACACTCTCATCAACCAGTTCAGGCGCATTGAAGCGCAGCGTTTCTGCACGCTCAGCAAGGCAAGTGAGTACATCCAGTTCTGACAAGGCTGCTGCCGCTACTTGCAGTGGAATCAGGTCTTCGGCCAGATCCGTCAGCAGGGCATCGTAGAGCATTTTTTCTCTGCTCAGTGCGCGTGCTTTGGCGCTCAGTGCTTTGTCTTCGAACTCTTTCAGCTCTGGGGTAATAAAGCGCTCGGCATTTTTGAGCGTCTGGCGGCGGATATACTCAGTCGGTGCTGATTCAGACTGCGCCTTACTGATCTCAATGTAGTAACCGTGTACGCGATTGTAGCCAACCTTGAGGGTACTGATACCTGTCCGCTCACGTTCACGCTCTTCCAGTTTTACCAGGTAGTCGCCTGCGTTTTCACTGAGGGAACGCAACTCATCGAGTTCGGCGTCGTAGCCTTCGGCGATCACGCCCCCGTCACGAATGACGACCGGAGGATTGTCGATAATCGCCGCTTGTAAGCGGCTGACCCATTGTGGAAATTCGGGCGCCCGCTCACAGATATCTGCCCCCAGAGGAGCTTCCAGCTCGGACAGGCGCTGGCGGATGTCGGGAATAACCGCAAGGGCATCACGCAGCCGCGCAAGGTCACGGGGGCGGGCGGAGCCCAGAGCCACACGAGAGAGAATACGCTCAATATCACCGACCTGCTTCAGATGCTGGTGCAGGTCTTCATGCGCGTATTGTTGCAGGCATTGTGCGATCAGGTTCTGGCGCAGCCTCAGAATAGAATGGTCGCGCAGCGGGCGGTTCAGCCAGCGGCGTAACAGACGGCTGCCCATGGCTGTCGCGGTTTTGTCGAGCACCCACGCGAGCGTGTAGAGGCCGTCGCCTTTCTGGTTGATGTCGATTTCCAGATTACGGCGGCTGGCAGGATCAATGATGATGGCGTCGTCAGGTTGCTCTACCGTTAAGGAGCGAATGTGGGGCAGGCTGTTGCGTTGTGTTTCCTGCGCATAGTTGAGCAGGGCGCCTGCGGCACGGATCGCTGTTTTCATCCCTTCGCAGCCAAAGCCGCGCAGATCGCGGGTTTTTAACTGAGTTGTCAGCAGGCGCAATGCTGTATCTGACTCATAGTGCCATGGTGCTTGCTGTGTGGCACCGGCACGGTTGGCAATCGCATCCGGAAAAATCTGATCTTCTGGCAACAGTAATTCTGCGGGTCTAAGGCGCTCAATTTCTGCCAGCAGAGCATCTTCCCCATCCACCTCAAAGACACTGAAACGGCCGGATGAAATCTCAAGAACGGCGATCCCGTGGCGTTGCTGGTGAGAGCACACAGAGACAAGCAGGTTGTCCTGGTGCTCATCGAGCAGGGCTTCGTCGGTTAGTGTGCCGGGCGTTAGTATGCGCACGACTTTTCGTTCTACAGGGCCCTTGCTGGTGGCCGGGTCGCCTACCTGTTCGGCGATAGCAACTGAGACCCCGTTTTTAACCAATTTGGCGATGTAGTTTTCTGCTGCGTGAAATGGCACACCGGCCATTGGAATGGGCTGCCCACCGCTTTGCCCGCGAGCGGTCAGCGTAATATCGAGGATCTGTGCGGCACGCTTGGCGTCATCGTAGAATAGCTCGTAGAAATCGCCCATACGGTAAAACAGCAAGGTGTCCGGAAATTCAGACTTAATCTTGAAGTACTGCTGCATCATCGGAGTATGTGAAGACGCCTTGCTCATTCCTATTTTTCCTTGGGCTTGAGGATGAAGGCGGATTGTACGGGAAAGCCTTTTGATTCTGAAATGCGTTGGTTGCACACTGCGTCCGATTGACTGTAAATCAGCGGTAAATGCATGCAATGGGAATGTAACTAAATGCGTTTTCAGGTATAAAGATGCACTTCAGAAATCTGTACCTTTCAGAGACTTATTGTCCGCGCGGTTTGCTTCAGGGTTGGCTTTATCTGGAGTGAGTAAGACACGTTTTTTAACGGTGATGTCAGATGGTCTGAAATGACAGCTTGTAAAGATGAAGACGGATCATCGCTTTGCCATGACAAGCTACAATTATGGAAATCAACGTAATACCGCCGACCAGATGCTTTTACGTGCATTCGTCAATTCCAGGGATGTTGGCAGTATTCTAATTATTGAGCAATCGAAAGGACCCGTAGATGTCCCGTTTTTTTAAGGCAGGTTGTATCGCCGCGCTGGCGTATGCCTCGTCGCTTCATGCTGAAGAAGTGCTTCCTCTCAGCAATTCTCAAGTAACTGTTGATACGATGGCTGAGTTGCTTTCAGGGCCGGGCGTTCAGATCAGTAATCCGTCTTATATTATCCGTACTGGCGGCTCAAATCAGTCTCAGGCTGGTCAATTCAGCGGGTATGAATTTCTTCTTGGCGACGACTTTGGGCAGGGGGTGATTCTAAGCTCAGGTGATGTTGTTGATGTGCTGGGTCCGAATTCAGCAGCAGATACAGAAACACAGTTTAATACTCGTAGCATTGAAGATTCTGTCTTCGGTGGCCGTGTCTATGATCCAGTCAAGTTTGTGTTTTCAGTTGTCCCGCAAGAAGATGTACTGGTATTGGACTTCATCTTTGGTTCAGAAGAGTACCTGGAATATGTCGGCGCCTTTAACGATGTCGCTAAGATTCTGGTGGACGGTTCGAACTGTGCATTAACACCGGGTGGTGATGAAGTATCCATTAACAATATTCATTCTGATCAGCTGCCATCTCCAGACTCCAGTGACCGCCCTAATAATAACGACGGAATATCTAACTCTGGGCTCTTTCTGGATAACACCGGGGGTGCGTTCGATGTTGAAATGGATGGCTTTACCCGCCGCTTATCCTGTCGTGTCGGAGTGACCCCGGGGCAGGAGGTTGTTGTGACGGCTGGTCTTGCTGACCGCGGCGACGCACGATACGACTCATGGCTTCTTTTCCGCGCCGGCAGTGTCCGTTCTGAACCTGCCACCGATTTTGGCGATGCTCCTGACTCCTACGGTACACTGGCGTCATCTGATGGCGCGTCTCACGTTATTGTCGAGGGCGTCAGACTCGGTTCGGTAGGCGTTTCTGGAGAAAGCGACGGCTTTGTCGACGGGATAGATAATTCACTTGGCGAAGCCTCGGACGACTCGGATAATGCAATCTCATCGGTAACTGCGGTACCGGCGACAGGTTCGCAGTACAATATCACCGTACCTGCAACTTCTATTAATGGGTTTGCATCGAATGTCATTGGTTGGATTGACTTCGATGGTGATGGTGTATTCCAGCCTGATGAAGCTTCTGGCGTTGTAAGTGTTTCCAATAACTCCTACGAGGTTGCGACATCACTGACCTGGTCTGGTCTCAGGTCATCAGTAGATGTTGTTCCAGGCCGCACTTATATGCGCTTACGGATCGCAAACCTCGGGCTGACGGCTGCAACGCCTGCCGGGCAATTGGCAACGGGTGAGGTTGAAGACTACAGAATCGTAATATCTGATGGCCTAGCACCATCAGTGACAGCCATCGCCAGGCAGGAGCCTGCGCAGTCGCTGACTAATTCAAGCTCCGTTACCTTCCGTGTCAGCTTCTCTGAATACATTGAGAACATCGACGCCACTGATTTTGTTGCGTCGTTCGGAACGGTCGCGTCTGTGGCATCAGTTTCCGAGACCGTGTTCGATATTACTGTGTCGGGTATTTCGGGAGCTAACGGCACACTCGCACTGTCCCTTTCCGACGCTCAGAACATTGTTGATGCAGAGGGCAATGCAGCTTCAGTCACACTCCCTGTTGACGCTGAAACCTACACGCTTGACCAGTCTGCACCGACTGCCCCTGTTCTGTCTGCAATCTCGACAGATACCGGCCTGTCCGGTAGCGACCAGATCACTAACGACCCATCACTGATTTTCTCAGGGATTGCAGAAGCGGGAAGCTCGGTATCCGTTCGTATTGACGGTAACGAGATCGCCACCGTGGTTGCTGACGCCAGTGGCAACTGGTCGTATGACTACTCGGGTACAGACCTGGACGACGGTTCTTACTCAATCACCGCGACGGCTACTGACAATGCGGGCAATACCAGTGTTGAATCTGATTCACTGACTGTCGTCGTCGATACCGTAGCGCCCGCTCCTACTGTGATCACGGGGATCAGTGAGGATACCGGGCGTTCGAACAGTGATGCGCTGACCAAAGATGCTGAGCTGGTGCTGGCAGGGCAGGCTGAGGCGAATCAACGCATATCTGTGTTCGTGGACGGAAACTATACAGGATTCGCGGATACCGACCCGGCTGGCGCATGGACGTACGACCACACATCCGTCAGCCTGAGCGACGGTGAGCATGTTTTCACGGCCGTCGTCTCAGATGCCGCGGGCAATACTTCTACGGCGTCAGCCTACACAGTGACTGTCGACACCGAAGCCTCGGCAGCACCTGTAATCTCGGCGATATCCGATGACACCGGGTCACCGAACGACGGTATCACCAGCGACAATACCCTCCGTATTCTTGGTACGGCAGAAGCGCTTGATAGCGTAGTTGTCTCAATCGATGGGAACGAGGTGGTTACTGTTCAAGCGGATGGTAACGGCGATTGGGTATACGACAACCGCGCCACTACTCTGGACGATGGCAACTATGTGGTCACCGCCGTGGCGGTGGATGCGGCAGGCAATGAGTCTGCTGTGTCCGGTAATTATTCCATCACCATTGATACGTCAGGCCCGGCAACACCAGCCATCGCGGCCATCTCGAACGATACTGGAGTTGCTGATGGCATAACAGCTGATGCGACCCTAACTATTAGCGGTAGTGGCGGCGCTGATACCAGAATTACGGTCTTCCTTGATGGCGCTGCTATCGGAACCACGAGTACTACCGCTGCCGGCAGCTGGACGTTTGATTACTCAGACGTAGAGCTTGCTGAAGGCACTTATCAGCTGACAGCGCAGTCAGAAAGTCTCGCAGGACTCACAAGCCCGCTATCTGTCGCTTACCCTCTGACTATTGACCAGACTGCTCCGGATGCGCCGGTTGTGACTTCTGTTTCAGAAGACACGGGCGTAGCAGGCGATCAGGTGACCTCAGACGCGACACTGGTACTCAATGGTACGGCAGAAGCGGGGGCCGATCTCGATATCCGCATCGACGGTGCCCTTGTTGGTATGGTGAAGGCCAACGGCAGTGGCGAATGGACGCTTGATTATTCGGATGTTGCTCTGGCAGATGGAGTGCATCAGGTTACAGCGATAGCTACAGATATTGCCGGAAATCAGAGCGTTGAATCCTCTGTGCTGACGCTGATCATTGATACGCAGGCGCCTGATACCCCGATACTGAGCGGTATTCTTGAGGATACCGGTGCGTCAGCCGCCGACGCCGTCACTTCAGATAATGTGGTTGTTTATGTGGGCACCGCCGAAGCGGGCAGCCATGTTGAAATCCTGCTGGATGGCAGTTCACTCGGCTCGACTCAAGCGGATGAATCCGGGCAATGGCAGTTTGATAGTGCGCCGCTGGAATTGGCCGATGGTACCTACCAGGTCATAGCCCGAAGCCGTGACCTCGCTGGGAACGAAACTGACAGTCAGCCGCTGCAATTGGTGATTGATACCACGGCGCCAGTGCCTGCGACGGACACAGGCATCAGTGAAGATACAGCGACACCGAATGATCGTGTTACGGCGGATAACGAGCTGGTGATTTCCGGTTCTTCGGAGCCATTCAGCGAGATTGAAGTCTTTATCAATGGCATACCGGCTGGGATCGTGTCAGCCGACGACACAGGGCTGTGGCAGCTGGATTACACCGACGTCGCCCTGACGGATGGCGAATATCAAATCACAAATCAGGTCACTGACCTGGCGGGCAATACCGGCGTTGTTTCAGCGCCTGTTCTGATCGAGGTCGATACGACCACGCCAGAAGCGCCTTCCATCACTGGAATTTCAGACGACACAGGTGTCGACAGCACCGACGGCCTGACGTCCGATAATCGCATAGTAATCAGCGGTGAAAGTGAGGCGGGGGCAGAGATTAATATCTACCGCGATGAGAGTCTGATTGGCAACGTTATCGCAAACGCCTCTGGCGAGTGGAGCCTTGATTACGGGCGGACCACGCTGGACGACGGTGAGTATTCACTGACGGCCACCGCGACGGATACCGCAGGAAACTTATCTGGGGTGTCTGAGTCGTTCGGCATTACTATTGATACTCTTGACCCGGCTGAGCTTTCGCTGACTCAGGATGGCACCACCATTGTGGATTACACACCGGAACTCTCCGGTGACGCCGAGGCCGGAACGCTGATCAAAGTGTCTGTGAACGGTAACGAGTATGAAACTACCGCGGATGCTGCGGGTAGCTGGAGTCTTACTGTTACCGATGCGTTGGATAACGGAAGCTATCCAGTGACCGTCGTCTCTGAGGATGGGGCAGGGAATACGCGTGAAGTCAGTGGAGAGATCACCATTGAAGTGCTGGTCAGCGCTGACAATTCATCCACCTCTGCAACGCCTTTGTCGGTTGCTGCCGATGGCTCGTCTGCTTCAGTGATCACGGTCATTGTCCGCGACACAGCAGGCGATATCGTTACTGAAGTGCCAGCTGAATTCGCTACGGACCTGGGTACACTCTCTGCCGTCACTGATCAGGGCAATGGCATTTACAGCGTCGAACTGACCTCGTTGTTTGAGGTTGGAACTGCGACCGTATCCATCACAGCAGCAGAAGAAGCTCTGATACCAGTCACAATTGAGTTCTTTGCGGCCGACGGTGATGGCGATGGTCTGACCGACCTTGATGAAGACAGAAATGGCGATGGCGATCCAACCAACGACGATCTGGACCGCGACGGCACACCGGACTACCTCGATGACGACGATGATGGTGATGGCCGCACGACGGAAGAGGAAGACGTCAACGGTGATGGCGATCCAACGAATGACGATAGCGACGGCGATGGTATCCCTGACTATCTCGACCGTGATGACGACAGCACTGACGGCACCAACGACAGTGACGGCGACGGCATCCCGGATACTGTTGAATGTCCGGACGGAATTCCTTGTCAGGACAGCGATGCGGACGGCACTCCCGACTACATGGATGAGGACGACGACAACGATGGCATCTCTTCTGCTGAAGAAGGCGGCGATCGTGATACCGATGCAGATGGAGTGCCGGACTTCCGTGATGAAGACGACGACAACGATGGTATCCTGACACGCGACGAAGATCTTAACGACGACGGTGACTTCATCAACGACGATCAGGACGGGGATGGCATACCAGCCTATCTTGATCCGAATGATGCAGATGACAGCTCAGCAGGTGACAGTGACGATGACGGTATTCCAGATGATATCGAATGCGCTTCCGGTTACCCGTGCACTGACACTGACAGCGATGGCATCCCTGATTTCGCCGACTCCGATGATGATGGCGATGGTATTCCGACTCTGAGCGAAGGTTCAGATCGTGATACCGATGGCGACGCAACCCCGGATTACCTGGATCGTGATGATGATGGCGACGGTATCGCTACAGCTGACGAAGACAACAACACTGATGGCGATGCGAATCCAGCAACGACAGCGGGGCCGGATGCCGATAACGATGGTATCCCAGCGTATCTTGATCCCAACGATAGCCTGACCGCAGCACCGGGAGACGCTGACGACGATGGCATAACTGATGACCGTGAATGTGTATCAGGTCTGCCGTGCCGTGACAGCGACAACGATGGGCGTCCCGACTACATGGACTCTGATGATGACAATGACGGGATTCCTACCCGTAATGAAGGCGCTGAAACGGACTCCGATGGCAATGGTGTCGAAGACTATCTCGATAATGACGATGATGGTGATGGCATCCTCACACGCGATGAAGATGCGGATACAGACCTTGATGGCAATGCGGCGACAAACCCTGGGCCGGATGCTGATAGCGATGGCATTCCCGCGTATCTCGATCCTAATGACGGCGAAGCCGGAGTAGGTGATTCGGATGGCGATGGCATTCCGGACAACACCGAGTGTGGCACCGCTCTGCCGTGTCAGGATACGGATTTCGACGGTATTCCAGATTTCCGCGATGAAGACGACGATGGGGACAGCATTCCGACTGTTCAGGAATCGCCGGGTCGCGATACCGACGGAAATAATATCCCGGATTACCTCGACGCGGATGACGATGGCGATGGCATTCCAACACCGATGGAAGATGCGAACACCGACCTCGATAATAATGCGGCGACCAATGCTGGCCCCGATGCCGACGGTGATGGCATTCCAGCTTATCTCGACGCCAATGACGGTGTAAGCACATCACCGGGTGACGGCGATGGCGACGGGATTCCAGACGGTATTGAGTGTCCGACGGGTATTCCATGTGTTGATCGTGACTTCGATGGCGTCCCGGATTACATGGATGGCGATGATGATGGCGACGGCATAGCAACGGCCGACGAAGATGCGGATCTGGATGGTGACGGTAACCCGGCAACTAATCCTGGGCCTGATGGTGACGACGATGGCGTACCTGATTATCTCGACCCTGACAGTACCGATGATGACGGCGATGGCCTGACCAATCTGGAAGAAGACGCCAATGGTGATGGTAATCCGGACAACGATGACCTCGATCGCGACGGAGTTCCTGATTACCTCGACCCTGACGACGATGGTGATGGTCGCACGACGCTGGAAGAAGATCTTAACGGTAACGGCGACCCTCGTGATGACGATGCTGATGGTGACGGCATTCCGGCCTATCTGGACCCGAACGACGAACTGAACGGTTCGCCGGGCGACGCTGACGAAGACGGTATCTTTGACGATATTGAGTGTGACACCGGGTTCCCATGTCGTGATACCGACGGTGATGGTCTGCCTGACTACCTCGATAGTGATGACGACAACGATGGCGTACCAAGCAGCATTGAAGGTTTTGAGCGAGATACTGATGACGACGGAATTCCAGACTTCCGTGATGCGGATGACGACGGCGATGGTGTAAACACTCGTAGCGAAGACGATGATAGCGATGGCGACGGTAATCCATCGACTCAGGCTGGCCCTGATTTCGATGAGGATACAATCCCCGCGTATCTCGATCCGAATGACAGCGACACCAGTGGTCCGGGTGACAGCGACAATGACACCCTGTCAGATCTGGCCGAGTGTCAGGCTGGAGCACCATGTGAAGACTCTGATCAGGATGGTCAGCCGGACTATAACGACCCGGATGATGACAATGATGGTCGTCTGACTGTTGACGAAGATCCGAACGCGGATGGCAACCCAGCGAACGATGACACCGACGGCGATGGCACCCCGGACTACCTGGATCGCGATGATGATGGCGACGGTATCCCATCTGATGAAGAAGGTAACGGTGATGCCGACAGTGACGGTATTCCTGATTACCTTGACCCGGATGGCAATACAGCGTCAGGTATCGGCGGCGACTCGGATGGCGATGGTATCAATGACATTACGGAGTGTCCGGCTGGTATTCCGTGTCGTGACACTGATGGTGACGGCACACCTGACTACGCGGATGACGACGATGACAACGACGGGCGTCCAACTATTGAAGAAGGGCCAGTTCGCGATACTGACGGTGATGGCATACCGGATTACCGCGATGAAGATGACGATAACGACGGATTCAACACCATAGATGAAGGCACCGGGGACAGTGATGGCGATGGTATTCCTGATTATCTGGATCCTTCAGCTGGTGACTCCGATGAAGATGGTGTGCCTGACGGCGCTGAGTGTCCGGATGGTGTTCCGTGTCGTGATACAGACGAAGATGGTATTCCTGATTATCTCGACGAGGATGACGACGGTGATGGCATTCTTTCGATTGAGGAAGATCTGGGCGCAGATGGTAACCCAGCCAATGACGATACCGATGGTGATGGGCAACCGGACTATCTGGATCGTGATGACGACAATGATGGTGTACCGACGGATGAAGAGCTGGGTCTGGACGCTGATAACGACGATATCCCTGACTACCTTGACCCGGATGACAGTAACGAAGCCATGACACCAGACGGCAGTGGTGACAGCGACCGCGATGGTGTCAGTGATGCTCGCGAATGTCCGACGGGTCTCCCTTGCCCGGACAGCGACAGTAACGGTGCTCCGGATTATCTGTCCGAGGATGATGACGGCGATGGTATCCCGACCGTAGACGAAGACCGTAACGGTGACGGCGATCCGTTGAACGACGATACAGATAATGACGGGCGTCCGGACTACCGTGATCCGGATGACGACGGCGATGGTGTTCCGACCGCAGAAGAAAATGAAGGCGATAGCGACTTTGATGGTATTCCGGATTATCTGGACCCGTCAGGCGGTGACTCGGACCGTGATGGCATCAGTGATGCTGTTGAGTGTCCGGGGCTGATTCTCTGCTGGGACAGCGATGGTGATGATTTGCCGAACTTCCGCGACCCGGACGATGATGGCGATGGCGTTTCGACGGCATTTGAAGATGCAGACGGCGACGGTAATCCTCGTAATGACGATACCGATAATGACGGTATTCCTGATTACCTCGACCCTGATGACGACAACGATGGCATCCTCACCGTCGAAGAAGGTGGCACTGGCGACGTCGATGACGATGGCATTCCTGACTACCGTGATCCGGACAGCAACAATGCTGCTGGCATGCCGGATGGTTCGGGCGACTCGGACGGTGATGGGATCAGTGACCGTCAGGAATGTGGTACCGGCGCTGTGTGTGCGGACTCCGATGGCGATGGTACGCCAGATTACATGCAGGTACCGGATGCCGAACAGGCCCCTGAGCTGGTGGAGAATATCGTACCGGGCAAAGGTGAAGTGAATGCATCACTGCCAGGCCTTGGTAGTCAGAGCTTGCTCTGGGTACTGCTCGGCCTGCCGCTGGTGGTGCTGCGCCGCAGAGCAGAACGGCACAAACGGGCTTTTTTAAAGCCCACAGTGTCTCTGCTGGTTGGTGTGCTCGTGATGTTTGCACCCTTGGTATCACAGGCCTTCGAATCAGAAGAGTCGTATGTTGGGCTGGGGTTGGGCTTCAGTCGCCTGACGCCCGGAACCAGTGATAGCGTATACGATAACGTTGATGAGTCAGGCTTTGGTTTTCAACTTTTCGGTGGTTATCGTCTGAAAGACGACATCTCGGTAGAGCTTCACTACACCGACCTCGGCAACGCGGTTCTTGAAGATGGTGATACAGGAGAAGAGTCGGACTTCGGTTACAGTGCTCTGGGCGCTGCACTACACTGGTATCCTTGGCAAACCAGCTGGAACGGAAAAAATTCCCTGAACGCCTATCTCGAAGCTGGGCTGGCGTCGATTTCAACCGATTCTGACGTTGATTACAGCAAAGAAGCCTCAATGGCTCTGGGGCTGGGGATAGGGATTGAGTACAGCTTTAAAGACAGTTGGGCAGCGCGCATTTCTGGTCAGTCTTTCACCCGGGATGCTCATTTTGTCGGCCTTTCTATAATGAAACGCTTTGGCACCACCGAACCCGTTCCGCAACGCCGACCGGTGGTTAAGCCGCGTCCGCTGCCAAAGCCAGAACCGGTAAAAGCACCGGTGGTCATCATGGCAGACAGCGATGATGATGGTATCGTTGATGATATTGATGATTGTCCGGGTACGCCTTCGGGTATGTCTGTAAATCACCGCGGATGTTCGGTTCTGGATGCCCGGCTTGATGGTGTCTATTTTGCTAGTGGTTCTGCCGAACTGACCCGTGGCGCAACGCGTACTCTCGAACAGGTCGCAGACACTCTGATGGAGTACCCGGACGCCCGTATCGAGATCGGTGCTTACACGGACTCACTGGGGGCCGCTGCAAACAATCAGCGGCTATCGGAGCGCAGAGCGAATGCAGTGATGCAATATCTGATTGATATGGGAATCAACCCCATGCGCTTAGAAGCCAGAGGTTACGGTGAAGAAGATCCAATCGCCAGTAACGACACCGCACAGGGCCGTGCAGCGAATCGCCGGGTAGAAATCCGGGTGATTAAATAGTCTTCAGTTTACGCGAACGGACATGCCAGTAAGGCATGTCCGCTCTCGCTTCATCTGATATTCTGTGCCTCAGACTTTGACGCAGGAACTATCATGTCCGCCATATCCGATCTTCTTCAGACTCTGGCTACAGAATTGCTCGCTCGCAACCTGAAACTTGTGACGGCAGAATCCTGCACGGGTGGCATGATTGCTGCCGCGTGTACCGATCTGGCCGGGAGTAGTCAGTGGTTTGAATGCGGTTTTGTTACCTACTCGAATACTGCTAAACAGCGTGACCTCGGTGTACCAACAGAGATATTGAATGCACACGGTGCAGTCAGCGAAGCGACAGTAAAAGCTATGGTGGCAGGTGCAGCCCGCTTTGGGGACGTCAGTATTGCAGTCAGTGGCATTGCCGGGCCAGGTGGAGCCGTCGCGGGTAAGCCCGTCGGGACAGTATGGATTGGCTGTGGCAGCGAGGCCGCTCAGAGGGTAAACCTCTTTCAGTTTGATGGTGATCGGGATGCTGTCCGCCAGCAGTCTGTCGCCAAAGCGCTGGAGATGTTATTGGGCTTCGTGAATGACTGCGACCACTGAAACTCACCTGACTGAAAAAGTACTGAACAAATAACCAGTGTTTTGTTGACTTTAAAAAACGCTGTGATTAAATACTGGTTAAATCTACAGTAATCAAAGATTGCTGAACAATATTCCTGATTAACGACTGAATACGACCAAGGAACCGACCATGGATCAGAACAAACAGAAAGCTCTGGATGCAGCCCTGGGCCAGATCGAACGCCAGTTCGGTAAAGGCGCCATCATGAAAATGGGTGAGCAGCCTCGCGAAGCCATTCCTGCAGTCTCCACGGGTTCTTTGAGTCTGGATATTGCGCTTGGAATTGGCGGTTTGCCAATGGGACGTATTGTAGAAATCTACGGTCCGGAGAGTTCAGGTAAAACAACCATGTGTCTGTCTGCGATGGCTCAGGCGCAGAAAGCAGGTAAAACCGTCGCTATTATCGACGCCGAACACGCGTTAGATCCTCTGTATGCTGAAAAGCTGGGTATCGACCTGGATAGCTTGCTGGTATCACAGCCGGATACTGGCGAGCAGGCGCTGGAGATCTGTGACAGTCTGGTACGCTCTGGCGCGGTTGATGTCATCGTTGTTGACTCGGTTGCCGCTCTGACGCCAAAAGCCGAGATTGAAGGTGAGATGGGTGACAGTCATGTTGGCCTGCAGGCACGTCTGATGTCTCAGGCTCTGCGTAAAATCACGGGCAATGTAAAAAATGCCAACTGTCTGGTGATCTTCATTAACCAGATCCGTATGAAGATCGGTGTCATGTTTGGTAGCCCTGAGACTACGACTGGCGGTAATGCGCTCAAGTTCTACTCTTCTGTTCGCCTCGATATCCGTCGTACCGGCTCTGTAAAACAGGGCGATGAAATCGTAGGTAATGAAACCCGGGTGAAGGTCGTGAAGAACAAAGTGTCGCC
The DNA here is from genome assembly GCA_913019975.1 of Thalassolituus maritimus. GTDB lineage: Bacteria > Pseudomonadota > Gammaproteobacteria > Pseudomonadales > Oceanobacteraceae > Thalassolituus. Next base: position 28,354 of record CAJWBH010000013.1, on the reverse strand, counting down.
GCCGTTTAAGCAGGCCGAGTTCCAGATCATGTATGGCAAAGGTATTTACCATATGGGTGAAGTGATCGATCTGGGTGTGAAATGCGGCATTGTTGAGAAATCAGGTGCCTGGTACAGCTATCAGGGCGATAAGATCGGTCAGGGTAAGGCGAACGCGTCCCAGTATCTGGAGGATCATCCAGAAATGGCCGCTGATATCGAAGGTCAGATCCGTGCGCAGCTGTTGAATGTACCTTCAGAGCAACCAGAGTCTGAGGATGAAGAAGCCGAAGCCTGAGCCTCTTGACCCGTCTGGCCTGAAACACGCGGCGGTAGATCTGCTCTCCCGCCGTGATTATTCCCGCCGCGAACTGTGGCGGAAGCTCTCTCCAAAGGCAGCCTCTGCCGACGATCTGGAATGCGTGTTAGACGAGCTCGCTGAACGCCAGTGGCAGTCTGACGAGCGTTTCGCCTCAATGTTTGTCCGTTCCCGTGCTTCTCGTGGGGTTGGTCCTGTTCGCTTGAAGCAGGAGTTGCGGGAAAAAGGCGTTGATGGAGAAACAGCCTGTTCTGCATTTGAAACGTCAGAAGAAAATTGGCACGAAAAAGCGCTTGAAGTTGCCCGCAGAAAGGCGCGTTCCATAGGACATGATAATCCTGATTTTAAACTGAAACTTTGGCGCTTTCTGTCATATCGTGGCTTCAGCAGCGATCAGATCAGTGCTGCCGTGGATACCTTACTGCGCGAAAGCTCTGAGTAATTCAGTTTATACGCCTAAATTCGTGCCTAACCGGGCAGTGTCGCCTCAGTCTATTGACTCAGATGGCGCAGGTACGGAACATTCGATTTTGACAGAAAAAGAACAAATGTTAACTGTCTGATTGCTCATAGGATTCGAATGTTGGGGAAGGATATGGCGCCGACTGCTCAGGTCGATATTGTACTGGTACAGCACCTGCTGAATTACTGGAACGGCCGCGGCGTGGATATGAATCAACTATGGCCTATCCTGCGGATAGACCCGGAATTACCACTTCCAAGGTGGGTTGATACAGATCGTGTTGCAGATGCATACGACTTTGTCGCACGTTTTCTTGATGACGAGTTGCTGGCGTTTGATCTCGGTATCTATATGGCGCGCCGTGAGATGCCATTGCAGCGATTGCTCCGTTGTGCGCCTTCGTTGCGTAAAGGTATCGAGGCGCTGATTCCTTACGTGTATCTGTCGACAGGAAGTCTGCGCTATGAAATTGATACCTCCCAAAGTGACATAGTACTGATTTCGGTAGAGCGTCATCCTGAAAGGCATGTGTCGCCACTGCAGTTGTCTGCTGCCGTGGTGATCATGGCGGGTGTCTGCCGGGATGCGCTAGGCGATAGTTTTGAACCCGAAGACCTCTGTATGCATCTTCCGCAGAGCGAAATTGCGGATGCAGCGCAAGCGGCGGATATCACCGGAATACAGGTCGCTGCGACGGAAGGCTTCTACATGCTTGAGATCAGTCAGGTCGCCTGGAATCGTGATGGACCAGATCCTCAGCCGGTGCTTTTCAAAAGTGTTCAACGTGAGCTGATCCGTCAGGATCAGAGGTTTCGTGAGCATCTGGCTCTCTATTCTGAATTAAAAGATATTCTGGAAATGTGCCTGATCCGGAGAAATGTATCCCAGGAGGGGGTCGCGGATCAGTTGGGTATCAGCGTGCGAAATCTTCAACGCCGGTTGCGCGCTCTGGGTACAACCTATCAGAACTTATTAGACGAGGCGCGTCAGGGACTTTCGATGAAGCTCATCTGCGAAGGTGATATGCCTTTGTATGAAGTGGCCTATAAAGTGGGTTACACCGAGCCGAGTGCATTCTATAAAGCATTCCGGCGCTGGACAGGTTCAACGCCTGGCGATTACCGCCAGGCGTACCTCTCAACGATTAATGCAATTTCAACCGAGGACGAATAACTTTATTGATGTGTCCAACCAGGGTAAGCAGCAGGGTATGCCAGTACCCGTGTAATGCTACCTGGTGCAGTCGATAGAGTGACACGTAGACCAGGCGTGCTAAGCGCCCCTCAATCATCATCGACCCTTTGGTCAGGTTCCCCATCAGGCTTCCAACCGTGCTGTAGCGGCTCAGGGACACCAGAGAGCCTTTGTCTTTATACACAAACTCCGGCATGGCTTTGCCTTTGTGTCTCGCGCTCAGGGCTTTTACCAGATGAGATGACTGTTGATGCGCAGCTTGCGCACGCGGGGGCACGGGCTTTCCTGTTGCTTTATCAATAACACTGCAGCAATCGCCAAGTGCAAAAATGTTCTCGTCTTCAGTCTGCAGGCTATTGTTCACGACTAACTGGTTTGCACGATTTGTTTCGAGACCGAGTTCTTTCATAAACTCAGGGGCTTTTACGCCTGCTGCCCAGACACGGATAACGGCTGGAATATGTTCGCCCGATTTATTCACAAACCCTGAATCAGTAACTTCAGTGATCATGGTTGAGGTCATGACTTCAACACCGAGTGACTCAAGTTCCCGGGTAGCTGCTGCAGATAACCGTGGAGGAAGAGCCGGTAAAATACGGTCTCCGGCTTCTATTAAGCGAACCTTAAGCTGCTCTGGCGAGACGTTTTTAAGGCCGTATGAGGCCATTACTTCTGCGGTGTTATACAACTCGGCAGACAGTTCCACGCCGGTCGCGCCAGCACCGACAATGGCCACTTCGAGTGGTCGCGGCTCTTCCAGGTTACTGCAGCGTAGGAATTCATTCAGTAGTAATTTATGGAAGCGCTCAGCCTGGTCACGGCTATCCAGAAAAATGCAGTTTTCCGCTGCGCCTTTAGTTCCAAAATCATTGGTGACGCTGCCTAATGCCATGACGAGCGTATCGTAATCGACGGTACGCTCTGGCAATACTTCCTTGCCCTCATCATCGAGCATAGCTTCGAGAACAAGCGATTTTTTCTCGCGATTCAGTCCACTCATTCGCCCGATCTGAAAATGAAACCCGTGTTTTTTGCCGTGGGCGCGGTAGTTCAGTTCATCGATGCCTGAGTCCAGTGCGCCAGTAGCGACTTCGTGCAGTAATGGCTTCCACAGGTGGGTTGGGGTGGCGTCAATTAACACAACCTCGGCTTTTCTCTTTCGACCGAGTTTACGCCCGAGCTGTGTGGCCAGTTCCAGTCCACCTGCGCCACCGCCGACTATGACGATTCGTTGCATGGGGTACTCCCTATAAATGAAATTGGCGGCATTATACGGCGAATCGTATAAAAAGTCGGAAATTTATGGCGGCTTATAACCCCCCCCCCGTTAGGTCAAATGAGGGGGGAACCTTTCCGCACCTGAGATGGATCAGGCGGGGTTGGCTTCGAAATGGCCTATGAGGCGAGCAGAAACTTCCGCCGGTTTGTCGTGCGCGAGCCAGTGTGTCGCATCCGGGTAAGTAGTCAGTGAGCCATTGTCGAGGAATTTTTCGCTGTCTCGCGCCATTTCCAGCGTCAGCGCGAGGTCGTGCTCCCCCCAGAGTATCTGAGTCGGCGTTTTAATCCGGTCGCCTCTCGGTGACTTAGGCTGGCTACGTAACGCTGAGCGATAGTAGTTGACCATGGCTCGCATAGCTCCAGGAATACGCCAGTGTTTTTGCAGTTCACTGAAGTCCTCGTCGCTGTAGCTGCCTTTATTGGATGTACGCTTGAGAATATCTCTGAAAAAGAAGAAATTATTCACTGGCAACGTCAATTCTGGCAGGCGCGGGATCTGAAAATAGAACACGTACCAGCTTTTTAGCATCTGTACCGGACTTTTACGCACTGTTCCCAGGAATACCTTAGGGTGGGGCACGTTCAGAATGCTCAGGCTGGCAAGCTGCTCAGGTTTATTCAGTGCGTACCACCAGGCAACCATGGCGCCCCAGTCGTGACCGACAAGATGGATTTTCTCGACACCGGCATAACGGCGGATGGCATCGACATCTTTGATCAGCTCATCGACGTGATAGTCGCTTACGTCGGCTGGTTTGGACGAATGTCCGTAGCCACGCATATTCGGTACGAATACCCGGTAACCGGCTTCCGCTAACACAGGAATCTGATGGCGCCAGGTGCTCCAGCACTCTGGGAAACCGTGTAATAGAATAACGACCTCGCCATCGGCTGGGCCTGCGTGTCGGGTTTCGAGGCCTATTGGTCCGTTGTAAATGTGGGTAGTGTCCATGATTCCTCTCAATCAGCTGGATTGTCTGTGGAGGTGGTGAGGTCGATCATTCCAAGCATTTGTGCAGCGCCCGTGAAAAGCACGGCGATGCAGATTGCCTGAATTATTATTCTTAGTAATTTTGGTGCGCGCAGGAAAGCAAGGTGGTGTTTTATCATGCTCGGATGGCCGAAAGGGCCGATGCCGAGATGCAGCATAGTGACGGCCATCGCTGGCAGCATCATCAGGTAAATTACACCGCTATTTTCCATTGCTTTTAATCCTTATTCATAGATTCAAGCGTGCGTTTGCAATGCATTTGATTCAGGGCATCTTCAGCATTGACGGGCTCAATGGCCAAGCATGTGTTCAGTAGTTTGCGTATCTCTTTGCGGAAGTTATCTTCATCAAGGCGAATCAAGCCTACAGAGTATTCGTTGTAAACGATCGCCATATCCGGCAACAGTTTCTGAGCTTTTTCAAAATTCTCAATCGCGCTGCTTTCTGTCGCACCGTAAGTAATGCTTCCCAGAAATGAGCCTACGCGCTCAACGATGCCGGCTTCAAGCCCACCCCGTGTGAGAGGGTAAGCGCCGCGATCTGGTGCGTACTCCTGCAACTTATCGAGCTTATCCTGTGCGATAGGAATATAACCGGAGCTGCGGGCCTCTCCTGTGCTCATTAACTCGAGCATGCGGACTTTCGCATAGACCAGTCCGAATTCTGCAAAGCGGTATTCTGGAGCGAGAGCCAGGCCTTCATTGGATAAAGCAGCGGCTTCAGCAAACTCTTCCATTTTGTCATCGTGATCATCAATCAGAAGGGTCGCATGAACCAGGCGGGAATAAATCGCAGGCACTTCTCCGACGGGTCCAAGCTGCATACCCAGTTCATACGCTTTTTCGTATTGGCCTGAATAGTGTAAACGCCAGACTTCCTGAACCGCGCTGGCCAGATCTGAGTAATCACTGTCCTGAATTGCTTTAAAGACGGCCGGGTGAGCTTCAGGATCTGCGCCCAGAACCATCATATGGTGAGCGAGACGTGGATAGTCGGTCATCATTGATCTGATCCAGTCGACATCCGGGTACTCAACCCGTGTCAGCTTCGTCAGGTCCTGCCACTGCTGTTGCAGCTTATCTCCTGAAAAGTCGTATTGCTGAAGATCTTCTGGATAGTCTTTCCAGTCTGTTGCAAGCACTGGAAGGCTTAGGAATACAGATAGTGTAAAAACGAAAAAACGTTGCATAAAACCCCCAATAAAGAGGGCCAGTATACATACGCTTTATTACCTTGGCGTGTGGTTTTCCGCCAAAGCTTGAAGTGCTTCGGCGGTACGGAACGATCTCTCTCTTCCAGACGAACTCTCAGTTGAACGCACAGCCTGTTTTGACGCCAAACACCTTGAGAATCCGGGCCAGTGGGCAGAAACCGGTAAAAGCCGCCTGGAGCATGTTCAAGCCTACAAAACCCGTGAAGAACAGCCAGTATTCAGAATGCAGCTGCGACAGCGCGATACTGAGCAGAATAAACGAGCCGGCGATAGCAAAGACGAGACGATCAATGTTCATAGAATTAGCCTGCTTATAATAAAATAACCATGCAGTTATGTTATTGCCTGTTTAAAACGTAGTCAACCCATTCCTTGCTGTGGGACTCCGGCCTACAAACCGCTATACTGACCTGCTTATTATCTCTGAACTCGTTTGGAATCACGCAACCGTATGAAAAGCTCAGAAATCCGCCAGGCGTTCCTCGACTTCTTCGCATCGAAGGGACACGAAATCGTTGCCTCCAGCCCACTGGTGCCGGGTAACGATCCGACGCTGCTGTTTACCAACGCCGGTATGGTGCAGTTCAAAGACTGCTTCCTCGGTAACGACGTTCGCAGTTACACCCGTGCCGCGTCTTCGCAGCGCTGTGTTCGTGCCGGGGGTAAGCACAATGACCTGGAAAACGTGGGCTACACGGCGCGTCACCATACCTTCTTTGAAATGCTGGGTAATTTCAGCTTCGGCGACTACTTCAAAGAGGATGCGATCAGTTACGCATGGGAGTTCCTGACTTCAAAAGAATGGTTGAACCTGTCCGTCGAAAAACTGATGGTGACGGTTTATGCGGAAGACGACGAAGCGTTCGATATCTGGAATAAAAAGATGGGCATTCCAGAGGATAAAATCGTACGTATCGGTGATAACAAAGGCGCACGTTACGCATCGGATAACTTCTGGCAGATGGGTGACACTGGCCCTTGCGGTCCGTGTACCGAGATTTTCTACGACCATGGCGAACACATCTGGGGTGGGCCTCCGGGCACGCCAGAAGAAGACGGCGACCGTTTTATTGAAATCTGGAACAATGTTTTCATGCAGTTCGAGCGCAAGGCTGACGGTGAGATGCTGCCGTTGCCTAAACCATCGGTGGATACCGGCATGGGGCTTGAGCGTATTTCTGCGATTATGCAGGGCGTGCACAGCAACTACGAAATCGATATTTTCCAGGCACTGCTGAAAGCGGCCGGCGAACTGACAGGCTGCAAAGACACCGAGAACAAATCACTGCGTGTGATTGCTGACCACATCCGCTCTACCAGTTTCCTGATAGTCGACGGCGTACTGCCATCGAATGAAGGCCGTGGTTACGTTCTGCGTCGTATTATTCGTCGCGCAGTACGTCATGGTCACATGCTGGGTGCGTCAGCAGGCTTCTTCAATAAGCTGGTTCCCGCGTTGTGTGAGCAAATGGGCGAAGCCTATCCTGAACTGGTCAACCTGTCTGAGCACGTTCAGAAAGTTCTGCGTATCGAAGAAGAACAGTTCGCTAAGACACTCGATAAGGGGATGGCGATCCTTAACGATGCGATTGCCGATATGAGCGGCGATACCATTCCGGGCGAGACCGCGTTCAAACTCTACGATACCTATGGCTTCCCTCTCGACCTGACGGCGGATGTGGCCCGTGAGCGTGATCTGAAGGTTGATGAGGACGGCTTTAATACCGCCATGGAGAAACAGCGTGAAACTGCCCGTGCCGCTGGCAACTTCTCTGCGGATTACGGACAAGGCCTGGATCTTGACGGTGAAACCGGCTTCCTCGGTTATGAGTCGTTGGAAAATACCGGCACGGTGAAAGCCTTGTTTGTGGGCGGCGAAAAAGTTGAGCAGCTGAAGGCTGGCGACGAAGCTGTCCTGGTTCTTGACGAAACGGCCTTCTACGCAGAAAGCGGTGGTCAGGCCGGAGACACAGGTTTCCTGAAAGCGGATGGTGTTGTCTTCCAGGTAAAAGACACGACCAAAGAGGGCAAAAACCATCTGCACCAAGGTGTGCTGGTTGAAGGCACGGTATCTCTTGGTGATCAGCTGACCGCAAGCGTGGACGCGGAAAAACGCGCCTCCACAGCCATTCATCACTCGGCAACACACCTTCTACACGCTGCGCTGCGCAACGTACTGGGTGAGCACGTCGCACAGAAAGGCTCTCTTGTAACCTACGACAAGCTGCGTTTTGACTTCTCTCACCTTGAGGCGGTCAGACCAGAAGAATTAGCAGAGATCGAGAATCTGGTGAATGCGCACATTCGCGCGAATACACCGGTAGCAACGCGCTTGATGAACATCGATGATGCGAAAGCGGCCGGCGCTATGGCTCTCTTCGGTGAGAAATACGATGATGAAGTCCGTGTACTGTCGATGGGAATGGATGATTTCTCGATCGAACTCTGTGGTGGTACACATGCTCAGCGTACTGGCGATATCGGCCTGCTGAAGATCAGTTCAGAAAGCGGTATTGCTGCGGGTATCCGTCGTATTGAGGCGGTTGTTGGTCAGGCTGCTCTTGATTTCGTCGCCCGTGAAGAAGCGACGTTGACAACGATTGCCCGTGCTCTGAAAGGGTCGACTGATAACGTGGGCGATAAGGTCGAACAGTTGATCAGTCGTAGCCGTCAGTTAGAAAAAGAACTGGATGCACTGAAGAGCAAGCTTGCTTCCAGCGCCGGTTCAGATCTGGCAGGTCAGGCGAAAGATGTAAACGGTGTAAAAGTACTGGCCGCCGAACTGGATGGCGCCGATGTACCCGCGCTGCGTAACACGATGGACCAGCTGAAGAACAAACTGGGGTCCGCGGTGATTATGCTGGCCTCTGCCAATGACGGGAAAGTGACCCTGCTTGCCGGTGTGACTAAAGACCTGATCGGTAAGGCGAAGGCGGGTGACGCCGTTACAGAAGTGGCTGCTTACGTTGATGGCCGTGGTGGTGGTAAACCAGAAATGGCGCAGGCCGGTGGTCAGAAACCAGAAGGTATTGCCGATGCGCTCAAAGCCTTTGAAGAGTGGGCGGCTGCTAAGCTCTGATCCTTCTCCTGCTGCCGTCTTGAAGCCCGCCCTCGTGCGGGCTTTCTTGTTTTAGTGCACTAATTACAGCGTCTGGCCCGAATTGTTGTGTATCTGGCAGAACAGTCTCGTCCAACGTCTATAGATTGCTTTTCTCGTGCTCCCATTTATTGTTTAATTGCGACCCTTTTGATCAATTGCGCAGATATCCCCATATGGCGTTGTACGTACAGAAATATGGCGGCACCTCGGTCGGCACGACGGAGCGTATTGAAGCCGTCGCAGATAAGCTGAAAGCTTTTCACGATGAGGGTCACCAGCTGGTAGTTGCCGTCTCAGCGATGAGCGGTGAAACGAATCGCCTGATCGGTTTAGCCGGGGCGATTACCGATAGTCCTTCTCCCCGTGAAATGGACGTTCTTGTTTCCACTGGTGAGCAGGTGACGATCGCTCTTCTGGCTATGGCGCTGGAAAAGCGAGGTATCACTGCGCGTTCATTTACTGGCTGGCAGGTGGGCATTAAAACTAACAATGCGTTCATGAAAGCCCGTATTGAAGATATTGAAACCAGCAAGATGCGCGAAGTTCTGGATAACGGCGGTATCTGTATTGTTGCTGGCTTCCAGGGGGTGGATGATGACAACAACATCACGACGCTCGGTCGTGGTGGCTCAGACACCACTGGGGTGGCTCTGGCGGCGGCACTGAATGCTGACGAGTGCCAGATCTATACTGACGTTGATGGCGTCTATACCACTGACCCTCGCGTGGTTGCTGCTGCTCGTCGTATGGAAACCGTGACGTTTGAAGAAATGCTGGAAATGGCCAGCCTCGGATCAAAGGTTCTGCAGATCCGCTCGGTTGAATTTGCCGGTAAATATAAAGTTCCTTTGCGTGTGCTGTCCTCATTCAAAGAAGGCAACGGCACTCTGATTACAACCGAGGAGAACAGCTCCGTGGAAAAACCCGTTATCTCTGGTATTGCGTTTAACCGTGATGAAGCAAAAGTAACAGTTCAGGGTGTGCCTGACGTACCGGGCGTAGCGTCACGAATTCTTGTTCCTGTCAGTGATGCGAACATCGAAGTCGATATGATCGTACAGAACGTCTCTGAAGATGGCTCAACTGACTTCACCTTCACCGTGCACCGTAACGACTACCAGAAAGCACTGAAGCTACTTACAGAACTGGCCGAAGAACTCAATGCGGAAGGCGTTAACGGAACTGATGACATCTGTAAGGTGTCTCTAGTAGGGGTAGGTATGAGATCCCATGCCGGTGTGGCCAGCAAAATGTTTAAGACGCTGGCGGATGAAAGCATCAATATCCTTGCGATTACGACCTCTGAAATCAAGATTTCAGTCGTGATTGAGGAAAAGTACCTCGAGCTTGCTGTTCGTGCGCTGCATACCGCGTTCGGACTGGATGCAGAGGTGACCGAAGAGCACTAAGCTCTGGTGTTATCAGTGGGCGGCCCATGAAGGAATGCCCACTAATAACAAATAGTCCTCACTCTGCGCAGGACCCGGCTTTAAAACTGGCTGATCTGGTCAATACTGGAAGAGTGGGACACAAAGGTGACGAATGTCACAGCACCCTATACAGAAACTGGAATCTGAGGAGAACCTCTATGCTTATTTTGACCCGCCGTGTTGGTGAAACACTGATGGTTGGTGACGAAGTCACTGTGACCGTTTTGGGTGTTAAAGGAAATCAGGTACGAATCGGTGTGAATGCCCCTAAAGAAGTTGCAGTACACCGCGAGGAAATTTACCAGCGCATTCAGCGCGAGAAGGACGGTGGTGACCCTAACGGTAACTACTAACGCCTTAATTTTCTTGAATTTTTCCTTTGAAAATTCTCTGAACGTGGTATGATGCGCGCCGTGATGTGGAGAGATGGCCGAGTGGCTGAAGGCGCGCCCCTGCTAAGGGCGTATAGGTTTACCCCTATCGAGGGTTCGAATCCCTCTCTCTCCGCCACGTTCTTTCTGCTTCGGCAGAAGCGTATTTAAGTCGTTGACACCTTACTCAACAACCCTATAATACGCGCCCCACGATGCGCGCTCGTAGCTCAGCTGGATAGAGTACCTGGCTACGAACCAGGCGGTCGGAGGTTCGAATCCTCCCGAGCGCGCCATTCTTTCTTTGAATGTTTATATCGTGATTTTCTGATGCGCGCTCGTAGCTCAGCTGGATAGAGTACCTGGCTACGAACCAGGCGGTCGGAGGTTCGAATCCTCCCGAGCGCGCCATTTCAGAAACCTTCCCCGAAGCAAGATATTTTCCCCACCCATCTCGTTTATTAACAAATTTGTTAGCGCGACGGAGATGATGAGAACCTCCTCAGGTTCGAGTAGAGCGAAGCGAAACAACGTCGGAGCCTGCGACGACGGCCCGAAGGGTGTAAATAATCCTCCCGAGCGCGCCATTTCAGAAACCTTCCCCGAAGCAAAATATTTTCCCCACCCATCTCGTTTTATTAATAAATTTGTTAGCGCGACAGAGATGATGAGAACCTCCTCAGGTTCGAGTAGAGCGAAGCGAAACAACGTCGGAGCCTGCGACGACGGCCCGAAGGGTGTAAATAATCCTCCCGAGCGCGCCATTTCAGAAACCTTCCCAAAAGTACCTATTTCACTTTGAACAACAGATTTCTTTAATCCTGATTCATCCATTGAATCAGTTCATCCGCCATATCCGGCGTAAAGCAGACAATATTATGCTGTTTCAATAACGCAGTGGTTACGCCGTCGCCGGCGATCAGGGTTCTGGTATGGCTGCCGTCATAGATTTCGCTGACACCGCATGAAGGTGATCTGGCTGCTAGCAGGGCTCCCTGGCATTGATAGCGTTGTGCCGTAGCGAGCGCTTTCTCTGCACCATGGATAAAGGCCTGTGTGACGTCGTCACCTTCATAGGTATGCACTTTCGCTGTGCCAGCGAGCACGGCGCTTCCTCCGCCTTGTTCTGCTTCAGCAGGCGGTCGTGGAGTGGGCAGGCCCCCCAGTGTCTCAGGGCACACAGGAACAAGACGTCCTTCTTCCATCCATTGGTCGAGCAGAGTTTTCAGGTGCGAGACTTTGCCAGCGTTGTCATCACCGTCATAACGTAGTGGCTCGCCGAGCAGGCAGGCACTGACCAGTAGCTTCTTCATTGAGCTTTCCGAAGTAAGAAGTGCACGTAGCGCCCGAGCCGCCGGTGAGGCTCTTTGAGCCCGGTTTCGAGGTCTGAGCGGTTGACGGCATCCTGACCAATACGCTCGCGGATTTTCTGATGCATATGATCATGCACACAGCGGATACCGCGCCAACGAAGCAGTTCGAATCCAAGATCAGTCATCGCTGCTTCAATGTCATCCGGGTTCAGTGGGTGCTGAGGGGCATTTCCTTCTTTCCGCAGCCTGGGGTTGGCGGATTCAGGCGCGTGAGTCCGGCCGTTCATAATCTGGCGCCACTGGTGGCCATGCAGGTTGTAAAACATCAGCGACAGCCAGCCTCCAGGTTTTACTTTGCTGGCAAGCACTGGCAGGGCCTCAAAAGGGTGCTCCAGCCACTCCAGAACCGCATGATTGAGAACAATGTCGAATTGCCCGGGAAAGAGCGATTCAACGTCCTGAAGGCGCCCTGGGCGAGTGGTTAGCTGTTGTTTCTCTGCTGCGAAGAGGTCATTAGCCAGACGCAGCATTTCTTCAGAGATATCGCAGAGGCTGATATCCGCACCCTGTTTAGCAAGCGAAAGACTGAACTGCCCCTGGCCTCCGCCGATATCAAGAACCTGCTTGCCTGCGATATCGACCTCGCAGTCGCTGAAGTCCTGTTCCAGCGCCATCAGGCGAAGCTGACCCCGCGGAGTAGCATAAATGGTTCGGCTGAAACGTTCGGCGAGATCGTCAAAATTCCGATCTTTCTGGGTGTCTGAATTCTGTTCTTTCATAGCTATCGTCCGGAGTGTCAGCAGATAATACCAGTAGCAGAGCAGATTTCTGTAGCTGGGCTATACTTCAGACGTATATCGCCTTTTTGATCAGCCGCAGGGAAGTGTTGTACCCGTATGTCTCCAGAGGATATGTTCGTTGAGAAACTCCACTGCCCGGTCGGTGAATCGCATTGCATTCTGTTCGATGAAGTAACGATACTGCGCAAGCAGGTTGTGACTGATCCGCTTACCGGACTGTTTAACGTCCGCCATTTCCGAAAAAGTCTTGAACACGAGCTGGAACGAACCCGCCGGACCGGCATGACGACGGCGCTGATCATGGTCGATCTCGATCACTTTAAGAACATCAATGACACTTGGGGGCACGAGAGTGGCAATCAGGTGCTCCAGACAGTTGCTCAGCTGCTACAGGATCAGACCCGTAAACTCGACATCTGTTGCCGCTATGGTGGCGAGGAATTCGCCGTGATTCTGCCCTCCACCGAACTCATGTTGGCGCGTCAGGTGGCTGAGCGTTGCCTTAACGCTTTGCGGGAAACCGTTATACCTCTTGATGAAACCGACCTTCAGGTCACTGCCAGTATTGGTGTTGCTGTTGCGGATAACAGCGCAAAGACAGCAGAGAGCCTGATCGAGAATGCCGATGAATGTATGTATGAGGCAAAAAGAGGCGGGCGCAATCAGGTGGTTAGCAAACGTCCTCAACCTTCTGAAAGCGCCGTCAGTGCTGATGAGCGGGATGCTCTGCGTGGCCTCTTCGGAGACGATTGAGGTTTACTCAGGACTCTCGTTTTCGGTATTGGGCCGGCGTCATGCTGTGCCACTTTTTAAATGCCCGGATAAAGGCCGCCGCCTCGGTGTAGCCTAACTTTCCTGCGATCACTTCGATGCTGTCTTCGGTGGTATCCAGTAAACGGCACGCTTTCTCTGAACGTACAGATTCGAGCAACTGCTGGAACGTCGTTCCCTCTTCTTTGAGCTGCCGCCTGAAACTGCGCTCACTGGTGCTGAAGGTATCGGCGCATTCATTGATAGAAGGATAGCCCTCCCGGAACATTCCCAGATACTTTTGAACGCGGTCGCTGAGATTGTTCGTTTCTGGCTGGCGGCGCTGTTTCAGCAGTTCGTCGCATTGCTGCTGGTAAAGGCTGAGGGCCGTTGGGTTAGCATTGGGCAGAGGCTGATCCAGAAGTGCCGCGTCAAAGACGAAACGTGCGACATCGGTCCCGAATTCGACCGGGCAGGCGAACGTATCCCGATAGAAGTCAGCTTCAAATGGCTCTGGATAAGGCACAGAGATCAGTTTCTGCATTTTCTGCTGGCCGAGCATGGTCTGCATCATGCTGAGAAACTGAAAGGTGCCAGCGACATCTCGATCGATAATAAAGCGGTGCAGTTCTTCGGGAACATGATAGGGATGCAGTACCAGTGCAGCCTGATCGCCGCTGACTTCAAAGTCGAGTCGGCTGAACAGATAGCTCAATTCCTGATACTTGATACCCAGCTCAATGCCTTCTTTTACTGTGCTGCAGCTCATCAACATCATCGCAAAAGCACCGTAGGCGGCGATGCCAAACGTGCTCGAAAGCTTCATTGCTGCCAGCGGATCATGACGTAGATCAACATAAAGGTCAGAAAGCACAGCCAGTTCATCTGCCTGCGAAATCACCGCCGAGGCATCAATCTGATCTGGGTTAATACCGTTACGAGCCAGAGCTGGCGCGGGGTCTATGCCGTATTTCTTATGTATCTGCTCGGCGGTAAAGCTGAGCGCAAGTATCGATCTTAGGGTCATGGTGGCCGAAATTGTTAATTAGCAGGAAATTCCTGACATGGTTGAGCGCTGACTGCCCCGGCTAAAGTACACAACATAATAACGCGACGGAGCAGAAAACAATGAAAGAAATGAATAACACTCTGCCGAAGTATACAGATACAGTCATCATCGGCGCAGGTCTTGGCGGCCTGGCGATGGGCATTGGTATGCAGAAGAAAGGCCTTAACGATTACATCATTATCGAGAAGTCCACCGAAGTGGGTGGTACATGGCGCGATAATTCGTATCCGGGCTGCGCCTGTGATGTTCAGTCGCACCTGTATTCATACTCTTTCACTAATAAGTCTGACTGGACCAAGCGCTACGCGCCATGGAACGAGATTCAGCAATATATTCTCGATACTGTAGCAGAATATAACGTGCGTCCGAATATCCGTTTCGGGCTGGAAGTGAACAGTGCTGAATTTGACGAAAAGTCAGCTATCTGGACGGTAGGTACCGCAGATGGTCAGACGGTTCAGTGCCGCTACTTCGTGCTGGCAACAGGGCCTCTGCATGTTCCTCAGATTCCCAATATCCCAGGGCTGGATAAGTTTAAGGGCAAGGTCATGCATTCGGCTCAGTGGGACCATGACTATGACCTGAAAGGTAAAAAGGTCGCGTCGATCGGTACCGGTGGTAGTGCCATTCAATACGTACCAGAGATTGCTCCGGATGTAGAACAGATTGATGTATATCAGCGCACGGCGGCCTGGGTTATTCCTCGTGACGAGCGCCCATATAGTAAGGCCAGTAAATGGGTATTTAATAAGTTTCCATCGCTGCGTCGCTTGTATCGTTCACGTCTGTACTTCACGAATGAAATGCGTGTCTGGCCGATTTTTAACCCAGCCATTGCAAAAGCCGTGGAGTTCTTTGCGAAGCGCTTTATTAACCTTCAGGTTAAAGACCCGGAAGTACGTGCGAAACTCACGCCGGATTACACCATTGGTTGTAAGCGTATCCTGATTTCGAACAAGTGGTATAAAACTTTTAACCGTAAAAATGTTGGCCTGGTTACCGATGGCATCAGCGAAATTCGAGAGAACTCTATCGTTGATAAAAATGGCGTAGAACGTGAGTGCGATACCATTATTCTGGGCACTGGGTTTATCGTAGATCCTCGCGGATATATGGATAAATTCAATCTGAAAGGTCTGCCGGGCCACGACATTCTGGAAGACTGGAAAGACGGCGCTGAAGCGTACCTGGGGAATACAGTCACAGGGTATCCGAACATGTTTGAACTGGTCGGACCAAACTCTGGTCTGGGTCACAACTCCATCATTTTCATGATCGAAGCGCAGGTTCACTACATTCTTGAATGTATGAAAGAAGCGAAGAATCGTGGTGTTGATTACCTGAACGTGAAGAAAACCGCACAGGATCAGTTCAACGAAGAGATTCAGGAGCGCATTAAAGGATCTGTATGGACTTCTGGCTGTTCCAGCTGGTACCAGCAGTCCGATGGTAAAAACTTTGTTCTCTGGCCTTACTCAACGCTGGAGTTCTGGAAGCGTAACAAGAGTGTCGTCACCGCTCACTATGATTGGGTAAAAGTGGATGCGGCAACGAAAGGCAATAAGGTGACAGCGGCGAAAGCGAAAAAAGCAGAAGCGGTTGCCTGATGAAAAGTTAGTCATACGGTAGGCGGGTCTTACAGACCGATCGAAGCCTGCTCTTTGCGGCGCTGATTCAGCGCCGCTTTTTTATTTCTTCGAGAATGTCATCACTCGGAATTCCAGGCGTTCGCCGACCTTCTTCGATATCTTTAATTAACTCAATAAGCGTCAAATTGGCAGGTACTTGCAGACCCAGCGCGTGAGCGGCTCTGACAACTGCGCCATTAATGTAGTCAATTTCGGTTGCTTGTTGGTTGTTAAGATCTTCCCACATTGACGATCTCGCCTGAGGATCAATCGCGAGCATTGAAGAGGCGAGTTTCTTAAACCATGAATCAGGAGCCTTCAGGAGGACAGGAATCCATCGTGCAGGCAGTTTGGTTAATTTCGGCAGCTTCAGCTGTTCTTGTTTGGTGACTTCTATTAACTCGCTCATCGCCAGGCTGAGAATGGTCCGGTAGCCTCGGGTTTCAAGCTCCTGCTTCAGTGGCAGGTTACTCACTGCGTTAATCGCATTATTGAGGTTCAGCTGTAATTTTGCCCACTGTAATGCCTCGAAGCCTGAGGTCGTGTGTAGCCGGAACCCCATGTCATAAAAGGCGCTATCGAGTTCATTAGCGATAGTGCTATCAATCAGCTCTTCGCAGTAAACATCGCCTTCGGTTCCACGATGAAACCGACAGTTGTCCATGGGGGCGACATTGAAGCCGACGATGCCGCGGATGACCGGGTTCCTCAGCTGCCGCAGCATGTCGTCGCTGCCGATGCCGTTCTGCAGGCTGATGACGGGCGTTGTCTTCGCTGCAAATGCCTGAAGTTGCTGGGCAGCTTCGTGGACTGCCAGACATTTTACTGTGAGCAGAATGAGGTCCGCAGAGGCCAGAGCATCTGTCGAATCCGTGACGGTCAGATTTGAGTATTGGCAGTCCCTTTCCTGATAATCGCTCAGCGCCATATGTCCGGCACGGTTGAATGCATTGATCAGTCGCTCACGCCCGATCAGGGTAACTTCATGGTGTTTGCTCAATACGGCACCGAGATAGCAACCGATTGCTCCCGCGCCCAGAACTGCTATTTTCATGTGGATGCCCGTTTTGCGCGCGCCAGCCAGCGGTCCAGAGAGTTGGCAAAGGTTTGCTTATCTTTGTCTGAAAACGCCGCAGGCCCGCCACTCTGGACGCCCGAAGAGCGCAGGGTTTCCATAAAGTCACGCATTTGCAGCTTTTGCCGGATTGTCTGCGGGTTATAGGTCTCGCCCCGGTTGTTGATGACGTCGACTTTGTTTTCCATAACCTCGGCAGCGAGAGGAATATCCTGGGTAATCAGCAGGTCGCCAGCGACCGCTTCCTGCGCGATGTAGTTATCTGCGACATCGAAGCCCGGCTCCACCTGATGTGAAGTAATGCACGGGTGCGGCGTCACCGGAACCCTGTGGTTGGCGACAAAACGTGTGGTCATTTCGGTGCGTATAGCCGCCTTACAGATGATCTCTCGAACGGCTTTTGGCGTGGCGTCGGCATCGACCCAGATCGTTGGCATAGTTGATCAGCCTGTCAGTTATTTGCCACACATTATGACCTAAAGCGGTATTTTTTTTCACCGGAGATTGTTTGCTTTCAACCTGTTGCCGGTATGCGTCTCGGGTGACTATAAATAAAACACAACAACAGATGACTTAAACCTGTTCTGACAGGAGGACACTATGACAGCAACTGCAGATCATCCGGCCATTAAGCCACGGCACATGTCGATGCCGTTCGAGCAACTGGATACGCCTTATTTCTTCGACAATAACGCATTACTTTCTGCATTTTTTGCCGCATTGTCGTCCACCTTTCCTGCGGGTGAGGGCGAGTTTATCGCTTCTGTCCGTCAGTATCGCGACAAGATCAAAAGCCCAAAGCTGAAGGAAGAAATCCGCGGTTTTATTGGTCAGGAAGGACATCATAGCCGTCAGCATGAGCGCGTGAATGAAGCCCTGCGCGAGCTTGGCTTCGACGCGGTTGCGCTCGACAAAGACCTGGGCAACTACATCCAGAAGCACGTAGTTAATCGCTCTGATAAGTTCCGCCTGGCGATGACTGTCTGCATGGAGCACCTCACTGCGATTCTTGCTGAGCATCTGCTGACTTACCCAGAGACCTTAGAGAATCTGGCTCCGTCAGTGCAGGACCTGCTCTACTGGCATGCAGTTGAAGAGATTGAGCATAAGTCTGTCGCCTTTGACACCTTTATGAGCACCGAAGGTGATCAGAAATACCTGCGCTGGTGTCAGGTGTATGCCACGCTGTTTTTCTTCCACCGCATCGGCTGGTACACCATCAAACTGCTGTGGTGGCAGCGTAAAATGCCGTCCTGGAAGGAATTCAAAGGCTTCTGGCGTTTCATGACCGGTAAGAAGGGTATGTTTACTGGTGTAACCAAAAACTACCTGGACTGGTTCAAGAAAGGTTTCCACCCATGGGACCACGACAATATGGATCTGATCGAGCGTTGGAAAACCGAGTTCTACCGTGAAGAGCAGGACATGAAACTGCAGAAAGAAAAAGACAAGCTGAAAGCGGCCAGTTAATTGACCAAACTTGAAGCTTAGTCACATAAAGGCCGCCGACGAGCGGCCTTTTTTATGGTCAGCTACACCCTGACCTCTATATTTGGACACAAACCACCTTGTCATTCGTAAACGACCTACCTATCGTAACAGGCACAAAAATAAACACCTCTGGAGAACTCCTATGCAAGGTCTGATGATGGATCGCCCACTGCTGGTATCAACATTGTTGCAGCATGCGGAAGCGACCTACCCGAATACTGAAATTGTGAGTCGTCGCTGTGAAGGTGATATTCACCGTTACACCATGAAAGACGCTGCCAGCCGTGCCCGTAAAGTGGCTAACCTGCTGACCCGTCTTGATATTCAGGACAGCGATCGTGTAGCCACACTGGCGTGGAACAACTATCGCCATTTCGAGTTGTATTACGGTATTTCTGGCTTTGGTGCGGTACTGCACACCATTAACCCGCGCTTGTTCGCCGAGCAGTTGGTGTACATCATCAATCATGCTGAAGACCGCTACATTTTTGTCGACCTGACCTTCGTGCCACTACTCGAGGCGATCCTTCCACATATCGGTAACGTCGAAGGCTTCATCATTTTGTGTGATGAAGACAAAATGCCGGAGACCAAGCTACCTAATGCGCTTTGTTATGAAACGCTGCTGGCGGCAGAATCCGACGAATTTGAATGGCCTGAGTTTCCTGAAACCAAAGGTGCCAGCATGTGCTACACCTCAGGTACCACGGGTAACCCGAAAGGCGTTCTCTATTCACACCGCTCAACCTGCCTGCACGCGTTTGCTTCCGTCGGTGAAGAGGTGATGGGCCTGTCATCCAGTTCATGCTTCCTGCCGGTTGTTCCTATGTTCCATGTGAACGCCTGGGGCACGCCGTACTCTGCATGTATTACTGGGGCCAAGCAGGTATTCCCGGGGCCAGGGATGGATGGCGCTTCTCTGTGGGAGCTGATCGAAGCAGAAGAGCCTGATCTGCTGTTAGGTGTTCCGACGGTATGGCTGATGCTGCTGAATCATATGGACAGCATTGGTAAGAAACTGGAATCAGTGAAGAACGTGATTGTTGGTGGTGCTGCCGCGCCTCTGCAGATGATTAAAGACTTTGATCAGAAGCACGATGCCTTCCTGATTCATGCCTGGGGGATGACCGAAACCAGCCCGATCGGGACGATCAATGCGATGAACCCGATCATGGCGAAACTGCCTAAAGAAGAGCAGTACCAGCTTCAGCGTAAGCAGGGCCGCCCTATCTTTGGTATCGAAATCAAGATTATTGATGACGAAGGTAATCGCCTGCCGCATGACGGTGAGACATACGGTCGCCTGATGATTCGTGGGCCATGGGTGGTGAACGGCTATTACAACAACGACGATACCTCCAGTTTTGAAGACGGCTGGTTTGATACCGGCGATGTGGCGACGATCGACCCTGACAGCTATATGAACATCGTTGACCGCTCTAAGGACGTTATTAAGTCTGGTGGTGAGTGGATCAGCTCGATTGACCTTGAAAATACAGCGGTAGGCCACCCGGATTTGGCAGAATGCTGTGTGATCGGTGCTCGTCATCCCAAGTGGGATGAGCGTCCGATCTTACTGGCGATCAAAAATGAAGGTGCCGACGTTGATGAGGCCAGTGTGCTTGAATATCTCGAAGGTAAGATCGCTAAATGGTGGATGCCCGATGCCGTTATTTTCGTAGAGTCTCTGCCTCATACCGCGACCGGTAAGTTGCTGAAAATTGACCTGCGTAAAGACTATGAGAACTATCTGATCGAAAACGCCAACTGATCATAAGTCAGGCGCTTCTTATTGGAGCGGTTTAGAGAAAGCCCGGTTTGCATACGCAATCCGGGCTTTTTTGTATTTGAGGAATCAGGCCGGGTAAGGAAGATCTTCCGGGCGATTAACGTCAGAGTGAATCATAGAGTCTCCGATCATGACATTAACGTAGGGGGCGTCTGGTATCAGGCGCGCTTCTGTCCTGTGACCGTGCAACTGCATCAGTTCGAAGGCGTGTTCTTTTCTGAAGCCGGTTGGATATCCGGGCTGACCATATTCATCAATAGGGCGGGCACAATCGTGGTCTTCGAGGTGGGACGCGAGAACCCGGTAGGTTTCGGCCGTGATCCACGGCATATCGGCTCGGGCAATGATCCAGCCATCCCAGTCCTGATTTGCGTGCACGCCAAAAGCAATGCTGTCACCGATACCGCGGGCGGCATCCGGGCATACGCCGGCTTCAGCGCCATCGTCGATACAGTGGTCAAGTATGGATTGATCGCCTTCATGCAGTACGACATAACATGGCAGACCAGACTGAAGGGCGTTTTCAATACTGGCTTTCAGCATACATGTCTGACCCGGCCAGGGGGCGCATCGTTTGTCACTGCCAAAACGGGAACTACGACCCGCAGCGAGAAGGATAATGCCTGTTTTCATCGTTAATCCTCCCTGTCAGAGGTGTTCGATACTTATCCGACGCTATCACAGGCTATTGACCGACAGCTCAGTAAAAATGTTACTGCCTGTCGGTTACACAAGGCGGCCTTGTGAGGTCAGTCTGATGATTCAACGTCATCCCACCAGGGATAGACATCTGGCATATCAGTGCTGACACGGCCCTGAAAGTCGGACGGGCGTTTTTCTAAGAAGCTCGCCACACCTTCTTTGCCGTCTTTCAGGCTGGTGTAGAACATTCCGAGCGACTCAATCTTATGTGCTTCTGCCGGATGAGTCATCGCACTGTTGCGGTACATCATCTGGCGAATCATGGCCACAGATACAGCAGAGCGCTGAGCTATGCTGGCTGCGAGGCGCCGGGCTTCCTGCAACAGTTCGTCGGCGGGAACGACTTTGCTGACAAAGCCTGCATCTTTGGCCTCATCTGCCTTAAAAATATCGGCCGTCATCGTCCATTCGAGTGCTTTCGAAATGCCGACAATCCGCGGTAAGAACCAACTGGAGCAGGCCTCTGGCACGATACCGACCTTACTGAACACGAAACCGATACGAGTATGCTCACAGGCGAGACGAATATCCATGGCACAGGTCATGGTTGCGCCAATTCCTACTGCGGCACCGTTGATCGCCGCAATAACTGGTTTAGTGCAGCGGAAAATCGCCAAAGCAACTCGACCACCGGTATCGCGCACACCCTCGACGATCTCTTTGTCGCTGAAGCGCTCATTCAGGTCACTGAGTGTCGGCTGCTGGGATTCATCCAGTCCGAAGACGTTCCCTTCTTTTGACAGATCCATACCTGCACAGAAAGCCTTACCTGCGCCGGTGACAATGATGGCTCGGACATCATCGTCCGCACTGGCGCGATCAATTGCATGAATCAGCTCGTTGCACATTTCAACCGTGAAGGCGTTCATCTGCTCAGGACGGTTAAGAGTCAGTGTCAGAACGTGATCGTTGACGCTCCAGTCGAGGGTAGAGTAGGAATGGCTCATCAGAAGTCTCCAGTGAAAGAAGAAACGGCGTTCTGGTATTCGGCTTTCAGGCGCTTAACCAGCTCGGCAGTTGTCGGTACGTCAGCGATGCTGCCAACCCCATGACCCGCTGACCATAGATCTTTCCATGGCTTAGCGCTGGTGGCCTGAGCCATTTTTTCTGTATCCAGTTCTGCACCAAAATCGACATGATCGGGTTTCTGATGCGTGGCGAGGTCAATATCGTGGGCGTCCAGTGAAGGCTTCAGGAAAGAAGCATTCACGCCCGAAATCTTCGGTGTATAAACAATGTCGCCAGCGCTGCTGGTGGTCAGCATTTCTTTGTATTCAGGCTGCACCTGGCATTCCTGAGTGCCTATAAAACGGGTACCCATGTAGGCCATATCAGCGCCCATCATCCTGGCTGTGGCGACGTCACGCCCGGTACTCAGGCTACCCGCCAGCAGAATCGTTTTATCAAAGAACTGCTTCAGCTCATTAATCAGCGCAAACGGATTCCAGTCACCGGCATGGCCTCCGGCGCCACCACAGACAGCTATTAAACCGTCCACGCCAACCGAGGCAGCTTTGCGCGCGAAGCGGGTATTCACGACATCATGGAAAACGACGCCGCCGTAACTGTGTACGGCATCCACAACATCCTGAACTGCCCCAAGGGAGGTGATTACCAGAGGCACCTTGTGCTTAACAATGATTTCCAGATCCTGCTGCAGGCGGGCGTTACTTTTGTGTACGACCAGATTAACTCCAAACGCTGCGGCGGGTTCACCGGTTTGCTCTGCGTGAGCATCGAGATCCGCGCGGATTTCGGTCAGCCACTGATCCAGGCCTTCGCTTGAGCGCTGGTTTAATGCCGGAAACGTACCAATCACACCGGCTTTGCAGCACTCAGTGACCAGGCTAGGGCCAGAGGCCAGAAACATAGGGGCAACCACCACGGGTAATTTGAGGCCGGGTCGCAAAGAATCGGGCAATGACATGAACAGTCTCCGGAAAATAAAAAACGGGGAATGATATTCTCATTCCCCGTGATTGGATTAAACAGTCGATTGTGCCAAATCAGGCTCTGACACGCCCTGTCAGCAGAGGTGCAGAGAGCAGGGCCAGCAACCAGAATATGGCACCGCCTCCAGAACCGCCACCGCCAGAAGAGGCTGCAGGCGCAGGGTCCACGTTTGAAAGCACCCGGATCGTCATCTCTGCCGAGTCACTGAGTTTCGGAATGCCGTTATCAGTCACAGTAGCTGAAATTGTGTAGTCCCCTGCAACCAAACCATCAGAGCTGAAGGTGATGCTGTTACCTAACTCATAGGAGTCAGCCAGGTTAATATCGTCGGACGACCACTCGACATAATGACGATCTGAGGTGTCTTCATCGGAGATAATAACCTCAATAGTAACATCGCCCATACCCTCAAGGATGGCCGCTTCCTCTCTACCTGCCTGAGTTAGAATTAAAGCTACGCTAGGAGCATTAAGATTCACATCCAGTGTGCCGTCGCCATTACTGTCGCGATAAACAACACCGTTCATGATGAGCCCCGGAAGTTGTCGGTCTGAACCGAAATCCCACACCTCACTATCCCAGTTTTCGTAGAGTGTACCTTTGTCGGTGCAGGTGAAATTGTTGGGAGAGGTTGGACATTGAAGCTCGCTAAGCAAGGCACCGAAGTATTCACTTCTGCTGCCTGCACTATTTGATCGGGTGCTGGCGTCTGTTGCCCAATATAAGAACGCGTTATTATTGTTGGAACCAACACTATAGCCCAGCAGACCGCCACCGCTATCGCTTTCAACGTACCCTGCCGAAAGGCCTTCAGAGAGGTTGCTGTCGCTAAGTCGGCCAATCAGGCCCCCTACATCGTATTTGCTTTCTGCTAGAATGGCAGCGCTGGAGAATACATTATTGACGGTACTATCATATACCGCACCTGCGATGCCGCCAGCGTGCTTGGAGGTTCTAACACTGCCTAAGACGAATATGTTGTTAAGCTTGGCATAGCCTACATTGGCTGCGAGTACGCCTGCTTGATTGCTGCCGGTTACCGATGTCATGAAGCCAGTCATAGCTATACGACTGATTTCGGCAGGCAGGGCTTTAGTACCTTCGACATGACCAAATAGTCCTGCATCACCGGTTCTGTCCACGTAAAGGTTGCGTATTTGGTGGCCATTACCGTCAAACTTGGCACGAAATTCACCAAAGTCGGAAGAGCCAATCGGCTCCCAGCCCTCACCATCATTCCAGTAGGCATCCAGCTCATTAATCTGACCATCGCTATTGGTATCAAAATCCAGATCAGAGGTCAGTTCATATCCGGCGCAACGCTGCTCCATCGAACCCTCCCGGATGAGACCTGGACATCCCGTGCTGTCTATACCTTGGTATTCATCAAATCGTTGACCTATTCCATCAAGAGAAAATCGTATGGCGTTTAACTCTTCTAATGAAGCGACGTCTATCAGGCCATCAGAGTCAGCATCGGCGTCAATGATGCCGTCGTTATTATCGTCGGTGTCGACCGCATCGGTGATGCCGTCGTTATCACGATCATTTGGATAATCATCATAGGATAAACCGCTGTTGGTCTGGCAGATTGTGTCACAGCCGTCGGCCCATTTATCGACCAGACCATCATTATCGGCATCTTGCGATGCAGCAGCTGAAGCTGGGAAGGCGTCGTAAGTTAATCCTGACTGCTCTCTGCATACTGCGTCGCAACCAGTTGTCCACCGGTCTGCTGCTCCATCACTATCTAGGTCCATGGAAGCGGAAAAGTTATATGGAAAGGCATCACTCTCGTCCCGAGAGCCATCGCCGTCGCTGTCACGGTAAACATGATCCCCCATGATCAGTCCGGGTAGCTGCAGGCCCGTTCCAAAATCCCATACATCACTGCTCCAGCTTGCGTATAATGTGCCGTTATTAGTGCAGGTGCTATTGTTGGGAGAAGTCGGGCACTGAAGCTCACTCAGGAGTGCACCAAAGTATGAGGCATTAGAACCTGGACTCGTTTCCTGGCGACTAGTGTCGGTCGCCCAGAAAAGGGATTCGTAGTTGTTCTGAGTGTCGATGCCCAGCAGGCCATACCCGTTTTCAACATACCCCGTCGTCAGGCTATTTGAAAGGTTGCTACTGTAACTCTCTCCGATTAGTCCACCTCCCAAATTCGGGCGGTATACATTGTCGTTGATGGCGACGCTTGAGAATACATTGCTGATCCGAGTTTCTGTAATATTGGCTGCAAGTCCGCCACTATAACGAAAGGACTTATTTACTTCGATACTCCCGGTTAGGAACACTCGGTCAATTTCAGCCTTATTTATTCCAGCAGCCAATAATCCACCTACCCCATACGTAACTTGGACTCTCCCGTTTATGGCGATTTTAGTAATTCGAGGGGGAAAATGGTCATTGCCTGCTATCTCTCTAAACAATCCGGCGTTTCCCGGCTGGTTAATATACAAATTATCTATCAGATGACCATTACCGTTGAAGTGGCCAGAGAACCCGCGACCGCCGCTAATCGGTATCCACCCTTTACCATCGTTCCAGTAGGTATCCAGCTCATTCATCTTGCCATCGCCATTGGTATCAAAATCCAGATCAGCAACCAATTCGTATCCGTGGCAGCGCTGCTGCGCAATACCTTCCCAAAGTATGATCGGGCAACCTGAGTTATCCCAGAGTCCTTCGTCGACCATTACTTGCCCTGAGCCATCGAGCCCGAATCGGACTGCATTAAGTTCTTCTAGCGAAGCAATATCGATCAGGCCGTCAGAGTCGGCATCGGCATTAGTGACGCCGTCATTATTATCATCGGTATCGATAGCGTCGCTGACGCCGTCGTTATCACGATCACTTGGAAAATCATCGAAGGTTAAGCTGCTGCTAATCTGGCAGGCTGTGTCACAGCCGTCGGCCCACTCATCGACCAGACCATCCAGGTCGGCATCCAGATATGCCGCGTCGGAGGATGGGAACGCGTCGAAAATCATGCCACTATTAATACGGCAGTTGATATCGCAGCCAAGAGTAAAGCGATCAGGGGAGCCATCGCTATCGGTATCCATTGACGCCGCAAACGTGTCTGAGTAAGCATCGTCTTCGTCCAGGGCGCCATCTCCGTCGCTGTCACGGTAAACACGATCACCCATTATCAGTCCGGGTAGTTGCTGACTAGTTCCAAAGTTCCATACCTCACTGTTCCAACTTTCGAATAAGGTGCCGGTAACGGCACAGGTGTCGTTGTCTGAGGATGTTGGACATTGAAGTTCACTCAATCGTGCACCAAAGTAGGAGGCGTTAGAGCCTCGG
Source organism: Thalassolituus maritimus (assembly GCA_913019975.1). GTDB lineage: Bacteria > Pseudomonadota > Gammaproteobacteria > Pseudomonadales > Oceanobacteraceae > Thalassolituus. The sequence continues at coordinate 2,134 of CAJWBH010000013.1, read as the reverse complement.
CTTGTTTCCTGGCCACTAGTGTCGGTTGCCCAGTATAAGGACTCGCTGTTATTCGGATAGTTGTAGCCCAATAGACCGTAACCGTTTTCAACATATCCTGTCGCAATGCTATTGGAGAGCTCGCTGTCATCGAGGTAACCGATCAGGCCACCTTGATAATTGCCTCGTAGGAGAGCAGCACTGGAGAATACATTACTCACAGTGCTGTCGGAGATTGTGCCCGCGAGGCCGCCAGTATACGCTTGGGATCTGATACGACCGGTGATAAAAACGCGATCAATCTCAGCATAATTAACGCGGGCAGCGAGTGCGCCGGCATGATAGCGACCGGTAATGGATGTCATTAGACCGGTAATGGCTAATTTGGTTATTGTGGAGGGACGGGTGGACGTGCCTTCGATGTAACCAAATAGCCCAGCAGTACTACTGGTTCTATTGATGTAGAGGTTGCGTATCTGATGGCCGTTACCATGAAAGTCGCCTGTGAAGGCGTTTGAAGAAGACGAGCCTATCGGCCCCCAGCCCTGACCATCATTCCAGTAAGTGTCCTGTTCATTCATCTGGCCATCGCCGTTGGTATCGAAGTCCAGATCCGTCGTTAGCTCAAAGCCATTACAACCCTCTTCCGGGCAGCCTGTGCTGTCACCATACAGGGCTGCGCCATCAAGGTGATTACGGATTTCGTTCAGGTCGGCAAGGTCGTTAATTTCGATCAGGCCGTCGTCGTCGAGGTCATAGTCGGCGCGATCGCCAGCAGCTATGGCGTTAAAGGACAGGATGGTACTGCAGAGTAGGGCGGCTCTGCTGATGGCGCGGATGTACATTATTGGTGGTTCTCCCATGTCAGGGAGGCACGTCAGAGGTCTTACAGCGTGAGTCCGCTGTATTCTTCGAGTGCATACATCCCTGTATGAATTCAATGTGGCAGGAGGTTACCATACTGGCCTCTTCATCTGAATCAGATTCCGTGGAATTTGCGTGGGGTTGCGTGGGGTAACGTGGGGAAAATTGACGCCGCGCGCCTGGAGATTTAACCTATGAGTGTCTTATATGGTTTCTTCAGAGTGCTGATGTCGCGACGTTTCCGATTTTCCGGTGTATTGCTTATGTTGCTGGCTATTCTGGCTCAGCCGGTGTTGGCTGCCGGGTCGTTGTGCAGCCTGGGTCATGGTGGTTCATCCGACATAGTTAGTACGTAGATGGCGCATGACCATTCGATGCATGAGCATCATGGGAATGACATCAGTAAAGCTTCCGAACCGAACAGCCATAACTGCTGCGACAGTGGCACGTGTGATATGCCTGAATGCTCTGTGCATATTATGGGGCTGACGGGGCTCAGCGTGTCGATTCCTGTCATCAATATTACAAGCTCAATCTCTTCGATGGTCGCTCAAGATCATCCTTCTGTTGCGGATTCTCTCTACCGCCCACCCATTCTGGCCTGACCCAGGATAAGTGCGCCCGGAATACGGGTTTGCACGCCTCATTTATAGCTATTTTTTAAGTTTTTCTCTTTAGAGGCGAAAGCCAGAGACGCTTTGTTATGTCGTTAAAATTATCCAGTGCGCGGTGGTTAGGTCTTGTCGCGCTGACGTTATCAGGTCAGGTGTTTTCTGCTGAGCTGACACTCAATCAGGCTATCGAGCAGGCGCTTGAACAGGACCTGTGGCAAACCAGCAGTGTGCAACGTGAGCAGGCCTTGATTGACCGTGCTCAGTCGAGCGGTTCATTGCCTGACCCTTCGGTCACTCTGACGGCAGGAAATTTCCCGGTCGATACCTTTGATATCCAGCAGGAGCCGATGACGCAGTTAAGTGTCGCGGTGACGCAGATGTTTCCCCGTGGGGACAGTCGTGCACTGACTGCGCAGAGAAATCGGGAGCTGTCATCTCAGCAGCCGCTGTTACGCCAGGATCGCGCTTTAAGAGTCAGGCAAGCGGTTACCCGCCTTTGGCTGCAGGGCTATCAGGCGCAGGAAAGCATCAAGCTGATGGAGCAGGAGCGTGATCTGCTTCGTCAGTTGGTCGATGCCGCCCGGGCAGGTTATGCATCGGGACTAAATAACACCCGCCAGCACACTGCTGTCCCACAGTTTTGGGATCATATAACGAGCCTCATCTGAGGCTCGTTT
>CAJWBH010000012.1 GCA_913019975.1 Thalassolituus maritimus | reverse complement strand
AGTTCTTACTTGAAATCTTATGTCTCCACAACATCTCAGTAAGCACCCACACGAAATTGTCTGAACAATTTGTTAAAGAACTTTGCTTCGTGTTTCACTCGAAGCGGGCTGCGCATTCTAAAGAGTTAATCTTCGATGTCAACCTCTTTTTTCTGACTGGTCCGAAGTAATCCGTTCCGTTCAGAGCGGGGCGCATTATATAGTGATTAAATTCACTGTCAACCCCTTGTTTTTCCTTTGTTTTTTCCGCTTCCGGAAGAAGCCGTCTCAAGTCAGGAGCGGCGCATTATAGAGATCTCATTTGCGCCGTCAACAGTCTTTCTGAATTATTTTTCAAGTTCGAACAAATGATGCTTTTTCTTGCCCATGCGAACCATAAAGAAGCGTCCGTACATAGCATTACCAGCACTGAAGATCTCGGCGCCTTTCATCAGGTCATCCATACCGTATGCCTGACCGTTTACGATGACGGCATTGCGGCCGAGCGCATCTTTAACCTGCTTACCCTGGCCCATACCTGCTTCAGAAAGTATCGCTGTCAGAGGTTTATCACCCAGACCAGTGATGTCCAGACCGCTTGATGGCAATCCATCCTGCTTGATCTGTTCCAATTCACTTTCGGATAATTGCGTTAGATCGCCAGAGAAGAGCGCTTCGGTAATACGACGGGCTGAATCGAGCGCTTCCTGACCATGCACCATTCGGGTAACTTCTTCCGCAAGGATCGGCTGCGCTGTCTTGCGACCTTCAATCGTCGCATCATGCGCTTCAATCTCTGCAATTTTTTCAACCGGCAGGAACGTGAAGTAACGCAGGAATTTGTAGACGTCTGCGTCTGCCGTATTCATCCAGAACTGGTAGAAGGCATAAGGCGAGGTTTTAGAAGGATCCAGCCATACAGCGCCCGATTCTGTCTTACCGAATTTTGTACCGTCAGATTTGGTTACGAGTGGAACAGTGAGACCAAACGTCTGCGCGCCATTCTGACGACGGGAAAGGTCGATACCACCAACGATATTACCCCACTGGTCGGAACCACCAATCTGCAGGGTGCAGTCGTAACGTCGATTCAGTTCAGCGAAATCCATCCCTTGAAGCAACGCATACGAAAACTCGGTGAACGAGATCCCCGCCCCTTCTCTATTCAGGCGCTGCTGCACCGACTCTTTATTGATCATGGCATTTACAGAGAAGTGCTTACCGACATCACGAAGGAAGTCGAGTACGTTCATCTCACCTGCCCAGTCAAGGTTATTCACAACAACGGCTGGGTTCTCAACACCGTCAAAGGCGATGAACTGACTGACCTGGCCACGAATCTTATCGGCCCACCCAGCCACAATGTCTGCGGTATTGAGCTGACGTTCAGCGGCCTTAAAGCTTGGATCACCGATCAATCCCGTCGCCCCACCTACCAATGCGATGGGCTTATGCCCCGCATCCTGAAAGCGACGAAGAACCAGAAGAGGGACTAAGTGTCCGAGATGAAGACTGTCTGCTGTCGGGTCAAAACCGCAATAAAGAACGCGAGATCCGCCGTTTAGGTGTTCATTAAATTCGTCTTCAGCGGTGATCTGGTTCAGCAGACCACGCTCTTTCAGGTCAGCAATAAGTGCGGCTGTCATGGGATCTATCTTCACATTAGGGTTGTCGGAAAGGGAGCTGAACATACCTGATCAAGGTGCAAAATCAAGTTCACCGGGTAAAATGCTCAGTGATTGTTTACACTTTCCTGCGAAATGCATACGAGGATTCGATAATAAGATGGCTCTGCCCGGGCAACTACAGTATTTCCCGTTACGTCACCTGATTGGTGCCGGGCTCGGTATTCTGCTGCTACTCATTTTGGTTCTTCTCCCGGATTCCGGTGAGTCAACCAAACAACAGACGTTTGTTATTGACCTTCCCGAGGTCTCAGAACCCGACACACCACCTCCTGTGCCTGAACCCGACTGGGAAGAGACCACAGTGAAAAGCGGTGACAGCCTCTCGGTTCTGTTTGATAGGGAGAACCTCAGTGCTGTTGATGTTATCGATATTGCAGCAGCAGTTCCCCGGGATGTTATCAATCTCAAAGTCGGTCAGACTGTGCGCTGGGTTCGGACGGCCGAAAATAAAATTTCGAAGCTGGAGATTATCCTGTCTCCACTCGCAAGACACTCTCTCGCCCGCGAAGATGATGGTAGTCTCTCATATGAGCTTATTGAACGAACGGCAGATTACATCCCTCGCTTTGCCTCCGCGACCATAGACAACTCTCTTTACTACGACGGCTCTCAGGCGGGAGTTCCTGACCAAATTCTCTATCAACTGGCGGCTATCTTTGGCTGGGATATCGACTTCGCGCTCGATATCCGTAAAGGCGACTCTTTCAGTCTCATCTTCGAAGAGGTTCAGCTGGATGGCGAGCAGATTGGCTACGGCGATATTCTGATCGCACAGTTTAATAACCGGGATCGCGAGCTTACAGCTGTTCGCTATGTCGACAGCGACGGTCAAGCGAACTACTTTACCCCGGAAGGCACGAGCATGCGTAAGGCCTTCCTGCGTAACCCGATTGACTATTTCCGCATCAGTTCTCGATTTAACCCGAACCGTAAACATCCGATTCTGAATACAATCCGGGCCCATCGGGGAACCGACTACGCAGCACCGACGGGGACGCCGATCAAAGCTGCAGGTGATGGCAAGGTAACCTTCGCCAGTCGCAATGGCGGCTACGGTAATGTCGTCGTCATCCAGCACGGTCAACGCTACCAGACCAAGTACGCACACATGAGTAAATTCGGGCGTGGCGTTCGGGTCGGCCGCTACGTGAAACAAGGCCAGATCATTGGTTATGTCGGAACCACGGGCGCCTCAACAGGGCCGCACCTGCACTACGAATTCCTGGTCGATGGCGTCCACAGAGACTCATTGCGGGTAAGACTGCCAAAAGCAGAATCTATTAAATCGTCGGAAAAAGCGGCGTTTATGAAGGAGTCCAATAAGCTGACCAGCTGGTTGAAAGACTTCAGTGTGTCTTCAAGCACAGACGGGGACTTTCAATGACTCTTTGTATTGGCCTGATGTCAGGCACCAGTGCCGATGGCATGGATGCTTGTCTCGTGGAGATCACACCGGACAAAGTGACGATGGTTGATGCCTTGTGCATTGATTACCCAGACGAAGTATCGGATTTCTTTAAGGCGTTAGCCATCAGTGAGACTCTCAGCGCTGAACTCATCATGGATGCCGACCGCTTAATCGCCCAATATGGCGTGCAAGCTGTCGTTACGCTGTTAGAGAAGAATACGCTCTCCTCCACTGACATCAGCCTTATCGGCAGTCATGGCCACACTCTACGCCACAGACCTCAACCGGACGGATTCAGTTGGCAGATTGGCGACCCCTCATGGCTCGCCGAGTACACAGGCATTACCTGCGTTGCTGACTTTCGCCGCAGGGACATTGCGGCTGGCGGCGAGGGGGCTCCTCTCGTACCCGCATTTCATCAGGTTGCGATGCAAGCGCATCAACCATGCGGCGTACTCAACATCGGCGGCATCGCCAACCTGACCCTGGTAAACCCGGACCCGAATAAAACTCTTGGGTTTGACACTGGCCCAGGGAACGCATTAATGGATGAATACTGCAAGGCCATGACAGGTTGCAGCTGTGATGCAGAAGGAAGCTCTGCAGCCAGGGGGGTGGTTATTTCTGACTTACTGGAAGAGTGGTTGCAGCATCCCTATTTTTCGGAAGAGCCCCCCAAAAGCACTGGCCGTGAGCTGTTCAACCTGAAGCAGCTTCAGATTCCCGAACAGTATCCCGCTGATAATGTTCTTGCCACGCTCGCAGAGCTGACAGCCACCAGCATAAGTAGCGCAATCAAGCGTTATGCGCCTGAACTTCAGGATCTTTATGTTTGTGGTGGAGGGCTGAAAAACAGTCACCTGATGAACCGCATCCGAGCCAACCTGCCTCAGATGAATATTCAGTCAACAGAAGCTGTTGGGGTACACCCTGACTGGATGGAAGCTATCGCTTTCGCCTGGCTAGGCTGGAGAACGTTAAATCACCTGAGTGGCAACCTTCCTGCGGTCACCGGTGCTCAGGGAGAGAGAATTCTTGGTGGGATTTACCCGGCGAGTACGGGCAAAAATAATCAGAAATAAGCGTAACCCGCACTTTCAAGACGTTTATTTTCCTGATCGGCTGATGATACGCCCTCGATGAAGGGGGGCAGGTCGGTCAGTTCTATACCTCGCTGGCCCGTCCAGTGACGGCAGACTTTGACATCAATGATATTAAAAGCATCCAGACGCGCAGCAAGATCAACCAGAGCTTTGTTGTCGCGATAGTTGTCGCGTTTGAAAAGTTCGATTTCATCCCCCGACAAAACCAGCATTACAGGCTCTCGAGTGCGGTAAACATCCTGCCCTGAGGCAATTTTTTCTGCACGCTGGAGTAAAGCGAGCATTTCGTCTGCAGAGTGTTCCTGTATCCGGGCCTGGAACAATGCCGGAATGCCCTCTGTAGATGCAGGGATTACCTCGGCTGTAACGTCACCTTCCTGTACAGCTTCAACAGGAGCAACCACTGAATTATCGATGGCTGGTGCAGACGTTGTTTCCTGAAGACCTTCGTTAGCGAGACTGGATAAAGAATATGAGGCTAGTAAAGCAGTTAATACAATTCGCATGGGAACCTCCCTGATGCGTATCAAGTCAGATTGCGAATGACGAACCACAACCACATGTAGAAGAAGCGCCCGGGTTCGACACCGCAAAACGCGACCCTTCCAGTCCTTCCTGATAGTCAAGCACTGACCCAACGAGGTAACCGTAGCTTAGTGAGTCTACAAGTACCCGTACGCCTTCTTTTCCGATGAGGGCATCATCCTCTGCCTGTTCATCATCAAAGGTGAAACCGTACTGGAAACCTGAACAACCACCACCAGTCACAAACACCCTCAGGCACAGCTCATCATCACCCTCATCTTCGAGAAGGTCACGAATTTTTTCTTCCGCCGCTTGCGTCAACTCAATCGGCGCGGCCTGCTGAACTGCTGTCATAATTACCTTGGAAAAGATGTCTTGGATAAGTCTTGTAGGATTATCTGCTTAACCGAGTGATTTAGTCAACTTTTGCCATTTCTGTCTGAGAAACGCCAGCGCCAGCTTTAGCTGAACCGGAGCCATGAATCAATTGGCCATTCACCTGCGCCCCTAATACCATTTCCATTGATGCGTAGTGGACATTGCCTGTAATGCGGGCTTTTTTCGCCAATTCAATATAGTCATAGGCATGGATATCTCCACATACCTCACCATTGACGATCACATTAGGTGCGGTAATCCGCCCTTCAACACGCCCCTTATCGCTAATACGTACCGACGCCTTAGAGCCCGGCTCGGCTATCAGGTTGCCCTTCAGGACACCATCGATCTGAATGGCGCCTTTCACTGCGATATCACCGCGGATTTCAGTGCGAGCCGAAATCACTGTATCAAAATCTATATGGTTGTTGGTCTTAGCACTGAACATCAGGCCTCTCCCTCGGAATTCCAGTTTCGGGTTTCTTCTACCCTTTGTGAGTTCTGCCCGCGTGACTGCATAACTACCTGTAGCTGTTGTGGGATAAAACCATCTGGCAGATTCAACACACCTTTGAGTTCCTGAAAATAACGGAAGCGGAATGGTATACCCAGTTCACTGATATTTTCATCCAGATCCCGGAGGGCGATAACTTCCTGCTCGCCGGATCGCAAACCAATCACATTGACTGCGACCTCACCCTGAACATAATTCGTGTTATCGACAACCTGAGTCATCATAACGGCATAGCTGTACTGATTTGCACTAATTGCATCGAGGTCAATCCGGCTGATACGTAAGCCTTTATCGGCGCTACCGGGCGCCATGATACCCTTGTAGAACGCAACTTCCTGCTCAAGCACGGAAACCTGATCCTTCAGACTTTTTACGGTTTCACGGAAACCATCCGCAGCTTGCCGGTCAACTTCGCCGCCCTTCTCGAGCACTGCCACGCGCTGACTTAAATCTTCAATGGTTTTCTCACTGGTGCGCAAACCGTCTTTAAGGTAACCATTTTCTTCTTTGAGTACCTTCATCTGCGTATAGCTATCGAAGTACCCGTAAAGGTAACCGCCACCTGCGGTCATCAGAATAAGAATGGCGAGCCAGAAAGCCCGCCGGAAGCGATACCCTTTCGCCCGGCGAACAATGACCAACTCATCCTGAACACTGCCTTCAACTACTGCCATGCTCTACCTCCAGAAACGCTCGTTAAGGCATCAGAGCAACATGTTGCAGGCCCATGTTTTCTTCAAGACCAAACATAATATTCATACATTGCACCGCCTGGCCGGATGAACCTTTAACAAGATTATCAATCGCAGACAGCACGATGACCTGACCGGTATCTTCGTGATAATGCAGTGCCAGGCGACACACATTGCTGCCCTTCACGCTTCTGGTCGCTGGCTGACTGCCAGCAGGAAGTACATCGACGAATGGCTCGTTGGCATATCGCTCTTCGTAGATTTTCTGCAGATCTTCGATCTTCTGCTCCGGCACCTGGGCGTAAAGAGTCGCAAGAATCCCGCGGATCATAGGCGCGAGGTGAGGCGTGAAAGTGATGTTAATGTCTTTTCCACCCGCAGCCGCTTTCAGCTCCTGACGTATTTCTGGCAGGTGACGGTGTCCGGATGTGCCGTAAGCCATAAAGCTGTCGGCCGTTTCTGCAAACAGCGAACCGACTTTCGCACCGCGCCCGGCACCACTAACGCCCGTTTTACAGTCAGCGATCAGTAGCTGGTCTTCGATCAGTCCCTGCTCAATCAGTGGTATCAAACCCAGTTCGACAGACGTTGGGTAGCAACCGGGACAAGCAACAAGGCGTGCTTTGCTGATGTCACTCCGATAGACCTCAGGCAAACCGTATACAGCTTCTGGGAGAATACCCGGTGCGCCATGCTCCTGGCCGTACCATTTTTCCCATGTCGGGACGTCTTTTAAACGGAAATCCGCAGACAAATCGACAACGCGAGCACCTGAGTTCAGCACTTCTTCTGCAAGAGCATGCGCAACACCATGAGGCGTTGCAAAAAATACGACGTCACATTCACCCAGCGCATCGGCATCTGGTACGGTAAAGGCGAGGTCGGTATACCCGCGGAGATTAGGGTACATATCATCGACCCGGACACCCTCTTCACTGCGCGATGTAATCACTTTCAACTCAGTTTCTGGGTGGTGCACGAGAATACGCAACAGTTCTACACCGGTATACCCAGTGCCGCCAACGATGCCAACCTTAATCACAGACAATCTCCGAAGTAGTCTAGTAGTGCTCTTGTATGCCTCCGCCACAGAATGCTATTGAACAAAGAGTATTTTATGGCGCAGGAAAGCGGCGCCCGGAGGGTGTTTCCAGCCGTGCCGCAAAGATGAGTATAATAGCGGGTATTCCGCACTCTTCACACCATAAGGCCAGAAAGGAACCGTCAATAGTGACCCCGTTACGCCAACTCTGGCAAAACATGATCACACTGTCTGACAACCAGATTGGATTAGCTGGCCTGGCGCTATTAACCGGACTTGTCAGTGCAGGCCTGATTACACTCTTCCGCCTGGCAATTGAGCTTCCCCTCGTCGCTTTCTTTCCGATTGGCTCCGCCGAGAATTTCGAAGGCATGTCGCAGGAAGTGCGTTCACTGCTTCTTCTAGGTGGCGGCGCCCTGCTGATTCTGTTGTTTTATTGGGTTCCACAAGAACGGCGCAGTATGGGCGTAACCCACGTTCTGCTTAGGATGGAGCGACATCAGGGATACATGCCCGCCCGCAACATTATTCTGCAGTGGATTTCTGCAGTGATTGCTTTGGTCAGCGGACACAGTGTTGGCCGTGAAGGACCGGCGATTCACATAGGTGCAGGCACGGGAAGTCAGATCGGACAACACACCGAATTAGCCCATCATCGCTTACGTATTCTCGCGGCGGCTGGCGTCGCCAGTGCGATTTCCGCTTCTTTTAATACACCGATGGCAGGAGTCATTTTTGCTATGGAGGTTGTACTTCTGGAGTACAGCATCCGCGGTTTTATTCCGATCATCCTCGCCTCCGTTAGCGGAGCCATCGTCAGCCGCGCGGTATTTGGGCATGAAACTGCGTTTGATGTTCCGGCGCTTAATCTCACCTCTTTATGGGAAGTCCCCTACATCATGTTGCTTGGTGTTGTCGCCGGACTGGTGGCCACTGGCTACATTTACCTGGTTAAATTACTACAGCGCCTCGGGCATCTCCCGCTTGTTTTACGCTGGGGCGGTTTAACAATCGCGACGCTGGCGATCAGTTGGTGGCTGCCTGAAATTCTTGGTATTGGCTACGACACAGTTAACGACGCCCTGAATGGTAAAGTCGTGTTCACCACCCTCCTGCTTCTGTTGCTGGCCAAGATGTTTCTATCTGGCTGGGCTGCTGCCGTCAGCTTTCCCGCCGGCCTTATCGGGCCGGTACTTTTTATCGGAGCAGCGCTTGGCGGGTTAATGGGGCAGCTCTCTGTCTGGCTGGTGCCTGACTACCCCCTCTCAATTGGCTTTTACACAATGTTGGGGATGGGCGCCATGATGGGGGCGGTACTCAGAGCACCATTGGCAGCGCTCGTTGCCCTGCTTGAGCTGACAGCTAACCCCAATATCATCATGCCCGGTATGCTGTCCGTTGTGATCGCCAGCTTAGTAGTCAGCGAAGTATTCCGGCTACCCTCGGTATTTCAGGTACAGCTCGGAGGCAACGCTCAATACCAGGCACCAAGCCCTGTACGGCAGATGCTGCGCAACACCTGGGTTGCTCAAGCGATGCAGACCTCCGTTGTAGAGGTGCAACGGAAAGTCGGTCGGGAAGCCGCTGGGTTTATTCTGCAACGTGATCCGAGCTGGCTCCTGATTGCTGGTGAAGACACCTTGATACGACCAGCCGCTATCGCCGAAGCACTCGAAACTGACCCTGATGCAGAAACCATTGACCTGTTTACCATCCCGGCTGACCGACAGGCGGCCGCCCGCATTTCGTTAAAAGCGAATCTGCAGGACGCCTTAGACCAGATGCAGTCACATCAATTACAATGGCTGATAGTGTATCGCGATGAGCGCCGTCATCAGTTCGCAGGTATCGTTTCGCGCGAAGACATCGAAAGCTACTACCAGTATCGTCCGGCACAAGGGGCCTGATTCATGACTTTCCTATGGCTGAAAGCCTTCCACATCATCGCTGTTGTGACCTGGTTTGCGGCGATTTTCTACTTACCGCGCCTGTTTGTGTATCACGCTGATGCCAGTGATGAGATATCCCGCGAGCGTTTCAAAGTTATGGAGCGTAAGCTCTATCGCGGAATCATGACGCCATCCATGGTGGTCGTCATCGCCCTGGGCATCTGGATGTTATCGATGAACACCAGCTTTTATTTCAGCCAGGGCTGGATGCACGCAAAACTCACACTGGTCGCCTTGCTCGTTGTATACCACTTCTATTGCGGCCAACTGTTAAAAGTATTCAAAGAAGACCGGAACACTCGCAGCCATGTGTTCTACCGCTGGTTTAACGAAGTTCCGGTATTTATTCTGCTCGGCGTCGTCATTCTCGTCGTCGTCCGCCCGTTTTAATTCCAAGGTATTGTTATGACTTATTCTATTTCCCAGTCGGAAGCGTTGTTCGAAGCTGCTCAGAAACACATCCCGGGCGGTGTAAATTCTCCGGTACGTGCATTCAAAGGTGTCGGTGGTACACCGATCTTTTTTGATCACGCCAAAGGGGCGTATGTGTTCGATGCCGACAACAACCGTTATATCGATTACGTGGGTAGCTGGGGGCCAATGATTCTTGGCCATTCTGCGGATGAAATTCTTGATGCCGTACGTGCACGTATGGATAAGGGCCTGAGCTTTGGTGCGCCAACCCATATTGAAATTGAGATGGCTGACGAAGTCTGCAAACTGATCCCGTCGATGGACATGGTGCGCATGGTTAACTCAGGCACCGAAGCCACCATGAGCGCAATTCGTCTGGCTCGAGGATTTACCGGCCGCGATAAACTGGTGAAATTTGAGGGCTGCTATCACGGCCATGCTGATTCACTGCTGGTGAAAGCGGGCTCCGGCATGCTGACTTTAGGCGTTCCGACGTCTCCCGGTGTTCCTGCAGGCGTTGCAGAAAACACCATTACCCTGAACTACAACGACCTCGATAGCGTTAAAGAATGCTTCGCGAAAATGGGTGACGAAATTGCGTGCGTCATCATCGAACCCGTTGCCGGTAACATGAACTGCATTCCTCCATCGAAGTCATTCCTCCAGGGGTTACGCGAGCTCTGCACTGTGCATGGCATTGTGCTTATTTTTGACGAAGTGATGAGCGGCTTCCGTGTATCACTGGGCGGTGCGCAACAATATTATGGCATTACTCCCGACATGACCTGTCTGGGTAAAGTCATTGGTGGCGGTCTGCCCGTTGGTGCCTTTGGTGGTAAGCGCGAAATCATGGAATACCTGGCGCCTCTCGGCCCTGTGTATCAGGCGGGGACTCTTTCTGGCAACCCACTGGCGATGGCCGCCGGTCTGGCGATGCTGAAAGCCATCCAGAAACCTGGGTTCTACGACCAGCTGACCGCACGGGTAAAACAGATGCTGGATGGTTTCAAAGCCGCGGCGGATAAGCATGGCATTCCATTCACCTCCACCAGCGCGGGCTCTATGTTTGGCCTGTTCTTCACCGAGTTGAACGAAATTAACGGCTTCCGTGACGTGGCTGACCACTGCGATGGCGAGCGTTTTAATAAATTCTTCCATGGCATGCTGAAAGAAGGGGTATACCTCGCGCCGTCTTCATTCGAAGCGGGCTTTATGTCCATTGCGCATACCGAGCAGGATATCGACGACACCATCGCTGCCGCTGATCGGGTGATGGCGACCCTGTGATTGAGAACACCGTCCTATTACTGATCTCTGCGCTCTTCTGTTGGTGCGCACGCCCTGTCCCCGGGACCGAATGGTCCGGGGAGAAGGCTGCGGACTTTGCTGCGGGCCTCATCATTGGCATTGCCGCTGGCGGGGAGATATTCAGCGCAGTCACGGGCAACGATGCAGCCGGAACGCTTCTGTACGGCCTGGCCTGGTATGCAGCGTTTCCATTGATCGTTCTCGTACGTACCGTGCAGGCAGCCCAGGTCGCCGGAGCCGGTGAAAATTGCTACTGGGACCGAGTGATCTGGGGGCGTATTCTTCTAGTATTGTGTGTCATTTTTGAGCTGGCACGTCGCAGCGATGTTGCGGAATATATACCGACAATTAGCGCACTTATCGGCGCGCTTTCTCTATTAGTCTGGGCACTCAAGCCACATCAGTTGTTAGCGCCAAAGCTTATCATAGCCGCACTGTGGGGAGCCGCAGTGGTGGGTTATCTGCTTCACACGAACGAGAGCATTTCGTTCGAGAGCCTGAAGTTGACCCCAGATCTCGCCTACCTTTCTATTCCCCTCACCATTCTGATTTATCAGGCCAACCTTCATATTCGCCAGCGCGAGGTCGGGCAATAGAAGTTAAGCTGCGATTGCATAACTGAAGGTTATCTATCGCACAATACCTGTATAAAAATTAGCCAGCTTTGTTAATGGTTCGGTCAATATTGCGATTAGCAAGTTGCTGGGCCTTGTCTACACTCAATAGCAGATACCAATATAGAGAATGTGGTTACTGCTATGAGCCAACCTCCTGCAATAAATAAATTCTATCGGGATGCGGACCGGTTTTTCCTCACCCTGAGCTTGGCATTGCTCGCGCTATCGTTCGGTCTGGCCAGCTGGAATAGCACCTGGGCGGAGGCCTTTCTGGTCGGTGTACCCGCCGTTGCTGTGCCTGCAATGATCAGCAAGGCCATGCCCGGCCATCGCTTAACACGCATTTCATTTGCGGCATCACTGATGGTTTTCTCGGCACTGCATATTCATCAGGCTCATGGTTTGATTGAAATGCATTTTGGTATCTTTGCTCTGCTTGCTGCGCTTCTTTATTACCGCGACCAGCTTACTATCATTACTGCGGCGGCCGTGATCGCAATTCATCACCTGGTATTTAACTACCTCCAGGAAATGGGTTCCGGCGTTTATATATTTGAGTACCATCCGGGACTCGATATGACTACCGGCCTGGAGATCGTACTTTTACACGCTGCCTTCGTCGTATTTGAGGCGGGCGTTCTCGTATATCTTTCCCGTAAGAGCTGGGCAGAATTCCTTCAGAGTGTTGAGTTGCTCAGTATTGGAGAGCATCTGCAGAAAGAAGGTCAGATTGATCTTTCCTATCAACTGGATAAACCTCAGTCTGCCTTCGGACATACCTTTAACACCTTTTTTGCTCAGATCAATGAACTCGTCAATGAAGCCCGTGAACTGTCTTATGAAATTTCGGGGATCAGTGATGATTTCGATAAGTCATGCAAAACTGTCGAGTCAGGGTCCAGCAAGCAAAGCGACGAAACAGATCTAATTGCTTCCGCCACTCAGGAAATGACCAGTGCGATGGAGGAGATAAATCGCTTTTCAGATGAAGCCGCCAAGTCTGCGACATCTGCAACCGAAGTCTCAGCGGCCAGCGATAAAGAAATTCGTGCAGCCCGCACCAGCATTGAGCGTTTAGAGCAAAATATTAAAACCGCTAACACTGTTATCGAGAACTTGGACTCAGAAAGTAACAATATCGGCTCTGTGTTATCTGTAATTCAGGGCATTGCGGAACAAACGAATCTTTTAGCACTGAATGCCGCTATTGAAGCTGCCCGTGCAGGTGAGCAGGGTCGCGGCTTCGCGGTTGTTGCGGATGAAGTCCGTACCCTGGCATCACGTACTCATGAGAGTACGGAAGAGATTCAGCGAATGATTGAACAGTTGCAGAAGGGCTCGGGTGAGGCGGTGAGCGCAATGGAAACATCACTGAGCGGTGTTGGCGAAAGCGTCAGCCAGATAGGTCATATCGATGAGCAGCTACGACTGATTAAATCAGCGGTAGAATCTATGAGTACGATGAATCAACAAATTGCTCAAGCTATTCGCGAGCAGAACCTGGCGGTCAACGAGGTCAATGGCAACATTATTTCGATCCGCGAAATCGGGGACTCGAACTTGGGACTGGCTCAGGCCTCGAAGGCGAAAACGGGGCAGCTATCGAGCATGGCTGGTAAGCTTGCTGGTTTACTGGCCAACTTTAAGACGCACTAGATCTCTCACACCATAAAAAACGGCCACTATTATGTGGCCGTTTCTTTATAACTGAAATTCCAGCTCGTAGAGGAGATAACTCAGCATTTCATCCTCATCGTCGGCAAAGACACGGGCTCTTTCCAGTAATTGACGAGCGCGTGCATTGTCGCCCGCCGCTGCGTATGTTTTCGCCTGACGGTAGAGCACATAGGGATTTCTCGGCTCAATGCGTCGTGCCTGATCAAGGTACGTCAGCGCAGCGCTCCAGTTGCCTGCCTTAGCTGCATCATCTGCCTGACCAAACAACATTTTTACGGCGGG
Source organism: Thalassolituus maritimus (assembly GCA_913019975.1). Lineage (GTDB taxonomy): Bacteria > Pseudomonadota > Gammaproteobacteria > Pseudomonadales > Oceanobacteraceae > Thalassolituus. The sequence goes on along the minus strand of CAJWBH010000012.1, from coordinate 112,818 downwards.
ATGATCAGTACCCCCCTGATACTGTCCGTAGTTTTCCGTGGGGCCATCCTGCGTTGATGTGCTCGCACACGCCGTTAGAAAGCCAACTACTGCGATCAAAACAATCGTTCGAACCATGAGCGAATCCCTTTACCAATACTCTGAACCCCGGATTCGCAGGCAAGTCGTTTTGTTGTCTGCCACGATGCGGGAAAGTTATATACCTTACCAGAACATCCGTCTTCGAGTAATTGACCCTGAGGGTTCACCGGGATATCAACCAGACTGCGCGAAGGCGTCAGCGGCTCTGTCCCCATCCGCCTGAACGATTCCTGCCAGATGGGCAGTGCGCCACTGCTGCCGGTAAATGGCATAGGTCCGTTGTCATCCATACCTACCCAGATCACGCCAAGATGGCGATTATCAAAGCCGGCATACCACGCATCCCGCTGCTCATCACTCGTGCCCGTCTTACCTGCAAGCGGTTGCGGCAGGTCATTAAGCCGTCGGGCGGTGCCTTCACTCACGACGGCCTTGAGGCCTGACGTGAGCCACTCCATCGTCACCGGGTCATATACCTGCTGACCACGAATTGCATAAGAGGAAAGCATATCTCCCTCTGCGGTGGTCACTGCATCAATGGTGCGCAGTGGCATCAGGAAGCCCTCAGAGGCAATCGTCTGGTACATCTGGGTCATTTCGAAGGGAGACAGCGACATAGCGCCCAGCAACAAAGACGGGTAAGGAGGCAGATCATCCCGGATACCTAAGCGGACCAGTTCATCGACGACCTTATCCAGACCAACCGTCATTCCTAAGCGTGCCGTCGCCTGATTCAGAGAACGCTGCAGAGTCTCCTGCATTGGCAGCATACCGTGACTTTTCTTATCGTAATTCTGAGGCTGCCAGAGGCTCCCATCCTGCCCTTCTACCGTAACTGGGCTGTCATCAATCAGGGTGCCCCAGTGATACTCACCGCTACGTAATGCCGCTAAATAAACCGCAGGTTTAGCAAGAGAGCCAACCGCTCTCTTCGCATTCAATGCGCGGTTAAAACCAAAGAAAGACGCGTCGCGCCCACCGAGCAAGGCGCGAATTTCGCCACCATCGACGCTGGTGATCACAGCTGCGGTTTCCAACTTGCCTTTAAGTCGCGGAGAACGCGTTTCTAATGACGAGAGATGGGCTTCAGCCGAACTTTCAACCGCGCTCTGAACCCAGGGGTCGAGCGTTGTAAATATACGCAAGCCCTCTGATTGCAAATCCTGCAGGCGATAATCCTGCTGAAGCTGCTGTTTAGCCAGTTCAAGAAACGCAGGGTATTCACGCTGCCCCGCACGCTTAGGTGAGGCAGTTAATAATGGGGTTCGTTTGGCGCGCAGGCTTTCCGCTTCAGTAATGACCTGACTTTCAGCCATCAGGCCAAGAATTAAATCACGACGATCTTTCGAGCGCTGAGGGTTTCGACGGGGATTATAGTAGGACGCCCCTTTCACCAGTCCGACCAGAGTCGCAATCTCTGCGTTGTCGAGCTCTCGCAAAGGTTTGCCGAAATAGAAACGCGAGGCCAGACCAAAACCATGAATGCTGCGACGCCCGGACTGCCCGAGATAAACCTCGTTGATGTAGGCCTCTAAAATTTCTTCTTTGTCGTAATGCAGCTCAAGCAACAGTGACATAAAGGCTTCCTGAATCTTGCGACTCAGGGATCGTTCATTAGTAAGAAAAAAGTTCTTTACCAACTGCTGAGTGAGCGTTGAGCCACCCTGAACCATACGGCCAGCGTTGACGTTCGCGACCATGGCCCGGGCAATGCCTGTGGGAGAAATTCCCCAGTGTTCAAAGAAGCGTTTATCTTCAGTAATGATCAATGCCGCCACGAGCACCGGTGGAACATCTTCAAGCCGGACGAGCTCCCGATCCTCATTGTGAACAGGGAAAATACCGCCGATGTACTGAGGCTCAAGACGTACCAGAGCCTTGGCACTCTGCTCATCAGAGACCTTTTCGACACGCCCGGAGGCTAACGTTACTTCAATAACCCGACTTGGCTCGGGGCCATCCCAGAAGGGAAAGCCGCGCCGATAAATACGCCAGGTATTCCCCGTCCTCTGATAGGTGCCTGGCCGGTCGGCGGCCCTACTCTGCCTGTAGTCCGACCACTGCAATTCGGCCTGAAGCTGCTGTGGCGACAGCAGTAACCCCGGATACAGGGCGAGTGGGCGCGCATACACCTTGGCTGGTAGTGCCCATTTTTTACCATCAAATGCCCGGCGCACTTCGGCATCCAGATAAATCATCCAGGCACCGAAAATCACCAGCGATACGGAGAACAAGCCTAAGAGTGTCGCTTTCCAGCGCCGCTGCTTTCCGGCGACAGGTTTTTTAGACACTTCTTTCTTTGCTGCTGACTTTTTCACTGTTGTTTTTTTGGTAGGTTTCCCTGACATCCGTTCGAAAGCTCCGGTAAAACGTACGATCGCGAAATGTGGCGATGATATCTGATAACAAATGTAAAACTGCGAACAGGTCTGACAAAAGACAGTTAAAGAGGCTATATCGACCCTGCCGACAGTATCGGGTTCCCGAATGCGACTGTCTATTCCTGTAATCAACCTCGTCCTATAATCAACCTGATCATAAGATCACTGTTCACAGGCACACATTACCCGCTACAGTTAATTCACAGGCAACTACCTAGACAACCAGTAAGACACCAACACAGGTTAATGAATATGCTCCCCGATGCACTCCTATCCCACTGGCAGGCAACAGAGCCTCAACTCGTCTCTCTGGCAGAGCGAATGGGATTGCAATGGCAGGAGTTTTTCAGCGGTTTAACTCCCGAACATCAGACGGCACTGCAAACCGTTCTGACTCTGAGCGACTATGTCGCAGACGCTTTCCCACGAGACCATGAACATCTATGTCATGCCATTATTGACGGTTCCATCAACGCTCAGATCAACAGTAAAAAGTTAAACGAGTGGCTTGATACTTTGGCCCGGGGTGCTGAATCCGAAGATGACTGGCACGCTGCACTGCGCAAACTACGGCGTCGCGCCATGGTACATATCATCTGGCGGGATGCATTGAAAAAAGCCAGTACACTGGAGACGACACGAGCTCTTTCTCAACTCGCGGACGTCTGCGTCATCCGTAGTATCCAGTTCCTGTCGCCGTTACTCGAATCCCGTCATGGCCAGCCTGTCGGTAAAGAATCCGGGGAGCAACAACATCTTCTTGTCATAGGCATGGGCAAGCTGGGCGGCTGGGAGCTCAACCTCAGCTCAGATATCGATCTTATTTTTGCTTACCCCGAGAGTGGCAATACGACCGGCCCGAAGGTCATCAGCAATCAGGAATTCTTTATTAAGCTTGGCCAGAAGCTGATTCAGGCGCTTGATAAACAAACCGTCGATGGCTTTGTTTTCCGTACTGATATGCGCCTGCGCCCCTACGGTCAGAGTGGCCCTCTGGTCATGAACTTTGCCTCTATCGACGAGTATTACCAAAGCCAGGGACGCGACTGGGAACGCTACGCCATGGTGAAAGCCCGGGTAATGACGGGCGAAGACAGTCCGGAAGCACAGGAGCTTCTCGATATTTTAAGACCCTTTACCTACCGGGTTTATGTTGATTTCAGTGCTTTCGAATCGCTGCGCTCAATGAAAGCCATGATCAATGCTGAAGTACGCAGACGTGGCCTTAATAACAATGTGAAGCTGGGCCCGGGCGGCATCCGCGAAGTCGAATTTATCGTACAGGCATTTCAGCTGATTCGTGGCGGCCAGGAAAAACATCTTCAGATACGTGAACTCGTCGATGTGCTGGATATTCTCGCCGCAGAGGGCTATCTGCCGTCCGGTGCTACCGAAGAGCTGAAAAGCGCTTACTTCTTCCTACGTGATACCGAACACGCAATTCAGAGCTTACGGGATGAGCAGACGCAGGAACTGCCCACCGACCCAACCGATCAGGCTCGCATAGCAGTCTCAATGCAATGCGACGACTGGGAAGCCTTCATTACCTTATTGAATCAGCACCGCAGCATTGTCAGCCACCACTTTGCTCAGATTGTGGCTCATGACGACGAGCAGGATAACAAGGAAGCCGACCATGTCTGGCTCGACCTCTGGCATGGCGAACTGAACGAAGAGGCCGCCAGAGATTTCCTTAAGCAGTATCCGTGCGCCGGTGAATCCGCAGTGCGCCAGCGCATTGATACCTTCCGTGAATCACGCCCGGTAACCAACATGCAGCAGATAGGCCGCGAACGTCTTGAAGCACTGATGCCTTCGTTACTGGAGCAGGTCTGGGCGCAAGACAATACCGAAGAAACACTTGAACGAGTAATTCCGCTGCTTGAAGCCGTTCTTCGGCGTACAGCTTATCTTGTTCTGCTCAGTGAAAACCCGCAGGCACTGGAGCAATTGATTAAACTCTGTTCCGCATCGAGCTGGGTCGCGGAATACATTACCCGAACGCCGCTTCTGCTCGATGAGCTTCTTGTGCCGGAAACTCTGTACCGACTGCCCGACCAGCATGAGCTGCAGGAAGAGCTGCATCTCCGTTTATTGCGGATCGAAGCCGATGATCTCGAACAGCAGATGGAGCAGACGCGCCAGTTTGTGCGCGCTCACAAACTCAGGGCGGCGGCCTGCGAAGTGATGAACAAACTGCCTCTGATGAAGATCAGCGACTACCTCACCCGCCTTGCAGAAACCACCATGACCATGGTTCAGAATCTGGCCTTCGAGCAGATGGTCGCGAAATATGGCTATCCGACAGACGCGAATAAAGAGCCGGTATATACGCCCGAGTTTCTCATCGTAGGTTACGGCAAGGTGGGTGGTCTTGAGTTGAGTTACAGCTCGGACCTTGATCTGGTCTTTATCCATCACGGTCACCCGGGAGGCTCCACCACAGGCGAACGCAGCCTGGATAACGGCGTATTTTATACCCGTATGGGTCAGCGCATGGTTCACTTCTGCAGCACTCAGACCCGCTCCGGCGATCTCTACGAAGTCGACCTGCGTCTGCGGCCATCAGGTAACTCAGGAATGATCGTCGCGTCGCTGAAAGCGTTTAAAGAATATCAGCAGAATCATGCCTGGACCTGGGAGCATCAGGCACTGGTCCGCGCACGCGTAATCAGTGGGTCCAGTGAGCTGTCCTCAAGCTTTAATGACATCCGTCAGGAAATCCTGACATCACAGCGAGATATTCCTGAACTGCGCGAAGAAGTGCGAGCCATGCGGCAAAAAATGAGGGATAATCTCGGCTCTAAAGATACGAACGGCCAGCAGTTTCACCTGAAACAGGATGAAGGGGGTATTGTTGACATCGAGTTTCTGGTTCAATATGGCGTACTGGCCTGGTCACACCAGCACCCTGAGCTTACTCAGGTCACCGATAACATGCGGTTGCTGGATGCCTTAACGAAGGCCGGTCTGATGGCTCCAAAAGACTGTCAGACCCTGCAGGAAACCTACCTGTCCTACCGAGCCGAAACTCACCGGCGTGCATTGCAGAAACAATCCCTGCTCCTCGAGAGCGACTCAGTGTCGGCACTCGGATTTGATGCACGGCGTAATGATGTGACCCGACTTTGGAAACTCTGGCTTGAACCCGAGCAGTCATAACCACTGCAAGGCAAGCGCAGACTGCTGAACGTTTACTGAATTACCGAATACAACATTACATTTACGAGTGAGGTCCTTATGCTACCTTCCATGTCTGACCGTGATGGTCTGATCTGGCTTGACGGAGAGTTAGTCGACTGGCGCGATGCCAAAGTTCACGTACTGACTCACACCCTACATTACGGTATGGGCGTCTTTGAAGGTGTGCGGGCTTATGAAACTGATCAGGGCGCGGCGATTTTCCGTCTGCAGGAACACACCGACCGCCTGTTCCGCTCCGCACACATTCTGAATATGAAACTGCCTTACACCCGCGAAGAGCTGAACGAAGCTCAGCGTGCTGCAGTGCGTGAAAACAACCTCGACAGTGCTTACATCCGACCAATGGCGTTTTACGGCTCTGAAGGCATGGGCCTGCGTGCTGACAACCTGAAAGTTCATGTCATGGTTGCCGCCTGGGAATGGCCGGCTTACATGGGTGAAGAAGCCAAAACTCAGGGCATTAAAATCCGCACCTCAAGCTACACCCGCCACCACGTGAACATCACCATGTGTAAAGCGAAAGCGAACGGCAACTACATCAACTCAATGCTGGCTCTGCGTGAGGCCATCGACAGCGGTTGTGAAGAAGCCCTGCTTCTGGATAACGAAGGTTATGTGGCTGAAGGCTCTGGTGAGAACTTCTTCCTGGTTCGTGATGGCATTATTTACACGCCGGAACTGACCTCATGCCTGGATGGTATTACCCGTAAGACCATTATCGAAATGGCTCAGTCTCTGGGTTATGAAGTACGCGAAAAACGCATTACCCGTGACGAAGTCTACGTTGCCGACGAAGCCTTCTTCACTGGCACTGCAGCAGAAGTACTGCCGATTCAGTCTCTGGATGGTCGCATTATCGGTAAGGGTTGTCGCGGCCCAGTCACCGAAAAACTACAGACCATGTACTTTGATACTGTGACGGGCAAGAACCCATTCAATGCTGAATGGATTACTCCTTGTAAATAATTTCCCTGATTTTATTTTCAAATGAGTGAAATAAAAAACCCCGGATTAACCGGGGTTTTTTTATGCTCTGAGACTTTCTGCATTTACAGTTTTACCTGCCCTTCACGAAAATCTATTTCGGTAACACACTGACTAAATTCGCCAGAAGAAAATGTCCGGGTCTGAGTGGCGTTACCCGAGACAACGCCCGTCGTAGAATTAGTATCCAGCGTCAACGAGAAATTTTCTGTCACAGAGCCAAGATCCAGCGTCTGCTCACTACTGAAGGCATTTCCGTCGACACTGGTAAAGTTAAGAGTTTCATCAGGGTCGGAGATATACCCCTCTGCCCAGTTAATTATCCAGTAGGTTTGCTGTACGTAAGCCCCTTCCGGAGAGCTATCACAAAGGGTAGAACCACGCCGTTCATGAGTGACAAAATACTCAGTATCAGTCAGGCCTAAAGAAGCCCGGTTTGGCTCGGTCAGTAGAAGTGTAAACTGCCCTCCTTCTGCAAGCGTTGAGACCGTTAATGTATAGGTACGCCCTGCATCGACATCCATCAACAGCACTTCGTAGGAGTTTGAATTTTCGCTCTGTTCGCTATTCAGAGAATTGTCACTGACCTCGAGATCAAGGTTCGGGGCTTCAGTACTACTGAGTACAATGAGCACCTCACGATCCACCAGCGGCGTGTAAGTCAGTTCAAATTCAGACGCAGTATCCGCAACGCCGGGAAGAGCGGTTCCAGTAACGCGTGAGTTAATCACAATGGCATCGTTATCTGTAACAGAGAGTTCTGAGACAGAGGGTTCTGCTTCAGGACCACGAAGCCCAGGTGCAAATGTGATGTCGATGGTGGCCGTTTCTTCTGAGGTTCCTACATCAATAAAACCACCCAAGCTGCCATCACTGCCGCCTCCGCAAGCGACCAACGTGAAAGTCGCTACAGCCAGCGTTAAAATGGCGCTAAAACCCCGCAATCTCTGTATCGTGATCTTAATGTCTGGAACCCTGATGCCCGGCATGCATACTCTCCCGTGACTGCACTTGATGATTCGATAACATATCAGACTCTTTCTGAGCGATCTGTAAATTATGTGTGAACTCCTTGGCATGAGCGCTAATTCTTCCGGGATCACCCCCGGTGCTGGCTGAGGTGGTTCTCGATCCCTGGGTAGAATTGGCGAGCATTCGCGACGCCATAGGCTGTAGTTCTTCTGTTATTTGACAAGAATGTAGTCTGGTTTCACCTGAAGAATGCTCACGATCAGCCTTCTGACATCACGATGGTGTAATAAAGAAGGAGGATGTTTACTTCAACTCGCTTATCAGGCCTGGAGGGAATCATGCAATGGCGTAAAGAATATGATGAAAAACGATTATTACCTGATGCTGCCGTTAGTCTGCTGAAAGACAGCACAAACCTGATCCTAGGAATGAGCGTCGCAATGCCACCGGCCTTATTGAAGGCTCTTGGTGAGGCTTTTACAAACGATCAATTACCTCCACTCAATATCTATTACATGCATGGCACCGAAGCTCTGGCAGACTCTCTGTTGAAAAATGAGCTCGAAGGTAAATTCACCCCCAGGTGTCTGTTTTTAAGCAGTCACGACCGTCAAGCCATCGCTGGACTTCAGAATCCGCATTGGGTTGAGTTTGTTCCATGTGCCTTTCATCAGGTAGGCCGCCTTTTAACCCGGCAGACCGAGCCTGATTGCTTTATGGTAACGGTATCTCCTATGGATAAACACGGGTACTTCAGCCTGGGTACCAATGCAGATTATGGTGCTTCGGTTATCCGTAAAGCCAAGAAAGTCATCGTTGAAGTAAACCCCAAGATGCCTCGCACCTTTGGTGAGTGCTCTGTACATATCTCAGAGGTTGATGCTCTTGTCGAATCTGATAGTGCCCTTTCTGAAGTGACCGAACCTGAGCCGTCTGAAACCGATCAACTGATCGCTCGGCAGGTCGCAGAATACATTCAGGATGGCGATACGTTACAGATGGGCGTCGGGGGTGTACCCGCAGCCGTCGCCCGCCTGCTGGGGTCACACAAAAATCTGGGGCTACACAGTGAACTGTTTTCTCCAGCAATCGCTGCTCTTATCCAGAAAGGCGTTATCAATGGTCGGGAAAAGCGGCTGATGCAGCATAAGCATGTCTACACCCTCGCTATTGGTGACCGTGCCATGTACGACTTTATGGACGACAACCCATCGGTTGTTGGTTACCCGGCCTCATGGGTCAATAACCCTGCAGTCATTCGCAAGAACCCGAACATGGTCTCGGTTAACTCAGCCATAGAGGTTGATATCACAGGCCAGATCAACGCCGAATCCATAAAGGGCACACCGTTTTCTGGCACCGGAGGTCAACTTGATTTCGTCCGTGGTGCATTCGCATCCCATGGCGGCCGTTCCTTTATTGCGCTGCATTCGACCGCACGAAAAGGGACTCTGAGCCGCATCGTTCCAGAGCTATCAGGCGGATGCGTGACCGACACAAGAATGGATGCCCATTTTGTCGTTACTGAGTTTGGCTGTGTAGACCTGAAAGGCTTGTCACTTCCGCAACGTGCGAGAGCTCTGATTGATATATCACACCCCGCCTTCCGGGCTGAACTGGAAGAGAGTGCACGCAGCCGCCGGTTGATCTGAGATCAAAGCAACCGACAGATGAAACTTACTTCTTATGTATCAGTAAGCAGACCTGATCGCCGTAATAGTTGTCGGCGTAGTTGCAGGTTACTGAGGCTTTTTGATCCAGAGTTTTCACATTGGCGTAAGAATTTTTAATTACATTTATAAAATTTTTCATTACTTATTCCTTGGGTCGTAATCTGTGGAGATGTGATCAAATTACACAACACAAAGATAAGGATTAAATTGATAGTATTTCTCAGCCTGATAGGAAATTACTAATATGCCTATCGGCCAGATTTCGCAACGCCTTTCTTCCTTCGCCGATACGTCGCTTTTCGGGGGCTTTTCTGGCCAGTTTGTGTACCCGATCTCATCACGGGCATAGTCGCTGACCTTGCTGCTTCCACCAGCTCAATTAACCGATCGCTCAGAGGCTGCATAAAGCCTTGGTAGCTTCCTTCGCCTTCGCAGATATCGTTCAGCTGGCGTTCCCAATAGGCAGTCATATCCGGCTGCGAGCAGGCGTCCGGAAGAACTGATATCAATTGCCGTCCTGTCTCTGTTGCCTGAATCTGCTTACCCTGTCGCTGCAGAAATTTACGCTTAAACAGCAGCTCTATGATGCTCGCCCGTGTGGCCTCAGTGCCAAGCCCGTCCGTATCTTTAAGGACCTTACGTAGCTCCGGGTCTTCAACGTAGCGGGCAATCCCGGTCATGGCCGCGAGCAAGGTTGCATCTGTGTAATGCTTCGGTGGTTCAGTATGCTTCTCTTCCAGCTTAGGCTCACCGCTCCATAAGGCCTGACCTGCCACCAGATCAGGTAATGGCGGCGATGTTTTTTCACGCGCAGGCATTAACGCTTTCCAGCCGGCTGCCAAGGTGATCCGTTCACGGGCAATGAACCGACCACCAGCAATTTCAAGCTCAATGAGGGTGTCAGAATACTGAAAGGCACCACAAAACTGCAGTAAATACTGGCGGGCTATTAACCGATAAATCTTTTTCTCTGCATCATTTAAGTTACCCGAGTATTTTTTAGATGTCGGAATAATCGCATGGTGTGCGCCGACTTTTTTGTCATTAAATGCGGCTGACTTTCTGGATTCATCAGTATGCTTCAGCATGTCGCCAGCATCTGCAATGACAGTCTGGATAGCCGCAGAGACTTGCGGCATTTCACTGTGATGTGCAACGGGTATATAACGGCAGTCTGATCTTGGATAGGTTATCAATTGGTATTTTTCATACAGGCTCTGACAAACATCCAGTACCGTTTTCGCTGCCATACCGAAGGCTTTTGCGGCGTCGATCTGTAGAGAGGACAGGTTGTAGGGCAAAGATGCATTTTGCTTGCCCGGTTTTTTATCAAACGCTTTTACCTGCGCTGGCTGCTGACGAATCCGGTCGATCACGTTCTTAGCAAGATTCGGATTCAGTACCCGCCCCTCGTCATCCTGATGCGGCCGACATGCCTCGCTAGGCTGCCACTTAGCGAAAAAGCTGGGAGGCTGCTCAGCACTCAGGTGTATGGCCGCCTGAACCTCGTAAAAGGGCTTACTGACGAAGTCGCGGATCTCTTTATCGCGCCGGACGACCAACCCGAGAACCGGTGTCTGTACCCGTCCAACAGACAGTACGCCGCGATTACCCGCCTGCTGTCCTTTGATCGTCCAGGCGCGTGTGAGATTAATTCCGTATAACCAGTCTGCCCGGCTACGAGCCAATGCAGAAACAGATAAGGGAATAAACTCGCTGTTGCTACGCAGCTCGCCCAGAGCACGCTTGATTGCCGATGGATTCAGGTCACTGACCAGTAAGCGCTGAACATTGCGGCGCTTGGTCTGTGGCGTTTTCAGGTAATCAATCACCTCATCCACTAACAGCTGGCCTTCACGGTCAGGGTCTCCTGCATGCACTAACTGATCGGCTTCTTTAATCAGCTTACGTAAAACGCTCAGTTGCTTCCGGGTTTTAGGCTTTGGCTGGAGCTGCCACTCATCGGGCGAAATGGGCAGGTGGTCAAGTTGCCACTTTTTGTAGAGTGGATTGTAGGCTTCTGGGTCCGCCTGCTCTAATAAATGACCAATACACCAACTGACGACGTCACCATTGGCGGCACGAATACAGCCTTCTTCTTTTTTATGTGGGCGGGGAAGAACCTCGGCAATGGCGCGGGCAAGACTGGGTTTTTCGGCAATGAAGAGGCGCATGATGGCGAACGCTTAAACTGTATAAACAGCCAGTAGTTAACCATCATGCCAGTGCGTTAGCAAACAGAGTGTTAACGCGAAAGATTTTAACGTCAGGCAGCCACTGGAGGCTTAGCCCAGATAACGCCTCGGTGCTTCGCGTATATTTCTCTGACCCACATAAGTGCTGAACTGTCAGCCCACTGCTGGGCAGGACCAGCCATTTTCTCCCGGAACTCGGCTGTACCGTAGATAGGATGTTCTTCAGGGCAAGCTAGCGGAGCCAGCAGAGAGGCCGCTGTTATATCAGCAACCGTCAGTTGATCCCCTACCAGATATGGCCCTTGCTGAATGCGCTCCTCCAACCAGCGGATTTCTGCATCGATTTTCTGCTCGGCACGGGCGACGTCTTTTCTATTAATTTTCAGCTTAACTTTGAAAACAGGTTTGATTACCTGATAGAAAGTTCGAACGAATACCTCTTCCCATGGTTTGGCGAACTGAGTCCAGATATCTTTGATCAAGGCGTCGTGAGCAAAGCCGGGAAGATACAGATAGCGAGCCACCGGCTTACCTATCGCATCAAAGCGCTGCTGAATCGCAACAATCTCTTGCTCATGTTGCGCAGGTAAGGTTTTCAGTGGGCCATATTCGTTATTCAGCCAATTCACAATTCTCGGGCTGTCCTGCACGCAGGTAGTAGCACGCTGAACCAAAGGAACCGTAGTTTCTGCGCGCTTACCTTTAATCAGCATTGGCAGAGTGTGCACTGCCGGTGTCAGTGCAACCTCGTTGTACTCAATGCCCTCATAATCCAGCAGCCAGCGAATTTTTTCGCTGTAGTGCGACATGTTGATCGTAAAAAGAGTAAGCGGTGTATTGATCGTCATCGAGTCATCCTGATGTACGTGGCATTAATTTCTATACAGGTGTCAATAATACAAGGTTGCTCAGATCCAAACAGGTCGGATGTGGACGAACTGCGACCTCCATGGCCCATTACAAAGGGATACAGATCTATATCAAAAAAAATTGATATAGAGTTTAAAATCACTATACTGGCAACCATGAACGATCTGACTACCAACGATTTAACTTTGGCCAGACTGGCTCAGGCGTCCAAGGCCGCCGGAGACCCTCTGCGTATGGGAGTCATGAAACTGCTCGGGCAAGGCGCATTTGGCGTGCTGGAGCTTTGTCAGATATTCGATATCAAGCAGTCGAGTATGAGCCACCACCTTAAGGTGCTGTCTCAGGCGGGCCTGGTCAGTAATCAGCGCGAGGGCAACAGTATTTTTTATCGCCGTCCGCTGAATACCGGCGACGATACCTTCAGTACCTGGCTGCGGGAGCTGTTCCGCGCGATTGATTCGTCGCTTGATGAAAGCGATAACAATGCCGCCGTTGATGGTGTACTGGCAGAGCGAGCGGAAGCCTGTGCCGGGTTCTTTGCCCGTCATGCAGATGATTTCCGCGAACAGCAGGATCTGATTGCATCGTATGAGCAGTATGGCGATGCACTGGCGACCATTCTTGACTCCCTGGGCTACCTGCCGGGAAGCAATGAGAATAGTGGCTACGCTTTGGAAATTGGCCCCGGCGAGGGCGCATTCCTGCAGACCCTGAGCGAACGATTTGCTGGTGTGACAGGGCTCGATATTTCGCCGGATCTGTTAGCGAAAGCGGAAACTTTCTGCCAGAACGAGCAACTGAACAACGTGACATTAGTGCAGGGCGACACCCGCGCGTTGCTTGAATCGCGCAAGGATGTTGAAGGCGATACAAACAACAGTGGCTATGGCTTCGCCGTGGCTAATATGGTGCTGCACCATGTGCCGTCACCTAAGAATATTTTTAACGATGTCGCCCAGCTTCTGAGTTCGGGCGGTACGTTTTTGGTTACCGACCTCTGTCGCCACGAACAGGTTTGGGCGCGGGAGTCTTGCGGAGATTTATGGCTTGGTTTTGAACCTGCTGATCTCAGTCAATGGGCCGAAGAAGCCGGACTGAAAGAAGGCCAGAGCCAATATTCCGGTTTAAGGAACGGATTTCAGATCCAGTTCCGACTGTTTCATGCCTGAGGGCATTTTTTTGAGGAGTCGCAGATGAGCGAATATTCAATTTTTACATCAGAGTCCGTCTCTGAAGGCCACCCGGACAAAGTTGCCGACCAGATTTCTGATGCGGTTCTGGACGCCATCATTGCCCGCGATCCCTACGCGCGTGTTGCAGTAGAGACACTGGTTAAAACCGGTATGGCAGTGGTTGCTGGCGAGCTGACAACTTCATGCTACGTCGACCTTGAAGACATCGTTCGCGACGTGATCACAGGCATTGGCTACAACAGCTCTGATGTAGGCTTCGACGGCGCGACCTGTGCCGTGCTGAACGGCATTGGTAAGCAGTCTGTCGACATCAACATGGGTGTTGACCGCGCCAAACCAGAAGATCAGGGCGCGGGCGACCAGGGCCTGATGTTCGGTTACGCAACCAATGAAACCCCTAACCTGATGCCAGCGCCTGTGTACTACGCGCACCTGCTGGTACAACGTCAGTCTGAACTGCGTCGTAATGGCACTCTGCCTTGGCTGCGCCCGGATGCGAAATCTCAGGTCACTATCAACTGGGAAGGCGACTCGCCGAAAGTTGATGCGGTGGTTCTGTCGACCCAGCACGATCCAAGCATCAGCCTTGAAGATCTGCGCGAGCAAGTTCTTGAGCACATCATTAAGCCTGTACTGCCTGCGGAATGGCTACACGAAGGTACGCTGTACCACATCAACCCTACCGGTAACTTCGTGATTGGTGGCCCGGTGGGTGATGCTGGTCTGACTGGCCGTAAGATCATCGTAGATACCTACGGCGGCATGGCACGCCACGGTGGCGGTGCCTTTTCTGGCAAAGATCCTTCGAAAGTTGACCGTTCTGCGGCTTATATGGGCCGTTATGTTGCCAAAAACATCGTGGCTGCAGGTCTGGCTGACCGTTGTGAAATTCAGGTGTCGTACGCCATTGGCGTGGCAGAGCCAACGTCTATTTCAGCGAATACCTTCGGTACTGGCAAGATCAGCGACATCGAACTGGCACGCGTGATCCGCGAAGTGTTCGATCTGCGTCCATACGCGATCCAGAACCAGCTGGAACTGCTGAATCCTATGTATCAGGCCACTGCCGCTTACGGCCACTTTGGTCGCGAGCCTTACGAGATGACCTACGAGTACACCGAAAACGGCGAGAAGAAGAGCAAAACCTTCACTGCGTTCACCTGGGAGCGCACTGACAAGGTCGATGCACTGAAAACCGCCGCCGGCGTCTGATTACAGCGCTTAATTTCATTTATTTTCTGGTCGCTGGTATTCCCCGGCGACCGTAACAGCAAAAGGGCAAAAACATGACCCAGTTTACTGATTACAAAGTTGCAGACATGAGCCTCGCCGATTGGGGCCGCAAAGAAATTAAAATCGCCGAAGGCGAAATGCCAGCCCTGATGGCGCTGCGCCGTAAGTACAAAGAATCACAGCCATTAGCCGGTGCTAAGATCATGGGCTGTATTCACATGACCATTCAGACCGCGGTTCTGATTGAGACTCTGGTGGATCTGGGTGCTGACGTCCGCTGGTCTTCGTGCAACATTTTCTCGACTCAGGATCACGCGGCTGCTGCCATCGCGGCGGCGGGTATTCCAGTCTTCGCCTGGAAAGGTGAAACCGAAGAAGAATTCCTGTGGTGCATCAAGCAGACCATTCTTGCCGAGAAAGACGGCGACAAAGTATGGGATGCCAACATGATCCTGGACGACGGTGGTGACCTGACTGAGATGGTTCACAACGACTTCCCAGCACTGCTGAATGACATCCACGGCATCTCTGAAGAGACCACGACCGGTGTTCACCGTCTGCTGGAAATGTTGGAAAAAGGCGAACTAAAAGTACCTGCAATCAACGTGAACGACTCGGTCACCAAAGCGAAGAACGACAACAAGTACGGCTGTCGTCACTCTCTGAACGATGCCATCAAGCGCGGTACCGACCATCTGCTGTCTGGTAAGAAAGCACTGGTGATCGGTTACGGTGACGTGGGTAAAGGTTCTGCCGCGTCTCTGCGTCAGGAAGGCATGATCGTTAAAGTGACTGAGATCGACCCTATCTGTGCTATGCAAGCGTGCATGGACGGCTTCGAAGTCGTTTCTCCGTACATCAACGGCGAAAACAACGGTACGCTGGAATGCGTCGACGCGGACCTGCTGGGCAAAACCGACCTGATCGTAACGACCACGGGTAACGTGAACGTTTGCGACAAAAACATGCTTCAGAAGCTGAAGAGCGGCGCCGTTGTCTGTAACATCGGCCACTTCGACAACGAGATCGACACCGCTTACATGCGTGAGAACTGGAAGTGGGAAGAAGTGAAGCCACAGGTACACAAGGTGTACCGTGACGAA
Organism: Thalassolituus maritimus; assembly: GCA_913019975.1. Classification (GTDB taxonomy): domain Bacteria; phylum Pseudomonadota; class Gammaproteobacteria; order Pseudomonadales; family Oceanobacteraceae; genus Thalassolituus. The sequence continues at coordinate 96,929 of CAJWBH010000012.1, read as the reverse complement.
GCCGCAGACGATCATCTGATCTTGCTGTCTGAAGGCCGTCTGGTGAACCTGGGTAACGCCACCGGTCACCCATCACGTATCATGGACGGCTCGTTCGCCAACCAGGTACTGGCGCAGATCTATCTGTATGAGCGCAAATTCGCCGATATGATGGAAGCTGAGAAGAAAGAAAGCATCTATGTGAAAGTTCTGCCGAAAAAGCTGGATGAAGAAGTGGCCAAAGACATGGTGGAAGGCTTCGGTGGCGTGATCACTAAACTGACGGGTGATCAAGCGAGCTACATTAATGTTGATGTGGATGGCCCGTATAAGCCAGAAGCCTATAAATATTAATGTTTGAGCGGAGCTAGCTGCATCGCCAGCTCTTTGTTGGATTTGCTCCGGAAATGCTCATGTATGATTTATACACTGCGCGTTCCGAAGCAAATCCGCCTCGATCTGGCTTCTTCGCTAACGCTCCTGAGGCTATGATAAGTGCGAAGTAAATAGCCAATAACAAGATAATAGGTAGCGGCGAACAGCGCCTCTACCGGATCAAGAGAAGTTAAGATGACGACCTTAAGTTTTGAATTTTTCCCGACCAAAACCGAGGAAGGGACAGAAAAACTCCTGAAAGTGCGCGACGAACTCGCTGCCTTTAATCCAGAGTTTTTCTCGGTGACCTACGGTGCCGGTGGCTCTACCCGCGACCGCACCTACGCCATCGTCAAAGCCATTCAGGAACGCGGTATCGCTGCAGCCCCTCACCTGTCGTGCGTGGGTGACAGTAAGGACGATCTGCGCTCACTGCTGAATGAATACAAGGACCTCGGCATCGACCGCATTGTTACCCTGCGCGGCGACCTGCCAAGCGGCGCCGGCCTCGCCAGCAGCGAGCTGCGCTATGCCAACGAACTGGTCGAGTTCATCCGCGAAGAAACCGGCGATCACTTCACTCTTGAGGTCGCGGCTTACCCAGAGATGCACCCTCAGGCGACCAGCTTCGAAAAAGACCTCGAACACTTCGTCAACAAAGTGAAGGCTGGTGCAGACAGCGCAATCACTCAGTACTTCTTCAACGCCGACAGCTACTTCAACTTCGTTGATCGTGTACGTGACATGGGCGTCGATATCCCGATCATTCCGGGCATCATGCCAATCACCAACTACAGCAAGCTGGCACGTTTCTCGGACGCTTGTGGCGCCGAGATTCCACGCTGGATCCGCAAGCAACTGGAAGCCTACGGCGATAACAACGAGTCTATTCAGCAATTTGGTGAAGAGGTGGTAACGGAAATGTGCCATCGCCTGTTAGAAGGCGGCGCACCAGGTATTCACTTCTATACCCTCAATCAGTCTGAAGCCAGCCTGCGTGTGTGGCGTAATCTGGTTTAATCGGACACACCTATGTCTCAGCAACTCTTTCTGGCATCGACACCCTTACATATTCTGAATTCGGTGGCGATCGCCAGTAAGACGCCCAGCACCCCTGCATGCCTGTGGTTGATTGATCAACCTATCGTAGAAAACAACCCTTACTTCGATCTCATTAAGAGCTGGCATAACTCGCCGTTCAGTGAATTGCGCATCAGTCAGGGTCATATCAAAGGCACCAAGGCGAAACTGGAAAACCGTAAACGCGTATTTGCGGAATTTGAGCAATGGGTAACGCGGAACGAACCAGGACAACTCTTCACCGGGAATGATCGACGTATCGAGTTTCAGTACGCAATGCATTGCGCGAAGTCCAAGCGCAGTGACGTGCAAGGCATCTATATGGATGAAGGCACGTTCACGTATGTAGGACGCGAGGCTTCAGCCAGCTTTTCAGATCGTATTGTTGATAACTGGCTGAAAAAACTGACGTACGGCTTCTGGTGGAAGAATCCTCCGACCATTGGTGCATCCCAATGGATTTCAGACGTCTATGCAGCTTTCCCTGATCTGGTTCACCCGTTACTGGCACAAAAGAAACTCCATCCTCTTCAACCTGCCCACACCGATAACCCTACAGTACGGGACTTCTGCTCACTTCTGGTCAAGCACTTCGGCGCTGATCCACAAACATTGAAAGATCTCGGTGCAGTACTTACGCTCCCTCATGAGTCAATTATCACTAAGTTAGATGGCTATAAGGATGCAATGGATTCTGTGATGGCAGAGATAATCAGCGATGGCAGAATAGTTGGCGTCAAGTACCATCCTCGCAACACCAACCCAGATATACTGCAGGCTGAAAACCGGACTGGCGCCTACGTCATTCCCCATCGAATACCGTTTGAAGCGATTTTGCCCCTACTTCCCCCTGAAGCAACGATCATCGGAGATCTTTCTTCGACACTGATCAACGGCCGCTGGCTCAGGCCCGACGCGCAAATCATATCGATTAAAAACCCAGAGGCACCTCTCGCCAGCGAGTTTGAGCATTTTTTTTCTCGGATTGGCGTTACCAGCGTTGCTGCCAATGAAGTATCTCAGGGAACAACGCTCGAAGCCTGATACATATTGCGACCAAGCTCGTGAATTGGCCTATTAGCTCTCTATTGTGCCGCTGAGGGAATAGTCAATTGGCCTATAAAAACTGGAACCTAATACATAAAACAATGACAATAGCATGACAACCGCAAAGATTAAGGGTACCTCTATGGATATTATCGATCTGTCAGAAGCAGAGTTGATAGGCCAGGGGCGAGACCGGGATTGCTATCGCCACCCACTCATCAATAACCAGTGCATCAAAGTGTCACGCAAACCACAGAAGCAAACACGTCGTGAGAGAGCGTACTTTGCTTATCTGATGAAGCAAGGCGTAGACACGTCGAAGTTGGCGCACTACATGGGGACTGTCAAGACGAGCCGCGGGGAAGGTGCGGCTTGCGAACTGATGTTGAACGATGACGGAGAAGTATCATCGACCCTGTCAAACGCTGTGCGAAATAAAGAGTTTCCCGAAAATACGATCAGAGCCCTCATGGATGAGCTGCGTGAATACCTCCTGGAACAACAGATCTGCGTTCGGGATCTCAGCCCTAACAACATCATGTGCCAGGTCCAGAATGGTCATCCGCGTTTAGTTATCGTTGATGGAGTCAGCAATCCGGGAGTGAACCCTCTTAACATCCGGATTCCAGCGCTATCACGATACTTTATTAACAAGTCCTGGAAGTCACTCGAAAAAAAGTTCGCGGCACTGTCGAACGGGGCTATTGAGAAAGCCGGTAACAATGCATGCATTGCTGTCCCAGATGCAGCGTAGTTGATGACGTGTACATAAATTAATCTCTGAGATATGATTGTGCGCTTTACGCGAACGGTCATTTCTATGCATTTGTCGATGAATCTGCTCATTAAAAATGAAGCAGACATTATTGCTGAAAACATCCGGGTCCACGCCGCCTTAGGTGTGGATAGTTTCGTTGTTATGGATAACGGATCGACAGATGGCACCCTGGAAATCGTTCGTGCACTCGCCAATACCCTGCCAATTACAGTGATTGAGCGCCCTACTCTGGACTACCAGCAAAGTAACTGGAAAACCGAGATGGCGAAGATGGCGCGAAAGGATTTTGGTGCTGACTGGACAATCGCGAACGATGCAGATGAGTTCTGGATACCATCACCAGGGTGTAACCTGAAAGATGAGCTGACACAAACAGGGTCGATCATTCACTGCCAGCGCAAAAATATACTTTTCGAACGTGAAGCATTTGATCGTGGAGCAGATTTTTTCACACAGAACCTATGTGTCTCTTCGCCGATAAACTACCGGAAAGGTGGTGAAGTGGAAGAGGTCGAGCGATCTATTATGCTCGGAAAAATCCACGGTAAAGTCATTGTCCGTAGCCCCGGCATGCTGAGAATCAAAGGTGGAAACCATAGAGCCTGGCACGCCTGGGGCTGGTTAAATCAGAAACAGTCAGAAAGAATTACGGTCTATCACTATCCGATCAGGTCCCGGGAGTCTTTTGTAGCAAACATTGAAAATCGCTCGGCATTACTGAAAAAAGGCGTATCGAAAATGGGGAACCATTACAGACGCTGGGTTAAGCTCCATGATTCAGGACAACTGGAACAGGAAATTGACCGTTTAACAGTCCCAAAAGAGAGAAAAAGCACGCTGCTTGACCTCGGTATCATTTGTGAAGATCCACACCCTACTAAGGTAATCACGCAAGCGCTGAACGCCAGCTGATTACATAAATATCACCCCGGTTCTATACCGGTCAGAGTTTTAAAATAGCGATCCATGTATAACGTCGTCTGCTTAAAATGGGGCTCTAAGTACCCCGCTGAATTCGTGAATCGTCTGCATAATATGGTTCGCCGTAATACCACAGTGCCGATAAATTTCTACTGCATCACAGACAACCCCGAGGGTCTCGATGAAGGAATAAACTTCCGCATGTTACCTGATCTTGGTATCAAGGGATGGTGGTATAAGCTGATGCTGTTTAAATCCGAACTCTTCGATATCTCAGGCACCACTATTTTCCTCGATCTGGATGTTGTGATCACCGCAAACATTGATGAGCTTTTCACTTATGCACCCGGCACATTCCGTATCATCAAAGACCTGAAAAAAGGTTTCAACAGCTCTGTATTCCGCCTGGAAATAGGTAGCCAGACAGAAGTCTGGGAACGCTTCTGGGAGAACAAAGAAAGTATTATTGAGCGACTTCACGGCGACCAGGACTGGATTGCAGAGGCCATTCCACAGCACATGAATGAATGGCCCCGCGAATGGGTGGTCTCCTTCAAGAAGCAATGTAATGCACGGGCTAAGCGCACATGGGGAGCTATCGGCCGCATACTTCTTAAACTCGACATGTTTCCGACAACCAAAGGATATGCACAACTACCGCAAGGCGCAAAAATCGTCATCTTCCATGGAAAACCCGATCCTGTTGATGTTATGAACGGTCCATGGGGGGTATGGAAGGAAGCGCCCTGGATCAGAGAATACTGGAAATAGTAACGTGCTGACCAGAATACGCAGAGACAACAGTAAGACACTTATACAGCACTTTTTACGAACCTCTGGCAATGCAGGACAGGGCCGCGAACTTACTCTGGGTGAAATCCTGCTCGACCATCATGTATCGACAGTAGGCATGCTCTCAGGGACATCAATGGTTCTGAAACTGGTGAAAGCGCGGACCTGGCATGAACATGTTAAGGTTTTCTGGAAGCGAAGTAGAACCCATACTGAGTACACGGGTGCCCAGCTTCTACGGTCTATTGGGATTGGTGCTCCGGAAGTGTATGAGATGGGCATTTCTTTTCCAATCCCACGCAACGCCTTGTATATCGGCTATTACCTGATGGAAAATCTGACGGAATCAGGTTTACTCTCTCTCTCTGATATACAGAAGGATCTGAACGACCAGCAGGTCTCGCTTCTGACCGATCAGATTAGAATCACACTGCAAACGTTAAAACAGCATTCCGTTCTTTATTCAGACCTCCACCTTGATAATATTTTTTGTCATCCAGAAACCATGGAACTGAAGTTTATTGATACAGGGGCAAAGCGCTACAAGCGCCGTAAGGTGTTTGAAAAGAAACACCGCAAGGCTATCAGGAACCTGCTCAACAGCTTAGAATCTTCAAGCCTGAAAGGGACTGAGCTTGATCTTTATTGTCAAAGCATTAATAAGTAAGCAACCGGGCAACAGCAAAATCAATGAAGACACACGGCGACATCGCTTTATTTGTCATAGAGACGGAACTCCAGTATCTCGCGAGCCTGGAAATTATAAAAATAACGTCACCGGAACAGGTGATCGTTTTCTCTTACTCTGAATCTCTATCTCAGAAGCTCACAGCACGCGGTGTAGACCATACCTACCTCGACCGAGACTGGTCGGGTACGTTGCAAAAGATCATAAAGCTTAAACGGTGCCTGAGTTCCGTAGTCAACAAACTACGTTCAGCAAAACCTTTCTCACGAATACTGCTCCATACCCCCCGGATCGATCAGATTCATCAGAATCTGGTGATACATGCTCTTCAGCGCAATTTCAGTCAAGTGCCACTCAGACTCAGAATGGTTCCGGACGGCATTCTCAACACCATTGTTGAATCAACCGACGAAACCTCAAAAGTATCGCTGAGAACCAGATTACGATATCTGAAATATTTACCGTTCCCGGATCTCAAGTATCATTACTTTTCAGGCTGCCGCATTGGAATTGACGATCCTCTGTTTGATGTCTTGTATTCTTTTTCTGGCATTAAAACGAATTACCCGGAAGATAAGCTCAGGCATATCGATATTGCCATTGAACGCAGAGCTGAGCCTAAAAAGAAAAAGAAAGCCCTGGTTATCGGACAACGTCTTCTTGACCTCAATCTGGCAACAGCCCACGAAGTGACTACAATCAGCAACCGCCTCAAGCTTGAGGTCGAACGACTGAACGTTGACCAGGTTCATTACCTTGGCCACCCGAGATCAAGCAATCAGGAATTCAACAACGGCTACAAAGTTATTGAGGAAGATATTTTCTGTGCAGAAGAGTTATACAGCAAAACTCACTATTCATACGTTCTGGGCTGTACCTCGACCGCATTAATTAACGCAAAAATGCTGCTGTCAGACAGCGTAGTCATTTCAGTAGGCATGGATACGCTCTATCAGAATCGTACAGATAAGGGGAATGCCTTACGTTACACCTTTGAGTCCGCCGGTATCGTTGTGCTGTAACCAGACCAAGCACAGACTAGTCAAAAGTACAAACCGTGCGACCATAAAGTCTTTAAAAAACAGATCTACAGTTATTCCAGCAACCATAAAAGAGCTGACCACGAAAGCTAAGAAAAGCCCGCCCGAACGGATATTGAGTAGTGCGGCACTTATTAGCATCGCAAAAAGTGCCATGAGACTTACTAGTCCCAGGTATCCCATAGTAGCCAAAGCTTGAAAGTAAACGCTGTGAGCCTGACTGAAATAACCTTTTGATGCTCGAATCCCAACACCGCAGGTCTTTGGCCAATGATCCAGCTGCGCATATTTAAATGAACCAGTACCCACTCCCAGAACCGGGAACTCACTCGCGATACACCCGCTCAACCGCCATAGTTCAAGACGTTGCCCCAGAGAGCCCGAAGAATAGCCTCCTGCGAATGCCTTGGATAGTTCAGTTTCAAGAGCTCTGAAGCGCCCGGTTTCGGAGATCGTAAAAGCTGCACAGACAAAACACACGCCGAGAAGTACAAGAACGCCCCAGTTTTTTAATGAAAAAAGTATATAACCAAAGACACAGAGAGTGGCTAAAAGAACTACGCCCACACTGCTTCGTGTACCGCTCTTGTAGGAGACATAGAGGGCTGCCACCGATCCTGCTAAGGACAATCCTATAATTAGCCATTTCCACCTTACTGTATGGAGTTGCGTGCCGAGGATGAGCAATAGACCACCAATAAGCGCTGCATAATTCCCGAATTCAACCGCATTCTCCGTAGCATCCCAGCGACCACGAGTTCCTGCGCATACCTCACTAAGGGCATATGCTCCTAAGGATAATCCGGCAAAAATTGCAATGAGCGAAATTTCACTACGCCTGAAATTCAACGTCCGCATAGCAAGTATCAGCGGAATAATCGCAATTAAAGTAAGGTAAGGCTTCACAGAGCGAAAAGGCGCGTCCTCATATTCCCTAAACACCCAGGAAAACACAGAGACAAGAGCGACCGAGCCCAGGCTCCCAGCCAGCCAACGATATCGATAGAGGTGTTTAAGAAAGTCCGCATCTCTGAACGCGACAACACAACTGAGCAGAATTGCCAACTGAAAAGCCAGAACCCCCGTTCCACGGTGCCATGGCTGAGCGGCAACACAGACCCCGAGAAGAACGAACAGCCAGAACCGAGCCTGCGTGACACCAGCCAGCAGAGCCTTTGAGGCAGATGGAAAATTAGGAAACAGAACGATATCTCTAAGGTAGCTAATACGTGATCAATCTAAATATCACAGAGTCGCCTGAACCTGAAGCTCGACACTGTCCAGATCCGGAATCATGGCGGTAACTCCCTCGAAGGTCACGGCAACCTTATCAAACTGCCCCATACCCATGGCTTCGACTTCCTGTAGATCGTTTTCGCCAACGTGCATTAAGCGGGGGATACCCTGCACCAGAATGGCGTAGAAAGGCATCTGAGGGTTCGCATTTACCCCGTTGACGATAATAAAACGTGCATCCGGATTCGGTGCCGGTGCAGCCTGGCCACTCATCAGTTCGTAACACAGAGCCGGAACCAAGGTCCCACGCCAGTCCAGACGACCGAGAATCCAGTCTGTGCTGGCATTCGTTGTCAGCAGGTGCGAAAACGGGATAACCTCCGCCACCGTTACGTTCGGCAGGATAAGATTGCGATCCTTTAACGGAACCAGCAGGCAGTCCACCTGTTCAGGCTTGTTATCCGCACTGGTGATCTGGTTTTCGCTCATAATTCTCTATCCATTTATCTTTCAAGTGTTCAACCAGCTTCAGCGCCAGCTGATACGAATCGCCTACGAAGGTTACTTTTCCAGTGTGTATCGCACTTTCGGGCATAGAGGCATTACCACAGCCTTCAGGGGCCTGAACCCATACATCGGTGCCTTCCGGCAGTGCTGAAATACTCTCTGCGCCGTCACTCCCCATACCGCTGAACAGAATACAGCCGAAGCGTTGTCGAGCGTGATTAAACACTACGTCAATGACACCATCAATGGACGGTCCATAAGGGCCATCCCAGGGGCTGGTCCCAAGACTGATACGGTCCAGACCGACAAGGTCGAAGGTCGTTGATACCGGTGCAATCAGCACTTCACCCGCGGCCAGAATCGCAGCATTTTCGACATTCTTAAGCTGGTACAGCGAATGACGCCCAACCGCCTGACACAGTGCCTGCTCGAACCTTTCATCAATATGCTGGGCGTAAACAAACGCGACCGGCAAACCTTCGGGCAGCACGTCGAGAAACTCTTTTACGGCCTCTGGCCCACCCAAAGAGGCGCCCAGAACAAATATATGCAAGGGGAGCTTGCGTGTGTCATCCGCAAATACTGCTGGAAGCAGAATCTCTCTGTGTTGTTTCTGCGCCCATGGCACCTGGCTGACTTCAGCCGCAGGCGCCGGAGTGTCCGTCAGGTCCCGTAGCTTAGTAAGCAGCTTCTTTTCCCAACGTAAGAAGCTGGTGCAATTGTTATCCGGTGCGTCATCCATACCGACGAGAACAGGCGCGTCTCCGTCCAGTAAGGAATCAAAGCTTTCCCCGCAGACTTCATCGTCATCGCGAACAGTGACTAACCAGGCATCTGCCTGAGTCTCCCTGATCAACGCCAGGGTCATTCTTGCGGCCGGGATATTCAGTACGACCTCAAACCCAAGCCGCTCCAGTGACTCCGCCAATATGCGTTGCTGCAAAAGGTCGCTGTTAATCACAGCGACTCTTGGGCTGCCCACTCAGTAAACCTCGTGCCCCAGGAAGGCATTGATGTTTTCCAGCAGCGCTTCTTCCTGGAAGGGTTTACCCATATATTCATTCACACCAATGCTTCTCGCTCGCTCACGGTGTTTATCACCGGTACGCGAAGTAATCATGATGATCGGAAGATCTTTCAGGCGCTCATCATGACGAACCAGTGACGCTACCTCAAAACCATCCATACGAGGCATCTCGATATCGAGCAACATGACATCGGGTTTCACATCCTGCAGGACTTCCATAGCATGCATACCGTCTTTCGCGGTCAATACTTCCATGCCGTGGCGTTCGAGCAGACGTGTCGTTACCTTACGTACCGTCACCGAGTCATCGACAACCAGCACCTTAGGCAGACGACGCTCTTGCTCGTGACGCGCTTCAGCCGCTTTATTATCAAGCGCTTTAGCCTGCTGATACTCAAGGCTGGTATAGGTACGGATCATGGCTGGCAGATCGAGAATGATAACAACACTACCATCCCCCAGAATCGTGCCACCTGAAATATCACGTACTCCAGCAAACTGAGGACCAAGGCTCTTCACCACGATCTCTCGCGAGCCCAGCAGTGCATCAGCCTGCAAAGCAAAAGGAACCTGACCGCGAACCAGAAGCAAAGGCAGCGGCATGTGCTGACCCGAGATCTTCGGATGAGAGTGCTCATCGAGCATCGCTCCCAGATACCCCAGCTGGTAGTCGCGACCGGCGTAATTAAAGAAGCGCTCGCCTTCAGGCAGATCATAGAGGTTCTGTAGCTCGGCAACGGAAGCACGAACGATCCCCTGAATGTTATTCAGAGGAACGGCATACAAGTCTTCACCGATGCGAACCATCAGTGCCCGGTTGACCGACACAGTGAACGGCAGACGAACTTCAAATTCACTGCCTGTCCCAGCTTCAGAACGAATTTCAACACTGCCGCCCATCTGCTTAATTTCGCTGCTGACGACATCCATACCGACACCACGACCAGAGATCTGTGTAATGACCTCTGCCGTAGAGAAACCAGGTTGCAGAATAAACTGCATAATATCGTGCTCAGTCGGCTCAACACCGTCTGGCACCATGCCGCGTTCACGGGCTTTCTTCAGAACCGCATCAAGGTTAATGCCCTGACCGTCGTCGCGCAGGGTAAGAACAACATCACCACCGTCACGACGGATATCCAGCTCAATGCTGCCTTTCTCGGGTTTACCGGCTGCACGGCGTTGCTCTCCACTCTCGATACCGTGGTCGACGGCATTGCGGACCATATGCTCAAGAGGAGAAATCATACGTTCGAGAATGGTACGGTCCATTTCACCATCGGCGTTGTTAACCCGCAGCTCGACCTGCTTATTCAGTTCAAGGCTGACCTGGCGAACAATACGACGCAGGCGTGGCACCATACGCTGGAAAGGAACCATACGGGTCTTCATCAGGCCTTCCTGCAGCTCCGTATTCACCCGGCTTTGTTGCAGCAGAAGTGTCTCAGCGTCACGGGTTTTGCCCGAGAGGGTTTCTTTCAGATCGATAAGGTCGGACGCAGATTCCATCAATGCTCGCGAAAGCTGCTGCATCGCCGAATAGCGGTCCATTTCCAGAGGATCAAAGTCTTCGTAATCTGGTCCATGACGCTCCTGGCGGAACAGCACCTGAGCTTCAGTTTCAATATCCAGACGTCTCAGCTGGTCGCGCATCCGGTCCAGCGTCTGATCCATTTCTGAGAGAGTCCCCGCGAAGTCGCTGACCTGCTCTTCCAGACGCCCCCGACCAATCGCTGTCTCACCGGCCAGGTTGACGAGGCTGTCGAGCAGATCAGCTGAAACTTTCACCAGCTCAGTAGGTGCTTTTCGCTGTTGTGCCATCGCCGGAGCCGGGCGTTCCGGCGCCATCTCAACCTCTTTACCGGACAGAGGTACAACGGCTAATGATCCCTCGTCGCCTTCAGTGTCGGCCTGTGATTCGTCGGACAGATCATCGCTCAGGGAAACAGGGGCATCCGCCTGTCCGCCGGTATCTGCAACAACGTCTTGAGCAGACACTGGAGCATCGACCACCAGCTCTTTTTCTCCGAGCACGAGCACGCCATCACTGTCGAGCAGGCTGGCTACATCATCAATCTTTGACTGCAGGTTTTCCTGCCGTTCATTGAGGTGCATGAAGAAGGTGTCGTCAAAGCGGGCTTTGCGCGACAACGCCTTCTGGATATCTGATTCGAAGTTATGGGCTGTGTCACCGATGACTGATAACCCAGCGAGGCGAGCGCCACCTTTCAAAGTGTGTAACACACGCAGAAGTTCGTCTGCGCCCTGAGTTGACGAAGGCTCCGCACGCCATGCTTCAACGCCTTCATCCAACGCTTCCATCAACTCACCAGCTTCTTCAAGGAAGATGCCGACAATTTCACGGTCGCTCTCATCCGCGGTTTCAGACTGCACCATATAGGCACGCGAGTCCGCTTCCGCAGTATCCTGAACAGGCCTCGACTCAGCACCACTGCGCTGCGATGCCACTTTGAGAGCCTCAATCATGCGCTCGGGATTTTCTGGGCCCTTGCCTTCCCTCACAGATTGCAGCTGTGTAAACAGTAAATCGTGAGCACTTTGTGCCAGCGGTAATGTATCTTCGGAAAGATCAATCACCCCATCATTCAGGCGCTCATAGAGTGTTTCCAGCTCGTGGCATAAATCAGCAACTTCTGGCAACTCGGCCATACGTGCACCACCCTTGAGGGTGTGCAGCTCACGCTGAAGTTCAGAAACCGGCAGAAGGTCTTCTGGGGTCTTTTCCCACTTCTGTACGATGGACTCAATGGCTTCGGTGATTTCCTCAGCTTCCTCAAGGAAGATATCCAGAATCAGGTCATCTTCCTGCTCTTCGATATCGGCCTGCTCTAGCTCACTCAGGGAGGACTCATCAACCTCAGGAACCGGGGGTGTTTCTTCATCGTTAAGAGAAAGCATCCCCTCCACAACGGAAGACTCACCAGCATGAGACCCGGCGGATTCATCTGGCTGTTCTTCTGTCTGCTCATCTAGCTGTTCTTCTGCTTGCTCATCAGGCAACTGCGATTCAGGGAACTGCCAATCACGAACGCGACGAACGGTGTCCGACACGTCAGGAAGATCCTGACCTGCCGCCAGGCAGTCCATCATATTGAGCAGCTCTTCATGCGCATCGCTGATAAAAGCGACTAACTCTGGCTCAGGATGTGCCGCCGCGTTGCGTGCGCCCTGATAAAAATGATGCAGTGCCAGCGCCATTTCTTTCACTGCTGGGATGCCTGCGTCTTCTGCGGCCTGTGCTGCTGATGACAGATCTGCCGAAATAGTGTCGAGCACCTCAGAGCTATCTTCTTCCTGCCACGTCTGCAGAAGCTCATCGGCCTCAATCAGCGAATCCATGCCAGAAGCCAGGAAGTGACTGATTGCTTCGGTCGATATGCCCGCTGCCGATTCGCCCTGATACATAGGCTGAAGCTGCTCAGTTTCAATAGCAGCCGCGCGCTCGATTAAAGCGGGTGCTTCTGGCATATCTTCGAGCAACATAAGCTGATCGACAGTCAGATAAGAACGCAGAGCCACAGAAGCATCGTTCAGCAACGACGCCAGTTCTGGAGTATTCGGTAAACGGAAAGCACGAAGCTCTTTGGTTAATTTTTCAATAACAGAAGCGACATCGGCAAGCGGTGCCAGCTCTGCCATGTGCGCACTGCCCTTAAGAGTATGCAGGGCTCGCTGCAAAGCATCGCTGATCTGGTTACCACACGCCGTTTCATTCGACTCGGTAACAAACTCATCGACAACCGCGAGGTGTGCTTCAGCTTCGGCAATAAAGATTTCCAGCAGTGCGGCACGATCTTCTGCCTCTTGTTGAGCATCGGTATCCTGCGTCGCTTCCGGGCTGGCCAGCTCTTCCACCACGCCGATAGCATCGTCTGCACTACTCTCAACGTCATTACTCTCAGCGGTACCATCCTCAACGATACGCGTATCCGCTTCGACGTCTGATTCAGCTTCTTCCACAGGATCTGCTGAATCGTCCTCAGCAGATGAGCCCGGCAGAGTCGCCGGCTGGTTGCCCTCAGCCGTGGCGAAGGCATAGTCCATGTATGGCTGAACATCGATTGAAGCAGCACGCTTAGCACGGAAATCTTCAATGAGGCCGGGAAGTTGTTCAATCACACGATCGACGAACGCAATCATGTCATCATTGACAGAAATCGTCTCATCGAGCACGCGGTTGAACATATTTTCTACGGACCATGCCAGTTCGCTGACATCATCCGCTTTCACCATGCGGCCACTGCCTTTCAGAGTATGGAAAGAACGTCTTACGGTGGTCAGCGCTTCACTGTCATCCTGATTCTTACGGTAAGCAGGCCAGAACTCGCCCAGAGTCTCGGTAACTTCTTCTGCTTCCTCGAGGAAGACTTCAATGATTTCATCATCAATGAAGTCATCGTCAGCGTCTTTTAATGCGTTATCTGCAGGTTCGCTTAGAGTCTCTGCCGGCTGTTCTTCGTCCAGATCCTCTTCGAGCTCAATAATTGGCAGTTCATCGGATTCGGACACGTCTGATTCGGCAACATTGGAGATCAGATCCTGATTACTTTCTATCAGTTCATCGTCGAGACCGAGCGCTTCAGAGAAGCTGGTAACATCGACGGCTTCATCCGCAAATCCTTCGGGTAACTCAACATCAGAGAGATTTTCAGACGCCGCAGATTCAATACCGCAGCGCTGCATCAACGTGCTCAGCGTATTTTCCGCGCGCTCAATAATCGCGATATCAGTAGACGTTGACTCGTCAGAGTAACGTTCAAGATAGTATTCAACACCACTGAGAACTTCCGCGACCATATCCATAACGCCCCATTCCGGCGCTGGGCGGTCGGCCAGCAGCGCCTGCTGGACGAATGTTGAGAGATTCGATAACAATACCGCGACGCGCGGCATTGGAATCATATTTAATGAGCCTTCAATCGAGTGCAGAAGTGCCGGGACTTCCTGCAATTTCTCGGTTGACCACTGATGCGCTATGTAAGAAACGACGCCGTCTTTTACCTGCTCCAGGACATTACGCGCTTCACGAAGCACAGCGCGCTGAGCGTCGGACATCGCGCTGTCGCTGACAGACTTAGTGGTGTCACCATCACGGATCATTCCGTTTAACGTCGCTTCGACGTACAGAAGTGCACCCGCGACATCCAGTAATTTACTGTCCTGCTCGTCACTGGCTTCGGCTTCAAGCAACGCCACTATCGCGCTTTCCTGCTCCTGCATTACCCGGCGTGGCATGCCTAACCCCAGCATCCCCATAGTATCGGCAACCTGACGGACAGTACTGCGGATAGATGTCAGAGCAGGTTCGCGTTCGGCAGAACCACGTACAACCTGATCAAGCTCATCTTTGACCGTGGAAATCTCTTCTATCAGAGCAGTCAATGCTCCCGATACCGCATCCGAACCTGCTCCCATCGCATGATCTTCCGCGTCTTCCGCATTAGGCAGAGCTTCAGCCAACCGGAAACGCTTCTGCACCAGACGAATGGCTTCACCACGCGCATCAGTGCGGGCAACATAGAACAACAGATTTTTCAGCAGCTCTTCAGCGGGCGGACGATTAATCGCCGCCACGCCTTTATCAAGACCGGTTTTCAGAAGTTGATCGAGCTGACGTAACAGAACCTTGGCGCTTTTTGGCAGGCTGTCCTGGTTCAGCAACCACTCACTGAATGCCAGAGCAGGCAACCAGACAATCCCCTGAGGGGTACCACCCATGGACTTATTGAGCTTAGCGAAGAGCTTATTAATGTAGTGTTTCGCCAGGTCCGGGTCGCGATCCTGCAGCAACTGGAGAGTCGCCGCCTGCAGCATCTGACGCGTTTTGCGCAGCCATGGCGAAAAATTGGGTTGGGTAAACAGGTTTTTCTGCGCTCCCGTCAACGGGGCGTTGTGCTCGACGTAAGGCGTGAACAGTGACGTTTCAGACAGGAAGTTTTCACCGCGGGTAGACCGCAGTTCATTCAGGATTGGCAACAGCACCACAGGCAGGTCACGACGCCCGACCTTCACGTGCTCAAGATAATGCGGCAACTGAATAATGGCCTGCATCAGTACCTCAAGGCCATCCCGCTCATTACTCAGGGAGCCCTCAGTCAATGCCAGAGCAACCGCTTCCATCTCTTCAGCCAGCAGCGCAGCTCCGTAGAACTCCACCATCTGCAATGTTCCATGCACCTGGTGCAGGTAACTTAAACAGAAGCGCAGACGACTTCTGTCTTCGGGATGTTCAACGTACGCTTCAAGTGCCTGCTGAGCCTGTTGCAGCGTATCCTGAATTTCCCCTTTTACCCATTCCAGGGCGATGTAGTCCTGACTCATCGCCTTGCACTCTCCCCTGTCGATGTGGATTGTTTGCGGACAAACGCGGTCACCTGACCACTGTGCACCGATTCTAATAGCGGGTGCTCCCAGTCCACCATTTCACCGAGCCCGATAACCAGTAAGCCCCCCGGCGCAAGACGTTGCGCGAGAGCATCAAGAATTTCCCGCCGACGCCAACGACGGAAATAAATAAGAACGTTCTGACAGAAAATCACATGCTGCGACTGCAGAGGACAGTTCTTCAGATTAAGAATGTTTACCTGACTGAAGCAGCAACGACGGCGTAACTGAGCGGCCACTTCTACCTGCTGTGAAGACAGCGGCGCAATGGCCCAGTTGTGGTACTCAACCGGAATACGTTCAAGCGCTCGCAACGGGTAACGGCCGCTACGTGCTTTACGAAGAACAATCGTGGAGATATCCGTACCGGTAATGGAGTACTTAAGGCCGGTTGAAGCGAGGTTTTCCTCGGCAAGCATGGCCAGGGTGTAGGCCTCTTCACCCGAGGAGCAACCAACACTCCAGAACTCCATGGTCTCTTCACGAGCCTGCAAACGCGGACGCTGACGACGCATATGCTCGACAACCAGCTGCAACGCATCCGGGTCGCGGAAAAAACGTGTTTCCTGGACGGTGAGTCGGTCGACCAGAGTCGACCACTCCATCACGCCGGAAGGGCCGTCCTGAATCTTTTCGTAGTACTCGCCGTAATCGCGGATGCCGAGTTCCAGCATGCGCAGACCCAGGCTGGTCTGTAAGAAGGAGCGACGCTGCTGGGGCAGAAACATCCCCGTGCGCTCCTCCAACAATCCCTGCCAACGATTAAACTGCACATCGTCAAGTTCAGGGACCGTACTCAGACCATTGCGGATTGACTGGCTCATGTATCAGACCGTTGCGTCAGAGCCCTCAGAGAGTGCTCTGCTCTTCTTCGGTTTCTTCATGAAATTCTGCGTCAGTCACTGTCTCTGGCAGCTTAAAGCCGGCCACAGATTCACGCAGCATATTCGCCATTTCCGCCAGATTACCAATCGACTTCGCAGTCGCGGTGGTACCCGCAGAAGTCTGCGACGTAATTTCCTGAATGACGTTCATCGTATTGGAAATATGACCCGCAGACGACGCCTGCTGACGTGCCGCGTTGGAGATGTTCTGAATCAGTTCTGCCAGGTTATTCGATACGCTTTCAATTTCTTCCAGCGCCACACCCGCATCCTGTGCCAGACGAGCACCACGTACCACCTCGGTGGTCGTCTGCTCCATCGAGATAACTGCTTCGTTGGTGTCGTTCTGAATCGTTTTAACCAGCGCTTCAATCTGCTTGGTCGCCGCGGCAGAACGTTCTGCCAGACGCTGTACTTCGTCAGCAACAACCGCGAAGCCCCGACCGGCGTCACCCGCCATCGATGCCTGAATCGCCGCGTTCAGAGACAGAATATTGGTCTGGTCAGCAATGTCGGTAATCAGGGAGATGATGTCACCAATCTCCTGCGAGGATTCACCCAGACGTTTAATACGCTTAGATGTTTCCTGAATCTGCTCACGGATATTATCCATGCCACTGATGGTTGACTGTACAACCTCAGAGCCTTTGTTCGCGATCGCAACCGACCGCTCCGCAACCGCAGATGATTCAGAGGCGTTGGCGGATACCTGGTCAATCGACACCGCCATTTCGTTGATCGCTGCCGACGCACCGGCAATTTCCTGAGCCTGGTGTTCAGATGCTTCAGCGAGGTGCATTGCCGTCGCCTGAGTTTCCTGAGCCGCCGACGATACCTGTACCGCAGTATCATTAATCGAGGATACCAGTACGCGCATCTGGTCGATCGCGAAGTTAATCGCGTCGGCGATTGCACCGGTAAAGTCTTCGGTTACCGTCGCTGATGCTGTCAGGTCACCGTCTGCGAGGTCAGCAATTTCGTCAAGAAGACGCAGAATCGCAACCTGGTTCTGTTCGTTAGTCTGACGGGTATCCTGCTCCCGCAGCTGGGCTTCTTCCTCACGCTCACGAGCACTCTTTGACTCGGTACGGAAGTAAATATAGGCAAACAAGAGAGCAATAAACGCAAGAACATAACCACCAAGCTGAATCATGTTCCGCTCTTCGGCATTGTTCTGAATTTCATTGGTCAGAACCGATGTCTGCTCAAGCAGAACACGAGAGTTCTGGAAAATATTGTCGGAGGCTTCACGAACCTGGAAGAGTTCAGGAGAGGTTTCCAGAATTTCGTCCACCGAACCAGATACGAATTCAAACAGCTCAGCAACTTCAGCCAGTGCATAAACTGCTTCTTCGTTCGTTACCTGAGAAATGTTCATGGCGATGTTGCCCTGAATCATACCGTTCAGTACCCGACCAAACAGCGAGGCGTCACGACCAAAAGCATCGGCGGCCATAACGGCATCATCACCACCCGCCAGTACTTTGTTTACCGAGCGTACAATACGTTCTGCAAGCCAGGACTGACGCTGAGCAACCGCAACCTGATCGGCAGGTGCGCCGCTTTCAAGCAGGATGTCTACGATCTCATCGTACTCAACCTGCAACTGAGGAATGGTTTCAGATAGAAGCTCGGCTACTTCGTGAACCGAAAGTACGATCTGCTCAGAGCGGATAATCTGGTCAGCATCTTCACGAACACTGTTCCAGGTTTCCTGAACACCCGACTGCGAGGCATCTTCTGAAGGGGGCAGACTCTTCGAATCATCACCGGCGACAAGATATCCCCAACGCTTATCAAAGTTATCGCGCGCCTGGCGCAGCTGGGTAAATGCATCTGGTTTACCACCAGCAGCCTCTACCGCGTTCTTCGCCAACTCCTGAGACAGAACCCGCAGCTCGCCCGAGTGCTCAAGATACTGCTCATCCTTTGTGGCCAAAATATTGACCCCAATGGTGATACCAATGAAACCGATCAGGAAAACGAACATCAGTACAATGGCACTGAAGTTACTCTTTTTCCCCTGATTTACTGTGTTTCCACTCATGCCGTCCTCTCCAAACTCGCTGCATGCTGATCCGACCCGTCGGGCCAGTAAATTGTTATTATTTTCCGTTCCGTGTTTATACGGCGATATTCATAAACTCAGGTGACCTCAACAGCTCACCAAATTCCATGACTGGCCAATTCCTGCCATCGCGTTCAAAAGCTTTCGCAACAAAGGGTGCGAGCGCTTCAGGCACCTGAGGGACAGGTACCTCCCGGTCTACCGGAAAACTCTGCATACCAAGCACTGCATCTACGAGCAGGCCGGTAAGGTATTCATCCTGCTCAATCACCAGCACGCGCTGACTACGCCAGTTACCACGTGATGGCTGACCGAGCAGGCCATTAAGATCCATTACAGACACCATGCGCCCACGGACGTTGGCAATACCAAGCACCCAGTTTTTCACACCGGGCACCCGGGTTACTTTTGGCATCTGCAGAATTTCCACTACGTCGGCCATGTTGGCGACGTATTGCTCGTTACCCAGCAGAAATCCGATTCCGCGCCAGGTCGAAACGGTTTCAACCTGCTGTGGCAGTGGCGACGCGAAGCGTCGGCTGCGATTTTCCATCTCGGTGAGCAGAGCAAATGGTGTCATGGCTTCAGCCTTCTTCTGAGCCGATCAAAGCGTTGATCTCTGATAGCAGGCGGCTTTCAGAAACGGGCTTAACCAGATAACCTGAAGCCCCCTGACGTTTCCCCCAGACCCGATCAGTTTCCTGATCTTTGGTAGTCACAATCACAACAGGAATATTCTTGGTTTCAGGGCTTCTGGTTAATTGACGAGTTGCCTGAAAGCCGTTCAGGCCAGGCATGACAATATCCATCAAAACGAGATCCGGAAGCTCCTGACGAGCAACAGCGACACCATCAGCTCCGTTTTCTGCATTCAACACTTCGTGGCCGTTTTTCTCGAGCACCGCCCGGAAAGCCTCGGTTTCCGTTGGTGAGTCATCCACCACAAGAATGCGTGCCATGCTACTTACCCCTTACTTATTTCGCGTGCTGACGGATAGAACCGAGCAGCTCTTCTTTACTGAATGGTTTGGTCAGGTATTCATCAGACCCGACGATGCGACCTTTGGCTTTATCAAACAGGCCGTCTTTGCTCGACAACATGATGACCGGGGTAGACTTAAACTTGGAATTATTTTTAATCAGGGCACAGGTCTGATATCCGTCCAGGCGCGGCATCATGATATCGACGAAAATAATATCCGGGTCGGTATCGGCGATTTTAGCCAGGGCATCGAAACCGTCTGTGGCAGTGATCACTTCACAACCAACTTTCTTAAGCAGGGTTTCGGCAGTACGACGAATCGTCTTACTGTCGTCAATCACCATGACCTTTACATCTTGAAAATTATCGTCCATACGACAGGCCTTTCACCATCCAATTATCTGTTGTTGTTTTACTCTGATTGGCCAGAGAGTTCTGTGACTCAACCCTCAGACCGGCAAGAGCCCCCGACTGTCCTATAGAAAGAATACAGAAAATCAGTCGTTTCCCCGGGGCCACCGGGACGCTTCGCTTTTGTATCACACTCCGCCCGGACAGGCTAGAGAGCATACCGGGAACCCTGCCTGATGCAACAGACTGTCGCTGACAAAGGTCAGACAAAACGCTGAAAAAGCCAAATAGGATACGTTACAATCGGACGATTAATTATTCCCGCCAGAATGGCGGCTGACCACGCAGCGGAGACGCAATGACTATCAGACTTGGCGTAATCATGGATCCCATTCAGGAGATCCACTTCAAGAAAGACACTTCACTTGCGTTACTAAATGCAGCACAGGAGCGCGGCTGCGAACTCTGGTATATGGAGCAGGCTGACCTCTCCATACAGAAAGGCCGTTCCTACGGTCGTATGGCATCGTTGAAGGTAGCAATGAATCCAGAGCAGTGGGCCGACCTTGGCGAGTTCGAGGATCGCCCACTGGCCGAGCTCGACATCATTATCATGCGCAAAGACCCGCCCTTTGATAGCGAGTTCATCTACAGTACCTATATTCTGGAGCGCGCAGAAGAAGAAGGCGTATTAGTCGCCAACCGCCCTCAGAGCCTGCGGGACTGCAACGAGAAAGTATTTGCGACAGCCTTCCCTGAGTTGATGTCGCCAACTATTGTTGCGCGCCGCGCAGACCTGCTTAAAGCATTCCACAAAGAACATGAAGACGTCATATTCAAGCCTCTCGATGGCATGGGCGGCTCTTCTATTTTCCGCCTGAAAAAAGATGACCCCAACGTTAGCGTAATTATTGAAACGCTGACCGCTCACGGCACCCAACAGATTATGGCGCAGAAATTCATCCCTGAAATCACCTCAGGAGACAAGCGCATCCTGATGATTAACGGCGAGCCGGTTCCCTACAGCCTCGCCCGTATTCCTGCCCAAGGTGAAACCCGTGGCAATCTGGCTGCCGGTGGCCGCGGTGTGACACAGGAGCTCTCGGAGGATGATCGTCGCATTGCCAGCATCATTGGCCCAGAGCTTAAAAAACGCGGCTTATATTTTGTTGGCCTCGACGTCATTGGTAGCTGCTTAACAGAAATTAACGTCACCAGCCCCACCTGTGTTCGCGAAATTTCGCGCGACAGCGGCATCGACGTCGCCGGACAACTGATCGATACACTACTGGAAATCCGCCGTTCCAGTGTGGACAATTCCTGAAGGTGAGAGCAGACTTGCGCGCACAAAGACGGAGACCCTGACAGACCATGAGTGCCCAGACCGTATCAAGCAACGACCGCATGATGTTCGCGATATTTGTCGCGCTCATGGTGCATGCCATGCTTGTACTGGGCATCAGCTTCAGTGCCGAAGAAAGTCCGGCTTTCAGCTCCACGCTGGACGTAACACTCGCGGGCTACCGCAGTGAAGAAGCCCCAGAGGATGCCGACTTTCTGGCCCAGGAAAATCAGCAGGGCAGCGGCACCCTGGACGAAGCTGAGATGCAGACCACGGATGTCGAGGCCGATTTCCACGCCAACGATATCCGCGAAAATGTTCGTGAAGAGCAGATGCCAACAGCACCGCGCACTCAGGACAGCCAGCACACTCAGGTGGTATCAACAACACGCAGTCCCACCAAGCAACAGCAGCAGATAGAAGATCCGCAAGCCCCGACACCCGATATTCCTGAGGGCCCTCAGCAAACTCTGCTGGAGCGCAGCCTGGAAATTGCCAGCCTGCAGGCAAAACTGGATACCGAGCGACAGCTCTATGCACGTATGCCACGGGTTCACCGTTTGACCGCAGCTTCGACTATGAAAGCCGCTGACGCTTACTACGTAAACCTGTGGCGTCAGAAAATCGAGCGAATGGGGGCAATCAACTACCCTCGGGAAGCTGAAAACTGCTACGACAATTGCCGCTTGCGGATTTTGGTATCCATCAATCCTGATGGCAGTATTCACGAGCTTGCAGTGCTGGAGTCTTCGGGCCGCAGAGTGCTCGATGAGGCCGCCACTCGCATTGTGCGACTTGCGGCTCCGTTCGCCCCCTTCACCAACGAAATGCGGCGCGAGATGGATCGACTGGAAATCATCCGTACCTGGCAGTTCACCGGCGATCGTTACCTGTCGGGGTCAAACTGATGCTTGAACTGAACAGCCTCCGCAATCACCTGTTAATAGCCATGCCGGGGCTTGATGGCTCCTGGTTTGGTGGCACGGTGACCTACCTGTGCGAACACAACGCCGACGGCGCCATGGGCCTTGTGCTCAACAAACCCTCCAGCATTGAGTTCAGTGACATCTGTGAACAGCTGGACATTGATCGCCGCAGCCATATTGCACCCACCATTCTTCAGGGCGGACCAGTCAGTCCGGAGCAAGGATTCATCCTGCACGAAGAAACCGGTGACTGGGGCGCTACCATGAACATCACGGAACGAACGCACCTGACCTCGTCGCAGGATATTCTGCGCGCGATTGCTCAAGGCACGGGCCCGCAGAATTATAGTCTTGGCCTTGGTTATGCTGGATGGAGTGCCGGTCAGTTAGACGAAGAATTGCGTGAGAATGCCTGGCTCACCCTGGAAGCCACCCCCGACCTCCTGTTCCGTCTCGATCAGCGCGACTTATACGACGTCGCACTCAGCAAGCTGGGCGTCAGCGCCGAATTTCTCAGTGACGAGTCGGGCCATGCCTGATTCTCCTCAGATTCCTGATCGCATTACTTCCGTCATGGGGTTCGATTTCGGCACGCGCCGCATCGGCATCGCCATCGGCCAGCGCCTGACCGACAGTGCCAATGCGCTCGAACCCATCAAAGCGAAAGACGGAGTGCCCGACTGGGACGCACTGGAACGCATCATTAATGAGTGGCAACCTGACGCCTTTGTCACTGGCCTGCCACTGAATATGGACGGCACCCCTTCAGAAATGAGTCGAAGAGCGGCAAAATTTTCCCGTCGTCTGGAAGGACGTTTCCATCGTCCTTCGTACACTCAGGACGAGCGCCTGACCAGTTACGAAGCAAAAGGTATGGTCATCGAAGAATCCGGACACCAGAACTTCGGTGATTACTCGGTAGACGGTCTCGCTGCCTGCCTGATTCTGGAAAGCTGGATGTCAGAACACCCGAAAGCAGGAGAGCAATGATGAATCTGCCGGATATAGAACAAATCACTCAGGACCTTGCAGAGCAGCTCACTGAGCTAATAACCGAACGCCAACTCGATGACCCGTTACTGGTTGGCATCCGAACAGGTGGTGTCTGGGTAGCCGAGCGACTCAACGACACGCTGAAATGTACCGACGATGTCGCCTCGCTCGATATCAGCTTCTACCGTGATGACTTCACCCGCCACGGCCTGCACCCGAAAGTTCAGGGGTCAGAGCTGCCGGATTCGATTGAAGACCGACACATTATCCTCATCGACGACGTCATTATGAGCGGCCGCACCATACGCGCAGCCATGAATGAGCTTTTTGATTATGGCCGCCCAGCCAGTATTACCCTGGTATGCCTGCTGGATATTGGCCGACGCGAATTACCGATTCAGCCAGATCTCTGCGGAGCAACTCTGGCATTAAACGATGGCCAGCTGGTCAAGCTGACCGGCCCGCGCCCCTTAGTTCTGACTCTGGCCTGAACAGGAACACCACATGACTGATCCCAACACAGTCCAGCTCACCGAAGACGGACGCCTGAAGCACTTTCTGACGACCGAAGGCCTGAGCCGCGAGCTACTCACAGAAATACTGGATACCGCCGATTCCTTTATCAGTACGCAGGAACGTGCCGTAAAAACCGTTCCATTGCTGCGCGGTAAAACCGTGGTGAATCTGTTTTTCGAAAACAGTACCCGGACCCGTTCAACGTTTGAACTGGCAGCAAAACGTCTGTCCGCCGATATCCTTAATCTGGATATCGCACGCTCGGCGACTTCTAAGGGTGAAACCTTGATGGACACCCTCTGGAACCTCGAGGCTATGTACAGCGACATGTTCGTCGTTCGTCACTCCGACTCAGGGGCTGCGCATTTTATTGCCGAACAGGTAACGCCGAACGTCGCCATTATCAATGCCGGTGACGGCCGCCACGCGCACCCGACTCAGGCCATGCTTGATATGCTCACCATCCGCCGCCACAAAGGCGATATCGAGGGCAAAATCGTCGCCATCGTCGGTGATATTCTGCACTCCCGGGTTGCCCGCTCGCAGATTCATGCGCTGCGCACATTAGGGGCTGCAGAGGTCAGGGTCATTGGTCCGGGAACACTTCTGCCGTCGGATATCGAAAGCATGGGCGCTGTTCCTTATTACGACATGAGAGCCGGCCTTGCCGACTGCGACGTTGTGATCATGCTGCGCTTGCAGAAAGAACGTATGCAGAACGCACTCCTGCCATCAGAAGGTGAGTTTTTCAAACTCTACGGCCTGACGAAAGAAAAACTGGCATTTGCCAAGCCGGATGCCATCGTCATGCACCCGGGCCCGATCAACCGCGGTGTTGAAATTGAATCCGCCGTCGCCGACGGCAACCAGTCCGTCATCCTGAATCAGGTCAGCTACGGCATTGCCGTTCGTATGGCCGTGATGGCGATGGCCATGAGTGGCCAGCAAACACCCGTGAACAGTGAGGAGCCTGCCTGATGAGATATCTGCATATTGCGAATGCGCGGGTAATCAATCCTCAGACCCAGACAGATGAGATCACCGATGTCTTTGTCGCTGATGGCCGCATTGCGACACTTGGTCGTAGACCCGATGCCGGTGAAATTGAACACACGATCGATGCCACGGGTCAGTGGTTAATGCCCGGTCTGATTGATCTTGGCGGTCACATACCAGAACCTGGTTACAACCAGAAAGGCAGCATTGCCAGCGAAACAGAAGCGGCCGCCCGCGGTGGCTTCACTCATATCTGCAGCTTGCCGGATACTAAACCCGTCGCGGACACCTCCGCGGTGGTCAAACTGATTCTGGAAAAAGCCAGCAAAGCCGGTTTCAGTCGCGTACTGCCACTGGGCGCTATGACACAGGATCTTGCCGGCGAGCAACTGGCCAGCATATACACATTGTCAGAAGCTGGCGCGGTTGCCATGAGTAACGCCCGCCGCCCGGTCAAAAACAGTTACGTGCTGCGCCGCCTGATGGAATACGCAGCAACGTACGATATTCCCCTGTTCCTGAATGCCAATGATCTCAGCCTGTCCGGTGGCGGTTGCATGCATGAAGGCCCTGTGGCGACCCGTATGGGCCTGCCGGGGATACCAGAAACGGCAGAAACCATCGCCCTCGCGCAGATTCTTCTCCTGGTAGAGCAGACCGGCGTACGCGCTCATATCAGCCAGATTACCTGCCGCCGCAGTGTCAGTATGCTGCAGCAGGCGCTGGAAAACGGTTTACGCGTTACCGCAGACACGCCGCTGGCCAATTTGCTCTACACCCACGAAGCGGTCACCGGCTATGACAGTCTTTACAACGTACAGCCGCCGTTACGCAGTGAACGTGACCGTGAGGCATTGGTGCAGGCCGTAGCGCGTGGTGAACTGGCCATCAGCTCAAACCATAGTCCTCATGAAATTGCCGCTAAAAAAGCGCCATTTTCAGATGCTGAGCCGGGCATGAGTCAATACGACGCTTTCCTGCCACAAGCCATGACGCTTGTCAGCCGTGAAGAGCTAACAGTCGAACAGCTCGTGCGCGCTCTGTCGCTAACACCGGCCAATGTTCTCGGGCTGTCACAATCCCTGACGGAAGGAGCGGATTTTAATGCCGTCCTGTACGACCCGCGAGGCGAGTACACACTTACAGCGTCAGAAATTGCCTCCGGGGGCCACAACCACCCACTGCTGAACCGAACTGTCTCGGGTAAAGTCGCACAGGTGTTTCTGGAGGGCTGCCGGATCAGCTGATTCTGACAGAAACGGTAAAACGGCGAAAAACGCCGGGCCATCTATACTGAAACACACACCCAATTTGTGCAGTAAGTGATGAACCCGGCCAACTCTATTCCGGACCAGAGCACTCTGAATCGCTGGCGTCAGAACTTTCTCGACCTCAACGCTCAGAAGCTGGCGTCCGCGCGAGAACAACTCTCTCCCCGACAGCAGGCCGTGCTGGATGTTCTGCCGCTTCTGTTGCACTGCAACGGTTCCCGCTTACCCGGCTATGTCGCGCCTCACACTCCGTGCGGAATCACAGGGT
Source organism: Thalassolituus maritimus (assembly GCA_913019975.1). Lineage (GTDB taxonomy): Bacteria > Pseudomonadota > Gammaproteobacteria > Pseudomonadales > Oceanobacteraceae > Thalassolituus. Next base: position 70,457 of record CAJWBH010000012.1, on the reverse strand, counting down.
ACACTCCGACACTTGAGCACCATTCAGCATTGCACCAGTTTGCCCGTGGTGCTCAGATCCCCAGAGACCCGGGGCAACGCTGCATTGAAGGCGTCTTCCTCATGGGTAGCCTTGGCAGTGTTGCCCAGAGCCGCAACAGCGACCTTGATGTGTGGTTATGCCACGACGAATTGATGACAGATCATCAGGTCAGCGCTCTTCAGGAAAAGTGCACACGCATTGAAAAGTGGGCCGACTCACAAGGCACGGAAGTCCACTTCTTTCTGATGAACCTTAAAGACTTCCGCGACGGTCAGAGCCAGTCGGCCGATGGCGAGGACTGCGGCAGCAGCCAACACCTGCTATTGTTGGATGAATTCTACCGCAGCGCCCTGTGGCTCGCAGGAAAAACCCCGCGCTGGTGGTTAACGCCTGAAGCACTGGAGTATCAAGCCGACAGCTACTGGACGAAACTCACAGAAAACCATCTCATCGATGTCGCCGACTGGCTGGATGTCGGCAGCCTGCCAACCATACCCGCCGGTGAGTTCGTTGGCGCCGGACTATGGCAGCTCAACAAAGGACTCACCAACCCATATAAGTCACTGCTGAAACTCCTGCTCAACCGGGAATATGCTTCGGCATACCCTGATATCCGCCCCCTAGCCTGGGATTTCCGCAAACAGGTTCAGGAGGGGAACGCTGACCTCTTAAATACCGACCCCTACCTTCTTATGCTACGTCGGCTTGAATCCCACCTCGGAGAAGATGAAGGCGACCTGCGTGACCTCATGCGCAGGGCTTTCTACTTCAAATCAGGCGTTCAATTGACGCGACTCCTCGGTAACCAGCGCCAACAGCGCCGGGTGAAAGCGCTTGAAGAGCAGATCAAAGAATGGGGGTGGACCTACACTTATCTGGACGAGCTGGACAGTCGCCAAAGCTGGCCCGCCCGTAAAGTGATGAACGAGCGCAATGCACTGGTAACACAGATGCTGAACAGCTATCGGGCGCTCGCGACCTTCTCGCAGGAACACGCTCAATCCCTGCACATTAAAGAACGCGACCTCAGGGTACTCGGCAATCAACTGTTTGCTGCGTTCAGGGCCGAGCCAGGGAAGATCATCGACATCAACCCTAAAATCCGCAGCGACATGGAAGAGGAAAAGCTCACCCTCAACCTCAAAGAAGGCATCTGGCAACTGATACCCGGCAGCTGGCGTCCGGGAGACGACAGCGCGGTACTGATGCAGACGCCTTCAATCATAGAGGCCCTGGTATTTGCCCGGCGCAACGGCATGCTCACCAGTCACTCCCATGTTGCACTGTATCCGGCGCATAACCCAGTGACGCAATATGAGCTCAGATCTCTGCTGCAGGACATCATGGAGATCCCCCTGCCGGGCAAAAAGAGCATCGACTTCACCAGTGACCAGACGCCTCTGCGCTGGCATTTGTTCGTCAATCCGGGCGTTAATCCGCAGCAGTCACTGTCACGGCGAGGCATGCAGAAAATAAGCAATCGTGACGATGCTCTGGGCTTCAGCTCGAGTCGCGAGAACCTGGTTCAGTCGGTCGAGCTTCTCACCATCACCAGCTGGGGAGAATGGCAGGTCAGTTACTACTCTGGCGCTGATACCGTACACGAGGCGATGCTGCAGGTACTCAATTTCCGCAGTAAAGCTGATACCCAAGCCTGGCCAGAATGGCGTATTCACTGTCATTGCCAGGTTCGATCGGTGGCGATTCAGAAACGCCTCGAGCAATTACTCAGCGACCTGATTGATCACCTGTCACAGACTAAACCTGCGCCTTATCTGCTGCAGACAGGAGACAGCTTTCATCTCATTGAATACCGTCGCAGAGAGGTCGTCAGTCACCACGCTGAGAATCTCAAAGCGCTGATAAAGCTCCTCGCCCGTCCCCGGCCACGCTTCCGGCGCTGGCACCTCGACCGTCATGCTTTGCCCAGCAGCCCTCTGCGCCTGATCCTGGAACAGGGCGAAGGCGACCAATGGCACGTCTGGTACTGGCGCCAGAAAGGTAAAGTTTTTCTTTATGTGATGGACCAGTACGGATCATTGCATTATCAGGAGCAAAGTGGCTCGGATATTCGTTCGACCCTGGTGCCTTTACTGAGGTTCATCCGCCGACTGAATCAACGCTGGGCTGATGAGTTGCAACAAGAGCGCTGGCCCCTGCACCTGAGCGAACTGCTGCTCGATGGCGAAACCCTGTCTTTCAGTGCGGAACGTCGCCGTATCCCCGTGGAAGCCCGTGAGCCTGCAACCATTGAAGTCAGCGCTAAATCGCACACAAAATCGGCTCTGGAAATATCCGTCAATGGCGTCACGCTGTCACAAGCCACGTCAGGCACTCAGTTATTGCAGGAGGCACGGCAAGCGATTATTGCTGCACGTGCCCACGACCACGCCCAACCTGTCTGGTTAAGCGATATCACTATCGATGACAACCGTCACCTGACCCGCCATCTGCAATTCAGACAACGGCTGGAGCACCTGTTAAACCATCCATCATCCGCCACCTATTCCCCGGCCCGCAAAGGACGCGCTCAGGCGCAGACATAGCACACCATTGCCCGTATAATGCGTGGCATTATGTGGGAGGTAGCCATGAACCTGAAAACCATCGCCTGTGTGTCTCTGATGTTGCTGTTCGCAATTGGCATCAGTGCCTGTGGTCAGAAAGGTCCGCTCTATCTTCCAGACTCCGAACAAGAACAAGAGCAGTAAGCCCATGTCAGCATTTTCATACCAGAACGGCAGCCTGCATGCCGAAAACGTCTCTCTGGCCGCACTCGCCAAAGAACACGGCACGCCTCTGTACGTCTACTCGCGCAGTGCCTTCGAACAAGCCTACCTTGCCTATACTGATGCTCTGGGTGAGTGGCCTCATCTGGTATGCTTCGCGGTCAAAACAAACTCTAATCTGGGGGTTCTGAACACACTGGCACGACTGGGCGCTGGTTTTGATATCGTCAGCATCGGTGAACTGGAGCGCGTTATCGCGGCTGGCGGTGATCCTTCGAAAGTGGTTTTCTCCGGTGTTGGCAAACAAGCCCATGAAATGCAGCGTGCGCTCGAAGTGGGCGTTCACTGTTTTAACGTTGAGTCTGAAGCCGAGCTTGAGCGCCTGAGCGCCGTAGCATCAGAACTGGGAAAAACAGCACCGGTATCCCTGCGTGTGAATCCTGATGTTGATGCACAGACTCACCCATACATTTCTACCGGCCTGAAAGACAACAAGTTCGGTATCGATATTAACGACGCCGTACGCATTTACGAAAAAGCCGCAGGCCTCCCGGGCCTGGACGTAAAGGGCGTCGATTGCCATATCGGCAGCCAGCTCACTGAAATTGATCCCTTCCTTGATGCACTCGACCGCGTTCTTGCACTGGTCGACGAACTCAGCGGGCGTGGCATCACCATCGAACACCTCGACCTTGGTGGTGGTCTCGGCGTGCGTTATCAGGATGAACAGCCTGCTACTCCGGCAGAGTACATTGCCGCGGTAAAAGAGCGTCTGGGCGATCGCACCTTCAAACTGATTTTTGAGCCGGGCCGTTCTATTGCCGCGAACGCCGGGGTCTTCCTGACTCAGGTCGAGTTCCTGAAGCTCAATGAGCACAAGAACTTCGCCATCATCGACGGCGCAATGAACGACCTGATCCGTCCTGCCCTCTACAGCGCATGGCAGGCCATTGTTCCGGTATCCGAGACTTCCGCTGAGCCAGAGCGCACCTACGACCTCGTCGGCCCTGTCTGCGAAACCGGAGATTTTCTGGGCAAAGATCGTCCATTGAAAATTGCTGCCGGAGACCTGCTCGCGGTAATGTCGGCAGGTGCTTACGGGTTTGTCATGGCATCAAACTACAACAGCCGTGGCCGTGCCGCTGAGATTATGGTCGACGGCGATAAGGCGTTTGTCGTCCGTGAACGCGAAACCGTCGCGTCATTGTTTGCTGGCGAAAGCTGCTTACCCGATTAATATCAGCCCGGATAAAGAGACAGTATATGTGGCTTAAATTCAGCAAGATGCATGGTATCGGTAACGACTTCGTTGTCGTTGATCTGATTACGCAGAGTGCGAACATTCGCCCGGAGCGTGTTGCCGAACTGTCGGACCGTAACTTTGGTATCGGCTTCGACCAACTGCTGGTCGTTGAAAAGCCAACCCGTCCGGATGTCGATTTCCAATACCGGATTTTCAATGCCGACGGCAGTGAAGTTGAAAACTGTGGCAACGGTGCACGTTGTTTTGCCCGTTTCGTCTACGACCAGAACCTGACAGGCAAACGTGACATTCGTGTTGAGACAGCCAGCGGTATCATGGAACTGCACCTGACCGACGACCGACAGGTCATGGTCGATATGGGCAAACCTGAGCTGATCCCGGAGAAAATCCCGTTTATTGCCGATGGTTTTGCTACCGAGTACACCATTGATGTGCCTGACGTCGGTATTATCAACCTGGGGGCAGTCTCTATGGGGAACCCACATGCGGTGATCCGCGTCGACGACATCGATACTGCTCCGGTCGAAACCTGGGGCCCGGCGGTGGAGTCCTGCAGGGAATTCCCGAACCGCGTCAATGTCGGTTTTATGCAAATTGTGAATCCACATCATATTCGCCTGCGGGTGTTCGAACGCGGCTCAGGTGAAACCCTGGCGTGTGGTACCGGTGCCTGCGCCGCGGTAGTTTCAGGCCAGCTTCGCGGCTGGTTGAATCAGGGCGTCAAAGTCAGCCTGCCGGGCGGTGACCTGTTCATCGACTGGGACGGCGAAGGCGCAGTGAAAATGACAGGCCCGGCTGAACGGGTGTTCGAAGGTAAAGTAAACCTCTGACCTCTAAGGAACAGACAGACATGAGCCAGACCCCGCGACTGACCGAAGCCGACGTAATCGCATATATGGAAGATCATCCCGACTTCTTTATCGGGAAGGACGACCTGCTCGCAGGTATGCGGATTCCACACAATAGCGGTCCGGCCACCAGCCTTGTTGAACGTCAGCTTGCCGTGCACCGTGAACGCAACGTTGAACTGAGACAGCGCCTGTCTGACCTGCTTGAAAACGCCCGCCGTAACGACCAGCTGTTCGAAAAGAGCAAACGGCTGGTACTGGCGCTGGTAGAGGCCACGACCTGGGTAGACGTTCAGGCTGCTCTGGATGACTCTCTGCGTAAAGATTTTTCGGTCGATGCCTGGGCCATGCTGCACTTTACCGAGCGTCAGCTTGAGCCACCGTTGATTGCGATTCACAGCAGTGAAGTACAACGCTCAGTGCACCGCCTGTTTAAAGGCCACAGAGCCATCTGCGGACAACTGCCCGAGGCCGACATTGCCCAACTCCTGGGCGTCGATGAATCCGCCTGCCGCTCTGTTGCAGCGGCTCATATCCGCGGCAAAGACAACCTCGGCATACTGACAGTAGCCAGTGAAGATCCAGGTTACTATCGTAGCTCGGTGGACACCCTGTTCCTCGACTTCATTGCCGACGTACTGGCGCTGCGACTACCGCAGATTCCGGTCAGCTGAACATGACCTTAGGGCTCATCACCTTCGACCTGGATCACACACTCTGGGATCCGACCGATGCGCTGATCGCAGCAGAACGCGCAATGTTCGACTGGATCAGCAAGCACTCTCCAGTGACAGCTGAATTTTATCCACCGGAAAAATTTCACGCCTACAAGAAAGATCTGGCGGCAGCCTACCCTGAGCTGACGGGCAAAGTGTCCGAATTTCGTTTTCAATTACTGCGCCGTATCTTCCTGCAGTCTGGCCACGACTCTGATAGCGCCCGACGCATGGCACAGGATGCCTTTGCAGCCTTCTATCAGGCGCGCAGCACCGACTTAATACTGTTTGAAAGTGTTGCTGAAGTAATGACAGAGCTGAAGGCGTCCTACCCTCTGATTGCTCTGACGAACGGCAATGCTGATCTGGATATCGCAGGGCATACCCATCTCTTTGATCGTCACCTGAAAGCCGATGACTACGAAGCCAAACCATCACCGGATATGTTCGAGGCTGCACTTCAGCACGCAGGCGTTGAGTCTCAACAGGCACTGCACATTGGTGATCACCCGGAGCAGGACGTCGCGGCAGCTCAGGCCGTAGGCATGAAAACTCTCTGGTTTAATAATAAGCAGGCTGACTGGCCGTTGGCGGATTGTCAGCCCGATGGAAAATTCAGTCACTGGTCGCAACTGGTTCAAGCGATAAAGGCTCTGGAAGGTAGTTGACCGTCAGTTCGCTGATGTAACCACCACTGCGGACCTTGCGCCCATCCGGCTCGCCTATGCCCGCTTCAATACGGGTGACGGAAATATCCTCAGGTACATCCTCAGCCAACCTGCCGAAATCCTGCTTCAGGTCACGCACGACAGAATACCAGCGACGTGGCGCTTGCTGAGCACCGCTGACTACCCAGACGAATTCATTCTCTTCGATTATTTCACGATGTGTCGTGCGCTCCGCCGGGTTCCACACATAATGCAGGCGATAGGTCTGATCGGCTTCTGTGCTTGAGAAGTCCACTGTCACGCGCATCAGCGCCGCACTTGTTTCTTCATCAAACTGATCCAGTGACCACTGCCAGCTTAGCTGAGGCCTCGCCCCTTCACTGACAAACGGGCGACTTAACAGAGCACGCCCCATCCGGCTTTCCAGACGTACGATTTCGCCCTTAATAACGTCATAGTGAGGCTCGATAGAGCAATGGCGGCAGTCTTTGTTCCAATCGTCGATGGATTTTGCGGAAAGCAGTACATCAGCAGACGTGGTGTTGCTGTATAGCCACAGAGCGGCGAATACGAACAGGGCCAGTGCAGCGGGTAAGGCGTGTAAACGGCGGCGGTATTTTCTGGAATGGCTGGTCATGTTTCTGCATCCTTGCGAATCAACTTGCCTGACTATTTTAGCACTTGCTCAGAAAACGACCAGTCACATAAAAAGAATTATCCGTTCTATGCGACTGGCATGACAGACTCATAGCAAACGAGTCGATTCAGATGGGACGGCTACCGTAGTTGGTCTGAGGCTTACGTGGAGGATCACCCATCACGTCCGAAGCGACTTCCTGAATTCGGCCGCCACGTGCCAGGAAGGCTTCGACATCTGACGCCATAGCCTCACGGAGCGCTTCGCGAGCAGCCTGAGAGCCATACTCAATATCATCATCTGAGGCGGCGGCCTCTTTTGTTCCGGTTTCCTGCTCGCCAGATTCCTCGTGCGAATCCTGATCGTTAAACTCATCTTCGTGCAGATCGTCATCATGTGCCATAAGACATCCCTCTTTCAGCGGTATTCATTTGATGGGAATACTTATAGACAAGACGGACGCCGCTTCCAGCAACGCTAACCATTGGTAACAAAAAAAACATCAAAGCCGGATTTCAGTCACTGCCAGAGAATCCTGGGTGCAATATTCCCGACGAACAGGCTTTCAGCAATCACACTTTCTGATAAGAACAGCAGACATAAAAAACCCGCCGAAGCGGGTTTCTCTTGAGACAGACTACGACGATTAACGTCCAGCCATGTACTTGATCGCGTTCAGGATTTCATCATCAGAACAGGTCGCGCAGTTACCTTTTGGAGGCATAGCGTTAATACCGTTGATGGCATTCTGGAGTGTTTCATCCATCCCCTTCGCCAGACGATCATCCCATGCAGCGGTATCGCCTTTCTTAGGTGCGCCCAGTACACCAGCACCGTGACATGCAGTACAGGCAGTGTTGTAAACTTCTTCACCCGTGCGAGGTTCACCAGCAACCACTGCAACGCCACCACATTCAGCGCCTACACATACCTCACCGACCGGAGCGATGCGCTCGCGGATTTTCTCAATCTGAGCGTCGCTCTCGGCGTATGCCTGAGCCATGACCAGAGTGGCGGCCGCCAGAATCAATGCTTTCAGTTGCTTCACGAAGATGTCCTCATCCAGTGCCAATCAGGCTTGTCGTAATTTTAGTGCACGCATTATAGCTACAAATCGTCCGGGTTTGAACGACTGGACATGATTCAGCGCAAGTATTCTGCCTCAGAGGCTCTCTGAAGGCTGTTATTTTCGTGATTCTTATACCAAACCTTACGCCCGCCCGTTCCCACATCATGCCCCGTGAGATAGAGTAAGCCTGAGACAGGTAAGGACTCTGACCATGAAAAACCCTCTATTGATTCTGCTGTTGCTGGCACCACTGACAGCCTGCACGCTTAAGGTAGCCGCCCCGGAAAAGCCGATTACCATCAATCTTAACGTCAAAATTGAGCACGAAGTCCGGGTAAAGGTCGAAAAGGACCTCGAGCAACTGTTTGAATCCGAAGACGATCTGTTCTGAACAAGGAGAAGACGATGAAACTCAGCAAAATGACAACCTTCGTCGCTGGCCTGTTGTTCAGTGTTGCTGCACTGGCCCTGGAACTGGACGATGCGAAAAACATGGGCCTTGTCGGTGAGCAACCCAATGGTTACCTCGGCCTCATCAGTGCAAACAGCCCCGAAGCGGCCGCTCTGGTGGTCGATATCAACGCCAAGCGTAAAGCCCGCTATCAGGAAATCGCGAACAAGCAGAACACGCAACTGGTCAACATCGAGCGGATTGCAGGTGAAAAACTGATTGAAAAAGCTCAGGGCAGCGGCGAATTTTACATGGACGGTTCAGGTCAGTGGCAGCGATAACGCCCTGACCTGAACATACGGAGAACGGACAATGACAACAACAGGCATCATTCTACTGGCAGTAATCGCCGGACTTATTCTTTTACTGGTCAGTGTGTACAACAAACTGGTCGCTCTTAAAAACCGGTTTCAGAACAGCTTCGCTCAGATCGATGTGCAATTAAAACGCCGCTACGACCTGATTCCTAACCTGGTTGAAACAGCGAAAGAGTATATCCGTCACGAGCGGGATACTCTGGAAGCCGTGATCAGCGCGCGCAACGAAGCCGCCGCTGGCCTCAAGGCAATTGGTGGCGACCCTGCGAACAGTGGTGGCATGGCTCAGTTAATGGGGGCTGAAGGCGCACTGGCTGGCGCACTCGGCCGCCTGAATGTCGTGATGGAAGCTTACCCGGAGCTGAAGGCAAACGAGAATATGATGCAGCTCACCGAAGAACTGAGCAGTACCGAAAACCGCATTGCCTTCGCCCGTCAGGCGTATAACGACTCTGTCATGGACTACAACACCTACCGCCAGAGCTTTCCAGCCGTCGTCGTTGCCGGCGCTTTCGGCCACAGAGAAGACGCGACACTACTGGAATTCGAAAACCGCGAAGTTCTCGAAGACGCACCCAAGATCAGCTTCTGAGACCCGCGTAACGTATGAACTTCTTTCGCCATCAGGAAGAGGCGCGCCGTAACACCGGGCGCCTCATTCTGTTGTTCAGCCTCGCCGTCATCGCCGTTGTCCTGACAGTTAACCTGCTGTTTATTGCCGGTATTCACTTCGCAACCTATTCATCAACCGAGGGCTCACGGGCCTTTGAGATTTATGATGGCGAGCATTGGGCTGTCGTCAGCTTCACGACGATGGCCGTGATCATGATTTCGAGTTTTTTCAGGCAGCTATCGCTCAGCAAAGGAAGTGACGTGGCAGATTCTCTGGGCGCTACACTGCTTGACCCTGGCAGCCGCGAAGCGGATGAGAGGCGACTCCTGAATGTCGTTGAAGAAATGGCTATCGCCTCGGGTATGCCCGTCCCGGATGTTTACGTCATGGAAGACTCCGGCATTAACGCCTTTGCCGCAGGCTACCAGCCGAGCGATGCCGTTATTGGTGTCACGCGAGGCGCAATATCGGCACTCACACGTGACCAGCTTCAGGGAGTTATCGCCCACGAATTCAGTCATATTTTCAACGGTGATATGCGCATGAACATGCGCCTTACCGGCATCATCTATGGCATCGTGTTTATTGGTGAAATCGGCCGTATGATTGTCCGCGGCTCACACAACCGCGGTTTTACGACACGTCGCACAGACCCACGGGCTGCCGCCTTCGGGTTTGCACTGATGGCGATTGGCTACGGCGGCGAATTTTTCGGCCGCATGATCAAGTCGGCGGTCAGTCGCCAGCGTGAGTTTCTTGCGGATGCATCCGCTGTGCAGTTTACTCGTAACCCTGATGGTATCAGTGGCGCTCTCAAAGTCATCGGTTATGGCGCGGGCTCCCGCGTTGGTTCACCGTCGGCGCTGGAGGTATCGCACTTCTTTTTTGGTCCGGTCATGCGCTTTCGCCGCACCATGTTTGCAACGCACCCACCGCTGGATGAACGTATTCAGAAAATTCAGCCGGGCTGGGACGGGCATTATCTGAAGCCACGAATGCAGCATATCGAAGTTCGGGACTTTGCCTACAACGACAGCGATGCCATCAGCGGTTTCTCTGCCGGACAGGGCGAGGCACCTGAAAACGTCGATAGTACAGATACTGCAGTGGCTCACGCTGATACCGGATATGAAGCGATACCTTACGAAGCACGCGGTGAAGAACTCCTCAGAAGTGAAATCGCGATCATTAACGCGATGTCTGCAGAGGCTCTGGTGTTTGCGTTGCTGATGAGTGGCTCGACCGAAGAGACGGCGCGTGAGCAGCAGAATATGATTCAGCAAAGGCATGGCAGCGACACCTTCCGCGAAGCCCTGCGCTACCTGAATGAAGCCAGACGCTCAGACAAAGAGGTGCGCCTTGAGCTGGTCGAGCGGGCAATGCCGGCACTGCGTCGTATGTCCCTCAAGCAGTACCGCACGATGAATCAGACCCTGGTCAGCATGATTCAGTTGGATAACAAGATCGACCTGTTCGAGTGGTGTCTGTACCGGCTGATTCTGCAATACCTCGGGCGCCACTTCGGCACCCTCCCGGCTTTCCGTCAGAAGCGTAAGTCTGCCCACGCACTTGCCGATGATATTGCTGTTGTGCTGGCGTACGTCGCCCATGCCGGAACGAAAAATTATCAGACTGCGGTGCTTGCGTTTGAAGCGGGAATTACATCAGAGCAACTACTGATGCGGGACTGCAACCCGGAACACGCGCCGCACAAAAGCCTGAAACCGCTGAATAAAGCATTGAGTGCTCTGATCGCAAGTGCACCGGAAGTTCGGGAGCGGGTCATGCGCGCCATTTCTGTGTGTGTGCATCATGACGGCAAAATCACGATGGAAGAGCGCGACATGATACGCACCCTGGGCGCTATTCTGGAAACTCCGCTCGGCATGTTCGAGAACCCGGCTGAGCTGATCGACTGAGCGGGTGTTCTCAAATCAGACAAATCCAGATCAGCCTTCCCGCAATACGGTCAGCGGCGGAACCCGACTGACTCTGCGCAGCATCAAGCTGCCCGGAATCGCCAATCCAAGGGCCGTTGCCGGCGGCAACCAGAGCCACGCCCAGCCAAGACTGCTGTAGGGAATATCCAGCAGGCCAATATACAAACCCGCCGTCACTAACTCCGCACCGATTAAGGCCAACACGGCTGACAGTACACCCAGGAGTGCGAACTCAACCCACTGTGCCTGACGCAGCTGTTTCCGCGCTGCACCTAAGGTCCGCAGCACAGCCCCTTCAGTCAGTCGCTCGCGTGTCGATGTCAGTAACACAGATAACATCACCAGAACAGCGCCCAGCAATACAAACACCAGAATTAGCTCGACTGCGGTCGTCAGTCGTTGCAGCAAGGTCTGCACCTGCGAAAGAATCGCGCGGGTATCAATAAAGGTGATGCCCGGGTATTTCCGGATCAGAGAAACCAGTGCGCCCTCATGCTCATCGGCAAGGTGGAAGCTGGTCATGTAGCCCATGGGTAACTCTTCCGTCAGATCAGGTGAGAGCATCATGAAAAAGTTCGGTGTCATGGCCGTCCAGTCGAGACGACGGAGACTGGTTATTTCTGCATCAAGGTCGACGCCAGCCGCACGGAAAGTCAGTACATCCCCTAAGCCCAGCCCCAGGCGCTCGGCCAGCTCGTGCTCAACAGAGACCTGCCCCGGGCCTGCGGCAGTCTTTGCCCAGTCACCACCGACGACTTCGTTATTGTCAGGCAGGGTTTCAGCCGTGGATGTAATCAGATCACGGTTGATGGAGCGATCTTCGGCAATGTCCATCTCACTGACCGGGGTACCGTTCACCTGTACCAGGCGCATGGGAATCATAGGGTACAAAGCCTGCGTCTCAATACTGTGATTCGCCAGTGACTCAGAGAATGCATCACGCTCGAAAGGCTGGATGTTCAGGGCAAAAATGTTCGGCGCATTGTCAGGCATACTGCGTTGCCAGTCGGCCAGAAGGTCCGTGCGCAACATGCCGATAATCAACATCACCATCAGGGTCATCGCGAACGCCAGTAGCTGCCCGGCTGTTGCGGTGTGACTACGGCTCAGATGCTGCCAGGCAAACCTGAGGCTGAGCGGAAGCTTTCGGTTCCGTAACAGGCGCCCGGCAAGCCTCAGGCCGCCTCGCAATAACAGAAGTAAAATCAGTAACGTCGCAGCGCCGCCTATCATCAGGCCGCTACTGAGCATGACATCCTGCGTCAGAAGAGAAAGCAGAATTGTCAGAGAGCCCAGCGCCAGCGCATAAATAAGCCAGCCCTTGAGCGGCACTGGCACAAGGTCCCTTCGCAGCACCCGGAGCGGACTGATTGAAGACAAGGGCAACAGGTGCGGTACGCCAAAACCAAACAGGCCTAAAAGGCCGGCGCTGAGCCCAAGCGCCCACGCACTCAGAGTTGCTGGCGGCAGGCCTTCCGGTATCAGACCAGACAACACCTGCAATAAACCTAACTGCAGAATATAAGCAAAAAAGGCACCCAACATGGTCGCTGCGCCCCCGAGAATCAGAAGCTGGGCAAGAAAAATGCGAAGCACTGAGGCCCGCGGCAGGCCAAAGGTTCGCATCAAAGCACTGATATCAAAGTGACGCTCAGCATAACGGCGAGCACTGACCGCAACCGCAACACACGAGAGAACGACGGCAAGAATGGCCGCGAGACCAAGATAGCGGCGCGCGCGATCGAGAGAAGCCGACATCTGCCGGTTTCCATCACCCAGGGATTCAAATGACTGATTGGCTTTCAGCTCGACCGAGCTTTGAAACTGCTCCAACAGACCGCCATCACCGCTCAGCATCAGCCGGTAGCGCACACGGCTGCCGGGCCCCAGCATAGGGCTGCCCTCCAGCTCACTCCAGTGCACCATGATGCGCGGTGATAAGGTGTAAAAGTTGCCTCCCCGGTCACTCTCCTTCTCAATCAGGCCAGTGATCCGGTAAGTTTTGCCACCCAGATCTGCTTCATCGCCCAGGCCGATATTCAACAACGACAGCAGGCGTGCCTCGACCCAGGCCTCTCCCGGCTCTGGGCCAGACGACCGCATGGATGCAACTTCATCATCAATACCCCTGACCAGAAGCTCGCCACGCAGGGGATAACCTTCATCGACCGCTTTCACCGCCGACAACGTCATCTCGTCACCGGCGACAACCACACTGGGGAACGTCAGAGTACGGGCTCGCTCCAGGCCCAGCTCATCGGCCTCCACCAGCCAGTCCTCTTCGAGCGGAGTGGTCGAACGAACCCGGAGGTCCGCCCCGAGCATGTCATTGGCACTGGCCTGCATGGCCAGATCCAGTCGTTGGCTGAATATGGCAATCGCCGTAGTGACAGTCACCGCCAGTACCAGTGCCAGGAAGATCAGCGTGAGCTCGCCACTACGCAATTCTCGGCTCATCAACCTTAACGCCAGCCGAAGCTCTGTGAATCTACCTGCGGTATTTGTCATCAGGCAATTTCCTCTAACACACCGTCCGCCATTTTCAGGCGCCGGTCACAGCGCTGCGCCAGACGATCGTCGTGTGTAACAAGCACCAGAGTGGTGGAAGATTCTTCGTTTAGCCGGAATAAAAGGGACTCAACCTGTTCGCCCGTCGCACGGTCCAGGTTGCCAGTAGGCTCATCCGCGAACAGAATTTCGGGCTGCCCAGCGAAGGCACGGGCCAATGCCACACGCTGCTGCTCACCACCCGATAACTGGCTTGGATAGTGCGCAAGCCGATCAGCCAACCCGACGGAATGAAGCAACCCGGTTGCCTCTTTATCAGCATTCTTTTTGCCGACGATCTCAAGCGGCAACATCACGTTCTCAAGCGCTGTCAGCCCCTGAAGCAGATGAAAATTCTGGAATACAAAAGCAACACCACCGGCACGAATCGCCGCCCGCTGGTCTTCGTTCAGCCCGCTCATGGGTTGCTCGAGCAGCGTGACTTCCCCCTCCGTGGGCAAATCGAGGCCCGCAAGAATACCCAGCAATGTCGACTTACCACTGCCTGATGCACCGACAATAGCCACACTTTCTCCACGCTTGATATGCAACGAAACACCCTTCAGGATGGTCAGAGGTTCTTCGCCACTGCGAACTGTTTTCACTAAGTGATCGGCACTGAGAGAGGTAATATCTGTGTTGTCCGGCATACCGAAGGGTTTCCTGAAAGTTAAATCGTTAATGTCAGTGTTTATTACTCTGGCAATGTTCGTCTGTTCGGTCGTGCAGGCAGAAGAACAGACACAGCAACCACCAAAACTGCTGATTGTTGGCGACAGTATCAGTGCGGGGTTTGGCGTCCCGGTAGAAAAACAATGGCCTCTGCTATTAGAGCAGAAACTGCAGAACCGGTTTCCGCAACTCACTGTTGTCGTTGCAGCAATAAGCGGCGATACCACCTCTGGCGGTCGGAGCCGCTTACCCGCCTTATTAAAGCGCCATCAACCCGACGTCACCCTGCTTGCACTCGGCGGCAACGACGCATTGAGAGGTACACCACTCTCGCTGGTCAGAAATAATCTGACGGCCATGATTAAGGCCACACAGGAATCGGGCTCGGAGGTTATTCTGGCTGGCATGCAGATCCCACCTAATTATGGGCCAGCATACACAGAGGGCTTCAGAACTCTGTATATAGAACTGTCAGGAAGTTACAACACAGGTCTGGTGCCTTTCCTGCTGGAGGGCGTGGCGACAGTAGATGGCATGATGCAGGACGATGGCATTCATCCCACAACAGAGGCGCAACCGACACTGGCCGATAATGTTGCGCCCGAAGTACTTAAGCTGATTACTCCTCAGGCAACGCCTGCGGAGTAATAACAAGCTCGCTCGTATCCACGCCCAGTGCTTCCAGTTCACCAAGAATCATTGCGTATGTGTTCTCGCTCATCTCCGGCGAGCGGCTCAGTATAAACAGGGTGTATTCAAACGGATCAGTGACCGCCGCATACTCGTACCCCGCCTCATCCAGAACAACAATCAGATAGTTCGGGTAAGGCAGGTCTGGCGCTCCGGGGAACACAACTTTGAGCTTGGAGTTCGTCTCTTCATCCCAGATGGTTGCGTTGCCTGTGATCTGGTTCAGTTCGCCGTCCAGAGTGTCCTGATATCCCTTATTCAGCACTTCGACCGAGCCGTCCTCGAGCAGAGTGTATTCTGCGGTTACCCCAACCAGCCCCTCATTAAACGAGACTTCATTGGCGGCGATCTGGTACCAGAGCCCCATATAGCGCGGGATATCAACAAAAGGAACAGTTTCAACAATACGGCAGGCTGACAGAGATAAAGCTGTCAGAGTAAGCAGTATGAGACGGGTGAGGTGCTGCATGGTTATCTCCTGAGTCTGTGTGCATAAGTAATATATACAAAAGCTATACACAAACAATACAAAAGACAAGACACAGTTCAGGTCAGCTCAGGAAATACCGCGCTCCCGCAGTGCCGCAATCGCCTGAGCACGATTTGCCACTTCAAGTTTACTGAAAAGATTGGACGTATAGTTCTTCACTGTCCCCAGACTCAAGCAACACTGATCTGCGATCTGCTGATTCGTCATACCTGCGACCAGACAGCGTGCCACCTCGAACTCCCGGGCGCTCAGATCCCAATCCTGAGAGTGATGGTTCAACGCCGGAAATACCTGTTCACCAGCCGCCACGGCCTGAAGCGCGGAGACCAGCTCACTTATTTCCACACTCTTTGCCAACCAGCCTGAAGCACCATTACGACGGGCCTCACGACTTAGCGCCGCATCCGCGAAGGTCGAGAGAAAGACCACAGGTGTACGGAGTGCTGGCTTCAGAGAGTTGAGGGTTTCTATACCGTCCTGACCAGGCATATGGAAATCGAGCAGTACCAGATCACACCCGGAAGGATGCTCGCCTAACCAGTCCGTCAGTGCCTGCCCAGACTCAAGAGTGGCAACGACCTCGAACGCCCCCGACATTTCCAACAGGGTTGCTACGCCCTGCTGTACCAGAGCCTGATCATCTACCAGAACGAGTTTCATCATACGCTGGCCTCCGGCAACCTGATGCTCCAGGTCAGTTGATTCTGGTCAGACATTTCGACCAAAAAGCAGCCATCCATCGCGGCTATTCGCTCTTCCACACCTGAAAGTCCATTGCCGTAGCTGAACTCACCCATGTACTCAGCCAGATCTGTCAGCTTCAGTTCGATAGATCCATTACTGTAGTGACTGCGGATTTCAACCTCCCGCCCCGCAGAGTGTTTCATCACATTGGTCAGAAACTCACGCACCACTGACAGCAGAGTTTCACAACACTGAGGGTCGGAGATCTTCACCTTCTCATCCCACAAGGTCGTGACTTGAAGCGTTGTAGCCTGATCAACCAGATCGGTTAAAGCATCATAGAAATGAGCGGAAGGCACCTGACGTAACCCCGATACAATGTCATCCAGAACAGCGAACATCTTCCTGCTGGCATCCCGCGAGCGTTCCAGAGGCGCGACAATATCATCAGACAACTCTAAGCGACCGGCCTGCTGCTCTAGAATCTGAAGATTCATATGCAGAGTCGCGAGCTCGTGCCCCATATTATCGTGCAGGTTATGACGGATATTACGCCTTTCCAGCATCCGTTCAGATTCGGCTATCTGAGCCTGTGCCATGCGCAGCTCATCACCCATAACCCGCAGACGCCTGACCTCACTGATCTCAACTACGATACTCAGGCCAAAGCTCCACAAGACCAGCTGCATAAGCATGCACAAACAGAAAATAAGCCATTGATCCTGTGGGAACTGCATCGCAAACAACACGGCGACCAACATATTGAAGCTGAGTGAATATTTGGGTGAAAAACGGACAACAAGAGACGCCGAGTTCACCACCATCAACACCGCGTAGGGCGCACTTTCGGAAGGTACCTCAGCAACGTCCATCAGAAGAATGGAGCAAAGATGTGACCCCACCAGAAACAACCAGAACCGCCAGTCACGATTATCGACGCGCCATGCGAGATTGTTCATCAGCAACTCCCGGGTGCCCAGGAATGCCAGAGCACAGAAGCAGAAAACGCTGGTCGCCATCAATGAAGTAGCCAGCATCCTTTGCTCAGGAGGACACACCGACAAAACAATGTAGGCAGCGATTGCCCAGGCACTGATGCCCAGCGTGATAATGATGCCTGCACGCAGAATATAGGGTATCCGCAAAGGCAGTGTGACGGAGTCCATGTGAGAAATACCAGTTATTATCGTTATGGCGCTCAGAGTATTTCATCCTCGCTGGGTCAGCAAATGATGAGGATCAGAAACCATGGAGTCAGTAATTAAGCCTTTGCTAATAAGTACGAATAAAGTACCACTTTTGTGATCGCTTTCCTTGCTAAATGCCTGCCAAGTGTATGAACGGCGCGTCGCCGTTGTAGCTTTGAATTGCAAGCTTAGGTAAAGTTCGTGGGCAATCGATTGGGGGATTGATTATGAAACATTCAGTACTTAGCGCAGCCATTCTGGCCGCGACCTCTGCGTCAGTTATGGCTCAGGAATTACCTTACTACTTCACGGTGGGCGCCGCGCACACTGAAAACGAAATCAGTGTTGATCACTTCGGCGATCACATGAAACACAGTTACACCAACGAACTCTCTCTGGGTTACATGCTCAAAGACAGCCTCGCTCTCGAGGGTAGCTTTGTTATCCCATCCATCATCCAGGACGATTCTCGCGCAGATATCGAGCAGTTCCGCTTCAGCAGCCTGTATTTCCTGTCTGACGACGCCTTGAAACCTTACCTGACAGCAGGCCTGGGCTTTGAAGAAATGCGCACCGACGGTGGCAGCGCCTCAAACGCTCTGGCTTCTCTGGGCGCCGGTGTGCAATACGATTCTTCGGAGCGTATCTTTGCCCGCGCTGAAATTCGTTACGATGACATGATCAACGAATATCCAGAACACATGAATTACGTCATCGAAGTGGGTTACCGTTTCGGTTCTGCTGCGGTCGCTGCAGCTTCAACTGCGGCAGCGGGTAGCACAGTAGCCAGCAACAATATGACTGACGACAGCCAGCTGACCGCAGAACAGGTCAACGAGCTTCCAGCGACAGCGGCCGGCATCCCAGCCAAATCTGCTTTTGAAGACAGTGACAATGATGGCGTCGCTGACAGCGTTGACCAGTGTGCTGACACCGGTAAGGTGGCCATGGTAGGCAGCAATGGTTGTGACCTGATCAAAACCGTCGAAGCTCTGCTGCGCTTCCCGCTGAACAAAGCTGGTATGCCGGGCAAAGCGACTGCTTACCTGGATCAGATTGCCGCTCAGGCGAAAGAAGATAAAGATCTGAAGATCATCGTAAAAGGTCATGCCGACGAGACTGGCAGTGACGAATTCAATCAGTTCATCTCGATGGAACGTGCGAAAACCATTGGTAACTATCTGATGGCTCGTGGCGTAAGCAAAGATTCGATTGAACTGAGAGCGCTGAGTGATTCTCAGCCGATTGCTGATAACACTACCGAAGAAGGCCGCCAGCTCAACCGTCGCGTTGAACTGACCGTCGAATAACGGTTTGTAGCATATTATCAGGGAGGCTCAGGCCTCCCTTTTTTTGATCTGCGCTTTGTGTTCTGGGCCAGCCAGCTCAGGACTTAGGCATAAAACGCTGAAGATGGAACATTCCAAAAATAAAAACCTGAATAGCGTCCAGGCGCACGTTGGTGCTCTTCTTGCGGAAAGCTACCCAGAAAAGCAGCACCTCCAGTACGTGAATACCCGCGACGATCAGGCCGATGGTCGGCAGATAACCGAGCAAGCCATCCCAACCCTGCACCCAGGCAGTAATCGCCAGTACCCAGAATAAAAATGTTGCTGCTTTCATAGCTACGGTATTCATTTATTGCTCCAGCTAAGTCTTAGTTAACTTCTGACCAGAAGTCAGAAAAGTATGATGACGCAGATTGCCTGATGCCATTTCAGTTGCACAGGTGCGGTTGTGCCACCTTGCGTTGCCAATGAAAGCAGACATTCGCACGCCGGCTGGTTAGAATGTCGGTCCAGATTGGGAGGTAGGCATGTCCGACAATAAAACAACTCATTTCGGCTACGAGACCGTTTCGGTCGACGAAAAAGCTGGAAAAGTGGCTGATGTATTTCATTCTGTCGCTGCGAAATACGATGTAATGAACGACCTGATGTCATTCGGCGTCCACCGCCTCTGGAAACGCATCACCATCGATATGAGTGGTGCCCGTCCGGGTAATCAGATTCTCGACCTCGCCGGTGGCACCGGTGACCTGACGCGTAAGTTTTCACGCATCGTCGGCCCACAGGGCAAGGTTGTACTCGCTGATATCAACTCATCCATGCTGAACGTCGGTCGCGACCGCCTGACCGATCAGGGGTACGTGGGTAACATCGAATACGTTCAGGCAAACGCCGAGTGTCTGCCGTTTGAAGACAACAGCTTTGACGTAATCACTATGGCCTTCGGCCTGCGTAACGTTACCGACAAAGACAAAGCACTGCGCTCTATGGCGCGTGTACTCAAGCCAGGCGGCCGTCTTCTCATCCTCGAATTTTCCAAGCCGACGAACCCGGTCATGAGCAAGGCCTACGACCTGTATTCGTTCAGCGCCCTGCCTTTTATGGGCAAGCTTGTTGCGAACGACTCTGAAAGTTACAAGTATCTGGCTGAATCCATTCGTATGCATCCGGATCAGGAAACGCTGAAAGGGATGATGGAAGATGCCGGCCTCGTGCGCTGCAGCTACAACAACATGACCAGTGGTGTTGTTGCTCTGCACCGGGGAATCAAACCCTGATGCTATCGGCGGTCTTCAGTCAGGCGATGTGCCTGCCCGTTGAAGGGCTTATTAATCGTGCGCTTCGCCAGGACACAGCAACACTTTCACGACTGGCTCGTCAGGAAGGTCGTATGGCCGCCGTCGATATAGAGGGCCTGGGTCGCTTTAATATTCGCCTGCTGCGTGATGGTATCGCTCTGAGTATGACACCCGACTCAGACACCGAGGTGGTACTGAGTGGCAAGCTGGCGGATTTTCTTGAGCTGGCCCGCGCCGACGATAAAGCACACGAACTGATCAACAGCGATATCGATATGGATGGAGATACCGAGCTCGCACTCTATCTGACCCGTACCGTACAGGCGTTAGACATTGATTGGGAAGCTGCCATACAGCCGCTGACAGGCAGCCTGGTCGCCCACCAGATCGGTAAGGGGTTACGTGGCCTCAGGCGCTGGGGCCGTGACACCGGGTCAACCTACCGCACCGCCGCGAAAGAATACCTCGAAGATGAGCTGAAGGCAGTGACACCGTCAGCCATGCTCGATGACTTTGCAACACAGACAGATGATCTGCGCCTGATGATGGATCGTGTAGAAGCCCGGATTGCCGGTCTGGAAAACAAGAAAAAGACTGAGGACTGAGCGTGGGTAACCTCTGGCGACTCTGGAAAATACTCTTCATATTTACCCGCTACCGGCTGGATGCTCTTGTTCCAACCGACCAGCTACCACTTAAAATCCGCATTCTGCTGTGGCTGGCCCCATGGCGCCTGAGTCCGGTGCCGAGCAAGCTCAGCCGCGGCGCACGCTTGCGCCTTGCACTGGAAGCTTTGGGCCCTATTTTTGTTAAATTCGGCCAGATTTTATCCACACGCCCGGATCTGATACCCGAAGACATTGTCGCAGAACTTAAAAATCTGCAGGACAATGTAGCCCCCTTTCCGACCGAGACCGCACTCAAACTGATCGAAGAACAACTCGGGCAACCCATCAGCGAGATGTTCGCCGAGTTTTCCGAAAAGCCGCTCGCGGCCGCTTCCATTGCACAAGTGTATGCCGCACGCCTCTTTGGCGAGAATTCAGAAGCCGGTAAAGAAGTCGTGGTTAAGGTCGTCCGTCCGGGTATCGAGGACACCATTGAACGCGACCTGCAGTTGCTGGAGTTTATGGCTGTACTGCTGGTTAAGTACTCCGCTGAAGGCCGTCGTTTAAAGCCTGTTGAAGTCGTTGAAGACTACCGCCACACCATTTACGGTGAACTGAACCTCCAGATTGAGGCGTCTAACGCAACTCAGTTACGTCGTAATTTCTCAGAATCCGAACTACTGTACATGCCAGAGGTTTACTGGGAATACACGCGCAATAAAGTGATGGTCAGCGAGCGCATCTACGGTATTCCTGTGGCTAACATCGACGAGCTGTATGCCCAGAACACCAATATGAAATTACTCGCCGAGCGCGGCGTAGAGATTTTCTTCACTCAGGTATTCCGCGACAGTTTCTTCCATGCCGACATGCATCCGGGCAATATTTTTGTTTCGCGCGAAAACCCATCAAGCCCACAATATATCGCCATCGACTGCGGTATCGTTGGCAGCCTCACCGACGAAGATCTGCACTATCTGGCGATGAACCTTATGGCCTTCTTTAACCAGGACTATCATCAGGTCGCACAACTGCACGTAGACTCTGGCTGGGTGCCGCCAACGACAAAAGTTCATGAGTTCGCCGCATCGATTCGCAGTGTCTGTGAGCCTATCTTCGAGAAGCCTCTGTCAGAAATTTCATTCGGGCAGGTACTGATTCAGCTGTTTGCGACCGCCAGACGCTTCAATATGGAAGTTCAGCCGCAGCTGGTACTCCTGCAGAAAACCCTGTTGAACATCGAAGGGCTGGGCCGACAGCTGTACCCGGACCTTGATCTATGGACAACCGCCAAACCTTACCTTGAACGCTGGATGCGTGAGCGCTTTGGTCCGAAAGCCGCCTGGAAAGAGTTCAAGCGTCAGCTACCCGGCTGGGTAGAAAAAGCGCCGCAGATCCCTAACCTGATGCACGGTGCCCTGACCCGCCTCAATCATCTCGATGAGAATCAGTTGAGAATGCAGGAGCAATTAGAGGTTCTGAACGCCGCGCTCGAAGCCCAGCGTTTACAAAAGCGCCACCAGACACTAGGGATCATGACTACCATTACTGGCGGCTTGCTGTGGTGGCAGTCTTACGCATTAGCACTGCCAGAAATTGCAGGATTAAGTATCGGCGCCGCCGGCCTGATATGGCTGGTACTGAAGAGCTGATACAGGAATCACGGGCGCAGATTTGGCATTAGGCACAGTCGGCGCTCTACGGTATCCTTCGCGTTTCAGAACAGATGAAACAGGGTTGAATGATGAACTGGCTTGATAAAGTGAAGTGGGATAACGATGGATTAGTACCGGCCATTGCCCAGGATCATGCCACCGGCCGTATCCTGATGATGGCCTGGATGAATCGTGAAGCCCTCGAACTGACCGCAAAAGAGCAGCGCGCGATTTATTACTCGCGCTCGCGTCAGAAGCTCTGGCGCAAAGGTGAATCATCTGGCCACGTACAGAAGCTTCACGAACTGCGCCTCGACTGTGACAGCGACGTTATCGTCATGCAGGTTGAGCAGATTGGCGGTATTGCCTGCCACACCGGACGTGAAAGCTGCTTTTACAAGGTGTACGAAAATAACGACTGGGTCGACGTAGATCCCGTCCTGAAAGACCCAAGTGACATATACTGAGATTCTTATGAGCGATATTCTTCAGCAGTTAGGTGATATTCTGGAAGAACGCAAAGGTGCAGAGGCTGACTCCTCTTATGTCGCCAGCCTGTACCACAAAGGCCTGAACAAAATTCTGGAAAAGGTGGGTGAAGAAGCCACCGAAACCATACTGGCAGCAAAAGATGCTGAGACCAGTGGTGACAATAAAGAGGTCATTTACGAAACGGCCGACCTTTGGTTCCATAGCCTGGTCGCACTGGCGAAACTGGGCGAGCGCCCTGAAGCGGTCATTAACGAACTGGCGCGCCGGTTCAACATGTCAGGCTTAGAAGAAAAAGCCTCTCGTACAAAGAAATAACGGAGAATAACTATGCTTGGCGGTATCAGTATCTGGCAACTCCTGATCATTCTGGCGATCGTCATTATGATTTTCGGCACTAAGAAGCTACGTAATATGGGCGGCGACCTGGGTGGCGCGGTCCGTGGTTTCAAGAACGCAATGAATGAAAAGCCTGACGAAAAAGACGTGTCCGAGGACGATAAAAAGCCGGAATCGCTGACCAGCCAGTCAGCTGAGAAAGCTCCGGAAAAAGACGCAGAATTCAGCAAGACCAAGGATCAGGATAAAGCCTGATGTTTGATATGGGCTTCATGGAGCTGATGGTCATCGGCGTCCTTGCATTGCTGGTACTCGGCCCGGAGCGGCTGCCGAAAGCAGCCCGCACGATGGGGCTGATTATTGGTCGTGTGCGTCGCTCGGTCAGCAACTTTCAGGAAGATCTGGAAAGGCAAGCCCGCACCGAAGAGCTGAAAGCCAAACTTCGTGATCCAGCGGCAACCTTTCTTGATGAAGACATTCTGAATCCAGCGTCCATGAGAAAGCCTAACGTGACTCAGGAAACATCGCAGGAAAAAGAGCCTGCATCGACTGAGAGCACGCCTGAACAGCTGACTGACCAGGCGGCCGAAAAAACACCTGAGCTTTCGAAGAAGCCATCTGAAGAAAAACCTCAATGACCGATCAAGAACAGCCTCTTATTGCCCATCTGGTTGAGCTGCGCAACCGCCTGCTGCGTGCGGTGCTCCTCGTTCTGGTGATTTTTGCGGGCTTGTTCTATTTCGCCAACGATCTCTACCTGATCCTGGTTGAGCCGCTGTCGGTACTGATGCCGGTCGAAGGCCAGATGATCGCCACGGGTGTTGCATCGCCCTTTCTGGTACCTTTCAAGCTGACCTTTGTACTGGCCGTTCTGGCTGCAGTGCCCTTTATACTGCACCAGATATGGGCTTTTATTTCGCCGGGCCTGTACCAGCATGAGAAAAAGTTCGCTATTCCTCTCCTGCTGTCGAGTATTCTGCTTTTCTACGCAGGCATTGCCTTTGCGTATTTTGTGGTACTGCCACTGGTGTTTGGCTTTTTCACCGGCATTGGGCCGGAGGGTATTTCATTCATGCCCGACATCAGCAATATTCTCGACTTCTCGCTGAAGATTTTTTTCGCCTTTGGGATCGCCTTTGAGATTCCGGTCGCCACCTTTCTGATGGTGCTCAGCGGCATGACTACTGTGGAGTCTCTCAGTGGTAAACGGCCTTATATTTTTCTTGGCTGTTTCGTCGTAGGGATGCTGGTAACACCACCGGATGTTATTTCACAGACTATTCTGGCACTGCCGATGTATCTGCTATTCGAGGCGGGAGTTCTTGCTTCACGCTTAATCCGCACACAAGAAACAGAAGCTTCTGAGGCCGATTAAAAGCGACCTTTTTAGCGGCTCAGCAGCAAAGCTAACGCTAACACGACAGGCGTCAGCAGTGTCGCCATCACATTCATACCCAAGGCATCTGGTGCCGCTGCAATATTCTCACGTTCCTGATTCAGAGCTGTCAGCGTCTTCAGCGTAAGCGCCCATGGAATGAGTGCCAGCAAGACCCATTGTGGCCACACACCTGACATAGCCGCCATCACAATTAATCCGGCGACTGAAAAGGTCATGATATTAAAGGCCCGAATTCCCGCAGAAACGCCATACCGAATCAACAAATGCTCTCGACCATGTGCTTTATCGGCTTCGATATCAGGAAACTGATTTGCCAGCAGCAAATTATTTACCATCAGAAAGACGACCGCCGCGCCAAAAGCCACGCAAACCGGCTGCTCAAGTCCTGCGACAATAGCCGTCCCTACCACCATCAGAACGCCAAACCCCAGCCCTGGAGCAAACAAACAAAGGTAGGGTAAACGATTAATGACCGAGGTATAAAACCACACCAGAAGCACCCCTATGCCGCCCAACAGCCACAAGGCGGGGTACGCTAATGACAGATAAACACCGATGATTACAACGCACAACAATGACAGGACAGCTCCGGCCAGTACCCAACCTGCCGCCTGCGGATGTTCGGGCAAACCTCCGCTTCCGCCGCTGAACGGCGTGCGGTCGGTGACAAGATCAAGGCCGCTTTTAAAGTCCTGATATTCATTGAGCATATTGACAGATATATGCGCGAGCAAAGCACCAAGTACAACCCAGATCAGATCAGGATTTAATTGAGGAGAGTATCCTGAGGCAGCAAACCCCATCAGCAGGCAAACGGGGGTCAGGATCAGAAAAGGGGGGCGGGTCGTTTTAAGTGTCGTTGTAAAAGTTGATGCATCCATGCCGCTGTCTCTGTGCTTTACCGCATCGGTGGCAAATCCGATATCAGGCTACTCTCAGTCAAAGCAGGGCTGTCTACCAGGGTTTCGGTGTGACACTGCCAACCTGCATTTCTGCGACGCTGCACAATCTCCTGCGCTTTGCGCTCACAAAATCCTTCTGCTGTTTTTGCATTCCAGACCACCCGTTTTTCTTCCGGTGTCGTAAAATGCACTTCACACGGCAAGCTCCATCCTTGTGGATATACCACCTGAATAGCATGCCATACCTCTCCACTCTCGCAGACAGTACGTTCTTCTTCTGCCGCCATTGCGAATGACGTCAGAAAACATAAAGGGAGTATTCTTATTATGTTCATATTCTTCCCTGATTAACCTGCAGCGCTGACAGGGGCCAACTGATCCAGCAATTTCGCTAGCCGACGGGCAGCAAGATGCAGTCTCGACCGGACCCAATGACGATCAGCAGCGATATCATCGTCTTCGAAACGGGCGCCTTTCCTGTAATTCCGATAGATCTCCCGGGTCTTTTCCAGCGACTCATTGGCCCAGTCTTCCGGACTACCCTCGCGCAGAAATTCCACAGAAAAAGACGCGATAAGATTGCTGTCTTCCGTTAAAGTTCCCGACAGGCTAGGCACATCTCGATCCCAGAACGCATGGAGATTAGTGCGCTCGCCCCGATAATATATCCGCGTCTGATTGCCGCCACGGTCATCTGAATAGCTGACGTGCAATGGCTGATGTACGTCGCCGACAAAATGCCCGAGAAACGCCAATGCTTGCCAGTCGGTATCCGGAGCCCTCTGCAGACGCTTCTGCATTACGCGTATTTCCTCCGTTACACATCCCTTGCCCGGGCAATGTGTACGATGCACAGAGGTATCCTTACGCGCAACGTTGATGTAGTGCCACACCGACGTGTGCTTATAGTCGTCTATCTTTCTTACCCGGTCAGGCCAGCCGCACAATTGCGCGAATGAACGAGCCTCCCGCGACTGCCAAACCAACCCGGAAATCATTTTCTGTGTTTCAGGCGCCGCATACTGATAAGCAAGATCGCACACCACCGCATGACTGGCATAACTGAACGCGTGCGCACCTGAGGCGAACACTGTCATGAACAAGACGGCGAATACTGCGCGCTGTATGCTGTTTATCTTCATAGGCCTATTCTGGGTCAGCTTAGCGTTATTGTGAACCGGGCATCATGGCACATTGAGCCAGAATGTCCTGCCACTTTGTAACATGTCTGCGGTGGGCATTGAGCATAGCGGCCCGCTCTTCCTCCAGAACATTTATGACATCCACCTGCCATTCATCGACAACACCGGTTGGGGCAAGAGAAGAAATGACACTCAGATAACCGATAAGCTCAGCACTGAAGCGGTCAGTTTTACTCAGATAGGGTTGAAGCACACCGGCGTAATACTTATGGAAGACATTCTGCAGAATCTCGGCCTGAGGAGTCCGGCGGCCCGCCGGACACAGCGGACGGTCGCCAAGGCGCTGCTCAAGAAGTCGTGCTCCCTTGATGCTCACATCCATAAGTGCTCGATTGGTTAAACGCCAGCGCCCGATGGCCGCTGTCGCTAACATCTGTTGCTGATGAGACTCCATCACTGCCGATTCGTATTTCCACTCGCCTGACTGCCACTGTTGTCCCTGCTGTACGACATACGCGAGAGCCTGGGTTGCCGCCAGTAATGTCGTCTGATCTTCCGCTGAGGATTCTGCCATCGGGATCAGTCCTTCTGACCGGGATAGAAAAGCCTGCCACTCCTCAGACGAGAGCCAGGCATTCCACCAATACGTCATTCTGGCATCGTATTTCTGCTGCAGAAGGCGACGTAACTTCTCAGCAAGCTCGGGATCATCCTCCCCCAGAACGTCGATGCACTCCGGCGCACTTAGCATCAGGTCACGTTGTAGATGAAGTCTCTGACTGGGCGCTGCCAGCTTACCGAGAGAGCTGTTGTTAGCCCCTAGAACACGTCCCAACTCACACGAGGAGAGTGAGAGAAAGTCGAGAAGATTAATGCTTAACTGGGGCTCGTTGACTGACAACTGGCGACGCCCGGGCAAGTCGACGAGCACTGCCTGAAGTGCCTCACCATCAGACTCGGGCGGTTCAACCTGTAGTGCACG
This sequence comes from Thalassolituus maritimus, assembly GCA_913019975.1. GTDB lineage: Bacteria > Pseudomonadota > Gammaproteobacteria > Pseudomonadales > Oceanobacteraceae > Thalassolituus. The sequence continues at coordinate 42,811 of CAJWBH010000012.1, read as the reverse complement.
ACCGAGGCGCTCGAGATAATCATCAAGTGCGGCTTGCTCACCTGCTGAGCAGCCACAAAGCGCGACTGCAATAACCAGGGTGAGAACAAGACGCAGCGACTTCACCGGCGCTGCATCCAGTCCGGGCGTGGGATAAATGCCCGCTGCAGTGCAAGTACGTCGTCCCGATGATCTGGAGTAAGATAGGGACGTTCAAGACTGAACACCTGATAAATTCCGCCCTGCAACATATCCTGCGTGATCACACTCTCATCCCCCGACAACAGATTGCATTGCAGAAACGAAAACCATGAGGTGACGACAATCCAGGTATTCAACGCCAGATCCTGACAGTCCTGTTCATCAGCAGAGAGTATCCCCGCACCACTGAGCGCCAGAAAGATGTTCTCGATCTGCCTCAGACAGTGACTGAAAAAACCACGATAGCGCTCATGAAGCTCCGGGTCTGCGCTCAGCAGATGCTCCATATCCCGGTGCATAAAACGGTATGCCCAGAGCTCATTGAAGACGTCGGTCAGGTAACGCAGCTTATCCTGAGTTTCGATGACTCGCCCTTCCGGTAACGCCAGTATCTCCAGAACTCTCTGCTCGTAACGATCGAACAAATTGGCGATGATCGCCTGCTTGTTGCGAAAGTGATAATAGAGATTGCCCGGCGAAATCCCGAGCCGCGAGGCAATATGATTGGTTGTAACGGCCCGCTCACCATTCTCATTAAACATCTCTAAGGCCACATCAATGATGCGTTCGCGGGTGCCCATAACATCGCTCCAGAATAATCATGTCTCTACTTTAACCTGAGTAAAGGTATATACGGACAATCTTCTTGTCTACGCACGACACCTCTTGACGAATTAGAGTAATAACTCTAATAATAGAATCTGTTTATTTGTTAACCACCCGGAGGCACCCATGGTTGCCACAGTTTCTACCCTGCATTCGCCCGCTCAGGAAATTGAGCGCCTTCATGCCCTGCACCACCAGCAACTGGAGGCATTTCGCGCAGACCCTATGCCGGACGCCGCTGCGCGAATCGAAAAGTTACGGAAACTGAAAACAGCCCTGGTGCAACAGCAGGACTCTCTCGTCAAAGCAGTAAACGAAGACTTCAGCTGCCGCGCCGAGGGAGACACCCTGATTGCAGAAATCATGACGACCGTGCAGGCACTCAACTACATGGTTAAGAACGTCCGCAAGTGGATGCGCCCATCAGGTCGTCACGTCAATATGCTGTTCGCTCCGGCATCGAATGAAGTTGTTTATCAGCCTCTCGGTGTCATTGGCATCATAGTGCCCTGGAACTATCCGATTCAGCTGGCACTGGTACCGATTGCAACGGCACTCGCTGCCGGCAATCGTGCCATGGTCAAAATGTCCGAATTTACGCCCGCAACCAACCGCGCGCTAAAAGACATGCTGGCTTCGGTATTCGACGAAGATGAAGTGGCTATCATCGAGGGTGAAGTTGATGTTTCCAGCGCTTTTTCAGAGGTACCCTGGAACCACCTGATCTTCACTGGCTCCACCGCTGTCGGCAAACACGTCATGGCCGCCGCCGCTAAAAACCTGACCCCAGTGACGCTTGAACTGGGCGGAAAATCACCGGCTCTGATTGCCCCGGATGCCAACCTTGAGCACGCTGCTGAGCGCATCTGCTTCGGTAAGTCACTGAACGCTGGTCAGACCTGTATCGCACCGGATTATGTCCTGGTGCCTGAAGGGAAGGAAAAGGAGTTCATTGGTCGCTATCACCAGGCATTCACCAAAATGTATCCGACCATGAAAGATAATGATGACTACACAGCCATCATTAACGACCGTCAGTACCAGCGTCTGTTCTCCTGGTTGAAAGATGCCGACGAAAAAGGCGCCAAAATCACCCAGATAAACCCGCGCGATGAGAACTTTTCTGACTGTCGGAAAATGCCACCACACCTCATCGAAAACGGTACCGATGACATGACCGTCATGCAGGAAGAACTGTTCGGCCCCATCCTGCCGATCGTCACATACCGCAGTTTTGATGACGCTCTGGCCTACATCACTGACCGGGACAGACCTCTCGCGCTGTATCTGTTCAGTTATAATCGCGATACTGAAAAGAAAGTGCTTGAGCAGACCCACGCCGGTGGCGTTGCAGTCAATGACACCCTGATGCATATCGCGCAGGATGACATGCCTTTTGGAGGTATTGGCCCCTCAGGTATGGGCCATTACCATGGGAAGGAAGGCTTTGTGACGTTATCCAAAGCGAAAGCTGTACACCGCAAAGGGCGGATTAATAGCGGTAAAGTGATCTATCCGCCATATGGCACACGTCTGCACAATCTGGTTTATAAACTCTTCATCCGGTAAGGGGAAAAGAATGAAAACATCCCGCCGTGGATTTCTGCAGCTAGGTGCCATGGGCACCGCTGCACTGACAGTCGGTTCAGGAGCAGCCATGTTGACTGGCTGCTCGTCACAGCAGACTCCGGCAGAGGGGTTTAAGACACTGCGTGAAGTGGATGTCTATTTTCTTGGTGCTCTTGCACCCGCGGTACTGACCACCAAAGGCTACCCCGGTGCTCTCGGCAAAGACGCACGTCAGCGCCTGCTGGAGTCACTGGATACCCTGATGACGACCCTTCAGGGGCACGCTCTGAGTCAGTTACAGATGGCATTTGATCTCATGGGTTCACCGGTCACCCGTGTTGCCGTTGGTGCACCGCTGCATCCATGGCAGGAAGCCACCGTTGAAGAAGCCGAGGCATTCCTTGAAAGCTGGCGTGACTCCTGGCTGCCGATCAAACGCATGGGGTATCAGGGTCTGTGTAAGCTAATCACGATCTGCTGGTATTCGCAGCCAGAGAACTATGAAATCAGCGGCTATCCGGGGCCACCGGTGAAAGTGCCATATCCATACCCCGCCACTGGCGAATAACACGACAGAATCCGATAGAGAGAACACGATGAAACGTACACCACACATTCCAATGGTTGCGGGTATCCCTGATCCGATTCTGGAGGGTATCGCAGGCGGCTGGAAGGTTCAGGATGCAGCCGACGTTACCGATGGCGGCGTCATCAATGCAGATGTTGTCATTATTGGCACAGGTGCAGGCGGTGGCACTACCGCAGAAATTCTTGCCGAAGCTGGCCTCAATGTACTGATGCTGGAAGAAGGCCCGCTGAAAAGCACCAATGACTTTAAGATGGATGAGCGTGAGGCCTACCACGATCTCTATCAAGAAAGCGCCGGCCGTATGAGCAAGGACGGCTCAATGTCGATCCTTCAAGGTCGATGCGTCGGTGGCACAACAGTCATCAACTGGACTTCAAGCTTTCATACGCCAGAACAGACACTCGAACACTGGGCAAATGAATTCAAACTCGAAGGCGCCAGCAAAGAAGAGATGACGCCATGGTTTGAACGCATGGAAGAACGTCTGCAGATTGCGCCTTGGCCAGTACCCCCTAACCCGAACAACGCCGTTCTGAGCCGTGGTGCCGAAGCCCTGAATCTCGAATGGCACGTTATTCCGCGTAACGTTTCCGGGTGTTGGAACCTGGGTTACTGCGGTACTGGTTGCCCGACGAATGCAAAACAGTCCATGCTGGTTACCACCATTCCGGGGGCACTGAATAAACAATCTGGCCTTATTTATAACGCTCGTGCAGAGCGCCTGATCATTGAAGGCAAAAAAGTTCTGGGCGTTGAAGTGACGGCCCTGAACAGCGACTACAAACCGAACGGCAATACGTTTTCGGTGAAAGCACCTCACGTCGTGATGTCCTGTGGTGGTATCAACGGCCCTGCACTGCTGTTGCGTTCAGATGCTCCGGACCCGAAGAAGCGCGTTGGTAAGCGTACCTTCTTCCACCCGGTGGCCTTTAACTTCGCTCAGTTCGATGAGCTGATCGACCCGTATTACGGCGCACCACAGTCTATTTACAGTGACCATTACCAATGGCTGAATGTCACAGGTCCTGCAGGCTACAAGCTTGAGGCAACGCCTCTGCATCCCGGTCTGGCAGCGGTACTCTTCCTGGGGCACGGCGGTCGTCATTATGAAGACATGGGCAATCTGCCCAACACCAACCTGCTGCTGGCACTGATCCGTGACGGCTTCGATGAAGAGAGCCCCGGCGCAAGTATCGAACTGGCCAGCGATGGTTCGCCGATTGTGGATTACCCGGTTAACGATTACATCTGGGATGCATTCCAGCGTGCCATGATCTCAATGGCTGAAATTCAGTTTGCTGCGGGTGCGAAACGCGTTCGACCTTCGCATCTGGACGCCCCCTGGTACGAAACCGTTGAAGAAGCACGCGAAGGCATCAACAACCTGGACAATCGCTCAAACGCATTCACCGTAGGGAGTGCGCACGTTATGGGTGGTATGACCATGGGTGAAGACCTGGATAAGTGCGTCGTCGACAGTAACGGTAAATACCATTACCTCGACAACCTCTACGTGATTGATGGTTCAGTATTCCCGACCAGTATCGGTGCAAACCCACAGCTGTCGGTTTACGGCTTCGCCTGTAAGTTTGCTAACCAATTGGTTGAGAAAATCAAAGCCAGCGCATAAAGCAATCGTGCTGGTTTCTGATACTGAAAAGAGCGGCTCAGCCGCTCTTTTTCTTTCTTTAAATACCTTCCTTTCTGAGCAATTCACAAATACACGCTCTGAACGAACCTTATACGGACACCATGGTCTAGACTCAGAACATTCAACAAACTGAGTTGTAGTTATGTTTTCTCCTGAGAAATCGTATTTCTCAATCGCTCCGTGCTTTTCATTCACATGCTTTTCATTCAGGCGCTCTCGATTGAAGTACTTTGCTTTATTCACAGCGTTCCTGCTTGCTGCTCCCTGTGCAGTTGCGGTTGCTTCAAAGGAGCAACCTTCCAGTACCCAACCAGCTCCGCAAAGCGCCGATCAGGAAAGAACGGACCTCGAAACAACAGACACGGAAAAAACAGCGTCGCCTGCTCCTCAAGTGACAGGGTCTGTATCGACTGAACGTGATACGAAAGAGCCTGAAACCACCGAAGCCAAGCCGCCAGTAAGCCAACAAGACGTCGAAATAGCCCCGGTCGTCGAGAACCTGAGCCTTCTCAACGCCAGCATTCCCCCCGGACAGTTTCAGACACTGTACTGGAGCCCCGGACAGTCGTTTGCCAGTATCGACACCCCGGTGCCGGTGCTGGTTGCACACGGTAAAAATCCTGGGCCCAGGGTATGCCTGACCGCCGCGATACATGGCGATGAACTGAATGGCATCGAAATGGTGCGGCGTCTGATGTACCAGCTCGAACCGGTAAAAATGAACGGCACTGTCATTGGCGTTCCGATTGTTAATCTCGATGGTTTCCGACGCGCCAGCCGCTACCTGTCTGACCGTCGCGACCTGAACCGTTACTTTCCGGGCAGCGAAAGCGGTAGCGCAGCCTCGCGTATTGCCTATTCATTCTTCAATAAGATCATCCGCGGTAATTGCGACTTTCTCGTCGATCTTCATACAGGCTCTCTGAAGCGCACCAACCTTCCGCAGATCCGTGCCGACCTCAGCAATGAAACCGTCTTCGAATTCAGCCGCCATCTGGGCGGCATTACTGTGCTGCATGGTCGTGGCAGTGAAGGGACTCTGCGACGTGCCGCGACCGATCTCGGCATTCCTGCGATCACGCTGGAATCCGGTGGGCCAAACAGTCTGGATGAAAGCTCTGTCGACGGCGGTGTCAAAGCGCTTGAAACATTACTGCAGAATCTCGACATCCAGCCTACGATGCGCTTCTGGGGAACGCCTCAGCCCGTGTTCTATCACTCTGAGTGGGTAAGATCCGATCAGGGCGGGATACTCATGTCTGATGTTGAACTGGGTGACACGGTTCGCAAGGGCGATGTGCTGGGTCGTGTTGTTGATCCGGTATCCAATACAGGCAGCGATATCGTTTCTCCTCTGTCCGGAAAAATTATCGGCATGGCCTTCAATCAGGTCGTACAGACGGGTTTTGCTGCCTATCACATCGGCGAAGCCAAGACCCCGGAAGAGGCTAAAGAAGAAGCGCAGGAAGAACTGAAAGAAGAAAGTCAGAAATCAGGTTCGGTTCAGTCGTACCCCGACGACCCGGAAACAGCGCCCGCCCCGGAAGACACCGAAGCAAGCATGAAAAAAATCAGCGACTCTGAGGGCGGCTCTGAGAACGCTGAGTAATCAGTAATGTCGGAAATGAGGTGTCCAGCTGAGTATTTCATGCTGGTATGACGAGACTGTCATAAAGCGTCCTGCAATAGCTGTTACTATACCTGCATTGCAGATCTGGTACGCACAGCATGAATACTAAATATCTGGGCTGCGGCATTCTGACTTTACTAGTTGTATCCGCTTCGGCCTGTACCCCAGTACGCTTTAACGAGCGAGAGCGCCTGTCTCAGCCGGATATGGCGTTCGACAGCACGCCCCTGAAGAGCGAAATCGAAGCCGATGTATACAGTGCCCGCGAAGGCGCATCCGGTGTATTTACCGGCGGTGGTGGTGGAGGTTGCGGGTGTTACTGACACGTCTGATCACAGCAGTTCGCCCTGCTTATCTCCTGCGAATACTGACTATCGCTTGTGCCATTGCTGTAACGACAGCTGTTCAGGCGGCTGCCCCTACGACAGATGAACTCGACAGCATCTTTGCCGCCCGGGGGATTGTTTACCAGCAGGAAGATGATGGTGGTTCAGGGGGTAACCCAACCATCGAAGAAGATGCGACCATCTACGAAGGTATTCTCCTGTTTCAGCAACGACTGAATGAAAATAACGCCGCCAGCTTTAAAGCCGTGGGCGATCTGGTCACCGCAGCCTCTTACGATGACGCCCGCGATAAAGCAGAAACCGTCTCTGGCGCGACCGGTTATAACCCCGGACGCTTCAATCTCGAAGGGCGTTGGAAGTATCGCAGTGACAGCCGCACGGGGGTCACTCTGCATACCAGTTACGGTCAGGAATACGCTTACCGCAGCACCGGTTATGGATTTGGTATTTCTCAATCATTAAACGAAGAGTCGACCCAGCTGAGTGCAGACTTTCAGTTTTATGATGATACGGTGCGCATGATCCGCTACGACGGCAGCAAAGAAACCGACGAACCGCGCGATACTGCCACCGGGGCCTTCAGCCTGACTCAGACGCTATCACCGGTATCGCTGATGAACCTGTCCTGGGTCTACAGCCGCCAGCGCGGCATGTTAGCCACCTCATTTAATTCAGTACTCTTCGATAACGGTGAGCGTGGCTTTGAAGTCCTTCCTGATGAACGCGTCCGCAATACAGTCTCCGTTCGTTATAAACACGCCATCGGTGAAGACTCCGTACAGCTGGGCCTCAGTCATTATCAGGACAGCTGGGAGCTGGATGGTCAGGCATTCGAAGCTCGCTATTTCTATCGATTGAATGACGGGCAACTGACACTGGAACCTAGCTATCGGTTTTACACACAAACGGCCACAGAATATTTTTCAGAACAATTCAGTGCACCGCAGACTTACCAGACCAGTGACTCTGACCTCGGACATTTTGATGGCCACAGCGCGGGACTGGTTCTGTCCTACCGGAAAGCAGGCTGGTTCACCAAAGCACCATCAGATTACGATATCGGCTTTAATATGTATCGTCGTTCAGATGACCTGAATTTTTACTGGCTGACACTAGGTTGGTACACCGCATTATGAAATTAATTTCTGTTTTTCTATCCGCTTTTTCAGCGCTATTATTTTCAATCGCATCGCTCGCAGGAAATTACTCAACGCTGAATAACGACACCTACTCCATAGATTTTAATCAGCCCGAAAAACCGGTTGTATTAATTGTCTGGGCATCCTGGTGCGGCTACTGCATGGAAGAAATTCCACACTTAAAGAAGGAATTAAAAGACCACCCGGAATTTACCTGGCTTGGTCTTAATGTGAATAAAAATCCAGAAGATGGTCGCCAGGTAGAAGTAGAGCGCGCACTCCCTTGGCCATCCCTGAGTGACCCGGATCTGATCATCGGAGATCAGTTCGAAGTGCGGGGCACGCCGACTCTGATTGTGCTCAACAGCAAAGGAGATGCGGTGTATCGCGGTCGACGCACTGACGACGACTTTAAAGCCGCTCTCGATACTCTGTCGGCAGAGCAATAATTCCGTGGTCTTTCCGCTCAGACAACTGCGTGCCCGGTGTATTTTTCTGGTTAGCCTGAGCCTCTTTGTTAACCCGTTACATGCCGCTGAACGCATCAGCGGCACTTCAGAAAATCAGGCAACGCCTGCGGTCAACAGGTCCACCAGCCTGATGACCACCACGGTCGATTTTCAGATTCTTCTTACCAGCGATAGCCACTCCGCGAAGGCAGCCAATACGGCAATAGACAGCGCCATCGATGAAATCAAACGCGTCACGCAGGTATTCTCTGAATGGGAACCCAACAGCGAAATCAGTTCGGTAAATCAGGCAGCGGGCGAGAAAGCCGTTCCGGTGTCACCTGAAGTATTTCGTTTAATCAGCGAAGCTCTGCGCATATCAGAGCTTAGTAGCGGAAAGTTTGATATCACCTTTAAAAGCGCGGGCAAGCTCTGGGACTTTCGAAAAAAAACGATCCCTGAAGCGGCCGAATTAAAGCGCGCGGCCGCTTCCATTAATTATCAACACGTCGCCTTAGATGAAGAAAAACAGACTGTTTTTCTGACGAAGGCAGGAACCCAGATTGGCCTCGGAGGCATTGCTAAAGGCTATGCGATTGATCGCGCGGTGCAGGTTATCCGTAACGCCGGTTTCGAGGTGTTCTATATCAATGCGGGCGGTGATCTGTACGCCAGCTCGGGAGCCTCTATTAAAGACAATGCCAAGAACAGTGCCAAGCGCTGGAAAGTCGGCATACAACATCCAGACAACCCAGAAAGTCTGATCGCCGTGCTGCCGGTCGCCAACGGTGCCGTCGCAACCTCCGGGGACTACGAGCGCTACTTTGAGAAAAACGGCACTCGCTACCATCACATTATCGACCCGGATACTGGCTATCCTGCCAATCTGAGTCGTAGCGTCACCGTGCTGACCTCGCGAGCCTACCTCGCTGATGCATTGGCGACTGCCGTGTTTGTACTGGGCCCAGAAAAGGGCGTTACGCTGATAGAGAATATGCCTGAGGCTGAGGTGCTGATCATCGACAAACACGGAGAGGTCGTCAGTACCCTGCCGCATATCTCTATGTAAAGTGTGACGTCTCCTGCCATTTGCCCAGACCCCACCCATCTATTACTATTCGCGCAGATATCACCCATAAGGCTGATTTTATGAATACAGTTGTATACCCGGGCACCTTTGACCCTATCACCAACGGCCACACCGATCTGATTGAACGTGCAGCGCGCATGTTTGATCACATTATCGTCGCCGTTGCAGCAAGCCCAAAGAAGCGCCCGCTGCTGGATCTCGAGACACGCGTAGACCTGGCTCAGAGCGTACTGGGCCACCTGCATAACGTTGAAGTTGTCGGGTTCAGCAACCTGCTTGCAGACTTCGTCAAAGAAAAGCGCGGCAACATCATTCTGCGCGGCTTGCGTGCAGTTTCTGACTTCGAATACGAATTCCAGCTCGCCAACATGAATCGCGTACTGGCACCGAACGTCGAAAGCTTGTTTCTGACACCTGCAGAGCAATATTCCTATGTGTCGTCGACGATCGTGCGCGAGGTGTCAGCTCTGGGAGGTGATATCAGTACGCTGGTTCATCCAACCGTCGCTAACACTCTGAAAAAATACCAGACTGAGGCATAATACGCCTCAGCAACCGTATTCCCTGAGCCGTATTCCCTGATGGAGGTTAGTCATGGCCTTGATAATTACTGATGAGTGCATCAACTGTGATGTGTGTGAGCCAGAGTGTCCGAATGAAGCGATCACTCCGGGAGAAGAAATTTACGAAATCGATCCGGCAAAATGCACCGAGTGTGTAGGTCACTACGATGAGCCTCAGTGCCAGCTTGTATGCCCGGTCGACTGCATCCCACAGGATGACGACAACATGGAAACTCAGGAAGAGCTCGAAGCTAAGTACGAGCGCCTGACGGGCAAGAAAATCGCCTGATTCCACCCACGCCGGTTGCGCCCGGCGCTTGCGAGTAAGACACTAGAGCCTCCTGTCACCGGAGGCTTTTTTATGCGCCGCACCTGGCTTGCTGGAGTTTTCGCCACCAGCGCTCTCATTTTCACTGTTACTACTGCTGTCACTGGCTGTGCTCAGAAAGATACTCAACCTGAATCATTCTCAGGCACAGTGGCCGTAGCAAGTGCTCATCCTTTGGCTACAGAGGCCGGCCTTGAGGTTCTGGCTGAAGGAGGCAATGCCTTTGATGCTGCCATCGCCGTTGCGGCCAGTCTGGGCGTTGTCGAACCCTATAGCGCAGGTATAGGCGGTGGGGGCTTCTGGCTGCTGTACGATGCAGATCAGAAGCAATATCGCTTTATCGATGCACGCGAGACAGCACCACAGTCTTTTCACCGGGATTACTACCTGGATGAAAACGGAGACGTCGACAGAGACAAGGCCGTAAATGGCGCGACCGCGGGCGGTATCCCCGGGCAGCCAGCAGCATTCGCTTATATCGCCGAGCACTACGGTAAGTTACCACTCACACGCTCTCTCGCCGACGCCATCACTCAGGCAAGCGAAGGTTTTCCTGTCGATCCGCATTATCAGAAGTTGATGAGCTACCGACTCGACGCGGTTCAACGCTACCCATCTAGTGCCTCCGTTTTCCTGGATGACGGCCGTATTCCAGAGGTCGGTTTCACACTGAAGCAGCCTGACCTTGCTAACACCCTCACCAGCATCGCCAACCTGGGTTTTGATGGCTTCTATCGCGGCCCACTGGCAGTGACCATGGTCGACGAGGTCAACAAGGCGGGCGGCGACTGGACTCTGAACGACCTCGCTGCTTACGAGGTGAAAGAACGAGAGCCAGTCAAAGTGACACTAGGCGGCACTCAGTTAATCAGTGCGCCACCGCCCTCTTCTGGCGGTATCGCGATTGCCCAGATGCTGAAAATGCTTGAGCCCTTTGACTGGCAAAGCATGAATGAAGCCGATCAGATACACCTGCTCACCGAAGTCATGCGCCGTGCATATCGCGATCGTGCTGAATTTCTCGGAGACCCGGATTTTGTTGATGTCCCAATGAAAAAACTCATCAGTGATGAGCGTAATAAAGAATGGACAGCCGGCATCGATATGAATCAGGCGACGCCGAGCACCGAATTAAATGGCCCTAAAAATATTCAGGAAGGTTTCCACACAACGCATTTATCTGTCGTTGATTCAGAAGGAAACCGTGTATCAGCCACCCTAAGTATTAACCTGCCGTTTGGTTCTGCCTACACGATTCCGGGTACCGGCGTACTACTTAATAACGAGATGGATGATTTTTCTGCCAAGCCGGGTGAGCCAAACGCCTATGGTCTGGTTGGCAATGAAGCCAATGCGATTGCTCCGGGTAAGCGCCCACTGTCATCCATGTCGCCTTCGATGCTGGAATCTGAAAACAGCATTGCCGTATTGGGAACACCGGGTGGTAGCCGTATTATCAGTATGGTCTTCCTCGGTGCGCTGGAATATCTGCAAGGAAAACCCGTCGAAGACTGGGTCGCACGTCCGCGCATTCATCACCAGTACCTGCCCGATGTCATTCAGCACGAACCGGGCGTGATCTCTGAAGAAGCCATGACCGAGTTGCAGAAGCGCGGTCATTCTTTCCGCGATGTCGGCCGTGAATACGGCAATATGCAGGCCATCCTGATCGATAAGAAAAGCGGCGAAGTCACCGCCGCTTCAGACCCGCGCGGCATTGGCAGCGCGAGAGTCATCACTCAGTAAGTTGCTATGCTGTCAGGCTGATAGTCAGGCTGGTTGATAAACACGTTTCAACCGGCCCTGACCGTCTTCACAGGCATAACTGATACCGCATTCAACGACCTTGCTGCGTTCAGTCACTGTGGGCACGTAATACCAGTCTGACTGAACTTTAGTGCGATCCACAGTTAGCAGAATAAAACCGTGGGTCTGCACTTCCGCGTATTTAATATGCGGGCTACCGGCCATGATGGTGTTCTCTGCGCTGTTGGCAATCACCTTCGGAAACCCCGGAGAGGTCACCGAGGGCGTGACAAATTCGACGGCCAGAGATCCCTCTCCGGTATAGCGGTTATAGTTGCTCCAGCTGTAGGGGTCATCAGAAATGTCTGCCGCAAAGGAGGCATGCAGGTCGCCTGTCAGCACCACCATATTTTTTACATTCTGGCTGCGCACAACCTCAAGCAGGCGGTTTCGCGTTGCTGCGTAGCCGTCCCAGCTATCAAGCCAGAATGACGCCGCCGCACCGCTACCAAGAAGATTTTCCAGATTCAGATAATATCGTTGAGCCATCATGACCTGCTGCCCGAGTATCTTCCATTGTGCTGAACTGCTGACCAGTTGATCGTGCAGCCAGGCTTCCTGCTCAAAGCCGAGCAGCGAGCGATTTTCATCCATTGCCACCTGCTGCTTACCTGAACCAGAAGGCTGCTCATCACGCCCTTCGACGCGGGTATCCAGCATCAACAGATCAAGCAGGTCACCGTACTGAATCCGACGATAAATACTGCCCGAGCGATTTTCTCTGACCGGCATCCATTCAAAATACGCCTGTTTTGCGGCCGCTTTACGAGCAGACCAATCGCCCTCTGTGTCATCGTGATTGGAAGCGCCATCACGCCAGGCGTTATCGGTAAACTCGTGATCATCCCAGACGCAGATAAAGGGGTGTTGCTGGTGAACTGCAGCAAGATCCGGGTCCAGTTTATAGAGCGCATGGCGACGACGATAATCAGACAATGAAACGGTCTCGTGAGCAGGCGCCAGTGCACGCTCACTCCGCAGACTGTCTTCGCCGTATTCGTCCTGACCATACTCGTAGATATAGTCTCCAAGGTGAATGACTGCATTCAGATCGCTGCGCTCAGCCAACACCCGATAGACATTAAAATAGCCATGTGGATAACTGGAGCAGGATACCACCGCAAAGCGCGCAGCGTCCGGGCTCCCGGCATCAGCAGTACGTGTACGACCAACCGGAGATGTCTCCCCCATGGCCAGAAAGCGGTAAAAATAAGAGGTACCTGAACTTAACCCGGTCACGTCCACTTTCACGGTATAGTCACGATATGCCCCTGTGCGCTCCACACCACTGGCAATAATGTCAGAAAAGCCATCATCGGTGGCCAACTGCCAGATCACATCAACATCCATCGGGCTGACAGGAGAAAAGTGAGACCAGAGCAGTACAGAGTCAGTCGTAGGGTCACCACTGGCAACACCGTAGTTAAAGAACCCCGCAGCCGGTAGCTCCGGCTCCGCAGGAATCTGGCTCATTGCCAGCGCCCCCGGTGCCACACTGACTCCAGCAAGACTCGCGGTACCTGTACGCAGAAATGAACGACGCGTGACGGACATAATGACTACTCCTCGAGAATCAGCCCGGTATACTGAAGTGCGAAGATGTCAGTAACATTAAGCCCAATAGCCAGCCACGATAAGAGCCGTCAATGGAATCTCAGAGCATTACTTTTATTCTCAAAAAACTGGTCGGTATGACACTGATGCCAGTGCCGCTATGTCTGCTGCTTATTTTACTGGGGCTATGGTGGTTTTCGCGTGCACCGGTTAAATCCCGGCTGGCATTTTTCAGCGTATTTCTACTACTCGCAGTCAGTGCATTTAATCCGGTGGCTGACCGGTTAATTGCACCCCATGAAAGTTATTATCCGGTGTTTGATATCGAGCAGCCTGTTGATGCTGTGGTGATTCTCGGGAGTGCCAGTCAGAGTGCCCCTCCGGACAGCCCGGCTTTTATGAGTCTCGGCAGCTCAGCCATGTACCGCTTATCGGAAGGCTTACGGATTCTGCGCGCTAACCCTGACGCAATTCTTATCGTTACCGGCTACGCCGGCTTCAGCGCAGCCCAGCCTCATGCAGAAATTCTGCAACAGGCTGCCATTGATCGCGGGGTAGACCCGTTACGTATTTTTGCTTTCCCGACCGCACGTGACACTGAAAATGAAGCTTCGCTGACCGAGCCATTATTGAGAGATAAGCGCTTCGCTCTAGTGACCGAAGCAGCACACCTTAAACGTGCAACCGTATTTTTTGAGCGGGAAGGCCTGAACCCATTGCCGGCACCCGCCATGTTCGTCGGCGCCCACCACAGCGACTGGAGACTGGACTCATCAGGCCTCTATAAGACCGAGCGGGCTTTTTACGAAACGATGGGCAGGGCATGGCAGTGGTTAAAGTCTTTTCTTTAATGTCCATGCAATAAGGTGTTTGGCCTCACCAGAAAAAAGCAGGAACTTTAACACCCGCCCCCTCTCCCAATATGTGTCACTATTTATTGGGAGTCAGTATGAGCATCATCAAAAAAGGTTCAGCGATTTATCATTCACTCGGTAAAAAAGCGAAAGCCAGCGTGTCGACCGAGTCCGGTGCACTGAAAGACCAGCCTTACGGTTTTAATACCCGGTTCGAAGATGAGCACGGCACCAACCCTGAAGAATTAATCGCCGCGGCTCACGCCAGTTGCTTCACAATGGCGCTGTCGTTTGCTCTCGAGGGTGAAGGTTATTCCAGTGGTCAGCTGAAAACCGAAGCCCATGTTTCACTCGATAAAGACGGCGACGGTTTCACCGTGACGAAGTCCGCCCTGGGTCTGGCAGCACAGGTGGATGACATTGACGGTGACGAGTTCGAGCGTATCGCCCAGACAGCGAAAGCGAACTGTCCGATTTCTAAATTACTGGATACCGAAATCACGCTCGAATACACCCTGAATCAATAATTCAGGTGTCAGTGAGATAGCGGCAGGCTTTCTTAGCCTGCCGCTTCTGCCGTCAGCTCTGCCAGGGTGTGGCGGTAAGTCTCCTGAACCAACCAGGCGTCGTTACTGGCACGGTGGCGTGGAATGTTAGCTTCCCGCGTTAATCTGGCCTTGGTCTCATCCCACAACAGAATTTGAGGTTCGGTCATAATGACTTCGATCGGACTGAGCTGAAACTGCAGATCAATACCGGCGGCTTCAAACAAGCGGATCAACCAGGGCTTATCAACCACCCAGCCATCGCTGTACACCGTCTTCCCGCTCAACATCGCATTAAGCTCAGTCGCAACCTGATGAGCATGGCTGCCATGGCGCGCCAGCATCTCACGGGAGATATTGTGAACCCTCTGAGCCGACGCATCCCAGTGCGTCCAGTATTCAGCCGGAACGATCAGGGAGCAGAAGCGGGAGCCATCCCCCAGCGCCAGGCCAACTTCAATGGGGTAACTGTCCGGGCCAAAGCCAGACGCTTCAATATCCATGATGAATGGGGTCGAGATCCTTGGCATTCGTTGCCTCCCGCAGCATGCTTGTTGTTTTTGTAATGGCGATGTCGCCTGTTATCTGCACTGACTCAAAACGTAGCTTAGTAACTAGCACAGTAGAAACCAGTACAGTAAGAAAATAGTACAAGCAGATACGTATCTGCGCGCTTTTTTGGATTAACGCTGACATTTTGGGCAGTAGACGGTTGCCCGTTGCCCCTGGCGGATCTCTTTCAGTGTAGTGGCGCAGTTTTTACACTCTTCTCCACCTCGCCCGTAAACATAGAGCTGCTGGGCGAAGTAGCCGGGCTTGCCATCCCCGCCAACGAAGTCCCGAAGTGTCGTCCCACCTTGCTCAATTGCAGCCCCCAACACCTGACGTATTGTCTGCGTCAGCCTCTGGTAACGGGCCTTACTGATCTTTCCTGCCGGAGTCTGCGGGCGAATACCTGCCAGAAACAAGCTCTCGTTCGCGTAAATATTGCCAACACCGACGACAACGCGCCCACCCATAATGAACGTTTTTACAGCCTGCGACTTACCACGGCTCTTCTGAAACAGGTAAGAATCATCAAAGTCATCTGACAGAGGCTCAGGACCGAGATGACTCAGATGCTCGGAGGTTTCTCCCGGCGCAACCCAGAGCAGCGCGCCGAAGCGCCTCGGGTCGTGATAGCGCAGTACCCGGCCATTGCTCAGATGCCAGTCGATGTGATCGTGCTTCATAGCCGGCGCCGAAGGATCAACTAAACGCAGAGAGCCGGACATGCCAAGATGCCAGATAGCCGTGCCCACGGCAGTTTTCACCAGAATATACTTCGACCGACGGGTCAGGCTGTCCACCGTCTGTCCGACCAGCTGCTGTACCTCATCCTCAACGGGCCAACGCAACCTGGGCTGGCGCACATCAATGCGGGTAATGGTCTGTCCCTTCAGGTACGGGCTGATGCCGCGCAGGGTAGTTTCAACTTCCGGTAGTTCTGGCATACAACAACAATGACATGAGTGGATTACTTAGATGAATGCCTAGTTTACCGCATACCTGCGGGTAAATAGCAGGCATAAAAAAACCCGGCCGGAGCCGGGTTCTTTCAGAAGTCAGATCAATTACTTGATCTTAGCTTCTTTGTACGCAACGTGCTTACGAACTACAGGATCAAATTTCTTGATCTCGAATTTCTCAGGCATGGTGCGCTTGTTTTTGTCAGTAGTATAGAAGTGACCGGTACCGGCACTTGATACAAGACGGATCTTATCGCGTGGCATAACAGGTCTCCTTAGACTTTTTCGCCGCGTGCACGCAGCTCTGCCAGTACTACATCGATACCTTTCTTATCGATGATACGCATACCCTTAGTAGAGATACGCAGACGTACGAAACGGTTTTCGCTTTCAACCCAGAAGCGGTGGCTCTGCAGGTTCGGCAGAAAACGACGCTTGGTTTTGATCTGTGAGTGGGAAACGTTGTTCCCGGAAACAGGACCTTTTCCTGTAACTTGGCAAACCTTAGACATGGTTCCTCGCCCCGATTTTGTGTGTATCGAACAATTTGAATTCGTTACCAACCGTGGGCGTTAGCTCATCACTTTATGATGACCGTAGACGGCCCTGGCTGAAAAGAGTTGCGCTTTATACCAAAACGCAGACACCCCCGCAAGCAAAAGTGTATTTTTTACACAACAGGTTAAGATACATAATCCAGCCTCACCCCCCGCTAGAGCCAGCCGCGCTGGGCGAAAGAGACCGTATGACCATCACCAACCACCAGATGATCCAGAACCCGGATATCCATCAGGCCCAGAGCTTGCTGAAGTCGCTCTGTGATTGACCGGTCCGCCCCACTCGGCTCAGCCACGCCGGATGGATGGTTGTGCGCCAGTATCACCGCCGCCGCACCTTCTGCCAGTGCCTGCTTCACAACTTCTCTTGGATAGACTGCTGCCGCATCAATCGTTCCGCGGAATAACTCACGGTAGCGAATGACGCGGTTCTGATTATCCAGAAAGAGACAGGCGAAGACTTCGTAGTCACGATCCCTGAGCTGCGCCTGCAGATAACGTTCGGTGTCCTGAGGGCTGCTCAGCGCGTCACCCCGTTGCATTCCCTGCGCCAGATGCCGCCGCGCCATTTCCAGCACCGCCTGCAACTGGGCAAACTTCGCCGCCCCCAGCCCCAACGGCTGACAGAAGTCTGTCTGACTGGCCGTTAGTAAGGGTCGCAGACCACCAAAGTCGCTCAACAGGTCGCGCGCAAGATCCACCGCACTCTTTCCCTTTACGCCCGTACGCAGGAAGATCGCCAGCAGCTCGGCATCTGACAATGCAGCAGGGCCGCACTCAAGTAATTTTTCGCGTGGACGCTCGCTCGCCGGCCAGTCCGTAATCGCCATCCCTACCTCCTTGTAGGTGTGATTGGAGTAAGGCTGTACGATATACTGAATTTTTTCTCAGGTCAGGCTGTTTCTACCATGCAAATGCAACAACTCTGCAATCGTCGAATCCTGCTGGGTATCAGTGGTGGCATCGCCGCCTACAAAAGTGCAGAACTGGTAAGGGAACTGAAAAAAGCCGGAGCCGATGTCCGGGTCATCATGACCGACGGCGCGCGCGAATTTATCACGCCGCTCACCATGCAGGCGTTGTCAGGTAATCCGGTTCATTATGCTCTGCTGGACCCTGAAGCAGAGGCCGGCATGGGTCACATCGAACTGGCCAAGTGGGCTGACCTGCTGTTGATCGCTCCGGCCAGTGCCAACCTGATTGCGCGGCTGGCACAAGGTATGGGCAATGATCTTCTGACGACCGTGTGCCTTGCGACAGACGCACCGCTCTGCATTGCTCCGGCGATGAACCAGGCGATGTGGCGCGACCCGGTGACTCAAGCCAATATGAAGCGCCTGCAGGATGCCCACAAAGATAACCTGACCGTGATCGGCCCCGATGCGGGCGAACAGGCCTGTGGCGACGTCGGCCCCGGCCGCATGATGGAACCGGCGCTGATCGCAGAAGCTGTTGCCAATAAATTCGAATCGGGTGCGCTGGCCGGTGTCAGCGTGGTAATCACCGCCGGTCCGACCCGGGAAGCGATCGACCCCGTCCGCTACATCACGAATCACAGCTCAGGCAAAATGGGGTATGCCCTCGCAGAAGCCGCGCGTGATGCCGGTGCCCGGGTCACTCTGATCAGTGGACCTGTGACATTGGATGCGCCTGACAGAATCAAGGTCGTGCGGGTAAACAGCGCTATGGATATGCTACAGGCTGCAGAGTCTGAACTTGAGCACTGCGAGATTTTCATCGCTTCTGCGGCCGTGGCAGATTACCGCCCCGCCGAGGTTGCCGACCAGAAAGTCAAAAAGTCCGCTGACGAAATGTCGATTCAGCTGGTTAAGAATCCGGATATCGTCGCTACGGTTGCAGCGCATACGCCACACCCTTTCACCGTGGGTTTTGCTGCTGAAACGCAGGACGTCGAACACTACGCACGGGGTAAGCTGGCACGCAAGAACCTCGATATGATTGTTGCCAATGATGTGTCACGAAGCGACATTGGTTTTAATAGCGATAACAATGCGGTAAACGTCTATTGGCCGGAGGGGCAATGCCAGTTCGATGTCATGAACAAACAGATCCTCGCCCGCGAATTGATAGGACTCGTCGCCGATCACTTCCGACCGGATTCATCGCAATAACGAATGTAAAAACTGACTGCTGAACAAATAACTGCCGAAGGAAACATAATGCAAAAGCTGCAGGTAAAAATTCTCGACCCACGAATTGGTAACGATATTCCACTGCCAGAGTACGCCACCGGTGGCTCTGCTGGTCTCGACCTGCGCGCCTGCATGGACGAAGCGATCACCCTCAACCCGGGTGATACCGTTCTGATTAAAACCGGACTGTCGGTCTACATCGAAGACCCCGCACTGGCGGGCATCATTCTGCCGCGCTCGGGGCTCGGACATAAACACGGCATTGTTCTGGGCAACCTCGTTGGTCTGATTGACTCTGACTACCAGGGTGAGCTGATGGTCAGTTGCTGGAACCGCGGTAAAGAGCCCTTCACTGTCGAAGTCGGGGAGCGCATTGCCCAGTTCGTTCTCGTTCCTGTGGTACAGGCGGCCTTCGAAGTCGTGGAAGAGTTTCAGGAAACAGAGCGCGGCAGCGGCGGCTTCGGACACTCCGGACGCGGTTAAACCTGCTATAAGCAGGGGGAAGAATAATAAATTACCACGCAGCCTGAGTGGCTCAGGGAGAGCAATATGCCAGCGCCTCGCAAGAAGGCTCTTACCATCGTGACGTACAGCCGGATTGCAATCTGGCTGGCACTGCTGTTTATCGCCAGCGGCTATGCGTTGCAAAGCGTACAGATAAACCTGCTGACACAGTCCGATGTCGACTCCGCTTTTTCTGAGGCCGTCGCCTCTCAGGCAGCACTTGCGTTGAAAACACGCCTGACAGACACCAAGCGACTGCAACTCGCGGCGAGCAGCCACGAAGCCACTCTCGATTCATTGCAGACCGGTAACCGCACCTGGCTGAGCGACCTGAAAAGCTTGCTGCCCGGTACTGAAGACATCCGTCTGCTGACACCTTCCCAGTCGCAGAACCTGCAGACCGAGTTCAGCTTCGCCGTACAGGATCTGGTCAATCGCACGCTGCGTGGCGACGATATGAAGCTGGAAGCGGTTAACATCAATGGGGAGCAAAGCTTTTTCTGGGCCAGCCCGGTACCCGCTACCGGTACACCGCAGGGTGTTCTGCTTGTACGTTACGGACGCGACTGGCTGAACGCATTCCGCTCGTCTGTCTCTGGCGACCTTGGCCAGATTCAGGTAATGCAGAAACTGACCCCACAAGAAAGTTCGGGGATCGAAGTGTTCAGCGCCGGGGCCACGCCCGTCAAAAGTGCGAGGCCGGTCACCCGCCCGATCAATGACTACTGGTTTCTGACTTATACACCTTCTGATCACCGCCCGGTCGTGTCACTCCTTGATTTATCCTTCCCGTGGATTCTTTCACTGGTGGCGACATTGAGCGCGTTATTTATTTTACTGTTTATCCAGAAACGTATTCTGCAGAAAAACCATCGACATTTTCAGCAGTTCCTTGAGCGTTTTTTCAAAGAAGAAATTCGGGAAAACCCGGGTTTCAGTTTGAAGCTGTTCAACGATCTTGCCGACGATGTCCGCCTTGCCAGTGAACAGGTATTTGATCGTCTTAGCAGTGCTGAAACCAGCCTGAAAACCGCCAGCGTTAAAGCCACACCGAAAGCCCGTACCCGTGACGATCTGCCCGAAATTGATGAAGAGCCGGAGCGCCCTGAAGTTCGCGAACCATCCGCGACCTATGACGGTAAACCCCTTGATTTTCCGTCGCAGGAAACCAGCTTCCCCGATCATATTTTCCGCGCATACGATATTCGCGGCATTGTCGAAAAAGAGCTCGATGACGACATCGTGCGCAATATTGGTAAAGCACTCGGTAGTGAAGTCCGCCAGCGAGGTTTCGAACGTATTAACCTTGCCTGGGATGGTCGCCTCTCCAGCGAACACTTGGCTAAAGTCCTTCAGGACGGCCTGTTAAGTGCCGGTTGCAGCGTAAACCGCCTCGGCATGTTGCCTACCGGTGCGCTCTATTTCGCATGTTTTGAATCTGACACACCTTGCGGCGTAATGGTCACCGGCAGCCATAATCCAGCCGAGTACAACGGCTTTAAGGCGGTGATTGATCAACAACCTCTGTCCGAGCAGGAAATACAGAAACTGGCCCAGAGGATTCGCGACGAAGACTACAGTCAGGGCTACGCCGGTGCTCGGGAAGACGCAATAAAAGATAAGTATATTGAACGCATTACCGATGACGTTCAGGTCGCTCGCGAAATGAAGATTGTTATTGATGCTGGTAACGGTGTCAGCGGCCCACTGGCGGCCGAACTCTTCCGTGAGCTGGGCGCGGACGTCACCGAGCTTTACTGTGACGTTGATGGGCATTTCCCGAACCATCATCCTGATCCGGGCGAGCCAGAAAATCTCGAAGATCTAAAAAAAGCGGTGCTGATACATGGCGCCGACCTTGGCTTTGCCTTCGATGGCGACGGTGACCGGGTCCTGATGATTGATAACGAAGGCAATATCATCTGGCCAGATCGCATGATGATGTTACTACTCGAAGATATTCTGCCTCGTCGCCCGGGTGCGGATGTTCTCTTTGATGTGAAATCTTCCCGCCACCTCGCGCCATTAATTAATCGCCTCGGTGGCCGCCCGACCATGTGGAAAACCGGCCACTCCTTGATGAAGCGCAAACTCAAAGAAGTGAATGCGGTCATCGGTGGTGAATTCAGCGGCCACTTTTATATCGCCGAGCGCTGGTACGGATTCGATGACGGGCTCTACACCGGCGCCCGTATGCTGGAAATTCTGTCCACACGCAATGACTCTGTCGCCAATGTCTGCAAGGCGCTGCCAGAAGATGTCAGCACTCCAGAACTGACCATTACGACGACAGAAGCGGAGAAGTTCTCTCTCATCGAAGCGCTGAGCTCCGATGCCGAACTGACTGCCGAAGGGCGGGTCTTTACAGTGGACGGCTTACGTATCGAATTCAGTGACGGCTGGGGGCTGGTGCGTGCGTCGAATACAACACCACGACTGACACTCCGTTTTGCCGGCGAGTCTGAAGAAACCGTGGCTCGTATTCAGGCACTTCTGAAGCAGGCACTTACCCGTCACGCCCCGGGAATACAGACCCCGTTCTGAACAATCATAGCAACCGGGAAGTGAATAGAGGTATAATCGCGCCTCGAAAATAACCCGGTTTGCCGATTAACAGGAGCCAGCCAATGCCTCTGACGCGAGACAGCGCCATGAATACCGCCAACGTTCTGAGCGAAGCTCTGCCGTATCTGCAGCGCTTTGTTGGCAAAACTATTGTCGTTAAATACGGCGGTAACGCCATGATCGACGAAGAGCTGAAGAACAGCTTTGCCCGCGACATGGTGATGCTGAAGCTGGTCGGTATTAACCCGATTGTTGTGCACGGTGGCGGCCCTCAGATTGGCGACCTGCTCGAAAAGCTCAACATTGAAAGCCGCTTCGTTAATGGCATGCGTGTGACCACCAGCGAAACCATGGACGTGGTAGAGATGGTTCTTGGCGGCCTGGTTAATAAAGATATTGTTAACCTGATTAACCAGAACGGCGGTAATGCCATCGGCCTGACCGGTAAAGACGGTCAGTTGCTGCACGCACGTAAGCTGCACGTTACGCACAAATCGCCAGAGCTGGAGAAGCCAGAAATTATCGACATCGGTCATGTTGGTGAGGTTTCGCACATCAATACCTCGCTGCTGAATATGCTGACCAACAGTGATTTTATTCCTGTGATCGCGCCTATCGGTGTTGATGAAGAAGGTCACTCATACAACATCAATGCCGACCTGGTGGCTGGCAAAGTGGCAGAGGTACTGCAGGCCGAAAAACTGATCCTGCTGACCAATATCGCCGGTCTGATGGATAAAGAAGGTAAGATCCTGACGGGTCTGACCACGCAGCAGGTCGACTCTCTGATTGAAGATGGCACGATTTACGGTGGCATGCTGCCGAAGATTCAGTGTGCACTGGATGCCGTACATGGCGGCGTGAACAGCGCTCACATCATCGACGGTCGTGTTGCTCACTCGACGCTGCTTGAGCTCTTCACCGATGAAGGTGTAGGTACTCTGATCACCAACCGACGCCGCTAAGGAATACGGATGACAGACGCAACGGAAAAGATGTCTCGCCGCGACCAGATTCTTCAGGCTCTGGCGCACATGCTGGAGTCCAATCCTGGCGGGCGGATCACAACCGCAAGCCTTGCGAAAGAAGTTGGCGTCTCGGAAGCGGCGCTCTATCGCCACTTTCCGTCGAAGGCGAAAATGTTTGAAGGCCTGATCACCTTCATCGAGGATACGCTGTTTTCGCGCATCAATATGATCCTCAAGGACATCGATGGTGCACAACAACGTTGTGAAAAAACATTAGGCCTGCTGCTGACATTCGCCGAAAAGAATCCTGGCATGTGCCGTCTACTCTCAGGGGATGCGCTTGCGGGTGAAACTGAACGTCTGCGTCAGCGGATTGATCAGGTCTTTGACCGCTTCGAACTTCAGTTCAAGCAGATCCTGCGGGAAGCAGAAGTGAGGGAAGGTCTGGTACCGCAGCAGTCGCCGACAGCATTGGCGAATCTTCTGACGGCTGTAATTGAAGGCCGTATACGTCAGTATGTGCGTACAGAGTTCTCGGTTCGTCCAACAGAGCACTGGCCTGCTCAATGGGCCTCTCTGAGCCAGATACTGTTGCAGGAAAAAGACCTGCAGATGCCTTAAATCAGTAAGGCACTAACTGGCTCTCACGGATTGAGAGCCGGTAAGCGACTGTTGTCGACGTCTTCAGGTAACGTACCCTCAGGGTATACAGACAACACTCTTAACCGCTGACGAATCACTCCATAATCGTGGTTCAGCGTTTCTAATTTTTCTTCCAGCTCCCGAATGGCAACCTCAGCTCCCTGAATGGCGCTTTGATAGTGGCGAATCTCGTCCACCAGCGACTCAGGCACCGCAGCTCCCCGTCGTTCTGTATTCGCAGCAGCCTGCTGCGCCTGTTCCAACTTCTCGGTAAGGTCGGTGATGCGGCGGGCCTGCAGGTCTTTTTGAGTAATGACTTCGTCCGACTTTCTCTGCAATGCCCGGTCAACATCGGCAACCGTCGAGTAGATACGCATCAGGTCTTTATCTTTTTGCTTACGCTGCTCGATACGGACATTCCGGGCTTCCTGCTCGGCTTTCAGGCGATCCCGTTCAGCAATCTCTTCTGGTGTAAGCTCACGCGGCACGCGCTTGACCAGCATCCCTCGGGAGTTCAGAACATCGTAGCCCAGAGGTGCCAGATCTGCCGGCACCGAGTCTTTAATCACGACCTGCCCATCAACATTGAACCGATAAACATTGCCTGCTGCCAGGGATGCGCATGCTAATGCGCTTAACGTAGCACCAACCAACAGCCGCCTGAACATAGATCTCCCGGATTACTTAACGCCGTATTGATCCCGATATGCAGCAATCGCATCTGCGTATTGCGCCAGCTCAGGATTTCCAGAGACATAATCTAGCACCTGATTCAGGCCTACGATACTGGCAACAGTGATACCGAAGTCACGTTCTACCTCTTGAATGGCAGATAATTCGCCCTGACCGCGCTCCTGACGGTCAAGAGCAATCAACGCCGCGGCTGGCGTCGCACCGTCAGCTGCGTTGATCATTGTCATCACTTCACGGATCGCCGTGCCAGCGGTGATAACGTCGTCTACAATCAGAACACGGCCTTCAAGCGGAGCACCCACCAGATTTCCACCCTCACCATGCGTCTTAGCCTCTTTGCGGTTAAAGACGTACGGAAGGTCTTTCTGGTATTGATCTGCAAGCGCGATGGATAAAGCAGCAGACAAAGGGATACCCTTGTATGCAGGGCCAAAGACAACGTCGTACTCAATACCGGAGTCTTCTAACGCTGCCGCATAAAAACGACCCAGGCGAGCAAGAGCAGAACCCGTGTTAAACAAACCGGCATTAAAGAAGTAAGGACTGATGCGTCCGGATTTAAGAGTGAACTCACCAAAACGTAGTACACCCTGCTGGATAGCAAATTCGATAAACTCTTTCTGATAGGTTTGCATAAGGAATCCTGAATTGTCGTCGTGGGCCAGCAATGAAAATTAAGAAGAACAGGCGATCCAACCGGGTTATCTCCTGTTTTCGCAAGACCCGTAGCCATATTGGTGCCACAGAAGAGTGCAGCGGCCTAATTGGATGCGGTATGATACACCCATCGATAACCGGGAACCATGTATGAGGATAATCACACTACACGTTGACGGGCTGGAACAGGCAGTAAAAAACGGTCTGTATCAGTGGCTGAGCAGTGCCGATGTTGACGTCGTTGCCATACAGAACCTCAAGGCAAAAGAATATCAGCTGTCTGATGACGTGCTCTACCCGGAAGGATTCAACGCGTACTTTTTCGATGCTGCTGAAGACCACTACAGTGGTGTCGCAATTCTTACCCGCGATGTTCCTAAGGCCATTATGACAGGGTTATCCCACGCCAAGTGGGATATGCAGGGCCGTTTTATCCAGGCTGACTTCGACCACGTCAGCGTGGCCTCGGTTCTGTTCCCAACAATTGATGAGCACAACTCGCTCGAAGACAAGCTGGAGTTCCAGCAGGTATTTCTTGAACACCTGCAGAAGACCCGACGCAAACGCCGCGAGTTTATTTTCTGTGGCAATTTCGAAGCGGCTCATAAAACCGTCGACATTCAGGACTGGAAAAACGCTCAGGATACCCCGGGATTTATGCCCGAAGAGCGTGCGTGGTTTGATCAGGTATTCGGGCCGGTCGAGTTCACGGATGCTTTCCGCGAAGCGAACTTTGGTGAAAACCAGTTTACCTGGTGGCCAGATGAAGAAAGTCAGCGGCGCGATCAGAGTGGCTGGCGTATCGACTATCAGATCTGCACGCCCGGAGTGCGCCAGTATGTCGTTGAAGCCCGCGTCGAGAAAGCACCTCAGTTTGGTAAACATGCTGCTGTGATGATCGAATACGAGTTTGACGAAGAAATATGAGCGCTCTGATTCTCAGGCGCAGAGTGATCGTTTGAGCTATAGTGAAAAGGCCAGCGGATCTGCTGGCCTTTTTCATATCAGGATGACAGAGCCGCCTTCTGTAGCTCGGACAATTCACCGATAGCCTTCTGAGCATGTGCCAGCATGGCATTCAGCTCTTCCGCAGAGAAAGCTTCCCCTTCCGCAGTGCCCTGAATCTCTACGTAACCGCCTTTCTCGGTCATGACGACGTTCAGGTCCGTTTCAGCCGTTGAGTCTTCGGCGTAATCCAGATCTAACACGGCCTCACCGTTATAGATACCAACCGATACGGCAGCGATCATCTGCTTCAGCGGCTCACCTTTTACCTTGCCGTTTTCTTTCAGCCAGTTAATGGCATCGGCAAGAGCAACACAGGCGCCCGTGATCGATGCAGTGCGGGTACCGCCATCCGCCTGAATCACATCACAGTCGATAGTGATGGTATTTTCACCCAGAGCTTCAAGGTCGACTGCTGCGCGCAGGCTACGGCCAATCAGGCGGGAAATCTCAACAGTACGCCCCTGCTGCTTACCTTTGGCGGCTTCACGGATCATGCGCGAACCGGTAGAGCGTGGCAGCATACCGTATTCAGCGGTGACCCAACCCTGGCCCTGACCACGCAGGAAAGGTGGTACTTTGGTTTCCGCACTGGCAGTACAGATGACTTTGGTGTCGCCAAACTCCACCAGCACGGAGCCCTCGGCATGCTTAGTGTAGTTCCGGGTGATGCGTACTTCTCTTAACTGATCCAGTGCGCGGCCGCTTGGTCTCATAGTTTGTCCTCTGTATTTATAGCTTGTGTATCTGTGGCTTCTGTCACAGCGCGCAGTATACAGAGAATCCATTCAGTTATTCAGTGTTGTGAAATTGAAAAAACGTTTTTCCTACAGAGCCAGCTGACTACAAAACACACCTTAAACATCCGCATGGAGTAACAATAGGTTTTATTTTGTTTCGCTATGTATTTATGTTTCCAAATGTAACTGTAATTAGTGCAATGAATTCAGCAACTACTAATAAATCTCTCAATTTTTAAATAACAATCTCTCACCTTCGATAACACAAACAAACATATCGCCATAGTTCGCAACGATATATTCCACTCAGGACACCTCCTTCAGCAGGAGTGTTACAAACAACGTGAAACGTCGACATCGCCATATCTGAGTTTTCTATGCCATCGACAGCACGCAACTTATGAACAATTTGAGTTCTGACTATGGATATACAAAAAACAGCACTTATTTGCGCCATCACTCTGATGCCCTCAATGGCAATAGCGGATGACCACGAACATGAATGGCCAGAGAGCTACACCAGCCTGGGCCTCGAGTACAACTACACCCTCATCGCTGAGGGTCGTACTGAGGATACCGACGATAACATCACGGATTTCCACGGCTACGGAATCAACCTCGCACACCAGTACAACTCTCTACTGAGCCTGTATGCCCAGGCAGCTATGGCAGAGAGCGAAACCACCGAATCAGATGCTGACATTGATGTGGAATCTTACTCCGTCGGCCTCAGGGTTCACCCGACTGCGTTTCATTATGGTGATTGGCGGGCATTCGCTGGCGGCGGCTATAAATACAGTAATTACGACATCGCATCGAATACCTTAATTGGCAGCAACGAAGTCAGCGAAAACGCCCTCTTCGCTGAAGCTGGCTTGCAGAAACTGATATTCGATCAACGCTTTATTGCTGAAGCAGGCATACGTGCGATTGGTGAACTTCAGGATACTTATCTCGATTTCCAACCGTTTCTGGGTGTATCGGTCCTTTTCGGTCGCAGCTACCCCAAATCAATAGAGCCTGTGGTTCTCGATAGTGACAACGATGGCGTCGTTGACGGTGACGATCAATGCCCGAATACGCCAGCAGGTGCCGTCGTTGACGCGACCGGATGTGAAGAAAAAGACTCTGATATGGATGGCGTCCTCGACAAAGATGATGCCTGCCCAGATACACCGCAAGGAGCAAAAGTAGACGCTCAGGGCTGCGCAGAGAAACTGACTGTAGAAGTGCGGGAAAATCTTTATATCGCCTTCCCGAGCAATAGCTCTGCCGTGCCACAGGAATCCGTCAAAGAACTTGAGAATATTGCTCGCTTGATGAAGGAATACCCTTCAACAGAACTCCAGGTGTTCGGCCATACGGACAGCCGCGGTTCAGCAAGCTACAACATGCAACTTTCGGATGCCCGCGCCAGTGCTGTCGGAAAAGTACTGTCAGCGGAATACGACATCTCGTTAACCCGAATTAACTCTCAGGGTATGGGCGAAACTGCACCCGTCGCCACTAACGACACGCCCGAAGGGCGCGCTGAGAACCGCCGAGTGGAACTGGTTCTGCGCCAGCCTGAATAAAACCGGAGATACTTATGAAAAAGCCTGATTTTAAAACCTCACTAACCTTGCTGGCTGCAGTCGTTCTGACCGCGTGTGGCGGCAACGGTTCAGATTCAGAAGGCCGACTGGGAAGTAACGACTCCGCCATTACCGATCCGGTGGGTTCAGACCAGACCGACGGAGCCGTAGGTAACGGTGATGACAACGGCGCACCTGGCACCGTCGACCCTGTGTGCTCAGGGGAGAGCCAGTTCGAGGTTACAGAATTCATTCCGGCCAATGCTGCTGAAAATGTTTCTATAGCAACGAGTGTCCGGGTGACCTTTAACACGGATCTGGATGAAGACTCTGTTGATGCAACGTCTGCTTTCCTCTCAGGTGGTACCGCAGGCTCAATTGATGCCAGCCTGTCTGTGAATGGCAATGCGCTGCTCATCAATCCTGTCAGCGGCCTGGAAGAGGACACTCTTTACACTGTTAATATCGGCGCGGGTATTTCGGCTGCCTGCAGCGAAAATATCGCGATAGGGACAGATGCATCCTCTGACTTCACTACCGGTGGGCAGGAAGATGAGGATACAACGGCCCCTGAAATATTGGTTTCAACACCAGATTTAATGGGATTATTACCTGTCGATATTACTCTGGTTATTGATTTCTCAGAGCCGCTCGACAGTAGCACCGTAAACTTCGACAGCATTTATGTTATCCCTGTCGACAGTGAAGGTTCGCCAATTCCAGGTAGCGGCAAAATTGAAGGTGATTTCTCATTCGATGGGAGCCGGGTGCTATTTACCCCGAGTGAACCGCTGAATGGTGAAAGCTTTTACCTGTTGGAAATTAATACCAATATTGAAGACCTCAGTGGTAATCCACTCGCAGCAGTCAGCACAAATATCTTCCGTACAGAGAGCCTGACTGCAGTCATTGAAGGAATACTCGGTGGTGGATCTGGCGACAATCCATTAGGTGACCTGCAAGCTGCACTCGAAGATCTTGCCGGAAACCTTCTTACTATTGTTGAAAATGGTACAGAAGAGCCCGGTGATGAGGGCGGCAATGAAGGGGGAGACAGCGGTGTGCCAACCGATCCTCAGGCTCTGTTCGAGCTGCCATTAACCCTGGCTGCATTGATTGCTGCAGGCTCAGAGGAACTGCTCGCCCTGACTGGTCTGTCTGAAGAAGATCTTGGCGACCTCGACAACTTTGCGGACCTCCTCGACTCGTCGATATTGGCGCAGCTACAGGATCTGCTTACCCAGTTTGCAGATGACCCTCAGAATTTCGATCTGCTCGAAGCCTTTAATTCGGGTGACTACGACCTCGTTATTCTGGAGATCTTCCCACTGTTAGTAGATGGCGAACTGACCCCGGAAAGACTGACTGAGTTCAGCTCAGTACTGATCGCTGTTTGTGATCCAAAGGGCAACGCTACAGGTACAGAAGCCGCATGTACTCTGTCAGTAAACATAGGCTTCGGTAGCTTCAGCGAAGGCGTTCAGCAAGCTTTTGCCGACGCACTGGCTAACGGCGACCCAGCGGCGCTGGCTCAGTCCTTCCTGACGGTTGGTGAGCTTGTCTTCAGCGAAGGTGGACTGGTCGATATTCAGGTTCTGGATGACAGTGGCCTGCCTCTGCCAGAAGCACTCGAAGAGCCGCTCGTTGACCTGCTGAATCAAATCGGTCAGCTACCTGTTCTGGGTTCACTGACCAATCAGGAGGATATTACCCGGTTAGTTGATGTTGAAATTCTCAAGACGTCACTGGCTACGGTTGAAGCAGGTAAATTGCTCACTCTGACTGTGATCTCAGAGGATTTGCTGAAAGCTGGCGCACTGACCGATCCGAATCTCGATCTCGGATTATTACAGGTGGGCGGTGAACTTATTGATGCACTTTCAGACACAGGTCTTGAGCCATTATTTGACGGCTTATGCAGTATTCGTCTGTTGTGCACAGACTGAATTGGGCTAAGCCCAGCACCTCGGGGCCAGGGAAGCCCCACTCCACACTCGGGGGCTTCGGCCCCCTTTTTTATGTGCTTTCGTTTTGTACGCTTTAGTTTTGTTTACTCGAGCAGACCAGGCACCATCCCCTCGTGTATTTGGCAGTGAACTACTAAACTAACGGCCTGACCATCCGTATCGAGGTTTGTATGGCCCTTAGCATGACAGCGTTCTCCAGAAGCACTATAGACACAGATTCTGGCCGGATCACCTGGGAAATCCGCTCAGTAAACAGTCGCTATCTGGAACTTCATTTTCGTCTGCCTGATGAGTTTCGCGATATGGAGCCAGCTCTTCGCGAGTGCATTAAGTCCAGATTAAACCGCGGTAAAGTTGAAGTATTCCTGCGCTTTCAGCCATCCCAGAAACAGCAGAACTTACAGGTTAATCAGGACCTCGTTGCTTCACTGAATGATGCAGCGGATAAAGTTCATGAAGTGATCGGCCCGGGAAATGCGCTGGATGCGCTGAAAATTCTGCAATGGCCGGGGGTATTAGAAAGCACAACAACCGATCTCAAAGCGCTTCAGAAAAGCGCGTTAGGTTCATTCAACGAATGTCTCGAGTCGTTAATTATTGCACGTAAGCGTGAAGGTGCTTCCCTCAAAGAACTGATACAGCAACGCTGTGACGAAGCACGTAATCTTTCTGAGCAAGCGGATAAAATAATACCAGAAGCCCTTGCCGCTCAGCGCACTCATCTGTTAAACAAACTCAATGAGTTGATCGAAAATCCGGATACCGAACGCCTCGAGCAGGAAATGGTATTGCTCGCGCAAAAAGCCGATATTGCAGAAGAAACCGATCGGCTGCGCACCCATATCGATGAAGTACTGGATATTCTGCAACGTGAAGAGCCCATTGGCCGACGTCTGGATTTTATGATGCAGGAGTTAAACCGTGAGGCGAATACGCTTTCATCTAAGGCAATGCGCACCGAACTGACAAGCATTGCCGTTGACCTTAAAGTACTGATCGAGCAGATGCGTGAACAGGTTCAGAATATTGAGTAATTACTGTCGGGTTTTAACTGCTTTTTACGATTTATCCCAAGGCGGCACACCCGAAAAGTAATCACTCAGGGAATCGATAAATGCCCGCACTTTACTGGATAACAAAGTGCGGTGTGCATACACAGCGTACAGGGCAATGGGCTCCGGTGCTTCTTGTTTGAGTATTTCCACCAGGCGTCCATCAGCCAGTGCAGCCCCTGAGATAAAAGTCGGCTGCATCACAATGCCCGCACCCGCAATTGCGGCATTATTCAGAACTTCGCCGTTATTGCAGCTGAACTGATTGCCACGTTGAATCCCAGCCTGGCGCAACTGCTCATCTTCCATGTAGCTGTAATGAAGAAAACGATGCTGGGGCAACTCTGCTACCGATGTCGGCTCGCCATATTTTTTCAGATACTCAGGTGATGCGCAGTACGCCAGACGGATCTCTGTGAGCTTTCGGGCCACCAGCGAGGAGTCTTTCAGTTGCCCGATGCGCAAGGCGACATCGAAGCCTTCGTCGATGATGTCCACCTTGCGGTCGTTTAACTGAAGATCGATACCCACTTCCGGGTTCTCCCGTTGGAACAACACCAGCGGCTCGGCAAGATGCAGGCTCGCGAACGACACGGGGGCTGCAATTCTCAGCAGGCCCCGTGCCTGAGCCTGAAGGTCACCAGCCTGACTCTCCATATCGTCAATGTCCGACAGAATCTGCTGGGCCTGCTGGACGTAGCGTTCTCCCGCCTCGGTCAGGTGAATGCGCCGCGTGGTGCGGTTAAGAAGCCGCACGCCAAGGTGCTCCTCCAATTGCGCAACGTATTTACTGACCAGCTGCGGCGACATCGCCAGACGCTCCGCGGCCCGGGTAAAGCTACCCTCATGCACCACGCTGACCAGCGTGCGCATCGCCTCTATTCGATCCATATGCGATCCCGACCTCTCCGACACAGATAAAGCAGGCCAACGATTATCAACGAAACATTGATAATGAGACAACAAAAACCCCATTAATCAACATGGAAGCGAGCAGTAAAGTACACACATCACTTAAGCAGAACTCCATAGGGGGGCATACTATGAACATTCAGAAAATCTTCGAATCCAATGCCGGCTTCGCTCCTTTTATCCTGCGTATCCCGGTTGGCCTTATTCTGGCAGCGCACGGCTCACAAAAGCTGTTCGGTTGGTTTGGTGGCTACGGACTGGAAGGCACCGGTCAGTGGATGGCCAGTATTGGTCTTGAACCTGGCGTACTCATGGCACTCCTTGCCGGTAGCGCAGAGTTCTTCGGCGGCCTCGCTCTGGTACTGGGTGTACTGACACGCCCTGCGGCACTGCTGACCACTTTTACTATGCTGATTGCCATCTTCAGCGTGCATATCAGTAACGGACTCTTTATGGCAAACAACGGTTACGAATATGCTCTGACACTCTTCGTCATCAGTATTGCTCTGGTGGTTCAGGGTGCGGGCAGCCTGTCAGTTGACCAGCTGATTTCTGAAAAGCTGCGCCAACAGAAAACTCAGGCCTCGTTCGCCTGAACAAAATTAAAGGCCAGCTTAATCCCGATCTGAGAAAAGAGGTGTTATGAGTACTGTAAATACCATTTTTATTTCCCACGGCGGCGGCCCTCTGCCCGTTCTTGGTGACCCCGGCCATGCGGAAATGGTAAGCAATTTAAAACAGCTGGCGAGAGAGCTACCTCGGCCAAAAGCGATCCTGGTAATCAGTGCGCACTGGGAAGCCAGTCGCCCTACGGTGACCTCAGCCAGTCAGCCGGGCATGATGTATGACTATGGTGGTTTTCCGGATGAAGCTTACCAACTTCAATACCCGTCTCCGGGGGAACCTGCTCTGGCAGAAAAGGTAGTTTCTGCCCTGCAAAATGCTGGTATTCATGCGGAAAGCAGCCCGGACCGCCCTTACGACCACGGCCTGTATATTCCGCTGATGCTGATGTATCCGGAGGCCGATATTCCAGCCATACAATTATCACTGGTGAAAGGTCTCGACCCGGATGAACACCTGCGTATCGGTGAAGCATTGCAAGGGCTGGATTACGATGATCTGCTCATCATAGGTTCCGGCTTTTCTTTCCATAATATGCGCGCCTTTTTTATACCCGAGAGCAACGATATGCACGCTGCAAATGCGGCATTTCAGGGATGGCTGGAAGAAACCTGCATGAGCACAACGCTGACAGAAGACGACAGGCGGCAACGCCTTCAGCATTGGGCTGAGGCACCGAGTGCCCGCTATTGCCATCCACGCGAAGAGCATTTGCTGCCCCTGCATGTCTGCTACGGCATTGCCGGTCGCCCTGCTGACGAGCATATTGCGACTAAGATTCTCGGCAAGGCTTCCGGCATGTACGCATGGACAGCCTGAGGTATACTGTCAGGCCAAACACTTAAACGACTGGATCAGCATGGCTAAATCATTTACCGGAACCCTGTTTATCTTCTCCGCCCCTTCGGGCGCAGGTAAAACCAGCCTGGTAAAGGCCCTGCTCGACAGTACGGGATATATAGGCGTCTCTGTGTCGCACACTACTCGCGCTCCACGTCCGGGAGAGGTCGATGGCAAAGACTATCACTTCGTCAGTAAAGAAGATTTTCAGCAACTGATCGGTGAGAGCGCCTTCCTTGAGCACGCTCAGGTATTCGACAACTACTACGGTACGTCTCAGCGCTGGGTCGAGTCAGAGCTTGAAGCGGGCCGTGACGTCATTCTGGAGATTGACTGGCAGGGTGCCGAGCAGGTGCGCCGTCTGATGCCAGAGGCGATCTCAGTGTTTATTGCCCCGCCCTCGATTGAGGCACTGGAGCAACGTCTGCAGAATCGTGGCCAGGACAGCGACGAGACCATTCAGCGCCGTATGCGCGATGCCCGCAGCGAGATGAGCCATTACGGCGAATATGACTATCTGATCATCAATGATGATTTCAACAACACCCTTGAGGAACTGCGCGCCATCATCATCGCGCGCCGTCACCGCCTCGAGGCACAGCAGGCCAGACATGCCCAGACTCTCAAAGATCTGCTGGGTAATGACTGAGATTTTTGTCTGACCTCTTCCTTTATCGCTGGAATCGAATACAATAGAAGGTTCCACTGAATTTAATTCGCTTACAGGAAAAACCATGGCTCGCGTAACCGTTGAAGATTGCCTGACAAACGTTGATAACCGCTTTGAACTCGTCATGCTGGCTGCCAAGCGCGCCCGCCAGATGCAAGTTGATGGCGCGGAACCTATGGTTGCCGAAGAAAACGACAAGCCTACTGTACTGGCTCTGCGTGAAATTGCTGACGACCTCGTGACTCCTGCAACTATGGCAGCACAGGAAGAAGCGGCTCGTGCAAACGCTGAGTTTGAAGCACAGACCCGTCATCAGGAATTCTGATAGACCTTTCTTACAGAGCATATAGTGCCTACGATTGATGCGTTATCTGAGCGACTTACCCAGTATCTGAGCCATAGTCAGATCAAACAGGTATGTCGTGCCTACTTTTACGCGGAACAGGCACATGAAGGGCAACGCCGCCGCAGCGGCGAGCCCTACATTGTTCATCCTCTGGCAGTCGCCAATATTCTTACTGAGATGCACCTCGACCATCAGAGTCTGATGGCTGCGATGCTGCACGACGTTATTGAAGATACCGGCGTACCCAAAGCGGCGCTCGCTGCTCAGTTCGGGGACGTGGTCACGGACCTTGTGGATGGTGTGTCTAAACTCACGCACATTCACTTCGAAAGCAAAGAAGAACAACAGGCTGAAAACTTCCAGAAGATGGCGATGGCGATGGCCAAAGACATCCGCGTTATTCTGGTTAAACTCGCCGACCGACTGCACAACCTTCGGACACTGGGATCTCTCAAGCCTGAGAAGCGCCGCCGCATTGCCCGCGAAACACTCGATATCTACTCCCCAATCGCCAACCGCCTTGGTCTGAACAGTGTACGGGTTGAGATGGAAGAGCTGTGTTTCGAAGCCATTTACCCCATGCGTTCAGAGATGATCCGCAAAGCGGTGAAGGCCGCTCGCGGTCATCGCGTTGAGGTGGTAGAGAATATTACCGCCAGCATTCGTAACCGTCTCAGCGAGTGTGGTGTGTCTGCGCGAGTGTTTGGCCGCGAGAAGCATCTGTACAGCATCTACAGCAAGATGCGCGACCAGCGGAAATCACTCAGCGACATCATGGATGTCTACGGATTCCGCATCGTCACCGACTCAGTCGACGACTGTTATCGTATTCTTGGTGCCATGCACGGTCTTTATAAGCCTGTGCCAGGGCGGTTTAAAGATTACATCGCCATTCCGAAGACCAACGGTTATCAGTCTCTGCATACCACACTGATCGGTCAGAACGGCGTGCCCATCGAGATCCAGATCCGCACCGAAGATATGGAAGCCATGGCGAACCATGGTATTGCGGCGCACTGGCTCTATAAGAGCGAAAGCGACCAGACCAGCGGCACACAGCGTGCACGCCAGTGGGTTCAGAGCCTTCTCGAACTGCAAAAAAATGCAGGTTCGCCAATCGAATTTGTTGAACACGTTAAAGTCGACCTCTTCCCCGAAGAGATTTATGTGTTCACGCCGAAAGGCAAAATTATGGAATTGCCCGCAGGCTCTACCGCGGTCGATTTTGCTTATGCAGTACATACCGATGTCGGAAATCACTGTATTGCCTGTCGTATCGACAAGCAGCTGGCACCTTTGAGTGCCCGCCTGCAGAACGGCCAGACCATTCAGGTGGTCACAGCGCCGAACGCGCAGCCCAATCCGGCATGGCTCAATTTTGTTGTCACCGGTAAAGCCCGCTCTAATATCCGCAACTACCTGAAAACTCAGCGCCGTTCTGAATCTGTTGAGCTTGGTAAGCGCCTGCTCAATAAAGCGCTCAGCGCGCTGGGTAAGACCATGGAAGATATCGACGCGGCGCATGTCGAACTGGTTCTGAAAGAGACTGAAAAAGAGACCCTCGAAGACCTCTTTGAAGATATCGGTGCAGGCAACCGCATGGCACCACTGATGGCTCGCCGCTTGCTCGTTGCCAATCGTGATACCGATATTGATCTGAATTCGATTCAGGATAACTCCCGCCTGGCAATTAAAGGCACCGAAGGTCTGGTCGTCAGCTTCGCAAAATGCTGCAGCCCTATTCCGGGCGATCCGATTCTGGGGCATGTCAGCTCCGGGCGCGGGCTGGTTATTCATACCGAAAACTGCCGCAACGTCGAAGAATACCGCGACAACCCGGAAAAGTGCGTATTCCTGAGCTGGGATAAAGAGATCAGCAGCGAATTTACGGTAGATCTTAAAGTCTATATGGAAAACCGCCGGGGTATCATTGTCGATGTTGCCGCGGCAGTAAACCAGGCAGAAGCCAACATTGAGAAAATCAGTGTTGAAGAGCAGGACGCCCGCCTCAGCGTTACTTACCTGTCGCTGAGTGTTCAGGGCCGTAAACACCTCGCACGTACGATACGCCGCCTCAGAACGATCCGCGGCGTGTCGAAAATCGTCCGTATTAAATATCCTAAAGCTAATCAGTAACCCAACTCTAACCTGTACAAAGGATTACCATGAGTCGCGAAATTATTTCTACCGACAAAGCACCTCAAGCCATCGGTACATACTCTCAGGCCGTTAAAGTAGGCAGCACGGTCTATCTGTCTGGTCAGATTGCTCTGGTTCCAGAAACCATGGAAATCGTGGAGGGCGGTATTGAAGCTCAGATTCACCAGGTGTTTAAAAACCTGAGCGCGGTTTGCGAAGCGGCCGGCGGCTCACTACAGCAGATCGCCAAGCTGAATATTTTTCTCACTGACCTGAGCAACTTCGCCACCGTTAATGCCATCATGGCTGAATACTTTGAGCAGCCTTACCCTGCACGTGCAGCCATTGGCGTGAAAGAATTACCCAAAGCAGTTGGCGTAGAAATGGACGGTGTACTGGAAATCGTTTAAACCATTTTCAGTCACGATACAGCTCCAATAAAAAAGCCCCGCTCCATAAAGAGCGGGGCTTTTTATTGCCTGCCTTTTACTGCCTGATCAGCCTGCCGCAAACAATCTGCAGCAGACTAATCAAGTGATACAGGATCACATATTAAGCTGTGATCTTGCATCAACCGGGAAGGTCACTGTGTTGCCCTTCTTCACACCCAGGCCAGAGTCCAGGGCATTCTGAATGGCTTGAGCAACCTCGTCGCTGACCGACTTGATAACCCGGATCACAGTGCCGTTCTTGATGCTCGATGGACTTTCAATCTCTGGGTTCTGCTCCATAATTGAGTTCCATGCGTAACCGGTTCCGAGGAAGCGTTCAGAAAGTTTCCACAACGAGTCACCCGCCTTGAAGACATAATTCTGAACCACACCCAGAACTTCGCCAGTATCTGAATATGCAACACGGATTTCCTCATCGGTGTTAATACCAGAGCCTGACGCCTGAGCATCTTCGTCTTCTTCCTCATCACCGACTTGATAGCCTTCCGGCGAACCCGAGGCCGTTGGCTCGTACGATGCCAGCAATGACGCCAGCAACTCAGTATCCAACGTCGAAGGTACGTCGCTGCTCGCGTAGTAGCCGCTTGAGCCAGCAACAGCATTCGCATCAGCAATAAATGGAGACAGTGCTTCAAATACCGCAGGATTCAGCTGCGAGAAGTCACCAACGCTATCAACGATAACCAGCGCAGGCGACTGTGAGCTGATCAGAGAGTCGGTTTCTGTACCTTCAGTGTTGTAGACCAATGGCGCGCCGTTCGGGAAGAACGGACTAACGAACGTAATCGCTTCGAGGTCGAGCCTGAGCGCAACTTCGAACGTCAACTGGTTGTTAGTCTCACCGATACTCGCCCATTCACCGGCACCCGCTACGCCCGACTCACCCGTACCAATGTATGCATTGAGTGCCGACACGTCCGTGGTGTTAACAGTCTCGGACGTCAAGGCACCTGTGCCTGCGACCAGGCTATCAAGAACCAGGGTCCCTCCTTCGATAGCGATATTGCGAATCACAAGGTCGCCATTCTGAATCATGGTGACATCAATGGATTGGCCATTAAGCGTCTCAATAGAGATCAGGTTAATGTCAGTCCGCAGTTCAATATCACCGTAGCTCAGAATCAATAATTCATCGGCAGTGACAGAACCTGTGATCGCAATTGGGTCACCCTCTGCCTGAGCAGCAGTCCCTGAACCATAAGTAGACAGCAACTCTACATTCTCGGAGCCATCAAAGTTCAGAGTCATGGTGTTATCACCAAAGGAAACACTCTCACCGTTGAAATCAGCCTGCATCGACGTCGCGAGATCAAGATCACCCGCATTATTGAACAGAGATTCAAACTGGCTGAAGGTAAACTTACCCACTTGGTTAATACCGTTGCCAACCGCATTAATCACCCAACGCACACCGTCAATTTCATTGATCAGGGTGTCGTCACCGTCGGAGCCCAATAGTGTCAGCGGTCCATCGAACAGAATGTCGTTAGCCGCAACCTGCTCATCACTGCGGATCGTAAAGGTATCATCGCCGGTGGAACCCTGAATCTGATCATCGGTATTCGCCGAAACCTGACTCACTGAGGTGAACAGAATTTCTTTAGTGCTTACAGAAGCAGACTCGTCTCCCAGCGTGAAAATCTCAGTCTGAGCAGCAACATCATTCAAGGTACCGCCAGACAGATCGGCGGATTCAATCGCATCGAAACGGATAGACTGTGCCACCAGGGCATTATCGGTAACCGTCAGCTCCGCCGAGGTCGCAGCGGATGTGGTGATACTGTCGGTGCCCGTGCCGCCATCTACATTCGCGACGTCACTGAACAGGATGCCGTTACTGAAGAACTGATTCTCCCCAACTAACGCAAACTCATCGTTGGCCGCGGTGCCATTCAGTGCTCCCGATGACAAGCCCGCGGCTTCAAGGTTGCTGAAGACGATGTCAGATGCGATCAAGCCAAGCTCGGTGCCATTCAGGGCAACCACAGCATCATTGGCAGCGACCAGAGAGTCATTACCGTCACCAGCATCAATGGTTGCTACCGAAGTAATAGTCATATCATTCACTTCAACCTGACCCGACGTTGCACCGGTGTTGAAGGTCTCTGCTGCATCAGTAGCCGTAAGAGCACCATTAGCAAGATCGACAGAGTCCACATTCGTGAATGCGATGCCCTGAGTTTCTAATGCGTTATCGCTCGCGGTACCTGCGTCGCTCACCAAAGTAGCCCCGTCGGTATTCACCTGATCATCTCCCCCCAGAGCATCGACAGCTGCAAGGTCGGTAAAATCAATACCGGCGGAGGTCAGAGCATTGCTACCCGTCACATCAAAGGTATCGGCCCCTGTGGTTCCAGTCAGAGCATTACCTTGCAGGTCAGCCATTTCGACAGACGTAAACTCATAGCTCGCTGTATCCAGTGCATTATCTGCACCGGTTAACGTTGAGTTGGCATCATTAACCGTCAAAGCATCATCACCGGTCCCCGCACTAATTGCAGAGTCAGCGTTAGTGACATTGATGTCGTTAGCAGTCAGGGCAGTGCCTGTCACTTCGAAGCTATCCGCCGCATCACTGCCTATCAGCGTGCCGTTCGCCAGATCGAGGTTCTCTACCGAAGTAAATGCGATCTGTTGAGTCGTCAGGGCGTTATCAACCGCGGTACCTGCTTCACTCGTCAGAGTCGCACCATTGGTGTTGACCTGGTCATCGCCATTTTCCGCATTAACCGAGGCAACATTAGTGAAGTCGATATCTGCTGACGTCAATGCGTTAGCGCCAGTCACGTCGAAGGTATCGGCACCA
This sequence comes from Thalassolituus maritimus, assembly GCA_913019975.1. Classification (GTDB taxonomy): domain Bacteria; phylum Pseudomonadota; class Gammaproteobacteria; order Pseudomonadales; family Oceanobacteraceae; genus Thalassolituus. The sequence goes on along the minus strand of CAJWBH010000012.1, from coordinate 2,537 downwards.
GCGGTACCCGTCAGCGCATTGCTTTGCAGGTCTGCAACTTCAATCGAGGTGAACTCATAGTTTGCCGTGTTCAGTGCATTGTCTGCACCCGTCAACGTTGAGTTGGCATCATTAATCGTCACTGCATCATCGCCAGTACCAGCATCGATTGCTGTGGCTGCATTGGTCACGCTGATAGCATTTGCCGTCAGAGTAGTAGCCGCTACCTCGAAGCTATCCGCTTCTGAGCTACCCGTGAGCGTTCCGCCATTCAGATCTGCATTTTCTGTCTCACGGAAGGTGATACCCAGAGTTTCGAGTGCATAATCCACCGCATTTCCAAACTCTGCAAACAGAGACGCATCGGCACCATCGGTATTCACCTGGTCAGCACCGTCATCTGCATTTACGACTTCAACATTACTGAAGTCGATTCCTGCAGACGTCAGCGCATTCGTACCTGTCACATCAAAGGTGTCGGCATTCGCTGTACCGGTCAGAGCGTTATCAGCTAGGTCTGCAACTTCAACCGATGAGAACTCGTAATTCGCAGTCTCGAGCTCGTTGTCCGTGCCTGTGAGTGTTGAGTTACCATCATTCACGATCAGAACATCATCGCCGTCGCCGGCATTAATGGCAGACGCTGCATTGGTCACCGTCATTGCATTCGCAGTCAGAGTTACACCTGTCACTTCGAAGCTGTCGGCCGCATCACTACCGGTAAGAGCACCGTTGGCCAGGTCGAGATTCTCTACCGAGGTAAAGGCGATCTGTTGAGTCGTCAGGGCATTATCAACGGCCACAGTTCCCGCACCATCGGTCTGGCTGACCAGAGTCGCTGCATTGGTATTCACCTGGTCATCACCATTGCCGGCATCGACTGAGGCAACGTTAGTGAAGTCGATATCCGCCGAGGTCAGAGCATTAGGAGCTGAGACATCAAATGTATCGACACCTGCAGTACCCGTCAGAGCATTACCGGCGAGGTCAGCCGTTTCAACCGAAGTGAACTGGTAGTTCGCTGTGTCGAGCTCGTTATCAGTACCCGTCAGTGTCGAATTAGCATCGTTAACAGTCAGGACATCAGTACCGTCGCCTGCATTAATAGCAGATGCTGCACTGGTCACAGTGATGGCATTAGCCGTCAGAGCAGATCCGGTTACTTCGAAGCTATCGGCTGCATCACTGCCTGTCAGCGTACCGCTCGTCAAATCCAGATTTTCTACCGAAGTAAATGCAATCTGCTGAGTCGTCAGGGCGTTATCAACAGCCACGCCTGTATCACTGACCAGAGTCGCACCGTTGGTATTAACCTGGTCATCACCGTCGTTGGCATCTACTGACGCAACGTTGGTGAAATCGATATCCGCAGATGTCAGAGCGTTAGCGCCCGTCACGTCGAAGGTATCGACACCAGCGGTACCCGTCAGGGCATTGCTTTGCAGGTCTGCAACTTCAATCGATGTGAACTCATAGTTCGCTGTGTTCAGTGCATTGTCCGCACCCGTCAACGTTGAGTTGGCATCATTAACCGTCATTGCATCATCGCCAGTACCAGCATCGATTGCTGTGGCTGCATTGGTCACGCTGATAGCATTAGCCGTCAGAGCAGAACCGGTTACTTCGAAGCTGTCTGCTTCAGAGCTACCCGCAAGTGTGCCGCCATTCAAATCTGCATTTTCTGTTTCACGGAAAGTGATGCCCAGAGTTTCGAGCGCGTAATCAACGGCATCACCCAGCTCGGCGAACAAAGACGCGTCAGCACCATCGGTATTTACCTGGTCAGCACCGTCATCTGCGTTGACGACTTCAACGTTACTGAAGTTAATTCCTGCAGAGGTCAGCGCGTTAGTACCCGTGACGTCAAAGGTGTCTGCATTCGCCGTACCGGTCAGTGCATTATCAGCCAGGTCTACCGTTTCAACCGACGAGAACGCGTAGTTGGCGGTATCGAGCTCATTGTCCGAGCCAGTTAATGTTGAGTTGGTATCGTTAACAGTGATTGCGTCATCACCGTTACCTGCGTCAATTGCTGAAGCTGCATTGGCTACAGTGATTGCATTGGCTGTCAAAGCAGAACCGGTTACTGCGAAGGTGTCAGCTGCATTACTACCAACCAGTGCACCGTTCGCCAGATCCATATTTTCTACCGCAGTAAATGCAATCTGCTGAGTCATCAGGGCGTTATCAACAGCCACGCCTGTGTCACTGACAAGAGTCGCCCCATTCGTATTAACCTTGTCATCACCATTGCCGGCATCGACAGAGGCAACATTACTGAAATCAATATCCGCTGAAGTAAGAGCATTAGCCCCAGTCACATCAAACGTATCGACACCAGAAGTACCCGTCAGAGCCTTAGAGGTGAGGTCTGCACTTTCAATCGAGGTGAACTGATAAACGGCTGTGTCCAGCGCGTTGTCAGTGCCAGTAAGTGCTGAACTGGCATCATTAACAGTGACTTCGTCATCACCGCTACCTGCATTAATGCCAGACGCTGCACTGGTTACAGTGATTGCATTGGCTGTCAAAGCAGAACCGGTGACTGCGAAGGTGTC